>JAAEPZ010000648.1 GCA_024231955.1 bacterium | reverse complement strand
CGGAAAAACCCGTTTTGGTGCTGTTCGCAAAATCAGCCCCGTGCCAGCACCTGGACGCCGCACGGGGATCACGCCGCTGGTGCGGGATCTTGCCTGCTCTTACTCTCCTCCCAATCCCCTGCCACAGGTGGGATCTTCCACCGATATTTCCCGGCGCGATCTTTCACTCATGAGCACGGGTAACCGGGGTTTTTCGCCTCCTTTACGAATTTCCGTCGGCATTCGTCGATATTCGTACGGATTTCCGGGTCGGAGATTCCGCCACTGGTGGGGGATCTCGCTTGCTGTCACTCGCCTCCCAATCCCCCACCTGTGGTGTGATCTCCCTCGCCGTCGCCTGGAGAGGTAATTCCGAGCCCCGCCGTCTCGCGCGGCAGGCCTAGCGAGACTATGTATGTTACGGGCGCCGGGGTTAGTGTTTCGATCAATGCGAGCAAACGAAGGCAGCAATCCGTTTTCTGAGGGCACATTCCGTGGCTAACTCTTCGTCTAGTTTCAGGAACTGGAACCCGACTCTCGCTGCGATCCCGATTTCGTACCGAAAAAGGCGCTATCTGAACACAAAAACGCATGAAAACAGCACACGGTACGAATTTCCTCACACCGCTGTACCCGGAAAACGCGGCCTCGCAGCGCCAAACGCCGGCCACCTTCCTTGTAGAGCGCGAGGAGCTCTAGTAGAAAAGGGGGGCGCGATCTTAAGTCTTCGACTTTAGATCGCCTCTTTCGATTTGAGCCCGATTTCGATGTTAAAATGACGAATTCGTGGTAGTGTGTGCATCATACATAATACACTAGGCCTGCCGCGCGAGACGGCCGGGCTCGAAATTACATGACGGTCGGTTCCGCCGGAGATCCCACCTGTGGCGGGGGATTTGGAGGGCAGCGACAGCACGCAAAATCCCCCACCAGTGGTGGGATCTCCGACCCGGAAATCCGCACGAATGGCGACGGAAATTCGTAAAGCAGGCGGAAAAACCCGTTTTGGTGCTGTTCGCAAAATCAGCCCCGTGCCAGCACCTGGACGCCGCACGGGGATCACGCCGCTGGTGCGGGATCTTGCCTGCTCTTACTCTCCTCCCAATCCCCTGCCACAGGTGGGATCTTCCAGCGATATTTCCCGGCGCGATCTTTCACTCATGAGCACGGGTAACCGGGGTTTTTCGCCTCCTTTACGAATTCCCGTCGACATCGGTCGATATTCGTACGGATTTCCGGGTCGGAGATTCCGCCACTGGTGG
>JAAEPZ010000647.1 GCA_024231955.1 bacterium | reverse complement strand
CCAGCATCTCGCTGATCGTCCCGCCGAGGCTCGATAATTCATCTCTGCCCACCACCGACACGCGCGCCGAAGGATCACCGCTCACGCCGATGCGGCTCACGTCGGCGTCGAGTCGCGTCAACCGGGAGATGATCACGACTTTGAGAAGCAGCAGCGTCATCATACCAAATACCAGGCTGACCACCACGAGCGCCGAAATGAAATAAAGCGCGCTGCTCCGACCCTGGTTGTAGATTTCCCTGGGCGTATCCGCTCTCAGGATGAGACACGCCTCCCCATAGATGTTCTCCAGCAGGCCGTATCCGGCGATAGACTCGATACCCAGCACCCCGAACAAAAAACGACGCTCTTTCTGCATCCGAATCCGCATCCAGGAAGAACGAGCGCGCCGTCCGAAAATCGGAGGGCATCTGGGCATCGTCGTAGCGGCGTAGAGCGAGGGACAAGTGCGCGTTCTCTGACAAACGTTCGAGTTCGGCATCGTCCAGGTAGCGCCCCACGACCAACGTCCCGCGAATCGGTCCCTCCTTCACACTCGTCAAGATAGGCCGGGAGGCAACGAGTAAGGGGTTTTCTGGAAGAAGGAGTAT
>JAAEPZ010000646.1 GCA_024231955.1 bacterium | reverse complement strand
TAACGGCTCCTGCGGCGTGCAGGCTTTTGATATCTCTGACCCCACCGCCCCCGACAGAATAGGCTCTTACCAGACACCCTCGGATTGGGATAATAGTGTCATGTCATTTGCCGGGCGCCTGGCGGTTCAAGGGGATCTGCTGTTTCTGGCCGATATCGGACCGTATGTGACGGATGATACGGAAGGGTACAAGTGCTATCCTTCCGTGCCGGAGCCGGGCGACCCGAGTCCCGGCGACCTGATTATCCTCGATATCTCCAACCCGGCCGAGCCGACGCTGGTGAGCCACTACACCCCGGACAGCCTTCCCACCGATGTCGATGATGACGATCCCGACGCTCTGCCGACTTCGTTCGCCCTGCACCAGAACTACCCGAATCCGTTCAATCCGACCACGACTATTCGGTTTGATCTCCCCAGGCGTTCTGAGATCGTCCTGTCGGTCTACAACCTGCTTGGACAGGAGATTTCTCGACAGGTTCAGATCCGGCCCGCCGGGAGCCACACGATAGAGCTCAATATGGGCGACCAGTCCTCGGGCGTGTATTTGTACAAGTTGCAGACAGACGACTTCTCCGAGACGAGGAAGATGCTGTTGCTGAAATAATCTGTAGGTCAAAACCACGGGGGTTTCGACTTTATTGTAGATTGGAAGCCGGGGGCTTTCCATATGTCGAATGCACCGGCGGTTGAGTATAAGAGGTGGGTTATGTTTACTTTCCTGGCAAGACTGGCCGTGGCGTGCATGTTGGTTCTTGGCGGCTCTGCCGTCCAGGGCCAGGCGCCGAATCAAATCTTTCCTCCTTTCCAGCAAAATGAAGCCGGTTCCCAGCCAGATCGGGCGGGCCGTGGCCTGGCTACGGCTGCCGGGCCATATGACGATGCCATAGTTGACCTCGAAGTGCGGGATACTCTGGTTTACTGCGGCATGGGCGATGGATTGATGATTCTGAATGTTAGTGATCCCGCGGTTCCTGAGTTTGTCTCCCGTATCTACTTCCAGGAGGGGTCT
>JAAEPZ010000645.1 GCA_024231955.1 bacterium | reverse complement strand
GACACAAGAGGCCGTTGACTATGTCGTGGACGCTATCGAGACCGGCTGGAGCGGCACATACACCACGGAAGGCGGTAGTGAAATCACGGTAAACATGAATGTCGTAGCAGAAATGTCGGAAGAAGGAGGGGTGTTTTCATCACTGAATTATGATCAGATAGAGCTCGCAAATTCCGCAGATTCGTCCGAGATTACCAGCGAGGGACCACTGTTCGTTGGCGGTGTCGCAACCAAGATGACGAACACTCTAAAGGGTGGCGTTACACACGGCGTAATGAGGCCAGTAGAAATGCTTCCGAGCTGGCGCAACTTCCTGTTCGGCGGCCCAAAATATCCAGGGACTCCTGTTCACGAATGGGGGCATTCACTAGGCTTTGTCTTTCATCGGAGCTGGTTGGATAACTCGTCTTCGACCGATGCAATGGATACTGCGCAGCAACAGCCGTCAGCATACGAGCTCAAGAGGTATCAACTTGACTGGTTTCGCAGGATTGGGACTGGAATGTGAAGGAAGGGTGGATCAATATGAGGCAACAGAAGAAAGCCGGAAGCACTCACCGATCGCTACTACCAGCCCGGCTCAGGCCATTGAGACGTGCTGCTATGGCATTGAGCTGCGGATCAGGAATATGGCCCAGTTGCGGCACCATCCGGGGCGTGGTGTTTGGCGATGGTCGATGGCGTGGCAATAAGGCGCCGAAACTGAATCTCCTGGCAAGCGACCTCACAAGCCGGCAGAGCGGTATCCTCGAGAACAATTACGGCAAACAGATCGGCACAGGCAAGCCTTGTTGGGGCCGCTTCTTAGTCGTTGACAATGGAGTATGTACAGTGCCCGGTGATAGTATAATGGTTTGCCGTGGAGCAATAAGAGGACTCTTGATATTCATGCTGGCAGCCTCTTTAGCGCTGGTCGGCAGCTGTGGGGAGTTCGGTTTCCCTCCAGAAGCCCATCGCGTTGTTTTCTCAAAAGAGGATAGTCAACGCCTCGCAGCCGCAGAACCCTGGGTCTTTCCTCCCTCGGGGCCTTACTGGACACCGGCTCCAAACGACATCGAGCAAGCCAACAACCGGGCGCGTGAATTCCTGGCATCTCAGACCGTCCGGAAGGCGCGCGAGCTCCGTCGCGATCTACGAACTTACTATGTCCAGTACGTTGGCGGCACGGAAAGCGGGTCTCGAATTCTCTACCTCAACGGGTTCTGCGATAAGAAGCAGCACGAGGACTGGCGAAGTGAGTTTGTAACGACGATGGATGGAGGGATCTGCCATTTTCATGCGAAGTACGACCTCAAGACAGGACGACTCGTACATTTCTCCGTCCACTTCCCCCACTACTGGAAGGCCTTAGACGACTTGAATGGGACATGGCAGGGAAGGGATCGACTTGGCAATTAAGTGCGACCGCCAAAGTTACAGATCCCTTCCTGAGGCCAGCCTTCCGAACCGGGGAGGTCGTACCGTTTCGGTGTGTGGAAGGAACGGCGCGGCCTGGGCCGGTAGGGTCCAAGGCGTATTTCGGGGATCCCCGACCGAGTACGAGGCCCGGATCCGGGAGACCTACACCTACGGCGGCAAGGGGGGGCGGGTCTCGAAGCGGGTCCTGGATCTCATCCTCTACGCCGAGGGCAGCGCCGAAGACCTAGCCGCCGAGGAGTTCACCCAGTCGTGGACCTACGACGACATGGGCGGCGTGGACCGGGTCCGATACCCGCGCTGCACGGTGGGTTTCGCCAAGTGCTACAACGACACCGGCGGTGGGTGGCGGGCGGTCACAAACACCTACACCCGCGGCTACCTGACCGCGGTGGCGGGCTACGCCTCGGCGATCAGCTACCACGACAACGGCCTGGTGCACCAGATCGCGCACACCAACGGGATCACGGTGACGCAGGCCACCGACCCGAACGGGCTGGCGCGTCCGGCGTCGATCACGGCCACCTTCGGGGCCCAGACCCGGTGGACCACGGGGGACTACGG
>JAAEPZ010000644.1 GCA_024231955.1 bacterium | reverse complement strand
TCGACGACGATCACCTCCGGCACCAGCACCTCGGGCCGCTTCGCCGTCCGGCGATCGAAGTAGCGCGGCACCTTGAGCCCGAGCAGAAACGGCGGCAGCGCCACCATGCGCCGGGTCGCGGTCACGGTCTGGTCGTCGGCGACGACGACCGTCGCCTCGACCACGGATTTCCGGATTTTCTCGTCCGTTCTCCTTGCCTCGGCCGTCGATGAGGTGATAAAATCGCACTGCTATGCTGATCAACGCGGTATTCAAAGAGCGGGTGAGGCGGATGCAGGTTCGCCCAGAGCCACACTTGCCCTCTCCGGCCCTGGATCCGGGAGCTGATCTTGTGTCTGGCCATACGGGTGGTGCTGGTCCGAGGTCCCGTTCGCCACCTCGACCATCAAGTCTGCCGCGGGGCCGATCCGGCGATCCGCGGGGACTTGTCTGATGGTGCAGTATGCGTCCGGGGGCTGCTATGTTGCTGGTACCCTTGCCGGTAACAGAATTTGCAGATCCCAACACGCTCCGGACAATCGATCAACTTACCAATGCCAAGAGACACGATGCGAAGGCAGATGCAACCACAAACATGAGGTCACGGATATGCCCACCAAGCGAAGAAAAGCAGATGGGATCGACGATACTGTTCGCGATTCTGACGACAAGCGTCACGAAACTCGAAACGAGAAGGAAACCGCACGTCCATCAGATACGGGTAGAGGCGCATCCAGTAGGAATGCGAGCGATGACTACCTGAGAGGATTCGTCATGATGCCGTTTGGTCACCGCTCGGACGATAAGAAGGCTTCGAGGGAAACACAGGATAGACTATTTCAGCTTCTAGTCTTTGCCATCAACGATGCCTTTTTTCAAAACTATGAGAATCGAGCCGTGCGCAAGTGGAAGCCGATCAAGCTCGAGCGCGCCGACATTGGCGCAGGACGCTCAGCCGATCTGCTCGATAATGTGCTGCGCAAGGTTGATATTAGCAACTTCTGCGTCGTTGACTATACATACGAGAATCTCAATGTGGCCCTTGAATGTGGCTACGCCCTTGCTCACGATAAGTTTCTTATACCGATTCAGCGCCGAGTAGGGGATGGCCAACTCGCGGCCGAGGAGAAAGGCACAGGGGAAAGGACGGCCGCCGAAAGGCAGTTGAGAATCATTGATCTTAGTGGGAAGTTGATGCACACAGTCAGGATCGACCGATTGAAGGCCGATCCGAATTGGAGCGAATTGGAGAGGCATATCCAGGCGGATAGCGTCATTCTCCAGCAGCCGGAGTTTTTCCTTAGGGAAAAGGATCGCATCAAACCATTTGCCTCGGATGCCGGGGTGGTTCACACTTATCTCCTCGCGGCGATACCTCTGCGCGGGCGCGCTGACTTCCCCGATGCCGGTTGGCTCCGTACGGAGGAAATCTATCGAGAAGACTTGGTCAGACCTTTGTACGGTGCTTTTCGCCCACTATATGAGAAGCTCGAGACGGGCGTAACTGAGCTCGAGTATCCCTGCGTTGCCTATGCAACAAGAGAGGCAGCCAACCTCTCTGCGGTTTTCGGAAACGCTAAAAGATCAATCAAAATCCTAACCACGAACTTGGAGGGTCTCATTGGTTATGTTGAAGATATCGCGGACGCCCTGCGAGAGCATAAAGACCTCCGCGTGGAGATACTTACGCTCAATCCTGATAGCGAGTTCGTGAATGCGCGTGGAAGGCTCATTGGGAAGGAGATTTCCCGATTCAGGCACGAGATGCATGAAAGCCTCGATAAGCTTAAGGATAAGCTGAGAAACGCGTGGCCAAAAAACGTGGGGATCAAGACGTACAGCGAGTTCCCAACGCAGATCACATTTTTTGTTGATGATCATGTCTTCTCTGCTGCCGTGTCGGTTAATCATCAGAGTCGCAATAATGTAGTATTCAGAATACCAGCCTCGCGGAAGGGGGTCGCTGAATCCTTTGGGCAGCACTGGGACACAATATGGGCCAGAGCCAGTGAGATTGGATGAGACAGAGGAGGTTCGCCGCTGGCATATTGCAGGATTGGCCAGCGCAACGCGCGGCAGGAACGGGGTGAGGAAACTTTCGTCGGAGTTGGCGATGGCGCCACGGCCAGGTTAGTTAGGCGTAGTCGGGATAAGGAATCTCTCGGTCAGAAGGGTTCCAGGTCATGGAAAATGCGCCGCATGACGAGGGGATAGGAGAGCGTTTCTCCGAGGGTATCGAGGCCAGCAGCCTCCTGGTAAAAGCCGTCGCAGGCGAGGAGCTCCGCCGCAGCGCCACCGGTTGAGCCGACGGCGAAGCAGGGTCGTGTTGCCTTCTCACGCCGGAAGATCTCGGCCTCCTCGAAGAGGCCCTCCATGCCGCCGATGAAGATCGCGGAGATGAGGTTCGGCGAGGCGATCATGGCCTCGCGCATCCAGGTCAGACTCTGCCAACGGTCGTTCTCCCGCGGAGCGGTCCACAGGGGAGTCCCCAGCTCCCAGCGGGCGAGCTCAAACGTCTCCCTCGGGATCTTCTCCTGAAAGAACAACGACTGAAAGACGACAACGCGTTTGCGCTCCTCGCCGCCGAATCGGCGAGCGCTCTCGAGCACCATGGGCGTGATCGCCGGATGGCCACCGAAAACCAGGTCGACGTTGCGGCGGAAAGCGAAGCGGCAGAGATGCGAAATAGCTTCGCGGATGCGTTGCGGCTTGGCACTTGCCACCAACCACCGGTTGTCCTCGACCGTGAAACCCGGCTGTACGTCCTCCGGTTCCCTGAGGTACGGCACGCTGGCAGAGAGAAAGATCGCGGGATGCTCGAAAAGTTCGGGCCGAGAGCCCGGCTCGTAGACGGTCATCTCTCCGGAGGATCGCGTCATGGCGCCAGCTCTCCGAGGTCCGCGTCGCCGTCGCCCAGGTACGACAGGAGACGGTATCGCCGCGGGTCCTCGTCCTGGCGCGGCGGGGCGAAGGCCCAGTCGAGGGCTGTTCGCCGCGGGTCGTTGGGATCGTTCTCGGGATAGAAGATGAAAGCCTCGCGCGGCGCCGGGTTGAGTCCGGTCAGCTCGCGACGCAGGTCGTAGATCTCGTCGACCGTCGCCCGGAACGGCAGTACCCGGAGGTAAAAGCTTCCTCTGGAGGACGGATCGTCGAGCTCCAGGTCGCCAAGGCTCGCGGCGGCGCGGGGGGCGAAGCGCGGAGCGATGCTGTCGCGGGCATAGGGCAGGAGGTTGACCAACCGCTGGCGGACGCCCTGGGTGCGAAAGGTCTCAACCTCGCGCAGCATTTCGTCGAAAGCATCGGGGGTCAGCTCCTGCTCATGGGGCTTCCCCGTCGGATCAACGAAGGCGTCGGTGTCGAGGCGATGCACCTGGTCCGGAAAGAACCCAGACGGCGGCTTGCAGTCCGGCCATACCACGCCGAGGATCGGAACCTCGGTGGCGTTGGCGGCGCTGATCTCGTCGATCACCCACCCGGACTCGCCCAGGTTCGGCGAACAGAGCAGCAAGATGAGGTCGGCGTCGTTGAGCCACCAGAAGATCTCACGCTGCACGGCGACGCCGGGGTGGAGGGTGCACTCGTCGAGAAAGACGTTGTAGCCCCGACGGGTCAGCTTGTCACGCACCTGGTAGGCGACCGCCGAGCTGTCGGAACGCCTGTAGCTGAGGAAGACCTTGCGGACGGAACGTCGCAGCCACAGGCGGGTCATGATCTCGTCGATCAAGGCACCGTACTCGCGCGTACCGGTGCCAACGGCGTAGGCGTTGTAGTCGTGGAGGCACTCGGGGAGCTTGGCCCTGACGCCGTTCACATCGTCGACGACCGGGATGACGGCACGGCTGGCCTCGAGGTGGGCGCGTAGGCTCGCTTCTTCCGCGGGGTTCGCGGCACGGGAGCCGTCGGAAAGGTAGAGAACGACGGCGCCCTCCGGCAGGGCCGGATCGTCGGTCTCGAAGACCGGCGGCACGGGGCCGGCGAGGTCCAGACGGGCGTTCTGGGCGACGAAAGCATCCAGGATCTCGTCGCGCCAACCGGTGATGCCGTTGACGTAGATACGCAATGCCATGAGTTAAGTCTATCAGAATCCGTTCCAGGACGCCGCCCGGGCGCTCTCGTTCACCCGTTCGAGGCGTCCCCGACCCGCCACTTCTGCCAGTCGCACTCGAAGTGCCGGTCGAGATCCTCTGCCTGGAGCATCGTCGAACGGTACGCCCCTGCGGACGTGTCGACCATCCGTCGCATCCCGTCGGCCAGGAAATCGACCAGACCGCGGTCTCCGGTTTCGGCGTAGTTGAGGTAGATCAAGCCTCCGAGGTCGGCGGGCAGGCGGGGCCGGGGATCGCCTTTGCCGTTGTACAGGAGCACTACCGGTCGGTCACGCCGACTTGAGAAACGTCGGGCACCATAGAGGCAGCTGGCACTGATTCGGGAAATCGAGGACGGCGCGGCTCGAGACCGCGATGGATGTCCGGTGTTGGGAGTTGAGAAGATCCTGAGCAAGGGTCGCTTCAAAGCTCCCTCCAAGAAGGCTTCCAAGAAGTCACCACGGCCGCGGCTCCATGTGAAAAGCCCCGAGGCAAGAGCCGCTCTGTGGGCCGAGTTTAATGAGTTTGTGGCCGACTTGGCGTGGCCGCGGAGGCGCCGCTGTCCGGCCGACTGGACGCGGTTTCGTGGTTTCCTGAAGGGAGCTATATCCCGGCGATGGTATTCATCGGCGATCCCGCTCCCCCGACGCCACCGCCGCCGCCCACACGCGAGGTCACGGAGTTGGAGCCAGGGAGCGTGGAACGGGGTGAGATCCCGGTGGTCGCGATTCCGGGGAGGTGGCAAGCCGCG
>JAAEPZ010000643.1 GCA_024231955.1 bacterium | reverse complement strand
GGGTAAGGCCGCTGCCGCTTTGAGCAGATCCGGCTGTGGCACTAGTGGTAAAGTTGGCAGCAGTGAAATTATTGGGTCAGGTGGTGTGACTACGCGTATAGCCGGCGACTCTGCAGGGACTTGACTCTCAGTGCTATCCAGTACCTCCTGCACCTGCGCTAACTCCTCCGGACTGGGCGTTCCAATCGCTGATGCGGCCAAAGCCATTCCAGGCGGCGCCGTGCCCGGGCGTTCAACTACCGTTTTCTTTCATTCAGCCTTCTGTTCAACAGCCTTGACTGATTCAAAGAACTTTTCAACACTTGGTGATATCGGTGATTTCATCGCCTGCCCCCCTGCAGGTGGTGGCGGCGTTTTGTGAATTCCCTGTCGACCCAATGACGCCGACCCTGCCTGACTAGGCGGCGGCAGTGGTGTCTGTCCCCGTTTGCCAGCTCCGCTTTCAGTAGCGGGCAGCTGCAATGTCATAGACGACGAAGCAGGTAAGGGCGGCAGCATAGCCATCACCTTCTGCATCTTCTCGTCAGCATCCGTGTCATAATCGGAATTCTCACCTTGCGCAGATCGGCGCGGTGGCTCCCTGTCCGAACCCAGATTCGCTCTCTCTAGGCGATTCTTGCTCTCCGAGTATGCGATACCCGGACTGACTAATTTACCCCTTTCAAACACCTTGTTGCATGCAGTCCGCCTGAGCGAATGGGTGTCGTGGTGTTTCTGGTAGATTCGTCGGTTCTCCATCGCCTGCTTATTATCCAGCATGAGCTTGTTCCTTTCATGGAACTCGTCGGCGATCTCAGCTTTCGTGCGTCGACTGGCAACCGAGCTGTAGCCGTAGCTACTGCGAATGACGGCGGCCGACGCTTGTCCTTGTTGACCCACGGCCTTGTTATCAGCCCGGATTTCTGCCTGTGATGCCTTCTTCTTTTCCTTAGGCGGCGGCAACACTTCTTCTTTCTTCATCCCTCTTCTCCCCGACATCGTTCGTCTCCTGGAATGGACAGAAAGCATATTAGACTCCTTTACTACAGTTGCCGAGTTGACTGAACAACTCAGCAACATAATAGTGCATCGATTCGGGCGCTGCTCAGTTTCAGCCGGCGCTACCCGCTGCACGGCTTGAACCGGCGCTGTCACTGGAGAGCGAGATCTGCTACGAGTTCTCAAGGAGATCTTATTCTCCGATTTTTCTTGTT
>JAAEPZ010000642.1 GCA_024231955.1 bacterium | reverse complement strand
GCGATACCAATACAACTCCAGCTCAGTCCACCATGCGTCAATCCCTTCTCAGCCGGAGTTTAAGGACTTCAGCCGTGTCAGTCCATCAGGCGCTTCGGCTGGCGTTAGGCGCTTCGGCTGGCGTTGCCGCCAGTAGACGGTTCACAGTCGTACTGGGATTTGCCGGCTACCCAGTCCACCATGCTTCAAATCAGTTCTCAGCCGGAGTTTAAGGACTTCACCCGTGTCAGTCCATCAGGCGCTTAGCCGGGCCGCTGGCCATAAAACTCAACATGTCGATGGGGCAGGTCACCTTCAATGTGTACAGTCACCAGAGTATGTGGGCTCGTAGAGACCAGGCTGAGTCCCACATACGCTCTGGCTGTGGGTTTGAAGAGAAGGCGGAATCCAGGACTTCCTCTGATTCCCGCGAATTCTCGGCAGACACTAACACTGCGGTTGCAGTGTAGCTGTGTGCCCTTACGATAGAAACTGCTGTATGCGGAGACCTCGCCGTAGTGGCGAAGGAGCCCAGCTTCGGGTTCGGATTCTGGCTTAGAGGCGTTCAGCCATAATCCGGCTCGCGGTAGCGTCGCGGCACCAGCCCCTCGGCTGACCGCAGATGCCAGAGGCGAGACCTGCGAGTTCCTCTCGTACTACCGCAGGTTACCCTGGCTGGGCCCGTCCATCAAACAAACCATGCTTTCGGGTCCGCACATCCGACAGTAGG
>JAAEPZ010000641.1 GCA_024231955.1 bacterium | reverse complement strand
GTGGGTTGACTAAATACGGAATAGGCATGCCATTAATCGTTGGCTCGGTCGAAGCAAACGTGGCTGCATCTTCTCTCAATTCGCATTGGCCTCGCAAAATCTCTCGGCGAGACTCGCATTGTGTCTGCTCAGTCGGGCGATGCCCCAGCACCGTAGGCGTGGGCGGGGTCATCACGAACACAGTGCGCAGCGGCCTACCAAGGTTTGGCTCTCCAGCGCGGCGGCTACCCCCAGCATGCGCTGAATGTGTCGATCCTGTATCCATGGCCTGTCGTTTAGCGGCGCCTCCAGTGGGCGGCTGGGTAGGAGACACATGGATCGGGACATTAGTTTTTGACTTAGCCCCCGGGCTACGCGTCAACTTCGCCTGCTGCGGGTACTGAAAAGTAGGAATGCCCGGCGGCGCAAACATCGGCGCTCATTGTCCAAACAGGGCACGTTGCTTCTGACTATGCAGTCTGCGACTGTGATGGCGTGGATCACGTTTAGTAGTAGAGACACTCTCATGCTGACTGCTCGACTCGCTATTGGAGCGGCGTCGCAGAGGACTAGCGGCTGGATGATGCCAAGGTCCAATAGCCGGTGCCGGCCATCATCCCTTGCAGCCCTCGCTTCTGGCCGATCCAGCAATCGATTCAGCATCTGACCCTCGTGGAGCCAGC
>JAAEPZ010000640.1 GCA_024231955.1 bacterium | reverse complement strand
CGGTTCTGAGAAGGAGGGCTTCAGGAATGCGTGTGGGTTGATTCCAGGGAGACGGCGCGGAGGTACAGCAGCCCTCCCGGGAAACGCTCCGCATCCGGGAGAGGATGAACGATGGGCTCCGCTCTGCACGTCGGGGCGCGATCGTCTGGGCTTGGCCGATCGGCCCGTGCAGTGCCCCGACGTGAGGTTCCCTCCGGGCTGCTGTACCTCCGCGCCTTCGTTTGGGTTCAACGCGCTCGAAGAGCCCGTCCTGTCATTCGGCCCTGACCGGCACCGGACATTCTCGCCGGGATGCGAGGCAGCGACCTTCGCGCCACTTTCCTGAGGGCCCACACTCCGTGACGGCACTTGGGTGAGCTGGAGCTGGCCCAGGAAATAGGTGACCGTTCGTATCCGTTACGGTAGCAGCGCGGCATTGGCATACCCGGCGTGTGGTCGAACGTGTCAGCGTTGCGGCAGGGAACCGCGCCGCCGGCGGCAGCTGGGTAGCTGCCAGTATCGCGAGGTTCTGACGGCGGAGACTCCACGGGTAGACTGCCCGGACCCAACCATCGATCAGCCCCAGGTTTCGTGATCGGAGCCGGGATCCAGGTGGTGGCCGTGGACATCGGTGGCCCTGATCAGTCCCGCAGCCCACGCAGGCACCTGCGCAGGTAGGCTGAGCGGAGGCGCGGCGCCGCAGCAGCCCGGAGGGAACATCACGTCGGGGCGAGGCGCGGAACGGACGTTGGTCTCCATACGACCGCGCCCCGACGTGCAGAGCGGAGCCCATCGTTCATCCTCTCCAGGATGCGGAGCGTTTCCCGGGAGGGCTGCTGTGGCTCCGCGCCGTCTTCCCTGCCTCAAACCACACGCTTCCACGAAGCGCCTGCAAGGGAAACATCAGCAAAGCGCCCGCTTTCCCCGGGGCCGTGCGAGAAGGGAACCATGTTTCTGAGCCTGTTGCCAAAGACCAGTGTCTGTTGGGGGCACCTCTTCATGAACAATCGTGGCCGGCAGCGTCACTGACCGATCGTCACCCTACCTCCCCAGGAGGTAATGGTCACGTTCTGGTTGATGACCAGCGTCTCTGCTGAGGTACCCTTCTTGATCGTGAGGATGCCACCGGAGGGGACGGCGGCCAGGCCTTCGGCGAGGGTGTTGTAGGGGTACTCAAACGATCCGTTCTCGGTCCCCTGATAGGCAAAGTGGACCCAGACATCCGTGGCGCCCGGGACGCTGTGGTATGCGTAGGCGGAGCCGGAGCCCT
>JAAEPZ010000639.1 GCA_024231955.1 bacterium | reverse complement strand
CGTAGCGCGTACCAACGGCCTCGATCGTGCTGGGAGCGCCGGCTTCCTAGCCGGCTCGTGGGCGAAGTCCACGCATGAGTCGCCGGCTGGAAGCCGGCGCTCCCAGCGCGAGTTGAGCTGCCGGCGCAAATCCTGGACGGCAATACGATCGAGGCATACGTGGGCTGCCCCCCCCCCGAGCCGGCTGGAAGCCGAGCTCTGGAGCCTTCTCGTGCTCTCGCCGGTTGGAAGCAAGGCACTGGCTCTCGGTGCGATGATGACCGCCATCGAGCGAGATCTGCCGATCCTCTTCGTGGAAGCATTGTCGTACTCCTACGAGCCCCCCCTGGACGCCGGGAGCGACGCGGAGTACACTGAAGAGGACCTCGTGCACGTCTGGCTGGACGGAGAGGCGTACCCCACCGTCCATGGGCCGGATGCCGCGGATAGCCAGACCGTCGATCCCGCCCACGTGCGCTGCCGAAGGAGCAGGACGATACGCAACGGAGTGGGACGGCCGCGGGCGGTGACCGTGCAAAACGTCAGGCACCATAGATGCACCATAGATGGGGAGGTGCTATAATCCCAGCCACGGAGGGCATCCATGCCAGTGTGCGTGAGCAGAAGTCTATTTTTAGTGGTCGTATTCGTTCTCGTTGGGGCAGCGGTTTGGGGGGGCGGAGCGGCCGATCACCCCTACGCCCACACGCCGGCTGGGACACGGGAGGACGTCACCACCGCCACCCTCGAGCAGTGTCACCGCTTCTACTCAGAGTACTACCAGCCACGCAACGTCCACCTGGTGGTCGTCGGTCCGGTCGACGGACCGGCCACCCGCGCCAAGGCCCGCGCCACCTTTGCCGGCATCACCGCAGGCGGCGCCACTGCGCCTGATGTGGTGCCGCTGTTGGGTTGCGATTTCCCGAAGCCGGAACTGGAGCTGGTCGAGGATGTGCCGCCGGTCGAGAGCGCAGTGGTCGTCTATCTCCTGCCGCCGGCCGGGAGCGCCGAGCACCGGCACCTCGAGATCCTTGCCAGGCCGCTGAGCGGCTCCCAGATGGACTCCTTTCGAGGTGTTGGTCAACCGCCGGCGCAATCGGGTGTACGGCGACACCGCTTGGATGGTCGGGCGCCGGGTGACGAGAGGCTCGCCATTTTCGCTTCCCGACGCATCGGCCTTACACCAGGGGATCTCCAGGTAAGGAGGTATCGAGTTGAAGGAAAAGAAACGAATAGTCAAAGGAGTACGTTGCCATGTCTTCACTACCGGCCCGCCTAAAGAAGACCGAGATGATTCCAAGACACCTCGCAGTCTTGCTGATCCTGTGCTCGATCCTGCCATCAAGTACGGCCGCTCCCGAAAAGGCCGATTCGCACTGTCTTGCCGGTGTCACAGTAAATGATAATGATCGCCTCGGATATCGACTTCGAGGTGACCGCTGCGAAGGCAGGTACTCATTTCGGCCGTTTTCAGGTTCACTCTTGAGAGTAGTAGGTCTCCAACGGATCGTGCGAGACGACGTGTCGGAGCGAGTGAATCCACTCGCTCTTGACTGGCATGGCCCCTTGCAGGAGGAGGTTTGGATTCGCGCCGTCTCACTCCGGTCCGGCGTGTACTACAGGATGGACTCGAAACGACCGGCTGATAAGTACTCCTATGTGTGGCCTACCAGCTTGTTGACTTCTCTCAATCTCAGACCGTCGCATCTTGGAATCGTCGCGACATACAGAATGCCGATCAACGGCAAAGATCGAGACGTACTACTCCCGGTGACTGTCCGCAATCCTCTATCCTCAAAGACAGCGGGTGTCTACTTGCTGCGAGTCCTCCCGGGTATCGAACTGGAGGAGCTGTATCTCAGCCTCTGGCGGTTGACGGAAGACTCGCAGCAGGTGATCGTAAAAGCACGGGCGCTTGAATACGGGTACTATCCAGCTGATCGCCCGATAGATATCCCGCTACCGGACCTCTCCGGCGAGGGCCTGTTCCGAGTCGATCTCGGAGGAGAAACGAGGACGGGACGTCCGGCAGCGACGAAGACATGGATATACCAATGTGGAAACGAACCAAAATCAACCGACCCAAGACGCTGAGAAGCAGTCTGGCGGAACAAATCGATCGGCTTGCCGACACGGCCGTTGAGTCTGATGGTGAAATTCCGGAAAAGGGTATCGCAGACGTAGAACGTCTCGCGCGGCTCTGCATTCTATTGGAGCGGAAACGACGCCGGACCTGGTCTTGGATATTCACCGTCTTATTCGTCGGCCTCACCCTTTGCGCTCCGCTGGGTTTTTTACGATTATCCAGCACCGGCATTACTCTCGACGTCATCAGTTCCTCGGTCTCGTTCCGCCTGCGGGAGGAGCTCTCGATAATCCAGTCTGCGACGTTGACGACCGTGGATGCCTCAGCTGCTCGCAATGTAGAGCTGCCACTGGTGGGAAACGACGGCAAACGCCGCCTCGGCCATGCAGACGGGGATAGATTCACCATACAGGTGGATCAACAGCATGCACCAGAGGGCACGGCTATAGGGCTTTCCGGGCTGCGCCTTCCAAAAGGAACGGTTCTCTCGATCGACAAGGCCGCCGAGAACCGGTCGGTACGCCTGGTGCTGTTGCCAGATGACCACGGTCCGGCCACGGAGGTCCCGGCTCCAATAACCATGAACCTCAGCGTTGTCGACCACCTCCTGCTGCGGGCGTCAGCCGGCGCGCCGGTACCATGCACCTATGAGCAACCAAGTGCGATCGCCGTCGAGCTGGCGAAGCCGCCTTTGCAGCTTGACCTCATCCCTTTGCTACCGACCTCGATTCTACTCGCATCCAACTTCAGAATAGACAAGCTGGACCTCGTTGATCGCCGCGAGACTCTGCCGGAGCTGGGTGTAGAGGCTCACCATGTCTCACAGATACGCGAGGGTGAGCTCATCATCGAGGGCATCAAAGGTGACTCGGCAAATCACCGTCTCAGAGATTTCGAGCCGCTCACGCTGCGAGGGGTCAACGGCGTGATTCAGCGCGCCGAGCTCACCGATGACGGGATCAGCATTCTCTTTCGCGGGACCGTGGAGGACCTGACAACCGGTGTCGGAGAGTACCGGCGGGACCTGATGCCGACCTGGGTTGAATGGTTCAATGCGTCGAAACCGCTGCTTCTCGTCGGGTACGTCGTGATTCTGTTTCTGTCGTTTATGTTGAACCTCAGACAACTGACAAACAATGGGGAGTGACCATGATGAATCGGTTATCGACAAACATACTCGTACTGCTCGCCTTGGCGGGCGCGCTCGTTTCTCCTGCCGACGCAGCGAATACCGATGCCGGAAGCCAGGCCGAGCTCCTGGTTGGCTTGGTGGCATCTGACTTCGGCGAAGCCGGAAGCGAGAACGGCTCATGCGTTCTCGTCGGCAGGAAAGACTCCAGCATTTTCGCGGTGATCTCCGACCACGTCGTTCATAAACCTCCGTTTCAAGAAGAGCCGAGGATCGTGGTAAAACTGCAACAATGCAACCGCGAGGAAATGGTGGCTCAATTGACTTCACATAGGGATAAACAGTTTGACCTGGCGGTTCTCAAGCTCCCGGACACCTGTCCGGATGGTTCCAAAATTACCGCTCCTGCGATGGCGCTCGGGCGCCTTGACGCGGTCCATCAGGGGTCCCCGGCGTATACGATCGGTCAGGGTCCCAACGGATCATGGCAACGAAACATAAAACAACACCACATCGAGAAGGTCGAGTGGTTACAGCTCAGGATTGAGCCTGGCCCCCCGGTAGGCCCGGGTCTTTCAGGAGGCGGCTTGTTCAGCGACGACTGGCGACTGATCGGGATGATACGGGGTGGCGAGGACACTGCGCTGGTTGCAGTCAGAATAGATGCGATAATCGACCGCCTTGGCTTCTGGAACGTTCCCGTGAACCTGTGGGGTGGCTTGGGCAAATGCGAGATGGCGATAGAGCTCCTGACAGGCCGAGGTGGATCTGTCGACATCGGCCAGGCATTCCGGTTATTCCAGGACGCCGCGGCCGAGGGTGACCCACTGGCGCAGATGTGGATTGCCATAGCCAAGAACCATGGCGGCTATACCTTGAAGCTTGATGTCTCTGGGGCTGCCGAAACCGCAAGGAAAGCCGTCGCAATGGTTCGCAAGCTCGCTGAGGGAGGGGATCCTCACGCCCAGTACCTCTTCGCTAATGCATACGCCACGGGTCTGGGCATTGAGCGGGATCTGGGGAAGGGCAAGGCGCTGCTCGGTACCTCTTGTGACAACGGATTCCTCCTTTCCTGCTGCCGGGTCGCGGCCAACCGCATCGCGGCGGATCCGTCGCCGGAGGAGATGGTGAACGTGATCGCAGATCTCAAGCAGCTTTGTGATGCACAGGTACTGGTGGCCTGCGTCTACCTCGGCTGGGTATATCAATGGGGTCGCGGAGTTGTCAAGAACCAGGACAAAGCCGAAGGACTCTATGAGAATGCCTGTGAAGCCGGCCATCCGGCGGCCTGCTGGCGCCTGGGTAAGCACTATCCGAAGACCAGCCTTCATGCGGCTCAATTCTTCGAGACAAGCTGTCTCGGCGGAGATCGTCGTGGCTGCAGATATCTTGGCAGTTCCTACGAGGATGGGGAAGGGATTGCCCGAGACTATGCGGCTGCCGGTAGGTTCTTCCTGAAGGCCTGCGATCATGGTGAGTGGTGGTCCTGCTGGCGACGTGGGCGTCTCATCGAGAAAGGCCATGTCGATGGAACCGATGAAGAGCGTCTGCTCATGCTGCGACTGGGCTGCACCGGTTCTGTAGGAGAGGCGTGCCGCGACCTGGGCAAGGCTGATTTTGATCGCGCAAAACGAGCCGATGACAAGCGCGGTATGAAGGAAGCATTTGCACTATTCGACCAGGCGTGCGAGCTCGACAACTACGATGCCTGCAAGATTGCGCTATATCTGCATGGAAAGTATGACTTGGCTCCACCCCGGGAGGCAGGCGCTTATGCCGCCAGTGTTTGTGAGCTGATGCCGATTGTCAGCTCGAACCGATCCAGCAACCCGTATACCGAGGTGGCCAAGACTTGTCTGGCGGGAGCTTCCTGGTTGAGCGACAAGAAGCGTGATTACGGACGAGCTGGCAAGCTCCTGAAACGAGGATGTGACAACCGCAACGCCGAAGCCTGCTTGCGAGCCGCGAAAGCGATCTTGAACGGCGGTGATGGTAGGACGGACGCGTACGATCTGCTCGAAAGGGGCTGCAACTTCGGTAACGTCGAAGCCTGTGGATCAGCTGCAGATCTTCTGGCCCGGAAGAAAGGAAAGGAATCGTCCTCCGAAAGGTTTGAAATGCTGGAAAAGGCATGCAAGCTCGGCGATAAAATGTCATGTAAACGTCGTGTCGAGCTTTTCTTCGACACGAGCCGTCAGACGTACTGTAGCTGCGAGGTTGTTCAAGCTGCCAGAAACTTCTGCTTGCAAGATGGAGATCTGCGTTCCTGCACATTCGTAGGATACTGTAACTCAATTGACTACTACCGTTGCCGCGAGGGAAACCGGGAAAACGCCGACAAACAAGCCGGCCTGGCCTACCTCGAACGCGGATGCGACGGGGGAGATCTGCGTGGTTGCTACTATCTCGGAAAGGCACTCGCAGAATTCGCGAGCATGGAACAGCTGCGTGAAGATAAGGAGGAGTACTATCAGCGCGCATTCATCGCTTACTCAAAGGCATGCGATCTACGAAGCCCTCTCAGTTGCTATAAGAAAGGATTATACCTACATCTTGGCCGCGGTACTGCCAAGAATCCAAGTGAAGCAGCCTTGGTCTATGAAAGCCCGTGTCGCAATGGTATCGCCTCGGCTTGTAACAACCTGGGATCACTATATGCGCACGGCAAGGGGGTTCCCGAAAACCTCGAAAAAGCTGCACAGCTGTTTCGACAGGCATGCAAGGGCGGAGAACGGAAATCGTGCCAGAACCTGCTGGATCTCTGCTCGAAGCTGCCCGCAACCGGACCCTGTGAGCTACCGCTTCCTCAGTAGATTTTGACGTTGGCTCGGTTTTCCCCTTCTCTCGGAGTCGATCGTGTGTCGTAGAAGACCACGAAATCGAGCGCGTCGGCGTCTGCCAGCCGGCCCTGGCGCGGGCAGTACTCGATGGCGCGGTGGGGGAATCTGCCCATATGATGCCGGGCGCGCAGCCTTGGCACCGCGGTCGAACCTCAGGGAGATTCTTTTTCTTGAAGGATATAGTTGAGTGGTTTGGCAATCATTTCAAATGCCATCGATGGTCAATCGACAGATCATTCGTGGCCAGGAGTCGTTGAGCAAGTCTCACAGCCCCATCCTGACGCCGCCGGGACGCGGCGTTTCGACGTATTGCGCTGCCCCGGGACGCCCCGGAGAGGAAGGTTCCAGGCACCTTTTGGGCGGCAGCCGCAGGGAGAGCGCCAAGTCGACTCCAACGACATCGTCGCCGAGCTGCGCGCAACGTCGGCATCGGCTTCATCATGTGCCTGGTGAGCATCTTCTTTCTCCTGGTGGTGCTCTTCAACTCGGTGACCCAGCCGTTCCTGATCATGGTGGTGATCCCCTTCGGTTTCACCGGCGTGATCGTGGGATTCGCGCTCCAGGGCATCGAGCTGAGCATGATCGCCATGATCGGCATCCTCGGCCTGGCCGGGGTGCTGGTCAACGACTCGGTGGTGATGATCGACGCCCTCAACCGCCGCAAGGACGAGCACCGCGGCCCGCTCAGCGACGACGAGATCGCCGAGGGGGCGAATCGCGTCCTCGGTGGCCACCATCTCGTCGGCTGACCGCTGGCCGGCCTCCTGGAAGGCGCGCCGCAGATTCACGGCGTTGTCGCATGCAGGGCGGATCAGGATATCGTCGTCGAGCGTCAGACGGGGCACGTCGTG
>JAAEPZ010000638.1 GCA_024231955.1 bacterium | reverse complement strand
GCGCTCCCAGCGCGATCGAGCTGCCGGCGCAAATCCTGGACAGCAATACGATCGAGGGATACGTGGGCTTTGCCCACGAGCCGGCTGGAAGCCGGCGCTCCCAGCACGATCGAGGCCGCGGGCGACCGGTTGCGCCCGTCGACGACTACGGCAACATCGACACCGGCGAGTACACCCTCTCGCTCAACCTTGAAGGCTGTGACCTCACCTGCACCGCGACCGTCCCCTCTGCAGGCTCTCGGTGGCCTTCAGTGCCAGCGCGTCACCATCCAACTGCAACGGCACCGTCACCTACCACTGGGAGTTTGGAGACGGCACGAGCTCGCAGGCCCAGAACCCGAGCCACACTTACCGCCGACGGCAACTACCTCTGGCGCTTGACGGTCACCGCCGGGGACGTCACCTGCATCCAGGAGGGGAGCATCACGATCCTGCCTCCGGGCATGGTTCTGTTCGATGGCTTCGACACCTACCCGGTGGGCTCCGAGATCGGCGGCCAGGGCGGCTGGGTACGGCGCTGGGGTAGCGGCATCACGGCCTCGGACGAACATTTCGTCTCTCCGCCCCAGAGCGCCAGGATGGACAACAACCGCGGCTGCTGGGAAAGCCGAAGATCCGTTTGCCGGCTTCCTGCCGCCGGAAGACGGCAGTGGCCGCGGCCAGGGGTACGTGTCGTTCGACATTCAGGTGCGGGCAGATGCCCCGGCCGGGACACAGATCGCCAACTCGGCCTCGATTACCTTCGATACCAACCCGCCACTGGTAACCAACGTCTGGACGAGCACCGTTCAGACCACGGGCTGTGGGCTGACCGCGCTTTGCTTGAACGACGGCCGCTTCACAGTCGAGGTCGAATGGCGGGCAACGTCGGTACAGCTCAAGTAGCTCAAGTGGTCCCCTTTGGTTCGGACGACTCCGGCCTTTTCTGGTTCTTCGCCCCGGAGAATTGGGAGATGCTGGTCAAGGTCCTCGACGGATGTGGGTTGAACAACCGCTTCTGGGTCTTCTCCGCGGCCACCACCAACGTCGAATATATGCTACGGATAACCGATACCGAGACCGGGCTGCGGCAAGAGTACTTCAATCGGCTCGGCAATTCTGCGGCTGCGATCACTGACACGAGTGCCTTCCCGACTTGCCCATAGCGCCGCTATTTGCGGAGCGGCCCAACCTGTGATAACCACGACGCGCCGGCTGTCGGAGCTGCCCGCCGAATATGCCCCCCCCGACGACCTCTTCATCGCCTCGGCGATGCGCCGGCGCGGGAAAACCGTGAACGCCTCGTAAGTACCGGTATTATAGCCCACCGCCCTGCGACGCGGTCGTCGCGGTGGCTACATCCCCGACATTCCGACAGCTGGGGGGAAATCACCAAGGAGTATGTCGGCAAAAATCGTCCCTCGCCCGCGAGATCCAGCCTTCCGATGGCAGGGCACATTCTCCTCACATCTTCGGCCTATGGCGCCAGGATCTTCCATTGGGCACAGTACAGGTGTTATCCCTAAAGTTGAACGTTCCTTTCTGAATGCTGCACTCCGTACCAGCCACCCGGATATCGAGCTCATTGAACGCTTCCGTCATTCGGGAAAGGTCCTTTGATCTACTAGCATCAAGCTGATGCACGGCCGCCTTGAGTTGTTCTATCATTCCTTCCAGCGCGTCTCGGCGACCCTCCAGGGTACTTAATCGCCCATTCAGACCAGAACCGCTCTTTTCGGCATCCGATTGCCGGCCTTGCAAAGCGTTAATCTGCCCATCCAGATGTTTTGTTTGGGTCTCGATTTTCCCTTTGAATTCGCCGACATCAAAGACGACGCCGAGCACAGCGAGCACGGCCCCAATGGTCGCAATCCGCTCCAAATGGCGGAGAAGCTTTCTCCACGAAAACCAATATGTTGAATTGTTCTCGGCTTCGATTGTCGACTCCTCGGTCTTCGCTACTCTTTCCTCGCTGCCAGCCTCTTCTTGCTTCGATCCCGTACGGTCAGGTGAATTCGTCCTTTTCATTAGTTACTAGAAGTCAGGTCGGAATCGTCAATTAAAAAGGGTGAATTCTCGTCCTCAATAAGCTTCGTAGGAATGAGCACCATGGAAGAGATTTCCTGTTCGCCCAAGTCTACCGCTGGCCCTTTCTGGATCAATGCGCACAAGCTCTCTCCTGGTACTACTAACAAGTGACTCGCCTTCGTGGGGAGAGCCAGACTGCGGGTAATCATGCCGCTCTGAGTGTCGATCTCAGATAGTACCCACTTACGATCTTTCGATGTCTCATTAGCAAACCTGATTAACATATACAGAGAGTTCCGCAGCTCGTATAGTCCGGAAATATGGGTGACTTCTCCCGATGCCTTGAAGACCACTCGGGCGTGTTGGGGGCCGATCTTCTCCGGAAGCTCGGGGCGCTGCGCTAGAAGGGCGTCGAACCGGGCGTCCTCGTTGATGCGCCGCCGGGCTTGAGATTTTTCCGCGAGAAGATCTTCTTGGTAGATGCCTCGACTTCTTAAATCGAGGAAATACCCGGTATCGCCAACAGTCGTGAGGTATGGTTTCCCCAATAGATAGTTGTTGCGCTCGGGAACATCGTAAGGCATACTTTCAAGTATAACAAACGCCGAGGGCTCGTCAAGCGGGAGCCTGATAAAGGCACTGCTCCAGCTGATTCGGTTGTTGCCGTCGACTCTTTTCAGGTCGCCGAAAAACAGAAGCGAGTTACCCAAGGCCGTCCAATCAAAAATGGATCCAATTGTCAACTTGTCGTTGCCCTTGCCGATGAGTCTCACCTGCGAAATGACGTGAAAATCTTTGTCCAGCATCAAAAAATGGTCGTTGCTGTTCTGAAGTAGATACGAGTCGCCATGCGTCCGAATTGCGGACGGGTAGAAATCTCCCTCGATCCCGGGGAGCTTTTTGATGTCATTCAGAAACCGTCCCTCTTTGTCGTAGAACCGGAGGGTATTGAAACCCAAATCCGCCACAATCAACATTTCTTGATCCAACGTCCAAGATGCAGAGAAGGTCCATGCCGGGCGTTGCTTGTCGTCGAAGTTAACGATTCTGAAATCCTGTTGGCCGTGTGTGGGAGCAGCCAGGACAATGGTGAGGAGTCCGACACACAGGAGCAAGATACCAGCGGCGCGTCTCGGAATGAACGCCTTCTTGAGTCGACTCGGCAGTGCGTTGGTTCGTGCCGAATAAAGGATCTTAGTCTTATTCATGGCTCTTTCCTCCAAGTGGGTAGGCCCACTTCAGGGTGTACACCCTCCAGGGGCACCTGGGCAGGTTCCTGTTGGGAAATGGTATGTCCCCTCGCCGTTGTTGTCAGGATCAAATTTATAGAATCCTCGGCAGAACGTCGGATCTTCGTCGGCACCGGCCTGGATCTGTTGCGGTGATAACACCAAAAGGACGAGAATCAGGCTCGCCCACATGACGACGTATTTGAGATGTGTCACGGCTTTCCTTAGTTTCCTTAGTTTCCTTAGATTGTTCACGGTTACTCTCCTTCATGATTGACTGGCAATTCTCCCGCCTCGTTACCAATTTTGAACATCGGAGACCCGAGACCGGATCTTCGTTTCGAGTTCTGAAAGGACAGTGACGCCCCACGCCAGACATCGTTGAGCTAGCTAGTAGTGAAGCCTGCTTCCTCCTGGCGTGGCCGTCGGGAATGAGGCCGGTAAACCGGTTTGTTCTTCGCGCTGGGTGCAATGGCCCACTCATCGGGCCTGATGGCCCGAATTTTGCATGTGGCCCCTGGTGCGATTCTTGCATGATGCCCCTGGAGAAAGCTGTAGTATACACCACTTCCCTCCGAGTCAATAGTCCTTGTGGCATTTGTAGATGACTCTCTCGACCCGGACCGTAGGAATATACACCAAGTGGTGCCGGAGTCAAGGGCTTCCTCCGTGGCCAGTATGTTCCGGACACCGCTGGCGGCTCGATCATCTGCCGGACACTCTCGGTCTCACCCAGGTTACCCTGTGTCGCCCTGCGCCCGCGTAGCCCAAGCCAACGCTTCCATCCGCATCGGCGGGACGTTGGGGCTCTACACCGGCCAATCCGGAATCCCCACTGCCTGCGGGCAGCTCCGCAAGCTCCTGTGCAGCCTCGCCAGTGCGGCTGGTGGTATCGTATGGTCCCTTTAGCCGGCAAAGCACTCTCCTCTATCCTCCGTCTACAGCTCAAACCCTCGGCACCGCCTCCCGCCCTCGTGCGGCATCCATCCCGGCGGACCAGGACGGGCAACCTACCATGATCGGTCTGTTGGGGGCATGACATGCCCTTCAGCTGGTTGATCAGCAAGCCTTGGAAGCCCTGTGCTGGGTTGCATCGGTGGGAGTCCCAAGGCCCACAGCACCGCTTAGTAGATAACGCGTGAAGCTGGATGGTATCGGATCACCGATTCAGGGTCAAGGATGATGTCCTGTTTTCCTGGTCCCTGGTGGTCTGGATGGTAGCGTCGGAGACCTGGATTCTCGATACTGATCGGCGCCGAGGTCCTGCACGTGTTCGCGCCCGGCGAGCTCGCAGTGCTGCGGGCCGGCGAAATCGAGGTCGATCCGTCGGATGGTCGAGCGCTCGGCGATCCTCGGGCGCGAGCGCGTCGCGGCGGGCGACGTGCTTCTGGGGGTGCCGTCGAGCGGGCTTCACTCCAACGGCTACTCGCTGGTGCGCGCGGTCTTCGGCGACCATCCCGACGAGGCCGCCCGGGAGCTCGTCGAGCCGACCCGGCTCTATCCCGCCGCGGTCGAGGCCGCGGCCGCGGCCGGCGAGGTCCACGCCATCGCCCACATCACCGGCGGGGGGCTTCCCGGCAACGTGGTCCGGATCCTGCCCGCCGGTCTGCGGGCGGTGCTCGATACCGACCGCTGGCAGGTGCCGTCGATTTTCGGACGCCTCGCCGAGCGCGGCGGGGTCGAGCGCGACGAGATGTTCCGCACCTTCAACATGGGGATCGGCCTGGTGCTGGCGGTGGCCCCGACGAGCGCCGCGTCGATCCTCAAGACCGCCGAGAGCGAGCCCGCGTTGGCCGGGATGGTGGCGATCGGCGAGGTCGAGGAGGGGGAAAGCGATGTC
>JAAEPZ010000637.1 GCA_024231955.1 bacterium | reverse complement strand
GGTGGCTCGGGCTTTCTCTCAGCCATCTACGCCCCCTTCTTTCGACTCGTCTCTGCCTGGCTTCGTGCCCTTCATCGTTTTCTTCACCTGCGGAGTTGTGCTCTCCTCTTCGGGTTCGTTTTCGTCTGGATCCTCGCCGGTGTACTCGCCCTCTTCCTTTCCATCATCGCCTGTGTAAAGAGACTCAACATAGCCGATGTAGGCGGATTCCATCGCTTTATGGTCAGCTTGTTCTGACGGGGTCTCGGTTTCGTGTGAGAAAGATTCGAGCGCCTGCAATTCCGCTGCCACTCGACTCAGTGTGATCTCTGAACTGACAGAGCGTCCACCAGAGCCGACCGTCGAAGAGACATCGTGACTGCTCGATTGGTCCATCGGGACTTCCTTCTCCTGTAAGTCGGTCGGCCGTTCCTTCAGTGCTGGCGGCGTTACGATACCCGGCGGTCTCTTCGTCGTCTCTTTCGGTCTCGTTCTCGGGTCTCAGTAGCTGGGACTCCACGGTCTGATCTGCAGAAGCGCAGATGCCGATGGATGCCACGCCGGTCCGCTTGGTGCGGCGAATCCTCCTCGCTGCTGGCTCCGCTCTTTCCTAGAGGCTTCCAGCAATGCGCCAAAATCGGTCGGCTTTTGCATCATGGGTGTCGGCATT
>JAAEPZ010000636.1 GCA_024231955.1 bacterium | reverse complement strand
CAGGGCCTCCGGACGACGACGCGCTTCCCGGCTCTCCCGTGCTGCGGTGCCTTTGATCTCGGCTACGACCTCCGCACCTCGGTCCAGCAGCGGCTTCGCCTCCTCCACGCGGCCGAGACCGGCCAAGGCCCCCCCGAGCACGCTCTCGGCGTCGGCGATGCGCCAATGTCCTTCGGGAAGCCCGGCGCGAAAAATCTCCAGAGCCTCACGCGCCGACGCCTCCGCAGTCGTGTAGTCGCCTTGAGCGATCTGCAACGTCGCCAACTCTCTCAGGGTATCCGCGAGCTTGAGCTTCCGTCCCACGGGCTTTTCCCGATGGATCGCCAATGCCTCCTCATAAAGCGCCCTTGCCTCTGCGAAATTACCCTGCAGCTGTACGCAGAGTGCCAGATCGCGGAGGCCTGTGGCTATTTTCGACGGCTTCTCGACGTGCACCTTGCGCCGTATCGCCAGGCTTTCGCGAAACATCGGCTTCGCTTCCGCGAGCTTGCCCTGCTCCTGCAGAACCTTAGCCAGATTGCTCTCGTAGATCGCAATTCTCGAATGATCCGGTGCGAGTAGTCGGCGAACCATGGCCAGGGCCTCTCGATGGAGGGCCTCCGCCTCCTCCAGCTGCCCGACTTCCCGCAGGCATCTTCCCAGGTTGTTCTGTGCTCTTGCGATGTCTTCGTGGTCACCATCTCCGAACAGCCTACGCACCATCGCCAGAGTTTGCCGGTATTCTTCAATGGCCGCTTCAAACTCACCCAACTCTTTCAAAAGACCGGCGTGATTGCTGAGCACCCTCACGATATCCAGATCATCGTGCCGAATATGCTTTAGTGTGATGGTGAGTGCTTCACTCGACATACTTTCTGCGGCGACGAAATCCTCTTGCTCTCGAAACAACAGAGAAATGCTATTAAGACTTTTTGCAACCAACCGATCATCTGGACCAAAGAGCCCTCGTCGAATCCTCATGCTTTCTTCATGCAGTTCCTGAGCCTTGGACAACAGACCTATCTGTCGGTAGGTCTGCCCCATCATACTCAAAAACATGGCTTGTTCCGCGGGGTATTTCCGAAGCTCCTCGGAGACGGTCGCGGTAGCGCGATCAAGGATTTGCCGCCGTGTAAGCGACTGATTGGGCTCGGAACCCGAGAGGATATCGAGCATAAATTTTCCAACCGCATCGGCACGGGCGGACTGCTCCCGGACACGCTGGCGTTGGACCTCCCCGAAGCTCAGGCTGCTGATCAGGCCGACCAATACCGTGGCTATCGCGAGCTTTCCCCAATGCCGCCGAAAAGCTTTGCCCAAACGGTATCCCCAAGCCCCCCGACGCGCCAGCACCGGCCGGCCCTCCAGATGGCGGGCGATGTCCTCCGATAGCTGCTCGACCGAGGAGTAGCGCTTCTCCGGTTCGTGGCGCATCGCCTTCAGGACGATGT
>JAAEPZ010000635.1 GCA_024231955.1 bacterium | reverse complement strand
CCGGGAGCGCCGGCTTCCAGCCGGCCCGTGGGCGCAGCCCACGGCATAAGCGCTTGGCGTCGTAGATTAGAAAGGGGGGACTTCGTCCCCTTGCCCCCTGGCCGGCAAGATGCCGGCGCTCCCAGCGCGATCGAGGTCGGCCCTACGAGCTACGCTTCGCCCACGCATGGACGCTGCGCGTTTTACGAAGACGCCTTCTCAGCGGAGATTCCCAAATGCAGGGAATAGGGCGGCTTCAAGCCGGCACTCCCAGCGCTTTTAGAGGGCGCGAGTCCAAGAATTTTGAGTCTTTAATGGCGGTATTAAGGCGTAATCACGAATCAACAAAGCCTGACGCGAGCTCCTCAGAGGCCGTCCGGCCCCTCCCGATTCTCGTCGCCGTTGTAGGGGCGGCCCTCCGTGGCCGCCCCCTGCGCACCACCACCGAGACCGTTGCCGCCGTTCATCAAGGGGATTTGCAACGTTGTGAAAGCCCTGGATCTGACGTTCGAGAACGAGGTGACCCCGGCGGCGGTGACGACGCTTGGAGCGGAGCAGACGTCGGCGCTGAGTGCCCAAGTGGGCGAGAGCATGGCCCGCCTGGAGGCGCTCAAGCAGGCCCTGGAGGAGGCGCAGGCGGCACCGCGGACCGCCTCCTGAGTGTTTACGGCCGTAAACACTCGCGACTGCCCTACGCGGACCTCTCCCGATTCGTCGATCACCCGGATCATCTGGTGCTTGGCGGCTTGGGGATTCACTCCAGCAATCGCTTGATCTTCTGCTAACGCCGACGGAGGCCGTGTGCCGAGATCGGGCAATGGATTCGGGACTCCTCCGCGCCGGGACCGCCGCGAAAAACTCGGCCGGAAACCCCCTCCTCAGGGTGGCAAGGGCAAAGGATTGGGGGAGCTCGCATCCTTTTTGTCCGCGCCACACGTGGCGCAAAATCCTCCCGACGGTCGATGCCTACCCGATCTCCAGGCGGCTACGACCTTCGCCGTTCCCGACCCTTAGGCGATTCAGCCTGCAATTCCTCCGCGGCGGCTCGATATCCCAGAGAGTGCCCCCTCTTGCCGGTTGCCTGGTGGGCAATCGTGGCTACCCTTCAGGCCTCTATGGTCTGGTGCGCGTTCAACCCGATTGGCTCAGGCAGTCCGGTTCAACGGGATGAGTGGATCACATCCATGGGGCCACCCATCAGCACAAGCTGCATATAGAAATATAACCAAGTAGCGATAAGCGGATATCATGCCCGCGACCCCTCGCGACGACCAAGAGGCAGAGCTCTGACAGATCAAGCCGTCGTCCTGCTGCTTGTGCTTGGGGTCCGCTTCTCTATCCTCACCCCTTGCTCGGTGCTTTCCACATCTGCTATTGTGCGTCAGCATCATTAGGTCTGTTGAATGCGCTTGGGCTATATGGATGATGAGACCACGATTTGGGCTATGGAGGGTTCGATTCCGGTGGAATCTGCCTTGGCATCTGGGGTTGGGCATCGGGCTTCTTCTCGCCATGGCCCCGGCCAGGAGGGCATTGAGGACGACCAGAGAATCATCTGGCATGCCGTGCCCGAGGAGGTTCGGGGCTCAGGGTTCCGCGGGCTTGGCTCAGTTGAGCGCTACGTGGGTATCTGCCAGTCCGAAGTTCCCTTTGCCGTCGCCGACGCCATCGAGCTGGTCCATGTCCCGACTTGGAGAGGCCGTTGTCCCCCCCGAGAAACTCGGCCTCGGGCTGGCTGCCGGTCGGGCAAAGAGGGAGTCCCTGGTCTGTGGCAGGTGTCCGCACGCTATGGATCTTGGAGCCTGGCATGTGGTATCTGAAGTGCTGCCAACAGAAGCTTCTCGGAACTGTATTGCGCTTGGGAGCTCAATATGACGAAGGAATATGCATCTCTGCCGGTTGTTTCCTGGTTGATGCCAGCGTTGGTTCTGGGGCTCGGGGTGGGCATCGAAGCTGCCTCGGCGTTCGCCCAATCAGGGTCTGCGACCCCGAGAACCATCGCCAGGGTGGTTCCCGAGGAGATTCAAGCCGACGAGGGATTCGATCCCGCTGAGTCGGCGGGGCTGTTCGTGGGTATCCGCTACTTCGACGAAGGCAGCATCCCCGAGGTCCCGTTCGCGGTCGACGACGCGATCGACCTGGCTTATCTCTTCGCCCATGAGCTCCGGCTGATCACTCCTCAGAACATCGTCTTGGCGCTCGCCGGCGAACCCCAGAAGCCGGATTCCCTGAAACGCCTGAAAGCCTTGCTCACTGCCGGCGCCAAGCGCAAGCCTCCTCGTTTTCCAGAGATATTCCGCCATCTTGACGAACAGCGGAAAGCGGCCGGTAGGAGAGGTCTCCTGGTAGTGGCCGTGGCGACGCACGGGGTCAACACCCAGGCCGGAGACTTCCTGGTTGCCACCAATTCGTTGGAGCAACTCATCCCCGACACCAGCATCCGGGTTCATCGCATCTTCGACCGCGTGAGACGGGCTAAAGCCCAGCGGCGCGTCGTGCTGCTCGACGCCTGCCGCGAGCGGCTGTTGGGGGGCCGGGCCAGAGGTACCGACCCGGCCTCTGCGATGAGCCAGTCCTTCGTCGACGCGATCGCTAATGCCTCGGGGCAGGCGGTGCTGGCCGGCGCTACTCCGGGAGGCTACGCCTATGATGACCACCAGCGCCGCAATGGGGTCTTCACCGCTGCGGTGATCGATGGCCTCCATGGTGAAGCCGCAGCCGATGAACGTGGCTTGATCACCATAATGACGCTCGCGGCATACGTGAACGCTCGGGTTCTGGCCTGGGTGCAGGAGAACCGGCCGCAGGACGCCGAATTCAGCCGAGGAATCACGATACAGTTGGATGGTCTCGCGGCCACGATGCCGCTTGCCGCCGATCCTTCCGCCGTTGAGGAGGTGCGGGCCTATCGCCGCCGGCGCGACGCCGCTCTGGAGTTGCTGCGCCGGAACATCGGTGGCCCTGGCGATCCCATCTCCGGCTCCCTTTCCGACGAGATTGCTCGAGTTCTGACGGTTGATTTCCCCAGCCCGAACCGCTTGAAGCTCGTCGAGGAGCTGGAAATGCTCGACGGCAGCCTCCAGATGCAACGAAGCGTGGCATATTACTTCTCTCAGCACGGCTCCGAGCTCATGGCTGAGCTCGAGGAAGCTTCTCAGCCGAACGAACTCGCCATAAAAACGCCGCAGCCGAGTTCTCGACCCGACTGGAAGGATCCGATCCTTGGGATCCGGTTCTCCCCGATCCCGGCAGGTAGCTTTGCCATGGGCAGCCCGCGAACCGAAGCGGGGCGCGAAGCCGACGAGCGGCAGCATGTGGTGAAATTGACCCGAGGCTTTTGGATCGGCACCACCGAGGTCACCCAGAGCCAGTTTGCTCAGTTCGTCGAGGAAACCGGGTTCCAGACCGACGCCGAGAAACGGGGCTGGTCGTGGTCCTGGGACGGAAGAAAATGGGACAAGAAAAAGGGGGCGACATGGCGCGAGAGCGGTGGGAAGAATCACCCTGTAGTCCACGTTTCCTGGAAAGATGCGCAGGAGTTCTGCCGATGGTTGAGTGAGCGGACGGGGGAGCGTATTCGCCTTCCGACGGAGGCGGAGTGGGAATACGCGACACGGGCGGGCATGGAAAGCGCAACCTATGCGGGCGACCTCACGATCCAGGGAAGCTGTGATGCGTCGCAGCTAGAAGAAATTGCCTGGTACTGCGGCAATAGCAGTTGGAAAGTCCATCCTGTTGGACGAAAATCAGCGAATGGGTGGGGAATGCATGATACCTTGGGTAACGTCTGGGAATGGGTGCACGATGCCTCCTACTCCGTTGCAGGCGAGGTGGTGACGGACACTTACCGCAAGGACACAACCGATCCACTCAGCACCCGAGGCACGAACCGGATTATCCGAGGGGGGGGATGGTACGGTTTTTCAGGTGACTGCCGTGCAGCGAACCGCAATGCGAGTAATCCCGATAGAAGCACCGATTTCGTTGGATTTCGCATCGTGAGGACGGCAAATGACTCATCCCCGACCTTCCTCTATCCTGCGGGCGACATCAAGGCAGAGTTTCTCTCTTCATTTCGGTCACTACTGGTTCGCAATCAGTCCAACAGACTGCTCATACTAGGCGGCACCCCCCCGGATGGCTCGCCGCAACAGTGAGCAACCGCCTAATAACTGCCAACCGATGGAGTAATTACCAAAATGTCAAAAGCGATACCTGCTTGCAGAGTGCTCCATATAACAGCCGTCTACCTCTCACTTGGATTACTGATCGCATCAGCGGTATACGGAGAGAGTCCACCCACCCCGCCCTGGTGGAACAATCGAACAGATAATTTCAGCACCGCCAAACTCCTCATACAGACCATACATTGGAACCAATGCCTGCGCATCGACGACGAACGGGTAGATAAAATCAACAGAAGGTTCAAGTATACTGGAACCCCTCGACTCGGCCTCCTTATTCATACGCATGATTCGGCCATCAGAATTTCCCCTTGGGGCAATATCTTCAACGCTAACAAATCACCGAGCGCCACCGAATTTCAGCGGAGCAAAAATCAGGGAAGCATTGCAATCAGCATTGTTCCATATTTGGAGGACGAGTCAGGAGAGAATCGAAAATATTTATATCCCTACTTCGTCAAGCCGACAAGAATCGTGAATTTCAACGGCTATCGCCCGTCATGCGATGCTGAAGAGAAGTACAATCCTTTTTTTCATGGAATGCCGCATTTCTATCCAACTCTATTGCTGACCCCTTTGCGGCAAGACAAACGAGATAAACTTATTCGGCTGCTCGACTCCGCAAGAATATCGCAAGAAATTCTGATCAATCCCATCTCGCTGAGAACCTCGCGACTTCCTGGAAGACTAGACGGATTGTTGCGGACTATATTCACCAAGGCCGCGGACCAGAGAGATGACGTTCTGATCATTAGTCGAGTTGGTGATCTTGGAATAACCATAACACCTCTCGGCTTTGGCGAGAATCTTCGAATAGGAAGGTCACCCCAGCAGACTACGTCTCTTAGCATCGCATCAATAACTCAGAAGAGAGATGGAAGTATCGTTGTTACGCAACCAGATAAGGCAAAATCTTCCTCTTCCTCTTCCTCTTCCTCTTCCTCTTCCTCTTCCGACGACGTTCGAAGAAACGGCACGGTCTTTCATATCACCTTTCCGGCCAAACTCACCGAGCGCATATCGAGAAGTGATATCAATATTCACGACTTCACTGAGATCAAGACGGAAGGGTGCAGTAAGATCAGCTCTAACGTTTCACTCCCACCCATCAAGATCGAATGCAGTGGGAGATCTTCCGAAATTCCGAAATTGCGTATCAGTGGCTTCAGTGATTTTGACAATCGCGACTTCAAGAAACTCGGTAATAAAAAACCGCCAGATCCGATCGAACTCAGGCTTACTCCACGTGCCGTGAAAATCCCTATCAGGACCGACAGAAATTATTCACTCAGCGCGAGTCAGGGCACTATAATCACAAGCGCGAGCGGGTCAGAAACTTTAATTCTCAAACTGGAGCACTTAGGTAGGCGCGTGATCTTCGAGAACGCGGATTTTTCCTCCCGCTCCGGCTGTAATATCGAGAAAACGTTTTTACTCGCCGACGCCTTTGCCGATCATGCTATAGATCTCGTATCTCCATGTCAAGAGATCGCACAGTGGCCCATCGCGTGGGGAAGACCTTCCAGCGATACCGCAAATTGCTCGAATCCGCATTATGAAGAAGTTGGCAATGTAGTGAAACTCATGTGCAGGTACCTCTCTTCGACCCCTATGCCTTCATCGTTCATACTCCTCTGGGGAAATGGCTGGGAAGGCATTGAAGTCCAAACAGGAACCGGCGAATACCAGGATGTTAGCAAGAGTTTTCGTCCCAAATGGCCGTTTGAAGAACACGATACCTGGATCACACGTAACGATAGTCGGCCAGATGAAGGAGCTAACGAGTGTTTACTTGAGCCTCGTTACTTCATTGATAATATCACCTATAAAAGAGACGATGCTGAAGAGTCAGCGACAGAGCCCACTCGCCTTGTAGATTCCTGGGCCTTGCCAACTCTTCATGAAATACATTGGCCCAAAGGCCAAGCGCTGCCAAAGGAAGTTCTTATCGCCCTCAGACAATTCGAACCACCGAACCAGAGATATAAAACCACGACTTCTACTCGTTGGGAGATAGCGAAATTCAATAAATCTAATGAATCATTAACACAGATACTCAAATCGACGCTCTTCAATTCATTTAGACTTCATGCTCCCGATACGCCTGCGTATCCTTACAGCAATCAGTTGAAGTTCAAGATCTTTGCCGACTTGGAGACATGTAATAGGGAAAATGAATATATCGCTGCCGCCTCGGAGTTTGTGTTCTATGTCCGGGAAAGGTTAGATTCTATGCAGGTAAACCCTTGCTCGTATGCCCGGCTAGTCAAGGACTTCACTTATCAACCAGTGACTCCCTGCGTCAGAGCGCAGATGATGCCGAACACAGATAGACTAGAATTCATATTTAGTCTACCTGAATGCCAAGGCTCCAGGAAATTAGTGATCATTTCTCTGGCGCGAGAACTCGACACCCAAATAGGTGGAGGCACTATTCAGCAAGAGATACGCGACGCTCTTGTCGAGCTCAGACGGTCGGGGCCACCTCCTACTTTCAGCCTTGTAACACTCGGCGCCGGCATGAACGTCAACATTGTGGTGGATTGCGAAAGGTTGCATTCCTTGAGCCCCTCAGGCGGGCAGAACTCTTTGCAGGGTAAGGTCGATCAACTACGATTCGTAGGATCAGAGCTACGTTCAATAAATGATCTTAACCGAGTGAGTCAGCTGTTTCGCAACGAGCGGTTGAGCAGGATTTTGTATTTAACAAGCGGAGCGGATCTTGTCGACAAGGTCACAAGAGATATCGACCTCTCGACCTTCGCAGCCGTAACCTACTGGAACACACAGGGAACCAAGCTTGAAATCTTGACGGCTTCTCCGGAAACCTGTACCTTGTGGACGGATGTACCTAAAGTGGAATCATGCGAAGCTTGGACTCGCGAAACCCGCCTGAAGACCAAGATCTCGCAATTCTTGACCCAAACCGACTGAAATCAGCTAAACCATGGAGGCGACATGAAACGCCTATTCATCGGAATCTCTCTGTCAGTGTTTACGCTCCTACCGTTGGCGGGGCCCGGAATGCTGAGAGCCCAGGTCAGGACTCAAAATGGGCTATGCGTGGAAGCGAAATTTCCAGTGACCTCAAGTAGAGATGGGCGAATCGACACTTCGGCCCCCTTGCGCGTTATCCGCCGAGAAGCATCGATATATAGTAAACCAGATAATAGTTCGACAATCACCAACAAAGTCGAATTCGGCGAAACGGTGTTTGCCACGCGAATCAGCTCGTCACCGAGTAAGGGAATGATTCTAGTCCGTAGAAGTGGAGACAGGGGTCCTCTCGGCTGGATGAAGCGTGAAGATCTTTTGTGTAATACAAAACCCCTCCTTAACGAGAACAGGCTGGAGCGCAAGATCTTCATCAAGACACCTCCCGAAACCACGGCTAACAAGCAATCCGTCCGCGCCTACCCATCACCCGATGGTAACGAATGTGGAGGGAAATGCCAAGATCTATCACGCTTTGAAATGTACTACATCTTTGCGGAAGATAGGCGTCGCAGGCGCCTGCTCCTCGCTGAATATTACAACATCGACAATAGTCCGCCTCTCGTTGGATGGGTCAATCAAGGCGACGGTATATTGTGGAACACGGCACTCGGTATAAGACCATCAGATGACACATCGAGATTAGAAATCCAACCGGTCGAAAAGTGCTCCGAACGACCGCAGGCTGCCGATCTCAGCAATCAAGGCATCGTCCTCCCGGGTGGTGATCAGTGGTATAGTTATGATATGCGTATTGCACTTCTGAAAAAGGAATCTATTGCCGATGAGAGTTACTACTGTGTAGCCGCTCCCGGAGTGGGTATCCAGGCTTTCATGGAGGATACCAGAATCAAGCAGCTAGAGGAACTGAAGAAAGTGGATGTATTTTTTCTCCTTGATGGTACAAAGAGTATGCAGCCAAACATCGATAAGGTGCGGAGAACTGCTGCCAGGATCGTCGATCTACTGAGCTCCGATCGGCGATTCAACGAGACCTATTTCCGATTCGGCTTTCGTGTCTACAGAGACGACTACTTCGGAAACAACGGTATCGGCGAAGGATTGGCATTACCGCGCGACACCAGCAGCTGCCAAAACCGCAAAAAGCAGTCATTTCTTTACAGAAGCCAATTCGAGAACCAAATAGCAGCAGTAGGGGCGTCGAGTGATGATGCCTTGCGGGGCGATAGGACCGCGACCGAGAATATTTTCAACGGCCTTATTCAGGCCGCGGATGATCTTGGCAGCTGCCCGGAACACACCAAACTACTTTTTGTCATCGGCGATGCCGGAGACAATCAGGAGGACGTGCCAGACACCGTGTTTCGCAGCCTCAAGAGCCATAACGAACTTGTACCTATTTTCCTCAAGACCCGACATCCCACGACCAACGAAGCGGCGTTCCAGCGCTTCGAGATGCAAGCCGGACATATTTTGCAGAGGATATTGCCCAGCCGGACCTTAGGTAATCACAGAATCCGCCCGGCTAATTATCTTCTTGATCTCCAAGATGCAGATTTGACAGATAAGATATTATTGTTGGTCAAGAATTTCTCGCGGACCAGTAGCGTCAACGAGACTATTCTGGCTATCAGGGCTGGGCAGAGTCCTAATCAATATCTACTTAGTCGAATGAACGAGCGGGATCTGCCGATCCTGTATTGGGAACTGGTCCGGAGGAAACTGTGCGGCGATGGCGCAAGTGCGGATGCAAATTGTAATGAGCGAGTTGATCATCGGGTGATCAAAGGTATCACTCCAGTGAACCCCTCAGATGGTCAATGGGTGGAGGAGATCTGGATGCGATCCACCGATATTGACAAATGGCTTGGGCTATTGAGACCTTTATCCGAAATCGCCGGCACCTCAACGAAGCAGAAGGAGCAATTCGCTACGGCATTGAGAGATAAGCTTCAGCAACTCTTGGGGCCGCCGCCGATTCTAGAGGGCGACGTGCCACTGGGCGAATTTCTCAGGCGACGCTCAGGGTTGCCGATACGTGATCTGAGTCCATTGCTGCAATACTCACTCCGTGAGCTGGCGAATCTTGATGCCTGTGAACTCAACCGATTGATAAGTTTTGCCCGTGCGACTCGGGAGATCTTGCTTCGTGTCTCCGGTAATCCGGAATATAAGGTGCTTTTCAAGCGCCAGGAATATCCGGCCAATTCGTGCGCGGGAATTAGCTCGAAGGGAAGGAACATACCCCTTCTAGTGCTTCTTCCGCCGGAACCATTCGATGTCCAGAGCGGCAATCGTGAGCCGCGTACTTACCGCTATGACCGCGCTTTCAGGGGAGAGACCCGCTACTGGCTGCCCAAGGAGTTTCTACCGTGATACCTTGGGGCTGCTCCCTTGAGGGGGTGGATGTCTGTTGGCACCGGAACACCGTGACCCTGGGCGATGTCAATCTGGAGATCTACGCGAACGAGACCTCCAGATTACCCATCATAGGTCGAAGTGGCGTTGGAAAGAGCACTCAGCTCTATGTGATGGCGGCGCTTAAATGGCCGAGCCGGGGAACTGTAAAGTGGACCTTTCCCGATGGTCGGAAGTTCATCTGGGGTGCGAAGGGCACCGGTCTGTCGTCCATCGACACGGTCCGCCTTCGCCGAACTTATTTTGGATTTGCGTTTCAGAACAGCACTCTTTCTGATCAGTTGCTGGTGGAGGAAAATCTGAGGTATCCCCTTCGCATCCAGAACGATCTGATGAGGACATCAAATGCCGCCCGGCCTGAGACCGGGGCGGCGACTGATCGCGGAGGTGGGAACGAGACCGTGCTAGAGACACTGCGGAAGGTGCTGCTCAAGGAGGAGTTGGAAGACATTAGCGGCATCCTCAATCGATTCCCGGCGCAACTCTCAGGAGGTCAAAGACAACGCGTTGCTTTGGCCCAGGCAATGATTCATAATCCCAATGTCCTGTTCGCGGACGAACCCGCCGGAAATCTCGACAAAGCGTCGCGCCTGCAGGTCATGCGCGTTCTTGAGGACTGGCTCGATCAGGGAAAGGGAAAACGCATGTTGGTATGGGTAACCCATCATCCCGACGATCCCGAGATTATGAACTGCACCCGATTTCTCATGGTAAGTCACTCCAACGCTGGAAATCGCGGTGCGACGGTGCGGCTATTGGAGCAGGGAGGGGCGCAATATGACAATGAAGACATGGAGTGATCTGGCCCTCACCGAGTGGCGGCGGGCATTTCGTTGGCGGCGGGCCGGTGGCGGGACGGGGCGAAGAGACTTTTTCTGGCTCACTATTTTGCTTTTTCTCACGTTGGCATTGGCACTGCTACTTTGGGGCACAAAGCAAGGGCTCCTCAACCAATTCATGAACGTCTCCCTGGGGTATATCGAGGGGGCTGGAGTACCGTTGTGGCTGGTCTCGGAGGTCGGAGGGCTCGAAGATAATCTCATCGATCGGCAGATGATGGAACGAATGATGGCTCTTGGCATTCCGCAACTTTCCCTCCATCCGTACCGTGAGGTGGAGCCGAACGAGGTGGCTCTCCCCGGTCACTGGCAGCAGAAGGAGGTCTGGAGGAAAGGTGAAGCCTTCATAGGACGAGCGGTCGAATCCCGTGATCCTCTGTGGAGCTTCAATACCACTGCGATACCTGGAGCTCCAGATCACGACGTTGAACAGATGAGGCTTGAGGTACTCGCGAACGAGACGCTCTTTTGGCGGAATTTCAACTGCACCGCGTATCATGAGGCTCTCCTTGGGCAGGTGCCGGAGGATATGCTGACCGTCGATAAACCGCAAAATGTTCCGGATTCTATTCCACCTTGCCTCGGTGGAGAAATTCTTTGGCTCGATATCAAGATCGGCCGTGAGCGGGAACTGGTGCCATTCGCTATTCGTTGGCAGAAGAACATCCCCGCCATGCAGCAGCTGGCCCTCTTGATGCCTCTCGGTGTCCTGCACGCCATCAGGATCTCGCGCCACAATCTGGAATTCCGATATCGTCCAGAGGATACGCTGGGCAAAGAGTCATATGTAACCGAGATACAGATTTCACCGGATGAAGAGGGAGTTGAAGACAACGCTCAGCTGGAACTTCTGGCCAGCTGTCTCGGGAGTGAACTCTCCGTGTCGGATCGACTACGCCTTAAGCTCGTCAAATCCCAACGCAGGGTAGACCAATGCGCCGCGGAGCACGGGTTCAGGATCAAGCGCCAAGCGGGTCTCGTGGAGCCGCCGTATCTCCAGATTACAGGAACTCAGCGCGGACATACCATCTACGGCGATGATCAGGGCTACATTACACTGGCCTGCTCCGGGCTCAATTCGTTGTTTCGAATTAGGATCGAAGACTGCAATTCCTCAGATGCTGAAAACGGCCGAATCCATGCAACGGACTTGCTCAATGGCTATCCAAAGGTAGTGGCCTACTTGCCACGTTCCGAGCTCTTCAAAGCTCGGGAGGCATTAACGGCGATGCCCAAGTATCCCGGTGATACGGATCCTGAAGCTCCGCGGGCGGTCTACATTCACGACTCCTATGAAGATGCTCTGATTCGCTTCAGCTTTATTAACGAGGTAATGAAGAGTCTGGAATCTTCCTATGCTATTTTCTTTGGTATTTTCTTGGCAGTTCTGCTATGGGTCCAAGTCGGTGTCGTGGTTAGCCATCGGCGGCATCTCTACGGAATTTTCCTCGCCAAGGGACTATCCTGGGGCGAAATCCGAAAAGTTCTGTTACTGCAAATCACTCTGAGTTTCGGAGTAGGTCTCGCAGGGGCCGTCGCGGTGGTAGGCCTGATGTCGTACGGGCTGCGTCTGGCGATCATCACCATCCTTGGTCGCCCAGCATTCAGCGATCGGATTTCGAGTGACCTCTACCTGCTTCCCTTGTCTTTTGTAGACTTTCTCATGCTGGCGGTGTTCGCCTTGGCGATTTCATTATTGATCGGGGCAATTCATCTTTTCCTTCTAATCGGTTCTGCAAAGCGTGCTGAGCCGGCGGATCTCCTGCAGACATGATGTTCGAATACCACTTTTTCCTGAGCTACGCATGGCGCGACAACCAGCCTCTGCTCGAAGGCCAGGAGCGAGGCTGGGTCGCGAGCTTGCGGCGAACCTTGACCATCCGCCTGGAGGAGCTGCTGGGCCAAGAAGTGCGGTCTTGGTGGGATCGCAGCAACCTTCGCGGAAATGATGCTTTCCGGGAGGAGATCGCCATCACCCTTTCGAACGTCGCAGCTCTGCTCGCGGTTCTTTCTCCAAGTCACCTCGAATCCGACTGGTGCAGGATGGAGCGCGAAACGTTCCTCCACGCGATCAGGCGAAATAGCAGTATCCCACAGGCTTCCCGAATATTTAAGATAGTCAAGACGCCCGTACCTCTGGAAAAACACCCGCCGGAGCTACAAGATTCTTTGGGTTATGAGTTCTATCACAAGGACCCCGACACAGGCCGGGTTCGAGAGCTGCGCCAGGGAAGTGGAGATGATGCGGAACGCGCCGCCTACCTGAAGAAGGTCGATGACCTGGCAGACGATATTCGGTGCCTCCTCATGAGACTTGCCGGGGATCGAGCGCCTGGAGGGCCGTTCGCATCCGCCACCCCATTGATGCTCTACCTGGCGGAAAGTACTTTCGATCTACGGCCGGTGCGCGACCGGCTCGTGCGTATGTTAAAGCAGCGTGGCTACGGCTTATTACCGGACGGTCCGCTGCCGCTTCACGGTCCCGACCTACGTACGCGGGTAAGGGAGGACCTCAAGCGTTGTAGGCTCTCGATTCACCTGGTCGGATCGATGTATGGCATGATTCCGGAAGGTGAGACGACATCGGTGGCGGCGATCCAGAACGAGATAGCCGCGGATCTCAGTACCGAGTACGGGTTTTCCCGGCTGATCTGGAAGCCTCCGGGGTTAGGGCCCACCGACGAGAGGCAGGGAGAATTCCTTGCATGCCTGCGCAGAGATTCCGAGGCCCAGCTGGGGGCCGAGCTCCTGGAAACTCATGTTGAAAACCTCGAAACCATCATCCAAGACAAGCTCCATCCATCCACGGAGCCAGCGCTCCGCGTGGCAGCCGGGGAAAAGAGCCGAGATCTTGAATGGATTTACCTGATATGCAATCAGAGGGACGGTGACGCCGTCGAGGAGTTGGTCAGCTGCCTATATGATCATGGGTTCGAGGTCGTCTTGCCGCTCTTTGAAGGCGACGAGGGCGAGATCCGGGAGGATCACAAGGCTCATCTCCTTCACTGCGACGGAGTATTGATCTTTTACGGTTTGGCGAACGAGATGTGGCTACGCAACAAGCTTCTGGAGCTGCACAAGTTGCCAGGCTGGGGCCGGCCGATAGAGCGCCGACTTCGCGCCAAGGCCATCTATCTGGCGGCACCAGAAAGCTCCGGGAAGAAGAGGTTACGGACGCGGGAAGCCCTGGTTATCAACGGCCTTGAGGTTTTCTCTCCCGCACTCCTGCGTCCATTTCTCTTGCAGCTGGAAGCGAGGAAGGCAGGGTAGGAGAAATGCTCGACGGCGACCGTCCTTCCAACCCCTACCCGGGTCTGCGGCGCTTTCGCTACGATGAGGCACACCTCTTCTTTGGGCGCGACGAGCAGACGGATCAACTGCTGCGTAGGCTCCGGCTCCATCGCTTTCTGGCCGTTGTAGGTCCTTCGGGCAGTGGCAAATCGTCGCTGGTTTGGGCGGGTCTACTCCCGGCTATCTACGGGGGGTTCATGGTTGAGGCCGGCTCTACCTGGCGGGTGGCCACGCTGCGGCCCGGCAACAACCCCATCGGTCATCTGGCCCAGGCTCTCGACGCACCCGGTGTGTTGGGCGACGAGCCGGAGACGCGCCTGTTCACTGAGACGACCCTGCGCCGTGGGCCGTTGGGGTTGGTGGAGGCGGTTCGATTGGCAAACCTGGCACCGACCGAGAACCTGCTGGTAGTGGTCGATCAATTCGAGGAGCTTTTCCGCTTTCATGAGGGCGCTCAGGCCGAGGCAACGGTCGACGATTCAGCGGCTTTCGTCAAGCTCCTTCTGGAGGCGGTCAGGCAGGTCACGGTGCCCATCTACGTCATCCTGACCATGCGCTCCGACTACTTGGGAGATTGTTCGCGGTTTCGCAATCTTCCGGAAGCCATCAACGACGGGCAGTATCTGATTCCGCGCATGACCCGAGCACAGCTGCGTGAGGCCATCGTGGGTCCAGCGGCGGTGGGCGGGGCCGACGTAAGTCCGCTTCTTGTACAGCAGCTGCTCACCGAGGTGGGCGAGGTTCCCAGTCAACTGCCCATCCTTCAGCATGCGCTGATGCGCATGTGGGACAAGCGGGAGGAGGATCAAGGCGACGCCAGGCAGCTTGATCTGTCGCATTACGAAGGGATTAGCGGGAATATAACGACAGCGCTCTCGCGACATGCCGACGAAGCCTACGCGGAGTTACCCGCTTCGCACCAGCGGATTGCAGAGAAGCTCTTCAAGAGACTAACGGAGAGAGGCGCGGATCAGCGTGAAATCAGGCGCCCGGCCCTGCTGAAGGAGATCTGTGCCCTCACCGAGGCGGAGGAGAAAGAGGTCATTGGGGTCGTCGAGGTCTTCAGGCGTCACGGCCGCTCGTTTCTCATCCCCCCGGCCGGTGAGTTCCTCATCGCTACGTCGCCCCTCGACATCTCTCACGAGTGCCTGATGCAAGTCTGGGGACGTTTGAAGGAGTGGGTGAACGAGGAGGCCCAGTCTGCTCAGAGATATCGCCGGCTGGCGCAAAGCGCCGCGCTCTATGTGGAGAAAGAGGCAGAGCTTATGAGAGATCCGGAGCTCTCCATCACGCTCGACTGGTACCGGAAAGAGCGGCCGAACACGGTCTGGGCCGAGCGATACGTGCCCGGTTTTGCACGTGCCGAAGAGTTCCTCGAACGAAGCCGTGCGGCTCGCGAAGCCGAGCGGCTGGAGAAAAAGAGGCGGCAGCAGAAAGAGCTCTATCGCACCCGCGGGATTGCGGCGATCTTTGGTGTGGTTTTTGTTTTCACCGCTCTTCTCGGCCTTTGGGCCCGGCGGCTGGAGAGGCGAGCAGAGATTCTTCTGGCGAATAACTATTGGTCGGATGCGATCAACGCCAAAGACGCGGATGACTTGCTGCGCGCATCGCATTTTTTCGCACTTTCCGCGGCACACGATCAACGACCACTCTCGATGAATAACTCCATTCTGGAACTCCAGACCTACAACCGCGATCTTTTTCTGGCCTTTCAGATCCCGCATGAATGCAATGTAATCGGAGCTTCGTTCTCGCCCGACCAACACCGGATTCTGACATGGAGCGAAGACGGGAAGGCCCGGCTGTGGCACACCGCGGATGCCTCCCCCGCAGGACGATCCATGGCGCATGACGGTGAGGTCTGGGGAGCTGCGTTCAGCCCCGATCAGCGCCTCATCCTCACCTGGAGCGCCGACGATACCGTGCGGCTCTGGCGAAGCAAAGATGGTTCTTCAGCCGCGAAACCGATGAGGCATGACGATGAGGTCTTTGGGGCGGTATTCAGTGATGACCAAAATCTTGTCCTCACCTGGAGCCAAGACGGCACCGCCAGGCTCTGGCACACCGAGGATGGCTCAGCGGCCTCAAAACCCATGCAGCACGACAGCTGGGTGGAAGGGGCTGCATTCAGCCCCGACCAGCGCCTTATCCTCACCTGGAGCGCCGACGATACTGCTCAGGTGTGGCATACCGTAGATGCCTCCCCAGCAGCAAGCCCCATGAGGCATGACGGTCTGGTCTGGGGGGCTGTTTTCGGCGCCGACCAGCACTCTATCCTCACCTGGAGCCAAGACGGGACCGCTCTCCTCTGGCATGCCGACGGCTTACGAGCAGCAGGCCCCATGAAGCACGACAACTGGGTGGAAGGGGCCACGTTCAGCCCCGACCAGCGCCTTATTCTCACCTGGAGCCGAGACGGCACCGCGCGGCTGTGGCACAGCGAAGACGGCTCACGAGCGGCAGACCCCATGAAACATGACGACTGGGTGGAAGGGGCAGCATTCAGTTCGGACCAGCGACTCATTCTCACCTGGAGCCGAGACGGCACCGCGCGGCTGTGGCACAGCGAGGACGGCTCACCGGCCACAGATCCCATGAAGCATGACGGTAAGGTTCGGGGCGCCGCGTTCAGCCCGGACGAACGGCTAATCCTCACCTGGAGCCGAGATGGGACCGCACGGCTTTGGCACAGCGGAGACGGCTCATCCGCGGCAAGCAGCATGGTGCATGGGAGAGAGATTGTAGGTGCTGCTTTCGGCGCCGATCAGCGGCTCATCCTCACCTGGAGCCGGGACGGCACTGTCAGTCTCTGGCAGGCTGGAAGGGGCTCACCGGCCGCAATAATCATGAAGCATGACGGCGCGGTTCAGGGCGCCGCATTCAGCACCGATCAGGACCTCATCCTTACCCAGAGTGCAGGCACCGCGCGGTTGTGGCACACCGAAGATGGCTCACCCGCCGCGGAACCTATGAACCATGACGGCCTGGTCCAGGGTGCCACATTCAGCGCCAACCAGCGCATTATCCTCACTTGGAGTTCCGGGGGCACCGCGCGGCTGTGGCACACCGAGGACGGCTCACCGGCCGCAATACCCATGAAGCATGAGGATGAGCTTTACGGCGCCGCATTCAGCGCCGATGAGCGGCTCATCCTCACCTGGAGCGCCGACCGCACGGCCAGGCTGTGGCACACACAAGACGGCTCTCCGGCGATAGATCTTCCCATGAAGCATGACGGAGAGGTTTTCGGCGCCGTATTCAGCGCCGATGAGCGGTTCATCCTTACCTGGAGCGCCGATCGCACGGCCAGGCTGTGGCACACACAAGACGGCTCTCCGGCGGTAGATCCCATGAAGCATGACGGGGAGGTTTTCGGCGCCGTATTCAGCGCCGATGAACGGCTCATCCTCACTCGGAGCGGCGACCGCACGGCCAGGCTGTGGCACACACAAGACGGTTCACCGGCAGTAGAACCTATGAAGCATGACGGTCAGGTCCGGGGAACCGCATTCAGCACCGATGGGCGTCTCATCCTCACTTGGACCAGCGGCGGTTCGGCCCGGCTGTGGCATACACACGACGGCTCACCGGCCACAAGAAAAATCATGCAGCATGACAACTCAGTCGGAGGGGCTTCATTCAGTGCGGATCAGAGCCTCGTCCTCACCTGGAGCTCGGACGGCACCGCCAGGCTCTGGCAGACTGAAGACGGCTCACCGGCCACGCAAAAAACCATGAAGCATGACAACTGGATCGCGGGGGGCGGGTTCAGCGCCGATCAGAGCCTGATCCTCACCTGGAGCGCCGACGGCGCGGCCCAGCTGTGGCACACAGCGGACGGATTCCCCGCCGCAAGACCCATGCAGCATGGCGGCCTGGTACAGGGCGCCGTATTCAGCGCCGATCAACGTCTCATCCTCACGTGGAGCTCCGATGCCACCGCCAGGCTGTGGTACACCAAAGACGGCTCACCAGCCGTGAACCCCATGAAGCATGACGACTGGGTTGGCGGGGCCATGTTCAGCGCCGATCAAAGCCACATCCTGACCTGGAGTGACGACGGAACCACCCGGCTCTGGGACATATCTGCCGATTATGATTTCCCGCCCGACAAGCTGCCACTTTTGGTCGAGGTCGTGTCCGGCACGAGCATGGACGATCTGGGAAACGTGACGGCGATGTCCCCAGCCGAGTGGCTGAAGAAGAAGGAGAAATACGTCGTGGTGGCTGAGGCACATCTTGAGAGCTGCCGCTACAAGGGAGCGAATTTGTACATGCGCCAGAAAGTCGTCTGGGAAGGCGAGTGAAAGCGCTCCAGTAGCTTTCATATCGGAACAACCCCCGAGCTTGAGTCCTTGCTATCGGCCGCCGGCGCTGCCGCCGCTCACTTTCCAATACGCCGACTTCGCCGTCTGGCAGCGCCAGCAGCTGGCCGGAGAGGTCATGGAGAGTCAGCTGAGCTACTGGCTCGAGGTGCTCGGCGACGAGCTGCCGGTGCTGGAGTTGCCCACCGACCGGCCCCGCCCCGCGGTCCAGACCTACGCCGGGGCCCGGCACTACCTCGACGTCTCCCCCGAGACCACCGCGGCCCTGCGCGCCCTGGCCCGCCGCGAGGAAACCACGTCGTTCGTGGTCGGGCTGGCGGTCTTCAACCTGCTGATCCACCGCTACACCGGCCGCACCGACCTGCCGATCGGCACCACCGCGGCGGGGCGCCGGCACTCGGGCCTGGAGTCGCTGCTGGGGCTGTTCATGAACCTGCTGGTGCTGCGCGGCTCGCTCGCGGGCGAGCCCACCGGGCGCGAGCTGGTCAAACGCTTCCAGGAAACCGTCGTCAACGCCCTCGCGCATCAGGACGTGCCCTTCGAACGCGTGGTCGACAAGCTCCACATCGAACGCGACCTGAGCCGCAGTCCCGTCTTCCAGTTTCAATTCAACCTCCAGCCCGCCTCCGCCCAGTCGATGAAACGCGCGGGCGTGGTCATGACCCCGGTCTACGTCGACAGCGGCACCGCCCGCTTCGACATGGAAATGATCATGTGGGACGACGAGGGCGGTGGCCTCAAGGGCTACATGGAGTACAACGTCGATCTGTTCGACGCCACCACCATGGATCGGCTGGGCCGCAGCTTCCTGCACGTCTTCCAGGAGCTCTTGCGCCAGCCCGACGCGCCCATGCGCCGGATCATCGGCCTGACCCCGGCCGAGTCGCATCAGCTCCTCGCGGAGTGGAACGACACCCGCCGTCCGGAGCTCGCCGGCGAGTCGGTCCTGCCCCTGATCGAGGCCCGCGTGCTCGCCGATCCGGACGCCGACGCCCTCGTCTTCGAGGGTGAGCGGCTGAGCTACCGCGAGCTCGACCGGCGCGCCAACCAGCTCGCCCACTTCCTGCGCCAACGCGGCGCCGGACCGGAGTCGGTGGTCGGTATTTGTATGGAACGTTGCCTGGAGCTGGTGGTGGGCCTCCTCGGCATCATGAAGGCCGGGGGCGCCTACCTGCCGCTCGATCCCCGGTATCCCGCCGAGCGCCTGCAGTGGATGGTCGAAGACGCGCACGCGCCCGTGGTCCTGACCCGGACCGCGATCCGCAAGGGATTGCCCGAGCTGGCCACCGAGATCGTCGACCTCGACGCCGGCGGGCCGGGCCTCTCGGAGCTTCCCGCCGATGCCCCGCCGTCGGCGATCACGGCCGCCGGCGCGGCGTACGTCATCTACACCTCGGGCTCCACCGGCACCCCCAAAGGCGTGGTCAGCTGCCACGGCGGCCTGGCCAATCGCCTGCTCTGGATGCAGGAGGCATTCGCCCTGACGCCGCGCGACCGGGTCCTCCAGAAGACGTCCTTCACCTTCGACGTCTCGGTCTGGGAATTCTTCTGGCCGCTGATGACCGGGTCGGCCCTCGTCCTCGCCCGACCCGACGGGCACCGCGACGCGGGCTACCTGGCGCAGCTGATCGCCGCCGAAGAGGTCACCACCCTCCACTTCGTGCCGTCGATGCTGCGGGTCTTCCTGGAGGCGCCCGAGGTGGCGGAATGCGGCTGCCTGAAGCGGGCGATCCTGAGCGGCGAGGCCCTG
>JAAEPZ010000634.1 GCA_024231955.1 bacterium | reverse complement strand
GACGTTAGGGTCCTCGTCTATCGACGAAGGATTCCCGTTAAGCGCCAGAACGGCGTAGTAAGGATCGCCAAAAAGCACGTACTGCCCCTGACCTCCCGCGCCGGGGACGATAGCGTTAGTGCGAAGGTGCGCTTCGGTCGTATCGACATCTCGGACCAGCGCCTGCACGACAGCGGTTGTCTGGCTGCCTGAGAACGTATAGCTGGCGGTGCCGATTCCCTGGAGGGAGTCGGGGGTCAAGGCTCCGTCACCGTCCGTCAGAGCAAGATGGATCCAAGGGAGAGTCAGTACACCGCCCTGAGCGTCTTCGGCTCTGAATTCCAGAGGCGGTATCAGCGTGCCGCTGCCCATGGTCCCCTTGTGGTAGGCTCCGTCAGCAGCGACGACGGCTGTCGGATTCTCCACAGTAACTGTGACATCGACCGTATCTCGGCCGATGTTGTTATAGGCGATAGCGCGATAGGCGGCACTGCTCGCAGGAGTCAGCCAAAGACTGCCCGAGTCCGCCGGGTTGAGCCGCCCCACGCCGTTGTCAACGACCACTGAGTCGGCGCGCTCAGTTTTCCAGTTCAACCGCGTGGAATCACCGATTAGAATGATGCTTGAGGACAGGTTGAGTTCACTTATGTTGGCCACCGCACCGTCCATGGTGATTCGCAGGGTGGCGGAGTCGCGGCCTTCGCTGTTATACCCGACCAGCCAGTAGGTAGTCGGTACGGAAGGTTTCACCCACTTCTCGCCCGAAGAAGTCGGTGACAACCGGGAGCCATCGGGGAATATCTTAGATGAATCAGCGTCGGAGATGCTGTAATCCAGCAACGAAGAGTCACCGGGCATAATATCCAGCGGTTGAGCTGAGAAATCTGATATTCGGGGCAGCGGCGTAGGTTTGACGGGGTCGTCGCCACCACAGCTCGTAAGAGCTGACAGGGCGAGGACTAAGACTGTAAGAAGGACAGCTATATGGGCGTTTCTCTTTGTCATCTGGAGCCTATAACGAAGGTTT
>JAAEPZ010000633.1 GCA_024231955.1 bacterium | reverse complement strand
GATGCAGTTCGTGCATTTCCCGAAGTCTTCGATGATGGCATGGGGCTTTGATGGCCGAACGCATGACCAGAGGACACAGAGTATCTTCTGGCAGAAGAAGGCGAATGCTGCGGCGATGAGAGAGAAGCCGTCCCAGTTTTCTGGGTGGTTTGATCCGACGAGTGACACGACCTACATGGTGCGTGAAACGGGAGTGTCGCTGGCGAGGCTGGAAGCGAATTTGAAGATCCTGTGCCTGCGCCGCTCGATCACGCAAGAAGGCGTTGACCGAGTCGATCAGATCCTGTTCCCAGGGTGTAACCTGCCAAACGAACAGGATGACACCGCCACTCGCCGCCTTCAGGGGCAAATGAAGGGTCGTCTACAGCGATGCTGGGAGATCGAAAAGTTGATGCGGGACGGTCACGATCGGCCAATCCTAGCTGGCGGAAGGGTGCTACTGGACATAGACCCGTTGGCCAATGTGGTCAGACTGCCAGCTGCCGATTTAGTCGATCAGGCTTGCAGGTGCGCGGCACTATTGCTTTGCTGCACGGGAATTCAGGCCGCGCTGTGGAGTCCGGTGATCATGAACGGCGCTTGCGTCGCTCAGATCTTCACCGCCCTGGAGCGAATCCGGAAGACCCAATGCTCGCAGGCGCAGATGAACGAGTGTCACCGACTGTTCTACTGCTTTGTGACGCATCGGTGGCAGACACGTTGCGACGTGGTGCGCTACAATCCGAACATGCAGGCGCCGATGTT
>JAAEPZ010000632.1 GCA_024231955.1 bacterium | reverse complement strand
CGACTCCGGCCCGAGAGCGCGTCGACAGCGCCGGGAGCCGACGTCCTGGCGGCTGCGATCGTCGACTCCGGCCCGAGAGCGTCCGGGGCGTCGACAGCGGAGCGTCGACAGCCTGGCGGCTGTCGGTGGCCGGGAGCGCTGACGTCCTGGCGGCTGTCGGTGGCGGCGATCGCCGTGCTGAGCGACTCCGGCCCGAGAGCGTCCGGGGCGTCGACAGCGGGAGCGTCGACAGCCTGGCGGCTGTTGGTGCCCAGGCGAAGCGCCAGGCGAAGACGCCGGGAGCGGGACAAGGAAGCAACCGAGGAACCGAGGAACCGAATCATGACCAGGCACACTGCTAAGACCAGGGCAAGACACTCTGCTAAACGGATCACCACTAAGACGGTCGAACAGGCGAAGAAGCTTCAAAACAAGCTACCACCAGGTGGGGACGCCTATATATGGGCGGCAGACCTTCCGGGATTCGCTCTTCGAGTACGCGCCAGCGCAAGGGATATTCCCTATGTGATCGACGTGAAGCATAAAAAGATACAACATAAGATGGTAATCGGCTATGTATCCTCAATGGATCCTGAGCAAGCCTACGAAATAGTACGACCGAAGATCTGCCGTATCAAGCTAGGCCAGGGATTAGGAGAGGATAAGCCAGAGATTACCGTCTCTCAGCTGGCAGATGAGTATATGGATGATTGCGTTGCGCATAATAAGCCCTCAACAATGCGAGTCAAGCGGTCAAGGATAAAACGGCATATTAAACCTAAGCTGGGGAAACGACTGGCCCGCAGCATCACTCGGGATGACATCAAAACGTTGCATCGCTCGATGGTCGGCACACCATGCCAGGCCAATGATACCCTTAGGTTGCTGCGCGCTATGTTTAACTGGGCCGAGGATGAAGGCTACCGTGAACCTCGAACCAATCCATGCAAGTCTATTCGCCTTTATCCAGAGAATAACCGAGATAGGCACCTTACAGAAGAAGAGTTGCCACGGCTTGCGTGGGCTCTTCAACATCTGGAATATGCCCATCCTTTCGAGGTTTCGGCTTTGCGACTCTTGCTCTTCACGGGAGCTAGGAAGGACGAGATAGTGTCTCTGCGCTGGGAAGAAGTTCATCTTTATGATGACATTCCTCATTTGGAGCTCGAGGATTCGAAAACAAAAAAGAGTTACAGAGCTCTGAATCAACAGGCTGCGGCTCAGCTGTACCACCTTAGAGATCTGGGCAAAAATCGCTATGGGGCGCATGATTACGTTTTTCCGAGCCCGAAGAAACCAGGTCGCCCCCTTTCGAAAATTGAGAGGGTATGGTACAAAGTTCGCGATCTTGCGGGGATAAAGAATTTCCGAATGCATGATCTCAGGCATACGTATGCCTCCCTTGCGGTCGGGGAAGATGTGGAGCTTTTCGCCGTCGGTAAGCTCCTCGGCCATACCGATACCGCGACGACAACTATTTATTCTCATTTGCCGACAAAGGCGGCAAAGAGGCATGCTGACAAGGTAGGTAACGCCATCGCACGACATGTCCAAGGATCTAGTTCTCCGCGCTGCTAGCATGACACCGTTCGTTTAGCCACTGCCTGACCTGGCCCACGTTGTAACGGACAAGCTGGCCTATTCGAGTAAACGGCGGGCCGTAGTTCGGTCGACCAGCCGTTCGCCAGTTCTCGAGTGTCTTTCGCGGAATGTTCAGCCATTTCGAAAGCTGCACAGTAGTGATATATTGATTTTCACTGAAACAAGGCTTAGCGGCAATGGGGGCTGCTGGTTCGGCTGTGTGGTCCGTGCGTAGTG
>JAAEPZ010000631.1 GCA_024231955.1 bacterium | reverse complement strand
TGGCGTCCGCAAAGAGATTATCAATGCAGCGATACGGGAAATCTCCGCACTGGAGTCCGAGCGCAAGGAACTCTCGGAACAAATCCGCTCCATCAAAAACAAGAAAATCAAGGGTGATCTCAACATGAAGATTACCGATTTCAACGTTGCCAAGCGCCTGTACGAACTGGAGGGCGACAACCGCGACGAATTGCTATCGACCATCCAGGAAACGTTTGATGCGCTGGGCATTGGCGATCAGCTTGATTTCATCGCCGCCATGGAACGCACAGCAACGCCGCCGTCCGACGGCACCGATGACAACGTTGTAGATATGCCCAACTGATGGCTCCCGTCTGCACGTCCCCACAAACCAAACATCCCCCGGTTTATTCTGGAGCGGTGCTGGCCTTCGATCTGGGCACAAGCCTTGGATGGGCGGTGCGTTATGGGGACGGGCGGATCGCCTTTGGTGTGGCCGAATTCCCGAAACACCCGAAAGGACCCGGCCATCGTTGGCTCAAGTTTGGCAAATGGCTGACCGAAATCAAGCAATCCGCCGGCGGGGAAATCTCGGCGGTATTTTATGAGCGCATCGATTTTGTTTCATTCGTCGAGGCTGCCCGCACGGCCTGGGCTTTTGAAGCGGTTCTGACCCGCTGGTGCGCGGCAAACGGCATTCCGTACGACGGCTATGCCAACAGCACCGTCAAGAGATCAGCAACCGGCAACGGACACGCAAAGAAACCGCAAGTCATCGGGGCGCTCAACGAACAGGGATACCCTGTTACCGATCACAACGCCGCCGATGCTCTGGCCTGCCTGCTGCATGGCATCAAGAAAGAGGACCTGGGCTAATGGACGTTGCCGACCAGGCGCAAGACACGGAGCAACTTGAGCGCGACAATGCGATCAGGAACGCGCACCGGATTCCCCGCCGGGTGCCCATCGACAAGGTTTGTATTGATTGCGGCTACGAGATTGAGGCGAAACGGCGCGAGGCAAACCCCGGCACCAAACGTTGCATCGATTGCCAAACCGAACACGAAGGGGGCGGGGCGTGAAAATGCTTGACGAAAACATGACAGTTTTTAGCGTGGACACTTTGAGGGTATCAATCTCAGAGATCAAAATCGGCCCCCGTTTTCGAAAGGATATGGGTGGCTTGGCGGATTTGGCGGAAAGCATTGAGCTTGAGGGGCTGCTTCAGCCTATCGGCATCACCAAAGACAATGAACTGGTTTTCGGGCATCGTCGCATCAATGCATGTCGTTCCCTCGGATGGACTGAAATTGATGCCCGCATCGTTCAAGTTTCCTCCCTTGTCGCCGGGGAATTCGCCGAGAACGAGGCTCGCAAGGATTTCACGCCGTCGGAAAGAGTGGCGATCACAGAAGCGTTGCGGACGCACAGCCACGGTGGCGACCGAAGCAAATCCGCATTTGCGGATTTGAAATCTGAGGAGGCCGCACAAAGGGCGCAGATCGGCTGCGCCATGCTGGTACGAACGGCATTCGTTGAAGGGGTTAAGCGTTTTATCTCGCTCTTTGAGCCTACTCCTCCCTTGTTCATCGCACCGTTTTCCGAACGGGTAATTATGTCCAAAGGTGTTGTTCGCGACCCCAGTCAAAAATATCTATGCGAACAAACAGGAAAACTTAAAACACCATCGACGGCCACATCATATGCCTGGTTTGTGTGGACAAAAGGCCACAAGGGCGCGACCGCCGTCAACTGGATACCCCCATGCCGCGAGGAGCTTGAGCGGGAAGGGGATTACG
>JAAEPZ010000630.1 GCA_024231955.1 bacterium | reverse complement strand
CCTCACCGCGCCCCCTCTTTCCCGGTTCGCGACGCTATTTCGACCGTCCGACAGGCCAAAAGGCCCTCTCAGGGGGGCGAGGTACCATCTGAACCCCCGCCTGACGGCTTAAGTCGCTGAGAACAGGAGACTTGACATGAGCAACAACTCCACAAGAGCGAAGCGCCGCGGCAACAATTAAGGATATTTATCTAGCTGGTAATGCGAGGCTTACAAATGAATCCATGCGCATTCTATCGATGGCCATTGAAATGGTTATCAGATCGCTTAACTCGCTGATTTCACTTGAGTTGAGAAGCGTCGGGCACCATAAAAGGGGGTCCCCCCGGGTGGTGGTGGGAGCCGCGGTCCCTGGCGATCGTCCGGATCTTCGACGGCTCCCCGGCGTGGCAGTCGGCGCCGATCGCCTGGACCACGGTGCGGTGATCCACACCCGGGCCGTCGACGCTCCGCCGGTTCCCCCGTGCTCGAGCGCGGCGGTGAGAGCTCCCGGCGCGGCTGTCGGTCTCAAATGTCTGAAAAAGCCTATTCTCAGACATTTGATTCCCGCCTCATTACCGCGGCGGTAGGTTGGAGGGCGAGGAATCGGCGCAGAGCCTCTATGGGAGCGGGTCTAGGAATCATAAACACCCCCGCCCCCCATGGCGGT
>JAAEPZ010000629.1 GCA_024231955.1 bacterium | reverse complement strand
GTTGTTGTGGGAGACCACCTACAACTACGATGACAGTAGCCGCCTGGCCGAGATCACCCATCCTGACGGCACCTATGACCTCTTCGACTACTACCCAGACGACACCCTTCAGTGGCACGTTAACCGCGACGGTGTAGAGATTACCTTCTCCTATGATGACGCAAACAGGCTTCTCAGCGCGGTCCCAACGCCTGGTGGCGCTGAGCCTCTCGAAGAAACCCTGGTTCCTCTTGACCACGGCACGTTCTACGAGTACGACGAAGCGTCCCGTCTCAAACGGGCCAGTATTGGCCTAAACGGCCAGGGCCCAGGCACTGTTGAGTACCGTGAGTACGACCTTGCCGGTCGTCCGGCAGAGGAGATCGTGGGTAACCGCGAAGCCCTGGTCAGGACCTTCGATGTCTGGGGTCGAACCACCCGACTCGACCTCCCTGCCCAGGTGTCCTGGGGTCCGGGAGATCCTTTCAGTATTCACCGCACTTTCGACGGCCTGGATCGCCTGACCGAAATCGGTGCCCATCCGTCCGGATACCCGAACCTCCCAGATCCTCTTGACAAGATCGGCGCGACCTGGGAATGGGGTGGCAGGGATCGTCTGTACCGGGTTCAGAACAACGGTCCGCAAGCCTTCACGAGGCGCTTCAACTACATCGGGGATGATCTCGATCCTCACCCGGTCGAAACTCCTGCAGGCTCGTTATGGAGGCTGAGCTCGATCAGCTACGGCTCGGACCTGAACGATATCCCTATCCAGGACGAGGCTCTGTGGGGTCGCTTCACCTTTGGCAGGCGGGACGATGACGGAGCCAAGATCGGCCGAGTCACCGGC
>JAAEPZ010000628.1 GCA_024231955.1 bacterium | reverse complement strand
GTACCTGGCCCTGGGGGGCGCAGCATCAGCCGATACCGAGCCTGCTCCCGGGGTTCTGGGAGGTGGACTCGGGGTGGCACTTAGCCCGGCCACGTTTGACTTGAACGGCTCGGCTCCTCCGGCGCTGAAATACCGACCCGTGTCCGGATCCAGGCCTGTTCCATCTGGAATTGGGTTTTGGATAGATCCAACAGGGATTGGGCTTTGGCTTGACCCACATGGGTTTGGATCCATGATTGCCCCAACAGGGATCGGGGGTTGGATGAACCCATATGGGTTTGGATCCATGATTGCTCCAACAGGGATTGGGTTTTCGATAGATCCAACAGGGATTGGGCTTTGGCTTGACCCAGATGGATTTGGAACCATGATTGCCCCAACAGGGATCGGGGGTTGGATGGATCCACATGGGTTTGGGGGTTGGCTGGACCCACATGGAGTTGCCTGAATCCAACAGGATTGATCCAGAGGGATATACACTAAAAGATTGAGGGGGAAGGGTAGGAACTTAACCCTTCCCCTTCTTATATGTAAACCGTCTCCGATCGCTCAATATTTCTGATCGGGTCTTGGAGATACCTCTTAATGATTTCCTTGCTTCGCTCGAGTGTCACCAGGGGAACGGCTGCATTTTTGGCTGCATCATGAAGCAAACCGAAGGCAACGGAGATCCCCTCATGAACCCCTATCGGCTCGAGTAATTTTACGACTTCTACTGTCAGGTTGAGTACCTCGGAGTGCCGCTCCTGCTTGGAGAAGAGAATGGCAAGCTCGAGAGAAAAGTAGGCAGCATCATTGGGATCTCTGAGCTCACAAAGGCCTCTACGGGCAGTATTGAGGCATGCTTCGGCCGCCACGAAATCACCTTTCGCCGCAGCGCACTGTCCTTCAATCCCACGAAGCATATATTGGCTCAATTTGTGATTGCATTGCTCCGCAAGATCTTTTGCTATTTCGATGCATTCAGCGGAAGGTTCGTAGCTCCCAACCTCTACGTATGCTCTCGCAAGATTGTGGAACAGATGGAGCCTGAGCTGGCTGTTACTATGTTCATCCATGATCTCCTGAGCCTTCCTGAGGCTGGCGATGGAATCAGCCGGAGTACGTGCGAAGCTTTCTATTACTCCTCGAAACATCAAGCTCTCAATTAACACATCGACCGTACATGAATCCGCAAGGTCATCTGTGGCCCTAGTGATCAACTTATATGCTTCCTCGAAGCGGCGCTGGCCCATACGTAAGGCGGATCTTATCTGAAATATCAGGTGTAACACACCTTGATCACGTGCGCATTCTTGAGGGATCCGCCATTCCATTTCGGCACAGTCGAGAGCCTTTTCAGCAGCAGTGAAATCGAGCGCCAATCTGTACATGGTACTCAAATATGCCAAACCTTTGGCTCGATAGCTTGGCAAAAACTCCATGAGGGATGAGGATATGGAATCGAGGCTATCGAGGGCCAGCTGTGCTACTTGCACACCGCGCGACCGATCCTCTCGCCCTTCCTCACGGCTCTTCCTCAGCAGCAACTCGAACATAGCGGGAGTACTGAAGCAGAACTGGGTCTTGACCAGGGTCCGCTGGTCGTTCCATGGCATGGACTTGATTCTCTCCCACAGCCGCTCCGCCATAACCTCCTCTACGAACTCAGCGCCGACGACCGGCCGGACCGACACCTGCTGCTGGCGAAGGTTGGGGTAAAGGACACGAAGCCGAGCTACGATCGCGCGGAGCCTGTCGGCCAGGCTCTCAGCATCGGCGGGATCGAGTTTGCCGGCGAGAGCCTCCTCAAGCTCGGCAGCGGTGAGGAGTTCAGGCGCGGGTGCGGAGTCGGTGGGAACGTCGCCTTCGGCGGACTTGCGGTAGTCCCGCGGCCTCATACCATACCGGCGTTTAAAAGCACGACTGAAGGGGTGGTTTCCGGAGTAGCCGACGCTCGTGCCTATCCGCCAGACAAGTAGGTCGGAAGAGCGTAGCATCCGGGCTGCAATCTCGAGGCGGCACTCAATGACATAGTCCCGAGGCGTGAACCCCAGTTCGTTAGCGAACTGGGTCGGGATCGTGTGATCGCGTACACCGCACTCCGCTAGCATCCTCTTGACCTGGAAGTCGACGTCGAAGAGATGGTCCGCGATGTAGTCGATGATGGGCTTCAGCTGAGGCGAGACCCTGGAGCGATCCTCCATGATCCGCTTCATCGTCTCCTCGGTTGCTTTGATGAGGATGGCTTCGGCTTGATCTTGGAACATGGTTTCGTCCTCCTCCCTGTTACCTGTAGGCACGATTATACCCACGATCAGGCTTCCGTGTAGCAGTGAACCCACCGCGAAACAGAGATTTGCAGCGCCATCGAGCGATTCTACCGACCGGTTGGTAGGGCCTGCAACTGGATGGGGGATTCTGGCCAATCGGCGGGGATCGAGGGCGCTGACTCCGCCGTCCGTGAGGTCGGCACCGGTCTGGGCGTCGCCGGCTCAGCCCGGCTCCGCCCTGCGGCGGAGAAAATGTCCGGTGTTTCGGGCCTGTTTCGACAAAAGGTCGTAGTTTTTCGGCCCGATCGTGCAAAATCCCTTGCTTTTTTTACTGCACTCGGCTGCCACAAGAAAAAATGCCGGATTTGGCCCCAATTACCGCCTTGTTACTGCCATTACGCCTTATTTACGCCATGTCTACCTAAGGAAAACTTCAGAATTGCCCATGGTGATGCCCACTCCCTTGGCAGGTTCGGGGTTAGGTGCCTCGGTGCTCTGCCTCCCTCGTGCTGGG
>JAAEPZ010000627.1 GCA_024231955.1 bacterium | reverse complement strand
GATCCCACCGATCCCGAGCGGCTTTTCATCGGCACCGACCTGGGAGTGTTGGTCTCGATCACCGGCGGCCGGCGCTGGCTGGTGGAGAACACGGGCTTCGCCCACGCCGTGACCGAGTCGCTCTCCATCGTCGGCCACGACGACGGTTCGGCGACGCTTTTCGCCTTTACCCACGGCCGCGGGGCCTGGCGGGTGCGGATCGAAGGGTAGGTTCCGTCGTCTTGTCCGGGCCGCGGTACCAGAGAGGAGGGCACCAGCGGCCTCACTCAACCCGGTGAGGGCGCTCTTTGGCGCTACTGCCCGGACGTTCCAGCGGACGCCTGACACTGCTCCCCGGGACTTGTCGGGTAACAGGCGCAAGTGCCGCCGCTTCCGGGGGCGATGCATTGGGCAGCGAGAATCCCCCAGATGAAGTCGGTCTGCACGGCGTCGTAGGTCGTCGTCCCCGGATCGAAGAACCAGTCGTCGTCGGGGGCGCCCATCACCACCTGGTTGAAGCCGAAGAGATTGGGACGCCAGGTGGCGCCCACACCGCCGATACCGCTGTTGCCGTCCTGATCGACCGAGGCCTGCGAATGGCAGGTCATCGCCGAGCAACAGGGCCTGTGCAGGGCGTTGGCAGAGATCGCGATCGCTCGAACCGCTGCCAGCACGTCTCCTGCGGCAGGCCGAGGGGCGACTGGTACAGGTGTCAGGAAGTTCTCGGACACATGGCATCGGCTCGACATCGGCGCGTCCGCACGGGGCTAAAGCCGCCGTGCTACTCAGGGTAAGCCCCCTGAAGGGGACTCAATCCCCAAGCTCCGGCGCTGCGGGGCGAGAAGGGGTCGAAATCAGCGGGCATGCCGGCCGGCTCTCGGCAATAGCTTGCTGGGCGGTCCCCGGAGTGCCTCGCGGATCACCGACTCTCCCCTCTATCAAAAATAGGCAGCCGTGGCGCATGGCCGAATTGTAAGTATACAGGTATCGATGCAGTGCAACCGATAAGAGAGCGTAGGACGCGACCACGTGACAGAACGCCACCGCCGATTTCATGCCCCATCCCGGGACCTCAACAAGACTTATTACCAAAGAGATAAGGACAACGATCACAATATCGGTCGCGAGAAAGTACGTCGCATAATGCTGAAGCACCCACGATAAGTGTGGTTCCGTAGCGTGCTTGAAAAAGAGGGTCGGCGCAAGCAAAGGGAATGGATCGGGCCATTTACTCACACACTTCTCACCGCCTTCTTTCTCGTACAGATCTTGGTATTCCGAGACCTCGGCCAACTCTCGAAAGCGCTTGGCCCAGAACCTTGCTTCCGCCCTTTCTTTGTGTGCAAAAAGAAAACAACAGAAGCGGTCAGTGTCTGACAGTTTCTGGAAGATTATTCTCATGGCTCCGGCTATGCCCTGGATGACAGACCCAAGCAGTGCCGAAACTCCTGCAATGGCGAGCAATCCAAAGGCTGCGGGAATAATCTGGAGGTTGCCTGTTGTCTCTATCTTAGGCAACTTTAGAAGTTGGTTGCCTGCGTGTATCCAGATTAATACAAGAGTAAGCGTTCCCACTATGAAAATGCTCGCTACTTTATTGGGAATCTTAGGAATCATTGTACTTTCTCCTTATGTGGGGCGAAACAGGGAGACCCTTGTTTAGGCGAGAAGTTAGCGGTAGAATGACCAGAGATTGTCGTCGCGAAGTAGAGGTAGCGACCCGGCGGGCGGCGGGAACGAGATGGCGATGCACTCTCATTGGGTTGGATTCCGACTCCCATCGCATATCTATGAATTGGAACGACCTCGATCGTGCTGGGAGCGCTGGCTTCCAGCCGGCCCGGGGGACGAAGTCCCCCCTTAAGACGCGAAGCGTCCATGCGTGGGCTGCGCCCACGAGCCGGCTGGAAGCCGGCGCTCCCAGCGCTTTCCGAGGGCTCGAGCGACCGGTTGCGCCCATTCGACGATCGAGTGCGAGGGCAGCCTGATCCGCTGAACCGCAGGGCGGGGGCTGGAGCCTTTCCAGTGACCGGGACGATCTCGGGTAGGGGCAGGGCCAGAAGAGGCGATAGGCTGAGCCAGGTACGAACGGCAGTCCGCAAGGCAGGGGAACGGCGAGGCACGGATAGGCGGCCCACTGACGGGGTTTATCGGAGAGGATTGGAGGCTGCTGGCGGGTCACCTCCGCGATCTGCGGGGGCTGGTTGCCGCTGGGCCCAACAAGACGACGGTGTGGTCTCTTTCGACCACAGCTGCTCTTGAAGAGATCCTGTTCGCGTTGAAAGGTGGCGAAAATCCTCTCCGATCCCTGGACACGCAGGAGGCCATAGACTAGACTAACTTAGTTAGGCCATCATCGAATCAGGTGGAGCCGAAGACCGTGCTATGGTGACCAAGGAAGAGCTGAAAAAGCTGATTGACGAGCTCGACGGGAGAAGCCGGAACACCCGGTTCGACCGCCTGGTCACGATCTGCCGGAGGGCATTCGGGGCGCCAACGAGAAGCCGGGGGTCCGGCAGTCACGTCAAGTTCAAGACGCCCTGGAACGGCAATCCCCGAATCAATCTCCAGAACAGCAAGGGCAAGGCGTATCAAGTCGATCAGGTCCTTGACGCGCTCCGCAAACTGTACGAGGCAACCCCATGAGCCGAGCTGACGACTACACCTACAGGATCTCCCGGGACGACCGCGATGGCATCTTCGTGGCGCGCGTTGAAGAGTTCGAGGCCTTGGCGGCCCATGGAGACACCGCCGAGGCGGCCCTCAACGAGATCCGGTTCCTCGTTGACGATGTCATCAAAGACATTGAGGAGACAGGCGAGCCGGTTCCCGCGCCGTTGAGGAGAGCGACAGGCCCCGGAGAATCCCCGGTTCAGATTCCCGTGCCCGACTCTCCGGCCCCGGGCGAAGGAACAGCTCCAGGGGGTGGGGAATCCCACCCTCGCTTGGGACCTATGATGCCGCACCAACCGAACCAAGCCCCCTTTGCGGCCTCACAAGGTAGTGACGCTCTGCTTTTCTCAGGACCGTTGCAGGGTGGGCGTTACAAGGTCAGCCATCTTCTCGGGACAGGCGCCATGGGCGAAGTCTACTACGCTTGGGACCAGAAACTGCATGAGCCTGTAGCCCTTAAGTTCTTGCCCAGGCTTTTAGAGAATGATTGGCTGGCCATCGTTGACCTGCTTCGCGAGGTGACGGTCGCTCGCAAAGTCGCACATCCCAACGTCTGCCGTGTCTATGATGTCGGCGAGGCACAGGGTCACCACTTCATCTCCATGGAGTACATAGACGGCGTTACGTTGGATTCGATGATACACCGCCTCGGCCGGCCGCGCCCAGAAAGGGCTATCGAGATAGCACTGCAAATCTGCAATGGTCTTGCCGCAGCACACGAACAGCAGGTTCTGCACCGCGATCTCAAGCCGTCGAATCTTATGCTCGATCAGCAGGGCAGGCTAAGGATTACGGATTTTGGCCTGGCAATTGCCGCAAAAAAGATAGTCGGCGAGGAGGCGAAACGAGGCACCGCTGTCTACATGGCGCCAGAGCAGTTAGATCCCGACGAAGAAATGGCCGAGGCTACGATCAAGAGCGATCTCTATGGTCTTGGCCTGGTGCTATATGAGATGTTCACCGGCCAGAAGGCATTTACAACCGATTTCCCAAAGGTAATGTTGCAGCGCAAGCGGGAGATGGCTTTTGTGCCTCCGAGCGTACTGGTCAACGACCTCGATCCCAAAGTGGAGCGGGCCATCCTGGACTGCCTGCATGGTAATCCGGATCTTCGGCCGGCCTCAGCCCTACAGGTCGCCAAAGATCTGTCCGAGGTTCTAAGGACCTTGCTGTCCTCCGATCTCGTGGATCGAAGTGGGCTGGCCGAACGGCTGGGCGATTCTGCCGCTGATCTCTTTCGGCGCCACGATGAGTTGGTTCAGCTCTTGCTGAACCAACACAAGGGCAGCCGAGTCGACGGGAGTGACGGCCTTCTTCTGGTGTTTGAGGAGCCGGATAACGCGGTTTTCTATGCGCTGGCCTACCACGATGCTCTCGCTCAGCTGTCGAACGACGGCATCAAGCTGGCTGCGCAGGTCGGAATCCACGTCGGAATCGTTACGTTGCGAGCAGACTCGCCACCGGAAGCTCCGCCGGATACCAGGGATAAAGTGTCAACGGTTTTGGCTCTGGCCGGACCCCGCCAGACCTTGATGACCGCGGCAGTTTTCGACGTGGCGCGCAGTGCCGAGGAGAAGATCGGACAAGCAAGGAATCTGCATTGGCTGGCGCACGGGACCTACAAGTTCGCGGCGCGTGGGGAGCTGGTTGAGATCTTCGAAGTAGGCAGAGAAGGGTTCGCCCCGCTCCAAGCACCAGCGGATTCGGCGACAGCCAAGCGGGTGGCTGTGGGACCCACCATTTCGGGTTGGCGCGCGGCAACGGGTCTTCTGATTCCCCAAAGGCAGAACTGGAGGTTGGTCAAGAAGCTGGGAGAAGGGGGATTCGGGGAAGTTTGGCTCGCCATCCAGCAGAGAACCAACGACCACCGGGTTTTTAAGTTCTGCTATGACTTGGACAGACTCGACGCGCTCAAACGCGAAATCACCCTCTTCCGATTCCTTAAATGGGAGCTGGGCGACCGGAATGATATCGCTAGCATTCTCGACTGGAACTTCGATGAATCGCCTTACTTCATTGAGTCGGAGTACACTCCGGACGGCAATCTGGTGGAGTGGTCTGAGCAGCGCGGTGGCATCCACCTGGTACCATTGGAGGAACGCCTTGAGATCGTCGCGCAGGCTGCAACCGCGCTCTCGGCCGCCCATTCGGCCGGTGTTCTCCATAAGGACGTGAAACCAGCGAATCTCCTCATCGCGACCGGTCTTGATGGTAATGTCCAAGTACAGCTCGCCGACTTCGGAATCGGAATGCTGATCGAGCGCGAGCGGCTAGCTGCAGCAAAAGTCACCGATACAGGTTTGGATCCAGACACGACATGGTCACGAGCCGGCACCCGGCTCTACATGGCACCGGAGGTTCTCGGGGGCAAGGCGCCCACGGTGCTGGCCGATATTTATTCACTGGGGGTATTTTTCTATCAAATGCTGGTGGGAGACTTGTCGCGGGCTCTCGCGCCGGGCTTTGAGAGGGATGTCAAGGATGAATTGCTTCGTGAAGATATCCTGGCCGTGGTCGATGGTTCACCGGAACGTCGCCTGGGTGACGCGCGGGAGCTGGCCAAGCGCCTGCGAAACCTCAAGAGTCGGCGGGAAGACAAAGCCCGAGAGAAAAAAGCGAAAGCGGACCAGATCAGATTGCGACGATCGCTCGCAGCTACTATTATTGCCTTTCTAATTCTAGCAACGTTCGCTGGCAACTGGTGGCGACAGAATCAACGCATCGCTCGCGAGGCCAAAACGAGCGAGCAGGTGTCGCTATTTCTGAGGCAAATGTTTAAATTATCAAATCCCACTGAGGCTCTAGGAAAGAAGGTCACTGCGCGCCATATCCTCGATTGGGGTGCAAATAGAATCGAGAGCCAACTCAGTGAACAGCCGGAGATCCAGGCCAGGCTAATGCATACGATGGGTGTAGCCTATTGCGAGCTTGGTCAATACGATGCCGCAGAACCACTCCTGGAAAAGGCGTTGGGGATCCGGCGACTAATTCACGACGGTGACCACACCGAAGTAGCGGAAAGCTTGAACAGCTCAGGAGATGTATTGTATTACAGAGGCCAATATGAACAGGCGGAGAGTTGCTATCTGGAGGCCCTGGGGATGCAGCAGCGCATTTCCGGCGAAAGGCATATGAGCGTAGCTGATACATTGGTCAATCTGGCCATTGTAAATGAAGGTAATGGAGACTCCGAGACCGCAAGGACGCATTATCAGCAAGCCCTGGAGATGCAGGGTCAAGCTCCCGTGCGCGAGCATGCCAGGGCTGCACTTAATCTGGCCTATTATGCTGATTATTTGAGATCAACGGCGAAGTACGACGAGGCTGATCGAATCTATCGCAAGGCTCTTGCGATTCAACGGAACGCTCTCGACGAGGCAACCATTTTGAACTTCCATGGGATGTTGCTGTATTCTGTTGGGCGACCCGAGGAGGCCGAGGTCAATTTCCGTAAGTCCCTGGTCACAAGAAATCGTATCCTCGGTGGCGAGCATCCCGACGCGATTGAGGTCAAGAATAACCTGGCATTGGCGCTTGAGGCCAGGGGGGGCTACCGGGAGGCGGAAGGGATATACCGGGATGCGCTTAGCGCAATGGTACGGGAATACGGCGAGGACAACTACTTGGTGGCGAATATTAGAAGTAATCTTGCTCTGTTGCTAATAAAAACATATCAACATGATGAGGCTGGCGAACGTCTCGATGGCATCATGGAGACTGTGAAAACGAAAACCGGGGACAGCGACAGTCCAGATGTAGCTGCAGTCCTGGACAATATGGGCTTTTTGGCTGAGTGCAGAGAGGAATACGTCGAGGCCGAGGGGTACTATATGGAGGCGCTCCATATGCGAGAACGACTCTTTGACAACAGACCCCACCCGGACATCGCTAAAACCTTGAACAGGCTAGCCCGCTTGATGGCAGCTATCGGGGATGATGGCCGAGGAGCTGAATATATCGAGGAGTGTTTGAGGATCCTCGGAGATCCCAGGTTCCCTCAAGATCATTGGCGAATTGTATACGCCAAGATTATTCGCGGAGCTTGCCTCACCCTGCAGGGTCGCTACGCGGAGGCCGAACCTTTGCTGCGTGATGGTCTTCCCATCATCACGGAGATAACCGGAGAGAAGTCGTACTATGTGCGAGATACCCTCGGACATCTCGTCAGGCTGTACGAAGCTTGGGGAAATCCGGTAGATGCAGCGAGATACCGAGCGCTGTTGGAAGAGGCGACCTCGCCTGATTCCGTAGACGGCTGAGACGCGGCAAGAAAGCGCGCTGGGCCGCGCGCTTTCCGGTCCGTTACCCCCTCACTGCTCACAGATCGAGACGCTGTCGACACCGGCTTCGACGAGGTCGCCGAAAACGGGGCCGTCGGAGACCCGCACCCGGAACTGGACGGTGTCCCCCGCCGCAGCGGCTGTGGTCGCCTTGGTCCAGACCGCGTTTACGGCCTGGTCGCCGTAGGAAACCAGGCTCGTCCACGGGCCGCCGCTGATCGACACCTCCAGGTGGAAGTAGTCGCCGGAGGGGTCGTCGCCGGCATCCCGCTGGCCGTGAAAGTACCAGATCGAGACTTCGGAAGCGGTAGCCACATCGTAGACCGGCGATTCCAGGATGCACTCACCGCCGTCGACGTCGTTGACCCCGGCACTGGTGTTGACCGCGGTAAAGAGCGCGTTGCTTCCCGCCTGCGCCCCGCCGACCTGGGTCGTGACACCGGTATTGGCCACCCCCGTGGGAGTACCACGGACGAAGGTGCCCGTGGTGCAGGTGCTCGAGCCGCTGTTGGTCCAGCCGCCTGCGTCGGATTCGAAACCCTCGTTGACCTCACAGGCGGTCCCGTAGATCCGCACGCACTGGTACCGACCCTCGTTCCCGAGCGTGCCGGAGTCATTGTCGTTGGTGAGCACGAGGTGCATGGAGCCGGTGTAGTATTGGCCCACCGGAATGGAGTAGGTCTGGTAGGTGTCGCTGCCGGTGTACTTCGGCGCCCAGTCGATGTGGCCGGTGCCATCCCAGTTTTGAGTGCCCCAGAACTGGAAGTGCCGTGGTTCGTCGTTGAGGGTGTTGTTTTCGTCGAAACCGATGGCGTGGATTTCACCCTCATTGCCCGAGGCGAAAGCAAAGTCGATCACCGTGTTCGGCGTGACGTTGAAGGTCTGGTATGAACGCACCCAGGTGTTGCCGGTCAGGTGCAGGGTGTAGCCGTCATTCTCCACCGCCACACCGTTGGTGACGTTCTGGTTGGAGTATGAGGTCAGAGTGAGGGATCTGAAATCGATCGAACCGGCCGCGCAGCCCGGGTCCGGGGTGACCGTGACGTGGATCCTCTCCGATTTCAGGAGACCGCCGCTGTCGGTCACCGACGCGGTGATCGTGTGGGCACCAACGGAGAGCGTGCTGGTTGAGAACGACCCTCCGGAGCCGATGGCACCGTCGAGATTCGAGCTCCAACTCAACGACGAGGTCAGGTCGCCGTTCTCGACGTCGGTTGCAGTTCCGCTGAAGAACACGGAGTGGCCGACGGTGTAGGACGAGTCGTCCGTAGGGGCGGTGATCGTCACCGCGGGCGGCGTGTTGCCACCGCACATCGCCGCGCCGGTCACCACCACGTCGTCGATCAGCCATCCCGTATAGGTGTTGAAACTGCCATCGACCGTGTCGAAGCGGAAGCGGATCCGGATGTCGCTGCCCGCCCAGGCGCTCAGATCGATCGCCTCGCTGGTAGTCCAGGCGTTTTCGGAGACGTCCGTCGAGTCCTTCGACCAGATCGTCGTCCAGTTCCCGGAGCCGGCGAGTTCCACCGCCACCTCGGCTTTATCGTAGGAGTCGTCATAGGACTCGACCTGGCGGAAGTAGGCGAAGGCCAGGGTCGAAGAAGAGGTGAGGCCGGAAATCGACGGTGAAATCAGGTCACCGGAGTTGCGGCTGGCGTCGTAGGCGCAGCTCGAGTCCTGGCCGTAATAGAAGGCGTGTGCAGCGGAGGAGTAGCCGGGGCTGGCACAGGAGGAGTCGGTGATGAGGTGCCACAGGCCGCTGCTCGTCCAACCGCTCGTGTCACCTTCGAAATCTTCCTCCAGACCTCCACCGGTGCCCGATTCGACGGTTACCGTCATTGAATCCTGAGCGAAGCAGTTGGGGGCTGTGCTGGCGGTCACCGTGTAGGTTGTGGTTTCCGACGGGAAGACGGTGGGCCGAGCGATGGGGTAATCGTCCGGAGACCAGCTGTAGGTGTGGTCTGCCAGCGCCGGGGTTCCGATCTCGACGGAGTTGCCGATACAGATCGTTTGGTCGGGCCCGGCATCGGCGATTGGTGGTATCGGACACGGGTCGGTGCAGTCCGGTCGACTGCCGCAAGCGATGCCGTGGTAGTTGAAGGCGTCCCAGATGCGACAGGCGTTGGGAGTGCCGTTGGCCAAGTTGGCATCGTCGTCGTCGGCCATGAGGAACACCTGGTAGTAGTTGGTGGCGCCACAGCCATCTACGGAGGCACTGGCGTTGCACTGGCCGCCAGCGGAGATCTGGTATGCCTCCTTGCTCGGAATCAGACTGTCGTACCAGATCTGCTCCAGGATCTCCCAGCCAAATTCGCCGTATTCGTTGCGCAGCTCGACGCCCAGGTCCCAGATCGCGGAGCTCGCGATGTAGCTCTCGCAGTGACCCTCGAAGCCCATGACACCTGGGAAGGTGGCGTCGGGGCAGGTCCAGCGGTCGCAGTTGATGCCGCTGTTGCTCTTCACCGTCGCCGGTGAGGCGATGGTCGCGGTGCCGTCGTGGTAGGAGAAGTCGGCCGGGTCGCGGACACCGGTGCAGGTCGAACAATTGTGACATGGGGTGGCCTGGTAACCCCGGCCAATGCACGAGGTACGCAGGTAGATCATGGCGAAGCTATCGGCAGCGGCCTCACCCGATCCGTAGTCGGATCCGCCGCCGGTTTTGGAGTCCATGCCGTGGCCCCACTCGTGGGCGAGGACCGCGGCGAGCTCACCGGTGTTGGCGCAGTCGCTGCCGGAACGGTAGAAGTTGACGGTGGTGCCGTTCCAGAAGGCGTTGCAGTCGCCGTCGAGGTTCACGATGTTCGTCTCGGCGGTGAGCTTCGAGTTGAGCCAGCTGTTGTCAGGGAAGAACTCCGCCGCTTGTCGGTTGATTTGGGTCAGGTGGTAGTGGCCCGAGCGCGCCGAGTGGGTGTTGCCGGCGCCGCCGTAGCCCGGAGTAGAGCAGTCGGTACCGTCACTCATTCCGAGGTCAATCACACCATCGTTCGAGCCGTCGGCGCTGTCCGAGACCGAGATCGAGCCGCAACGGTCGTAGATCCGGATGTACTGACCGTTGAGGGAAGTCGTATCGCCGGAGGTGGTGACGTGAAGGAAGTCCCGTTTCTCTTCGGGGTCGAGGTTGATGCCGCCTCGCACGGTGACGTAGCGGTTGAGGTCTCTCAGGTCGATGACCTTGGCGCTGCGCGCGTCGATCAGCGCGCGGTAGGTGGCGGCGTCACCGTTGACCCGGAAGACGGATTCGCGGACCAGGAGGTAGTGATAGCCGGCGCCGGGCGCTCCCTGGTAGCGGTGAGCGGCGCTCTCGCCCGGGGGCAACCTGGGGTAGATTTTCAGATCGCCCTCTTGGATCACCTCGGCCAGGTCGCTTTCCCGCATACCCAGGGCCTCGAGGGCCAAGCGCAGGGCCGTCTCGGAATCGATTCGGGCCTGGGTCGGCACGTTGACTTCGGACAGTCGCTCGGAGCCGAACTGAACGAGGTTGCCGTTGTTGATCCGGAAGAAGACCACCGCACCCTCGACCGGTACGCCGTCATAGTGCTGCCGGAGCTCCACGAACCACAGCTGCTTGCGCTGGCCGAAGTTGCCGCTGCTCTCGTCCCACAGCACCAGATCGCCGCGGGCGACGCCGAAGAGCTCGGGATGGTCGTCCATGAAGTTGCGTACCAGGTCCTCCACTTCACCGAGTGTAGGCGAAACGGACCGTTGCAGCTTGTTGCCTCGACCGGGCAGCATGGGGACACCGCGGCCGGAGATCAGGTTCGGACGGTTCGAGCGATCGTCCCAAAGCACCTCCCAGTCGGCGGAACGACGCTCGAAGAAGCGCCTTAAGCCAGGCTTCGCCCAGACCTCGTGCGAGCCGCGCTCATAGCGGGTCAAGGATGCCTTGACGTCAAGCTCGGGAGCGTGGATGGCAGTATGACCATTCCCTGGTTTCTGGTCTTTGGTCGGCACGATCGCCGTCGCCAGGGCCGGCATTACCATAAAGGCTGCTGCGGTCAGGATCGTAAGTCGCGATATTGTCAGCATAAACATCCTTCATCGAGAAACACCGGATCTATTCAACTACACTCGACCAGCTCGAGAAGTCTCCTGATTCGAAACCATCTGCGAAGATGTAATGCTCGCAGGCATCGCCGATCCCGTCTTCATCGGTGTCCGTCTGGTCGGAATTAAAAATGTCCGGGCAGTTGTCGCAGACATTTCCGACCCCGTCGCCGTCGTCATCTTCTTGGTTGGGATTGGAAGTTTCCGAGCAATTGTCACAGCCATCCTTCACACCATCGCCATCGCTATCAGGATCGTTTTCACACTCGCACGCATCTCCAATCCCGTTGTCATTGGAGTCTTCCTGGTTGGGATTCGGGGTGAAGGGACAGTTGTCAGGCTGGGCGTCCAACACGCCGTCGTTGTCGTCATCGTCATCGCAGACGTCGCCAGCACCGTCGTCGTCGTTGTCCTCCTGGTCTGGATTCGGGGTGAAGGGACAATTGTCGGGCTGGACGTCCAACACGCCGTCGTTGTCGTCATCGTCATCGCAGACGTCGCCAGCACCGTCGTCGTCGTTGTCCTCCTGGCCAGGATTCGCGGTGAAGGGACAGTTGTCAGGCTGGGCGTCCAACACGCCGTCGTTGTCGTCATCGTCATCGCAGACGTCGCCAGCACCGTCGTCGTCGTTGTCCTCCTGGTCTGGATTCGGGGTGAAGGGACAATTGTCGGG
>JAAEPZ010000626.1 GCA_024231955.1 bacterium | reverse complement strand
TTGGAGACCAGAAGCGGCAACGCCTTTGACACCGCCTCCTTTTTGTCGGCAGTACTCCGGGCATCCGGAATCCATACTAGATATCGGCATGGCTCGGTACGAATCCCGGCTGAAAAAGTCATGAACTGGGCAGGCGGCGCCAAAACCCCGGAAGCCGCCGTGCAGCTGCTGGCCCAGGGCGGCATCCCGGTGACCTCCCAGATCCGGGGCGGCAGAATCGCGTTCGTGAAAATGGAGCATGTGTGGGTGGAGGCCTGGGTGGATTTTAAACCTTCGTCCGGCGCCATACACCGCAAAGGCGACACCTGGGTGCCCATGGACGCGAGCTTTAAGCAATATGCGTTCACCGAAGGGATGAATATTCAGGAGAACGTGCCGTTCGACGCCCAAAAATTTGCGGATCATATTGTTCAGACCGCGCAAATCAGCGAAGCCGAAGGCTGGGTGAGCGGAATCGACCAAAATTACATGCAAACCGCGCTGGAAGGCTATCAAAATCAAATAACCGATTATATCAGCCGGACCAGTGCCGACGCCACAGTCGGAGAGGTGCTGGGCACGCAAACCATAATTCCCTCCAACAGAACCATGCTGGCAGGGGGGCTGCCGTACAAAGTGCTGGCCCGGGGAAACACTTATACGGAACTGCCCCCGGTTGCGCGACACAAGT
>JAAEPZ010000625.1 GCA_024231955.1 bacterium | reverse complement strand
GGGTTCTTAGGCCGCAAGCAAGATGGCGACCCTGGTGTGACCGCTATCTGGCGTGGATGGCAGCGCTTGAATGATATCTCTGCCACATGGCTCTTGCTGCACCAGTCTCAGGTTCAAACCACATGTGGGTAATAGCAAGCCCAGGCCCCCGGTATATTGCAGTGGCATCCCGTATTTTGGGACGAGGTGATCTGGTTTCCCTTGTTCCGCCTGGACACATTCCTGGTCAAAGTCGCCAGCCAGGATCCCCAAAAGGGCCAAGCCGCCATAGCCCTCGTAAATCGTTCGTTTCGCCAGACCTGGGCCGCCCGTGCTGCCCTGGCAGAGCTGTCCGCCCGTGCAACCATGCGTTACGAGAACGTGCGCCAACTGCTTGCCGCTCCACAAGAACTCGCCTGGCTGCCCGACGATCCAGAAGCAGCCGCCCGCCCGCTGCGCGACCTCATCCACGTTCGCCGCCACATAGAGACCATCGCCCAAGAGACCGAATCCGCCACCGCTGCCACCAGCGACTATAACCGGCTGCGGCGCCTTAACCAGGCCCAGGCCAGTGTGCAACTGTTTCGCCAATCCTTCGCCGCTCTGAAAAGCCGCGACGCCCGCCGCTTTATCCCCGTCGCCGAACACTGGGACCGCCTCATCGGCGACGAGATCGCCCGCCTCTCGGCCGAGCGCGAGATCAAAGCCGACATCCCCAACCCCTACATCACCGGCATCCCCATCCAGCCAGACGAGCAAATCATATTCGCCCCCCGCCCCGACCTCGTCCGCGTCGTCGAAAACGCCATCACCGCCGCCCACGGCAAGCCCACCCTCGCCCTCTACGGCCCGCGCCGTATGGGCAAGACCACCTTCCTCCTCCACCTCCCCCGTCTCCTGCCGGACGACATTCTGCCCGTTTTCGTAGACCTTCAAGAGGCCGTGCAAGCCTCCGGCCTGGGTGGCCTCTACTACAACTGGGCCGTTGCCGCCTGGGAGGCCGCCCGCGACCACCGGCGGCTGTCCCTTCCCCGCCCAGACCTCGCCGCCTTTAGCGTCGAACCGTCCATCGCCTGGCGCGAGTGGCTGAATGCGGCTGAAACAGCCCTCGAGGACAAGGGACGGCAGCGCAAACTCTTTTTCACCTTTGACGAATTCGAGCGCCTGGTAGCCATAGCAGAAAAGAACCCCGCGCTAGAAGGAGCCTTCGACCTCCTCCGCCACCTCAGCCAGCACCGTCCCCGCGTCTACCTGCTCTTTGCCGGGGCCTACCGCCTGGAAGAACTCGCCCCCGGTGGCCGCTGGCACGACTATTTCATCAACATCCGCGGCCTACAGGTCTCCTACCTGGCCGAGCCGGACGCCCGCCGTCTGCTCACCAACCCCATCCCAGACTTTCCCCTCGACTATGCCCCCGGCGCGGTGGACGAGATCATCCGCCTCACCCATTGCCAACCCTACCTCGTCCAGCTCGCCGGATCGGTTCTCGTAGACTGGCTCAACAGCCCCACCCGCCGCCAACAAGGGGACTGGAAAACCGCCACCCTAGACGACGTCGCCCACACCGCCCAAGAGATCCTCCACGTCGGCCGCCCCTACTTTGCCAACCTGTGGGACAACGCTGGCGAGACAGGCCGTCAAATACTGGCCCTCCTGATCCCCAAGCCGGACGGCCTAACCCAACAAGAACTACTCACTTCGCTCGCAGCCCCCGTCTCGGGGGCGTCGCCCCCAGGACAAGGCTCAGAGCAGTCACACCCTCCCACACCACAACAACTGGCCAAAACCGGCCTCCCGGCAAACAAACTCCAAGCGGAACTCGCCCGGCTGGAGCAATACAAACTAATCGTCCAAGTCGAGGACCGCTACAAAATCCAAGTACACCTAACCCGGCAAGCATTCGCCCGGCGTGTCAAAACCAACTATTGACGATCTCATATGTGCCGCTCGGCGGGATTGTCAAATCCAGCCGCCCCCTCAGATCACGGCTGCTTTCAGCCGCTTGATCCGAGGAGAGCAAAAGAAAATCCCATAATGTCAACGATCACGCTTTTCGAGCACCAGAAATGTCCATACGATGAACTTGGGTGGGGGCCGCGCCATCCTGCTGTCGCGCAGATTGAGCGTCTGAACCAGACCTGTGGCGTTGAGCTGGTTCGTCTGGGCCACAATCACCTGCGGGCGACTCAATTCGTCGGCGTGATCCGCGTCGGTGAAACCACGCTGCAAATCTTGCCCAAGATCGACTTTAAGGGCAGCGCCGACGCCCAAACAGACTCAATACCTTATCGGGCCGCGCTAGGATCGGCCACCCGGAATCTACTCTATCTGCTCTCCTATACCCAAGACCTGCAAGTCAAAGAGCAGGATGTATCTCCTCTGCTCGCGCAACGCTCCGATTGGTTCGAACTGTTGACGCGGCTCTTTGCACTGAACCTGCACCGCCTGATAAAGCCTTGCTATTACCCACATGTGGTTTGAACCTGAGACTGGTGCAGCAAGAGCCATGTGGCAGAGATATCATTCAAGCGCTGCCATCCACGCCAGATAGCGGTCACACCAGGGTCACCATCTTGCTTGCGGCCTAAGAACCCG
>JAAEPZ010000624.1 GCA_024231955.1 bacterium | reverse complement strand
TCGCCAGGCTGGCGCCAGCACTGACCTCCTTCATCACGTCAGATGCCTTCCTTCGCAACCTCATCTCGGCAGCAGCGGGCAAAGCGGACGAGCTCAGGCAGCCGCCCGCCGGGCGCCAAACAGACGCGGAGACCAGCAGGCAGCCGACCGCTGCCACTTCCGGCTGTCAATCACAGCCCGGCCCCAGCTTCCCGAGACCGGCCGCAGTCCAACCCCAAGCCAACGCAGGTGCGGCGGCGGACCCAGGCGCCACGCCCATTCAGCAAGCGCCCCGGCAAAGCAGCGCCACAGAGCCCCAGCCGGAACCGACCTTCAAGGCGCACGAGGTCAAAGCGCTGCTCAAAGCGCTACAGGGGTCCGCGACTGAGCGGCCAACCAAAGAACGACGCAAGAAAGAGCGTGAAGGCGACTCGGACTCGGACAGCACGCCCCCAGCAAAGAAACGCGCCGCCACGAAGAAGGCCAAAAAGACCTGGGCCACCCCCACCTACAAAGATCCCGCGCAGTGCTCGTGGCGGAACCAAGACTCGGTCAATCGCCACCGCTACGGAGCACTCGTGGACATCACAACTAAGCTGCGCGCCTTCAGGGCGGCCTACGTGGGAGAAGACGTAGAGCAGTCGGCCTACGACGACTACAACTCCATGGTCAAGGTGCTCCAGCGGGAAATGGAGATCATTCTGGCGGCGGACGCCTCTGAGCACGGCTGGGGGCTCATCCGCGAAATGCACAACCAGCCGGAAACGGTGGACCCCCTGCTGCAAGGCACTTTGACCAAGGCCGACGACGCACTGAAGCGCCGAGCCAAGGAGGGACGTGGCGGTCGGCCGCCCTTTCGAGGCGGCAGAGGCGGCAGTGCTGCCGCCAAGACCACAGCCGCCTATCCGCACCTGCAACTTCCCGGCGGAGGTGCTGGACAGCTTGCGGGCGCAGGCCAGCAGCAGAGCATCCGTTTCGCGGACGGAGCCGTTCCCACAGCGTACACCACCATGTACCCCCGTTTCCAAGGCGCAGGCCTGCGCTGCTTCCTGTGCCAGCAGCCGGGACACTTCCAGAAGGCGTGCCCACTCGGCAACCGCGCGAAGCAGGACCCCGGCGCCAAATGACCACGCGGAGCTACCCATCGAGAGCAGTAAGCTAAAATTCCAGTTTTTCGATGATGGTTCGTGTTTAGAGAGGAGGGACTCTCTGTTTAGTTGGTGTGTGGAGAATGAGGATAGCTGGCAAACCGTTCAGGTGAAGGGCTCTCTTAAGAGGCATTCAGAGAAATGGCACGCGTTAACCTCAGATCCAAACATTTTGAAGATAGTGGATTCAGGCTATAAACCAGATTTTCTGCAGTTACCGCCCCCGTTTGAGGACTCCAATAATGCCACTGCCAGGAGGGAACCGGAATTTGTTCTGAGGTCGGTTATGGAACTCTGCCACAATGGCTTCGCAAAACTATGCAGGAAAAAACCCGTAGTAATCAACCCTTTTTCAGTATCCACTCAAGCCAATGGAAAATTAAGACTTATTGCGGATCTTAGGCATCTGAACAAGTTTTTAAAAACCGAAAAATTCAAATTAGACGACCTTCAGTCGGCCCTACCTGCTATAAGACAGTCAAATTACATGTTCTCTTTCGATTTAACCAAAGCCTACTATCATATGGACTTAGATGAGAATGTACAAAAATACTTTGGTTTTTCTTTTGAGTATGGGGGCCAAATTTATTTCGGTTACCACACAATCTGCCCTTTCGGGCTCAGTACCTTACCCAGAGAATTCACAAAACTTATGAGACCACTAGTAGCAAAATGGAGGGGGTCAGGTCTTCACCTATATCTCTACTTAGACGACGGTTTAGGATTATGCGAATCAGAAGAAGAGACGGAGTTTTTCGCTCAG
>JAAEPZ010000623.1 GCA_024231955.1 bacterium | reverse complement strand
TTGGGTTCCACTCCGCCGAGTCGCTAATCGCGACGATCTATCTATGCTGCTCGGGAATATCCCTTCCAGAGCTACAGCTGGTTTAGGAGAGGCGATTTTACTACGGCCTCGGCAAAAGTATAGATAATCAGCTACGCATATTTTACCCATGATCGGACCTTTGTAGGCCGCCAGAGCTGTCGAATCGATCCGGATCGAATCACCCTGCTTGGTTTATCCCCTGTTTTTTTCCCAAGACCGAGGCCGGAGTGCAGAGTATGTGCCAGCGTTACGCGAGCGGTAGGTCTTGGGGTGCCGTCTCGTAGTGCCAGGGGCGGGCCCCGCGCCACGATCCGGGTAGCGGCCCCCGGGTCGGAATGCACGGCGAGCTCGCCGGGCTGCAAGAAGGCTCCACCAAGGCGACGGCTGAGCCAGGTCTAGATCCCGGGTAACACCGCCGGTCCGCACTCGCACCAAGCCCCATCCCCCGGATCCGGTCCCCAAGCCCCAGGCCGGTTCCCAGAGGTCCCAGAGCCAGGCCCAGGTCCCCATGTCCCCCCCCTTGACGCAAGGCAGAAGACGTCTGATAGAGTCGGACCGAGTAGTTGGGCCATGGGGTTCGAAGCCAGCAGGGCCGAAACGGGAGTGACAACCAAGGAGGGGAGATCAATGGAAGGTCCACACGACGAGAACGAGCTGCTCAAAAGAGCCGCAGCTGAGGTCTTCAGCACCATCCGGCAGGACCGGGAACGAGTCTCGAAAAGAATGAAGCCGCTCTTCAGCTACCTGGAAGGTCACTTGTTCGATAAGAACCTGACGGCAGGGCAGTGGTTTCGCGCCTGCGGACTACGGTCGCATTCCTACAATGATCGCTTTCGCAACGAGGTAGGCGCGACTCCCTACGCCTACTATACGCGGCTGCGTCTGGGAACGGCGAGCTTGGAGACGCAATCACAGACTATCGCGAAGCTCTCGCTCTGCTCGCCGAGGAAAACAAGCCCTACTTGTGCCTTTGCGCACACAGCGGTCTGGCGAACTGCCACAGGCTGCTTGGTGAATACGATGAGGCGGAGAAAGCGTTGGCAGAAGCCGAGGTGCTGTGCGAAGGCTTGGATTTCAAAGTTGGCGAGTACCAGCTCCGATGGATAGCCGGACTGGTTGAACAGGGGAGGGAGGATTTCGAGCTCACCGAACGCTACCTGGAAGAGGCTCACTCCGGCTTGGTCGAGAGGGGTGAGATGGGCTACACGGCGATGGTCTTGCTGGATCTTGCGATCCTGTATGCAGAAGAGGGTAGGTCGGCGCAGGTCATGAAGGCGACGATCGAGGCGCTGCCGCTTCTCGAGGCGCTTCAGCTGGGGCGGGAGGCAACGGCTGCGGTCAAGGTCCTCCGGGATGCGGTCGAGGCGGACCAGGTGTCTTTGGAGGTTCTGAAGGAGGTTCGAGCGGCGCTCGCTGATAGCCAGCCGCCCCCCATGTTCTGGGATAGCCCCCCGGGTCACCCAGAATAGGGGCCGGGAAGCCCCGGCCCTCTGGTTCAACACGAGCAGAAACGCCTGCCTATCCTTCCGGATTGATTTCGGGACCCCAGCTCGCAGGTACCTCAACGCGTGGCGGGAGATCGCCTAGAGAAGCCGTCGAGTCTGTGCTCACCAGGTTCGCCGCAGCCGTGGGAACCACTGGCGCAATCACGGGGAGTCCCGCAGTTGATGGTCTGAGTGGCGTCATCGCCAGCATGCAGGCTGTGCTCAACAGCGCTGCTGCGGCGGTTTTCAGGTCTCCATGCAACATGTTGTAGCTCCATTCGGACGGGTCAGCGCACTCACCACCGTGGTGGGCGATGCCCGCCTCCTCACCTCCGACCTTAGCGCTGTGTGGGAAGAATTTACAGGACAAAAAGACCATAGCTGAGTCCAACGTGGGGAGATCTTACGGGTTGTGGGATCCGAGGCCGGGAGCCGACCGGACACCCCGCTGTGGACTTGCCTTCTGGAAACGGGTCCGATAGACTCGAGTCCTGGCTCGTTGGCCGCGGCTCGTAGGTTTTCGCGGAGAGCCAGATGCCAGAGCGCCGGCAGCAGCGTTGGCGGCTAGGAACGACCCTTTGATGGTGAGATATGAAGTCCACGACGGAGCAAGACATCGTCAGCAAGGCAGCGGCAGAGACGCTCGATCGCATACGGCAGGATTGCCTTTCGAGCTCTAGCAGAATCAAAAAACTACTCACCTATCTCGAGAAACATCTTTTCGATCCAGATTTTAATTTCAAGAAATGGCGCCGGGCATGCGGGATGCTGGACCACGACGTTTCCCGGCAGTTTCATTCACAGGTTGGCTTTCCACCAGCCTTCTATCTGTGGGACGCGCG
>JAAEPZ010000622.1 GCA_024231955.1 bacterium | reverse complement strand
TCTTTCACCACGTTCTCCACGTTTGCGTTCGAGACCGGTGGAATGCTGCGCGACTCGCAGTGGATGCTGGCTTCTGCGAACCTCGTCGGCCAGAACGTCCTGGGCCTGATTTGCCTCTTTCTCGGTTTCGCCGCCAGCCGTTTGTTCTAGGAGGTCGCGACCATGAAACTCCCTTCGGAATCCGCTGATCGTCACGGATTTTGGGGGAGGTAATTCCGGTATCCACCCAGGGAGGCGGAGACCAAGAGGTTTTGGAGCCAGTGGTCATGGTAGCGGTGTCCGTTGAGACGTTCGGCAGGGCTTTGCCAGCCGTTATTGTCCTCCGTCGTCGTCGGATGCCACGGGGTGAAGTTGTGGAGCAAGGCCCAGGCGCGGCAGTGTTGGTCCGCGGCATTTCGGGAGCCGTGCAAGTGTTGGCCGTCGTCGAAGTAGCGGTTCATCGATCGCATCAGACGGTCCAGCATGTTACTGGTGCGATGGCCCCCGGGGTGGTCATAGGCGATGGTCCACAAGTCCCGTTTGTTACAAAGGTCGAGGACCTTGTCGAGCACGATTCCCGCCAGACATCCCTTGGCCCAACCTCGCAAGCGGCGGATACGCTGCGAGAAGCGGCGACGGTCCGGCGCGTGATAGGCGTCCCAGACCCGTTGGGAAGCCTCGAAGAACAATTCCCCGAGGTGCTTCGCCCGATCGCGGATTTTCAGCCAGGCGTGCAGGAAGCATTGCAGGATCGCCACCAGCGGAAACAGAAGTCTCCAGGCGGCCTGAGTGCCGTGCCAACCGTCGGTGTTGACGGTCTTCGGGGCATACGCGGGATCCACGTCGCGGGCCTCTTGCTTGAAGACGCCGTAGGCCTCCTTCAAGTCCTCGGTGCCGGCGCCTTCCGACAAGGCCGCCCCCAGCACACAACCGGCTGCGACGGTGGTGGCGATGTAGTTCTTCTCGCCGTCGCGTCTGCGGTGATGTTCGTCGGCCAGCACGTGTTCGGGCAACTCGGCCGTGCGCACGGTGGTGCCCACGAGGCTGTTGCGTCCGAGTCCGATTTCCAGGCGATACCAGTACATCGGATTACCGCCGAATACCCGTGCCAGGGCCCAAAACGGCACGCCGAACTTGCGCAAGAACAACGGGGCCTCGACCTCCTCCGTGCGGGCCGTCATGTAGGGCATCAGGAACGAAGGACGGATCGAGTACGACCTGCCGTCACGGAGCACGATCCGACGCAACCATTTGCCCTGCTTCACCGAAACACGTCCGTCCTTCATGGTGTAGCCCTGCGAGAAGCCCACCGGAAACAACTCTGGCATCTCGCCAAAACAGTCATTCAGCCAGTGCCGAAACTCCTCCGCGCTTTCCACGATTGCATCATATTCCTCTTCCTCGATCGGAAGGCAAATGGTAGCATGCCCTCGACACAATGCAAAAGCCGATCCTTCGGCCATGATCCACCTCCTTGTGAAAATGCTCTCGGTGGATCATGGCCTCTTTCGTAGACTTTGTCACGAGCAATCACCCTCCCCAAAATCCGTGACGGTCAGCCAACATCCATTGGACCGGCCAGAAATGATGACGTACCTGGCGATGATCCCCCGCCGCGACCCCTTTTGTCTCCTCCGGTAGACGGTAGAATGCCGTTCGTTCCATCTGTCCATCCGGAAGGAGCCACACCCATGGCTAAGAACAAGCGAAGATCCAAGAGGAAGGCTACTGCACGACGGCGAAAACGCCAGGAAGGGGTGCT
>JAAEPZ010000621.1 GCA_024231955.1 bacterium | reverse complement strand
TTTCGACAGCACCACGCCGGGAAATAGGCGAACTTTCGGGACGCCTTTCCCGCAGCGGCCGGGCGGCGGTGAGGATGCTAAGTTCTTTGTAATCCGGGACTTACGTGCGAACCCCGACCTGGGCCGACCAGCAATAGGCGTCGAAAAAGTTCGCCTAATACCCAGAGGAGCTCGGCTAGATTCGGTAACTAAGGATGTTCTGCGCCCAGCCCGGCCGGAGAACCCTGGCGTCCGGGCGCCCAGTATTCTATACTAGTCTGATCGAAGAAGAAGGCGATCCTATGAGTTGGAGAAGAGGATAACGTACTGCAACTGCTCAATCAGTAGAAAGCCGAGATGCTATTGTGGATAGACCAAAGAACCTGGGATACAAGATAGCCCTGATCGTGGTAGCTCTGGTAGCTGGGGTGTTTATTGGAGGTAACTCTGCATTTTCTTACATCGGTTTGAGCGAAAGCTCAGCCGCTGGCTGGCTAGCGATGATAGGCATTGCTCTACTTGCTTCCTTTATTTACACCGTCTGTGCCGCCTTTTCAGTTCGCGCTATGGCATGGCTGCGGGAGTGGGCATATCATGGTAAAACTGATCAGTGGCAAGAGAGCACACGTTTGCTTCTTGGGACCGCTTGGCCGGCGACACTGCCATCGTGTGCAATCCTCTTCTTCTTCCTAGGCGTTGTTAATCGCACGTTCTAACAGAAGAGGAATGAGCCAGTTCTGCCACAAATGGGATCTCGACTTTAAGAACTCAGCCAGGTTCAGGAATGATCGAAAAGCGACAAAGGAACAACAAACCCCAACGGGGTTTCATCCCGAAGCCCAGGACAAGCGCAGCGCCGCCCTGGGTTGTGGCGTCACCACAATCCCAACCCCCGTTTTTTGGAGAAAGTCAGCGATATTCCAGCTGATTCACGACATCTAACCAAGCAACTGGAGGAAGCAATGTGAACGCCTTATCGGAGAATTACATGAGCCAATCAGAAGGATGGAACCCTGTTGGTATGACGCCTTGACAAAGGCGTCGCATAACACGGCGCTTCAGGCGGACGGCGGAGCCGCCTTGACGAGCAGAGGCCTTTCAGGTATAGTATCTTCGATGAGGAGTCGAGCACTATCAAACGCCGCCGCTGAGCTTGGTCGTTATGTGCCGAACGCCTTCAGACACATACCCTCTGGCAATTGGCCCTAAGAAGCTCAGACCGCTTACGCCGAGCCGACCGACCGGTACGGCGACTTTCATGGGGCGTTTCGCTATCTCGTTGACGATGCGAATCTGGGCGTTCCGCCCGAGGCCCAGGAGAGTCTCTTCGAGGAGCTGTAGCCATGTCCTTTGACACGATCGAAAGAGATTTCCACGAAAAGGTCTCTGGAAAGGTGAGTCTCGCGGCGGAAGGCATGGACCGTTATCGAGTGTTCACGCCGTTCCTGTTCGAGGACGGCGATCACTTGGCGATTGTCTTGAAGAAAGAGGGGCCAGGGTGGGTGCTGTCGGACGAGGCGCACACCTACATGCACCTCACCTACGACATCGACGAGAAGGACCTTCAGCGGGGGGCGCGCCAGAAGATCATCTCCAACGCG
>JAAEPZ010000620.1 GCA_024231955.1 bacterium | reverse complement strand
GCGGCTCTTTTGGAACGACGGCGGTGGGAGGTGGGTGCACGGGGTCCGGGTACGGATAACGAAGGCTGGAGCCGTTCCATCAGCGAGATCTGAGCCCGTCTGCGGGCGGCATGAGATAGCCTGGGGTGAGGGCTTCCGAACCCCAGGAAAGGCGGTTCACCTAGACCCGAAGCCCCGGAGGGGCGACATAAATTCCCGAACGGCCTCGAGCTGCCGTATGCCGCCCCTCCGGGGCTTTGAAATTTCGCCAAACATCCTAAAATTCCAAGAAATGCCTGAGGCACGCCAAACAGAACACCCGGTACGTACAGTCCGCGCGATGGTGCTGGTGGTTATACCTCCGTTGTCTCCTTGCATGGATATGTCTTGAAAACAAGGTCATGCCACATGCGCCGATCCTTCCTGAGCAGTGCCATCGGGCAACTCAGGACGAAAAGGATGCAGGAGAAGTAGGCCAGCACGCATCGTAAGCACGCTCTAAGAAGCGTAATCCGCCCACTCTCGGTGATCACAGCATAGCCAGTGATCAATTGGCCTAAGGATTGGCGTTGCCGCGCAACCGGCAAAGCGAACAAGACAATAGTCAATATGAAGACTAAGTGGAAGGAAATCTCAACAATGACGTCGCTTCCAACGCGATGCCCACGAGAGAACCACCAAGCAAAGTTGCTTGTTCTGATTCCTTCAATCGCCAGGGCCAACAGTGGTATTGTTGTCCCAAGCACGATCGAATACAGGAGGGAGTCGATGAAGCATGCAACAAAACGCTTGAACAAGCCAACTGGTCTTGCGATGTCCATCTCTGCCCCGGGGCGTTTGTGAAGGCCTAGTACAATAAGCAGGCCCAGGATCCATGCGATTAACGTAGCCATGGAAGCTGTGGCTTGGATGATGTATCGTCCGCCGGACAGATTCATGTTCAGGGTTGGCGCTCCAGATATATAAATGTTCGCCAGCGCAACCAGGAACAGAAGAATGAACACTTGTTTGCTTGCCATGTCATCGTTGCTCTCGGAGATTGGCGGTCTACTCATGGTCGGTTTCCTTCTTCTGCTGAAATGTGGCAGAGCTGATCGATGACGTCGCCGAAGTCTGGTCCCGGGAGGCGAGAGCGGCAAGATCCAACTCCACGAATGCCAGTCCCTTGGATCGATGGTCCAGAGAGCCCAACCGCGTCAGGCTGCCACGGGTGGTCAGGACAAAGAGCCTTGAGTAGGAGTCGGCCAGCAGCAAGGTGTTGCCGCCCAAATAGGTCAGTGCCGCGGCTGGCGACGGCCTGCTGCAGGCCGCGATGCTGGTGCTCGCGGGCTCGCTCAGGTCGATGGACTGGAACGTGAGCCCTCCCGAAGCATGGTAGAGGAGTCCATCCGCCGGATCGAAGGCGATCGCTTCACCGCCGGAGCCGTCGGCCAGGGAGAGCACCCAGGTCGACGTGGCGTCGGTCCGGCTGAGGATGAAGAGCGCCTCCGGCGTCGCGGCACCAAAACCGGTTACCCCGTAGAGAGTGCCGTCGGAGTCGAAGGCCAGGCCCGCAAACCGATCTCCGGTGTTGCCGACGCGCCGGGCCGCCCCCGTACTGGGATTGATGGTCACCAACTCGCGCCATCCCCGGCCCTCGATACGCAGCAGGGCCCAGAGCTCCCCGGTGACCGGATCGGCAGCCAGACCGTTGCCGCCATGGACGGTTTCGCCCTCCAGCGTGATGCTGACCACAGCCTGGGTCGACCCGTCGCTCGGATCGATGATCAGAAGTTGACCGGAGAAGCCGTCGATCGACAGCAGAGTCGGCACCGAGGCCCCGGGAAGAACCGTGGTCGTCTGGGTCGCCAGGTTGTTTTCCAGATAGGGGTCGCCCAGAGCGGGGGCAAAGGCCGTGTTGGTGCCGATGCCGGCCACCAGCGGCGTGACCTCGATCGTCACCGTGGCATACTG
>JAAEPZ010000619.1 GCA_024231955.1 bacterium | reverse complement strand
GCCGGCACCCGGCTGGTGGCAGACCTCAGACCGGGTGAGGCCGATACCCATCCCTCCCCCATGTTGGTCTTTAACGGCACGCTTTTTTTCAGAGACTACTCATACGGCAATGATCGCGGGGCGCTCTGGCGCACCGACGGCTCTACGGAGGGAACACAGGGCGTTCGAGCTTTCGGTGGGGGCGACATTGTCTCGGGGTTGGTGGTTCTCGGTGGCACCCTTGTCCTCGTAGTGGAAGGGGGAATCAGCAAGACCAGCCTGTGGCGCAGCGACGGCACGACGCAGGGCACGGTCAAGTTCTACGATTTCGGGTGGTACCGTTATGTGTGGGCTATGGAGGTGGTCGGGGACCTCCTGTTTTTACAGGTCTACAACTCGTGGAGTCACGATTCAGCTCTCTGGAGAAGCGACGGAACCCCTGAAGGCACCTTTTCGCTTGCCGATACGGTCCTCAGATGGCCTCCGCCAATCCCACTGGGCGATCAATTCCTCTTTGTGAAAGAGGCGGCCGAGAACCGGGGCGAGCTCTGGATCACCGACGGCACCCAGGTGACGCTTCTTCTGGCTGCCTTCGAGCCCGGCCCCCGAGACTGGGACATGTTTGAGTTCCTGCCGGTGGGCGATGAGGTGTGGTTCACGGCCGACGACGG
>JAAEPZ010000618.1 GCA_024231955.1 bacterium | reverse complement strand
TCGGCGAACTTCTGGCGACACTGCATGAAAGTTCCGGTGATCTCGTCGGCAACTTCAACACCAGACTCGCCCATGGTGCGTAATTGGTTCAACTGCTCAAGGTTGCCTTCCCAGACACTTTCCAGCACCTCGCCGTCATTGATGTTTTCGAGGCAGGCAATATAGGCCTCATGGAATTCCTTTAGCATCCCGAACGAATGCACTTCGCCGTCTGCATCGGTGTAGGCAAGAGGCTGGTCTTCTTTGGTATCGGCGGGGTCATCGGCAGCGCCTGTCCGTAGCGCAGGGCCCTCGACACTCGCGCTTTTCTCATCCGCGCACCGCAACAGTTCTTCTTGGTGATGCTTGAAAATTTCCTTGTCGGTTGCGTTTAGCGACTGGTAGTGATCCCGCAAGGCACCCCGCCCCATCGCGGCAACCTCAATGGCGCGGGCCTTGACTGCTTTCTCATGCTCAGGATCAACGTTCAGTTGCCCATGGCCTGCGTCGCGCAACGGCTTAACTGTGAAAGGCGTGCGCTGCGCTCTCGACACCGTGAGCGGCATCGTTACATCAGCGTCAATATGGGACAGGTGCGAAATACGAATGCCGCCAACCTGGATACCGCCGAACATAACGTTCGGGTCACGGTAGAGCGTCAGGCGGCGACCGGAATATTTGTTGCCGTCCGATCCCCACGCATGAACAAGAACCCGCCGCATGGACTTGCAGGGCTTCCATGGTTTGCCCCCGTCGCCTTCAAAATTGATTGCTACCGGCTGCTCGACGGACGATGCCTGCGCCGACACGCACGTAATAGCGATGGTGCGGGGCCCGGTGAAAAGATCATCGGAATTAAGCTGGTCGCTTTTCGGTTCGATGGTTCTGGAGAGATCGTTAACTTCGTTCATATCACTATCTCCATTTCTGATCGCTTGTTGAGCGGAACACGCATCACGTCATCCGAGTGCGGCCCCTGGAAGTAGCAGGCGAGATCGAAAGCACCCTTGTCCATAGCCGCCTCCAGCCGATGTTCTGAATATCCGGGCGGTTCGATGGTGACTACGTCGTCGTGATAACCAGCCGACCAATCACCGGATTTCTGGCACTCGGCAAACATTTCGCGCGCCTTCAACATGGCGGTGCGGCCCCATTCGATATAGACCGGGTCTAGCTGCGCAACGGTAACGATGTGTGGTGGGGCGGTTTCCTGAAAGACGAATTCGAAACTTGGGTTTTCCGCTAGCCCTAACGTTTTGATCCCGTCCAGGTACCAAGCCGCTTGCAACCAGTAACCAAGGTTGTCGGTCGTGCGCTGGATATCGTCCTGGGTCACCGTCTGGCCGGTGGTCTTATAGTCGGGAATAATAGAACCCCCTGTGGGTAGGTAATCTGGCCGACAACGGCACATGACGCCTGTCTGACTACACCGCCAGAACAATGAGCGTTCGCCAACTCCGCCTTCAAACAATTTACCCGCGAGCGGATGGCTGAATACGGCGGTGGCCATTTGCTGGGCGATGTCGAAGTCTGATGCCTTGATCGGCACCTGACCGGCCTTGCGGGCGTCGTCACGGGCCTTCTTGGCTTCCTTGGTGCGAAAATCTTCGTAAGGCAGAACCTTGATATGTTCACCACGACCCAATACCAGCTTGTGAGCAACATGCCCGAAGTCAAAAATCTTTTTAGGTTGTGCAGGGGTATTGCGGGCGTGATTGAATTTGGCAGGGCACCCCTTGAACGGGACAGGCAGAATCAACTTGGCACTGGAACTGGACAGCGAGCCGTCAGGGCATGGGTCGGCGTGGTATTCCCCGGCGGGGATGTCGTAAACGCCGGGCTTTGTGATTGTGATTTTATCAGGCATAGCGGCGGACCTCCGTTTCTTCGATGTGGATTGCGGTCATGATCTTGACTCCTTGGCTAAAGTTCCTGCCTCGCGGTTCACGCGATCAGGTACGGGCTCAGGTCCATCGTTGAAGTTGAACCTGTGAAAACCGGCTAGTGTCGTGACGGATTTCGACTTGCGCCTTGGCGCTTGTGTGATCGTCCAGGGCCTGCGCTCCATGTTGCGCCTGAATGCCCTGTTCCTTCTCCAACGTCTTGTCAGGAGGTAGGCGATGTAGCCGGTAATCAGCAGTGTCGCGGCCATGATGTACCCGGTAAGCGCGATCATGCCGGCACCTGAAAATCATTGACAGTCCGGTAGAGAGCACCCCGACTTACGCCATATTCCTTCGCAATTGCGGTAACCGGTATTTTCCGTTCGGCCATCTTCTTTTTCACTTCTGTGACCTTGTCTTCCGGAATCTTCCGTTTGCGACCGTGCTTGAGTTGAGTAACGTTTTCGGCCTCAAGAATCGCACTTACAGCCGCGCCTCCAATTTCAGGAATGTTGGAATGAGAATTTTTCTTCTTCAGGCCAAGTTGCCTTATCTTGCTGCGAACTTCCCTGTCATTGCGACCCAGCCACTCGGCAATTTCACGAACACTTTTCCGGTTGTAAACACCACGGATTAAGACAAGGATTTCCGAGTTATCCCATGGCCTATCGTTTCTGGGGATTCGAAGTATACGATGAAGATGTTGATGGCATGCTGGGCCTGATCGACCGGGACAGGCTTCAGCTATTTTGTCGCCACGGACACCGCGTGACCACATTTCTAAAAGTGCGTGATCTTCTGCTTTAGTCCATGGTCTTATTTTGCTCCGGGTTCCGCAAAGGGTTCGACACCGCGCCTTAACGGCTGCACGCGTTCTACCCGGTAGCCGCCTGGCCATTTCGGAGAACCCCAAACCTTCACTGAAACCATCAACGATAATTCGGTCTTCTTCTTCAGACCATTTTCCGCCAAGACTTCTACCCGCCATCAATAAACGGATCGCAACCTCTTCAGGTTTCCGCATTAAAGCGTTTGCTATGCTGCGAATTGACATATGACGATCGCGTAGTTGAATGAGTATACTTCGCTCTTCATCGGGCCATGAATCAGGCGTTCCTGAATCGGTAACCAGCTTTCTGGCTTCGGCAAACCTGCGAAGAGCCGCACGATGTTCCAAACCTTCCCCGTCATCATTAAGATCAAGCCCGCGCTTTTCCGCATCAATCAGGCTTGATCTCAACCTCGTGACCCGCCAGGCGGGAATGTTGGAGCC
>JAAEPZ010000617.1 GCA_024231955.1 bacterium | reverse complement strand
GATGAACGATGACGAGCTCGTTCATCACGCCATAGCGCCCGTCCAGGCGAATGCGCGACGGCGGACAAGCGTCATTTGTCACCAGTCCAACTCGAAACCCTCGACCGGCTCACCGTCAAACATCGCTGTTTCGCCCAAAACTGCGCTCCAGTCCCAAGCATATGGATCGCGGTGAAATACCTCGAACTCAGCGCCGTCGAACAACGCGATGAATGTGCCGACATCGTCCAGGGTCCAGGCGTAGGAGTCGACGTCCCATCCAGCGCCGCCCATCATCTCGAAGTCCTCGCTGTCGAACGGATGGATGACTACGTGCCCGGTCGGAATTTCGGTCAGGTAGTAGTCGTTACCCCAGCCCTCTTCGAAATCTTCAAAGCCTTCTTTTCGTGGGTCGAACATTGCGAGCGCGACGGTGCACTCATCGAGCGAAAACTTGAAATCGTACCACCGGCTGAAATCCTCCCAGGCAAACAGCGGCTCGGGTGTGAACGCCGCAAACTCCGCAACCGCGACGTGTGTCCGCAGAGTCCAGCTTTCTGCCTCGCCCGGGTAGGTGCCGGGAGTATCGAAGCGTGGGTTCAGGATAGACATTAGATAATGGCTCCCGTGTCGCCGTTAATCAGGGTGATGGACGGGCCGAGGATAGGAAATTCGTGCAGCTTTAGATCGACGTCGGACGGTAGGCTGTTCAGCTTGAGGTCTCCGTGTTTGTCGCCGATTTTTCTGACGCCCGCGGTATCGCGAATAGTGTTGAACACGTCCGATAGCGCGATCTCTCCCGATGAGTAGTAACCCCAGTTGACAAACTCGTTTGGAGTGCCGTCGTCTTTAGTTATCTTGAACATCTCCTGCAGGTTGGTCTTGATCTGCTCGCGTACTGAAACCGGGTCGTACCCTTGGCGTAGATACACGCGCGCTTCGATGTTGATGGTTTTGCAGATCGGATTTTGCACGTTTACTTGAAACGTTAGAGTACACGGGTAGGTCTCCGTGACCATACGCAGTACGTTGTTCTTCAATGCGGGAGTAGGCGCCCCGCCGCCTTGGGGCACGACGTAGAGAATACCGCTGTTCTCGGCGATAGATGCGTCCTCGTTACTGGTCAGCATCAAAGCACGCGCCACGCCGGGCACGAGACGCGCGTGAATCTCGAAGTCTTCACGGGCTACTGTACGGTTCAACGCGCGCAGGCTCTCGGGTATGAGCAGCCGCGCCGACTCGATAGTCTGTCGTTCCGTACCGCCGGACGCGGGCTCGGGATTGGTCACGGAGAGTTGTACGTGGCTGCCATAGATGTCTTGAAACGAACCGTCGACTACTGCTATTCGCCCGGCCTCGACGTTGCCGTCCGCGCCGCCGCCGGTCTTGTACGTGATGCTGATGCCGCCGGTCGGTATCTCTCCAT
>JAAEPZ010000616.1 GCA_024231955.1 bacterium | reverse complement strand
CCTTGAAGTAGCTGTCGACGTGGATGTGGATTCCGTAGAAGTGTTCGAATCCGCGGTCGGTCGGCCATTGGCCGGGAGTATGGCCCACGTGCCATTTACCCGTCATCATGGTCTGGTAGCCGGCCGCGCCGAGCACTTCGGCGATGGTCACGCACTCGTCGTTCAGATAACCGAGATAGCCCGGGCCTCGATTGGCGTAGACCATATGGCCCACGCCTGCCTCGTGCGGATAGAGTCCGGTGAGCAGGCTCGCCCGCGTCGGACAGCACCGACCCGTGTTATAGAACTCGGTAAACCGCAAGCCGCCGGACGCGAGGCCGTCGATGTTGGGCGTGGGAATCTCGCCGCCGTAGCAGCCGATATCCGAGTAGCCCATGTCGTCGGCCATGATGAGGACGATGTTGGGCCGTTCAGCCGAAGTGTGTACGCAGATCGACAGCGTTATCAGACAGGCAAGGCAGATTCTGCACGACATGATGGTCCTCATCGTAGAGCTTCGTGCGGCGTCATGGCAAATAGCCAGAGTGTACTCTGATTCTCGCCGCTGGTACAATCCGGTGCAATCCATTGTGGAAGCTTCCTGTCCAACGAAGCAAAGGGAACGACATGAAGAAGTACGGACGACTGTTGAGCCTGGTTTCGGACAAACGGGCGGCCCTATGCGGCCTGCTGCTCTGCGCTATCCTGGAGTCGGCCCCCAGAGTTACGGCGTCTAACGAGACTCAGGCCGCCGATGATATTTCCTTCTGCAAGGAAGTCTTGGTTCTGCACCACAGCCATCTGGACGTGGGCTACACACATCCGCAGTCGATGTCCGGGGAACTCCAGAAGGGCTACCTTGACGCGGCGCTCGACATGCTCGACCGGACGGAGGAGTGGCCCGATGATCTGTCGCGACCTCGCTGGACCGCCGAGGTCACGGAGCCCTTGGTGCGATGGATCGAGACGGCCGCCGCGGAGGATGTGGAGCGACTCAAGAAGCACGTCAGATCCGGACGCTTCGGTATCTCCGGGTTTCAGTACAACACGACGCCCCTCAGTTCAGCCGAGGGGCTCGCCCGGCAACTCTATCAATGCCGCATGCTCAGGGAAAGACTTGGTGCCGACATCCGGACGGTCAACCAGCACGATGTCACGGGAATTCCGTGGGGCGCGGTGGATCTGCTCTGCGACAGTCAAATCGAGTTGCTCATCATGGGCATCAACCTTCACCTGAGCGGCACACCGATGCCGCGTCCTGCCGTCTATCGCTGGAAAGGGCCGAGCGGCCGCGAGCTTCTGGTCATGAACGGGGAGCACTACAGCATGTTCGACCAGTGGTGCAACACCGCGTCCGGCGATTTGGACACGATTCAAGACGGTCTCCACAAGTATCTGCGTCACGTCAAGAGCTTGGACTACCCGTACGATTTCGTCTACCTGTCCGCCACCTGCGCCCCCTTCATGTACGACAACTCGCCTCCCAACCAGGAGTTGCCCGATCTCGTCCGCCAGTGGAACGAGGAGGGACGCCGACCCCGTCTTCGGTTGGCAACTCCTGTCGAGCTGCTTGCCCGGGTGAAAGAAATCAACCGCGAGCAGATTCCGGTGGTCACGGGTGACTGGACCGACTATTGGAATTTTGGATCCGCCAGTTCGGCTGCGGAGACCAGCTTGTGCCGCAAAATGGCTGCCAATGCGGCTGTTATTGATCTGTTGCGGACTGTCAACGGTACCGACAAATGGACGGCCGTTGCCGTCGAACGCCTCTGGGACGATATTCACCTCTACAACGAGCATACGTGGGGTGCGCACAACGCGCTGGACGCCGACAATCCGTTTGTCGTCACCCAGTGGCATCTCAAGTCGCAACCGGTCTACGACGGCAAGCCGCTTTCCGATTTCCACCTCCGCCAGCAACTTCACCGGTTGGCCGGCAATCCCTGGCAATCGCGGAACACTGGAGGCGTGCTGGTTGTCAACCCGACCGGACTTCGCCAGGACTACTTTGTGCCAGGTACATGGAAGGGCGGCGGAAAACGCGTGGAGGCACATTACTTGAAAAGGGACCGTGAGGGAACGGCCCGGCCGCTGGACAAGCTCTTTGGCCCCGTCGGGCTCGAACCCTACAGTTGGCAAGTCATCCCCTGGTCGGAACTGAGTCCGGTTTCTGCGCCAGACGCGGTCGAGGCGGGCGAGGATTCCATTGAGACCGGATTCTACAAGCTGACCTTCGAGCCGGCGACTGGCAGAGTGACGAGCCTCTTCGACAAGACTCGCAAACGAGAGGTGGTAGCGGCAGATTCGCCATGGGGGTTCTTTCAACTGGTCCACGAGCGGCCTACGAACGACGACCGTCATGCCTTTCACGTCCGCAGCGTCGTGGGCGAGCGCTACGGCCGCACCGGCTGGAAGCCTGATTGGCAAGCGACCCGCACCAGTTACACGGGCGAAGTCACTTGCAGGATCGAGAAGCATCCGCGCGCCGCCACGCTGGTGATCAGCGGGCAAGCGGAAGGGCTCACCGATCTCGAGCAGCGGATCACGCTCCACGCCGATTCGCCGATGATCGATCTCTCCGCCCGCTTCCTCAAGGAAGACATCCGCGCGCCTGAATCTGTCTACTTCGCGTTTCCGCTGAATCTGGCCGCCGGTTGGCGCGGCACATTCGATACGGCCGGCATTCCCACGGAACTCGATGGGGAACAGATTCCCGGGAGCTGTCGCGACTGGGTCACTGTGGAGAGTTTTGCTGCGGTCCACCAGCCCGACTTCGGTGCCACACTCTATTGCCCCGACGCGCCCCTCGTGCAGATTGGCGACTTCAACTTTGGGAAGAAGCAAGACGCTATCCCGCGCCGGAAGAACCCGCTCTTGTTGGCCTGGCCGTTGAACAACTATTGGGAAACCAACTTCCGGGCAAGCCAGCCGGGGCTGGTTCAAGTCCGTTACAGCTTCGCCAGCCATGGTCGGTTTGAACCGGCCCGCGCCGTGCTCGAAGGGCAGCAGACCTGCAATCCACCGGCAACGCACCTCGTGATGGACAACGCCACCTCCCGAGCGGGCCGCTTCCTGGACATTCAAGCAACGGATGTGGTTGTCACTCACGTCAAACCGGCCGACGACGGCCAAGGCGTTATCGTTCGTCTCGTGAACCTCGGTGCGGATCCCGCACACGCCGCAATCGGATTGCCCGGTCGAACGGTCGTGTCGGCATGGATCTGTGGGACGCTGGAGGACAATCGAAGCGAGCTGGAACGTTCCGCTGGACGTGCCCACTGCGATCTGGAACCTCGTCGGATTACGAGCATCCGGCTGGTGTGCAAGTAGCGCGGTGCCCAGGGGGCGCTGCATCAACGAGGCGTAACAGAACCACAGCAATCACTTCGCTCCACACGTATGATCCGGGGGAAATGAAGATCGACATGAACATCCAATATCGCGTAGGGCCTGTTCTATTATCTTGTTGGATCGCAACCGCCTGCCTCCATGCCGCCGAGGCGCGACGCGGGCTTGCTGTCTACATTGGCTCCGATACGGCGGCGATGATCGCGCTGAGAGACGACGATGGCTATCTCGTCCATGCCCTCAACCGCCATAAGGACGAGGTCTCCCGTATCCGGAAGCAGTTGATGTCCCGGAATCTCTATGGGCCAGTCTCTGTCCAGCATTGGGACGGAGACCGGCTCCCTTATGCCAACGACTTGGCAAACCGGGTAGTCGTGGACGCCGAAAAGGTCTCCATGTCGGAGGTCATGCGCATCCTGGCCCCAAGCGATACAGCGGTGGTCAGGAAAGCCGATGGTTCCTGGTCTCAAACGGTCAAGCCTCGCCCGACAGCCATGGATGACTGGACCCACTATTTACACGGCAGCACGGGAAATCCTGTCGCTCAGGACGACTTGGTTCACTCCCCCAGACAGATTCGATGGGTCGCCGCGCCCCGTTGGGCTCGGCATCACGAACACATGGCCAGCATGAACGCCTTGGTGTCGGCGGCAGGAAAACTCTTCTACATTTGTGACGAAGGCCCCCAAGTCTCCATGCTCCACCCGCCAAAGTGGAAACTCTCCGCCAGAGACGCCTACAACGGTCTCCTGCTTTGGCAGCGCGACATGGGCCAGTGGTTCCCTCACCTCTTCCCTCTCAAAAGCGGCCCGGCGTCGATGTCCCGCCGTCTCGTCGCTGACCAGGAGTGTCTGTATGTAACCATGTCGATCGACGGTCCCGTGTCGGTGATCGACAATGCAACCGGCAAGACGGTCCGTGAGATCGCAGGGACCGAGATGACCCGGGAGATTGTATTGGCCGGCGGTACGCTGTACTTGGCACGCGGTGATGCCGGCACACTACCGTAACCGCTGCCGACCCCACATCGGGCGAAGTGCTGTGGGATAAGGACTATCCGCTGGCGACCTTGACACTGGCGGCCAATGAAAGTCAAATCGTCTTCTTCTCCGGGCAGAAATTGGTCGCTCTTTCCCCACAAACCGGAGCGCCCCTCTGGACCGTCAAGGTTGGCTCCCTCAATACCCCTTCCAGGAACAAGACGCGAACGCCCGACTGGATTTCAGCAGAACCGCCGCGGCTGATCCTTCATGACCACGTGATTCTCCTGGGCCTCGGCTCGTCGGTTCGTTCGTTCGCAGCAACCGACGGCAAACCACTTTGGAACGCTCCCTATCCTGCTTCAGGATATGCCTCGCCGCGGGATCTCTTCATCATCGACGATCTTGCCTGGTGGGGCGATACAGCCGGCGCACCAAACTCGGGCCGCTTCTGGGGGCGCGACATCGTGACCGGCGCCATCAAGGCGAGCTTTGAACCGCAGGATGAATCCATTGTGTGGCTTTCTCATCACCGCTGCCACATCTCCAAAGCGACGTGCAACTACATCCTTCCCGCCCGAATGGGAATCGAGTTCGTCGACTTGAAGAAGCAGACCTGGCAGGAGAATCATTGGGTCCGCGGTGGCTGTCTCTACGGCGCCATGCCGGCCAATGGTCTCCTCTACGCCCCACCCCACGCCTGCGCCTGCTACTTCGAAACCAAGCTGAACGGCTTTCACGGCTTGACATCCGCCACCGATAAGGGAGAGAGAATCTCCGCAGCGAAACGCCTGGAAAAAGGACCCGCCTTTGATTCGTCGCTGGCAAACACCAAGATCCGGCGCGAGGAAGATTGGCCCATGTTTCGTGGGGATTCGACCAGGAGCGGATCCTCTTCTACCTCGATTTCGGACAATCTAAGGCAGAAATGGAACTGCGCGATCGGGACAGCCCTGACCCAGCCGGTGATCAGTGACGGGCGGCTCCTCATCGCCGCACGCGATGCCCACACCGTCCGGGCGTTGGATGCGGAGTCCGGAAAGAAACTGTGGAGTTTTACAGCGGGAGGACGGATCGATTCGCCTCCGACGATCCATAAAGGGCGAGCCGTCTTCGGCTGCCGGGACGGATGGGTATATTGCGTAACGGCCGATCGCGGCGAGTTGGTATGGCGATACCGGGCAATGCCCTATGAATCGTTGATCATGGTCTATGGGCAACTGGAGTCGGCGTGGCCCGTCAGCGGCAGCGTTCTGATCGTCAACGACGAAGTTCACTGTGTGGCCGGCCGCAATATGTTCCTCGACGGGGGCCTACGCTACCTCAGGCTTGATCTGGCGACCGGCAGAGCGATCGCCGAAACGGTTATGGACCGGACCGACCCGATTCACGGCGGAACCATCCAGAAATACGATTCCTGGCTCGATATGACCACCACGCTGCCTGACGTCTTGTCCTGCGATGGTCACAATGTATTTATGCGTTCCCTGCCCTTCGACCTTCAGGGCAAACGGCGTCGGATCACGCACATTGCCGCGGAGACGGAACCCGCCCACCTCTTTTCGCCTACCGGCTACTTGGATGACACCTGGTTCCATCGCTCCTATTGGACCTATGGCAGAACCTTCCCCGGCGGTTGGATCGGCCACCTCAATCCGGGACGTTACAATCCCTCCGGACGCCTCCTGGTAATGGACAAAGAGAACGTCTATGGCTACGGGCGGAAACCCGACTACTACCGCTGGACAACTGCGTTGGAGTATCGCCTTTTCGCCGTCAAAAAAAGGACGCACGAGACGAAGGATATCTACGCCTATGACAAATTCAAGGCAAATCAACTGGAAAAGTTCCCCGAGATGAAGATCGACCGACTCATGCAGCTTCCCTCGGGCAACAAGCCCAAGACCGTTCCTCGCTACGATACCGTTTGGGAAGACACGGCGCCCTCGCTCTTGGTCCGAGCCATGGTCGCTTCAAAACAGAAGCTGCTTGTCGCCGGCCCCGAAGACATCAGCGATGAAGGACTGTTCTCATTCACCGAAGCACGCAACGCGAGCAACAATCGACAGGCCCTCACCGACGCCTCTTCCACCTCCGATTTGAAAGAGCAGGCTGAAGTCTGGAACGGAAAAGGAGGCGCTACCCTTCTGACAATCTCAAAGCAAAACGGAAAGACGCTGTCATCCCATCACCTCGATTCACTTCCAGTCTTCGACGGAATGATCGTCGCCGACGGAAAGGTCTTCGTGGCGACAACCGAGGGATCGGTGGTTTGTCTATGTGGCGAATAAACGACTACCTCTTGCTCTTGAACGGCCACGACTGGACACCAACCCGCTCGGCCCCGTGAAATGACGAATCAGGTCAGCCATTTCTTTCGGTGTTCCGTACGGACGAACTGGGCGGCCTCGGGGACGTTGGTGGCTTCCATCTTCTCGCCGTCCCAGTCCAGGGTCTGCCCGGCACGGACACCAACCACACCCGCCAGGCCAATCTCCGTGAGCT
>JAAEPZ010000615.1 GCA_024231955.1 bacterium | reverse complement strand
GCTCACGCCGTTTGACCCGGCCTATGAAACCGACTACGGAATCGTCTCGCTCTCGGTCAGTTTCTAGGTGAGGCCCCCGGAGAACGGTGAAAGGAGAAGAAAGATGCCACAGGGAGATCTGCAGAAAACCGTCTGGGTTCTTTTCGCAATGGCCGCGGTGATCATCATCCCCGCAGCGCTGACGCTGCGGACGGTGGAGGATCCCGGCACGCTTCAGATCACATCGCCCGATCCCACGCCGTTGGGCTATACCTGGAGCCTGCTGCTTTTCATCGTTCCGCTGGTGGCCGTCGCCTGGTGGTTTCTCCGCCATCCGGACTGCTCTTTCCAGCGCGGATCCTTCTGGAGGACCGTCCTGGTGCTGGTCCCCTTGGGATTTATTCTCGATTTCCTCTTCGGGAATACGTTTTTCAAGTTCACCAATCACGGGGCCACGCTGGGGATCGAGATTCCCGCCGTCGGCGGGGGCATCCCGATCGAGGAGTTCATTTTCTACCTGACCGGTTTCATGGTGGTGCTGTTGCTCTACATCTGGGCCGACGAGTACTGGGTGGCGGCCTACAACGTGGCCGACTACCGGAAGGAGGCGGGGGAGGTTCCCAAGATCGTGCGGTTTCACGTCCACTCGGTCGTGGTCGGGATCGTGCTCCTGATCGCCGCCGTGGTTTACAAGAAATTCTTCTCCGAGGTGCCGGACGGGTTCCCCTGGTATTTCACCTACCTGGTCCTGGCCTCGTTCATCCCGTCGGCCGGTTTTCTCCGGTCGGTGCAGAGGTTTATCAACTGGCGGGCCTTCAGCGTGACGTTTTTTATGATGCTTTTGATCAGTTTGTTGTGGGAAGCGACCCTGGGCGTGCCGTACGGCTGGTGGGATTACCATCATGAAGTCATGATGGGCATCTTCATCGGTGCCTGGCGCGAGCTGCCGCTCGAAGCGGTGCTGGTATGGCTGGCGGTCACCTACACGTCGGTGATCATCTATGAGGTGATCAAGGTCTGGCGGGCGTCGGGCAAGTCGATTCGGGCGGCGTTTTTTGGTTAGCAGCCCGTGGTGAAAGTCCTTTCGAGCCGAGGGCGAGGGATTTTCCGTCAGATCAAGGAGCGAAACCGCAGGAATATCAAGATATTTCGAGGATTTCGCGACGCCGAGCTGGCGGAAAAGACCCGCCGTCGGCCGGAAGGAGTTTCACCACGGGCTGTTAGGGCTCGTGAAGAAATAACTTCCCACTTTCGCGCCGAGATTTGCGCCAGATTTGGTCGAACCGACGGAGCAAAACCGCAGGACTGCTAGCCCGGCTAATTCGAGGATTTTGCGACGGAGGATCGGCCGAAGATGGCGTGAAGATCGGATGCGAAATGGGAAGTTACTGGGCGGGCCAAAAATCAGACTACACTTTTTGGTTGCCACCGACACTGGAAGCGTGGTATACTCCTGAACGATAGCTCAAAACTTCGGAGGTCGACGAGTGGATCACTGGCCGACGGCATATCATAAAACAATGAAGATTCCAAGTGGACTTTTGGTCCCTAGCGTTGCATACTGAGGGGGCCATAACTTAGGCTACACTTTTTGGTGCCCCGGTGTAGGGGCAGGCCCCCGTGCCTGCCCGTGATTCCCATCACCACCGTCCGTTCGGCGTTCATGGGCGGGCACGGAGGCCCGCCCCTACATGGGCGGGCGCGATCATGGGCTG
>JAAEPZ010000614.1 GCA_024231955.1 bacterium | reverse complement strand
GAAGCCCGCGCCCACGCATACGCCCAGGGTCCAGGAACTCGCTTTCAGCAGCGATGCCATGGACGACTTGCAGATCTCCTCGATGAGAGGACCCAGGCCAAGCAGCAGCACTATGTAGGGCACCATTAGGCCGACGGACATGAACACTACCAGCGCCATGAAGTACGGGATGATCCCCGTGAAGTACGCCTTGAACCGGACCTTCCCCGGGAGTCTCATGGTGCACAGGAAGACATAGGTGAACGACACGGCCATGAGACCGAAGGATACGGCAAAGAGATAATCCAGGGGGGTGAACAGGGCCAGGAAGCCGAAGAACACCGCCAGGAGCACGCCAACGGTCATGAGGTGGGCGAAGGCCCCCACCGACGGCATAGTTCTCCCCGGCTTTCCCGTGACACCGGTGGGATGACTCCATGGCCCGCTCGGCTCGCCGCCGTGCGACAGCGCCGCAGGGGGGGCCGGGCCGGCCCCTTCATGCATGCGCGTTAATCTATATATTATAGGGCAGACACCCCAGCTATGCAAAACTTGCATTCCTTGCATTTTCCTATATGGCTGGTATGAAAAAACTATGCAAAATCTATGAAAAGCGTTTCCATTCATTCTCCGTACCTCCCGTACTCCCTTTCCCATATCTTGACGGCGTTGGCCACGTTCACCCGGTTGGCGTCACCGCTCACGATCTTGTCGTCGGGGTTGGTGAAGAGATACCCTATCTTCCGCACCGAGAAATTGCAGGTATCCTTCAGATACATGATCTCGTCCATGTCCCACGGACGCGGTGGATGGATCGCCGGGATGAGCCCTTTTATCTTGTTTGGCTTCCAGTCCTGCATGACATGGGCGAACTCCTCGATATTCATCTCCTCCCATTTCTCGGGAGACATGGTGGCCGGGTCGATCCTCTTGGTGGCCTCCAGGAACTGACGCAGCACCTTCACACGCTCCCTGCCGTGCTTGCCATGGAGCGCTGCGAACAGGCCGGGCAGGTAGATGTCCGAGAACCTGTGGGCCGTGATCTCGTCCTCCCAGTAGTCATTATCCAGGCCGGGCGGCGCCTCCATGGGGAAATGGAACAGCTGCTTGTATTCCTTGCCCTTCAGCGTCCAGAACTCGACGCCGAAATAGCTTTTATCCACATCATCCTTCTCCGCGTGCGCCGTGATGTCCTCGAAGTGGTTGCCCTTCTTGTCCTTGTGCGTGGAAAGGTGACCGCCGCTCACGACCTTGCAGTGGATGATACGCCGCATTTCGAGCTTGGTGGGAGTGTCGTCATGGAACTGGATGATGCCGATGGGGGCCAGCCTCAGCTTGCGGAAGTGAAGGAACGCGGTCTGGAAGTCGATGGAGTCCATGGTACGGCCCCTGCTTTTGCCGATGGTGCCCGCCAGCTCGTCCACCCACCACACGATGGTTTTCATCTTCACCTTGTCCACGGCGGCCTTGATCTCGCGCTTCAGTTCCCGGGCGCTGGCCTTGTCCTTCAGCCTCTCCACGACATCGGCCTCTGCAACCTCCTGGGCGATCACGAACTCTTCGTAGGTGTCGCAATATATCGTGATGATGTTGTGGATACAGTTCGTGTATCTCAGGCCCGGGTATCTCTTCAGGGCGGAAGGCTTGAAACTGATGTTCGTGGCCACAACGAACTCATCCGGGTATCTGTCGAGAAGATGTTCCATGAGATACACCGAAGCGTAGGTCTTGCCGTCGCCCATGGTGCCGTACCATATCGTGATCCTGCCGGCCTTGAAGATAAGCTTCGGCCAGTCCAGCATGTCGGCAAGCGACCTCATGCCGCCCGCGTCATTATCCTCTTTCTTGATGCTCCATGAGGTATCGAACATCTGATAGCCCACATCCATGAGCCCGTACAGGATGCTCCAGCCGCGTTCAAAATCCTCGTGAGGGATTCGCTTGCGCTTGATATCCACATCTCGCTCGAACTCCTTCCATTCGTCCTTGTACGGACGCCCCGGTGGCTTGTTCAGTTTGTTCAGCATCACCCTGTAGAAATTTCGCAGCGGCGTGGTGCTCACCCTTCTTCGGCCCGATGTCATCTCGGCAAGGCAGGCCCTACAGGCATCGCCCTCCTCTCCCCGGAACTTGTGGATCGTGTAGTGCTCCTCGGCATCGCCCACGGGCACTATGGATTCGGGGTGTATGTCACTGATTGCGCTCAACTCTTGCCACCCCCTGCGGTGTCTTCTTGCCGAGCAACATCTGATTGATGCCCTTGGTGAGGCCCTGTGCAAGCGCCATGTTGATAGTGCGGACGGAATTGCTCAGGACCTCCCTCTCGGCCTCGGGGGTCTCCCATTCCGCCACGATCTTGAGGAATTTCTTAGGGACGTCGCGGCGGTCCTCGATGCCGTGCTCGTACAT
>JAAEPZ010000613.1 GCA_024231955.1 bacterium | reverse complement strand
TTCTTAGATTCGTATGGGTCATACGGCATCGGTTCGTCAAAATCTGCACCAGTAACCGATTCTCCCCTGTGCTTGGTACTGAACGGACCATAAGGATTGTGTCGCATCTGGTGAGCATAATAGGCACCGGGTTTGACCGTGCGCGGATTGTATCAGTGGTCTACGTACGTGCGCTTCTTCGCTTTGGCTGCCGAAAATTGCAGAGGCTCATCAATTGGCCTAGATATCGGCACCGGAACTGCGTGGACCGACGAAACCTTGACCGTCCGCGCCGGAATATCTTGAGACAGCGCCGGGACTCGCGCGATTTCCTGCTGTTCTTCTGACACAGGGATTTGGAATGTCGTGTTCTCGAACAGCTGCTCCAGGCGTAGTCTTTTCGCCGGAGGCTGCGGCACCGGGAGCTGATTCCCATCTTTGTCCTGAATCAGCTCTTCTACCATCTTCGGCAGCAACGGAATTCTTTGCGAATGATAGGTCGCCGGGAACAGAAACAACGGCTGATTCGATTCCGGTCGTTGCTGGTTCATTGCCATGTTGGCGTCAGCTCCCGTCAGCGCTCCTGGCGCCAGCACTTTCCTCGCTTTTCCACCGATTTTCGCCGCTTCTCCTTCGGCCGCCGTCTCCAAGCCCAGCGCATGCAAAATCGCCTCGAGCTTCTCCAAAGCTTCTCTCCGCGTTCCTTTCTGGCCCGCCGTCATTACCC
>JAAEPZ010000612.1 GCA_024231955.1 bacterium | reverse complement strand
TGGCCAACCGCAAAGGCGCCGGCCGGCCGCGCATGTTGAGCGATGAACAAATGAAAGAGCTTGGTGAGATTGTCGAAACCGGCCCTGATCGGGCAGTAGACGGCGTTGTGCGCTGGCGGCGGATTGATCTGAAGCGGGTGATTGAGGAGCGCTTTGACGTCGTCTATTCCGAGCGCGGAATATCCAGACTGCTTGCCGAACTGGACTTTGCCCATATCAGCGCTCGCCCACAACATCCCAAGCAGGATGAGCGCATCATCGCAGCGTTCAAAAAAACTTCGCCAACACGCTCGCGGCGCATATAGCGAACCTGCCAGCGCAAACACCAATAGAAATCTGGTTCCAGGATGAAGCGCGCCTTGGTCAGAAGAACGGCCAGACGCAGCTGTGGGCGAAGAAGGGATCGCGCCCGCACCAACCCGCCGATCAGCGCTATCAAAACGCCTATCTGTTCGGAGCCATTTGCCCAAAACGAGGAACAGGCGCAGCGCTCATGCTGCCTTGGGCGAAGGCCAAGACAATGCAGTTGCATCTCGATGAGATAAGCAAAATGGTCGCAAGCAGGGCCCATGGCGTCGTTCTCATGGACCGGGCCGGGTGGCATACGACAGCCAAGCTGAACGTGCCGAAGAACCTCACCATCATTCTGCTGCCATCGCGCTCGCCGGAACTGAACCCGGTCGAGAATATCTGGCAGTACATACGCGCAAACTGGCTCTCAAACCGCGTGTTCGAAAATTATGACGCCATCATCGACGCCGGTTGTGATGCCTGGAACCGACTCCTCGAACAGCCCGAAACAGTCAAATCAATCGGAATGAGAAAATGGGCTCATATCGGTCAAAATTAAATGCCGTTGGCGTTAGATATCTTCCGCCAGCTTGCGCAATTTGAACTTTTGAATCTTGCCGGTGGAGGTCTTGGGCAGGCTCGCGAAGACCACGTGGCGCGGGCATTTGAAGTGGGCAAGCCGGTCGCGGCACCACGCAATGATATCGTCTTCGCCGGTCTTCGCATCGGCACGCAGCTCCACGAAGGCGCAAGGAGTCTCGTCCCATTTTTTGTCGGGCTTCGCCACCACCGCGGCGGCCAACACGTCCGGATGCTTGTAGATCGCGTCTTCCACTTCG
>JAAEPZ010000611.1 GCA_024231955.1 bacterium | reverse complement strand
TCCTAATTGAGCGCCTGCTCAAACAACAACATGTAAACTGACGTACACGGATTTTTACTAAACAAAGTATCCGAATACATCAGCTTCTCCTCCCTCTTCAAGAGGAGACTCATCGCTGCTCGCGGGTCTTCTGCGGCCTGAAGTCCTCAGGCGTGTATCGGTCGGGCGGGCGTCTATCTCTGGTCGGGTAGCGATGTCCCTCATGCCCCTCCTTCTGGGTATCATCCATGTCCTCGCGACCGTCCTGATGGACCACGGCATCAGGCAGTGTCAGCGGTCCCAGAAGTTCCGTCCAGGTGGCGACTGGCGGCTGATAGCGTTTCAACAGCCGCGTATTCCACTTCTGCCCATCTGACAGAATGTATGAGTAGCGGCCAACGACCTTGACCACTCGGAACGGGCCAGCATACGGCGAGTGACCCTTCAGTGTCTGCGGTCGGCGTGTGAGCACCAGGTCCCCGACGTGGAATGGTCCCCATTTCAGCCTCCGAGCTGCGTATTGAGCATCGCCCGGCGAGAAAAGGGGCTTGCACCCATCGGCGCCTGAGCTGGTCCCTCCGCCGGACGATCTCAGCAGCCACAGGCTTCTGACCGGCTGGAAATCCAGTCGGAACGGGCGCTGGTAGAATCGCTCGGCAGGACTTGGCGTGTCCGGCGTCAGTGGGGTTGCACGGTACGTCTTCAGCAACTCCCCGATCCCCTCTTCCCAAGAGAGGCGATCCTGTGCGAAGGACTGGACGCCACGCTTGAGTGTCCGGTTGAAGACCTCAACCAGCCCGTTCTCAGTTGGGTTGTAGACGGCTGATCGGATGTGTTCGATGCCGTGTCGCTGTAGAAAGGCCTGGAACGCACTCGACACGAACTGCGGACCATTGTCC
>JAAEPZ010000610.1 GCA_024231955.1 bacterium | reverse complement strand
TCGGGGATGTTGACCGGCTGGAGCTTTTCGCCCGGCCGGTTGAGAATCATCGCTTTCACAGGCGGGGCCTGTCTGTTATACTTGGTGCGATCATGATATAAGAGTCCGAAAAGGACAGTCAAAAGTCAAGCGGGAGAAAACGCCGATGCCTTCGGACAAACCCAACTGGAAGTTGATTCTGATAGTCCTCGTTGCGGTCGCACTGACGGCGGCCGGAGCTGCGGTGTTGACCGCCGAGCACGTACCGATGGAGTTTGTTCTGGTACTGGCGTTGATAGCGGTGGCGGGTTCTTTTCTGCTAAACTGGTATGTGGGCGGTACGAAAAAGAACGACAACGATCACGATTCCCCCGACAAACCCGCCTAGAAAGAAAACCTGAGCGAAATCCCCGGACTGCCGTCGGGAGCGCCGGGCGTCACCGTCAGCCCTTTGCGGTCGTGGCGGTTCACCAACTCATTTGAGATTATCCAGCCGTAAACAGCGGCGAAGTACACGTCCGAAGGCCAGTGAGAACCGGACGTTATACGCTCCAGACACACGGTCCCGGCAAGACCGTAGGCGGCCACCTGCACGGGCAGGAAGTCTATTCGGCGGGCGAGGACATTGGCGGCGATCATGACGTTCTTGGCGTGACCCGACGGAAACGAAGTTCCATCGTTGAATCGGAACTGCCGGGCGCCCTC
>JAAEPZ010000609.1 GCA_024231955.1 bacterium | reverse complement strand
GGGGGCACTCCCTGTTGGCCACTCAGCTGGTGAGTCGGGTCCGGGATCAGTTCGAGGTCGAGCTGCTGCTGCGGGAAGCCTCGGAGATGCCTACCGTCCGCCAGCTGGCGGTGGTGGTGGCCGAGAAGCAGATCGCGGCGGGAGGCGGGGATCTGGAGCAGTTCCTGGATCAGCTCGAAGGCATGTCGGACGAGGAAGCCCGGGAGATCTCCGGGTGATAACGGCGGAGTTGATAGGATAGCGGTGATAAGCGACGCAGCGCTACTTCCGGACGCGGATGACGATGATCACACGGATCTACATCTCGGGATACAAGAGCCTGCGAGAGGCCGAGATCCGGGATCTGTCGCGTCTCGTTGTGCTCTTTGGTCCGAACGCGGCGGGCAAGAGCAACTTCCTCGATGCCCTCGATCTGCTCGCCCACCTCGCCGGCGACGACACCATCGCGGCGGCTTTCCACCGCCATCGCGGCAACCGTCAGGAAAGACCGTCGCCGATCCACTGGTTCTTCCACGGCTTTGATGGTCCGGAGCCTGAGAACGAGTTGATCTTCGAGGTCGATCTCGATTTGCACGGCCGGATCATGGACCAGCTGAACCGCGAGCTGGAATCGCGTGAACAGGAAGCCGAGCTGAAACGACCCTATACCCGGGTAACCCGCTCGAAGCTGCGTTATCGCCTGATATTGAGGTACTCCAAGGCGGCTCGAACGCTCAACGTCCACCACGAGTCCCTGGTTCCTTTGCGAAAGGACGGCACCCCGCACGAGTCGATCGCGCCCTACATCCGCCATGATGAGGGATCAGGCCGGATCTCCGTGAAGATCGAACGTCAGGCCCATCCGCGCTTCTACGATCTCCCGCGCCGCCGCACGCTGCTTTCCGAGATCGGTGACGCGGTGAATCATCCTCATCTGGTCGCGGCGGCCCGGGAGTTGAGATCTCTGCGGGTCTACTACGTCGAGCCCCTCCGCATGCGCGAGAGCGTCAATGACGTCGAGGCGACCGACCCGGGATCGCACGGTGAAAACCTGGCATCCTTCTACCACTGGCTGCGGCGTGAGCATGACCTGGCGTTCAAAAACCTGATTCACAACCTCGGCCGGATCATTCCGGGGATTCGGGAGTTGAGCGTCAAGGAAGGCGTCGAAGGCTTTCTGGAATTGTGGATTTCCGAAGCCAACCGAGGAGAATTCCCCGCCGCGCTGGTGTCGGAGGGCACGCTCCGGCTCCTGTGCGTTCTCGGGATCGCCGCCACGCCCGCCCCACCCTCTCTGGTTGGGTATGAGGAACCGGAAAACGGAGTGAACCCGGCAAGACTCCGTGAGATGTTATCGATTCTTGAAAACGCCGCGGATTCCGCAACCGGGACGCAGTTTATCCTGACGACTCATTCACCTGCGGTCATCGACGCTCTCCATGGCGCGATCAAGATTCTTTGTGAGCAAAGCGATGGAGGAAGCAGGTACACGCCCGGCCATGCGTCGAGGAGTGGATGATGGCCGATGCCGAAGCGGTGCCGCGAGCCCTGAAGCAGGAGCTGGGGTTGCCGACCCTCCGACCGGCTGTGCGTCCAGGGCGTGCCGCAGCCGAGCGAACCGCCAAGAACCGGCTCGCGCAGTGGGTGAAAGAGCTTACCGGAACTCGATTGCTACAAGGTGGCCGTGAGTATGCAGAGACCATCGGAAGGCATGTTGATGTGAATCGAGTCGGCGCATCTCGAAATCCTGATTTGAAAACACTTCTCGAAAAGAAATTACCCGAATTCTTTGGCGGTATGTGAGGCTTGGGGTTTCAGTCCCCTTCAGGGGGCTTCCCCTGAGTAGCACGGCGGCTTCAGTCCCGTGCGGACG
>JAAEPZ010000608.1 GCA_024231955.1 bacterium | reverse complement strand
GTTGTAGCGCCGCTGCCGGCTTCCCCGGCCGGCAAAGGATGCCTGCAGATCGAGCTGAAAAACCTGGCAAAAAAGGAATGGCGCCACCCGATTACAGGAGAACCTGTTCGTTTCGGGTTCTCGACAATCGAACACTGGCGGCGCCAGGCGCAAAAAGCCGCCAGCCCCATAACGGCCCTGCGCCGCAAAACCCGCAAGGGCCAGGGTCGGCAAAAATCGCTGGGGGCAGCGCTCAAAAAGGCCCTGCTCATTCAGTACAAGGCTCATCGAAGCTGGTCTTGCCGGCTTCATTACGACAATCTGGCCGCTCAGGCTGAAAACGACTCCGGCATCGGACCTTTGCCTTCCTATTCCACAGTGGTGCGTTTCATGAAGGCCAAGGGTTTGTGCAAACGCCGGAGGCTTGCCAATACAGCGGCAGGCAAAAAGGCCGAAGAGCGTCTTGAACAACGTGAAGTGCGCAGCTTTGAGGCGGAGCATGCCAATGCCCTGTGGCATCTGGATTTCCATCACTGTTCACGGCAGGTGCTGACCGCCAAAGGGAAATGGACGGTTCCGCTGTTGCCGGGCGTCATTGACGATCACTCGCGCCTGATTTGCCACGCCCGGCAGTATCTTGGCGAAAGCGCCGAAGAGCTGGTACACGGTCTGGGCCAGGCATTGCAAAAACGCGGACTGCCGCGAGCCGTGATGATGGATAACGGCGCGGCCATGCAGGCCGAAGAAACCCGGCAGGGACTGAAGAGATTAAGCATCCTTCAGGAGTTCACCCTGGCCTGTAGTCCGTATCAGAACGGCAAGCAAGAGGTCTTTTGGACGCAGGCGGAAGGCCGCCTGCTGCCAATGCCGGAAGGCGTGCGCGATCTTGACCTGACCGCGCTTAACGAGGCGACACAAGCCTGGCTGGAGATGGAGTATAACCGTAAACTCCACAGCGAAACAGGGATGACGCCGCAAACCCGGGCCGCCCCTGTCCCGCCGGCGAGACGCTGCGGGAAGCGTTCACTGTACAAGCCTCCCGCTGGCAACGCCGCAGCGACGGGACCATCACTATTCTTGGCGTGCGATATGAAATCCCTTCGCGCTATAAGACCTTATCGCGAGTCACCGTGCGTTACCCCCGCTGGGATCTTTCCCGGGTGCATCTGCTCGATCCTGTAACCGAACAGGCTGTTTGCCGAATATTCCCATTGGATAAGGCCGGAAATGCCGATGGCAGACGCCGTGCCGTCTCGTCCGATCCCCTCGAATTGGCCGATTCACAGACAGATGACGGCCCGGCTCCCTTGCTGCGGAACCTGCTGGAAGAGTATGCCGCCACTGGCCTGCCGCCGGCTTATTTACCTAAACAGGATAAGGAGAAAAAGGAATGATGGACAAAAAACTGATCCGTTACGGCTTGAAGCGGAATCCCTTCACACAGGATATTCCCACCGAAGCATGCAGGACCACGCCACAGATGGAACACTTTTTCCAGCGGGTCGAAAACCTGGCCAAAACAGGTGGATTTGCCTTGCTCACCGGGGCGCCGGGCACAGGAAAATCGGTATCCCT
>JAAEPZ010000607.1 GCA_024231955.1 bacterium | reverse complement strand
TTTCGACGAGGCCGATTCGCTCTTCGGCAAACGCACGGAATCGCGCAACGCCAACGACCGCGCCGCCAACCAGCAGATTTCCTATCTGCTGCAGCGGATCGAGGATTTTCCCGGCATCGTCATCCTCGCGACCAACCTGCGCTCGCACCTCGACGAGGCATTCGCGCGGCGCTTCCAGTCGATGATTCACTTCCGGATGCCCGGCGTCGACGAGCGTCTGCGGCTGTGGGAGGACAACTTCCGAGGCAAGCCCTACCGCCTCGCCGACGACGTGGATCTGCCGAGGTTGGCGCGCGAGTACGAGCTTTCGGGCGGCAGCATCATCAACGTGCTGCGTTATGCCTGTCTCAAGGCGGTGGTTCGCGAGCCGCAGGAGATTCGCGCCCACGACTTCGAGCAGGGCATCCGCAGGGAGCTCCGCAAGGAGGGCAGGTCTCTGGGTGCCTGAACCTGAGCCGGCGGATCCAGACCACCACCAGATGCGTAAAGGAGGAACCCATGAAAGCTGCAATCGACATGTCCCACAAGGCCAATCTGACCAGGGGAAGTGCGAACCGCGTTTCCCAACAGCCGGTTACGCAGGGAGAGTCGTTGGACGCGCCCAAGACCGCGGCCCTTGACTTCGAGGATAAACGCCCGGACACCATCGTTCAGCGGAAACTGCAAGAGTCGACAGACAACAGCCATCGAGTAAGACGGACGGCTCGGTTACAGGAAATGGTGAACAACAGCCCGCAAGCCGTGCGATCAGCCCAGACTCAGGCCATGCTCAATAGCCAGCCATCTCGGGTGCCGTCCGCACTTTCCCCATTTTCCCTCGCGCCCTCTCAGCCGCCGGCCACGGTGCCGCACCAGCAGGTCACGGTTCCCGGCCGGGAACCGGTACAGCGGGAGGCGGAGGAGAACCGGACGGGGATGCCGGATCGGTTGAAGGCGGGGTTGGAGGGGCTTTCGGGGTTGGATCTTTCGTGGGTCAGGGTGCATTACAATTCGCCCAAGCCGGCGCAGCTGGCGGCGCTGGCGTATACGCAGGGGCAGGATATTCACGTGGGGCCGGGGCAGGAGCGGCATTTGCCACATGAGGGGTGGCATGCGGTGCAGCAGATGGAAGGGCGGGTGAGGCCGACTTTGCAGGCGTATGGGCTGGGGATTAATGATGATGTGGGGTTGGAACGGGAGGCGGATGTGATGGCGGGGAGGGCGTTGCAGATGAGACGTCCCGATCCTCCCGCGACCAGGGCGGCTGCCCGATTGGGGCCAAACCTCCTCGGCACAACCGGACTCGGTACTGCTGTAGTTCAAAGAGTCATCGGTGACAATATTCCCAGAGGCAGCCTCGTCAAGCGGAATGCAGATGACGAAACTTTCATGATCAGGACATTCTACCCCGCTACCGGTCAGTATGTCTTGGAAAACACAACCACACGAAGTCAGATCACAGTCCAGTATGATGATGCAGCCTATGACCTGCAACCGACTCCCATACGCGATGCTCTTGCCGCCTGGCTGGACGGCAACTTCGACCAGGATATCAAGCCGATTATCGAAAACGCCGATTTCTCACAGCAAATCTATATTTCACGAAATACCTACAAGTTACGATTCAGGCAAGGACCTGCGCCCACGAGGAATCTGGGGATCGACTTACACTGGGACGGAGCCCTCGGTAGCATATGGGTAGAAGGTATGGAAAAAGGTTCATCTGTTTTTCCAGACACCCTCCAAAATAACGGAGCGGCAATACAGGCGGCAGCCCGGGCTAGACTTAATTTGACACCGCCTGACGCCTTCGTCCGTCAACCTTTAAATAATTACCGGGTATTCCCTTTATTTCCGCCAAACTTCTACGAAGTTAGGTGTCTTCCAGCACGGAATACGGGCCAAGCACAGGAAAATACGAGCACTATCAAGAATTATTCCGATCGATCGGGCTTCATTAGCGCTCCTGCGGGCGGGCGCGACATATATTTCGACAGCGTCTTGCTAACAGGTCGGCGACCCTCTCCGGGTGCACGAGTGGTGTACGGACTGCCACTGGAAGGCCGGCAAGGAAATAAAACCCCGTGGGTATTTGTGACATGATCCACACAAGTACTAAGGCGTTCAAAAGCCACCCGACATTCCAGCAAGAACACAGGCTGAGCAGGTACATCAGAGCCGCGAGCCCTTCCACCAGCGAGATCCAGTCCGGAGGACGGCATGGGATAGTCTGGGCGAGTCTGCGAGCCCCAGGAAAGCCGGAGAAAGAATCCCTCTAGTGCTGCGGCGCATGAGTCCTTGCCTGAATCGGCGAGCAATCCTCAGGGTGGCAAGCCTGCGCGGCCCGGGACAGGGCTTGGGGGAGCTCACCAGAGGGATGACGGTGGCTTGAAGTCCCAACATCCGTGGCGAGCAGCACACCTTGCCCTTGCTTTGCCCGGGCTCGGTGCGGGGGTACTTTCCGGGGTGCTTTGAGGCACCCCCACCCCCCTCCCACGCACGGTTCGGCGATCTTGGCCCCGAAGGGGCTGAATCGTAAAGCCCGGGGC
>JAAEPZ010000606.1 GCA_024231955.1 bacterium | reverse complement strand
CGTTCCTCTTCCAGATCCGCCGGACACTGGCAGCGCTGATCCCGACCTCGTCTGCCATGGTTCGCGTGCTCCATTGAGTCGCATCTTTAGGCGTAGTTTGAGTGGTTTTTTCGATCACTTCGGCTGTTTTGGCAGGAGAAACCGAAGGAAGACGTCCTGGCCGAGTCGCATCTTTCTCGATGCCCCCCAATCCGGCCGAGAAGTAACGGCGGCGCCATCGTGAAACAGCTCCGCGGTCGATGCCCAGTTCCTCCGCGATTTCGAGATTCTCCAGGCCTTTCGCCGCCAGAAGGACGATCGATGATCGCTGGGAGGAATCGCTCGGCTTGCACTTCGTAGCTGACTGCGTCGACGACGGAGATCATCGCCGTGGTCCAGTTGACGACGTAGAGCAGATCCCCGCGGGGGGCATCGACGATGCTCTCCCTGGCACCAGAGATATCCGCGAATCGGTGACCTCGAAGCCTCCCCGGGCGTTTTCCGGCGCCGGACGTCACGTTACGTCCCGGACGTTGCCCCGGAGTCACGGCGCAACCCGCCGGACGGCGGGATTTCGTGGTTCCATGGTGTTCAGGGCCGGTTTCGGGATCTGGCACGGAGCTTGCTAATCTCGTCCTTGGTCAACGAGCTTTCACCTGCTCCTTTCCCAGTTTGTATGGAGAGAAGCACATGAGCGGAAATCCGAAATCGACAACTCCCTGGCTGCTGCCGGCCCTGCTCGCCGCCGCGGTGTGCGCCGGTTGCGCCAGACGGAATCGGCAAGAAGCCACGTGTTTCCGCGCCTTCTCGGGACCCACTGGAACGTCACGGGCGCGGAGCTATGCTGCCGCTTGGCGGCATAATTCTGCGGGCCGGACGGGACTTCGTCACCCCCGGGCGGGCGGGACAAGCTCCCAGCAAGGGGACTGCGTCCCCCTGGCGGGTGGGACGCCCGCGCTCCCAGCAAGGGGCCGGCTCAGTTTCCTGAAAAAAGTTGAACAAAATCTGGCCTCCGATGATCAGTTCGGACGACGGATTTCGCGTCTTCATACAGAAGCGCCCACAGAGGGCGCCGAGACTCCGGGACGAGCTTCAAGACGGGACCTTCCGCCTGGAGCCGACCTGGATCGCACGACAAACGTTGTGACCATTTTCGTGGACGCTCCCCCCTGGGCAATCCGGCAATCATCGGATACGCAGGGCGAACGACACGAGTGATGAGGCCCTATGCATTCCGCATGGTCTCCCTAACACGATGCTCCCTTGAGCGCAACAACCAAAAGGAGAAGACGATGAGTGTTAACGTGATTGGCGATTGGGCCATGTTTTGGAACTTCGATGGAAGCGGTACCTACTACCAGACTACTCTGACCGTGAACAGCGATGGTTCTTTCAGCGATGGTACCTCCCTCTATGGTGCCCGACGTTTCTCAACTCAAGTAGACACGGATGGTTAGATAAATGGGCAACCATCCGAGGACCGCCGATGGCCCTGTAGGCGGATACATTTATAAGTCACGTCTTTTCAGCGAGATAAGAGACTTAATTGGAGTTGTCAGACTCAAACTGACGAGAAAGCGAGAGATTCTGTAACTCTCCTATTTGCAGTGCCTTACAGGCGCAGCGAGGAGAGCAGGGTAGGTCTCGATCCCCCTGTGAGGGCCTCTTGGCCGGTCGGGCGAGGGTAAAAGCGGCGAAATCCGGAAAAAAGGGGTCGCGGTGGGCTCTGGAGCTGTAAGAGCCGCTTGGCGGGCCTTCGAGCAGACACAAATCGTCCACAGGCGCTTCACCGAGCGCCTCGCGGGCGAGCTCATTCTGGGACCGAGCCTTGCTCGGTATCCGGCTCCGCGTCGACCTTGGCCGGGACCAAGCGGAGCACATCCAACTCCGAAACCTCAGGGAGGTTGGCCACGAGCCCGCGGCTCCTCCCGAGCCTGCGGCTTCGGCG
>JAAEPZ010000605.1 GCA_024231955.1 bacterium | reverse complement strand
GCCTTTTGATCTTGCGGGCAAAGGGTTGGAGGAAGCGTTTGAGGCACAGGTCAACGTCGAGGATGGAACGGATAGCACGGAGATCTACTACCGGCCGGATCCGCGCAGCGTAGCTCTCGGCAGCCTGGTGAATCGTTTCACCTTCCATGGTCGTCCCGTCGACGTGGAGACCGGTCTTTACTATTTCCGCAACCGGTACTTCGATCCGGATCTGGGGCGGTTTATTACGGCGGATCCGTTGGGGTACGTCGATGGGCCGTCGATGTATCAATTCGCGGGATACAGCCCATTCAGCTACTCCGATTCGCTTGGCCTTTGCGGTGAGTCCCTTGGGATAACGAGCTATCCAGGCCCTTGCAGGTGGTATGCTGATCGTGCAGCGAAAGCGATAGAGGAAGGCATCCTGTGGGCGGCAGGAAACGCTGACCGGTTGCCGGAGCTTGCTACCTATGGTGTAATGTGGGCATTTTTCGAGGGGTCACCCCCAGCCGCATTCAACCCGCCGGCGCCCCGAGATCCATCGGTAAATGAGAAAGCCCTGGCACACCTTTTTGGGCATTTCGCGGTTTCGCCTATGCGTACAGGTGAGGCAACGGGGGACTACCTGGCTCTTTGGGAGCAAGCGTTACTTCATCCGAATAGCTTGACTCCTGAACAGCGGATCGAGTACTTGAGTCAATCGGAAGAAAAGCTGTCATATGCTAGTCTCGAACTGGCGTCGGTTGCTGTAGTCATCTACTCAGGTTCGATGCCGGCGCGGAATATTACTGCCTTTGGAATCCAAGAACTTAGCATTGGCTTGGAAGAGGGTTCAAGTGGTGCTCACTTCCTTGCTGCACGAAGGGGAGGAATCATCCCACAGGGAACGCCGAGGCTTCTTTGTCCGGGTACGAGGTTCGGAGCAAAGATCGAAAGGCAACTCCCAAAGCGAGGGTGGACCAAGCGGCTTGTTCAGTCCACAGTCGATGATCCTGTCCGCACGGTCGCCACACGAGACACACGGTACCTCCCTGGAGGTCAAAGACTCGATGAACCTGCCACGGCATACTACAGCCGAAGAGGCGGCTACGTTGTTAGAAACGACCGAACCGGCGATATCGTCCAGGTCTCAAATCGGACCGATGCAGCAGCATGGAGGGCTCCATGGGATTGATCAACACTTTGGCGAGGCGTGCAGGGCTCCGGTTGATAAGGGTGGGTGGCCTTCAGCTAGTCGCGTTTCCTGATGTCCCAGACTTTCTCGACGCCTGTATGGCAGCTGAACTGCTGGTTCTTGGGGTCGAGGGCTTTGGTTACGAGGATGGTGAAGTCTGGCCCGATATGAGTGCAATCGCCGACTTCTCCGAGCTCACTAGCTCTCACCAATCTGTCGTCGAGGCCAGAATGTTTGCCGACTCTGTAGGCCGACCGGGCATGCTGTTTGACTTTACGGTTTCTAAGGAGGGGGGACTAATGGTTAGCACTATGTACTAATAGTCCCAAGGAGGATATCGGTGGTCCCATGAACGGAAGAGTGGCTTGCCCCCGGTGTCGTCAAGACTGGCTTGAGAGAGTCCGTCTCATTCATTTGGGCCAGGAGGTCATCCGATGCCCTGAGTGTGAGGCTCTTTGGCGGAAGGGGGTGGAACTTCGTCTGGACACGTTTGTGGATTACGGCACGTTCCTCCGCTCAAGAGGTAGGCATCGATCCCGATGCACCAGGCGAAACGGAAATTCTGGGGCCTGTTACCGTCTACACCAAGCCAACCCCGCCGGACCGATGAGCGCACGCATGGCAGGATCTTTGCTGGGAGGTAGAGCCCGATGAACCGCCGCCGCTTCCTCTTGACCTTGGTCGTGGCCCTCCTCGGTGTGTTCGAACCGAAGATTGCTTGGGATCTCGGCGGACCGGTTGACCGACTGTTTTTACTGATAAAGGGAACTTCCAGTCCAAGCGTAGTTCCTATGTCGCCCAGCTGGAGACAAAGATGAGTGACTCACCTTCACTGGAAGCCTGGAACCGGCATGTGCTCATGCTGTCGCAGGCATTGCTTGGCGCTATCTCTCCGAACTTTAGAATGGTCGCACTAGGGAATGAAGATAAAAGGTGGAAACTGACCTTTTTTCTCGAAAGAGAAAGTAAGGAGGATCGGATCGAGATTGAAGACGTAGCTGCCGAGTTTGAGGCACTACAGGAGACGAGAATTGAATATAATATCGAGGTCTTGATAACGCAGGATCCTATCGTTTCGCCGACGCCTCCAACGAGGGTAGTATTTCGACGTCGAGAGCCTTGATTTGTGCTCCGCAATAAAAAAACGCGTCCAGTGCTTTTATGCCCTCCATTACGGCCGATCACAGCCTACGATATGGACGCTGGAGCGTTAACCAGAGGCAGGGACATGGCGTTTTTCCCGTCGCAGGCCCTGGCCGGCGAGTCGGGCTTCGAGCTCTACCAGGTCGGATCCGACGGCGAGACCCTGCTGCCGGTCACGCCGCTCCTGGTCGAGCCGGTGGGGGATCTGGGCGAGCGTGCGCATCCGTCCTCAGAGCGGCTGGCTGGCCGGGAAGAAGTACCGCTTGCGGCTGTCGACGGCGGTGCGGGACGTCTTGGGCAACGGCTGGCTCGACGATCTAGGCCGTCTAGGGTCTCTGACTTCTTTACAGATGAGCCAGGTTTGGAATTGAACCGACAAAAACCCCTTTCCCCAAGCGCGATCTGGCCTGAAGCGGGACTGGCACAGCAAGCGACCATGGATTCGCGGCGCGGCAGTT
>JAAEPZ010000604.1 GCA_024231955.1 bacterium | reverse complement strand
TTGCCGGATGGTCAACTCACCACCGGCCAGACGTACGAATTGGTGGTCGACGTTGGTCCCCTGGCCCCAGGCGAAACACACGAACTGATCGTTCAGGGCATCGTGGATACTGGCTTTAATCCCGGTCAAAGCGATGGCTGGACCCATCTACAAGCTCTGGTCTTTGATGAAAACGGCGACCGCTATCACCCAACTGAGAAACTAGACCTGAATCACGAGACTGACCAGGCCGGGCCAGACTATGTGGAGATACAAGGGCCGCTCAGCCTGGCCGGTTCCGGGGAACAGACCATCCGGGGCTTTGCCTCCGACCAATCGGCTGTCTCCACGATCGTTCTGGAAATCGACGGTCAGGAGCAAAGCTGCCAGAACCCTGCAGGCAGCGCACAGTGGACGTGTCCGGTCGATCTGGGCAGCCGCACCGACGGTGAGACCGTCGATCTACGGGTAAAGGCGGTCGATCAGCACGGCTTTGAAAGTGGGTGGTTTGAGGGGCCATCGCTGGTGGTCGACACCACACCGCCCAACCTGACCGTCACCAATGCTACAACCGCGACTTTCTTCGGTGGCCTGGTCGGGCCGGATGACACGCTGCTGATAGGGCAGTTGGCCGACAACCGGTTGGTGGATCGGGTAGAGGTCTGTGAGGACAACGTGTGCAGCCTGGCCCAGATGTTGATCGACCCAACTACCCTGCCGCAGGCCAGCTATACCTACGAGGACGACCCCGGCGTCCCACTCCTGGTGGGACAGAACAACGCCTGTAGCGGCGGCGACCCGCTCGTCCGCACCTTTACTGTCGGCGACAGCTTTGTCG
>JAAEPZ010000603.1 GCA_024231955.1 bacterium | reverse complement strand
GCCTTTTGATCTTGCGGGCAAAGGGTTGGAGGAAGCGTTTGAGGCACAGGTCAACGTCGAGGATGGAACGGATAGCACGGAGATCTACTACCGGCCGGATCCGCGCAGCGTAGCTCTCGGCAGCCTGGTGAATCGTTTCACGTTCCATGGCCGGCCCTTTGACGCGGAGACCGGGCTTTACTATTTCCGCAACCGGTACTTCGATCCGGAGCTGGGGCGGTTTATCACGGCGGATCCGTTGGGGTACGTCGATGGGCCGTCGATGTATCAGTTTGCTAGATACAATCCATTCAACAACTCCGACCCGGAGGGGCTTGCCACCGGAGGTCAAACTGCGACCAGCGTTGGAGGCTATTTATTTGGCGTAGTGGAAAGCGGCGTTGGCGTGGTTTGGTATGGATCGCCCCTTGGAATGGTCGCTGCCGAATTACCTTATGCTGTTGATTATTCCAAGAGAGTGCTCTCAGCACACAAAGAGGGGGGCATCGGAGCTACTTGGCAGGAGATAGATAGAATCGGCAGAGAGGAAAATGCTCGCACCAAGAAGAGACTTCTTGGCCTCATACCAGTGGTGAATACAGTCAATCAGGCCCGAGCAGTAACGGCGACTTATGAGAAGGCGGGATATTTTGAGGGTGGGCGCCAGATTGGTCGCACAACGTTTAGTCTTGCTGCTGATCTGACGCTATTCTATGGTGGTTATAGCTGGGCCAAGTGGAAGGTTACCAGCATTGCTGATGACATTGGCCGGGTAATCGACGATGCCTTTTCTAGATCGGCGAAGGAGCTCGGGGGAATAAGTGAATCTCATGTAGCACAGATAAACACAGCTTCACCAGCGGCCATCGTCCCAAGGGAGAGCTTCCAGTCGCCAAGTATACACCTCAACCGGCACGGGCAGCTGACGAATGAGCTCTACACGGTGGACGCCGCGGGTATGGCGCCCCACAAGCTAGGCTCTCTCCGTGGTGGCAAAAGCCAATTCCTATCGACCGTGGACGCCGAGAAAGCCGTTTTGGACGCTGCAGCGTACGCAGACGAAGCCGGGTTGTGGGTTAGGAACAAGGCCAAAGTTTTTGTTGAGAATGAGCCGGTCGGTGTCCTCGGAGATACCGGGGAGTTAACTCACTGGATCAACGTCTACAGAACGAAGACTGGCTTCGTGCACGGTACTCCGGGAGGTGCCCCGTGACGCCGATCGACATAACCAAGAAGCTGGAATTAGCGCAAGAAGCTGGGAACTGGAACAAAGGAGTATTCCACGACGTACTCGACAAACTTGCTGGCGCACCCGCGGGTGGCAGCATCGACTGGGATTACGAAGCCGGAGAGGAATGGGGCCGCATCCTCGTGGGAGGGGAGGTGGGCGCTCTCCTGTGGCTTCGGGGAGCGTTTGCATTCTTGGGCTTGAGCCATGCCGATGTCCTCTCGCGGGTTCTACAAGAGTACCCGGTGCAATTCGAGGTCGTCGACGACTGGGACGAGGCTAGGTATAGGATTGATCGGTTGTCGCTGCTTCGGCTCTCTGGGCGAGGCCAGGTCTCGGAGGCGTTCGACACAGCAGGGTTTTCGGCTAATGATCTATGGTGGGCAACTGTTTAACCATGAGTCCCAAAGAGAACACCAAATCCGGGCCCGCTGAAAAACACAGCCAGATGCAGAAATGCGGCCGATCGCCGGCAAAAGCTCTGGCAGCACAAGCATCGCCGATGCCGGCCGTTGCACCCGACAGAGACAGTATTGCGTGAGATCTCTGGTCAATAGGAGCGCCTTAGGGACATGTGGCTACTACTCAAGGATCGGAGCCTTACGGTGGCATACAAGAAAGAGTTTCCTGGTGGCAATGCGCCCCAGGCTCTGGTCACTCTCCTAGAGAGACTGGCGCGGGAAGAGTATGCAAGCAAAGTGTACGCTGCCACATCGCTGGGAATGTTGAGGCTAACAACGGCTCCGGATTTCTCGGTGGAGGACAGACACGGTTCCGTCGGCGTGCGCACGTATGACAAACATTTCGTCGTTGCATATATTGAAGCAGGCAAACACAAGGCGACTGTTTCAAGAGTATGTAGCGAAGAAGATCTTATGGATGTAGTCGGACTTTACTTGTTGCGGCTCCTTCTGGAGTAGGTTGTCCTATGCTGCTTGAGCTAGCGGATATCGAAGTCGCGAGCGTGCCCTGGGACACGAGCCCGGCGCTGCGCCAGGAGCCGACCCTGAACCCGTGGTGCGGCACCGGCGACGTCGCTCCGGGGACGCTTCTCCATTCCGGGAAGATGCCGCTCGAGGTTCGGGTGACCCCCGGTCCGGCCGGCGCCAACGGCTCCTCGCAGGAGCTGGTCACGACGTTCGAGTACGAGACCGAGACCAATCAGCCCGAGCGCATCGTCGGTGTCCTCGGAGAGACCGGGGAGTTAACACACTGGATCAACGTCTACAGAACGAGGACTGGCTCCTCGGAGGAGCTGGTGACGACGTTCGAGTACGAGACCGAGACCAATCAGCCCGAGCGCATCGTCGATCCGCTGGGGGCGGAGACCGTGATCGAGCGCAACGATCTGGGCCTGGCGGAGCGGACGACGCGCGCCGCGGGAGCGGACGAGTCAAGCGCAACGGAGTATTCCTACAACGCCCATGGCCAGCCGGTCGAGGTCGTCGATCCCAGGCTCCACCGCACGACGTACGAGTATTTCGAGGACGATGAGAGCGCGGGATCGTCGGGTTGTGCCACCACCGGTTCCGCGGGC
>JAAEPZ010000602.1 GCA_024231955.1 bacterium | reverse complement strand
GCCCACGAATGGACGCTTCGCGTCTTAAGAGGGACCTCGTCCCCCGGCCGGCTGGAAGCCGGCGCTCCCAGCGCGAGCTGCCGGCGCAAATCCTGGACAGCAATACGATCGAGGCATACGTGGGCTTCGCCCACGTGCCGGCTTCAAGTCGGCTCAACCTCAGGGAGATTCTTTTTCTTGAAAGCTGTAGTCGCGGTTCATGAAGGGTTGGAGGCTGACTTGCTTGCCGTCAGATCAGGTGGACTCGAAAAAGAGACAGGTGGTTCTTCGTCATCATCAACAGCTGTTCACCGTTTGGACTGAAGGCAACAGAGCATACGGCTGAATCGGTAGCATGCTCCTGCACGACCTCGATCTGTGGATGTTCCTCCTGGGAGAATCGGAGAAGGTAGAGTCGGCTGGGCTGCTTGAAACAAACGCCGAGTTCCTCTGTGCCCCCTGCCGCCAGGAGAGCTGCGTGAGGATGAAAAACCGACGTATGCAGTCTTTGAGCGCAGCTCCAAGGTGATGCGATCGCTTCGGCGGTCCGGGCGTCACGTAGGACGAGAGTTCGATCCCACGAAGCTGTGACCAGATAATCTCCATCTGGACTGAAAGACAGTCCACTGATAACATTCTTGTGTGCAGCAGAAACGCACCGTGTCGCCTCTGGAGACAACAGGTAGACGTCATTTGTGATGATGTCTTCGACCCAGGGACCGGGACACCATGCCAGGATCCATCCGTCTGGCGACCAAGCGCAGGAAGGGTTCGTCTTGCCTTCCGGCACTTGTTCCTCCCGCAACAGCTCATGGGGGCCCTGAGGCCCCCAGGCCCACACTCGGAGAAGCGCTCCGGGGTTCTGATAATTCGTGACGGCGACACGATCCCCGCGTGGCGAGAACGCAATCCCCCAGATGTTATTAGGCATCCGCAGTGCCTCGACCTCTTCGTGGGAGCCGGAGCCGTCCACTCGCCCGACCGCACCACCCAAAAGGCCGACCAACACCGAGTCAACTTGGGGAACGTAATCAACCGAGAACACCTTTAAATCCAAAGATTGTAGACGAACCTCCTCTCCCATCACGTCACCCAGGGTGAGACCTTTCTCACCTCGTGCGGCTGCAAATCTCTTTCCGTCTTCCGACCAGGCCAGTGCACGATTACCATAGCCATTCAAGATTTCAATCTCCTCTTCCCATAGCAACTCCAACCGCACATCTGTAAACGTCCTGCTCGGCCAGCCTGACGCGCCCCGCGAAGCGGGCCGTTCCCAACGCAGGCTCCGATTCCACAACGACGACCGCTCCCAGGCCCGGTGAATCTCCCCGGCCGACCCCGGGCTCCGAGCGATCGCCTGCGCCCAGGCCCGCGACGCCAGATCCGGACGCCCGCGGGCGGCAGCAATTCCGGCCACTCCGCGCAGGGCTTCGAGCCGTTGCCCGTCGTCTTCCGGGAGGCCGAGGGAACGT
>JAAEPZ010000601.1 GCA_024231955.1 bacterium | reverse complement strand
TTTCGTTCGCTGGCAGATTTCTCCCAGGAGACCCGAGCAGCGACGATATGGAAGGAAGACCTGTCTGGAATCCAGGCGCTCCGGAAATGCCATGAGCACGTGCTCGCCGACTCGAACTTACTCGAAGGAGGCGACTAGCCATCCTTGATGGAAGCACTGATAGCGACTATCGTGCTGTCGTTCAAGCCACCGCAGATGTCCGCGCTAGGCTTGAGGCCGCCCAAGTAGCTGAAGCTGCTCAGGCCGCCGAAATGGCGCTTCTTCCGGCAGGTGCCCTGTCGCCCGACGACAATGACTACATCGACGCTAAGCGGCCTGACCCCATGTGGCTAGATGAAAGCGTCTTCCCGCCGCCCTTCCGCCTTCATATCACTGGCACTCGACTCGTGTCACCTACGTCCCCCCCGCCCCAACTCCTTCCTGAGCGCGGATTTACCACTTATCTGCCTCATCCCGTTCCGCAAGCATCGATTCCGACGCCTTCATTGTCTAACCTTCCGCCCGTTCGCGCCTTATCTCGTGCCTCTTCGCAACGCCCGCATCCGCGCCCGCGTTCATCTTCATCTGGGCGCCCTGACACCTGTTCTCCGCTTCTTATGGTGCTTCGTGTCAAGGCCCTCCAAACCTATTCTCCTAATTATCTTGCCAAACTAACGCTTAAGGAATTTGGCAAGCCACCGTATCCCCGATACCTTCAGTCGCTGTTGCACCCGGATTTCCTGTGTTTGCTCACAGGTGAGGAAGCCGTTCCGACCGCTCCTGTTGAAAATCCGCGTGCTCGCGTACCTGAAGAGTCGTCCGTTGTTATTG
>JAAEPZ010000600.1 GCA_024231955.1 bacterium | reverse complement strand
TCCTGCTCCCTCGGTTTGGGATGCTATGCGAACGCCGTTGGCCGCATAGTTTCCGTTCCGCGAGACCGCGGGCAGCCCAAGAGTCGCTATTTCCTAAGGCTTACGAGCATGAGAGGGCATCGCGCGCAGCGTACTATGCGGACGCCACTGGCCGCAGTTGCCGCTCGTCGTGTTCGCACACTCATATGTTCGTGCGGCCTCGGAAACTGAGATGAGCTACGGGAGAATTCTAGGAGCAGATACGAGAATAGAGCGATGCGAATAACTTCTCCAAAACGAGGAGGTTACACGTGCCCGAAATCACCAGATTCTTCGGCATCATCATCCGAATGTATGCCGAGGTCGGTGCCCCTCACCACAGACCACACTTTCACGCCTACTACCAAGAATATATCGCCATCTACGCAGTCGATTCCGTTGAACTTATCGGAGGCTCCCTTCCTAGGCGCCAGCGGCGTCTCGTTGAGGCTTGGGCGGAACTACGTCAAAATGAACTTCTCCGAAATTGGAACCTCCTGCAAGCGGGCCATGCCCCTCAAAAGGTTTCACCACTAGGCTGAGGATTGCCAGATGGAACATCCGATCTATCGAGTCAAGTCAGTGAAAGTAGTCGGCCCGTACTCCCTGTATGTGGAATTTGATGACGATTTTTCTCGAACAATTGAGCTGGAGACCATACTCGAAGGCGAGCTGTATGGTCCACTTCGGGATCCGACTTTGTTCAGAAAGGTCTCAATTGATCCAGAGGTACATACCCTGGTCTGGCCGAATGGGGCGGACTTTGATCCAGCTATTTTACATGATTGGCCTGACTACTTTGAGGCAATGAAAAGCCTGGCACAGGGGTGGGCAATGGCAAAGGCGTCATAGGAATGTGCAATGAAATTGTGCCGCATCGAAAAGAGGCCGCCGAACCCGGCGCTGCACGGGACGCCACAGTCATCATCACGGCACCAGGCAGTTGTGGTAGGGCGCAACCGGTCGCCCGCGGCCTCGATCGTGCTGGGAGCGCCGGCTTCCAGCCGGCTCGTGGGCGCAGCCCACGCCTGGACGCTTCGCGTTTTAAGGGGACTTCGTCCCCGAGCCGGCTGGGAAGCCGGCGCTCCCAGCACGATCGAGGTCGTTCCAATTCGCAGGAAT
>JAAEPZ010000599.1 GCA_024231955.1 bacterium | reverse complement strand
TCGACGATCCGAACTGCGGGAGCATGTGGAACGAGGGGACGGAGAACGGTGTGAATCCCGCAGCCATCAGAATGGCCAAGGAGAGCTTGGGCGGACTGAACCAAGGGATTGATCAAGCCCTCGATGAATTCCTCGAAACTCACGGCGAGTAGGGAGGCGAAAACCATGACCGACTTCACGGGAATCCCCCGCATCGACCGTCTGCTCGCCGACGCCGAGGAGACACCCAATCAAAGCGGCAACCCAACCCGCAGGATCTTCTTACATGCCGATCGGTACCTTTTTGACTTCAACATCAATCTCGGGGACTGGGAGCATCTCGATACGGAGAACGACGCATGGTATTTCGGGGTGTGGCTGAACAAGACGCGGCTCCGGAGCCTCCAATACGTCGAGGGTGACGTCTACTTCACCCAATGTGCCGATGCTGAAGCATACGACGCCGAGATCGCGGCATTGTGTGCTTTCTACGAAGCGGCCCCTTCGATGGTTGCCATCGACGAAGACGGTAAAGCGACCGCCTACTACCAGAATCGAAGGAGCCTCTTCATCGATCCGGCGCGCGCGACCGTCCCGCCCATCCCCGAGACCGCAGTCAACCCGGAAGGAGAATGACGATGGCCCGTCGCAATATCTACGAAATGAACTACGCCCGCTTGGAGAAACTGCTCAGATGCCCCCCGGGGGAGATGCTCTCAGACAGGTGCTACCGGTTCCGCACCCGAGCCTTCATGGACCTGGTCGTCGAGGTGCTGCCGCGATGTTTGCACACCGGCGCGACGGTGCTCTCGCTCGCGCACTATTTCGAGCAGCACGGCGACCTCTGCCAGGATCCCGAGATGACGATGCGGGTGTTCCCGCCCGGCGCCGACGGTTTCCGGGAGCTTGCGCCGTCGACCGATCCCC
>JAAEPZ010000598.1 GCA_024231955.1 bacterium | reverse complement strand
TACGCTTCACCCACGAGCCGGCTGGAAGCCGGCGCTCCCAGCGCGAGCGAGGACGTTGGTACGCACTACGCTTCACCCACGAGCCGGCTGGAAGCCGGCGCTCCCAGCGCGTTTCGAGGGCGCGGGCGACCGGTTGCGCCCATCCGATAACGGTCACCGGGCACAAAAACGATGACCGGCTGGTTTATGATCCGGTTTTTCTGTTATTTCAGATACACCCGCCCTAAAATGTGCCCGCCCTAAAATGTGCACCCTGAAATGTGCCAGGCGTTTAACAAGTTCTTTATCGACAGCGAGTTACGAAAAGTGGCGGTTGATTTTTCAGCCAGTTGAGGAGAGTAAGCAATTTGTTCAATAAGTTACGAATTCCCAGGGAGTTATGGAGGTGAAATGGACCTAATGAGTGCAATGCGGACAGGGTAGTGTCGATGATGTCAACTTGCCTGAATTCAGTGCATTAGTTCTCAAAAGACGGCCTGACGGACCATTGGCCACCAGAAACTGACCCCGGGGCCGGCCGGAGGAGCGCCAGCGCGGCGAAATACGCGAAGCAAGAGTCGGTGGTGAGGTTCCAGAGCGGTGAGAGCAGGTTGGTGGGGCTTCGAGTAGACACAAATCGCCCACGGGCGCTTCGTCGAGCGCCTCGCGGGCAAACTCCTTCTGCAACCGAGCCCAGCACGGTCATCCGGCTCTGCGTCGGCCTTGGCCGGGACGGACGCGGAGCACGTCCAGCTCCGAGCCCGCAGGGAGGCTGGCCGCGAACCCGCGGCTACTCC
>JAAEPZ010000597.1 GCA_024231955.1 bacterium | reverse complement strand
CTGGTGACATTGCCATTTTCATCATATCCAAAGGACGCGAATTCTCCGTTGCGGGAGGTTTTCTTTACCTGGTCCCGCTCGTTGTATTCATGGGACACGGTCAGGCCCATTCGATTGCTCTTACTGGTTAAATTCCCCTTTGAATCATAGATGAAAGACTCGGTATTGGAAGAGCCGGGAGCCAGGTTGTAGGAGGTGATTTTCTGGTGGGTGATTTGAATCAACCGGTCCAGGTCATCGTATTTATACGTGGTGGTGTTGTCATTGGGGTCCGTTTCAATGATCTTGCGGCCGCGAACGTCGTGATCCAAATCCGTTACGCTGCCCAGGGGACCGGTGATTATATCCGGATTGCCGCGGGCGTCGTAGGAATAGCTGGTCGAATACCCCCTCGGCGTTGTGCTGCCGATTCGTTCGCCATGGCTGTTGTAGCTGTAGGAATACTCGTTGCCGTCGCCATCCGTGTGGGTCCGAAGGTTGCCGTTGGCCTGGTCGTACATCCAGCTTTGGGTGACGCCGTTGCGGTCGGTGCGGGTGAGGGGCTGGCTGTACTTCAGGTCCCATTCGGTCGTGATCGTTTTGTTGTTCGGGCCTGACTCTTGGGTGATGTTGCCCTGTACGTCATATTTATACGTGGTGGTGAAGCCTCGTCCGTCGGTTTTGGAGGTTACCACGTTGTCGTCGAGGCCATCGTCGATGGACCACTTCATGAGGGTCGTCTTGCCCAGGGGCTCGACGATGCGCATCGGGTTGCCATGGTAGTTCAGATAGTAGACGGCGT
>JAAEPZ010000596.1 GCA_024231955.1 bacterium | reverse complement strand
TCCGACCACGGGTGCGATTACGTATCGCCCGGATACTTCGGGGACGTTCGTCTTTGAAGTCGAGGCCTACAACAACTGCGGCTACGATACGGCCACCGTCACTGACGAGGTCGTTCTGAATCTGCCTCCGACCTGTTTCCCGTTCGACTCGACGGTTTACCTGTGCGATCCCGAAGAGATCTGTTTTGACGTATTTGCCTGGGATCCCGAAGGTGATGTGATCGAAATTACCCAGGTCGAAGGTATTGGTTCTTTTACTCAGACCTCGGACACGTCCGGCGTGACCTGTTTCATGCCGCCGGCGGTTGACTCGGCTACTTACAGCTTTATCTATCGTGTGGCCGACAGTTGTATCCTCTCGCTGGGCGATTTTGATGCTATCGAGACAACCTCGCCCGAATGTTGCGTGGATACTTTTCATATCACTGTAATCATAACGCCTCAGGGCGAGCTGGCCTGTCCGCCGGATACGGCCATGAAGTTCTGCGTACCTCCGGAAGAGCTGCCCCAGACAATCTGTCTGCCGGGTTTTGTCAGCACCTGGAGCAACACGACTATCTCCGCCGGTACTCTGAACGGCGATACTCTTTGTTTTGATACCGATGGTTTCGGTGATTACGTTTTCACTTTCATCGGCACGGATACCTGCGGCCACGCCGACACCTGCGTGACGACGGTAACGATCAACGGCAACAACCTGCCTTACGTGAGCAGCGCCGACGATTTCTCAATTGATCTCTGTGCTCCCGAACTGATCTGTTTTGCGGCGACCGCCGACGATCTGGATTTTGACATTGTCGATGTCTCAACGAATTTTGGCTATTACGACGACGGCACCGACCGGGTCTGTTTCCAGGGTGATACGGCCGGCGTCTATACTTTGATACTCACGGCCGTCGATGAGTGCGGCGCCAGTGCTTCCGACACTACCGTTGTTACCGTCGCTCTGACCGACCTTCCGACGGTCGATCTCGGCGATGATCAACAATTCTCGCTTTGTGAGCTTCAGGAAATCTGCATCGATGCCACGGTAACCGGCAATCGGTTCAACTATATTGGCAGCAACATCGGGACCTACGATTCTACTACCGGTCAGCTTTGTTTCACACCGGAGACTTCGGGCAGCTTCGAGCTGACGCTGGAAGTTCACGATGACTGTGACCGCGTGGTGGCCGATACGGTCACGATTGATGTCGCTCTAAGCAGCGCGCCCATTATCGCTGGTCTGGCCGACACCGCCGTATATCTCTGCTTCCCGCAGGAGATCTGTCTGCCGGTGGAAATCAGCGACCCCGACAATGATATCAGCGATATCACGGTTACCGGCGGTACCTATGTCGATGGCCAGATCTGTTTTGTGCCGTACTCCATGAAAAAGTATGAGGTCACGATTACCGTGACCGACAGCTGCGGCAACATGGCCACCGACACCGCCTGGGTCGATGTTCAGACCGATCAGAGCATAGAAGTTATCTGCCCGGACGATACTACCATATTCCTGTGCGAGCCGGATACGCTCTGTTTTGAAATTGGCGGCAACATCCCCGAGGGCGCTGAAATAACGGTTGGCGGTATTGCGACTTTCCTCGACTGGAAAGAGGGCGTCCCTTATATATGTTTCTATTCCGACTGCTGCCTCGAAAACACGCTTAGTGTCTCAGTGACGACTGAGTGCGGTACTTATAGTTGCGAGTTCAACGTCTCTGTCCAGACCAACAGCGCGCCGCTGGTGCAGCTGCCGGAATGGACGGATACACTGATCTGCGAGCAAGAGACAATCTGTCTTCCGATTGGGATCAGCGATATTGACGGCAACATAGCCGAGGTGGTCGTCGAAG
>JAAEPZ010000595.1 GCA_024231955.1 bacterium | reverse complement strand
GCGCCGGGATGGCAGCGAGTTTCCCATTCACGTCAGCGCCACGGGAGAGCCGGGGCACGATCTGCGGCGAGTGATCCTGGCTATAGAGGACATCACTGCCGAAAAGGAACGTCGTTCCGAGGAAGAGGCCATCGCCGAGGAACGGCGGCGCATCGCCCGCGAGATCCACGATGGGCTGGCGCAGAACCTGGCCGGGATGCGCTTTAGAGTGGGCTTGTGGCACAAACTGGTAGACCATGATCCCGCGCAGATGCACGCCGAACTGGACAGTTTGCGCGAATTGTTGGGCACAAACATCCGCGACGTGCGGCGCTCCATTTTCGCCCTGCGGCCGGTGGCATTGGACGAACTGGGCTTTTACCCCTCTCTGCGACAATTCATCGACGAATTTGGGGAACAGAATCAACTGTACGTTGACCTGCGCATCGAGGGGCCAAGGGAGCGATTGCCCACGTTCCTGGAACCGGTGCTGTTTCGCATCATCCAGGAATCGTTGAACAACGTCGGCAAGCACGCCCAGGCCCAAATGGTCCGCATACAATTGAACCTGGAGTCGCCCGACGCAGTCGCACTGCGAGTCCACGACGACGGCGTG
>JAAEPZ010000594.1 GCA_024231955.1 bacterium | reverse complement strand
TGGGAGGCCGTAGATCAGCTTGAGATGCTCGCAGAACAGGGGGAGCGTCCGCAGGCCGGAGAGCTGCTCGGGGGCGAGGCCCGGGGGGCTGAGCTCGGGCAGCGGGAGGTGGAGCAGGTTGATGAGCTGCTCTCGCGTCAGCGGCATGCGGGGAGCTCCTCCTGGAGAGTGGGCCGGGTGGGCAGAGCTGGCAGCGCGAAGGCGAGAACGTCGCTCGGATGATCCGGATGCCGGCGAGCTGCGTTGAGCTCAGGCAGCGGTGCGAAGGGAAGGGCGGCAATCCGCTCTCGTGGCGGGCAATCGGGATTTAGAAGCGCGCTCATGAACGGTCCTCTCTCACGTTACCTTCGGTAAAGAAGGGTGCTTACCAAGCTTCTTTGGTATCCCTGACCACGGCTAGAACTCACCGTGTCACGATGCTATAGCGGAGCATACGGCAGCACGATGATGCATGACACGCGACTTTTTCTGTCGGCTATCGAAACAGCGCGCCCTATTCAGAGAGCCAAATTCCGGAATGCAGTATGAATTCGGCGAGAAGTTCTGCACTGCGCTGCGCAAGAAATATCGGTCGGCACCTTGAAGCTGTAGCTTCGTGGCGCTGAGTCCAACTCATCCAAACCAATGAAATACGTAGTTGGCATAGCCGTTAATTAGGCGAAAGTTTCGCCTCAAACTCCGGATAGACAGAACTTTTGGATGATTTTGCCCTGTCCGTGGTCCTGTTTTTCTTGATTCGGCGAATTTTTCTGCACAATTTCGCCCCAGTGAGGCTAGGCTTTGATTGGGAAGCAGCCTCGCCATGGTGGCGAGCCATGCCTTCCCGAAAGGAGAGCGTCATGGCACACGCACGAGTAGCTACGCTGGTCCTGGTAGTCCTATTGGCCGCGCCAAGTGCTGGATCCTGTGTTGGGCCGCCAGGTGGTATCGGGATGGAGATCGTACCCGTCGGCATGGGCCGGCCTTCGGCGATCGGGATGGAGATCGTACCCGTCGGCATGGGCCGGCCTTCGGCG
>JAAEPZ010000593.1 GCA_024231955.1 bacterium | reverse complement strand
CCGGTTCCTTCGCCGTCACCAATTCATTGGAGAATCGGTACGGCGGCGAGTGGCGCGTACACTCCTGGAACGCCCAGACCGGCACTCCGCACTTCGTCTATGGTACCGCCGCCAAAGTCACCAACGGCTTCAGCAGCCGGGCAGGTGTTGAAAGTGTGGCGCGTCAGGTCATCGCAGACAATATGGGTATCCTTCGCGCGAAGCAGGCCGATCTGCGCCTCACCGAGACCCCGCACGCTTTGGGCAAGTGGGCCGCGCACTTCCAGCAGACCTACCAGGGTCTGGATGTCTGGAATTCCAAAGTCCGTCTGGTCTTCTCCGACGCCGGCGACCTGATGCTGATGGGCTCCGATTTCCACAGCGAGATCAATCTGGAAACGAGCCCGCACTACGGTCTCGATCGCGCCAAGGAGATTGCCCGCATGGCGCTGCCCTACGACCGCACGACCGACAGCGTCGAAGCTGAGGGTACGCTGCTGGTGCTGCCGGTGGCCGTTACCGCCGAGCAGGCCGAGTATCATCTGGTGTGGCGCGTACGTGTTCACACCGACGCCCCTCTGGGCAACTGGGTGACCCATGTCGATGCCCACACCGGCGAGATCATCTGGCGCTACAACGACATCCACTTCTCCTATGGCGGCACTACCGAGTCGGATACCGAGCCCGGCACGTACTGCGATGGCGTCGTTCAGGAGACCGTCCCCTACCTGCGTGTGCAGGTCAGCAGCGTCGGCACCGTGATCACCGATGCCGCAGGCGACTGGAACATCAACGGTAGCGGCGGCTCCCGCACCGTCACCGCCGATCTCTATGGTCCCTATGTTGACCTGAACAACTACAACGGCAGCGAGGGCGCCTTCGACGGCACCGTATACGACGGCGTGCCGCTGCAGGTCTACTTCGACGACACCAACTCGCGGGCCGATGAGCGCGACGTGTTTGACGGCGTCAACGATATTCACGATTTCTTCGAGTTGGTCGATCCCGGCTACAGCTACTCCAATACCAGGATAAACGCCTACATCAACCGCACCGACGGTTACTGCCCGGGCAACGCCTGGTGGGACGGTACGATCAACTTCTGTGCGGGCTCCAGCACCTACGGCAACACGGGTCAGATTCAGGGTGTCGTGCAGCATGAGTTCGGTCACGGTGTGCAGGCCAATCTGCTGGGTTGGCAGGGCGATCAGGGGCTGGGCGAGGGCAACAGCGACATCCTGGCCAACCTGCTTACCCAGGACAGCCATATTGGTCGCGGTTTCTACATCGGCAATTGCTCCAGTGGTATCCGCAACTCTCTCAACAGTCTGGTTTATCCCGATGATGTCGTCGGCGTCGCGATCCATGCCGCCGGTCAGGTGATTGCCGGTTTCAACTGGGACGCCATGGTTATGTTGCAGGACCTCTATAACGAGGAGCAGGGCACCCTGGTTGCCGCTGCGAACTGGCACTTCGGCCGCAAACTTCTGCAGCCGACCACGCAACCCGATCAGGTTCTTGCTACTTTCGTCGCCGACGATGATGACAACGATCTCGACAACGGCACTCCGCATCATGCGATCTACTGCGAAGCCGCCACGAATCACGGCTTCGAGTGTCCCGAGATTCTCACGGGCGTGCGCTTCACGCACACCCCTCTGGCCGATACCGAGGACACGCAGAACGGCTACCTGACCAGCGTGGAGATCTGGTCGACCGAGGATGATATCGATAACTCCACGGCCATTCTGACCTATCGCGTCGGTGATGGTCCCTGGATGAATCTGGCCCTGAATCAAGGCCTGGGCAACATATATACGGTGACCATCCCGGCGCAGAGCATCTCCATGGTTGAGTACTATTTCTCAGCTGAGGATGTGATCGGCACCTCCGGCATGCTGCCGGCCAACGCCCCCACGGCAACCTTCAAGTTTGCGGTGGCCTGGGAGGCCGACGCGCTTGAGGTCGCGAGCGGCTGGACGGTGGGCGATACCGGCGATGCCGCCACGTCCGGAGTCTGGGAAAGGGTTGACCCGGTCGGGACTGTCTATCAGGGCTTTGTGATCCAGCCTGAGGATGATCACACTCCCGACAGCGGCGTCATGTGCTTCATCACGGAGAACAGCGCCGTAGGCGGCACACCCGGTTCGGCCGATGTCGATGGCGGCAAAACCACGCTGTTCACGCCGGTCTACGACCTCAGTGACGCGCTGGAATGCACCATCTCCTACTGGAAGTACTACACCAATTCGCATGGCTATAATCCCAACAGCGACTACTGGGATGTAGATATCTCCAACGACGGCGGCGGCTCCTGGGTCAGCATCGAACATACCGTTGATGATTCCTCCGGTTGGGAGAACGTCTCGTTCGACCTCGCCGATCACTTTGCCGTTTTCGATCAGGTCCAGCTCCGTTTCATCGCCGCCGATGATTCCGACGGCTCGTTGATCGATGCCGGTGTTGATGACCTGGCCATCCTGGCGCTGTTCGGCGGCACCGGGATCGGCGATGACGTCACCGTGAGCTTCACACCGCAGCTCAGTCAGAACCACCCGAACCCCTTCAATCCGACCACCAAGATCAGCTTCAGTCTCCCTGAGGCGGGTCTGGCCAGTCTGAAGGTTTTCGATGCGAACGGGCGTCTGGTCAAGGTGCTCAATGACGGCCATCTGGTCGCCGGCGAGCACACACTGACCTGGGACGGCAGCGATGAGCAGGGACACCGTCTCTCCTCGGGCGTGTATTTCTATCGCCTGCGGGCCGAGAATATCAATCTCAGCAAGCGGATGATCCTTGTGAAATGATTTGAGGGACACTTTGATTTGGAACTCCGGCTGGATATCCGGCCGGAGTTCTTTGCTTAATATTTGAAATAATGCTCAGAAGTTGCGATGAACATTCACTTTACGGATCTCGGCATTGTTGCGGGATCGTTTTATTGATCCGCAGTGTGGCAGCGTTGATTCACTGTCAGGAAACTGTTGTTAATATAAGAGGTTACAGGCTCCAAGTTCTTCCCTTCCCGGCATGTAATCTGGTACAATCATCTGGCATCTCCATATCAATCCCGGAAGAGGACTCCAGATTTTTCCCATTATCGGAGTCCGGATGTCTATTCGCCTCAAGGGGGTCCCCATGATCAACGTGTTATTCCGCAAGGGCACCGTTTTGCTCGGGCTGCTATGCCTGACGCTTCTGGTTGCTATACCGGCAGGAGCCTTCCAGCCCGTTTCCCAAAGTGAGTATGAGATACTGTTGCCCGCATGGGATCAGTTCGGTCATGCCAGCTATGATCGTGACACCGGTTCCTTCGCCGTCACCAATTCATTGGAGAATCGGTACGGCGGCGAGTGGCGCGTACACTCCTGGAACGCCCAGACCGGCACTCCGCACTTCGTCTATGGTACCGCCGCCAAAGTCACCAACGGCTTCAGCAGCCGGG
>JAAEPZ010000592.1 GCA_024231955.1 bacterium | reverse complement strand
TTGAGCGCTCATCCCGGGTCCAAACTGCATCCATCGCGAACGGCGCTGCGCCTGGACGGCTCTGACCAGAAGTTGCCTCTGGGCTGCTGCTCCCTGGCCGCGTGGTTCTTTCGCCCGTGCTCCTCCTCGACTCCTTCAGTGCTCGATCCGGTTCCTGGAATGTAGCTGAGTCCTGAAACGGAGAGAAGCACCGGCGCACCAGAGACTTGGCATTTCGTCAGAGTGGAGCCCGGTGGGCGCACGAGACTCTTCAAGGGCCTAAAGCGAAATCGATGGACAACCGATGCAATGCAGTAGCTGGGAGTCATCGATTTCACAGTCGGCAAACAGAGCTGTGCGTAATGTATGTAGGATACGAGTAATTTGGCAGGGTTCATGTGAGGTTCGTGCTGAGGAAGGCGCTCAAGTGGAGTCACCTTTTGAACCAAGCCCCAGTAATCCTGTGGTCCAGGGTCAAACGGCATGTGCTGACACCCCCCTGGGCTACGGTGGGACTGCATCCATCCATTCTGAGCGGGCACAAGCGGAGAACTGTCAGAAGCCCCCAAGATGAGCGGAACCTGCCCGAATTGGTAGTGTAAGGACCCAGGGTCGAACGGTGTGTACCGCCACTCCCCAGGCCCACTCCCGACTTTCCCCCGTAGGAAGTAATCCCCCAGACCCCCTGACCGGGATGCAGAATGTGAGTGTCGAGGAGGTGGGGGTAGTGCAGAAATGTCATCAACCCACTCTGAGCAGGC
>JAAEPZ010000591.1 GCA_024231955.1 bacterium | reverse complement strand
GGCGATCTCACTGTTCTCAATGGCCTGGCCCAAGCCTGCGATCTGAGCCCGCATGCTCTGGGACACGACCAGTCCCGCCGGATCGTCAGCGGACTTATTGATGCGCATGCCGGAGCTCAGTCGCTCCAGGGACTTGGACAGTCCCGCGTCGTTTGTCGACAGATTCCGGTAGGAATTCATCGATGTGATGTTGTGGTTAATCCGAAATGCCATTTCGGTAATCCTCCTTGATTCCCCCCATAGACGGGGGCTCCTCGAGACATCCCTCCATTTTCAAACGTTCCCTCATCCCCCCTCAAGGAGCGTATCGGGAGTGTGGACGACTTACAGGTCATCCACGTTCCCAGTTTTCGGCTATCCCTCCCCATCCTTGAGTATTATTTTTAATAATGCACATTTATTCCCGATCGCTCCCAGACGACATACCTTATCGTCGCGTATTGCGCCTACCTGCCCCGCAAGACCCCCAATCACATCCGGTTACGCCCCCCTGCACGCTATCGTGCCCGATAGTCTTTTATTGCTCCCCATAATTCCCTCCCAGAACATATGGCACAACAAAAAGAGCCCCGACCAGAGGTCGGGGCCCCGCGAATGGGGAGGAATGGCTCTCCCCGGGAGTCCTAGCCGCTCAGAAGCTGCAGCACCGCTTGCGGTGTCGTGTTGGCGTGCGAGAGCATCGCCGTCGCCGCCTGCAGCATGATCTGATTCCTGGTGAAGGTCGCCATCTCGGCGGCCATGTCGGTATCGCGAATGATCGATTCCGCCGCCACCAGATTCTCCTCGGCAACCCGCATGTTGTTGATGCCGCTCTCCAGAGTATTGCTCTGGAAGGCACCGAGCGTACCGCGCAAGCTGCTCATATCGCTGATCGCCTTGTCGATGACACCCAGTGAATCCGTAGCCCTGGCTGCATCCAGAATACTGATATCGGCGAGGCTGTTGAACTGGTTCGTGCCGCCCGTCCCCGTCCCGATGCCGGTTCCCATATAGGATGCCGACACCTGGTCGATGGCCAGGCTCACCGTCTGACCCGCGTTGGCGCCGACCTGGAATACCATCGCATTGTTGGTGATTGTCACAGCTCCATCGGCCCCGGCGGCGGCATAGGTGAGAATCGACAACCCTTCGACGGCGCTGCCGGTGCGTCCGGTCAGTGTCGCTCCCACCCCATCAGCCTGATAGACTGTACCGATTGCGCTGGTGAACGTGCCGTCCACATCGACACCTTCATCCTGCTGACCACCGCCCGCCCCCAGGCCGGAGCGGGATCCATCATTGGCAAATGCGGAAGATGTTACGGCGATGTCGGCGGCGGTACCGTAGATATCGCTGTCGAGGTCGATATTGTTGCCGTCGGCCACGGCGACGATCCCCGTCGTATCGGTGTGTGCATTGATCTTGTCGAGTATCGTCTGCTGGTCATCTCCGATGAGGAGGTTCACGGTCACCGCCACACCCGACGTGTTATTGGTCAGAACCAGGTCTTCGGCGGCGGTCAATGTGATCGCCGCACCGGCGGTGCCGTCGATGTGGGCTTTTTCGGCCTGGGCCGTGACCGTAATATCATAGGTACCCGATGTCGTGGCGGCCGTGCCGCCGACATAGGTGGCTGAACTGGTCGCCGACATCGAGCCCCGCACGCCCTGGCTCCCGTCAAGCAGGCGCTTGGTGCCGAACTGGGTCTGCAGCCCGATTCGATCGATAGTGGATAATGCGTTATCGATCTCCGCCTGATCCGCAGCGAGATCGGCCGCAGAGTTGGCGCCTTCGTTCGCCGCGTGGATCGCCAGTTCGCGCATACTGAGCAGCAGCGCGTGCACTTCGGTCAGGGCACCCTCAGCGGTCTGGACCATCGAGGTCGCCAACTCACTGTTCTCGATCGCCTGTCCCAGACCCTGGATCTGGGCGCGCATGTTCTCGGACACAACCAGGCCCGCGGGATCATCCGCGGATTTGTTGATCTTCAAACCGGAACTCAACCGCTCCAGCGATTTGGACAGTCCCCTATCGTTACCGATGAGGTTTCGATACGCGTTCATGGACGCGATATTGTGATTGATTCTGAAAGCCATTCGACGCTTCTCCTTAAGCTAACCGCACGGTGGCGGTCTCCCTAGCTAATTCCGAGGATGCTTATCCCCGGTCTCCCATTCGCAAAGGCGTTCTCCCTGAACACCTGTGCTCCCTTTATCGACATCATGAGGAACTTCTTGAGTATTATTTTCAACGATTGAGAACTTTTCAGGACTTCAGGAAAGTCTCCAACAGTTATGGCCATTACCGGCCCCGATAATCAATGTTGAACCAATACTTAGAACTACACTCCCTTCCCGTCTACCACGGGAAGGGATGTTCAACTATCGGCAATTAAAGGGAATTTGACGGAGGCTTCAGCCCACCCAACTTGTCCGCGGTATCTTCGGACTGCGCGGCCGCCTCCTGGTTGGCGTTTTCGATGGCGACGTAGATCTCCTCGCGATAAATGGCGATCTCCCGCGGCGCATCGATTCCGATCTGGACCGTGTCACCCCGCACATCGACAATGGTCACACGGATATCCTTGCCCACCATGATACTCTGATCACGCTTTCGGCTCAGTACCAGCACGTTGGCTCCTTCCTGTTGTGCCTAACCGACTTTCTCGCACACCGCACTCTTAAGTTCGGTGGCTTCAAGACTCTGTTTGTAGAGATTCTCGTGAGTGCTGAATTCGCTGCCTTCGACAATCACCTGTCGCCCTTTGCGACTCTCCACATGAACGATGATCGGACCGAGCATGTTGGCGGTGATGTCCTCGAACTCCTCCTGCATCGTACAGATCACGAAGACCGCAAGATCTTCGGGACTTGTCACGTTGAGATCCTGCAACTCCGATTTTACCAGAGCCAGCTTGTAGTCCGGTCTGAACAACAGCGGATCGCCCACCAGAAAACCCATCGCAGAATCTTTAATACTCTGCAACCATTTCAACGGTGTGTCCACTTCAAAATCCAGAATCAGAAATTCGGTCTGCTCGGGCATCCCCACCAGGCCTTCAGGCAGGTGAAGCAGATCTTTATCCTCGTATTGGAGAGTTCCAAAGCGAGTCCCCTTCAATTCCATCTCATCCCTTCCTTTCGATTGATACCTAATCTACAGGTAATTGGCCAGCGTGAGCTGGTAGATGTTCGAAGCCATGGTCAAAGAGGCCTGGTAAATCGCTTCGGCCCCCTGGTAGAGCATTATGGCTTCGGCCATATCCGCATCTCCGACTTCGGAGATCGTCTCGGTCAAGCTGAAGTTCCTCGCTTCGAGCGTACTCAAAGCATCTTCAGCAAGCTTCAGGCGCGTACCGACACTGGCACGCATGGCGAGGATCCTATCCTCGATTTTCTCGATTTCGGGCAGCAGATCCCTGATCGCCTCCAGGTCTTCGCTCTCCACCGCCGTTTTGAAATCAAACAGGGCATCGAACGGGCGGCAGGGCAACGCCGTCCCCTCGACTCCGATCAGGCGGGCGGTCTGGTCCGTGTCATCCACATTCGTGATGCTGAACCCGACCAGCCCCGAGCTGGTGATATTGAGGCGATTGCCGACCGGAGAGATATCCACGTTGAGCTGGGGGAAAGCCAGATTGATCGTGTCCCGGATATCCCCCACCGTAGCCGCACCGGAGAGATCGAGCGTCGTGGGCTCTTCACTATCGCCGATGGCGATGTTGATCGAGCCCAGCGGCAGCGCCATACCGCGCAACTCCGTCAACGGCGTCGCGTCGGAGATGGCCGGATCGAGATTGCGGCTCACCAGGGTCCCCCCCTCGCCGACCCCCTCGATGCCGAAGACGCTCGCTGTCAGCCCACCCTGAACGTCCTCGATCCTGATCGATTCCCCCGGATTGACCGTATCCGTGATCACCAGCCGTTCACCGCCGACGATAGTCACCGAGATGCCGGGATTCGCCGCCTGAATCCTGGTCTGGATATCATTGAGCGTGACGCCGCCGGTCAGATCGACCACGCGCACCAGCCCGGCTCCATCCGTAATCCTGATTTTCCCCAGGTCCGCTCCCTGAGCGTCGAAAAGATCGCTGACCCGGGTACTCATGTTCGCCTCGGGATCCCAGTCCACCGTCGTGTTGAGACTGGCCTCCGTCGATTCGAAGACCGCGCTCCCCGGCACATTGTAGCGCAAAGAGAGTCCGGCGCTGATGGCCGTGGTCATCTGCGTATCATCGCCGCGATAGATCACCGACGTGCCTGTGTTCTCGAATGGCTTGAAGCCCATGGTGTTGCCGGCAAAAAGATAGCGGCCGCCCAGTTCGCTGTTGCCGATCTGGACCATCTGTTCGATGAGCCCGTCGATATTCTCCGCCATGCCCGCCAGATCGTTGCTCGAGTCGGCCCCGGTCAGCGCCAGTTCGTGAATCTCCCGGATACAGTCCGTCGCCGCCCCCAGCGCCGAATCGGAATAGGTCAACCAGCGGGAAGCGCTCGAAGTGTTCTTCTGATACTCCTCGTTCTGGGCCATCATGCTGCGCAGGCGCACGAGCTGTTCGGTGCCGGCGGGGTTGTCGCTGGGTTTCGTGATGCTCCGACGCATGTCGATGCTCATCATCTGTTCGAACGAACGGTTGACCGTGCGCATGAGGTCGCTCTGCCAAAGTCTGTGCGTCACCCGCATGAATTCACCTTGCCTCTCGTTAGGCGATGGAGATGAGGGTGTCCATCATCTCGTCCACCAATCCCATAATCTTTGCGGCCGCCTGGTAGGTCGTCTGAACAACCAGCATCTGAGCCAGCTCTTCATCGACATTGACGCCGGCCACCGATTCGAGCTTTTGCTCCAGACCGTTGAGAATCCGTCCCGACGCCTGGGTCAATTGCAGGGCGCTGCGACTCTTGGTGCCGAAGTCTCCGACGATCGTTGCGTAGAAACCCTCGATCGTATTGCCCTCACAACCCTCAAGTTGCTCACTGTGGAGATCGAAAATGGCCGTGGCCATATCGCGCCCATCGGACAACTCACCCAGCAGCGAGATCGCATCGTGATTCTCCAGAACGACACTGTTCACGGCCATCGTGGAGGCATCCGCACCCGTGAAGATTGCGCAGCCGCCGCCGCCATCACCGCTGGCCTGCTGATGCAGGCTGTTCACCCTGTCGATCATGCTCGCGGCCATATTGTCGAGCTGCGCCATGACGCGGGGAATGTCAGTATTGATCATGTTCATTATGCCCTTGATCTCCCCGCCGGGCACGGTCATCTCGATCCCCTCACCCTCCGGGAATACGATCGCTCCCAAACTGCGATCGTTGGCGTTGCCGCTGGTCTCCGTCCTCAGCTTGTGCACCGTCGTGTGATCCACCAGTGCCCGGCCACCGACATAAACCTTGAGCTGGTTCCGGTCGTTCACCATCCATTCGGCGCCGATCAGCTCCGACAGCCGATTGAGACTCTGGTCACGCTGATCCATCAGATCGGCGCGAGCGGACTCGGTGACATTGGTGTTCATGATCTGCAGGTTGAGATCCCCCACATCCTCCAAAAGCGCGTTGGCCTCATCGATGGCGATGTTGAGATCCGTATGCATGTTGTCCATTTGACTGGTGAGTGAGTTGGCGATGTTGTTGAAGCGGATGGCCATCACCCGAGCCGCTTCGACAATGAGACCGCGCATGTCGGCATCGGTCGATTCCATCTCGGGATTCAGCGCCGGTTGCCAGGCGCTCAGGAAATCGGCAACACTGTCGCCCAGTGTGGTTTCGCCCAGCTCCACGTCGGCCGGTTCACCGAATGTGTTCTCGATGATCGAGTAGCTTTTCGCCATGGAGTTCTGCTCGCCGTAACCGGAGACCGCCCGTCCCATCTGACCCAGCAGGAAGGAATCGGAGATCCGCTGCACACCCGACAGCGTCACGCCGCCGCCGATGTTCCAGTTCGAACTGCCGATATTCTGACGCGTCTCGAAATTGATCCGCTGCCTGCTGAAGCCGGGCGTATTGGCGTTGGCGACGTTGTGATTGATCACACCCAGCGCCGCCTCCTGCGCCTGGAGCGTCAGAGTGGACGTGTACATCAATCCGAACAAACCTGACATTATCCACCCTCCTTAGGCTTTGACCGACAGCAGCGCACCCTCGACGGAGTTGTCGCTCTCTGTGCTGTTGGTCAGTTCATGTAGCATCTTGTGCATGGACTCGAAGTCGCCGTTCAGCAGATCCAGCCGGTGCTCCAGCAGGCGACGATTGGTGCCGTTGCTATCGGTCAACTGCATCGTGATGTCCTTCATCAGCGAATGCGCGGTGAGCAGCTCCTCATTGTCGCCCGGCAGAGCCGCCAGCAGCCGACCGGTGCTGCAGGGATCACCGAGATTCAATCCGCGAGCCATTACGCGCGTTATATTGTGCCGATGTTCGGAAAGACGACGGCTGAGTTCCATCGCCTCCATCTGGCGTTGCAGATTCAGGCTGATGGCGCTCGTATCGCCTTTGATCAGGCAATCGGTCTGCTCATCGCTCGCGACAAGCAACTCGCGATACCCTTCGGCCTCCTCACGCAATGCGTTGATCAGCTGCTGAAGATTGTCGTCATGATTCATCGTTTTGCCCTCCCTGGCCTGTTCCCAGTTGCCTCAGCATCGACTCGCCGAGACCGAGACCGTGCTCCTGAGCCAACAGGTCACCCATCTGCGCATCGATCAGCCCTTGATAATACTGTCCGCCCGGCAGCGCCTGATCAGATCCGGGCATGGTCTTGTTCATTGCGCTCGCCAGATAGCGGAGAAAGATACTCTCGAACTGCTTTACCGCGTCCAGAATCTCCTGCTGCTCCGCATCGGGTCGAGTTAGCTCCTGCAATTTGCCGGTCTGTCCCGCCCCGGGGGCCAGATCAAGCAGCCCGGCCAGAGGTTTGCAGTCGGCAATGTCGTTGATCGTCTCCGCTTGACGAACCGACTTGAATCCCTCCACGCCATTCGTCCCGTTCCCGGCGACGGGCTTGTCGCCCTCGGCGGCTTTGACCGCCTGCAGCGGTCCGCCGGGAATGAGATTCAGAATGCGGCTCACGGGATTCATTTTCATCTCCTACATGATCACCAGTTCGGCTTCCAGCGCGCCCGATCTCTTCAGGGCCTGGAAAATAGCCACCATGTCACGCGGACTGACTCCCAGTTCGTTCAAGGATCTCGCAACCTGCTCCACCGTGTTGTTCGCCTGCAGTACGGCCAGACGCGCATCGTCGTCGCTGACCGAGGTTCTGATGTCCGGCACGAGCAGCGTGGTGCCGGAACCGAATGCATTCGGTTGGCTCGCGTTGAAACCCGTGCGGATCTCGACCCGGAGATTGCCGTGGGCGATGGCCACGTCCTTGATCGTCACGTTCTGCCCGACGACCACTGTCCCCGTGCGCTCATTGATGACGACCCGCGCCGCCAGATCCGTCGCCACCCGCAGGTTCTCCACCCGACTGATGAAATCCATGGTGGCGTCGGCCAGCTCGGAGGGGATCCAGATGGATACCCGACCGGCGCCGCGCGCCTGGGCCGAGGAGGTTCCGACAGCCTCATTAACTGTTTTGGCGATGTTGGTTGCGGTCGTGAAATCGGGACTGTGCAGCAGCAGTTCGATCCGGTTGTCCCTAACGACACCCTGCTCCCAGTCGCGCACCAGTTTGCCGCCGTTGATTACCATGCCCACCGTAGTGTGATTCGTGCGCAGCGAGTTGCCCTCGCCGGCCTCCACATTGAATCCACCCAGGCTCACGGGACCCTGTGATATTGCATATTGCAGCCCATCGGCCTGCCTGAGCAGCGGCGTCATCAGCAGTATGCCGCCGTCGAGACTCGTCGCATCACCCAGACTGGAGACGGTGACATCCATCTGATCGCCCTGCAGACTGTAGGGCGGCAACTTGGCGGTGACCATGACCGCGGCGACATTCTTCAGTTTGATGTCATCGGGATCCAGAGTATGGCCGAACTTCTCCATCATGCTGGCGACGGAGTGGTTGGTGAAGCCGGTCTTGGCGCCGTCTCCCGTACCCGCCAGGCCGACGATGATGCCGTAGCCGATCAGGTGTTCGCCATCGACACCGTTGACCATGGCGATATCCTTGATCCGCGCCGCCTGCGCGGTGAGCGCCGAGAGGCAGATCAAAGCCAGAAGAAGTAATCCGATATACCTGCGCTGCATGTTCATCTCCTAGAAGAACCAGTTGACCAGTCGGGTCAGGAAGCCGGGCTCGTTGCCGTTGGCGACATCGCCCTCTCCATCATAGTGAATCGTGGCATTGGCGATGGCCGTCGAGTTGATCGTGTTCTGCGGACTGATATCCCTGCGGCGAATGATGCCGCTCAGGGTCATGATCTCGATCTCGCCGTTGCGCTTGATCTCGCGCGTCCCCTCGATCCTGAACTGATCCGCGCTGATGATCTCCACGATCTGGACGCTGATCACCGCATTGAGGGCGCCCTTGCGCGTGGTCTGCCCCTTGCCGTCATACTTGGTGGATTGCGAAGCGCTCCAGAGGGGGATGAAGTTCAACGCCCCCGTACCCGGTCCACCGGAGAGATCGGTCTTGCTCTCGGTGCCGGTCTTGGCGTCGCTGCTCGCGCTCGAGTTCTCCGTAACCATCACCTTGAGGATATCCCCGACACGATGCGCCTTCGTGTTCGAAAACAGACTGCCGCCCGCATCGGAATCCCAGAGAGGCACTTGAGCCTGGATCGGTACTGCCAGCAACAGCAGCAGGACCAGCATTGTCGTTGAGCGGATCATGAGTTCTCCCCTGTCGTTTCCAGGTAGGTCGGCGCGACCGTGTTCTGACCGGTCACCCGGTAGCGCCTCATAGTTTTGGTGTCGAGGTGACGGACCGAGACAATGTCCCCCAGCGCGGCGTCGCGCTGCGCGATGCCCGTCATGCAGATGCTCACGGCCCCCCGCTGCAGCCTGATCGTAACCTCTCGCCCCCTGTGCACCAGCGGTGCGGGCTTGGTGTTGCGGTTGGTCAGCACATCTCCGGGCTTGAGGTAGCGTTTCGCCACGGCGCCCTGGAGTTCGACTGCGGTCAACGGCCGTCCATCCAGCAGCAGGCAGTCGCGCTCCTGGAATGTCCACAAGTTCAGTGCGTCGCCGGGTTTGAGGTTCGCCCCTCCGACCGGCACCTGGCGGGGCTGGCTGCAGGTAAGCCGCAGCCGGCAATGGGTGTTGAATCCGGCGCGATCCTCGAGATCCAGGCGGGCTATCGCGCTCCGTCCCTGGGGTTCCTTTTCGATGCTCACGGTCCAACGGAGATTACTGGAGGAGAGCACCATACTTGAGGGCCAATCGGTGACGGAACTCAACCTGTAGCCGATCTCCTCAAGCAGTTCGCCGATCCGAATCTCGACGGGTTCCCGTAGAGCGGTCAGATCCAGTTGAACACCCGGGCAACCCAGCTCAACGTATTCGGCCCCACTGAGACGACCACGCCACCCCTTGGCCATCAGCATCCGCTCCAGACGGTTGCGGGACACTCGATGACTCTCGCCCGGCTCCGGACTGCGCATGATGACGATCGCGGCCAGATCACTATTGGTGCAATCGGTCAGAACATCCCCAACGGTCAGTTCCGGGCCCGTGCACACCACCCTGGCCTTCAAGTGCAGATCCCCCTGACCGGCCATGGCCGGATCCAGGGACAGGCTCATGATCATCAGTGAGATGATCGCAATCGCCACATATCGTATCATGCAGTATTTCACTCAGTTACACCTATCGCTTCAACTGATTTACGAGGGCTAGCATATCCTCAGAGGTCTGAATCGCCTTGGAGTTCAGCTCATAGGCCCTCTGCGCTTCGATCATGGCCACCATCTCCTCCACCACACTCACATTGCTCGTCTCCAACATCCCCGACTCAACCGTGCCGAACCCCTCGGCACCCGATTCGCCGGTCTGGGGGATGCCGCTGGCCTCGGTTTCGACGAACAGGTTGCCGCCGATGGCTCTCATGCCCGCGGGATTGGCGAACCGATATATCTCCAGGGTGCCTATCTCCTCGGCGACCTCCTCCCCACCGGCCCGAGCCTGGATCAGGCCACCCTCGGCAACGGCCACCTCCTGGGTGCCGTCGGGAAAAATGATACCGGGGGCAACCTTGTAGCCGCTCGACGTCACCATCGTGCTGTCGGCATCGATCGTGAAGCTGCCGTCTCGCGTATAAGCGTAGGACCCGTCGGCCATCTCGACGCGGAAGAACCCCTCGCCGCTGATCGTCATGTCGAGAGCGTTGCCGGTCATTCTGGTCGGTCCCTGCTCGAATTCACGCTGGATGGCCGCGATCCGCACACCGTGTCCGAGCTGTATGGACTTGATGCCGGCCGCGGCGGTCTCCCGCTGATTCGGCGTCAGGGTTTGATAGAGGAGATCCTTGAACTGCACACGTGAGCGCTTGAAACCGGTGGTGTTGACGTTCGCCAGGTTATTGGCGATGGCGTCCACATTGGTTTGCTGCGCTTTCATGCCGCTGGCGGCAGTGGATAGTGCTTTAATCATGTGCGCTTCTCCCGGTGGACGCGATCAGCATCCACATTATGTCTAGGCGCGTACAACGCCCACACGTTCAACAGCGGTTTTCAAAGTGTCATCGGCTGCCTGGGTCACCTTTTGGGCAATCTCATAAGCCCGAAATGCCTGGATCATCCGCACCATCTCCTCGATGGCATCCACGTTCGAACCCTCTACGTGGCCCGAGACGATGTTGATCTCTTCGGCCGGCACCTCTTCGATTTCACCCGCAATACTGCTCAGGTTGTTGCCTTCGGAGCGCAATTCGCCTCCGGCGGCCGGCCTGACCAGCGACAGACGTCCCACCACCAGGTCACCGTCAAGGATGGTGCCGTCGGGCAGGATGCTCCCCTGCTGCTGGATGGCGATTGCGCCGCCGTCAGCCAAAACCGGATATCCTGATGAATGGAGAAGTTCCCCCTGAGCGTTCAGCGTGAAATTGCCGTCACGACTCAGCATTTCGCCGTCGGGGGTTTCAATGAGGAAATAGCCATCGCCGACAATCGCGGCGTCGAGCGCATTCCCGGTAGCCTGCAGGGCGCCGCCCCGGGTACTGGGTACGCTGTCCACGATCAACTGTGGTGTCAGGCCACTGCCGCCCGTCTCGGCTGTCCCGGCGGTACTCGCCAGCTGCGAGTTCACCCGCCCGATCAGCTTCTTGAAGCCGGGGGTATTGGCGTTGGCTAGGTTGTTGGCAATTATCTCATGCCGCTGCGCCTGGACCTGCATGGCCCGGCCGCCGCTCTGTAATGCCTTTATCATTTGCTTCTCCCTGACGCTATCGCGTTGCTCCACGACGCAATACTCGTCACCCCACGTAATCAAGCTCCATGCCATGACCTCATAGGGAATAGGGAAGACTTATTCTGTTGTTATATATAGGATTGCGCCCCGGCATCCGGCAGAGGTGGCCAGATGGGGAAATATAGGCCAGCCATGGTGGAAAAGAATTCCACCCGGCTGTGATCAGAATTTAGTCTCGACTGGCCAGTTTTCGTCTAGCCAACGGGCTCCTGGCTGGCGATGCAGAGAATCTGATCCAGTCTTGTGATCTTGAACACACGGTTCACGTGTGACTGCAGATTGATCAGAACCAGCTCCTGGTCATTCTTCTGCAGGCGCTCATGCAAGGTCACGATATATCCCAGACCGGAGCTGTCGATATAATCGAGTTTCTCCAGGTCCAGCGTTACTCTCTTGGCGATGCCCAGCTGGGCTTCGGCGATCTTCGAAAACTCCGGCAACGAATAAACTTCAATCTCACCTTTTACCTGTAAAGTGACGAGATCATCGCCCTCATAGATTTCAACTTCCATAATCAACTACCTCTCTCTATATGATTAAATGTAAGCGCCGTAAGATCATCGGCCCACGCAGCCTGGCCCCTGAAATCCTCGAGTTCGGAGAAGAGCTTACGCAGGGATTCCTCCGTGGTCATCCCCTCCCCCCCTTTGAAACTTTCCATCATCCTCTCTGTCCCGAAGCGCATACCCTTTTCATCGCACGTATCGGTTATCCCGTCGGTATACATCAACAGGCGCTCACCGGGACCCAGCTTATGTTCTGTTTCGGCATAACTGTCGCTGGACTTCAGCCCTAGTGGCAATCCGGGCTCACCTTCGATGAAAATCGCCTTACCGTTCCTATCCACTTTGAGAACCGGTTCATGCCCGGCGACAGCCATGTCGAACGTATCGCACCCCTCACGGAACATCAGGCAGCAGGCCGTGATGAAGTGTCCACTGACCGAATCCCGAACTAGGAATTCGTTGATTCTGGTGAGGATCTCACCCGGCCCCAGGTCTTGCCAGGCCAGGCTGTGCAGCATGGAGCGGAAGCCGCTCATCCGCATGGCTGCCTGGACCCCCTTGCCGGAAACGTCGGCTATGATGGCGATGAGATCCTTGTCGCCCTTGCTCATCACGTCGTAATAGTCGCCGCCGACATAGAGCGCAGGCATGCTGTGGCCAACCACCTCAAGACTACTCATGGTCGGCAGCGCCCCGGGCAGCAGTTGCTGCTGGATATCCCGAGCGACGATCAGTTGCTCGTTGAGCCGATGCTGCCGGATCTGCTCTTCATGATCCAGGCTCTTCTGCAGCGCCATACTCCCGATCACCTGGCAGGAGGAGATAAGCTCCTGCTGGCGGATATTCAAATCGCATTCATCGCCGGAAACGATGAAGATCTCACCGCTGTAGGGTGCCTTGAGATCTAGGGGGATGCGCATTGTGGTATTCAGGTTGAACTGGTTGGAGGACATGTCATCGAGAATCACATTCTCCATATATCCTCTCCGCTCCACACTCCCACGGCGGCAGGCGGCAATCAACAGGTTGTGCACCGATTCGGGCAGCCCCTGACGGATCTCCAACAGCGGCTTGTTGTGTTTGTAGAGCATGGCGGAGCCGACATCCGCCTCGACCAAATCGATGAAGAACTTGATCGTGCGATTCAGCACCAGATTCTGATCCAGTTCACCGAGTAACTCACCCAGGGATTTCAAAGCTTGGATATGTGCCAGGCCGTTGTCGATCTGACGACTCTGTTCGTCAATCATCTTCTGGAAAAACAATCCGAGGGAGACGACGATCGTGAAGGCCTCCCCATCCGCCGAATTCCAGACCTCCGAGGCGGGCATCCGGATCAGGCCGAAATCCTCACCCTTGATCAGCAGGGGCAACTGAACTTCAGCCCCACCGATCTCCTTGCCGAATGCCGGCCCATGTCTGTACTCGGGGAAGAGCTTGTGTTTCCGGTCATAGAGGCGAATCTCATAGCTGTCCACGTCGAAATTGCAGTGCAGGATCGAAGCAACTTCCCTATAGAATTCCTCCAGATCGTCCACATCAAAGAGACTAATCTGCCAACTGAGAGTTTCACTGGCAGGAGTGGTAATCATGCTTCCTCGTAGAACTTATCTAATGTGGCCAGTTTCTTCCTGAGCAAATACAGGGTCTCATTGAACTGATCCGACTTGAAATCCAGAGCCTGAAGTTCAGCATCGAATTCGGCTTTATCGATTTCGGCACCGAGATCCATCAGGCTATTAACCCCGATGTTCCAGCCATTGCAGAGCCGATCAGCCAGGTTCACCAGTACGGCACCATGCTGCTCTGCACTCTGCACATCAGGTTCGTGGTGGTGTCGCACCGCACTCTGAATAGATTGGGGAATTCGCCATTTCTTGAGGATGACTTCCGCCAGTTTGCAGTGGCTGACGCCAAGAGCTTCCTTCTCTTCACTGATGCTGACATCACGAGGCCCCGACTCGGCATCCAGGAAGTTATCGAGAATCAGCTTGCCGATATCATGCAACAGCCCGGCGACAAAGGCCTCCTCGCTGTTGATCGGCGAATTGGGATTCCCCTCCACCAGGATACGACAGGTAACGGCCACAGCCATTGAGTGGAGCCAGAAGCCCTGATCGGCATATTGATAGTTCTTGAGCCTTTTGGTAAGCAACCCGCTTGAACTGACGGAATATACGATGTTCTTCATGTTGTCCAGACCGATCAGAACGACGGCCTCATGAACGGCATTAATGGATTTGGAGCTACCAAAGAAGCTGCTGTTGGCAACTTTGAGGAGTCTCGCAACCAGCGCCTGGTCCTTGATCAGTACTTTCTCAAAATCCTTGGCCGTGAAGTACTCCCGACTGGCAAGTTCGAGGAATTCACCAATTACAGTCGACAGACTGGGCATACTTTCAATCATCGCAAGCGCCTTCTTCTGAAGCGCTTTCTTTTCTACAATTCCGGCAACAGAATGAGTGTCCTGCATATGCAGATACCTCTTTTCAGAAATCCCATCAATTACTGAAGATTCGTCTAGAAAAGGTATCGGCAGATGAATGGTCGGCTTGAGTATCTTTCAGCAGAGAGGAGTAATTACTTTCCCCCGCTTGGTTGCTTTGATGCAATATATGTATCTAATGTAGCCTGATCATCATCCGATATCTCCATAAAGAAACATGCAACATGGTATTCCTTGCATGCGGGATCGTCCTCCTCCGGAGTACAGCGCACCACTACACCATCGGGGCAGATAGTCGCCACCTCAATATTCTTTTCGCCACCCAGAATAATATGCATGGGCAGACGAGTCCCCTCCTCCATGAAGTACTCGGTCTGGAAGTAGATTCCGTTGCAGCTGATGTTGATGCTCTCTCCCAGGAACGCATTCGGCATCCCCGGTAATCTCAATTCCAGCTTCAGACTGGCATCCACTCTCTCTGCACGTCTGCGTTCCTTCAAAACACACCCTCCTGGTGAGTCCATGCCCTTCGTTCGAGTTTGCCTGATCCCAGGTCAACTATCTGTAGTTTCGTTTGCCTGCCCATCTTCCTCAAGTAAAAACTGCGTCCTGCGCGAAAAGAGATTGGCGTTGACGATCCTCACCACCAGCTTCATTTGCGCCGCAAAGACCTTTCCGGTCCTTTCGCCGCGCAATTCCTCACGCTCTTCGCGCCAGGCAAAGTACTCATCCCCAAGATACTGAGCGGGGATGTACCCCTCAACGCCGCTTTCCGGCAACTGCAGCACCAACCCGGTGGGTAGCACCTCCAACACCACGGCAGCGCAGCTCTCCCCCATATGATTCCGGGCCCAGAGCACCATTTCCAGCTTCAGGGCCTCCCTTTCAGCCTTCAGGGAGAGGATCTCCCGCTCATTAATAGCGGAAGCCACATCACGCAAACCTCGCCGCCGATGCCGCCCGCCATGCCTGAAGAGTTCACTGTAATCCCGTCTGTCCTTGGCAGGCTTACGGATTCGCTCTGTGCCTCCAGGACTGTGCGTGAGGGATCTGATGCCACCGTCATCCACCGCGCGGGCGGAGATGAGGTCCTTGAGCAGGCGATGAACCATCAGGTCCGCATAGCGTCGAATCGGACTCGTGAAATGGAGATAGTTGAACCAGCCCAAGCCGAAGTGCCCATGATCCGGGACGGAGTAGCAGGCTTTCTTCATCGATCTGAGTAGCTTGAACAGCAGGCGACCGCTCCCCTCCCGCTTCATGATCTGCACAGCCAGTTGCTGATAGTCGTGGCTGCTGATCTGTCCCGAGGGTCGCCAGTTGACCTTTTGCCGCATCATCTGCAGCACGAGCTCCTCGACATCATCGGGGTCGGGCGGTTCATGAACCCGTACCAGGTGCGGTACACCCTGATCACGCAGCAGTCGCCCCACCTCATGATTGGCCGCCAGCATGAACTCCTCGACAAGACGGTGACTCTCCAGAATCGGCGACGGCCTGAATGCCTCAACGCCATCACCATGATCGATGGGGACAATCTCCGGCAGCTCGAAATGGAGACTGCCGTCATCCCTGCGTCGGCGGATCAGTTCATTCGCCAGCTTCGCCATCTCCCCGAGCAGGCCGGCGAGATCATCATCGCCCCCGCTCAGCACCCTCTCGGCCTCCACGTAGCTCAATCCTCGATCCACCACAACCAGTGTCTCCGCGAAGGTCGTCTTGAGAACCCGCCCCTGCCGATCATAGTCGATCAGCACCGAGACCGCCGGCCGCAGATCCCGATCATTGAGGGAGCACATCGCGCCCGACAGAATCTCCGGCAGCATGGGTATCGTATCGAGGTAGAAATAGGTGGAGTTGCCGCGCAGAAACGCTTCACGATCCAGTGCCGTGCCCTCCCTGACATACTCGGCAACATCAGCGATATGTACGCCGAGGCGGCGTGTTCCGTCGGGGAGGAGTTCGAGACTCACGGCATCATCGTGATCACGGGCATCCGCAGGATCTATCGTGATCGTGGTCAGGTGACTGAGATCAAGTCGTCCGGCCTTGCCGGTGACATCCATCTCCGCCACCCGTCCGGCCTCGCGCAAAACGGCACGCGTAAAGGGGGAGGGTAATTCGAACTCCTCGCAAATCCCCTCTACGCCGACAGCCCGCTCCTTCTCGACACTTTCGGGTCGAAAACCAGCGGGCAGCCGTTTGATCTTGCGTGGAGAATGTCCACCGGGTCTGCGACGGGGGCTCAATGAACGGTGCTCTCTCCCGCCTCGTCTTTCGCGACGGCCGGGAACCCCGGGGTCCACGTCACCACCCCCAACTGGAGGCGATCCTGAACGGTCGGGTTGTATCAAAAGAAAGCGCTCCCGATGCTGGCGAAGTATCCCTCTCCCCAACATCTGGAGCATCGTTCTGCGAAACCGTCTATAATCCTGGCGCGGCACACCGAGAAGGCGGGCGACTCTCTTGATCGAAAGACCGCCCTTATACCTCCTCAGCAGGTCCAGGATCGATTCAGTATAATCGCGCAATGCGCCTACTTCTTCTTATGACGATCCTTGCGCATGCGCTTCTTACGTTTGTGAGTTGCGATCTTCTTGCGCTTGCGCTTCCTGCCGTTGGGCATTGTCTCTACCTCGTTTGAACACACCAAGACCCCGCAGGGCCCTACCAGTGGCGAATGTAATGGATAGCGTCCGGGTACAGGCTCCGGGTTCTAGACCTGAGCCTCACTACCCTGGCTCTCATCCTTATCGTCTGCAGGATTGACCAGGGACTTCAATTCGTTGGAAGCCTTGAAGTAAGGGACCAGCTTGGCCGGGACAAAGACTGATGTCCCCGTCCTGGGATTCCTGGCCCTCCGGCTTCGGCGCTGTTTCACACGGAAACTGCCAAACCCTCGCAGTTCAACCTTATCCCCCCGAGACAGTGCAATACTGATATTCTCAAGGACAAGATTAACGACGATACCGGAGTCTTTCTTACTAAGATTGACGTGTGAGGAGATCTCCTCAACAAGGTCGGCCTTTGTCATCGATTCCCCTTGCTTCTGCTTGGCTGACTATGGTCGCCAGCGCAACGTCAGTCTCCGATCAAACCTTGGGAACCAACATATCATCAACTCTGGTCTTTGTCAAACCCTATCAAGATAATAGTTTAGGGCTTCCATCTCATTTAAGAAAAAAGAAACCCCGCCCTTGTCGTAGAACCAAACTCGGAAAAGCGCAGCACACTAGAGTGGGAATGGGCCCCCGGAATGATAAGCTCGAACAGGGCAGGGAAATGCCAGCCCCGCCTTATCAAGACTGGGGCCATCTGGGACATCACACCACCACGACCCTCGCCACACACTGGAAGTGCCCACCCTAACGCGCTGTTTCCAGACACATTAGAGCATTACGTCAACTCGAATGATTCTTGGATACAAACGTCAACAACAGGTCACACCGGCAGGGCTGAGCGTTTCATCCTGCAATAGATTCGTCCCGGCATGACATCTTTTCCTCTCTCGGGGACTCAAATTCTCCCGATATTCCTGGCAACCATCATCATTCGAGAGTGTGGATTCCAAAACAAAAACCGCCCCGCAAGGGGCGGTTGCCGCAATCCTGAGATTGCGAAAATATCAGAATTCTTTCCTGCTCTCCTCGTTTTTCTGGAAGATACTTCGATAGATGGCGATCAGCTCCGGCCCCGGATCATACTCCCGGCGCTCGAACATCCTGGCCGCGGTAACCTCCGCATCGACAAGCCGGTGAATCGAGATCCCGTCGTCGCCGCCCCATGAGAACGGCGGCAACCATTTCGGGGGGAAGCCTGTGCCGAACCAGTTGCTGAAGGTGCTCAGAACACTGCCCGTATTGATCCTCCCCTGGATCCCCACTTTGACATGATCACCCAGGCAACAACCCAGGAAGCTCCGCTTCGTGTCGATCTGCATGCCATTGTATTCCACACGGACATCCGAATAGTTGTTCTTCAGATTACTGTTTGTGGTCCCCGCTCCCAGATTCACCCACTCACCGACAAAGGAGTGACCGAGGAAGCCATGGTGCCCCTTGTTGGCGTACCCCTGGAATTGCGTGTTGGCGATCTCCCCCCCCAAACGGCATTCGGGGCCGCAGAAGCAGCCGCCCATGAGTTGGGTGAGCGGTTTCACCTGCGTGCGGGGCCCCAGGTAACAGGGTCCCTTGATATAGCTGCCCGTGCCGATCGCCACCTCCGCGTCGATCATGATGGGTCCGCCACCGGTATCCACGTTGACGCCGGTATCTATCCGCACGGTCTCATGCAGGTAGAGGTCGTCGTTGTTCATCCAGCCTTCGCTGTCCGGGGTGTCATCCCCCCCCTCGGACCGGATGCCCCGCATGGCGATGTGCCACTCCAGGCTGCGCGGCGCCAACTCATGCAGCTCCCACCAATAGCGGATCAGGGGACCATAGGGACCCTCAATCGCCACCGATTCAGGTGCGGGGATCTCCGCGCTATGATCAAGAGCCTTCAGGTACCGCAACGCGGCGGGGCCATCGAGATGGAGCGCGAGGACCTCTCCGGCAACCTCAAGCGACTGTCCCGGTTCGAGCCTGGTCAGATCGTCCCACCAGGAATCCACGAAGGGCAGGTGATGGCCGGCGATCAGCAGAATGCTGTCGGCGTCAAAGAACCCGGTTTGCGGGCGGGGACAAACCGGTGTTATTTCCTCACGGGTCCAGAAACCGACAATGGGTTCATCACCCAACCGGCAGGTCAGGACCTCCCCGACGGTTACCGGTCCGACACGCAACTCCCATACGGGGCGAGTGTCAATCGGCGGTCCGAACCTGCGGATTCCGGCTGGTTCGAAGAACAATACTGGATGCTTGAAAGCTGTCATGGCGACTCCTGGTTGGCGAGACTAACAACCTAAAAGGAACGGCCCGTTTCTTTCAAGCTGAATAGAGGTTCAATCGAGGAAAGACTCGATTGAGTACTTGATCCTCCGCCCGCTTCGGTCCATTATGCGGCCCCCGTCGGCCACTGGAGACGAATCCGGCGGAGTCATGGAACGCGTCCGCTCCAGCCGCCTCCCGGCAGGTTGTGCAGCGGCGCCAAACGCGAGGAATGTGCGCCAAGGTGAATGAGAAGCATATCCAGGTAACCGCCCAGGAGCTGGGCCTTCAGATCACTCAAGTCAACGCCACCGCAGCCCTGCTGACCGAGGGCGCCACTGTCCCGTTCATATCGCGTTACCGCAAGGAGGCCACAGGTTCGCTGGACGAAGTGGCAGTCACTGCAATTCGCGATCGTCTGCAGCAGCTTGAGGAGTTGGACAAGCGGCGCGACGCCATTCTCAAGTCGCTCACGGAGCGAGAGCTGTTGAATGACGATCTCGAGGCCGAAATTCGGGCGGCGGAGACATTGACCGAGTTGGAGGACCTCTACCTGCCCTACCGCCCCAAGCGGCGGACCCGCGCCACGATAGCCCGCGAACGGGGCCTGGAGCCTCTGGCGGATCTGATCCTGGCTCAGGAGACATCACCGGCGATCGACCCTGTGGCCGAGGCCACGCCCTACATCGACGAGGAGAGGGGTGTCCCCGATACGGAGACGGCTCTGGCCGGCGCGCGGGACATAATAGCCGAGAAGGTAAACGAGGATGGCGGCGCCCGTGCCGATATCCGCGACCTCTTCACCTCGCGCGGTCTGATCGCCTCCCGGATCGTGCCGGGCAAGGAGGCCGAGGGGGCAAAGTTCAAGGATTACTTCGACTGGAATGAGAGCGTGATGAGCGCCCCCTCCCATCGGGTGCTGGCCATGTTCCGCGGCGAGAAGGAGCGCTGCCTCTTCCTCCGCGTGGTTCCCGATGAGGAGAGCGCGCTGGGGATCCTGCGGCACCATTTCGTCAAGAACAACACGCCCGCGGCCGAACAGGTGGCGCTGGCCGCCACCGACAGCTACAAGCGCCTGCTGGCCCCCTCGATGGAGACCGAGATCCGGATGGAGATGAAGCGGATCGCCGACGAAGAGGCGATCCGCGTGTTCACCGCCAACCTGGATGAGTTGCTGCTCACTTCGCCCCTGGGACAGAAGCGGGTAATGGCGATCGATCCCGGTTTCCGCACCGGGTGCAAGGTCGTCTGCCTCAATGCCCAGGGCAAGCTGGAGCATAATACGGCGATCTATCCCCACACAGGCGGACGGAAGGTCGAGGAGGCGGGCCATACTATCATGGCGCTGGTGGAGCGATTCGGCATCGAGGCAATCGCCATCGGCAACGGCACCGCCGGTCGGGAAACGGAGACCTTCATTCGCAGCCTCGGCCTGCCCGGACACATCGTGGTGGCGATGGTCAACGAGTCGGGTGCGTCGATATACTCCGCATCCGAGATCGCCCGCAAGGAGTTCCCGGATCATGACCTCACCGTGCGCGGTTCGGTGTCGATAGGTCGGCGGCTGATGGATCCTCTGGCCGAGCTTGTGAAACTTGACCCCAAGTCCATCGGAGTCGGACAGTACCAGCACGATGTCGATCAGGGGCAACTCAAGCGGAGTCTGGATGACACCGTGATGAGCTGCGTGAACCGGGTCGGCGTCGATCTCAACACCGCCAGCGAACACCTGCTCACCTATGTCTCCGGGCTTGGTCCCCAGTTGGCCCACAACATCGTCGCCTGGCGCGATGAGAACGGCGCCTTCCCCTCGCGGGTCAACGTCAAGAAGGTCCCGCGTCTGGGGCCGAAGGCGTTCGAGCAGGCGGCAGGATTCCTCCGCGTCCTCGATGGGAAGAATCCGTTGGACGCCAGCGCCGTCCATCCGGAAAGCTACAAAATCGTGGACAAGATGGCCGCGGATCTCGGCTGCTCAATCAAGGAGCTGATCGCCGATCCCGAGCAGCGGAAACGGCTCACACTCAAGGATTACATCACAGACAGTGTCGGGCTGCCGACGTTGAAGGACATAATGAGCGAGCTCACACGTCCGGGGCGCGACCCGCGCAAGAGCTTCGAGGCCTTCAGCTTCGCGGAGGGTGTGGACAAGATCGAGGATCTGGAGCCGGACATGGTCCTGCCCGGCATCGTCACCAACGTCACCAACTTCGGCGCTTTCGTGGATGTTGGCGTGCACCAGGATGGTCTGGTCCATATCAGCCAGCTCGCCGATCGCTACGTACGCGACCCGGCCGAGGTGGTGAAGGTGCAGCAGACGGTGCGGGTGCGCGTACTGGAGGTGGATCTGGCTCGCAAACGGATCTCCCTGAGCATGAAGAAACAGAATTAACGGCAGCCGATCCGGCAGAGATTCTCAACCATCGCTCCCGGTTTAACGACCGGGGGCGATTTGATTTGCTCTAGCGCTTGCCTTTTCCGCGTTGGCGGGTGATAGTGGATCACGGTTGAAAACTCACGGCGTCACAACACAGATAAGAGGAGAACCTGGACAATGGCCGAATCATCCGATTCCCTGACCGAAGTGATGTCCGAGGAGCTGTTCCAGATCGAGGCCACCCGCAATCAAAAGGTCTCGCCGATGAATTTCATCAGTTGGCGCTACATCCTCCGTGCTGTGGTCTTAAGTATTCTGACCGGAATCGTCGACATCTTCTTCAAGGATATCCCTGTGCTCGGCACCTGGGTTCAGGCCGCACTGGCGGGCGGCGCCTGGTACTTCGCCGTCCGGTTTCTGCTGCTCTCTGTTAAGGGACACCGCATCTGGAGCATCTTTCTGCTCATCAGTGCTGCTGGCGTGCTGATCAGCCCCTGGTTCTTCAGCGGCTACCTTGGCGCCATGACCGTATCGGTTCTCTTTCTCCTCTTCCGCCGCTATCGCACCTATCGCTATCTCACCTCGCGGCGGCGCGCCGCAGTCTGGTTACTGGGCCTGACGACGCTGACCCTGTTGCTCATCAACAGGAGGATGTCGTTTGACGACAACGTCGCCTGGCATATGCAGCTTTCGCAAAGCATCATCATCTACTCCGTGCATCTCCTGCGTGTGTTCTGGGTTCTCTCCGTAATCAATATATTCCTCCACATGCGTCTGCACTTCATGCGCATCAAACCCAAACTGGCGGCCAGTGCCATTTTCATCTCGCTGGTGCCCATCCTTCTGCTCTGCGTAATCGCCCTGATCGGAACCTGGAGCCTGATGGGTGAAGGCCGAGCACACAGGGGTAAATCGATCATCAACAACTGGTGCGAGACGCACGACCAGAATCTCGCACTGGATGCGATCCCCTGGGCGGAGCGTATCACCTATCGAGCAGGCGATACGATGAGTGGACAACCCGACTGGCTGCCCCGGTTCCTGGCGGTTGTCGGCGCGGAGGATGCGCTGCCCGAGGATACGGGTGAGGAGTTTGCCACCCCCGCCATCGAGTTCGAAGGTGAGGACGAGGATGATTATCACTTCATAGTCACGCCCCCGATGACGACCTGGGAGGATCGTTTCTGGAATCCCGCCGACACGACAATGATGTTCTGCGTGGGATCGGAACTCTGGCTGCTCAAGCTGGAGGATGTGGAGCAGGGCACCCCCTCAATCCGGGGCTATCACGTATCGAGCGAAACCATGGATTACCTGTCCACGATCCTGGCCGGCGACGTCACGCTCTCCCTGGGCATCCACGGCACCATCTCCGTCGATGGCGACGATGAGGATGAGGTGGGCGAAGCGGTTTTCGATTCCACCCGCAACATCTCCGGCCACCTGGTGCGATCCGAGAAGGCGAACTTCTCCGACAGTTTTGCGGAAAAGGGGTTCTGGTTCGGCGTAGCTTCCGTCAATTGCATCAACCTGAACGAGGACTATTTCACCAACAGCAGCATCGTACTGCATCTGCGCATGCGACCAGCCGATCTGCGGCGTGATCTGTTCGACAGCGAAAATCCCGTGAGTCGCGGCATCATGGTCGGCTTCCTGATCATCACCGGCACTCTGCTGTTCGTAATGATCATGGCGATCTACTTCGGCACACGCATCACGGGGGGGATCACTTCGGCCGTGAAAGCTCTGCACACCAACACCCTGAAACTCGCCAGAGGCGACCTCTCCTCACGTGTGGATATCCCCAACGAGGATGAATTCGGCGACCTCGCCGATTCGTTCAACGAGATGACTCAGGCGATCAAGCAGGGGCGGCAGGAGGCCGTCCACCGCGAGCGGCTGGAGCGGGAACTGCTTATGGCGCGCAACATCCAGGAGCGGCTCTTCCCCCACTCCGATCCCAGCCTGGCCGGGTTTGAGATAACGGGCACCAGTCTGCCCAGTCGGCAGGTCGGCGGCGACTACTTCGACTTCCTCGGATTGGGTGCGGGGCGGACGGGCATCGCAATCGGCGACGTGTCGGGCAAGGGTGTGCCCGCGGCGTTGCTGATGTCCAACCTGCAAGCCAGTCTGCAGGGGCAGGTTATCCACCCCAGTACGGTTGCGGAGGTGGTGCAGAGGATAAACGATCTGCTCGTTCGCTCAACCGACGACAACATGTTCGCCACCTTCGTCTACTGCCTGCTCGACACCAACAACGCCAACCTGACACTCACAAACGCGGGACACAATCCGCCGATTCTCCTCAGGAAAAACGGTTCGGTGTTGATGCTCGAAACCGGCGGTTTGATTCTGGGAATGTTGCCGAAGATGTCCTACAAGCAGGAGACCGTTCACATGGATCCCGGCGATGTGCTGATCCTCTTCACCGACGGCATCACCGAAGCGGAGGTTACGATAGTCAGTGACGACCTGGATGTCGCTGCCGACGGCGCTGCCGACTCGGTTGCCGCGGACGATGATGTCGATGAGGTGGTTGACGACAGCAATATGTACGGCGAAGAGCGGCTGCTGCAGGTCCTCAAGGATAAAGCCCACCTGTCGGCCATTGAGATTCGTGAGGCGATCCTGAAGAGCGTCAACAGCTTCACCAAGGGCAGTCCTCAGTCCGATGATATCACTCTGGTGGTGATCAAGCGGCAGGATGTTCAGGCTGTCGAAGGTTAGCAATTGCATCATGACCTGCGGACGGGGAGTCGGCACCCATCCTCAGTCTACTGTGGCTGAGTTGACGCCTCTTTTATGGGCCTCCACTCAGAGTCTGATAAGCTCCTTACTGAAAATCCGAATAAGGACAAGGCACAGGCTCCTAACTTTTCACAGTGGCTTTGATGTGATAGAATCAGATAAAGAATCAAACCCTGAAAGATGGCAGTTATGAGATTCAAAACCATCACCAACGTTATCTGCCTTTTCCTCGCCGTTTTTGCCAGCTCTTTGGCTTACGCTCAAAACCCTCCGGAAGAGGGAGAGCGCCGTTTTCATTTTCTTCTGGGAGCGGGGGGAATGGTGGGTGGCGATGAACTGGTGAATTACACATATGACATCATCACTCCGGGACTGCCCTATTCTTCGGAGGGAACCTCCGATATAAAGGCTGGAACGGGCGCCCAGCTATTTCTGGGTGGTTCCTATGGTTTTGACTCCATCCCATTTGAGTTGGAGCTGACGCTGGGATGGAAGGTCCACCGAAGCAAAAGAATCGATGATAAGGAGACGACTTTCGAGCGCTGTACTGTTGAGAGCCTTCTTTACTACCGTTACGATGTCGTGCGTTTGGGCGGCGGCCTTGTCAATCACCTGAACCCGACACTGAATGAAAAAATAGTCACCGGGGAATCCTTCAAGTTCGACGATGCCCTCGGGTACTGTCTTGATGTCGGATATGCCGGAAATAACGTGGCGGTTAGTGTTCGGTATACAGTCATAGAATATGTATTTGAGGGTGAGCCACTAAAAGCCGGCGGCAAGAACATCGGGCTGTATGTCACCATCTCAATCTAGTGAATCGCCCCCGATTTATCGGGTGATTCCAGTTTAGTGTGTCAGGCGAGTACCGTCACTGTACATGCCAGAAAGCTCTAGCTCGTGCCGGTCCTCTTTGCAGGGGAGCTTACGATATTTCTGCGGATTAATCGGAGTTGCGCAGCAACTTCAATTCATCATGTAAGCGAGCAGCATTGCTTCTTGCGACATAGCGCTGTTGCGTTGATACAGTAGGGCAGCGCTCAGGGAGGCCGGGGATCGCACGTCGGTCCCCGGTTTTGGTAGCGGAGGATCGTCCAGCCGGCCGGACGATCAGCGGATCAGCACCATCTTTTGCGTGCTGATCTCGCCGCCCGCGACCAAACGGGCGAAGTAGAGGCCCGATGATTGCTCATGGCCGAAGGTGTCGAGTCCGTTCCAGACAACCTCGTGCCGTCCGGGATCGATTGCTTCATCAAGCACAACATCCACAAGACGTCCGGCGATGTCGTGGATCGTCAAGAGAACCTGTTCCCGGCTCCGGAGACTGAAGCTGATGGTCGTTTCCGGATTGAAGGGGTTGGGGAAGTTGCCCCGGATCGCCGGAGCCGCGGAGACGGCGTCGATCGCGAGCGTTCGTGTCGTCAACTCCGACCAGTCGTTGCCCTCCTCCCTGCATTCCAGAACGTAAGTGATCTCAAAGGCGTCCAGAGGATAGGGGTCAACATCCCGGGCGATGAAGGAACCGGGCACTATCTCTTCGCAGGCGATTCGCCGGACATTGTCAGCCGTATGGGCTGTCAGGCGAAATGATCCGACATCGCTGTTTTCGGCGAGTTGCCACTCCAGAATCGTCCCTTCGCTTGCGGGGGTCATGGTCATGGAGGAGAGGGTGATCGGCGAATCATCCCGGCACAAGGGGAAAGCGCTTGACCCGGTATACACCATATCCCCTACGAAATAGTATTCGGTGTATAGGTGATAGTCATTCACCAAAAGGCTTGTGCCTGGAGCGGCGGAGCAGGACCAGGACGACCGAGGGTTGAGGGGATCGGACAGATTGAACACCTGCATACTGCCGATCGTCTCGAAGCAATACATGCCGCCGCAGTGCTTTACTCTACCGCTGGGCAGATAGAGCCAGTCATCCTTGATGAGCAAATCGGTAACGCTTGAAGGCAGTATCAGACGGGAAGTCTCTATAGGGTTCGAACTGTCCGAGAGGTCGTAGACGATCAGAACCTGATTCAAGTTGTCCTCATCGATTCGGACGAGATAGAGCGCCGGCCCATGCTGCGCAAACAACGGTCGCCCCCACGAGGAGTTGTCGCAGGACAGTGTGGCGACGGGAGCGCTCGTATCGCTTGTGTCGTAGATGCAGAAGGTGTTGTCCGCCCCGGGAGAACAGAGGGCATATGCGTTCACGGTGAAGCGGTTGTAGTTGTTGTACTCGCTCTGATCGAGCGCGAGCGGCATGGTCTGACTTAGAACGATATCGGTCAGATCCTCCACCGAGAAGATCTGGAGTTGCTCCTCGCCACGAACGTAGAGTTTCTCCTCACTGAATCGCAACGTCACGGGCGGACCCTGAATGGCGAACGCGTTGATCACGGGGAGATGATCCGGATTGGTGAGGTCGTGGACATCAACATGTGCATCCGTCACGGCGAACAGGTGATTGTCATGGAAGTGGAAGTCGGCATAGACGTAGGGGAGGTTGACCACCGCAACGGGATTTTCCGGGTATGGGGTTGAGGGTGAGGTCTGGTAGATGTTGAGATTGCCGTCTCCATACGTATAGAGACGCTCTCCGTGAGCCCAGAGCCGATTGCGAATGTCGGGGTTCGTGTTCCTGATCCGTTCGGGCGACACCAGGGATTCTCCATCAATCACCCGCAGAACATCGTCAACCGCAATCAATATGTCGTCACCGTCGACACAGAAGCAGAAAGGGATGACGGACGGGGCATCCGAAACCCGCATTGCCGGGGGAAGATTGAGATGGCCGACCTGTTCGGGAGACTCGGAATCGTTCACCTGAAATGCGCTGAAGGCGTAGTTGAGAGGTTCGGTATCTATTTTGTGTGTCATGAGAGTGAAGTAGTGGGCGCCGACCTGTTTCAGGTTGCCGTCACCTCGATGCGAAATGTATCCGTTCTTGCCTAAAAACACGGGTGACGAAACGGAAATGTCGAAAACCCGGGTGCGCCACCCCCAGGAGTTCCACAACGATCCGTAGCGGTATTTCAGGTGACATACAAGTTTGCCGCCCTGGATTTGCGCTTTGTGGGGCTCGAAGGGGATGCTGTCAGAGTAGCGTGTGTTCATCAGCGGAATCGGATCGGCGGGAACGGTCACGTCAACGGTCTGGATCCTGCAGTATCCTGCTCCCGGCTCTCGGTAGTAGATGTATGCCGTAGCTCCTTCAGCCGCGATGCAGCAGCCGGCGGCTTCGAAGGGCAGGTTGGAGACGACTACCGGGTTACCGGGTTCATCGATATTCAGGAAGTGGACCGTCGCGATCCCCTCCTCTCTTTGGACCAGAGCGCAGAAGTTACTCGTCAGCATCAGGTCGAAAGCGTTCCCGGGCAGGTCGATGCTTTTGGCAAGGGTGAGTGAGTTTGGATCATGGGCATCAACGACACTCAGCACGCCGCCGCTCAAGATGTAGGCGAACGCGTCAACGAACTCGATTCTGTCGACACCGGCCGGGATCTCAAGTGTCGAGAGAGCCGCAGGCGCGAGAGGATCTTCGAAGTCGGCGATGAGAAGGTCGGAGGTCTCCTCATGCGACGTAACGGATTCGATGAATGCCAGATCGCCATGGAGCTCCATGAAGTCGGCTTTCCAGGGGGTTCGGCAACTACCGGCCACATGAAGGAAATCCTCGATGGCGACACCGCCGTCGGCAATCGCACTTCCGCACGGCAGAGCTGTGATGATACAGAGCAGGGGGATCAGAAGAGCGGCGCGGATCATGGTTGACCTCTCAAATCATTGCAGAAATCTGAATACCTGGGTTCAATATCAATCAATCGTGAATGAAGTATACAGATTCACCGCGTCGGGATCAATTACTTTAAAGCCCCGACCGGGAGGCCGGGGTCCTCGAATGCGGAGCTTCGAACCGACTACGGGATCCAGGTCGCCTCGGAGGAGAGCATGGTGATGACGACTGGACCGAGAGTGCTGGAACTAGCCTGAGGGGGACACAGGACGATGACAGTCACCTCGTCCTCCCAGACGAAGTCGTGAGCGTCGGGGATGGACCAGAGTTGGAAATTCGTATCATCGGGAAATGTAAGTGTACTCCCGATCTCGTTGCGGAACGTGACCCGCAGCTCGACGGAATCGTATTCGCCGATATTGGTCAATCTATAGGATATCTCGGCCCTGTCCGTCTCGGGAAAACCCATCGTCGTTTCCCCGAACTTGATCCACGAAACCGAACGCGAGCAAAATGGAGGTCGGGCGTTCTAAATGGTCCAGGCACCTTCATCCAATCCTTCCGCATAAAAAAGCCCCGGGCGAAGAACCCGGGGCTTATCAATTCTAATGATCGCATATCCCGCTTATTGCAGAGAGACCAGCACCAGCACCAGACCGCGTCCCTGATCGAGGCCGGTCATGGCCTTGCCGAGGATCGCCCCCATCGCGCGAGTATGGTCGTCCACGCGCATGGCGTGTCCGGGCGTGGAGGAGGTGGTGAGCAGATCACCGGGGGTGATGGGGCCGTTCGAGGCGTCGGCCCAGACGTAGACCCGCCCGACCAGCGCCACCGGCAGATCGCCGTCCGCCACACTGCCCCGCTGCCCCATCAACATGCCGGGTCGCACATCGCCGGCGCCGCTGATCACACCGGCCACGCGGCGGTCGTAGGCGTTGCCGCTCAGAGTCAACTGTCCCGGCCGTCCGGGATCGATGCAGACCACCATGCCCGGTTCCGGTTGCCCCTTACCGCCGACCACGTCGAACTGCTCGGAGAGATCGGCGCCGCCGGTGATCTCCAGCGCATCGGTGATCACGCGGCTCGTACCGGACGCGCTGTAATGGGCGTCCAGCGTCAGCGATTGATGACCTGAGGCATTGTACATTCTCAAAATCCCGCCACCGTACCCGTTCTCCTGAGCTTGTAGGTTCATGCCGGTCAGGCCGGTCTCCTGCTTCATACTGATAGTAGCGCCGCCGCCGGAGGTGGAGCTCTGGGCGTCCAGACTCAGGATGGGATTGCCGTAGGTCGTGCTGTAGAGATCGATGCGTGAACCGAGATCGTTTCCGGCCTCGGAGGTGTGAATCTGCACCATGCGCGTGCCGCTCGCATCGACGAAGTCCACATCAATTGTGCCGATCCGCACGACGTCATGATCATCCACGCCCAGGTGGAGCGCCGCAGTGCCTGTGCTCGAGTTGGCGCGCATGTTCACTTCGCCCATCAACCCACCGGAGGTAAACACGCCCAGGCGGAACTGGTTATCCGCGTCACCTACATTGAAGTCGCCTTCGTGGCTGTAGACGTTGCCATTGCCGCCCGGCACCTTCAGATTGGCCTCAGAGTCGAGCCCTCCCAGAGCCAGGCGCCCGGTGCCGCTCAAGGTCATGAGCGCAGGCGCGAGACCGGAATTCGATGTCGTCCGGCCGAAGACGAGCCGCCCGTAGTAGGCCTGGTTGTAGATGGCCCAACGACTGAAGGAACCGGAGACCTCGTCTAAGAGGAGCGCCGGATTGACCATTCCCACCACCTGGAACGCAGCCTCATTATTCGTCATGGGCTCGGGAGTGCTGGTGCCTATGGCCACAATCCCGCCGCCGTCGTGATACAGATCATCGGCGGCGACCATCCAGTCGCCGTCATTGCCGCTGCCGGTGCCGAGCTGCCAGCTTGCTTCGCCTGAAGAGTTACTGGTCAGGATATACCCCGCCGCAGCACCCGTCTCCATCTTGAAGCCGCCAACCTCTGCCGTGCCGCCGATTCTGGCGTCGGAATCGGTGTACAAACTCCAAGGACGGGAATTGGCATCCAGATATCCGAGCGCCGCATAGCTGGTGCCGTTGTAGAAGGCGCCCAGAACACCGGCTGTGTGCGGAAAGTCGTCCCATGTATAGCCGGCGACACCGAACGTGTAGGAGTCGCCCCACTCGTTGTGGCCCGTCACGGCCGTGTTGGTGTGCCACTCGGCGAAGCCGCCGCCCGGGGCGACGACCTGCCGCGTACGGGAGCCGTAGATGGCGGATCGCCCGACCGCAACGACGTCGTTCTCTATCAGCCTTGCGAAGAATCCCTCGTTGGTGCCCTGCACAAAGAGCTTGCTCGTGGAGGGATATCGATCATCGCGCTCCTCGGTGGTGCGGCGCTCCGGGGCATCTCCCCGCCCAGTAACGCCGACAAAAACCCGGCCGCTCGCATGAGCGATATCATCACCGTTGATCACCCAGTCATCATCCTCGCCACCGCCGCTGCTGCCGCCGACCACCGAATCGGCCACCGCCGCCCGCATGGCGAAGGGTGCGGCCGTCAACTGAATGCGCGGTTCGAGTACGCCGCCGTCGTAGAGCGTTATCTCCAGCCAGATCTCGTCGTTGAAGAACCCCTGGTGGTTGACGGGGAGCGTCAGGCTGTGGTTGAACAGACCACGTACAGTGGCGATCTCCTCCTCGCTCTCCCAGATCTGCGGACCGGAATCCTCGCCTCGGAAGAACTTGAATATCGCGGAGTGCTGACCATCCGAAACGGGTCCTCCGGTATCCTCGGTGAGAATACCCTGAACCGTGATGACCCGCGGAACCTCGGCCAGAGCCGCCGAAGAGAGCAGCAGGATCGACAGCAGGATCGCAAACGACATTCTGTACATGTTCATACCTCCGGTGTCCGGCAGGCGGACAAGCTCACTTGAGCAGAACGATTCGACGGTTTTCCTGGAAATCTCCGGCGCTCAATCGCAACACGTAGACGCCGCTGGCCAGGTTCCTGGGATGGTAATTCAAGGTGTGCTCACCGATGGAGCGACTTTCGTTCAGTATCTCCGCTACGCGACGACCCTGCAGATCGAAGAGCGTCAACTGCACATCGGCGGGCTCCGTCAGGGTGAATTGGATCATCGTGCTGGGATTGAAAGGGTTGGGCACATTCTGAAAAAGCCGGTTGGCCAGCACCGGAATCTCCTCCTCGATACCGACCACGGATTCCAAAGCAAATTGCTGCCAGAAGCCCAAACCGGAAGATTTATCACCCGAGACGGTTCTGCCTATGATAGACTGACCTATTGAGATTTTCATCTCACGTGAGGCAGTTGTCATACTGCCTCCACCGCTGGCGACAACCTGTGGTCCCAAATGCCTGTCGGCTCGCAAGCCAGGAGCCAGGCAGAGCAGGGCGACCAGGGTCAGCGCGAGGGATCTGAGGAGTGTGGATCTGTGCAGAAGCGACCTCCCAGTGTTCCCATGATGGGCGGATTGCGGCAAGTCGGGTGACATCCCGACAGGTTATCGAAAAGAAGACCTGACATTGCCGCGACAAGTTGCAGAGCTCCGACATTTTCTCCGTTTTGTTGCGTCCAAAGTTCTACGACGATCTGGATTTTCAACTGACGGGAGAGCATCATGGCAACAGCTGCGAAGAATATCGACTGGAGCGAATCGCCTGCTCCGGATGTCGACGTCCCCCGTCCGTACCGCTCCCCGCCCGCCATCCCCCCTCAAAGCCCCATATCCGAAGCCGATATGGTTCGCGGTCTTCGTGCGGGGGACGCCGACGCCGTGACGACCTTCGCCCTGCGCTGTCATCGCGCCGTCTTCGCCCTGGCCCTCCGCCTCTGCCCCGACAGCCAACTTCGTCATGACTGGACCCATGACGTCATCCTCCGCCTGATCGAAGAGATGAAAAGGGGCGACTTCGCTTACCGCCGCCCCGGCTGCTTCTGGGCCTGGTACCGCAAGAGGGCTTACTACTTGATGCTCAATCAGTTGAACCACCTGCACAGCAGGCGGCGACTGGAGCTCACGGACACGCATCTGGCCGACGTTTCCGGAGATCCCGGTGAATCGCCGGCGATACATCTGGAGCGTTCGGAGATCCGCCGCCAATACGAACTCTGCCTGAACCAGATCCCCAACGCCGACCAACGCCGCGCCCTGAATATGTTCCTGCACCAAATGCTCTCCTATCGAGAGATAGCCGAAGAGATGAACGCCTCGCTGAACACAGTGCGCTCCTGGATCCGCAGAGGGCGGGTCGCTCTGCGCTCCTCCCTGGCCCAGCGGCTGGAGCTGGCCCCGCCCGATGGAAGGCGATGACGGCCCCTGCAACTTTTTTGACGCCACGCCGGTCTTCTCCATGATCGCCATCCCCCGGGGACAACCCCGAGGGTCAAGGAATGCCCACGTGAACCCTGGCGACAGGGTGAGGAGGCGTAATGTCCCGCCGCAAACTTCTCTGGATCCCGCCTGTTGTCGTAACCCTGTGCGTGTTCGGTGCGCTGCTCATGCCGCGCGATCCGGAGGTGCCGGTGGAGGTCGACCCCGGGACACTCGGCCTGGAGCGGAGCCAAGCAGTGATCGATGCGAAGATCGCGCGCAAGGAGGCGAAACTCGCGGGCACGCACAAGAAACCCCAGCGTCCTGACGGTTATGCGCACTACAGGAAAATGGTTCGCAGCCACCCTGAAGGGACCAACGTCACGCAACTCCTGCTGGAGGCCAAGGAGCACGTGAAGCGAATGCCTCAGCCCACCGGCGATCGCGATGCGGGGCTCTGGAACTGGGACTGGTTGGGACCCGGCAACATCGGCGGGCGAGTCCGGGCCATCTTGACCCATCCGGACAACGGCAATATCCTCTGGGCCGCAAGTTCCGGCGGCGGCGTCTGGAAGACCAATGACGGCGGTGTCGGCTGGTATCCCCTCACCGACCTCATGCCCTGTCTGGCCGTCAGCGGCCTGGCCATGGATCCCAACGATCCCGACATCATCTACGCCGGTACCGGCGAGGGCTTCGGCAATAGCGACGGCTTGCCCGGCGGCGGAATATTCAAGAGCACCAATGGCGGTGCAGTCTGGGTGCAGCTCGAAGATTCCATCGATCCCGAGATGTGGTTCGTCAATGATCTCGCCCATCACCCCACCCAAAGCGGCTACCTGCTTGCCTGCGCCATGGACAAGGACGGAAACGGCCAGGTCTTTCGCACGACCAACGGCGGCGAAGATTGGTGGTCGGCGCATGATCCGCCCGCCTCCATCGGAGGGGCCCTGGATATCAAGTTCGACCCGGACGATCCCGATATCGTGATCGCCGGCTTCAGGCACGGGGCCTATCGATCCAATGACAGAGGCGCTCCGGGAACCTGGACGGATCTCGCGGTCGGAGGAGCCACCAGTCTGCCGGGAGATACAGGACGCTGCGAGATCGCCTTCGCCACCGACAGCGATTTCGTATACGCCTCCTGCAACGTGCCGAACGGAAACGATCCGAGAGGGGAGATCTGGCGCTCCGAGGACAACGGAGTGACCTGGGCACGGCGGAGCGCACTCCACCACCTTAATACTCTCGGCTGGTACGCCAACGTTATCTGGGTGGAGCCCCAGTTCGACACCAGCATCATTGTCGGGGGCCTTGATCTGTACAAGAGTATCAACGGCGGAGTGTCTCTGCACCGCATGTCGGACTGGCACAGCTACCACCACGGTACATCGGCTCACGCCGACCAGCACGTCATCACGCCTCACATCAGCTACGACCCCGAGGGTGACCGAACCATTTTCTTCGGCAATGACGGCGGCGTGCAGAAGAACACTGAGGGCTTTCTGGCCGAATCGCACTCCGGATGGATCAACCTGGCCAACAATCTGGGCATCACCCAGTTCTTCGGAGCCGACGTGAGCCCCGACGGCAGCATCATCCTGGGCGGCACGCAGGACAACGACGACCTTCGCTTTCGCCGCGAGGACGGCGCCCAGGACTGGTATCAGGCGGAGACCGGTGACGGCAGCTACGCCGCCATCAATCCCGACGACACCTCCATCATGTACGGTGCGTACATCCATCTTCAGATCGAGAAGAGCACGAATGGCGGATACAGCTATTTCCACAGTCACGACGGCATCACCGACGCCGGAGTTCAGGCCCCGGGCGATCCGGACCTGGCCCTTTTCATCGCTCCGTTCACCATAGACAAACAGTCGCCCTACACCCTCATCGGCGGGGGCAGAAGCATCTGGCGCACGACGGATCATGCCGCGAACTGGAACGAATGCCTGGAGCCGCGCCCCGGCAATCCCCTATGCAGCACCGTGGAGATCTGCCCGACCCAGGGCTCACAGGTCGTCTGGGTCGGCTATACCGATGGGCAGATCTGGAAGACGGAGAACACGACGGTGGATTGGGACAGGGTCGACAACAACGGCGGCGGCGTCGCCAGTCGTTTCATCACCGACATCGAGATCAGTCCCCACGATCCGGATGTGATCCTGGCCGTCGCCGGCGGCTACAACGAAGACAGCGGACTTTATCTCAGCACCAATGGGGGCGACAGCTGGACCCATCGTCCGGGAAGCGGCCTGAACACGATCCCCACGGTGCACGCCACCGCCGCGAGTTTCCACCCGACGAACCCCGACTGGATCTACCTGGGCACGGACATCGGTCTCTTCGCTTCGGAGGATCTGGGCGCAAACTGGAACGTAACCTCGCGCTACGGATCCAACGAGGGTCCCGTCTTCACAGAAATCACCGATCTGATCTGGCACTCATACAGCACGCTGATCGCCGTAACCCACGGACGCGGCATGTACGAATGCATGCCGCTGGAGACCGTGTGGGTGGACCAGGATTGGACCGGCGAGGAGGACGGCACCCAGATGCGCCCCTACAACACGTTTTGGGAGGGCTACTCGAACGCCGGCAACGGGGCGACGCTGATCATAAAGGGAGCGGATTACGACGAAAACGTCGGAGTCCTCAACAAACGCATTATAATCCGGGGCAGCGAGGGCGCGGTATTGATTCACTGACCCGCCACTCGGGGAGTGTCAACGGAGCCGTGTAAGCAGCCCTTCATGGCTTAGATCGGTTGAACTGATCCCATCAGTAGATTCACAGTCCTGTCCGCAACCGTTCGGATCGCGGGAGTTTCTGATTGAGGGAGCGATCGCCCCGGAATTACGGAGGCGATTGGACTCTGGGTCCGCATTATGACATTCGCGCATCCCTGCGAAAAACGAGCTGCAATGTTGGACATAAGGGAGATCACCATCGGTACAGTGCCACGCCAACAGGAGAATGTGATGAAACAGTCATCTCCGCTGGCTGTCTGAATTATTATTCTTTGCCTAATACCCACGGACACCCACGCGCTGAAAAACATTTTCGCCAAGACAACCCTGGACACAAGCTGATCGCGTTGGCGGCAATGGAAAAGCTGCCGATGAATCAGCGGTTCGATCGTCCCTCACCAAAACACGCCGCACTACCGGCACAAACCTACCACTTGATGGTCCTGACCTCGCTGTTCACGGGAATGCGCCGGGGTGAACTCTTTGGGCTTCGGCGGGACAATCTCGACCCGTGGAAAGTTGTGCTCGGATCACCCACACCTGGACCAGCAGCAAGCTCCAAAAGAAAGCCTCGAATAAGGTTGGGGCTCATGCAGTACAGATCCCCATGAGAGTCATTGAGGCTCTCCGTCGGCACCTGATGGCGATGGGGAATCCTCCGGGCAAGACCTTCGTGTTTGACCGGGGCAGTGCTGACCCGTCGGGATACCCTTCGCTGCCGACACGATCAGTAGCCACTTCTGGCCGCGTGTCCTACGCGCTGCCGGAGTTCGAGAGGACGATCGCTGGCATGACCTGCGCCACACCAAAGCAAGCATCATGTTCGCGGCCGGGACGCAACCGAAGTACATCCAGAAGCAGCTCGGGCAGGCCTCGATCCGCATCACCATGGCCACCTACATGCACTTCATTCCGGACGCTGACAACCCCGCAATCGAGCAGATTGAAGCTGCAGACCCTGGTTCTGAGAATAAAAATCGCCACCAAAGTGACACCACATAGTCATTCAGCGATATTCACGAGAAAGCCCCCACGGCTAAGTGCTCGCGGGGGCTTCGTTTATAAAGGTGGAGCCGAGGGGGATCGAACCCCTGACCTCATGACTGCCAGTCATGCGCTCTCCCATCTGAGCTACGGCCCCTTATGCAAAAGTATCCGGAGTCTTACCCCCGAAACCAGTTGCACAATAACAAAAGAGAGTGCTAAGTCAAGGGGTGAAAAGGAGTGAAAATGAGTCTCTCAGGAAATGTTCTCGGGATTGTAACCCATAGCGGCTTCCGCAAGCGCCTTGGTTTGCTTTGTATCCTCACCAGTTTGCTGATGTCCACCGCCCCGTTGCTTGACGGATTCATCGCCAATGCCGATACCGGGGAGGCCGATCTCATCGTTGAGATCCCCATCCACGGTACGATCGAGATGGGTCTGGCACCGTTTGTCCAGCGGGCGATACGTGAAGCGGAGGATATGGCGGCAGATGCCCTGCTTCTCCGTGTCGATACCTTCGGCGGACGCATCGACGCCGCCGTGCGTATCAGGGACGCAATTCTCCACACGGAGATACCATCCGTCATCTGGGTCGAGGGTCGAGCCATCAGCGCCGGGGCACTGATCACCCTGGCGGGCGAGACCGTCATCATGAACGAAGGTGCATCGATCGGAGCGGCGCAGCCGGTTCAGGTCACCCCCACCGGTAAAGCCAAGGAGACCGGTGAGAAAACCGTCTCTTATATGCGCGGCGAGATGCGGGCCACCGCCGAAGCCAGGGATCGTGATCCCCGTATCGCCGAGGCCATGGTGGACTCGGACATCGCCATCGACGGCATCTCCGAAGAGGGCAAGCTGCTCACGCTGACCTCCGAAGAGGCTCTGGATCTGGATATCGCCGATCACCTCGTGAGCAACCGCAAGGAACTGCGGGAGATCATGGGCTGGACCCGCGCAGAGATACGGCAGATCGAGCCCATGTGGAGCGAACAGATGGTCCGTTTCCTCACCCACCCGATACTGGCGGGTCTGCTGCTCTCCATCGGCGGCCTGGCGCTGCTGCTTGAGATCCGCACGCCCGGCCTCGGCCTGCCCGGCATAATCGGCGTACTGGCTCTGGCTCTTTACTTCGGCAGTCACTATCTGGTCAATCTGGCCGGCAACGTCGAGGTGCTGCTCTTCCTGGGCGGCCTGCTGCTGATAATTCTGGAGGTCTTCGTGATCCCAGGCTTCGGCGCTGCGGGCATCATCGGCGCCATCCTGGTTGTTCTAGGGCTGCTGCTCAGCCGCATCAGTCCGCACGGAGGTTCCGGGGATATCAGAGGGGCGCTGCTCATGCTGATCTGCTCCTTCCTCTTCACTGCCGGGGTATTCATCGCGCTACTCAAGTACCTTCCGGAGGCCAAGTGGATGCCCGGCATGGTCCTGGCCAATAACCAGGATCCCAACGCGGGATTCCACGCCGATCAGCATCGCGACCTGAACCTGATGGACAAAATCGGGCACAGTATCACCGACCTGCGCCCTGCCGGCACCATCGAGGTTGATGGCAGCAGGTTCGATGTGATCACCATGGGTGACTATATCGACGTGGGAAAAACCGTGAAGATCATCGAGGTCCGAGGCAACAGAATCGTTGTCGAAGAGATTGAAAACAACAAAGCATGACGGCTTTCAGGTCAGGGGTAAAGCCGTCCGGAATTGAATCGTATTAAAAGGAGCGTCATGCACTTGCCATTCTTCCTGTTAGCGACAGAGCTAGGACTGATGCTGGTGGTTATCACCATCATCGTTCTACTGATAATGTTCACCTACTTTATCCCGGTCGGGCTGTGGGTTACCGCCTTCTTCAGCGGCGTACGCGTGAACCTGTTCACGTTGATCGGTATGCGTCTGCGGAAGGTGCCGCCGCAAGCCATCATCCGTCCACTCATCAGCGCAACCAAGGCTGGGTTGACACTGGACATCAACGAGATGGAGAGCCACTACCTGGCCGGCGGCGATGTCGTCAAAGTGGTCAATGCTCTGATCAGCGCCGACAAGGCCAATATCGACCTTGGTTTCAAACGCGCCACCGCCATCGACCTGGCGGGTCGTGACGTCCTCGAAGCGGTGCAGGTCAGCGTTAACCCCAAGGTCATCACCACGCCCAAGGTGGCCGCCATGGCCAAGGACGGCATCCAGGTTATTGCCCTGGCGCTGGTCACGGTTCGCGCCAACATCGACCGTCTGGTCGGTGGCGCTGGCGAGGAGACGATCCTGGCCCGGGTCGGCGAGGGTATCGTCTCCACCATCGGTTCAGCCGGTACCCACAAGGCCGTGCTTGAGAATCCCGACGAGATCTCCAAGACCGTGCTCTCCAAGGGCCTTGATTCCGGCACCGCGTTCGAGATCCTCTCCATTGATATCGCCGACGTCGATGTAGGCAAGAACATCGGCGCCGAGCTGCAGACCGATCAGGCCGAGGCCGACAAACGGATCGCCCAGGCTAAGGCCGAGGAGCGGCGCGCCATGGCCGTGGCGGCCGAGCAGGAGATGACCGCACGCACTCAGGAGATGCGCGCCCTGGTTGTCGAAGCCGAGGCCGAAGTTCCGCGTGCGATGGCCCAGGCGTTCCGCGAGGGCAACATGGGGATCATGGATTACTACAAGATGAAGAACATCCAGAGCGACACGGACATGCGTGATTCGATCGCCAGCGATGGAGACACGACTCCAGAAGATCCGAATCAGGAATAGTCATGACCTACGCAGATCTTGATTTCCTGCTGCCGTTGCTGATTTTTGCAGTCCCTGCGATTCTGCAGCGCATCTTCGGCAAGAAGAAGGGGAAACAATCAAAACCCGCTCGGAGCAAGGTGGTCAACCGTGTGGTGCACAGTGAGTTGACCAAGGTCTCCCGGTCACTGCGCCAGGTCTCGCAAAAGCTGGATAAAGCCTCCTCCGGGTCTCGCTCCGACAGTGAGACCCGGAGCACCGGCCAGGCCGGTCAGGGTAAGGAGGAGTTGCCGGCCTGGCTGTCCAATCTGGTCGAGGAGATCGGCGGCGGCACCTCCGAAAGCGACACACCGGCTCAGGCGCCAACGTCGAGCGTGTCGGTACGCGATGTGAGTCCGGTTGGGCTGGAGAGGGCACCATCGGCTGCCGCTCCCCCACCACTACCTGTGTGGGAACAGCGTGTCCAGGATGCGGCAGACCTGCATAGTTTGAAGGCCGGCGAGAGCCGACGGACAACCACGGATGCCGAGCTCTACCATGCGAAACGAAGAGTGATAGGGGGCAGGACCAGGATCCTCGGAAGCGCCCCCTCGCATGCAGCCTGGCGCCGGGCGATTGTCCTGACTGAAGTTCTGGGCAAGCCCAAGGCGCTTCAGAGCTGAAAAGCCGGTAAGAAACGGCGTAAGCTGCGACAGGATCTTGACAACGGGGAAATCCCTGTTATTCTGCCTGCATCGCCGGAGTGGTGAAATTGGTAGACGCAACGGATTCAAAATCCGTCGATGGCAACATCGTGTCGGTTCGATTCCGACCTCCGGCACTCAGTAGAATACCGTCCCTGCAGAGGGGCGGTTTTTTTTGTGTACACTTTTGGAGGGGACAATCCTGGATAAACAGGACATCTCAAGAAGACACTTGTGCACAATCTGTGATTTCTACAGAAGATATGTAAAGGTTTTGTGTCATCCCGCCGATAGTATCAGGTGCCGTGGTTCAGCAACCACTGTGAATTATGCCTACTATTTGGACTTTGAAGAGGTACAGGGTGGATAACCTTAGAATACTGTTCGTCGACGAAAACCCTCAACAGATCAAAGACTTGGTGTTGACCCTCAACGCACTGGGCAACCCTTGGGAGATCCAGATCATCGACAGTCCCACCACCGCTTTGAAGGCGATGAGGGGGCGTAGTTTCGATGTGGTGATCACCGATATCGGCATGAGGGAGATGAACGGCGCCGAATTCATGCGACATGTGCACAGGAGTTATCCCGGAACCGTTCGCCTGATTCTATCCGATGTCGAAGACAAGGATGCGGTCCTGGCTTCGGTCGGGTATGCCCACCAATGTCTCTCCAAGCCCTGTACGCCAGGTGCGCTCTGGACGGCCATGACCCGCTCCCTCCGTCTGCGCAAGACGCTGGACAGCAACCTCATGCACCGGCAGATCTCCCAGATCCGCTCCCTCCCCACGCTACCCCAGACCTATTACGATCTCATCGACATTCTTCAGTCCAAAGACCCCTCGATCAAGGATATTGCGGATGTAATACAGACCGATGTGGGCATGACGGCCAAGCTGCTCCAGATCCTGAACTCGGCCTTCTATGGCTTGACTACAAGGATCAACACACCTCTTCAGGCCGTGAGTTTGCTGGGGTTGGACAAGATCAACGCTCTGATCACCACCAGCGGAATCTTCCTTCAGTTTGACGTTCCGTCAATCAAGGAGTTGAATGTCGAGGGGATCTGCAATCACTCGATCCAGACCGGTCACTACGCCAGACTCATCGCCAGAATGCTGGAACTGGAGCCGACAGTTTGCGAGGACGCTCTCCTGGCCGGGATGCTCCACGATGTGGGCAAGCTGGTTGAGCTGGCCTATTTCCGACCGGGCCTCAAAGAGGCCATCAACAGCGCACGCATGGACATGAAACCGCTCTACCTGACCGAGCGGGAGCAGATGGGCGTCAATCACAGTCAGGTCGGCGCCTATTTGCTGGCGCTCTGGGGGCTGCCCGATCCCATCGTCGAGGCCGCCGCCTATCATCATGAGCCGACCCGTGCCGGCGAGCCCGAGGTGGGCGTACTGGCCTGTGTCCATATCGCCAACGCCATGCTGCGGGACAGCAATGCTTCGACACTTGTCTGCGAAGGGGTCGGTCTGGAGCGGAACTATCTCGAAGAGCTCAATCTCATCGACAGGATCGATCAGTTCAAGGAGCTCTGCGCCCCTCTGATCACCGAACGCTGACAAGCACCTCGACCATATCATCCCGGGATTATCAGTTTAGTGCTGGAGTCCCTGCGCTGATGGCTCTATTGTAGGCTCCAACCCCCAACGGATTGGAGCCGTGATGGAAAGCCTGTTGGCACTGGACAGAAAACTGTTCGCTCTACTCAATGGCCACCAGTCACCAGCCTGGCTCGACAGCTTCTTCGTTTTCATCACGAACGACCATTCCCTCCGTGTCCCCATGATCATTCTCTGGCTTCTGCTGCTTCTGGCCTGTGGTCCCCGCTGGCGTCGTCGCGCCCTGTGGCTGGTTCTCCTCATCGCGGTCAGCGATTCTCTCTGCAGCCATGTGCTCAAGGAGATCTTCCAGCGTCTCCGCCCCTGTCGAGCCGACCTGGAGGGCTTGCGCCTTCTGGTGAATTGCGGCCCCGCATACAGTTTCCCCAGCTCTCACGCCATGAACATGGGCGCTGCCGGCATCTTCCTGACCCTTGGCGTCATCCGCAAGCGACTGTGGCCGCTCGTGCTCCTGCTGCCGGTGCTGGTCGCCTATAGCCGAATCCATGTCGGGGTTCACTATCCTCTGGATGTTCTTGTGGGATTTCTCCTCGGCGGAGGGCTGGCCCTCAGCCTGGAATTCCTGATCCGTCGGCTGCCTCCCAGGGTCGGAGGCGTCCCCGTCGTGACACATAAGTACGATCCGATCCCGCAGATGGACGGCAAAGCCGAACAGCTCCGGGATAATTGAGCCGAAGCATCCGGAGCACATCCATCTCAGAGCCCTCTGCGTAAGCAGATTCTAAAACGACAGTGCAAATAGAGAATTCTGATACTGGCTGATCCTCTCCCCACAACCCACAACAAGAAGGCCCGTGCCATCATGACACGGGTCTGGCTCCATCGTGCAATTGAACTCCGACACGATAACCGGTGGTATGGGGCTTGCGGTCAGCGTGCAACCGTTCCATCGGCTTGACAACCAGGTTGTTCATAACTCCCCCCAGAGATTCGGAACAACCCCCGAGACAGCAAATCAGACCTCGATTCGTTTAACCAGAGATTAATGTGGAGGCCCGCAATGCCGCTCCGACCTCTAACTCACACCCTGAGTGCAAGTATTTTGGCCCTGCTCCTTGTCACGCTCGTGGCAGTGCCGTCTCTTGCCTGGGATTATACGGAATTGACGGTCATCGATGCACCGGTCGTCGAGGATAACCCGGCGGTTACCCTGGGTCAGGGCTTCAGCGTACGTGTCCGCACCATGAACGGCGATGGCACCGTGGATACCAGCATCAACGCCCTGCTCTTCGAGCTCTTCACCAATCACGACAGCACACTGCCCCCCGAGAAATACATCGTCAATGGCGAAATCCAGTTCGACAACCTGGTCTTCAACGCCGCCGGCACCAGTATCCAGCTCGAGGCGCGCGCGGTTGATGACATCACCGCTCCCAAGGGTTATGAATGGATCAACTGCTACCCCTTCGTCGACCACTTCAACATCAGCGTCCCCTCGGGGGACAAGTGGGTTGGGCAGAACATCTCCGTCATGGTCACCGCGGTCGACGAGTTCGGCATCGCCATCGGCAACTTCGCCGATGATGTCACCCTCTCCGCATCAATCGGACACATGAGCGTCGGGCCGACCCAACTCGTCCAGGGGACCGACTTCAATCTGGGCACAGCGACGGTGGATATCACCTTCCTGGGCACCGACGACTTCAACTGGCAGAATATCCTCACCGTGATCGGCAGCCGCATCTATACCGGCCAGCTCACTTATGCCACCGGCTCCGCCGTGATCACCCCTCTCTGGCCCGGCACCCTCAACGGTGTGATTCTCCTGCTCCCCGGTGAGACGCTCACACCCGGCGTACCTCCCGGCAAGACCGGCACGCCCACCGATCAACTCGCCGGCATCCCTTTCGAATCCACGGTCTACGGCGTTGATCAGTACTGGAACCCGGTTCGCGATACCGATCCGGCGCTGCCCGTCACCGTCGATTTCTCCACTACCGACCTCCACGCCGCCGTGGTGCTGCCGGGATCGACCCAGCTCACGAGCAATATCCTCAGCAACCTGGATATGACTCTGATCAGCGCCGGACAGCAACAAGTCAGCGCCGAGGCTTCCGGCAACATCAGCGACATCAGCAACAGCCTGACCGATGTCGCCGCGCGCAGTCTCGACTACTTCGAATTCAACTACGTGCTCTGGGACACTCTGGAGGTGCAGGTCACCACCCAACCCTTCGATGTCCAGATCACCGCCCGCGATTTCTACGACAACCTCTACCCCTTCAACGGCGACGTTTCTCTGCGCGTGAAATACGGTGCGGACGAAAGCGAAAACTACATCCTCAGCAGATCGAATACGTTCGTCGAAGGCCAATTGGATACGGATATCCAGGTAACGATGCGCTTCTTCTCCTGCCACCTGATCTGCGACAGCGGCGGCAGCGCGTCATCGACCAGCGGCGCCTTCAAGGTCAACCCGGGACCGCTTGCCGATTTTCTGATCACGCTGCCGGGGCAGACCTACGCCCCGGGTCTCTCCACTCCTGGATTCACCGGTAACCTGGGTACGCCCAACCCGGCGACAGCCGGCGATCTGGTCACCCCCATCATGGTCCGCCCCGTGGATGAGTATTTCAACATGGTCGGCGGCAGTTACTTCGTCGGCGCCTCCAGCTACAACGGCTACTTCGAGATTCCGGCCTCCCCGGACAACAACTTCACGGTCACCAACGCCACGCCGATCCAGGTGATATTCCGCACCTACGGCAACAGGAGTCTCACAGTCACCAGCTCACAGAGCATCGTCGGCACCAGCGACCAGATCCAGATCGCCCCCGCCGCCTTTGATCGTCTGGCCGTCGTGGCCCCGGGTGAGACGCTGGTGCCCGGCATCTTCGATTCCATCGAGGATGACGGCAAATCGGGCGCACCCGATTTCCAGGATGCGGGCATCCAGTTTCAGGTCGGTGTGGTCGCCACGGACGCCTACTGGAATCCGGTGAATGAGAGCGACCCGTCCCTGCCCCTGACCATGAACTTCAGCAGCACCGACGGCGCCGCGGATCTTCCCTCCGCCGGACAGGTTCTCTCGACCCCCAGCGGCAACTATAATGTCACGCTGCGCACCCTGGCCGAGCCGAATTTCCAAACCGTGCAGGTCGAGGACAACTACGCGAACGAGGCATTCTCAGCCGTGCCCCTGCAGGCCGGAGTCATCGACCACTTCACCATCGGCATCAACAGCCGCAGTAACCCGACCCCCAATGATCCGCTGACGCCGATCCCCGACATCGTCGCCGGCCAGTTGCTCAACGACCTCACGATCGTTGCGCGCGATCAGTTCGGTAACCACATCCCGGACTTCGACGCCACAGCGGTTTTCACCGCGAACCATGGCACGGGTATCCTGACGCCCACCACCTGCGACTTCGCCGACGGCGGCACCTGGCCCGGCAGCGAACAGGGCATCTGGCGCGGCAGCGTGCAGATATTCCGTGCGGGTGAGGACGTGACCATCACGATCACCGACGACGAGTACTCGCGCACAGGCATCAGCAACGCCTTCAACATCTCCGCCGCGAGTTATGCGGACCTGCTGCTCATTCTCCCCGGCGAGACCTACACTCCGGGCCTCGCGCCCGGCAAGGTCGGTGTGCCCTACCCCGTTGAGGCGGGCGTAACCGTCAACGCCGAGATCATCGCCGTCGACACCTGGTACAACCAGGTGGCTGAGCAGCCCACGGTCATGCTCACCAGCAGCGGCTACAGCGAAGTGACCAGCGCCAACCCGGTCGTTCTCCCGCCGGACGGCAGTTCGATTGCCGAGCTGTTCTTCCGCACTGCCGGCAGCCAGACGCTGGACGCCGAGGACATCACCCTGCCCGACAACACCGACACCAGTGTCGTCGAGGTGGAACCGGGCCCCTTCATTCGGCTGCAGGCAATTGCCCCGGGTGAAACACCCAATCCCGGCGGCTATGAAAGTGACGGCAAGCTGGGATCGCCCGATCTGCAGACCACAAGCCTGCAGTTCCCCTTCGAGGTGCGAAGCGTCGATTCCTACTGGAATCTGGTCAACAACAACGATGAACATATCGTCCTGACCAGCAGCGACGACGCCCTCGGTGACGGCAACCCCGCCAATCAGGGGCAGAACCTGTCGGCCGGTCAGATCACCTTCCCGATCTTCCTCACAGCCAGCGGTTCGGTTGTCGTCGAAGCCAGGGCGGTGGACAATCTGGATATCCTGCCCCAGGCCATCACCATCAACCTGCTGCAGGGTTCGCAGTATATCATCAGCGTTCCCGACAGCGCCTGGGTCGGTCCGCCGCAGACATTTTCGATGAGCGTCAGCCTTGTCGACTCTCTCGGAGCGCCCGAGACGGCGGCCAACAACTCCGTCACGCTGACGGCGTTCAAGAGCAATCTCGACCCGGCGACAAGCATTCTCTGGGTGAGCCAGGCGACCTTGAGCGAGGGCGTCATCACGCTGCCCGCACAGGCTTACGACACGGTTGAGGATCTCATCATCCGCGTCAGCGATGATGCGGGACGACAGGCCTTCAGCCAAACCATCCACATGCTGGCCAATGGCCTCGAATACCATGTGAGTGTGCCCGATACGGCGCAGACCATTGCCGGTCCGCCGGCCATATTCCCGGTGATCTGCGAATTGCGCGACACCGACACCGGCACGCGTATCGACAGCGACCGCACGCTGGACGTCACGGTCTGGTCCGCCGCCGATGGCGCCATCGGCCTCGGCATGGCGGCCATCGCCGAAGCGAGTCTCGAAAACGGCTACTGCGTTTTCAATCAGAGCTACAGCAAGGCCGAGAACATCTACATCCATATCGAGGACGAGCAGGAGCTCAGCGGCAACAGCGCGATCTTCACGATCGTCGCCGACGGCTACAAGCGACTGCAGTTGCTCGTGCCCGGTGAAGAGATTCGTCCGGGGCAGGAGGCTTTCCTGGAAACGGGCAAGTCGGGAACACCCGACACGCAGCGCAGCCGGATCACATTCCCGGTTACGGTGCGGGCCGTCGACCAGTTCTGGAATCTTGTCGACGAAACGACAACGGGGGCGATCCACTTCAGCGCCACCGACAACTCGATCGGCGAGGGTAATCCCGAGGAGATGGATCTCCCCTTCGTCAACGGTCGCCGCACCTTCCAGCTCTATGTCGAAAGCGAGGGGCAGGTCGACCTGAGCGTCTGGGACGCCGATAATCCCGACCCTCCGGGACAGACGGTCTCCCTCCCGGTCAACCCCGGGTACCAGTATGACATCACGGTCGACCCCGAGCCGCATACGGGCTATCCGGGATTCCAGATGATCGTCGAGATGATCGACCCGGTGACGGGAGAACCCGCTCCCGAGACGAATCACAGCATCAGCATCAGCGCGCTGAACACCGACTTCTCGCTGGCTGCCGGCAACCTGGGCATCACCGAGGAGACGCTGGCGGCAGGGGTGCGTGTGATCAACGGTCAGCAATATGATCGCGTGGAGCCGATTATCCTGCGCGTCATGGACGAGGTCGGTCGGGTCGGCTACACCGATATCCTCGCCATGCAGGCGGGTGGCCTCATCTACGAGATCGCCGTGCCCGATACGGCCATCGTCGGAGGTCCCTCCTCCTTCCCGGTCGCCGTGCAGCTGCTCGATCTGGCCACCGGCCATGTCGTCGCCAGCCAGGACACCGTATTCAGCGTCGAGATCTGCTCGGGTTCGACGGGGCTCATCGGCACCGGCGAATGGAGCATCGGCAGCAGCGTCCTCAGAGAGGGTATCTGCAGCTTCAATCAGACCTACACCACCGCCGAGAATATCTACCTGCGGATCAGCGATGAGCGGGGCGTGGTCGGGATCTCCCCCACGATTACGATGTTGCCCGACGGCTACAAGCGTCTGCAGCTGGTAGCGCCCGGAGAGACACCGGTACCGGGCGTCTCCTCGGCGACGGGCAAGGTCGGGGAGCCGGTTCTGCAGCAGGCTGAAGTGCCGTTCATGATGCAGATCCGTGCGACCGATCAGTACTGGAACCTCATCGACACCTTCGCCGCGGGCCACGTTGTCCTGACCAGCTCCGATGGCAGCATCAACGGCACCAATCCCGTCAATCAGGGTGCGCCTCTGATCGGCGGCATCGGCGACTACGAGGTCATCCTCCATGATCAGGGCGGCATCACGATCTTCGCGGAGGATCAGGACAGCACGGAGATCCTGGCGCACTCCGTCGACATTCCGGTCGGCCAGGCGCGCTACGAAATCCTGGTGCCGGAGACCGCATTGGCCGGACCGCCCTCGTTCTTCGGTGTGACGATCCGCCTGGTCAAGGATGACGGCACTCTGATCACTGCGGCCAACAACGAAGTGTACCTGACCGCGCTCGCGCCCAATCATGAGCAGGCGCGCAGTCAACTGGGCTCCGTCAGCGCGGTACTGGCGGCGGGTGAGTTGTCGATTGACGAGCAGACCTACCCCATCGTCGAGGATATCATCATCAGAGTCACCGATGATCTGGGACGCGAGAGCTTCAGCCCGGTGATCAGGATGATGCCCGAGGATGTCACCTATGAGGTCACGGTGCCGACAACGGCCACAATCGGACCGCCCTCCACCTTCGACATCAGTCTGCGCCTGATCGACACGACTACGGGGCAACTCGTCACCAGCGACGATCGCTCCTTCACGATCACGGCCTACAACCACAACACCGGCGAGTTGGGCGAGGGGATCCTGTCGCTCACCTCCGGTACGACCAGCGGCGGGCTGGTGACGATACCCGAATCCTACACCGCAGCCGAGACCATCTTCCTGGCGATCGAGGACGATCGCGACGTGCTGGTTTACTCCAGTCCGATCCAGATCGGTCACGGCGCACCTCAGGACATGCAGGTCGAGGTCAGCCATGATGTTCTTGAAGTGGCGCAGTCGGCGACGATCTTCGTCACGCTGCAGGACCTCTACGGCAACCTCGTCATCAACGAGCCCGTGGTGTACACGGTGCTTGCGGGCGACGGCGTGCTGGCCGCCGACTCTCTCCTCACCGGCAACCTCGGAACCACCAGCAACGTGGTCTCCGTACCTGCCGGCGGACGCGAGGACATCATCATCGGCATCAGCGTCAATGGTCTGCCCGACCGGGTCGCCGAAATCGAGGTCATCGGTCCCCCGCTCACCGACATCGAACTCGAGGGTTCGAATGTCACGTCGGGCCACGGCATCATGGTCACGCCGGAAACCAGCTTCACGTTGAACAGCGCGAGCCGCATCGGCCTGCACCATATCTACTGGGGGCTGGATCTCAGCTCCGAGGCCGTGCCCGAGACCATCTACGACGGTTCGCTGTCCTTCGCCGAGTTGGGCATTACCGATTACGGACAGCACACGCTCAGCTTCCGCGGCGAGGATATCAAGGGCAATCTCGAGGATGTCCAGGTCTTCACGATCATGCTGGGCAGCAACCTGGCGTCCGAGAAGGCTGTCACCAACCGGCCGAATCCGTTCAGGGCCGGCACGGACGAGACGATCATCCTGTTCCGCGCCAAGGCATCCGGCACGGCTTCGCTGAGGATATTCGACCTCTTCGGCAATCCCGTCTGGAATGCCGATGTCGCGACCGAGAGTGGCGTGGTCGCCCAGGTTCCCTGGGACGGACGCAACCTCCACGGCAGTGTGGTCGGCAACGGCGGTTACGTACTGCTCATCCGTACCGGCGACGATACACTTAAACGCAAAATCGCAGTGATCAAGTAATGAAGAGGGAAAGCAAAATGAAGAAACGCAACATCCTCTTTGGAATCATCGGTGTCATCACACTCGCCTCCCTGGCGGCCTCTACGGCTGTCGCTCAGGAGCAGTCGTGGGGACAACCGGGTGCATTCCTCCGCTTCGGTTCCAGCGCCCGCAGTCTCGGTATGGGTGGTGCGGGAACCGGCCTGGCCGACGATGCGTCTTCGCTCTTCTACAACCCTGCCGGTATGGAGCAGGTGCGTAGTTCGGAACTCATCTTCTTCCACGCCGAATTGTCCAATGAGACGCGGTTCGATTACATCGGCTTCGTTCAACCATTCGGCGGTTTCGGGACTCTGGGCCTGGCCGGCGCATTGCTCAATTCGGGCGGCTATGAACGGGCGACGTTGTTCGAGGATCTCAGCGAGACATTCAGCGAGAGTCAGAATGCATTGCAGATCAGCTTCGCCAAACGGTTCGGCAGAGTGAGCGGTGCGATCACCTATCGCAACATCAGTCAGTCGATCGACATCTACAACGGAACAGGCAGCGGCCTCGACCTCTCCATCTTCAGCCGCCCTCACCGCCACGTCAGTCTGGGCATCCATCTGCAGAATGTGCTGGCGCCCGAGATCACTCTCCTCCAGGAGAGCGAGACTTTCCCGCTCATGATGCGGATGGGCGGCGCACTGCATATGGTTGGCGGCAGGATCCTGGCCGCAGTCGACATGGTACGCGTCGGAGACGCGCCGCTCGCCATTCAGACCGGTATCGAGTACAGGCTAGGCTCCGGCTTTGCGCTACGGACAGGATGGGACACCATGCGCAGCGGTTATGCCGCCGGTGGTGGTTATCGCTCCGGAGCCTGGCAATTCGATTACTCGGTCTCCGATTCCGATATCGGTCTCTCCCACCGCGCCAGCCTCACATGGCGATTCGGGGTGCCCCTCGGTGTCAGCATGAACTCCGACATCGCGCGCTTCTCCCCGAGCGGTGAGCAGAACAAGGTGGAGCTGCAGCTCGCCAGCCAGTTCCGCGGCAACGCCTCTGGTTGGGAACTGGTCATCTACGACGGCAACGGCCGGCCCTGCCACAGCGCCGCCGGCGACAAAGCTCCGCCGGAGATCTACAGCTGGGGCGGAGCCGACGATCAGGGTCGTCTCGTGCCCAGCGGCATGTATCGCGTGGTCATCGTCGTGCTCGACGAGTTCGGCGATCCGTGGACGCAGGAAACAAGCATTGAAATTCGTGACTACGATCCGGGCCTGAAAACCCCGATCCGCATGGAAGTGAACTAACGGAGTGCTCATGAAAAAAGGGATTCTTGTTCTTATCTGGCTGTGCTGCGCCACCTGTGCGCTGGCTCAGGAAAGCGCCATAGAACTCATCAACGCCGCTGACCGCCTCTATCAAGCGGATGGTCCCAGCATGGCGGCGGTCGATGCCTATAGCGCAGTCTACCAGAAATTCGGCGGGTCCGACCATGCGGCTCGCGCCCACTACATGGCGGGCGAGTGCCTCTATCTGCTGGAGGAGCCCGACCTCGCCCTTGGCGAATTCGCCCAGGTCAAGGGTGCAAACGGGCGCACCGATGTGCTCGCGGCCTGCGCCGAACTGCGTCAGGGGCAATGTCTCTTCAGCCGCAAGGATTTCGTCGAAGCCAGCAAGCACTTCGAAAAAGTGATGAAGAGCTACAAGGATACCTACCTGTATCGCGATGCCGGTTTCGCCTATGCGCAGACGATGGTCGCCCTGGGTGAATGGGAGGAGTTCAAGAAGACGGCCGATGAGATCGTCGCCAAGTGGGCCGCCTATGGCGAACTGCCGCAGCTGCGTTTCGCCTACGGCATCTACCACTATCAGCGCAACGAACATGAGGAGGCCAAGGCCTTCTTCCGGCAGGTGGAGTCGGAGCGGGCGCGTTACTATCTCGCCCACTGCCTGTTCGAGGACGGGCAATTCCTGATGGCCATTCAGCAATATCGTCAACTCCTGGTACGCTATCCGACCACGATGCTTGCCGCCGACGTTCGCTTCGCCATCGCCGAATCCTTCCTCCGCTCGGGCCAGCACAGCCTGGCGCAGTCGGCGTTCCAGGATCTGCTGCTCTCCCATCCCAACAGTCATCATGCCCAGGCCGCCCACTTCAAGCTGGCCTCCATCCTCTATCAGGAGAAGGATTACATCCGGACGCTGGACAGCCTGGACAAACTGGTTCTGGATATCGCCGCCGATGATCCCCTGCTCGAGAAGATTCTCATGCTCAAGGGACTCTCCTTCTTCGCCCTCGGCCGCGAGAGCGAGGCCGATCACGCCTTCAGCTCGATCCTCCAGGCGTTTCCCGACGGGCGCACCGGCAGCACCGCCCTCTTCAAAATGATGCACCATTATGCGCGCAACGAAAACTGGAACCAGAGCATCGGGATGGCCCATATGTTCCAGGACCGGTTCACCGGCGATCCGCTCGAGGGTCGCGTGCAGCTGATCCAGGCGCTCAACAACCTCAAACTCGATGATATCGATACCGCGCGGGACATTCTCGGCAAACTTCTCGACAAGCACGCCGACACCGATCTCGGCGAGAAGGCGCTTTTCCTGCTCACCTGGTCCTATCATCTCGAATCCGATCTCAGTCGGATCGTGACCAATTACCGCCATCTCTCCCGGCGCCTGCTGCCCACGCCCAACATCTGGCGCGGCCGTACCTACTATCTGATCGCCGAGAGCTACTTCGAACTTGGCCTCTACCAGGATGCCGCCGATCTCTATCGTCTGGTTCTTGGGGACTACCCCTTCAGTGACGTTGCGCCCTTCGCCCTGCAGGGGATGACCGCCAGCTACAGTCATCTGGGCGACGATCAGCGAGCGCTGCTGGAACAGGAGCGCTACCTGCTGGTCATCAGCAATGACGCCGGCAGCAATCCCGCCAACGCACTCGCCGCCGCCGGCATGTACTTCAATCGTGAAGAGTTCAAACGGGCTCTCGAACTGTTCGAACAGTTCCTGTCCGCATCGCCCGACTCCCCCGAGCGGCCCGCCGCGCTGTACCAGTCGGGCGAATGTCTCTACGCCCTCCAGTACTACGAAGACGCAGTCTCCCGCTGGCGCCAGGTGCTGCATAGCCATCCCGATTATGAGGAGACACCCGAGGTGCTGCGCAAACTCGGCGACACCCTCTTCGGTCTGCAGATGTATGGGGAGGCCCACAGTCACTATGCGAACCTCGCCAATCGTTTCCCCGATCATGAGTACGCGGAGGAGGCGCTCTTCAACTGCGCCAGTTGCATCTACAATCAGCAGGATTACGACGCGGCCGTGACGGCCTTCGAAGCCTACAGCAGCCTGTACCCGGACGGGATGCGCCAGGTCGATGCGCAGCAGGCGATCCAGGCCTGTTATCTCCGCAGCGGCAAGGACATGCTCAGCTACATCGAGGCCAACCCCGATGCGGTCTTCGCTGCCGAGGTGCTTTGGGAAAAGGGGGGCGAGGCTTTCCGCGCCAACAATTTCGAGGAGGCCGCTCAACATTACGAGGCGATCACAATCCGCTATTCCGACAGCGAGATCGCTCCGGAGGCGCTCTACTATCTGGCCGAGGCCTTGTACGCGCTGGGCCGTCACGAAAGCGCACTGGCCGCCTTCGAGAATTTCACCGCCACCTACCCCGATCGTGAGCTGGTGCCGACCGCTCTCCTCAAGGCGGGCAACATCCTCTTTATCCAGGACAACTTCGCCGCCGCCGCCGGTCATTTCCTGATTCTGGCGGATCAGTATTCCGCCAACGAACTGGCGAGTCTGGGCATGTTCAATGCAGGGCTCTGTTATCGCAAGCTCGAACAATGGCAGTCGTTCCTTCTTAACGCCGGAGAGTTCCTTGAGCGCTATCCCGACGACGAACGACGTCTCGAAACGCAACTGCAGATGGCTGAGGTATTCCAGACGGAAACCGGCCAGTACGAGGAGGCCCTGGTGATTTTCGACAGAGTTGCAGCTCTGACCGGTGCCCCCGCCTGCCGCATTCACTACCAGCGTGGTGAGTGTCTGCACAAACTGGGACGCGAGGATGAATCCCGAGCGGCCTACCAGCAGTCCGCCGAGCAACCCGGCGGTCTGGACAATGATTTCGGTATCGCCGCTCTGGCGCGATTGGCCACTCTCCATGAGGAGGAGGGCAACCTGAGCGAAGCGCGGATCTGCTATCAGCGCATTGCCGAAAACAGCAACAACACGGAATGGGCAGCACTGGCCCGGGAACAGATGGATGTTCTCGATCAGGAACTGCAACAGGCGCGAGTAGACAATTAGGATGGACAAAAGGAGTAGTGATGCTTTCCGGAAATAATCTTGTATCGGTTCTAATGGGTAGTCCGACGATGATCGTTCTGCTGCTGTGCAGCGTCGTCGTCGTCACATTCGCCCTTGAGCGCTGGTGGTTCTTCACCCGCACCAACGCATCGACGAGGGATTTCAAGACAACCATGCAGCGTTACCTGAGCAGGAATCAGGTTGGGGAATTCTATAAGGTCTGCAAGCACGGCAACAGTTCGCTCACCCGGGTCGTTGGTTCCGCGCTGGAAAATATCCGTCAACCCCGCGAAGAGGTCGAGCAGCTGATTGACATCGAGATTGAGCGGGAGCAGATCCACATGGAGAAGAACATGGTGGTGCTCGGCACACTCGCCAACATTGCACCGCTGATCGGTCTGCTGGGTACGGTCATCGGCATCATCCGCGCTTTCAAGGACATCGCCGTTACCGGCAGCGGCGGCAGCTCCGTGATCGCCATGGGTGTATCCGAAGCGCTGCTGACCACGGCTGCGGGGATTATCGTGGCTGTGATCGCGACCGTCTTCTACAACGCCTTTACACGCAGAATCCGCGTGCGTCTTACCGAGGTCGAGGAGATGGTCTGCCATTTCTGGAAATATATCGGATCCGGATCTCCGACTGAATAGGAGTTGGAATGTCACGCAAGAAACGTGGGCAGGGACTCGATGATCCCGCCAATGAAGCGAATATCACACCTCTGGCGGACGTCGTCACTACTCTGATCGTGGTGTTCCTCATGACCATGCCCGCCATGCTCTGGTCCGGTATCCAGGTTAACGCCACCAAGGCCACGGCAGGCAGTGAGGTCGTGCACAAGGACAAAAGCACGGACGAGAAGATGACCGTAGTCGTCATGGCCGACGGCCTCGAGGTCGACGGAGAATCGGTACGGGTCGAGGACCTGGCTCATCTGACGCGGCGGCGTCTGGCCGGCATGTCCGACCACACGGTGATTGTCGTGCCTCAGGATGAAGTGCTGCTGGGTAAAGTCGTAACGGTGATGGATGTACTCAAGCAGAACGGCGCAAAAGGGCTGGCTCTGCTGAACAGGGTGAAGGCGGAATGAGAAACAAGAAACGTAGAAACAAAGGCGCCCGCATTCAGACCAAGACCGATGTCGTGCCGATCATCAACGTCTCACTGGTTGTCGTGTTGACCCTGATGGTGATCAGCCCGTTTCTCAACAAGTCTGAGATGGAGGTGGTGCTGCCCGAGGCCACCACCGCGGAGACCGAGGATCAGGACAAGGTGGAGATCATCTTCACTCTGGACGGACAACTGGCCGTGCAGGAGGAGGAGGTCTCCTTCGACGAACTCCGTCTGGTTCTCGAGGATCAGTTCAGCGGTCATCCCAGTCGTATCGCCGTGCTCAAGGCCGATCAGGGGATCCCCTACGGCGACGTGGAACTGGTGATCGCCCAGATCCAGAAAGCCGGCGCGCCGCGCATCGCGATCGCCACCGAACAGGTAACCGGGGGTGGAAGTTGATGAATACAGTAAACCGGAACCGACCGCCTCAGGCGATCTCTCGCCGTATCCCCCACCGTTATCCCAAGGGGACTCCGGGTTCGTTCACCTTATCGGTGATCATCCACTCGGCCCTGCTCCTTCTGTTGGGCATCGGCAGCGTGACGCAGGTCGAGAAGCAATACGAGCTCACCGAGATCTCCTATCTGGAAGAGCGGTACGGCAAAGAGGTGGCCGAGAAAGTGACCCTGGCGCCGGAGAAGGTGGCCGAGGTCGTCGAGAAGAGGAAACCGCCGAAACGTGAAGGTTCGCTCTTCGCCGAGGCGAAGCCGAAACCCGTGGCCGAGAGGCAACCATTGGTCGAAGCGACGATGACACCCAGCGTCCCTCTGCCCAAGCCGAAGGCCAGACCCAAGCCCAAGGCGTTTCAGGCGCCAAAGCTGAAGTCGCGGACACGGACGACCAAAGCGCCTTTGACTCCGCAGATTGCCGGTGCTCCATCCAAGCTGGCTGCCGCTGTGGGCAACAGCCCCAACGAGCCAGGACGTGTGAGCAGTGAAAGCGTCAATCTGAACGGCAAGGCGCTCGTCGGACGCAAAGCGCGCGGCGACAAGCCGGTATTCGAGGTGACGAAGTCGGAATCCGGCGGAAGCTCCCTGGCGGGCGGTGGACTGACGCTTTCGGTACCGACCGGCGGCGTGGCCGATGGTCATCCCGAACTCAAGGGCGGTGTTTTGCCGGAGGGCAAGTCAGCCTACAAGGGGAAACTCCCCACAGGTTCCCTGACCGGAGGCAAGTCAAGTCGCGGCGATGTCACGAATCTGGCGGGGATGGGTACGCCGACACCAGCCCATCCGTCCGACGGGCCGGCCATGACCGCACCGGTCGCCGAGCCGACCGCGGGCACCGGACTGGTTTCTCGCGGCGGCAGCGATTCGTTCTCCCAGGGCAGTCTGCTCAAACCGAAGTCGGCTGAGCACAAGCCCGCGGATATTCTGGCCAAGATCAAGCAACCTGTTGCGGAGGGGAAAACGCAGGCTCCAGCCGAGCCGGTCAAGGTCGACAGCGACAAGGATGTGACGATGACCCTCAGCGGCCCCATACTCGGTCGCGATATCATCAAGTCCTCATCGCCGATCTACCCCGCCATAGCCAAGACGAAAGGTTGGCAGGGGACGGTGAGCATCTACTTCACCGTACGACCGGATGGCACGATCAAGAAGGCCGTCGTCGAGAGAGCCAGCGTCTATCAGGTTCTCGATGAGGCGACGCGAAAATGTATTCAGGAATGGAAATTCAGTCCGCTTGCGGAATCGGCGGAGCAGTGGGGCGTTCTGACGATCAACTTCAAGCTGAACTGAACGGAACCGGAGGAATGGAAATGAGACGCAGCTTGCTGCATTTGAGCATACCAGCCACCTTCATCCTTGCTACGGTCGTCGCGCCGGCCGTAGCGGATGAAGGCTCTTCACAATCTCTGCACGAAATCGAGGTGATTGAGGAGAATCAGTTCCGGCTGGAGGTGGAGAAAACCGAGATGGAGTTCGATCCCACCACCTCCGCCATCGACGATGGCGGCACGGAGGTCGAACAGCTTATCTTCGAGTACACTCCGGTCGCGAGCTTCAACCCGTGGCTCTACGACACCGAGCGCGTGGAGTGTCCTCTGATTCCCGATTTCGCCGCCAGGGCGGTGACCTCCGCTCCGGTGGCGGTATTCCGCACCGATTTCGACGGCGGTTCCGATATCAAGAGGTGGAACCTGGATATCACCGATTACCGGGGCGAGGTGTTCTACAGTATGGATGGGAAGGACACACCGCCTTCCGAATTGCCCTGGAATGGCCTCGGCAAGCACAAAGAGGTTCTCAAGCCTGGATTCCCCTACTCCTTCATCTTCATGATCGAGGACTCGGGCACCAACAAGTACCAGTATGCGGGCAACACCTTCTCTCTCCCCTTCCTGAGTTACAAGGAGGGCAAGAACCTGCGTGTCGAGGCCGCCGGTCACAGCCTGTTCCAGAAGAACAGTGTGAAGTCGTTGCCCGGGGCCGAGAAGGAGATTGACCGCATTCTGCGTGAGCTTCTGGACTCCCCCCAGCAGGCGGTGCAGGTTGAGGTCTGGTCGGAGAAGCTGGCGTTGGCCCAGGGCCGTGCCGACTGGCTTGCCAGTGAACTTGAGGAGCGTCTGCTCCTGGCCGATGATCAGATCTCCGCCGAGGCATACCAGTTCAAGGGTGATCCGCCCGGCCGCGACGGCCTCTGTCGGGTCACATTACTCAAAAGCGGCAAGAGGTAACCAAGGCACGTCTCAGTATTCAACAGCCTGTTGGATACCGGATGAGAACGGCCCCCATTGGGGGCCGTTTTCCTTTTACGGGATAGCGTGGGAAAGATGATTACTTGAAGAAACCCATCGCCGCGCGTGCCTCCGCCAGAACCTCTCCGGCGATGGAGCGACAGCGCGCGGCCCCGGCCGCCAGCACCTCGCGGACAACCTCCGGCTTCCCCTTCAACTCCAGATAGCGCTCGCGGATCGGCGCCATGGTTTCGTCGATATTGGCGGCCAGCACTTTCTTGCAATCGAAGCAACCGATGCTCGCCTCGCGGCACGCCGTGGCCAGCTCCATCTGCTTCTCTTCGGGCGTGAAGGTCTTGTGGATGGTGAAGATGTTGCACTCGTCGGGCTCGCCCGGATCCTTGAGGCGCACACGCTTCGAACAGGTGACGCCCGTCTTCAAGCCATCCCAGATCTCCTCGGCGGTAGCCAGCATGGGCAGTGTGTTGCCGATGCTCTTGCTCATTTTGGCCTGGCCGTCCAGCCCCAGAATCCGTTTGGCCGTGCTCAGGATCGGTTGCGGTTCGGGGAAGACATCCCCGTAACGTGTATTGAAACGGCGTACGATCTCCCGACTGAGCTCCAGATGCTGCACCTGGTCCTCACCTACAGGCACGTATTCGGCTTTGTAGAGCATGATGTCCGCGGCCTGAAGTACGGGATAGTCCAGAAGACCCGCAGTGATGTTCTTGCGGTTGCGGGCGGACTTGTCCTTGAATTGGGTCATCCGCTCCAGTTCACCCAACGGCGTCACGCAGTTGAAGAGCCAGGCCAGTTCCGTGTGCTCGGGTACGGCCGACTGAACGAAAAGAGTGGCCTTCTCGGGATCAATCCCGGCGGCCAGCAGGGAGGTCGCCATGTCCAGCGTCTTGCCCGGCAACTCGGCGCTTTCGTACGGCTGGGTGACGGCGTGATAATCCACTACACAGTAGATGCACTCGTACTCATCCTGGAGACGCACCCAGTTCTTCAGGGCTCCTGCATAATTTCCGAGATGGGCTTCACCGGAGGGTTGAATTCCACTAAACACTCTCTTCATCTCATTTACACCTCTGCAAAGACAGCCGAGGCGCACCCCCGGCCAGACATCCACAAACTAACACTTTCCTAAAACATTGAAAGTGCATGCGTTAGAAAATAGTCAGATTTGACTCAGGAAAGCACATACCGTGAGCTTGCACGCCCATCGACCATATGCTAGTATCTATTGATCGGCAGAGATGAAGCGACCAGCTCGTAACTGTCGGTTTATCAACATCTTATACCATTCATCTCTTCACAGGTCTGGTATGGGATTGCTCACGGGGAGACGGTATGACCCGCCAGTCATGCAGTCTCCCTTTTTCACATATGCACTCCTCTTTAAACCGCCTCAAGTCGCCGACCTACTTATCCTCCCGAAAGAAAACAGTTTAGGCTGGCGACTTAAAGCAGATTCAAACTACGCCAGAGCCTGCTTGAACTCCTCGTTCAGCAGAGGCAGTACCTCGAACAGATCGCCGACGATGCCATAGTCCGCCAACTTGAAGATAGGCGCATCGGGATCCTTGTTGATCGCCACGATAAATCGGCTGGAGCTCATGCCCGCCAGATGCTGGATCGCACCGGAGATGCCGCAGGCGATGTACAGCACCGGGCTGACCGTTTTGCCCGTCTGCCCCACCTGTTCGGGGTGCTCACGCCAACCGGCGTCCACAGCCGCCCTGCTGGCCCCTACAGCCGCCCCCAGGGTGGCGGCCAGATCCTCGACGAGATTGAAGTGCTCGGGTCCCTTCATGCCTCTGCCGCCGGAAACGATGACTGTCGCCTCCGTCAGGGACACCTTGCCGACGGCGGCCGCCACGGCCTCCTTCACCGCCAGCTTGAGATCGCCGGCGTCAACGGTCTCTCCCAGCGGGGTGACCTCCGCAGCGCGTCCCGTATCCTCGGGCGCAGCTTCGAAATTATTGGGACGCAGCAGCGCGATTCCGGGAGCTCCCGCCAGGGTGACCTCCTGATACACCTTGCCGCCGTAGAGCGGCCGTTTGAAGACCAGCTCGTCGCCCTCTCTCTCCAGACCTATACAGTCCACGGCCAGTCCGACACCGAGATTGGCGGCCAGACGTGCGGCCAGTTCACGGGTGTGGGTGCTCACGGACATGAGCACCAGCATGGCCTCCCCCCCACCCAGGGCCTTCACGGCCAGGCGGGTATGGACTTCCAGATTGAAATCGGCAAAGGCGGCATCCTCGACGGTGACGACCTTGTCCGCACCGAAGTGCCCGGCCTGCGTCGCCGGATTGCCCAGATCGGCACCGATCAGAAGTCCGCAGACGCTGCCACCGGCGGCATCCGCCAGACGGCGCGCTTCACCCAACGCTTCGAGGGAACCTTTGGTCAGGGAGCCCCCACTTGTTTCCAGATAAACCCAAATCATCGACATGTGGTCCTCCCTAGACGGCGCGTGCTTCGTTCCTGAGCAACTGTACGAGTTCCTTGACCTGATCCGGGATCTCCCCGGTCAGCACTTTACCCTCCGCACGCGGCGGCGGCGTCGAGTACCCCTTGACGACAACCTTGCTGCGCGGCTCCATACCCAGATCGGCCAGCGTCAGCGTGTCCTTCGGTTTGCGCGCGGCCTGCATGATGCCGGGCAGGCTGGGATAACGCGGCTCGTTGAGACCCTTCTGGCAGCTCAGCAGCGCCGGGTACTTCAGTTCAAGCGTCTCGGTGATCCCCTCTGCATCCCGCCCCACGACCACACTGTCATCGCCGGCAGCACATGAAGTGATGAAGGTGGCGGCAGGGAAACCCAGCTTTTCGGCCAGGGCCGGTCCCACCTGATGAGTATCGCTGTCCACAGCCTGCTTGCCGCAAAGCACCAGATCGAACTCTTCGCGCTTGATCATCTGCGACAGGGCTTCGGCTATCCCGCAGGCATCCAGCCCCGCAGCGGCGTCGTCCCGGAGCACGACCGCCCTCTCGCAACCCATGGCCAGGGCGGTCTTCACGGCTTCGTCGGCAGAGACCGGGCCGATATTGAAGACGACAACCTCACCACCCTTCTGCTCCTTGATCTTGATGGCCTCCTCTACGGCAAATTCATCGTAGGGATTGAGCACCATCTGCACACCATCGAGTTTCACTCCCGAGTCATCGGGCAGAAGCTCGATCCTGGCGGCCGTGTCGGCCACCTGTTTCACCAAGACTGCGATCTTCATGCTACTCCTTCTCGATTCAATTCGGACGGCTCAACCGAGTTGCCTCGCGATAACCATCCGTTGGACTTCACTCGTACCTTCGTAGATCTCCGTAACGCGAGCGTCGCGGAAGAGCCGCTCGACTTTGTACTCCTTGATGTAGCCGTAGCCGCCGTGCACCTGCACGGCCTTCTCGGCACAGTTGACGGCCGTTCTGCTGGCAAACAGTTTGGCCATGGCGGCCTCTTTGATGATCGTCTTGCCCGCCTCGTAATCAACGGCCGCGCGGTAGGTGAGCAGACGGGATGCTTCGACATCGGTAGCCATGTCGGTGAGATGCCACTGAATCGACTGGAAGCGGTTGATCGGTTTCCCGAACTGCTCCCGCTCCGCGGAGTAACGAATCGCCTCGTCGAGCGCGGCGCGGGCGATCCCCAGACTCTGGGCTGCGATGCCGATACGTCCGGCGTTGAGCATCTCCATGGCGATGTTGAATCCGCGCCCCTCCTCACCCAGCAGGTTCTCCTCAGGGATGATGACATCCTCAAGGCTGATCATGGTTGTGGAGGAGGCGTTGAGACCCATCTTCTTCTCTTCGGGACCGGAGGAGACACCCTCCGACTGCATATCCAGGACGAAAGCGCTGATCCCCTTGGTGCCGGCGGCGGAATCGGTAACCGCGTACAGGATGCCGCAGCCGCAGTGAGCGCCATTCGTGATGAAGGCCTTCGAACCGTTAACCCGCCAACCGTCGGCGACCTTCTCCGCCTTGGTGGCGAGTGAAGCGGCATCGCTGCCCGCTCCCGGTTCGGTGAGCAGATAGGCGCCCAGCTTCTCACCGGTCGCAGTCCTGGGCAACCAGGCCTCTTTCTGCGCGTCCGTGCCGTACTTCATGATCGTGCCGTTCCCGAGCGTGTTGTGCACCGATAGGATTACCGCGGTGGACGCACATGCGTAGGCGATCTCCTCCAACACGATGATGTACGAGAGCATGTCGAGTCCGGCTCCACCATATTCTGGCGGAACCCGAACACCCAGCAACGAAAGGGCCGCAGCTTTCTTGAGTATGTCGGCGGGGAATTCCTTGTTGCGATCCAAATCATCGGCCAGTGGTGTGATTTCATTTGTGGCGAAATCACGAACCATCTTGCGAATAATGCGTTGCTGTTCATTCAGCTCAAAGTCCATTGGGCCATCCAGCTTGAAATGGAAAATGCGAAAGGGACACGGGAATCCAGATACTAGAGCAGATCGGCTCAAGACTCAAGCCTAAAGCCGCAGACTCAGATCGTAAACCTGAGGCGGCGCAATAGATCCAGAGTGATCCGGCGCGTGGCTCCCCAGATAATTTCACCCCTCCACACCCAGGCTTCCGCACGCAAGACCCGCCCCTCGTGTTCGACTTCCGCTTCACCGGATGTTGACGGATCCATCAGCCAGCGGAGCGGCACGCGAAACACGCTCGCGACCTCCCCGCAGGAGACCGGTTCGTAATCCGCCTCCGGCCAGACACTCAGAAAGGGTTGAATGTGGTACTTGCGCAGCGTGCAGACGGCTTCCAGCCCCCCCAGCAAGCGGATGCGCGAGGGGTCGGCACCGACCTCCTCCCGCGATTCCCTGAGAGCGGTTGCCGCCAGGTCACGATCCTCGCTGTCCCGTACGCCGCCGGGAAACGAAACCTGTCCGGCGTGATCGAGCATGGTCGACGAGCGGCGCATGAACAGCAACTCGGCTTCGCCAGCTTGCTCCAGCAGCGGCACCAGAACGGCCGAGGGGCGCAGAGTCGTTGCCGGTTCACACTCCGCAACGGGACGCAGTCCGGGTTCCAGCAACTCTATCACGCGGGCAACGCTCAGGTCGGGCATCATCAGCCATCACGATCGGGCAGCGGGTCACCGTAAATATCCGCACGACGATCGGCGAACAGGTGGTTGCGGGTCGTCAGGCTTTTCCCCCTGGCCTGGGCCGGATCAATCTCCACCACCCGCACCGCCGTCTCGGCGACCGGCAACGACACCGTCAATTCGCCGCGCGGTGTCGTCACCTGACTGCCGCCGGTGAAGACCAGCGGGTCCTCGCCCGGATAGCGCTCCTCGCCGATGCGATTGACGGTCGCGGTAAATACGCCGTTCTCCAGTGAGCGGGTGACCATGGCCCGCTGGCAGTGACTGAGAACCAGGTTGGCCGGATGGACGATGAGATCCGCTCCATCGTGGGCCATTATGCGGGCCGTCTCCGGATAGACCCAGTCGTAACAGATCATCATGCCCAGCTTCAGCCCACGCCACTCCCAGACTTCGGGCGGACGATCACCCGGAGTGAACAGATCCTTCTCACGGTAAAACAGATGCAGCTTGCGATAGAACACCGGCGCCATACCCGGACGCAACAGCGCCGACGCGTTGAAGAGAGCGCCCCTCTCGTGGAGGGGCAAACCCGCAATCACGGCGGCGCTCTTCTCCTCGGCCAGCTCCTGCAGGAATTCCAGCCCCGAACCGCCCGCGGGCTCCTCGGCCTGCGCCCTGGCGTTGGCGAAATCGGTCAGCGCGTATCCGGTTGTCGCCAACTCCGGATACACGAAGAGATCGGCCGCATGCGGCGCAGCCAGCTCCCGCATGAGCGACAGGTTGACCTCAAGCTCACCCAGCACCGGGCGGGTCTGCATCAAAGCGATCCTGAAGCCGCTCATTTAGACGCCCTCACCCAGCGCCAGGCCTCAACGATGCTGGCCCGCTTGCCCGTCATCAGGATGCCGATGCGGAAGATCCGACCGGCGATGACGAAGGTGACCGCCACGGAGGCCGTGAGGATGCCGATCGACAGCAGCAACTGCCAGACCGGTACGGAGGTGATGTTGATCCGCATGAACATCGTCAGCGGCGAGAACATCGGCAACATGCTCAGAACCACCGAGATCATAGAGTCGGGATTCTGGAAGATGTAGATCATGATGACCAGAGGCACGATCAGCATCATGATGATCGGCTGCATGAGCTGTTGCGCCTCCTGATCCGTCGTACTCATCGAACCCGCAGCGGCGAAGAGGCCGCCGTAGAAAAGGAAGCCGAGAACGTAGAAGAGGACGAAACAGACAAGGGTCAGCGGCTGCAACGCAGGCATGCTGCCCATGTCGCTCAGATGGTCGTTGGAGATGGCGCCGAACGCCACGGCACCGCCGGCCAGAAGCAGCCAGGCCATGTACTGCGTCAAACCGACTCCGCCGATGCCCAGGATCTTCCCGGTGAAGAACTGGGTCGGCTTCATGCTCGAAAGGACCACCTCGGTGATGTGCTGATTCTTGTCCTCGAGGATGCTCCGGTTGATCATCGAACCGAACACCAGGATCGTCATGTAAAGGATCATCACCAGCACCATGGTGCCCATGTACAGCGTCTCGAACCCGGCTTCGCGCACCTCTCCATCCTTGTGCTGGATGGTGCGCAGGTCGACGGAGGGCGAGACGAAGGCCAGCAGTTCGGGATCGAGATTCTTCTGGGACATGCGCTCACGGCGCACGAGCTCGGTCAGCTTGCGCTCCATGGATTCAAGCATCATCATGTTGCTCACAACCCGACCGTGGAACTCGACGTCGGGATTGGCGACGACATCCGCAGGAATCAAGATGTACCAGTCCAGGAGCTCATCCTCCAGGAGCAGGTCCAGATACTCGGTCTCGGTCAATCGCCCGATATCAATCGACTCCCCCGTCGTATCCCGGTCCAGGAAGATGAAGCGGGGTTCGCCGGTGTTGATCGTATCCTGAATAGACGCTTCGAACTCGCTCTTGAACTGACCGCTTTCATCCACCACCAACACCAGACTGCGGGTCTCATCCTCAACTCCGGTCAGCCAGAGCGGCAGGAAGAACACCGCGTACATGAAAAGGGGGACGAGGATAATGCCGATGATGAAGGACTTTTTGCGCACCCTCTCCAGGTATTCACGCATGGCGATCGCCATGATCTTATTCATGCCGTCCCCCCTTCCGGTCCCTGCCCGCCAACGGTCTTAATGAAGATGTTGTGCAGACTCGGCGTAATCACTTCGAAGTGGTGCAGCGCCAGCCGTTCGCTCCAGTCGCGCGCCACCTCCGGCACATCCTTCTCGTCATGCAGCTGCAGCTCCACTTCACCCTCCGCCTTTTTCTCGAAATGGGCCACCCGCCTGTCATTTTTCACGACGGCGGTATCGCCCGTGAATTTCACCCGCAACTGCTTCCGGCCGAAGGAGCTGCGGACAGTCGCCAGTTCACCGTTCAGCACGATCCGCCCCTTGTCGATCAGGATGATGTTGTCGCACAGCTGCTCGGCCTGATCCATCATGTGAGTCGAAAAGATGACCGTGCGGCGTGAACCTTTCAGATCGAGCATGATCTTCTGCAGCACCTCGGTATTGATCGGATCCAGCCCGCTGAACGGTTCATCAAGCAGAATCAGCTCCGGGTCATGCATCAGCGTACCCAGGAACTGGATCTTCTGCTGCATCCCTTTGGAGAGGTCCTCCACCTTGCTGGTTGCGCGCTTGCCCAGGTCAAGTCGCTCCAGCCAACGCATCCCCTTGCGGCGCGCATCGGAGCGGGACATCCCTTTAAGGCTGCCGAAAAAGATGAGATGATCGATCACCTTCATCTTCTTGTAGAGTCCCCGCTCCTCGGGAAGATAACCCAGGTTGTTGCGGAAACTCTCCGACAGCGGTTGACCGTCGACCTGGATCGTTCCCGAATCGGGGATCAGGATATTCATTATCATGCGGATGGTCGTGGATTTCCCCGCCCCGTTGGGGCCGAGGAAACCCGTGATCCCCCCCGGCTTGAACTTGTAGCTGACATCGTCCACAGCCAACGTTCCGTCGAAGGCCTTACAGATCCGGTTCAGTTCAATCACATTGGGCCTCCCGCCCTGTTCTCGGCATCCCGATGACCGTTGTCCGGGGTGTACTCGAAGCACCCCTCGCATCTGATTGCGCCCGCCAGATGCAGGCTTCCGTTATTTGACATTCGCACATTCAGCTCACCCCCGGGATAGAGAAGTTTGCGCGTCTCTCCCGGTGCGATCCCCGCGGCAGCAGCTACAGCCACCGCACCCGTGCCGCAGGAGAGCGTTTCACCGACTCCCCTCTCCCAAACCCGCACACCGATTTGGTCCGCTCTCTTCACTGCGAACTCCACGTTGACGCCGGCAGGAAACAGAGGATGAGCGGCGAGGAGCGGCCCCAACTCGGCCACTCGGGCCTGAAGCAATTCATCGGCGAAGATGACGTAATGCGGGTTGCCCACGAAGACACCATATCCACTCAGGGTCTCACCGGCAATCCGAATCCGCAGCGGCTCGACCAGGGAATCGGGCATCTCCGGCAGAGGTCGGGCCTCCCCCATCTCCACCTCAACATCGTCCGCCGCTACCCGCAACCGCTTGGGGCCATCGCTCGTCTCGATGCAATCGCCGGAAGCAAAGTGTCCCCGCCGCTCAAGCAGATGGGCCAGACAGCGCAGACCGTTGGCGCACATCCCCTCGCTGCCGTCGGGGTTGAACATCCGTTGCGTGGGGGGATCGCTCAGAGCGAAGATCAAGCCATCGGACGCAGCAGCCCGCTGATCGGTGTCTGACCAGCCGGCGCAGATCGCCTGCGCCAGGGCGGGTGCGTTTTCAGCCATTATCTCCGCCAGGTGGAAATAGAAGGCATTGCCGGCGGCGCTCATCCTGATTAATTCCATGTGACCTCCATCAGCAGACAATAGTTCAGCACCTCAATCCGGTCAACGCGGCTTTCCGGGAACCTATAAAGATTCCACGTCTTAGAGTGGGAAATTTCCCCCCTGCACGGAGGTATGAACCATGCGACGCAGTAATCTTGCACTCCTCACAATAGGTATATTGTTCGTATTCAGCCTGATGGCCAGAGTCTCGGCTCTGGCCGAAGAGTGGACTTTCAACTGGGATTCGAACGACGATCAGATAGTGATCAGCGAGGACGGATTCGAAGATGGCGGTTATCTCGGAGTCTCGCTCACCGAACTCGACGAGGAGACCGCCGAAGAGGCCGGACGCCGCAACACCGATGGCGCACTGATCCTCACGGTCATCCATGACACACCCGCGCACGATGCCGGCCTTGAAGCCGGCGACATTGTCGTGGGCGTCGACAGGGAGAGCATCGACGATCCCGACGATCTGACCAGGCTGATCCGCTCCCACAGCCCCGGAGACGAGGTAAAACTGCGTATCATTCGTGACGGCCGCAAGAGGAATATCGAGGTCACGCTGGCCGAGCGGGATCACTCCATGTTCCTGGATCTGCGCAAGGGCGGCTCTGGTCACCGCTTCTTCACCCAACGCAATTTCAGCGATTCCCCCTTTGCGGGCGGCAAGATCCTCAACCACTTCAACGAGGGCGGCCAGCTTGGGGTTCAGGTGCGCGAATTGAATGAAGACCTGGCCGAGTATTTCCCCGGCGCTGACGACGGCGGCGTTTTGATTCTTGATGTTCTGGATGATACCCCCGCCGAGGAGATCGGACTGAAGTCCGGGGATGTCATCACCAGGTTGGCGGGGAAGCGCATCACCTCGATCAAGGATCTGCACAAGGCCGTTGCCGCAGCCGTGGACGAGGGCGAGGTCGACATCCGCTATATCCGCAAGGGCAAACAAAAGAGGGGCGAAGTTGAGATCGAGGCCTCGACCTCTATCCTGTCCCGTCTCCACACGACTTTCGAAGACACGGACTGGCGGGACCATCGCATCCACATCCTCGACGGCAAGGATGACATGAGGGAGCTGCTGGAGAAATTGGAGAAAAAGATAGAGCGACTCGAAAAAAGATTAGAGGACGGATAGACACTGTCCGTCATGCGGGAGAACCCGCTTCCCTATCCCCCCACACGTATTGCCAACTAATATTCAACCCCCGGGAGTTCACTCCCGGGGGTATTCCATGACCGTATTTCGCGCCGCTCTACTTGAGCAACGTCATCTTGCGGCTGTCGACTCTGTCCCCCATCTGCAGCCGGGCGAAGTAGATGCCGCTGGCGAGCGGGTGTCCCGCATCATCGCAGCCATCCCAGGCACGGGAGTAGACGCCGGGAGGCAGAGCCTCATCGACAAGACTGCGGACCTGGCGTCCCCGGATATCGAAGACAACCAGTTGCACATCGGTGTTCACATCTCCATCAATCGTGAAGCGGATATTGGTTTTGGGATTGAACGGATTCGGCCAGTTGCTGTCCAACCTGACCATCCCCGGCACGTTCAACTCGTCATCATCAATGCCCACGATCCAGTCGATCGTCATGTTATTGTTGGTGCGTCTCTGGTTATGCAGGAAGGTGTACCAGGGGGTACTCTCCGGATCGTGCGCCACCGGGAATTCCCAGACGTACAGATTCTTGTCCCAACCGGGGAGCACCATGTCCAGGAATCCGTCCTCATCGACATCCGCCAGAGTCGGTGTGGCTCGTACATAATCCCCCGTGACCAGCGGGAAACCGGCTACGGGAGTGCCGTCGTGATGCCAGGCTTCAATCGACGCAAACTCGTTGCCGAGGATCGTCTCAAGGTCGCCGTCACCATCGATGTCCCCCACAATCGGTGAAGATTGTGTGGAGAACGCTGCATGCAGCGGCCAGCCCGGCAGCCAGAAACCCCGGTAATCCACCCAGCCGACCTCCATGATATGGTAGTCCTGAATCGAACAGACAAACATCTCCTGCCTGCCGTCTCCGGTGATGTCCGCCAGCGCCACACTCGGGGTGAGCGCCCAGTTGTCGTTGTACAGGTAGATCGGCCAGCCGGCGAGGGGCGTCCCGTCGTGATTGACGACATGAAGCGAATCATCCTCGGCCGCGAATACGATCTCCGGCAGACCGTCACCGTCGATGTCGCCGACCGAGGGGCTGGAGAAGATCGCCTCGCAACCGGTATAGGGGAATCCGGTCAGTCGGGAGCCGTCCCCCTTATAGACCTGCAACTGACCCGACGGAGTCCCGATGATGACCTCCATCACCCTGTCGTTGTCCAGGTCCGCCAGTGCGGGGCTGGAGCGGATCCAGCCGCCCATGTTGTTCTTGAATATCCCGTCGGTGCCGGGGTTGTCGTCACCGTCGATGAGCTCCGAACCATCGTAATGCCAGGCGAGCAGATGGCCGCCGACATCGGTCAGGAAGATCTCCATGACGCCGTCACCATCGACATCGCCAACCGCCGGTGTGCTCCAGATGCCGTAGCCGTGCGGTACGACTTTCGGCCAACCGGAGGCCATATGCGCTCTGGCGCCGGTCGGTGTGTCGGTGAATTCGTAGATAAGCACCTCACCGGTGTCCCAACTGCAGGCGATGACCTCCACGCCGCCGGAGCGATCCAGATCGTCCGCGGCCAGGGAGCAGAAGAGGTTACTGCCGACATCATCCAGAGGACCGCTGGTCATCTGATCGCCGTCACCGTCATCAAGTTCGGAGCCGTCGCTGTTGAAGCCGTTGAGGACATCCGCACCGACGATGATCTCCAGCACGCCATCGTTGTCGACATCGGCCACGATGGGTGTTCCGGCCAACTCCTTGCTGCAGGCAACGGGCCAGCCGTTTTTCTGCGCGGGGTTGGTCGTCACCAGATAGGCCAGAGACATGGTGCCGCGAATCCCGGCGAACGACAGCGGTTGTATCCTGTACCAGTAACTGCTGTAAGGCTCCAGCCCGCTGTCCTCAAAACTCGAGTGCAGCACCCAGTCGCCGGATACCTCAACAAAGGGTCCCCCCTCATCAAGCGCCCTCAGGACGGAATACCCGGCCAGGTTCATGTCGCTCAGCGGTTCCCACGCCAGATGCAGACGGGTGACATCCGCACCATGGACGAAAGTGAGGTTGTCTGGCGTCCCGACCGGTTGATTGAGGTTGAAGAGCAGGGTATCGGTTTGACCGAGAGCATCCGTCAGCAGCAGACGGAGATCTGTCGGCTCCTCGTCAATGCGATTCACGGTAAAGACGGCAGGGCCGAGGTCGGCCGCCAGAGGGGCCAGATCTCCCAGGCCGGCGGTGGGCTGGGTCACGGCAATACTGCCGCCGGCGACGGATTCGAGCGTCGCGCCGATCGCCTGGCCATATCCCCGGCCGGTATTGCGCAGGTGGATGCGGAGGTCTGCGGTTTCCCCGACATCGAGAACGCCATCATCGTTGCCGCCGGAATCATCGATCACCGTTCTGTCGAACGTAAGGAGCGGAACTGCGGCTTCGAGGAAGAAATCATCCTGGAATGATCCCTCGTCGGCTGTAATCGTCAACTCGAACGGCAGGATGTGATCATCCTGCGGCTGCAGGATCTGAACCAGGAATGGATCGCCGACAGCACTGCCTGTGCCCGCACCGATATCACCGTAGCTTGCCGTATCGGCCAGAATGACCACGTCCGGATCGATACTCGTCAACTGGGCGCCGACCTGTCCCGCAGCGGCCTCGCCGCGGTTCTGCAGGTCGATGGCCAGACGCACGGTCTCGCCCCGTTCGGCAATGCCGTTACCGTTGCCGAAGACTCCGCCGCCAGTTGTATCGTCGATGGTGATCAGGTCGATACTGACCAGGGGCGCGGAGCTGCTCAAGGTCGTGAAACTGCCCGAAGCCAGCTTGTAGTTGCGTCGGGAGATCCGAACGTCATAGCTGCCGACGGTTTCCGCCTGGAGATCGAAATAGATCTCACCGGCAACATCGGTCAGGCCGGACTGATATTCCTCGCTACCTTTGCTGATGGTCACCAGCGCATCGGCGACAGGGGCATTATCACCCTCGAACGCGAATATCCGATAGGGACCGGCAGCCAGCTCATGGGTGGCGCTCATATCTATCCGCATCGGGTCGGCGCGCTTGTAGTGCTGCCAGTTGCTGGGATCGCCAAGAAGCACGAATGTACAGTGAGCCCAGCGATAGCCGTTGTTGCTGCTGGTATTCGGTTCCATGGCCGTCATGCCCGCCTTATAGACATCTCCCAGGCGCATCGTATCCCCCCCGGATTGGAGGATTTCGAAGAAGTGCTCCATGTACACGGCGCTGACGTTCGCAAAGCTCTCCCGCGTCGAACCGATCACGGCGTGGGCTCCCCCTGAGGGATTGCTCAGGAAAAGCTCCGAGATGCAGTTGAAATCAAACGCGGCAGCCGTGCAGTTGACCATGTAGAGCAGGAACGTGTTGTTCCCGTTCTCCAGGTGATTGACGATGTTTGCGCCCAGGCTTCCGGAACCGACGCTCATCGTCTGGCGGGCGCCGTGACCATTGTGGATGACAACGCCCCAACCGTTATTCAGGGAATCTCTGGCGGAGGCCACGCTCAGCGGCTCGCTTCCGGGGTAGTCGGCGGTATTTTCGTAGAGCCGCACGACGGAGTGATTCTCATCGGTCGAGGTCGTGTAGATGGTTTCACAGTACGCGGCCCCATCGATGATGATATTCGGGTCGGTCGGGTATTCCAGCGGGAAGAGCACTTCTCCCATCATCAGGATTCTGTCCTGATAGGGTGTGTTGCCCGCAACCTGCGTCAGGCGGGATTTTTCAAGTATGACCGTACAGTCGTCCCGGTCATTGACCGGAAGGCGGCCGACGCTGATCTCCGCCAGGAAATCGGCTTCATCACCGGGCACTCCGTGTTCGGGGTCACCGATCTCCGCCCAGTTGGCGTCATTGTCGGCATTCCAGTCACCGTCCAGACAGGCGAAGTACATGTCCGTCGGAGAGGTGACGTCATCGGAGAAAATCGTCGAATAGGCGTAACGGGGAGGTAGAGATTCGCTGTCCCCCACCAGGAGCACATAGCGTATCGACCATTTGGAGTAGGCATCGATGATGAAGTTGCGGATCATCTCGGGTCGATCACAACCAAAGGGATAGCGCTCCTGAATCCACTCAACGGTGCGCACCACGGTGGGAACGCCGGTACTGGTTTTGAATTCGGCATAGGGTTCACAGAGATCCGCATACTCGTCGATGGTGATGATCACCATATCAACGGCGGCGCCGTCGATGTTAGGAGTGTCGGTAGGGAAGCCGCCGCCACCCAGAGCGCGTTCGCCGCCGCTCGGCAAAACCGACGGGTTGAGCAGCATCCCGCCCAGACTCTCCAGCACGCGAGCGCGCAGGGGAAAATCGGGGCGCAAGGGCTGCACCCGCGCCTGGATCGCCGCTGAAGTTTCGGTGACCACGCGGATATCGGCGGCACGCAGTTCGTGCAGGTTCCCTGCAGCATAGCGTAGAGGTTCAACGGTGATCGCCTGGAACCTGCGCCCGTGCAGCGTGCGCGGTTCCGATACGCTGACAGTGAATTCGGCAGGCCACAGAGCCGTATCCCCGGTCTTCCGGAGCAGGCTCCCCTCCGTGCCGACCATGGGCGCGACACGCGGATTCCCGGAGAGAGCTGTCAGAATCTCCTCGCGAATATCGGTCAGTTCGGCTTCGACAATCCGCTCGCCATCGGCCAACGCCCACCACCAGGTCAGTCCCGGCTTCAGCGCCCTGTCCTCTGCGGGTGTGTCGGCGACCTTCGTCAGCCAGCGCCCCATTGCGCCTGAAGGATCGACAGCCTCTTCAACGGGCAACGTCCGTGTATAGACCGCAGCATCCGCGGTGAACGTCGTGAAGAGTGTCAAAGAGAAAACGAACAGCAGGAGCAGGCTTGTTGAGTGGGCTCGGGTCTTCATCGAACCATCCTTGGATGAAATGAATATGCATTGCCTACAGTTACATGTCTCACATGGGGATAGACCATAATTCTACCGTGTTTGGCGGCAGTATTCAAGAAATCAGAATTTTTAGGAGTTTGACAATCAGCGACAAAACCGCCTGGGGAACGACTATCCCTTTCGCACTTTCTTCAGGAAATCATGCTCCTGGCGGGAGAGGCTGCCGATCCCCTCGCGGTTCACTTTGTCGAGAATCTCGTTGACCCGCTCCTTGACCCGTCTTTGCCTGTCGATCTCCCGTTTGCGGCGCATCTCCGTCAGATCGAGTCCCCTCTTGTACAGGCCGGTTCTCATGATGATGATACCGGCAAACAGGCCGCCGATGTGGGCAAAGTGAGCGACATTGCCGCCGCCGACAATCGCACCAAACAGGTCGCCGATGGCAATGAGCCAGATCATGTAGCGCATTTTGATCGGAATGATGAAGAACAACAGAACCGTGCGGTCGGGAAAGAGCTGGCCATAAACGCCCAGGATACCGAGAACGGCTCCGGAGGCTCCGAGAACGGGGTGCATCATCGGCAAGCTGCAGAGACCGGCGATGACGCCGCTGGCAAAATAGATCTTAAGGAAAGAGGCGCTGCCGAGATTGTACTCGACCTCCCGGCCGAACATCCACAATACGAACATATTCATACCGATATGGTACAGGCTTCTCGGATCATGGAGGAACATGTAGGTCACGAGTTGCCAGATGTGACCACGAAACACCTTGCCCGGCGTCAATATCAGTTCATTGACAAAGAGCGTGCCGCCTACCGTCCGACGCAGGATCAGCATCAGAACGAAAATAACTAGATTGATGGCAATCAGTCTGATCGTCCAGGGCGCCATGCTTCTGCCCTGGCCACCGGGCCTGTAGTAATTCACGGGTCAATCCTCATTCCCAGCATCAGGATCACAGCGGATCCGGACAGGCTGTTCGTGGCAAATTCCAGAGAGCGGTTCACCAGTTCGACATCAAGTATGAACCGGGAGCCCAGATCGATCTCAACACCGCCGCTGAAGACCAGGCTCGACTTGGAGGAGCCGCCGGTCGCGCCCTCCCAACGGACATGATACAACCCCAATCCTCCACCCAACCAGTAACGGGCACGTCTGCCGGGCGTTCCCAGATATTTGCGGCAGATCACTTCGCCGCCCTCATAGCGCCCGACCTCCTCCACGAAGGTCTTGTTGTAGGACAGAGCCATTCCCATGCCGAGCCTGCTGATCGTCTCGGACACTTGAGCAACACGTCCCGGCGGGAACAGGGCGCTTGCCGAATAGCCCCACGCTGTTTCCGGCTGCGTATAGATGTAGCTGTAATTGCCGCCAAAACTGAGAATGACGGAGTCGTCATCCGCAATTCCCGCATCGGCGTTCATGGTGCCGCCAATCAGACTCGCACCAAGAAGCAGGCAAAAGGGGAGCTTCAGCCTCATAAACCGATACCTGTCCAGAGAAGGGATAATCTGTGGATACTGCCGGGGCCCTCGACCCGATTGAAACGGAAACCGTAATCCAGGCGGAGACCATAGTGGGCTACACCGAATCCGAAGGACGGACTCCAGACGGATTCCACCCGCAACTGCCTGATCACGCCTGTGCGCAGAGTCAGCCGCTCGACCAGAACCGGCCATTCCAGCCCGATGGCCCACGACTCGACATCCTCGAACCTGTACTTGAGCATGAACTCCGATTGGACGGCAAAGGGCAACATGGCGCCGCAGGAGATGAGATGCGTGGACCCGCGATGACGCGTCCTGCTGTTGTCCCACTTGAAGCTCTGATAATAATCCTCGAGAATCCACCCGATCTCCAGCCCGGGATGGAGGACAACGGCCCGCGCGCCAAGGGCGAGTGAGGTTGCGCGCCCGTTGTCGAGATCGTCATCGCTTCCGCCACCCGACATGGTCCCCCGCGCGCCGATGGAGAGCCAGCGCCTGGGACTCCAGGCGCAGGCGGCGGCTGCGGTCCATTCCCCCCACCCCGTATCATCGGCCAGAGTGGCCCCGAGATGCTGGAAGGCGGCGGCAAAGGCATAATCACTGGTGGGCACCCGCTCGCTTTTGAGCGGAGAGCGTAAACCGCTCCCCCAGCCGAGAGCGACGGAGGAGAGGGCCAGCTCCACCCCACCCGTGGGTTTCTGAGCGGAGATACCGGTCCCGAATCCTGACATTCCGACCAGGGAGGCGGGCTGGGTGAAGAGGGACTCCAGACCTGGCGCCATGAGCGTGGAGGCGTCCCCCATGGCCAGATCGCGCGCACCGTGGCCCCACAGGCGGAAACTGCCGCCCTGGGGGTTGGCGCCAGCGTGAATGGCGATGAGCAGAAGAAGGGCGGCGGCAAGAGAACGTTTAATCGCGAACAATGGCCACCACCTTTCTCTCAAAGGTCCTGGTCCCGGAATTGTCGGTCATGGCTATGTTCATGATGTAGAGACCATCCATCAATCTGTTCCCCTCTTCATCCGTGAGATCCCAATTGATCCTGTATTCGGGGACACTCAGGCTCTGTGGATTGAAATCGAGTATGCGGACCAGAACACCGTCGAGGGTATAGACGCGGATTATCAGCTCACGCATGGTTTCGGAGGTGTTGATATAGATATCCTCATCGCGTCCCCCGTAAAAGCGTCCAGGGATCCGCATCACCGGGCCGGCGGAGTAGGTCAGAGTGATACTCGGAGCGCCCGGGGACAAATTGCCCGCTTTATCGATCGCCTGCGCCGTCAGGGTCTGGCTCCCCTCATCGAGAGAGGTCATGAACACCCATTCGGAATACACATTGACCGGTGCGGTACCCAGCTCCTCGCCCTCACTGGTGATTATGACGGTCGCATCGGCCTCCTCACATGTCCCCTCCAGGAGGAGCCATGGCTGGACCCGCTCGGACGATGTGGTGAGCCAGGCCGGATCGGGCGGCGGCGTGCCGTCGACGCTGATTACCGCCCTGAGTACCGATCTGTTCTGCCGGTTGGAGTTGCCGGAGACATCCTCACCGTTGAAGAACAGCTGATAGACGGAATCGCCGTATGCGACCCACTCGGCGGCAGGCAGGGGGAAGCTGAAGGCGGGCTCTTCGCCGTCGCCCCAGGCACATGGTGTTCCGGCGACGGAGAACAGCGTATCCGCGACAAAGCCCAGGGAGCAGGCCGCGACGCTGCTCTGATCAATGGGCGTAACGATGATGCTGTCGGGAATATCGTCAGGATGGATGTAGATCGTCGGAGGGCTCAGGACATCGGCCGGGCCCAGCTCGGCGACCTTCAGCACCGGGGGCGTCGTATCCATACTGATACCCAGGGGAGCGGCTACGTCATCCGGATTGCCGGCATAATCGCCGATCGTGATCGTGGCCCGGTACAGCCCGTCCACGATCGCCCCCTGGGAGAGCAGGCCACCATCCCACACAAAACGATAGCGGGGTACGCCCCCGGCAGAGGAGAGGTAGGCAACATCCCGCTCGATCATCTCGAAAGCGCTGTAGCTCCCACTCGTCGAGTCAAGTTTCTCGATCTCGGCGCGAGCAAAGTCGGTTGCGACATCGAAGTCGTATGAATCAAAGAAGATCTGCATCTGATTGGGCGGATCTGTATTCGTGGGGTTGAAATTGAACCCCGGCTCAATCGCCTGAGATTCTATTGTGGGTCCGGCGTTGTTGATGAAGATCGTAGTGGCCGTCTGACGCCAGAGGTCAGTGTCGGCAGTGGCTGCATGCATCTGGAGATAATAGACGCCCTCCGGCTGCAGAGCATCACTCCCATCCTTGCCGTCCCAGGTTAAACTGCTGTGGTAGCTGCCGTTAGGGGTGGCAAGCTCAAGATCCAGGAGAGTCCGGATCAGGAACGCCACGTCCGGCTCCTGGTCACTGACCGAGTAGATGCCGGCATACACGCTGACGAGGTCCTCCCCCTCCCCGGCAATGTCGATCTCGATGCTGCAGGAATCCTGACTGCTGTCCCCATTTGGGGAAAAAGCGCTGTCATGAGTTGTACCCGAGAAATCTATCGCCAGGGCGGATCCGGACATCAGGATCAGTATGGTCAGGCATATCGGGGTCAGACGTTTCATTTCATTTCCCATTCAGCTACCCTTCAAACGGCAAGGTCTTGATTCTTCTGCTTTTGTAGGTGATGCTCCCGAAAGATGTCAAGCGCAAAGCCCCAAGCGAAGTCCTCAGCAGCAACCCTCGGAACAAGAGAATAGAATTTGTTTTAAAATCAACACCCTTAACATTATTATCATTGTCTCACTATCTGTATCACTGCTATAATAGCGCCTTGAAGCAGCTCAGGATTACTCATAATAGCAGATGATCTCTCATCAGGTCCTGAATCGTATTTCAAGAAAATGGATTGTGTACATGGCCACCATCTCTCTTCGTTGAACGAGATTTTGCCGTGAACGAATACACACCCTGATGAGGGGACAAGACATCAAGAGCTGTAAATTGCGCCATTGCGAGTTCATCATCATCAACAATTGTCGATGTGAACTCGATATTCGTTGCAGCATTTGCACATCAACTCGGGAGGTAATCCATTGAAAAAGGTGCTTCTGACATGTCTGTGCGCCATCATGGTTATGGCGTTGGGGAGCAGCACACTTCTGGCTCAGCCGGAATATGACCTTTTCATCCACTACGAGGGCTTCGGCTATGAAGAGGGCGGATTCGATTATTCCGCGCCCGGCGATGAGATCCATCTCATCACTCGGATTACGGGGATCACTGCGGATCCCGTTGAAAACATGCCGGACGATTTCCCCTATTACCCCGATGTGAACGAGTATACACTCGTCGTTACGGGGTTGTCCTCCAATGGCGAGATCGATTACGGTCCGTATTCGACAATCGCCTACAGCGGTGGCATCTTCGCGATTTACGAGGATACCGCCACACCTTCCGACTGGAATGAATATCCCTCGATCGCCACGCCTCCTCCGTCTTTCATGGACGGCAACCTGTGGTTGACCGGTCCTTTCTCCGAGTTCAGCATGACGCTGTATCGGGATCAGGGCATGGCCTCCTACAGCGGCATACTGGCCTTCGATGGCGGCAGCGCCCTGGATTTCTTCGAGGCCGAGGCCTACACCTTTGGTGGGGCTCTCTGGCCGCCTCACAGCCCCGGGCTGCCCCCAGGCTATGATATCTCTCTCGATGGTGAGGTTTACACCGGTTTCACGGCCACGCAGACCACAACCATCAGTCAGCTTAAAGCACTGTACTAGCATTAATTCTAAGGAGAAGCAGCATGAGAAAAGCTATGATCGGGATGTTGCTGGTACTGCTGGTAACATCAGTTTCTGCGATTGCGCAGGAGGAGTACACGTTCAACAAGGGCGGCTACAGCTACTTCATCGGTAATACGATGGGCGCTGTTGGTCTGCTTGAGATACTCCAACCCGAGAATCCGCCCATTATCTTCGATTATGACACCTACCAGGTGACTTGGGCGATAGAGGATATGAATATCTCCACATTCAATGAGAACGGTCCTATCCAGGCCTGGCTTCTTGAGGGTGGCAGCATCGGTATCTACTTTGAGGCCGAGGAGGATTTCGAATACGGAACCGACCCCGCGACGGGCCTGGCGACAGGCACCGACGGCAATGCGGCCCTGTTGGGTACCGTCATCGATGCGTCGTTCCTGTTCAACACGATCAGCAATACCGGCACCTTCCTGGCCAACATCCTCTGGACGGGCGGCGACAACATCAATGACGTTCCCGAGCTGACAGAGGTGTTCTGGGCCGTCTTCGACGGTGCCAGCGCGAGCGCTTCGGTCAATGTTCCCGAGAACTATCACAGTCGTTTCGCGGGTCGAATCTACAATACCGATACCGTTCCGACGGAAGCTTCGACCATATCGAAGATCAAGGCTCTGTACTAGGGACAGGCCTCGTTCACGACATAATTCGTTCACGGCTACCGGTCGACAAGACCAAAAAGCCCCCCGCAGCGCGCGGGGGGCTTTGTTTGTATCGGTTGTTCTGACCCGCTCGCCCGGCGGGAAGCGCCCCCTATTGGGCCACTCTCACCACCAGTATACCCATCTCGCCCGTTGTGGGTCCATTGAAGGTGATACTCTTCGTGTTGCCCGCGGGCGGCATCCCGCCCGCCACTCTGAAGGTGATGTAATCCATGCTGGAGGGCAGCAGCGTCGAACTCAGCGCGGGCACCTCGAACGTCAGGTCGTAGATCGCCAGCGCATCCGAATCGCCTGGAGCATAGAGATACTCCGTTCTGAGGTTGTGGCTGGAGAAGCGATACTCCGGTCCCAGATCATCTGCGCTGCCGTCGCCGTTGAGATCGCGGTCATCCAGGTAGATGGCCGCCATCCACTGCTTGTAGACCTCGTCGAAATCCTCACCTGAAGCGTTGGCGACATTGGCCATCCCCCTGTAGGAGGATCCGGAGAGCCGGTTGGTGATGTCGGGCCAGCGGTCTTCGAGATAACGGCAAAGCAGGAATGCCCCACCACGCTGACTGAGGGAATTACCCACCGCAGGCTCAAGGCCGACGGTCTCATCCATGACCATCACCGTCTGGGCGGTATTGCCCGAATGGAGATAGAGCCCCACGCGAGCGACATTCTGGTCATGATATCCGCAGAGATCCTCGGCCAGGTGACTGAGTCCCTCGTTGAGCCAGAGCGATTCCGTGTTGGTGTGCGGCTGGTTGCCGTAATCCTCGTGGTGGCGCTGGCCGGCATTGACCATGTGCTGGAACTCATGCGCCAGAATGGAGCGCAGAGCATCCATCGTCCCCGTGACCGTATGGTGGAACTGGCTGTACTGCCCGGTGGGATCGGGAACAAGGGCGTAGAATATCTCACCCGAATTGCTCGGTTCATATATCCCAAACAGGTCGAGATCGATCAGATTGAAGAAGCCCCCGACATACCCTCCGCTTTCGGTCAGATAGTTGGCCATGGAGTTGATGAGCGGCGAGAGGAGAATGATGACCGTTCCCGATCCGTCAATATCCGTGACCTCCCCGAAGGCATCGGTCACCACATTGTAGTCGGAATTGTTGAACTGGTCCCCTAGATGGCCGGCGATGTAACTCTCCTCGGCCCAGGCGGCCGGCAGCACCGTGTTGTCGACCCAGATCTCGGTCACGCTGTTCGCATAGACACGCGTCGCGATCACATCGGTGTAGTTTGCGATATCGTCCGTGTATCCGGTGGGATTATGGAGGCAGTGAAAGGTCTCGACAGCCCTCTCCCCCACGGCAGAGCGAACACGCTTCACCGCGGATCCGGATGTGGGTGATTCCGCAGGCGGCGTCAGAAGGCGTTCATGGAATTCCGCCAATGGATCCCGCACGATCTCGCCGCTGGAGCGGGCTCCGAAGGTGGCGACCTCGATTCCGTAATTCAAGGTGGTTGCCTGCGAGCCCGTGTGTTTGATGCTGTAGGGGATCACCGCATATTTGGTGCTGGCATTCGGGATGACGAAATCAACGGTCACCGATCCGTTCACGAAGGGATAGTCGAGCACATCCCCCAACGTCGAGACCACCTCGACGGTATAGGTGTCCGGCGTGGCGGCCTGGTGCCCGACCGTTACCGCCAGACTGTGGGCACCATCACCGAGACCGGCGGGGACGGTGGCGATCAGCTGCGTTGCGGATGCCGCCACCACCACCATGGCCACTCCACCCAGCGTCACATCGTTGTATTCCGCAACCGCACAGAAATCGGTTCCGTAGATCGTCAGCGGATTGCCGGGCATCAGCGGCGAACTGGGGGCGATATCGGTAATCGTGGGGGCAGCGGCGGCAGTGGCGATGCCGTTCTCCGCCGTCAGCGCACCACCATCTTCGACAGCCGTGAGTTGCTGCTCCCCCATGCCGCCGCTCAGTGTCCAGAGGGTCTCGACAGTGCCGGCCTCATTCGTGGTTCCCCGATCGGGATCGACACTCCCGCCGACGGGATCGAAGAGCACTTCGATGCCGGATACGCCGTTGCCGAAAGGGTCCTCGGCCTTGATCACCAGCGGACGGATCAGAGTCATACCGGGGCCATCCACCTGACCACCGCCGGCGATCCAGATGAGAGTGTCCGCCGCGGCTGGACGGGCCCAAACCGTCAATGGCGCTGTCGTGGCGAAAGTGACCTCATCGCTGGTCCCCAGCACGGTCATCTCGCCGGAGACATCTCCCAGAGTCATCTGTGCCGCGACCCTGCCCGTATCATCGCTGATCACTGAGAGGGGCGAGAAGGTGGCCACACCACCCGCAGCGGAGAACTCGACCGTGACCCCGGGTACGCCGAAGCCGTCGCCGTCAACGACATCGAAGGCGACGGAGTCGGCCAGCACCGACATAACGGGGGCCTCCTGTCCGGTACCCGAGGGGATCCCCAGGTTCAGGCTGAAAGGCGCGCCGGCCACGACCGTCACGGTGGGACTCTGCCCGGCGTCATTGATCGCGGTGATCGCGATACGATCGAGATAATCGCCCGCTATCACCATGGAGAATGCGCCGCTGCCGTTGGCCTGCACCTCGACAACCCCCTGACCCACAGCATCGGTATTGCTGGCCCTGACCCTGACATCCTCCTTGACCGCTCCGGCCAAACCGGTGATGAGCAGGTTGTCCTGATCATCGGGACCTGATATCGAGATATTGGCCGCTCGGGGTGTCGGAGGCGGGTAGGCGTCCACAACCTCCTCCTCACTGCAGGAGCACACGCCGAGAAGCACGAACAGGAGCATGACTAATTGCTTGAATCCTGAGATCTTGTTCACCCTAACCGTCCTTGACTGTGGTATTGAGCCAGGTGGGTCTTCCCCCCATCACGGTAAGCGCCACCACGGGTTTCTCTTTAAAGTTTTCGGCTACCGGATCGTTTTGCACAAGACAAAAATCCGCCGCCAGCCCCTCTTTAATGCCCCCATATTCACTTTTCCCAGACGCCATCATGGCTGCCGTACCGGCAACTGCCGCCAGAGCGTCCCGCGGAGAGTCGGCATCGCCGCTAAACAGGCTGTCATCCACCGATGACCGCAGCGCGGGCCAGAGCAGAGGGGGCATCCCGTCGGTGCCGTAAGCAAGCCGGACTCCAGCCTTGCGGATCTCACCGGGTCGGACGAACATCGACCTGAAATCGGCACCTAGACGCTGCTCGTAGAGGCCACCCTGACGCCCCCAGCGATCCATGAAATTGGGTTGGAAGCAGACGCCGCACCCCAGTTGAGCGATCCGCTCCAGGTGTCCCGGCCGGACCATCTCCAGGTGCTCCAGGCGCGCGCTGCCCGCGGGAGCCTGAACGCTCTCCAGGCAGTTCAGAGCCTGCTCCACGGCTCTGTCGCCAATCACGTGGATCGCCGCTTGCCAGCCGCCGCTGAAAGTCTCCTCCAGTGCCCGACACAGGTCACTCTTCCCCCAGATCAGTTCACCCGCCCCCCCGGCGAGGTATTGCCCGCCCAGAGCGGCGGTGCAGCCGCCCAGGGAGCCGTCCAGGAAGAACTTGCGGCCCAGCGCTCTGATCGGTCCGTTTTGGGGTTCGGCGGGGAGCTCCTCGACGGGACCGGCGTGGAAGTAGCCCATCCGCAGGGGGAAATCCCCCTCCAGCGCCGCCGCCAACTCGGGCAGGTCGCGCGCCCCCATCTCGGTCACGGCGGTCAGCCCCTGACGCGCAAGCTCGGCGGCCCTCTCCCGGGTTGCCGCCAGAAGCGCGGCCCTGTCTGTAGGGTAGGGACGGGACAGGTGGAGGACATCCTCCTCGGTGAAATATCCGCTCTCCGCGGCCTCCCGCTCAGGCTTCACCGGCAGGGCCTCCATCGCAATACTGTTGGCGATAACCACATGACCACAGATACGGATCAGAATCGCTGGACGATCGGGGAACAGCTCATCCAGTTCGGCCCTGGTCGGCGCGCGCTGATCGTCCCACTCGCTTTCATCCCACTCCACACCTATGACCGGTCCGCCAGCCGAGGCGGCCCTGAGACGCTCGCCGACCTCGCTGCGCGATTTGATCCCCGCCAATACCGTGCGCAAGGAGCGACGCGCCTGATGGAACAGATGTTGATGGGCATCGCAGAGACCGGGTAACATGGTCCAGCCGGCGAGTTGGATCGCAGGCCACTCCTGCGGTGGAGCAAGTCGATAACGCCCTTGCGCCAATCCCAGTGGAGCGGTTGAAGCGGATCCTCCGCAGCCGTCATACCAGGTCAAGCCCTCCAGCCGCACCTGCGCCTGCGGGTCTTTACGCAACAACTCTCCCAAAACTCGAGGTGAGTGTCCCATGCTGCTCCTGTTCGTCCTGTGTCCGGGATCATATCCATACTTGCGCTGTTCATGTGCTCGATTTATAAATCCTCAGTAATGGAACAGCAAGAATTTAGAATCAAACGGTCTGGCCGACCGGGTCCCTGGCGATGGGTCTTTGCGATATTGTGTGGTGTATTGCTCACCATACTTGTCGCTCTGTTGCTCATGCCCAAACTGGTTGGCGGGATGCTCGATCGCGGTCGACAGGTCGCAGGCGGCTTTGCCGGTGAGGATTGGGAGACCACTACGATTCTCTGGGATGTCGGTGAGGTCGCGGAGCAGACGGGGCCGGAGATCGAGGAGGCACCGGAGACCGAAGAGGAGATCGAACCTGAGCCGGAGGAGGAGATCCCGACCGATGCGGATCCGGTCATCATCGAACCCAGCCAGCAGGCCGGCGGCGGTACCGTTCAACCCGCCGGGGATCCCGGCGAGGCGCTTGAACCGGCGACGGCAAGCGAGGGCAGTGGCGGTCCTGTCGGTGATGGTCGTCGCTCTCCCCGCATCCTCTACCAGGAGTGGCCAAACCAGTCGATGCTGGCGGAGCTCGATGTCGCCGGCACGCTCTTCTTCCGATTGCGTGTTGAAGCCGATGGGCATGTCTCTGCCTATGAATTACTGAGATCGTTTGATTGCGACGAGTGTCTCACCGAGGCGCAGCGTATCATCGAGAGTCTGCGTTTCATCCCCGGCACATATGCAGGGCGCCCTGTCGCCTGCTGGATCTCCTATGAGATAGAGTTCAATATGAGTTCGGGCAGGTAACGGACTACTCCTCCTGCGCACCGGCCCTTGGTGCGGGCACAGTGAACGAAAAGACGGATCCAGCCCCCAACTCACTCTGCACCCAGAGCTTCCCCCCCATGGCCCGCGTGAACTCCTTGGCCAGCGCCAGCCCTATTCCGGTACCGCCCTGCTCTCGGGTGCTGGAGCTGTCCACCTGGTAGAATTTTTGGAAGACTCTCTCCATCTCCTCGTCGGATATTCCGACTCCATGATCGGTGATGTTGACCCGGAGGAAGTCCGTACTGTCGGAACGGCGACGGCCCTTCAGGAACAACCACTCGACATCCACCGGTTCCGCCTCCGGGGAAAACTTGAGTGCATTGCGGATGATGTGCAGAAGTATGCGGTGGAACTGATGACCATCGACCAGGACGTGGGCAACGGGCAGCACTTCACTGATCCGAACCCGCTCCTGCCCCGGAACATCCGCCAGCCAGCCCTCCCGGAACTCGCTTACGAGGGCGGACAGCTCCCGTTGACGGATATCAACGGAGCTCTCGGCCGACGCCAGATTCGATATGACAAGCATTTCACTGATCAGAGTGTCGAGTTTCACGGCTGAGATATGGATCGAGTTGAGAAACTCTGGCAATGGCGGTATATCCTTGATCTGCGGCTGAGCCAGGGCCAGACTCGTGAAGCCGATGATGCTGGTGAGGGGAGTTTTCAATTCGTGGTTGACGTTGTCCATGAAACCAGATTTCAAGGTCTCGAGTTCATCGAGATCCCGCTCCATCTGCTCCAGGCGGCGCTCTTTGACGATCCGATCCGTCACGATACAGCCCAGACGGCTGTTCTCCTCAAGCCACCTCTTCTCCCTGGCTCCGAACTCACACCCAGCAGGCACCAGCAGAATCAGAGAGCCGACCAGCGCTTTGCGTATATCTCTGAAGGGGACGGCCCAGGCTCCATAACTGGCCGAGTCGATATTTTCAGGGACATCCTCGAGTTGCCTTGGATTTAAATCCCAGATATCACGAATCTCATGAAGAGTCGGATGGTCTCCGTGCCACTTGCTCTCCTCGCCGCCGGGGAGGAGATGGATCTGCCAATCCCGCGTCTCAGCCGGGCACAGAGCCAGCAGGACCTTGAAGCCGGGAAGGTCATGGGCCACCTGCTCGCCAAGCCAGGTTGCCAGTTGGTCATACTTCGCAACCTCTTCAAGGCCGATACTGTGCTTCACGCTCACGGAAGCCTGCACGCTGCTCGTATCCTGGAAATTTATCTTCGAGATAGCGCACCTAACCCGGGAAAATATCCCACATCTTGGGCAAAAATAGTTGATGTAGCAATCAACCGACAAGCCACTATTTCTATCGTGTTGATTTCACGCATGTTACAGAGCTGCTTCAATATCGGAATCAACGTCTCTTTCTAGCAACTTGTATTCCATTCCCGTATTTACCGAGATTGGGTTTGGTGCCGGAATTACCGAACGGATTCGAGATACCGCACCGCAAACCATGATATCCACCAATGTGGTGCACGGTGCTGCGCTTCAGGGATATTGCACGGTGTTGCGAAAAGGCTACGCCACAATCCTGGCGGCTTTACGCAGTCGGAAGATGTAGCGGAAGGCGGAGATGTAGGACAGCAGCAGGATTAAGACCATGGCTGCGTACAACATGGGGATGTAGGTGGAATATAAAGGTCGCCCCTCGGGCTGGAGATAGAGCAAAAACAGGAAGAGGTTACCGAAGAGACTTTGGGCGAGCATCTTCCATTTACCCAGACGACTGGCCGGAAGAGTGATCTTGTTCCTGTTTTGGAAATACTCCCGCAACCAGGTCATCCCCCACTCTCTGACCAACAGGACAACAACCATTATCGTGATCCAGATACTGTGAACGAAGAACGCAAGTGCGAGAAAGGTTACGCTCGTCAAGACCTTGTCAGCCAGGGGATCCAGATGCTCACCCAGCTTCGTGATTTGTCCGGTCTTCCGGGCCAACCAGCCGTCGACGAAATCCAGCAGGCTGGCTGCAACACACATCATGATGGGCAACACGGCACAGCCCATCCTGAAGAACAGGATGGCAGCCAAAATTGCCATGGCAATCCTCAATCCGGAAAGCGCGTTGGGCCAAGTCCGGATACGATAATATGTCGGATTCTTCTTGGATTTCACAAAAGCACCCTAACACGCAAACACCGGAGGGGCAAGTATTTCACCTGTACCTCCGGTGTTTTAACTCATGTTTTTTCAACCGACGCGGATCAGCATCAAGCTGCCGACAGCTACGGTGTGCAGTCGGCGGCGCTATCGATTTTTTGCGGCAGGAACTCGTAGGTTGCGATCGACTCTCTGTCCACTTCAACCCGGTTGATGACTGCAACGGTTGAGTTTCCCCAATAGTTGCATCTGAGATCGATCGACGGAGTGGAGGGATAACCCGATCCGATCAGGAATGCAATCCCCTCCCCCCAGAGAATGTTGTCCCGGAATTCGACGAAACTGCCATCGATGAGGGTAACAGCCGGACCGGAGTTGTCGACAAACGTGATATTGGAGCAACTCCCTGTGCTGTTGTCGGCACACTTCAGCCCCAGATCGATACTGCCGGTGAAAGTGCCGTTGTTCAAGGTCAGGATACAGTTATCGAACTCGGCTCCGTAATTGTTGTCAATGAAGAAACAGTTCTCAAGGGTGACAACGCTGTCGCTCACCTCCAGACCTTTCATACAATCCGTAATACTGCAGTCGGAGCAGTTGATTGTGGCATTTCCGCTGTCGTCGACAAATATACCCTTGTCGGCTTTCTTCATATTGGTCCAGGTGACCGTGGCAACGCCATCCTGCATGATCTCTATATATCCCCACTCGACCAGGTTATCACCTGTGTCGGCGTAGGGCTTCATATTGACCTCGCCATCTTCCGTACCGTTGATCTCCAGATTGGTCACCCTGAGCTTGGAAGCATTGCTGCACCAGATGGTCACACTGTCCTCGATAATCAGGGTGTAGGCCGCGGGGACGGTTATCCTGCCGCTCATGATGTACTGGGGGATATAGGTGGAGCCGACCTCCGGTACTCCCCAGTGGATCTCGTTGTTCTGGTCGGGCGGGATAACATCCCAGCTATTTATCAGGACTCCGACCTCGAAATGTTCGACCCATTGATCCGTATCACCGCTGAGATCGGTGACGACACAGGTTATATCCACAAACCCAAACTCGCCGGAAGGCACATTCCAGACAACGGATTTGGCGGTGTGATCGTGGTCGGAGAAATTGACCTCGGTGCCGCTCTCATCTGTCCAGGTAAAAGTCAGGCTGTCACCGCCAAAGTGGACCGTCTCCGCAACGAGGTGCACATCCGCACCAGCCGGTACAACCGTCACGGATGATACTTTGGGAGCAGAACCACTGACACTCACACCTCTCAAACTCGGAGTATAATCCAGAACCTGAGGTGCAGATGGTGGTGTTGCACAGGAAAGAACTACACAAAAACCTAGCCCAATCAGCAAGCAAAGCATAGACTTAGCCTTGCAAGCGGTGAAACTCGCTTTCATAATGCCTCCACTTTCACGGTACTTGTCAAACATAGTACGCAAACCAATCAACTACAATGGAAAACGAGCAAACATGCGTAGCATTTTCCAATTCTTCTTATATGCGGTACTTCTGCTTTCCATCTCCCCCTCCGCCGCCCTCCAGGCTCAGGAGATAGCCCCGGAACCGGACCTTGTCATCGCCCACACTTCCGATCTGCATGCTCACTATCGCTCCTTCACCGGACGTAATGATGAGGTACGTGGCGGTTGCGCTCGCCTCGCCTATAGGATTAACGAGATTCGGAACCGGGATAAAGAGCGGTTCCTCTATTTCGACACCGGAGATCTCTTTCAGGGGACCCCATTCTACAATTTCTATCGCGGCGCCCTCGGTTTAGAGATTCTCGAGCGGATGGGCTGCGACGCACTGGCTCTGGGCAACCACGAACTCGACGACGGCTCGCTCAACCTGCTCAGGATGTCGCTCAGCATTCCGTTTCCCGTCTTGTGCGGCAATCTGAGCTACCCGGACGGAGCCCCTCTGCTCCCCTCCTCGACGCTCTTTGAGATCAACGGCCTGCGAATAGCCGTGCTGGGATTGATCTCCGGCTCCATGCCCGAACTGGCTGGCGAGTGCTCCTCGGGGGCGCTGCTCACCACGCCTCCGGCAGCGGCGCTGACGGAGTGGCTCGCCGGGGAGGATGTCGCCAATTCCGACCTGCAGATCCTTCTCAGTCATTGCGGTCTGGATGAGGATCGCGGGTTGGCGCAAGTCCCCCTCATCCTGGGTGGCCACAGTCACAGCTTCATGTCCGAACCGGAGATGGTCGGCGAGACCGCAATCATCCATTCGGGGTGCTACGGTTATCGTCTGGGGATCATTGAGTGCTTCCGGCGAGATGATGGCGGCTGGCGCTTTGCCTATCGTTACGAAGATGTCACGGAGGATTGGCCCGAGGATCCCGCCATTGCGCAGCTCATAGCGGATGCCGGCAAGGTTGTGGATCGGGAGATGGATGTGGTACTGGCCACACTGCCCGATGCTTTCGAAACCCGGGGCAAGAGTGTGCACTCCAACCCCCTGGGCAGACATATCGCCGAGGTGATGCGGCGCGGCGCGGCGGCTGATATCGGCATGCAGAACACGGGGGGCTATCGCACCTGGCTACCGGCAGGACCAGTCACACGCGGCAAGATTTTCGAACTTCTCCCCTTCGACAACCACCTCATGAAACTTGTCCTGACCAGCGAGACGGTTCAGGAGTTGTTCGATTACCTGGCCGCGACGCATGATTCGGGACGATTCAGCCAGATCGCCGGTGCGACCTACACGATCAACGCCGGTAGAGCCACGGACATCGTCATCCAGGGGCAACCTCTGGAGGCTGATCGCGAATATACGCTCGCCACGGCGGATTTCCTCTACGGCGGCGGAGATGGCTATACCTGTCTCGCCAAAGCCGCCAGCGCCGAGATCCTTGACGACTTCGCCCGCGACCTGCTCATTGAGGATCTGCTGCAGAACGGAGCGCCACTGCTCTCGGATTATCCCCCGAACTTCCAGGTGAGATAACGAACCTCTTCCCGCAGCTCATCAACAGATGACCCCGGAGCGCTCTCCGCTCCGGGGTCATCCTGGTTATTGCGGTGACCGGTGAGCCCTTACTTCAGAAGGACCATCTTCTGGCTGAACTCCTGGTCACCCATCTCCACGCGGGAGAAGTAAATGCCGCTGCCGACCGACAGCCCGTCGTTGCTCTTGCCGTTCCAGGTAAAACTCCGTTTGATGCCATGCGCCAACTTCCCGTTGAAGAGGTTCCGCACAAGACGCCCCTGAACATCGTAGATATTCAATTTCACCGGCAGACTTGATGAACCCGTCGGGGTCGCCAGAGCGATCTCGGTCGTCGGGTTGAACGGATTGGGGAAGTTGGCGAACAGACGACCGTTGGGCGCAATGACGATTTCATCATCCACACCGGTTGTCTGCTCCTCACGAGTGAACACACCCGTGCGCGCAGGATTCGCACGGAACATCCTCCACTGGGCCATGCCGTTGTGGTAGAAGGCCGGGATATCCCAGATGTAGACGAAGGCGTCCCACCCCAGCAGCGCCAGGTCAACGGAGTAATCGGCGTCGATATCATCGAGCGTCGGCGTGCCCCGGATCTCGGCCTCCGTGAGGATGGGGAATCCGGTCATGGGGACGCCGGTCATCTCCCAACCATACAGGAAGCCGGCCTCGGAACCGAGCAGGACCTCCAACGCGCCATCATTGTCCAGATCGGAAACCACGGGGCTGGCCTCGCTGCTGTCCTCGATGTGAATGGGCCAACCCGGCAACGTATTGCCCTGATTGTCCACGACCGTGACCGTCGCACTGTGGTAGCTGGCGACACCGGCCGCCACGATCTCCAACTGCCCGTCATCCTCAAAATCGACGATCGCGGGGCTGGGAGCCAGGCCCGCCGAATTCGACTCCAGGAAAATGGGGAAGCCGTTGCCGTAGAGCGAACCGTCACAGTTGACGACATAGAGGGAGTCGTTGTCGCACAGGAAAATGATCTCATTGAGCCCATCGTCATTGATGTCGGCGATCGAGGGGCTCGAGTAGATATCGTCATCGAAATGGACCGGGAACCCATCCAGAACGGTCCCGTCATGATTCCACGCCTGCAATTGATCGACACTGCTGCCTATCACGATCTCGAGCTCGGGATCGGCGTCCAGTTGCGCCAGGCTGGCGCTGGACCGCACCCACCCGCCGAGTCCGGATGCGAAGATACCGCCGCTGTCGGGCAGGTAATCCGTGCCGTCGCTATTCCAGGCGTAAAGGTTGCCGTTGAGGCAGGGTGCGAAGATTTCGACAAGGCCGTCGCCATCGACATCGGCTGCCGAGGGTGTCGCCCAGATCCAGTGGGGCATCTCCTTGTCCCAGTTGGGCAGGATTTCACCCGCGTTGTTGTAAACGCACAACCGTCGCGGGTCGGTACTGGCGGCGATGATCTCAAGGCCCGGAGTCATGGTATCCACATCGGCCAGAGTGATACTGGCGGTGAAGTCCCTGTGCACGGAGTTCAGAACGCCGTGGGTGCCTGGATTCTCATCACCATCGTAAACCTCGTTGCCGTCGTGATGCCAGGCGTAGAGTGATGAGGAGCCGCAGACCAACTCCTTGTCGCCATCACCATCGATATCCCCGATCGCCACACTGCTGGCACTGCTGCCTCCGGTGAGGAGCGGCCAACCGGACAGCATCGCGGGATTGGTGGAGATGACCGATTCCGGGCTGACGCCGCTACGGAAGCCGCAGGAATCCACAGCCTCGATTACGAAGTAGTAGAACGTACTCTCCTGCAGGCCGTCACTCCGGAAATAGCAATGACGTGTCGGCTCCTCGACGACCCGTTCGTAGGGCCCCCCCTCCACCTCACTGCGGTAGACGAGGTAACCAGCCGCGGGGCTGCCGCCTGAAGCAGCGCTCCAGGTCAGATCGATGATCGTGCTGGCAAAACTGGCATTGAGGTTCGGAGCCGGAGGCGTCGCGGGACGCCGCACGAATAGCGTATCCAGCATACTGCCGCCCAGCGGCGAGGTCAGCTCAAGCGCGAAGCGGTTCGGAGCGCCAACCTCAGTCTCCAGCAGTTCGAACCCCGCGGATGCCGCGACCTCGAGCAGTGCGAGTTCGGGTAGCGCGACGGTGCCAGAGATCACCTGGCCCGCAGGATCGACAGCCGTGAGTTCCGCTTGCCAGCCCTCAAGAGGGGCGGAGCCGCAATTCTGCCAATTGGGGATCAGAGTGTAGGTCTCGCCCGCATCGGGTTCGCCATCGCCATTGCCGGCACTGTCATCCACCTCGAAAGAGAGGAGTACAGGTTTCGCTCTGTGATAAGCGAGATCAAAGGCATCACTCTGGACGCCGCCATCATGGGTCAGATCCAGATTGAGCGGCAAGCTGATGCCGTCGAATTGGTCCCAGCCGGTGTCGAGGAGGAGCCCCTCGATATCCAGGCTGTCGCCTGCGACGATGTTCGCACCGGTCGCCAGAGTCGTCTCCAGCAGGGTGATCTGGCCACCGGGGACACTCAGATCCAGGGTGACATTGTCAGCGTCGGCATTCCCCCGATTGTGTATGCGCAGACCGAGACGTACCGTCTCGCCCGCATCCAGGCGACCGTCGGCATTACCGGCAATTTGCGGATCGCCGCCCGAGGGATCGTCAAGCACCCTTATCCCGGCAACGGAGAGCCGGGGGGCGGATCCGGGCAGGACGTCGATCTGAGTGAAGAGCGGGTAGTCGTTCCGGGAGACGATATTGATCTCCAGTTTACCGACCGAATCCGCGTTGATATCCAATACCGCGGTTCCCGCGGCATCCGTATAGCCGACGGCCCTGTCCTCCCCCGCCTTGGCGGCGATGATCTTCGCGTTCTCCACGGGTTCACCGCCCGTGGTCACAAGGAGACTCAAGCTCTCGCTGTCCAGATCGAAGGGTTCGGTGAGGGCGACGCTCAGGGTTCGCGGCGTCTCCTCCCAGATGTTGATCGTCGGATCGCCAATCAGAACATAGATCATCTGGGTCCAGCGATGGCTCCCCTCGGCCAGGGCCAGGTGGGACCAATGCCTCCGACTGTGCTCAAAGACCTCGCCCAGCTGAGTGCTGTCGGCGAACAGGGATTCGAAGAAGGCATTCTGATAGTAGATACTCGTATTCGGGAATGCCTCGCGTGTCGTCCCCATGCTGGCGATGCTCCCGCCCTCGGGAGCCAGGAGGAAAGTTTCCCCCAAACTCTTGTAATCGACAGCGCAGGAGGTGCAGTTGAGCATGTAGAGCACCTGTAATTGATTGAGGCCGTTGGTCATGTGCATGGCATCGTCGGAAACGATGCTGCCCGACCCTACGGACATCGTGTAACGATACCCGTGTCCCACATGCTGAATGATATGCGCTTCGGTATTGAGGTATTCGAGAACATCGGGCAACAGTTCGGGTAGAGCATCATCGTATTGCCAGTAGGTCTCATAGAAGCGGGTCGGATTGAAGTGATCGGGCGCATAGTTTTCGATCACCGTTTCGCAGTAATCCGCACCGTTGCGGGTGATCCAGTTCTCGGGATCGCCGATCTGCCAGGTTGCGGGGAAAAGCACCTCGCCGAGATGGACCGAGTTGAGGACATAATCGGGATCGGGTGCAGTCGAGTAGCTGATGATCTTGTCGACCATCAGTTGGGCATCGTCCACCGAGAGGATCGGCAAACGTCCCAGGATGACATCGGCGAGGATGTCGACATCATCGCCCTCCGCGCCATCGTACGGGGCCTCGCCGAAGAGGTGGTCGCCATCGCCGTTCCAGTTGCCGTCCATTTGGCTGTAGTACATTTCGCAGGGCACCAGCTCCGGCGGCTCCTTGAAATAGGAGAAGATGTACCGCGCCGGGATAACATCGACATCGCCGGCCAGGAGTACGGCCCCGATCCCCCATTTGACGTATGCGTCCTGGAGGAAGAATCGGATCGTCTCCTGCAGATCCGCACCGTGAGGATAATTGGCGCGAATCCAATCGATGTCGCGGATGACCGTAGCAATTCCGATGGAGTTCTTGAAGTCGACCAACTCCTGCAGTGTGGCCAGGTGCTCCTGATCACAGACAATCACCAGATCCACGCCGCTACCATCGATGCTCGGCAGCGCACGCGGGTTGAAGACGCCCCGATCATCGCGGACCAGGCTCTGCGGCGCTTGCTCAAACACTCTCTCCGGATTGACGACGCGGCGGGCCACCGTCGAACGACTCGCGGCGATGTCCCGTTCGCTCTGCCGCAGCGGAACAAGAATGCTGAGGTCTCTGGCGGTCTCCACGATGATATCCGCCGCAAGCATCCGCGTCAGATGTGTGCCCGTGGAGTTCGTTTCGTAGCGCCAGGGCGCAAGGATGATTTCGGCCGAGGAGATGCCGCGGTGGGTGAAGGTGCCGTGTTGCATGACGAAATCCGCCGGAAATGCGCCGCGAACTTCAGGCAGACTCCGAACGGATCCATCATCGCATACGCTGCCTGAGAAGAGCGGCAGGGCCTTTGGCAGTTCGATCTCCTCGGTGACGACGTTCGCCAGTCGAACGGCGACCACCTTTTCCCCTGCGGGTATGACAAGGCTCATGGGCTGCAGAGGCAAGGCCGGCTGCCCCGCAACCTCTGTCGTGAAGAGCGAGTTTTCCAGTTGCAGCAGGATTGACCTCTCGTCTGCTCCCCCCGCCAGTTGAGGATCGATGCGCCACGACCACTCGACAGTGGCGGCACCGACCGCAGTCGAGAACAGTATCGCTAACAAACACAGGGTAAAGGAGAATTCGAGATGGCGATGATGCAAACTCATCCAGGCCTCCAGGTTAAACAGCCACTTGTCCCCAACCGCAGGCGGCAATCTATTCAGGGGGACGGATTTATCGGAAGTCCCCAATTATAGCATGTCTCATTAGGTCTCGGCAATCGAGGTTACTATAAAGAGAACAAGAATATGGCCGCCCCATCGTACCCGACGAGGCGGCCTGCGTGAACCAGATTGCCGATAGTATCCCGAACTGTCTAGAAGTCCGTTCCGCTACTGAAATTAAAATTGCGCACTCTCATGGCGGGCAGGGCAACCTCCCCCTTCACCTCCGTGCGGCCCAGAGCTTCAATGTTGCTGAAGAAATCGAGCAAGCTCTGGTTGTACCGGAAATTCTTCACCGGTCCGCCCAACTTGCCGTTCTCGATCCGGAAGGTGCCGTCGCGGGTCATGCCGGTCATCATCATGCGCATGGGATCAACGACATTGGTGTACCAGAGACGGGTCACCAGGACACCGTTATCCACACCCGCGATGAGGTCCTCAAGGGACTCATCGCCGCCCTCGATCACAGGGAAGCGCATGAAGGCCCCCCAGCTGTTGGGCTGGGGCAGGCCATGACCCGTCGGCGTCTGTCCGCTGAGGTGCGCACTCAGACGATCATGGACGAAGGAACGGATCACGCCATTCTCGACGATCTTGAGCGGATTGGTGTCCACACCCTCACCATCGAAACTGATCCCGAACAGACCCGGCAGATCGGGATTCTCGGTCAGATTGAAGTTGTCGCCGAACACCTTCTCCCCAAGTTTGTCCCAGAGCGGACTGCGTTTCTCGGCCACGGACATGCCGTTCATGCCCAGGTAACCCAGGTAGAACAGCAGGTCGATCACGGCCTCCGCCTCGAAGACGACAGTGTAGGAGCCGGGAGGTATCGTGGTCGGGTCCTGGCTCTCAAGCGCTCGTCTGCAGGCATCGCGCGCCACGGCGGCGGCATCCACATCGCCTGCGCTGCTGGCGAGGATGCGGGCGCGACCGGCACCAGCGCCCTTCTTGGCGCTGACCTCGAAAACCGCGCGGGTTTTGCTGCCGAAACGGTAGAGTCCGGTCGTATTGGCCACGGCGAACGGTCCGATCTGTCCGTAGTCCTCAATCGTGCCCTCGCTGGTCAGGGCGATCCCCCCGACTTCGAGGCCATCCGCCTCCGCCACCTCAACCGCAGTACGCACCCACTCGGCTCGTGTCGCCGCGGATATCTCCGCCGTATCCCTGGACCAAGCGACATCCTCGGTGCGTTCGTCGCCCTGATGGAAATCCAGAACGCGCTCACTTTCCTCCTGAACCTTGGCCAGAGCCGTGGCCTCGGCGACACAGTTCTCCAGACTGCCGTCAGAGAAGTCGTTGGTCGTTGCCACCCCCTGACGCCGTCCAAAGCGGACACGCACCCGGAGATCGTAGCGCTCCTCCGAGACGTTCTGGGTGATGCGATTCTCGCCGAAACGGGTCAGGTTTTCGCAGCCGCCGCCGAGGACAACCTCGGTTTCGTCGGCACCGCTGATCGTGAACACCCTGTCGCGGATAGTGCAGAATTCCTTTTCGCCGATCATTTGCTCACCCCCACTCTGATCTTGCGGAAACGGGCGGGCGCCGAACCATGCGTCATGCGGGCGACCTGTCCGGGCTCACCCTTGCCGCAGTTCATCACGCCGAAAGGTTTCCACCATTTTTCGTTGCAGACGGCATCGCAGGCAGCCCAGAAATCGGGGGTGCGGCTCTGGTAAGTACACCCTTTGAGCATCTTGCCCCTCTTGCCGTTCTTGATTTCGTAGCCCAGTTCGGTGGAGAACTGGAAATTCAGGCGCATCTGATCGATGCTCCAGCTCCGGTTGGTCTCCATCCAGATCCCGTCCTCGGTGTCGGCGATCAGATCGTCGAGATCCCAGGTGCCGGGCGCCAGTCCCAGATTCGGGATACGGATGATGGGGATGCGGTTCCAGCCCTCGGCGCGATTGCACCCGCGGCTGCGGTCGTTCCCCTCTATTGAGGCGAGTTCACGGCTCGTCAGGTAGGCTATGAACTGGCCGTTCTCCACGACATGCCATTTTTGGGCGCCCACGCCCTCGTCATCCCAGCCGCGAGTGGCGAGGCCGCGCTCGAGCGTGCTGTCGGCGACGAGATTGACGAACTCGGATCCATACTTGAAATCACCCAGTTTCTCGATGGTCAGGAAGCTGCGGCCCGCGAAGTTGGCCTCCATCCCCAGCACACGATCCAGTTCACTGGCGTGACCGCAGGATTCATGGATCTGCAGCGCCTGCTGCGACCAATCCAGAATGATATCCTTTTCGCCCACCGGACATTGTTCGGCGGACAGAAGATCGACGGCCTCACCGGCAATCCGATCGGCGTTGGCCTGGAGATCGAACTCCTTGACGACCTCATAGCCGGCGCCGAGGTGCATCCCCCCGGCGGAATTGGGATAGCTCCGCCGCTCGATGGAGTTGCCGTCCACCGCCGTCGCGGTGATGCCGCCGCCGCTGGCGAGGACACTCTGCTCAATCTCGGCGCCCTCGCTGGAGACAAACAGAATCTTCTGTTCATCGAACAGCAACTGGGCCTGACCGACCTTGATGCGCTCATCGACATGCAGCGCCTTCTCGACGTTGAAGAGCAGGTTCAGCTTCTCCTCGCGCGAGACATTGAAAGGATTGATCTCGAAGGGTGTCGCCCAACTGCCGCGTTGGGCGGGCTCACGAGCCAACTCAACCGGTTCGTTCATGACCATCGAACTGGCCTCTGCGACCTCGACCGCACGCGCAGCCGCGGCGTTGAGATTGTCCTTGTCCATACGATCAGTCGAAGCGAAACCCCAGGCTCCATTCTTGAGAACCCTGATACCGATCCCCTGCGTACGGCCCATCTCGGCCAGAGAAAGTGCGCCGTTCTTGACAACCAGTTCTTCGGTTTTCTGACGGACCCAGCGAGCGTCGGCGTATTCGGCTCCGTGCGACCGGGCCGTATCCACCGTCTCCTGGACTCTTTCTTTCATAATCACCCCCTGGGACTTGCGTCCTGTTGCGTGGCTGGGTGTCCAACATCCGGACTTTGCGCCCGGACGCAGATCATGCCGCAGAACTGATGGGATGTCTAGTAATCAAAGATACATGGGGAACAAGCCGTGGTGCACATTGCGCTTATGTAAACCGGGGACGACTGCGGGCGGCAGCGACTCTATAATTTCGGTTTGCGTCTGATCTTGATGGGTCTGGCCAGCGCACGCTTTTGGCGCTGGATATTGGCGAGAAGAATCATGATCACGATCAGAATGAGCAGAGCCATCAAAAGGCCGCTCTTGTTTGAGGCGAAGAAACTCCCGGGCCACCAGATCCGGAGTTCGTCATCATCGCGTCGGTAACGTCCCCCATCGATGACCATTGTGAGATGGTCCGTCTCGAGAACATAGGAGCCGCTGAGTTCGTACTCCCCGAATTCGGAACTGATCCGCTCGTCGTTATGCATGAGCCGGATGCGCGGCCTGCTCTCCTTGATCTGAAAAAGGTGCTGCGTCGGATTGTGGAGAACCGCCAGGTCGGTTACCTCGTAACGGCGACCGCTACCCCAGTCAATGGTCACACCCGCCGGATAAATCCAGTGCTTCTCATCGACTCTCTCGGGGGCAACCGCACTCTCCAGATCCCTGATCTTGTGGTATCCGTATTTCAGGGAGATCAGCAATCCCGGCTCAGCGAGGAATTCACGCACCCGCTCCAACTGCTTCAGACGGTGGCGCTCGATATCCAACTCGGCATCGAAGAACAGCTGGGCATAGTCCTGTCCCTCCTTGAGCTCAACCAGGTTTCTGCCGGGTATGGGCCCAAGTGCACCGCTGAGATGGCGAGCCGGATCGCCATCTTCGCCGCAACCGGGCAGAGCCCTCTCCTGAAGGAGAAAACCGATGAGAATACCCTCGATCACCACCGCCTCGGGATTGAAGCGGTGGGTGAGGAGACTATCGCAAAAGGATTCCAGCTCCGCTGGAGATGGGGCGAGACGCTCGAAGAGACACACTCCGCGGCGCACTCTCTGCCTCCGCCACACGGGGAGAGGATCATCCTCATGACGCAGATCATGCAAACGGGCCCAGCGCCCGGGCAACTCCGCCGTGTCCGTCCCGCGGAGTTCGCTCCGCACCCAATCGGACAGATAGCCCCACTCCATGAACAGAGTCGAAAGGGGACGTGAATCCTCAGGTGACGGTATTTCATCCCCGACCGCAGCCCAGTCACTGAGCAGATCCGCCGATTCAGCCTGCGCGGAGCTGATCAGAATGGAGGTTAGCAGGATCGCGGTCAGAAAGCGTTTCAACAGGTCTCTCTCCTCTCTTGGGCCATCAGCTGCCAGTAGTAGTCGAAGACGCGGGACAGGCCATCCAGCGCCTCCTCAGGATTTTTAATGCGCGCTTCCCAGCAGGGGTTGCTCCCGGTTCGCAGCCGGAACAGATCGCGATAGAGGGACAGAACCGCCAGATTCCGATCACCTATTCTGTAGGTGCGTCGGAGAGGATCGGATTTCAACTCGATGTCGGAGTCCAGCTGTCGTAGCTGAATATCGAAACGACGCAGGAGAACGGCGACGACCGGCTCCATGAATCCATTCTCGCTGCTCTGGGCCATATCGGGTTTCACGTCTACCCTCGAGTCATTCGGGCCATGTTGGAGATCGGACCGGCACCCGCCTCCTCCGATACCGGACATACGCGCCTGAGAGCCTGCAGATAGCCCGCATACTGCCTGCGGGTCTGCTCCGGACCGGACAGCAGCGCGGGCCAGGCCGGTCGAGTCGGATTGATCAGCAGATTGGCCGGAAGGCGTCCCCAGATCCCACCCGCCCCGCGGCGGGGTGCGGGCTGATGATCGCGTCCCAGGATATAGAGAGGATCGCCCTTGTGCAGACGCGGATCCCTGTAAGCCGCGCCCGATTTGCCCTCCTCCAGATAGAGCCAGACTCCGCGCCCGCGCCGGGTGTAGTCGAACTGAAACAGCCATTGCTGTCCGGGGTGTTCACTGACCAGACTGAGTAGCGGAATGGGGACGAGATAGAGATTGGCCTGGGGCTGCAGGACAACCTCATGGTCATCCCGTCTGAGATCGATACCGAGCTTCAATGGTGATGCGCCCAGAAGTCGGGCTGCGATGGGGACCTTCCCCCGGGGCATGGCGAGGATCGTCCCCTCCCCCTCCATACTGGCTGCCAGAGCCAGATTGACGGCGAAGGGCAGTAACCATGGCGACCCCGGACTGCCGCAAATCATCACGGTCCGATAGGTCGCTCTCCTCGTTTTCTCCTCCTCACGCTCCGCACCGCTCAGGAAATAGTGCCCGATACTGCGGATGTGCTGCCTCTTCCGGCCGGAAATTTCCGGAACGGCCATAGCGATAACTCCTGGCTGCTGCTAGCTGACGACGAGTAGCGAGTTTTCCAGGCCCATCTCGTCGACGATGGTCTGTGAATGACCCGGGTCGGTCAGCCACTGGCCGTCGATGATGTATCGATATTCGTAATTGCCGGGAATAAGTGGGAGTACCACAGTCCAGACACCTGGTTGATCAACGCTTTTCTCCAGCGGGATCCCCCCGGGATTCCAGTGATTGAAATCGCCGGTCAGGTAAACCTCCCCAGCGTCGGGAGCGTTGAGTATGAAGCGGATACCCTCGGCGCACGGCTGCGGCCCCAGGATCAGCTTCTCCATCTCCTCATCGCGCTTGACGTTGAGTTCGGTCAACCTGTTCCACAGCTCCTCGGCCAGATTTTCGAAATCCAGACGGATCGGCCCGGCCTTGGACAGACTCATTACCGGCACACCACCCGCGGCCGCCATCTTCACCTTCACGCTGGAGCGGATTCTGCTCTCCAGAAGGTGAATGCGATTGCGCGACGCCAGATCCTCATAGAGTTCATTGCTGAACAGGGTACGACGATCGAATTGATTCGCGACGACAAAACAGGGGGGGCGCTTGTGGGTCTCCTCCTCCAGAACCTCGAGTGTCTCCAGGATCTTTTCGAGGCCGTGCAGCGTGAATGTGCTGCTGTCCACAGGAACGAGCAGAGAGTCGGCCGCCACCAACGCGTTAAAGGTAAGCAGACCGACGGAGGGCGCCGTATCGACAACTACCCAGTCATAGTCATCGGCGTGCCTGAGGATTGCCGAGATCAGCTTGCTCTCTCTGCCCGGCTGTCTGGCCAGCTCCTGCTCCGCCGCCGACAGGATGATACCGCTGGGTACGACATCCAGATTTTTCTCGACACCGACGACCATGTCCCCAATGTTCACAGTCGGGTCCAAAAGGAAATCATATGTGCCCAGATCCTGCTCTTCAGCATGAATTCCCAGACCCAACGAAGCGTGTCCCTGTGGATCGAGATCGACCAGCAGAACCCTGAATCCCTCTTTCGCCCAGGCTGCCGCAAGGTGAATAGCGAGAGTAGTTTTCCCACATCCACCCTTTTGATTCACGACTGCCAATACTTTCATCCTGAAACCTCCCGAGCCGGATGAGAACTTCCCCTTCAAAAACCTCGCAGCGTCTTCACAACCGCTACCAGATGCTCTTGAAACGGATCATTTCAAGAAGGTAACAATTCTGTCAAGCGTTTGTTGTCAGAAATACTCAGACAAACCGATAGATGTCGTGGATGGGATCATCAACGCACTACGAGATATTGTAAAGTAATTTTTCTCAGACAATTAGGATGGTGATCACCAATCCCAGCACGAAGCCGCCTGCGACCTCGCTCCAGGTGTGACCGAGCAGCTCCTTGAAACGTTCGCGTGCGAAATGGTGGGAATCGATAAGCTCATCGAGGATCTCGTTGAGGACCCGGGCCTGCTTGCCCACCTCCTGCCGGAGACCCGTGGCCTCAAGGACGAAATAGAGACTGAATACCAGACAGATTGCGAACAGGGGCGAGTCGAAACCCTCAACCCGGCCGGCCCCTACAGCCAGGGCGGTGACGGCTGCCGTATGGCTGCTGGGCATTCCGCCGGTCTCGAAGAACCGGTAGAGCATCAGACGCTTTTCGCGGATACTCTCATAAATCACTTTCAGCGCCTGAGCTGTGAAGGCACCCAGAAAAGCCGCCCACAGAATGGGATGCATCATGCTGAACTCCCCCGCTTCTTGTTGCTCCGTAACAGTCTGGCGACCTCGAACCAGCCGACTACGGCGAAGATAAGTAGAATCGGTTCTATCTCCCAGCGGAATCGGCTACGCACGAAGTAGGCAGAATAGAGGCAAGTGTACTCGATGAACAGGAAAAAAGCGGGCAGAAGCCGTCGCCAACGCCAGCGCCAGGACCAGATGCCCAGAATGATGAAGGGGAGGAATAATCCGTAGATCATCTGGTAGGCCTGACTCCAGACCGTGGGATAGCCGAAACGGCTCACATCCCGACACCACCAGAAGTAATAGGCCTTTTTGAAGAGGAGCTTCAGGTAGTGGAGCGGATCATCCTGGATGTAGCTCAGCGCCCGTTGATAGAACCAGGCCTCCAGCTCCGGTTCGGACAGTCTTTCGACGCTGCTGCGATCGACCACCTTCCAGAAATTCTCCTCCTCGGTGAAATCCCCCCAGGTATAGCCGGCGGCATAGGGGTTGTTGCCCACCATGAAATTGAAGCCGCCGTTGGTACTCGTGAGCATCAGCGTCCCGTGAACCTGGAAGTTGCGGATGATCCAGGGGCTCCACACCAACCCCAGCACCACGAGGTAGGCCACGGTCCGTTTCAGACGCCCGGGGCTCCGGAACCGCCACAACCGAAACAGAAACAGGACACCAAGCAGAGCCAGAGGAGGTGATGTGAGAATCGCCAACCCGTGGATCAGACCGATCTTGGCGCCCAGCCGTATGGGCTGCGGCCCGTCGATGCGATCCATAATGTTCATCAGGATCAGAGCGAAGGTCATGATGAATGTCGTCGAGAAAATCGACAGGCAGTACACCGCGAACACCGGATACAGGAGCACCAGCAGATAACTCCAGTTCATCGCCCTGCGACCGAACCAGCGCCCCGCCAGGGAGGCCGCCAGCAGGGCGTTGCCCAGGGAGGCGACGATCTGAAGTATGCGGAGACAGGTCACCCAGTGCGGCGTGATCATTTTGAACAGGGCCATCAGCATCGGGTAGAGGGGCGGGATAAAACTGCGGATAGGCACGTCGCAGTAATAGAAGGGCATGAAGTAGCCGCGCCCGGCAACGACGTTATCGGAGATCACACCCGATTCGTAGCCGTGAACCGGAAGCTTGTCCCCCAGCACAATCCAGAACAGCAAGCGGAGAAGCAAACCGCCAACCAGCCCGACCCATAACAGCCGGGGGGACATCTCCTTGAGCGAGACCTCCGTTATCCGTGGTTGAGTCATCATCCTCCGGAATTCAACTGCAGTTCAAGATTCTGACGAGTTCGGCCTCTGCCGCCGCTGGTGTCGCCACAGGTATCAGGACATCGTCGCGACGGTCATCGATCGGACGACCGGCCAGGCGGTCGCTCCAGCCCCCCAGACCGGTCACCGCCAGCACGGGCTTGTTGAAGCTCCAGGCGAAGGCCATCTCGGTCAGGGTTCCCGCTCTGCCGCCGATAGCCACGACCACGTCGCCCGACAACGCGTTCAGGCTGTTGCGTGTCCAGCCCAGGCCCGTGGGCAGAAGCACCTGGCAGTGGTCATTGCCGCTGCTGTAGTCGTCCGTGGGCAGGATGCCGATGGCAATCCCCCCCTCTTCGGTGCAACCCTTGCTCGCAGCCTCCATCACACCGTCCCGACCGCCGGATATCAGAACCCAGCCGTTACGGGCGATCACCCGACCCAGCTCTTCGGCGAAAACCAGAGCTTCGGGACTGGCATCCGCATCTCCGATTATGGCCACTTGTCGCTGCTTCATGATTCTCCCCTTTGAACGCCGAGTCCCGGCTCTGTCGTGAGCGCCAACCGCCCGTCGGAGGCGACCAGACCCCGGTAGGGATCCTCAGACACCAACAGGAAACCATCGAGATCAACCCACTTGAGCAGGGGCGCCAGTTGCAATCCCTGGGCAATCCCCAGACTGCTCTCTACCATGCATCCCATCATCAAGTCCAGTTTCATCAGTTGCGCTCGTCTGGCCAGCGCCAGTGAGGGGCCGATCCCCCCCAGCTTTGATATCTTCAGATTCACTCCGTCGGCATACTCGCCGAAGACCTCAAGATCCAGGGGACAGCGGATACTCTCATCCAGCACTATCGGCAGCGGAGCGCGCGCCGCAATCGCTCGGTAACCGGCGAGATCGTCCGCCGCCAGGGGTTGCTCCACGAGTTCGACACCGGCCATGGCCAGTCGCTCCAGGATGGGCAAAGCCTCGGCGGCCGTCCAGGCGCCGTTGGCATCGACGAAGATCCTGGCGCCCGTCTCCAGCCGGATCCGTTCGATCAGCTCCACAGCCCCGGGCCCTCCGGCCTTGATCTTCAGAATGCCGAAGCCCCGCGCGACTGCAGTCCGGGCCAGCTCCAGCATGGTGCCCGGTTCCGCCAGCCCGATGGTGAAGGAGGTTTCGGGGTCGGCGCACGAACCCAGCTTCAGCGCCTCCCGTACGGTCACGCCCTGCTGTTTGCCCCTCAGGTCCTGAAGCGCCCCCTCCAGAGCCGCCTTGGCGGCGTTGTTCGCAGCCAGCAGTCGATCGGCTCCGCTCATGATCTCCGCAATCCGTGCGTCGGTCAGGGATGCCAGATCCGTGGCGGGCAGTTCACGGCGCAGGTGGGCCAGCGCGGCCAGCGTGATCTCCGGCGTCTCACCGTAGTAGAGGGTGGGATGCCCCTCCCCCTCGCCAGTCAGCCCCTCAGGGTCGGAGAGGCTCACGACGACATTGGTGAAACTCCGCCCTCCGGTGCGCCGGGTGGCGATCCGAAAGGGTTCGATCATCTTCAGTTCGAGCGCCCTGAATTGAAACTCCATCCGCTCCTCCGTGCGAACCTGTCGGCTCTATTCCTCCAGCCAGCGGCGGAAGAATCCCCAGTTGCCGAAGTCATCCCGCGCCCGCAATTCCAGCAATCCGGGCAACTCCTGCGGCTCAAGCAGCAGATCGATCTCGGCGACGGGTCTGTCGAGATACCCCGCTACGGGCTGCACCGTCCGCCAGAGATCCTCTCCCGACAGCTGCGACCGGATCTCCAGCCGATCGACGATGCCCCCGCCGTTGTCGCCGACCTTGCCGGTAATGTGGATGCCCGCATCGGTCCGTTTCACCTTGAGGTCGAATTCGGGCGCATGGCTGTCCAGCCTGATGGCCCCACTGACGACATCCAGACTCCGCGTCTCCTCCAGATCGTTGTCCACACCGTCATCCACCGTTACCCGCAGACGGTAGACTCCATCGTTGAGCCCGCGCGCGTCCCAGGTGTAGATGCTGCCGGGCCAGTGCTCCTCCAGGAGATTCCAGCCATCGGGTTCGTCATCGGCCCTGTATTCGATCCGGGCCTGCAGCCTGTCGCCATCAGTGTCGAACCAGTCCCACTGCAGCTGACGCAGTCCGCGCAGCAATTCCGCGGACGTCGGACTGGCTTCCACCGGACCGTTCGGCTGCATGTACTGAACGCGGATGCCATTCTCCAGCACCTGCGTAATCGGGGGACCCATCAGTTCGCCCCCACCCTCGAAGGGGCCGTCCACGGACCGGAGCACGGCCAGATTGCCGACCAGGGGGGTACGGTTCAGCGGTCGGAAACTGGCGGTGAGGCGATTGACGCGGGGACCGCCACCCCGGCCCCCCTTGAGTGTGACCCGCCACTGGAAGTAACGCGCAACCCCGGCATCCATGTCGAAGAAATGGCCGTCTTTGGCCTGCCGGCACCGACTCCATTCGCTCCAGCCCTCCAGCGGTTCGGGACTCTGCCCCGCGCGCACCTCGACCTCGATATCGCCCCTCTCCAAATCGCCCTCCAGGCGCATGACACCCGCCCGGCTGCGGCTGGTCATGTCCAGCACCTCTGAAGTGATGGTCCCCATCTTGGCCCTGTCACCCACACGGATCAGGCGCGAAGGCTTGGATTGCATCAGCCACAGATACTCGCCGTCCCACTCCAGGTCGCTGTAGAAGGCACCCTCCTCCAGCCCCAGGATCTCACCCTGATAGAGACCGGTGAGATGGTCGAGTTCGGCGGGATCGCCCGAGGAGACCCAGAGTCCATCCTCGGGGTGCGGGACCAGATCGCCCAAGAAGGCGGAGTCGCTGGAGAGAGCTTTTTCAAGTAGTCCGGCCGGGGAGATGCGATACACCGAGCTGCAGTTTTCCCGACAGTTATCGTCGGAGCGCGCCACGGCGACGAAGATCGTGCCGTCGGCCAAAGGCAGAATGCGCTGCACCTCCTCGGCATCGAAATCGGCGAGCAGCGTGACCCGCCCCTCGTGGTCGAAGCGATAGAGACGCCCATCACCGCTGGTGCCGGCCAGGAGCGAACCGTCCGCCTGAGTGGCCAGGGTGAAGACCGAGAGATCGTCGAGCGTGTGGAACAGCTCCAGCTCCCCCTTGACGAGATCGTATCGGAAGAGCTTCCCGTTGCTGCCGGTGGCGATCCAAAGTTTGTCCCCTTGCCGACAGAGGTCCCAAATGAACTCCTGATCGGTCTGGGTGAGCGTTGAGATCTCCCCCTCGCGATCGATACGGTAGACCTCGCCTCCGGGCCCGGCGCCCACGGCCCAGACGCCGTCCCCCAGATTTTCGACGCAGCTGTAGAGCGTCTCATCCTCGGTGTGGAGTACCTCGTGCCGCTCACTTTTCTTGTTGAACAGGATCAGTTTGCCCGGCGTGCCACCGCCGGCCAGCAGGATCTCATCACCGTTGACCGCCATCTCGGTGAAGAAGGCCACCTCGTCGGCCAGAACCTCGCGCCACTCCAGACCGAGTTCCCAGACGCCGTTGTCATGCATGGTCAGACCGCGGTAGGTGCAATTCTGGTAATCCTCCAGTCCCATGTAGCGGATGAATTCCGTCTGCACGGCCCCCGCGGAGCCGACGGCAACCAGGATCAGCAGGGGGAGAAGCAGGATAGCTGTTTTCGTTTTCATGGAGTGCTCCTCGTTCTGAGAGGCTGGGATAACAGGGTAACCGGGATGGATTGATAGCCGACGGGGACAATGCCGGGCTCAAGCGCAATCCGCTTGCCCCCCATTATTCTGCCGGCGAATTCGTTGGCCGGACGGATCTGGCGGGCCTGCAGCTTCCGGATCCAGACGGGGAGGGTGACCTCGCTCCCCTCAAGCACGGTTTGCTCGCCGGGGCCGGAGAGCCAGACGATCCAGGCTCCGCCGCTCTCCAGAGAGGAGAGCACCCGCAATACGGCTGCGTGATCATCGAAGCGATAGAGGTCGGGCTGACGGGTGGCGTTCCAGAACTGAAAACTCAGCGCATCCGCCATGTGGAGTTGGTAAAGACCGGGATGCAGATTATCCACACGATCCCCACCTCCCCGCGCCAAACCGCCTGTGAGCGGCGGCAGGGTAATCAACTCGGAGAAGACCCGCTCACCCTCGCGGAAGCGGGCGTGCAGCGTCCACTCCTCGCCGGGGCGGATGGCCATCCGGTCGATGGTCAGGTCGATCAACTCGAGCGGGTCCCCACCTTCGCGCCAGTCGAGCTCCACGGTCAACGAGGTCAGGGGCACGGGTCCGGCCGGGTTGGCCGTCAATACCCCCATCATACCCTGCAACCAGGAGCTCGCCGTGGAGATGACACCTTCGCCGAAGAAACGGCTCTCCAGTGTGAGCGGAGATCGGGTTTCGTCCGCGAACCGGATGAGCACCCGCGCCGCAAGCCGTCCCTCGACCAGGGCGGCGAGACGGTTGCTGAGCCAACCCTCAACGGCCATCCGCATCAGTAACGGCTGCAGGGCCTCGTGCCGGGCGACCAGGAACTCCGCCTCGCTGTCGAGGGCCGATTCCTGAACCAGCCGGACCTGCAGCGGGAGCATCTCGGGTCCGCCATCCAGCCGGCCATAGATTCCCGATTGGGCATCATAGAGCAGCGTGCCGACATTCTCGGTCAGGGAGCTGATCTTGAACGAGTTGTCCAGACTGGGCATCACGCCGTGAACCATGGCTCCCGCCAGAGGCAGCTCGCAGTCGCCGCTGTTGAGGAAGGGGTGGCCGAAGCCCCAGACCCGCTCCCCATCGACATGGGTAACGGTGCCGAAGGCGGCGGCGGTGACGGGTCCCCTCAGGAGGGTCACGGCGATGGCCGCCCCCGGTTTGATCGCCGCTATTGACGTACTCTCCGCAGATTCACCGCCGCTTGATCTCCCCGAGGTGGCGTGGAGACTCAACCCCAGCCCCCGACAAGCGTCGGTCAGGTCGGTCAGACCCTTGGGATCGAACCCTGCCACCGAGAGGGGCAGGTTGATCTCCGTCGCTGTCGCCGACACGGCCTCGCTTCCGGGATCGAGGAAAGGGAGTGAACGGACATTGCGGGCGCCGCTGTCGGCCCCATCCGTCTGCCCGACACGATCGGCCAGTTCCAGCATGGCGCCGGCCGGGGTGACATAGGCCAGGGCGTCACGGGAGAAGCTGAAATTGAAGGCCATGGCACCCAGCAGCCGACCATCGATGTAGACGGGGCTGCCGCTCATCCCCTGGCTGACGCCCGCTCTCTCGAAGCGCTCTCCCAGAGCCTTGACCAGCACCAGGTCACGTCCGCCCACGCCGGGAACGCGATCGAGAATCTCAACGGTGAAGGGGGCGATGCTGTCACCCTTGAAGACGCTCCAGGCCGTGCCCGTCAGTCCGGGCTCCACGTCGTCCAGGGGGTAGATCTCCACAGCCGCCGCGGAGGCGCTGAGCAGGAGCCCAAGCAGCAGGGTCGTCAATCCACGAGAATTCATTCGGGGTCCTCTTTCTTGCCATCCAGCCGCCGGGTGCGGCGGCGCCGGATGATGCACCACCCGTCCACCTTGATGCAGGTGGAGCGGGATTGGTGCGGGCGATATTCATAACGGAGGCGTGGCAGGCTGGACATGATATGGGGCGTGCCGCAGACGGTCAACCAGAACCATCAGAAGATTCTTGCAGCCGCCATCAATGCGTCAAGCAGGCGATTGGGAGCCACACCCAGCCAGAGTGTCACCAGTGTGGTGAAGGCAAGAAGAATGCCTACGGAAGCCGGCACACGGCAGACCGGCTTTTCACCCCACTCATCCTTCATGTACATGAGATAAATCACACGCAGGTAGTAGTAGACGGAGACCAGGCTGTTGAGCAGAGCAATCACGACCAGACCGATATGGCCGGCCTTGAGGGTTTCCGTGAAGATGAAGAACTTCCCCATGAATCCGACCGTTGCCGGAATACCGGCCAGAGAGAGGAGGAAGATGGTCATCATCGCAGCCAGCCAGGGGTTGCGTTTCGCCAGGCCGGAGTAGTCGTAGATGGATTGGAAGCGTTCGCCCTTCCCCTCCAGAAGGCCAACGATGGCGAATGCGCCCAGATTCATCACGGTGTAGCCCGCCAGGTAGAACAGCAGGGCGGCGTTACCGGCGGTGCCGCCGGCACAGATTGCCAGGAGAAGATAGCCGGCATGGGCGATACCGGAGAACGCCAGCATACGTTTGATGTTCGCCTGAACCAGGGCCATGAGGTTCCCGACGGACATGGTCAATACGGCCAGCCACCAGAGCACGGGCATCCATTCGATTGCGGCGGGCGCGAAACCGGCGGACATGAGACGGAGCAGAACCGCCATCGCCGCGGCCTTCGTACCGGTGGACATCAGGGCGGTCACCGGGGTCGGACTCCCCTCGTACACATCGGCGGTCCAGAAGTGGAAGGGCACGGCGCTCACCTTGAAACCCAGACCGACGACAACCAGCCAGAAACCGGCGGCGGCCAGGGGCAGCGACAGCGGGGCGGCCCCACTGCCCGGGGCGACGGAACTCAGATGCAACGTGCCGTAAGTGCCCCACTGCAGGGCAATCCCCATGAGGAGCAGCGCACTGGCGAATGCGCCCAGCAGGAAGTATTTCAACGATGCTTCGATTGTGCGTTCGCGGTTCCGCAGGTATCCGGCGAGGACGTAGAGCGGCAGGGAGAGCAGTTCGAGACCGATGAACATGGTCACCATCTCGGCCGAGCAGGACATGATCATCATTCCGATGACGGCGAAGATCAACAGAACCAGGAACTCGGTCTGCCTGACGCCATCGCGCCTCAGCCAGGGGATCGACATGATCAAGACCGACAGACCGATGACGGCAAACAGGATGTGCAGATAGGTCGAAAGGGCGTCAGCGATCAGAAAGCCGCCGAAACTCGAATCCACGGGCAGGCCGATTCGCATGAGGCCGAGAAACAGCGCGCCCAGGAATCCGACCAGTGCGACGGATTCGGAGAAACCGGCCAGTCGCTTGCGGCGCAGCGGCGGATCGAGAAGCATGATCAACAGAGCGCAGACACTCAGGACGATTTCGGGAGCGAGCAGCGAGACATTCCAGTTCGTCATGTTACTTCCCCTCCCCGGCGACCGGTATCACGGCATGATTGTCGAGGGCGCCGCCGGATCCGATCGGCAGAGCGGCATGAGTCGGTGCGGGTTCGACCCCGTCAACCTGTTCGAGAAGGTGGTTCACCGAGGGTTCAATCCGTTCGATGAACGGCCGGGGGTAGAGTCCGATCCAGAACATCAGGATTATCAGCGGCACTATGATGATGATTTCGCGGGGCACCAGATCGCCCAGGTTCCGATTCTCCTCATGACGAATCGTGCCGAAGAATACCTGCTGAACCAGCCGCAACATGTAGATGGCACCCAGAATCACACCCGTCGCTGCGAAGATCGTAGCCAGCTTCGACACCTGGAAGGTGCCGAGCAGGATGAGGAACTCCCCGACGAAGCCATTCAGACCCGGCAGGCCGATCGAGGAGAGGGTCGTGATCAGGAAGAACAGCGTGTACAGCGGCATGACCTTCGCCAGGCCGCCGAAGTCGCTGATCAGGCGCGTGTGCCGCCGTTCGTAGATCATGCCGACCAGCAGGAACAGCGCACCGGTGGAGATTCCGTGCCCCACCATCTGCATGATCCCGCCCGTGAGCCCCTGGAGATTGAGCGCGAACATCCCGATCATCACGAAACCCAGATGGCTGACCGAGGAGTAGGCGATGAGCTTCTTGATATCCTCCTGAGCCAACGCCAGCAACGCGCCGTAGATGATGCCGATCACGGCCAGAGTCATGATCCAGGGTGTAATCTGATGGACGGCCTCAGGGAACAGCGGGAAGCAGAAACGGAGGAAACCATAGGTTCCCATCTTAAGCAGCACACCGGCCAGGACGACACTGCCGGCTGTGGGCGCCTCGACGTGAGCGTCGGGCAGCCAGGTGTGGAGCGGAAACAGCGGCACCTTGATGGCGAAAGCCAGCGAAAAGGCAAGGCAGGCGAGCAGCGCGGCCTGCCCCTCGAGCGGGGAGGTCAGCAACGCCGCGAGTTCGAAGGTCATCAACCCCGTGACATGCTGGTGGTGAACGACCAGGTAGATGATCGCCGCCAGCATGAGGATACTGCCCACCATGGTGAAGATGAAGAATTTCACGGCGGCATAGATCCGGCGGGTGCCGCCCCAGATGCCGATCAGGAAATACATCGGCACGAGCATGATCTCCCAGAAGACATAGAACAGGAAGAGATCGCTCGCCATGAACACGCCCAGGATTCCGGTCTGCAGGAAGAGCAGGCAGAAGTGGAAGAGATGCACGCGTTCAGTCACAGAACGCCAACTGCCCAAAACGGTCAGCGGGGCGATGAGTGTCGTGAGCAGGATCAGCAGCAGGCTGATGCCGTCGACGCCGACTGCATAGTCGATGCCGAAGCGGGGTATCCAGGCGTGACTGCGGACGAACTGCAACCCCGTATCGGCCACATTGAAATGGAACCAGAGGTGGAGCGAAAGCAGGAATGTACCGGCACTTATCGCCAACGACCACCAGCGCACCAGGTCGGCGCGTTCGCGGGGGATAAGCACTATGGCCACACCGCCGAGAAGAGGCAGGGCACAGAGCCAGGTCAATATCCAGGAATCGATCATCGTCTCACCCCTGCTGAACCAGAACCCGGATCAGGAGCATCACGAGCCCCAGAACCATGAAGAATGCATATGATTGTATGCGGCCGTTCTGAAACAGTCGCATCAGTTCACCACCCAGGCGCACGCCCAGGCCGCTGAAGTTCACCGCCAGATCGATCACGAGTTCATCCACCACTCGCCAGCAGAATCGGGCCAGTTTGCTGAGCGGACGGACGATCAGCAGATCGTAGACCTCGTCGACGCGGTACTTGTCCTCAAGCAGACGGTAGAAGCCATTTCGCGATTTCGCGAACAGCCCCTCCTTGTCTCCGACCTTGTGAACGCGGGTCCAGGCCAGGAGAAAGCCGCCCAGCGCGGCAACCGTCGATATCCCCATCAACAGCCATTCCTTGCTCGCCGACAGGTGTTCGGCATGCCCGAACCCCTCGATATGATGCAGCCCCTCGAACACCGGCGCCAGGAAGCCGCCGAGCAGATGCCGACCGAGCACCGGCGGCAATCCGATCAGACCGCCGACTATGCTCAGCAACGCCAGGATCAGCAGCGGCACGGTCATCACCGGAGGGGACTCCTTCAGCTTTGCGGCGCGTTCGGGCTCGACACGACTCTTGCCGAAAAAGGTGAGGAACATCAACCGGAACATGTAGAAACTCGTCAGGCCCGCCGTCACGACGCCAAGTCCCCAGAGGGCCGGCTGCCGGCTGAAGGCCGCGGCCAGAATCTCATCCTTGCTGAAGAAGCCGGAGAAGCCCGGCAGTCCGGCAATCGCCAGGGTTGCGATCAGGAAGGTGGCGAAAGTGAGAGGCAGTTTGTGACGCAGCCCCCCCATCCTGCGGATATCCTGTTCGTCGCTCATCGCGTGGATCACGCTGCCGGCGCCGAGGAAGAGCAGCGCCTTGAAGAAGGCGTGGGTAACGACGTGAAACACACCACCGCCGAAAGCCGCGCACCCCAGACCGAGGAACATGTAGCCGAGCTGGCTGACGGTCGAATAGGCCAGCACCTTCTTGATGTCGTTCTGGGTACAGGCGATGGTGGCTGCGAAGATGGCCGTCAGGCCGCCGACCCAGGCCACTACCGTCAGCACATCGGGGGTCAACGCGTAGAGGATATGACTGCGGGCCACCATGTAGACACCGGCGGTGACCATGGTCGCCGCGTGGATCAGGGCGCTGACCGGCGTCGGGCCGGCCATGGCGTCGGGCAACCAGACAAAGAGCGGCAACTGCGCGCTCTTGCCCGTTGCGCCGAGCAGAAGCAGCAGGCCGATGGCGGTCATCACACCCGTGGCGGCGGGATGGTGCGCGGCTGCGGCGAAGACCGTATCGAAATTCAGGCTGTGGAAATTCGTGAAGATGAGAAACAGCGCCAGCAGGAAACCGAAATCGCCCACCCTGTTGACGATGAAGGCCTTTTTGCCCGCCGCTGCGTTGGACATCTTCGTCGTGAACATGCGGTCATACCAGAATCCGATCAGCAGGTAGGAGCAGAGGCCGACCCCCTCCCAACCGACGAAGAGCACCAGGTAGTTGTCGCCCAGCACCAGCAGGAGCATGGCCAGCATGAAGAGGTTCAGGTAGACGAAGAAACGCGCGTAGTCCCTGTCGTGCGACATGTAGCCGATCGAATAGACATGGATCAGGAATCCCACACCGGTGACAACGAGGATCATCACCACACTGAGGGGATCGAACAGCAGGGAGAGATCGGCAGAGAAACCGCCGACGTGAATCCACTCCCAGAGACGAACGACGAGACGCGCCTCTCCGTCACCCAGGGCCACAAGGTGCCGCACTTTGATGAAGGCCTGAATGGCTCCCACGAAGGAGAGCAGTACGGCGACCGACGCTACCGCGCCACTCCCGCGCACGCCCAGTCGACGTCCCAGGACGGCGTTGATCAGCAACCCGATCAGCGGAAAGGCCAGTATCAGCGGATATAAGTCCATTATCACTCCGGTTTGTCCCGGGGGGGCAAGCCCGCCCGCTCAGCTCCTCAGCAAGGAAGCTCTGTCCAGATCGACATGCTTCTTGCGCTTGAAAAAGGCAATGATGATAGCCAGACCCACGGCGGCCTCCGCAGCGGCAACGGCCATGATGAAGAAACAGATCACCTGTCCGTCCAGATCTCCACGCAGTCGCGAAAAGACGACGAGCACCAGATTGACGGCGTTGAGCATCAACTCGATCGACATGAATACCACCAGCGCGCTGCGGCGCAGCAAAACACCGGCAGTGCCCAGGGTGAACAGCATGAAGGCCAGAATCAGCGCATGGTTGTAGTCGAACATCAGACCTCCTCCATGGATGCGGTCGGCTTCGGCGACTCGCGACGCGCCATCACGACGGCCCCCACGATCGCCACCAGCAACAGCAGCGCCGTCACCTCGAAGGGGAGCAGGTACCGGTTGAACAACCTGTCGGCAATCGCCCCCGCCTCACCCGTCAACGCGGAATCGGCACCGGTATTGACGGTGCGCATCAGATCCAAGCCCAGAAACACACCACCGAGAACCAGCGTGACCGCCACGTACAGACGCTTGCTCCAGCTGTTCATGAACGACGGCAACTCGGTCGGCTCCAGCCGCAGCAGCATGATCACGAACAGGAAGAGCACCATGATCGCCCCGGCATAGACCGCAATCTGGATCGCCGCCAGGAAGTAGGCGTCCATCAGTACATAGATCCCGGCCAGCCCAAAGAAGCAGAGCACCAGGTAAAGCGCGGAGGCCACAGGATTGCGCCGAGTGATCACCATCAGCCCGGAGGCCAGGGTCAATGCGGCGAACAGATAGAAGAGCACAGTTTCCATCGTCCCTTCCTAGATGCTGTCTTTCAACGTGAAGAGTCCATATATCAGAATGTTGATCAAGCCCAGCGGCAGGAGAACCTTCCAACCCAGCTTCATCAGTTGATCGTACCGGAAGCGCGGAAGACTCCAGCGCACCCAGATGAATCCAAACAGGCAGATCCCCATCTTGGCCAGGAAAGTGCCTATATGCAGCAGCCCCAGCAGCGTGGCGTGCTCCTTGAAGAAATTCAGATTCTCCAGCCAGGGGAGATGATATCCGCCACAGAACAGGGTGACGATCAGCGCGGCGGCCGTGATCATGGCCGCGTATTCCCCCATGTAGAAACCGGCGAACTTCATGCTGCTGTATTCGGTGTGATAGCCGGCCACCAGCTCCGGCTCCGCTTCGGGGATATCGAAGGGTAGACGATTCGTCTCGGCGAAACTGGCGACGACGAACAGCAGGAAGCCGAGAGGCTGCACGATCATGAACCAGGGATGAGCCCCCTGGTACGCGACGATGTCGCTCAACCGCAGCGATCCGGTGGCCATGATGATGGGGATGATCGCCAGGCCGAGCGTGATCTCGTAGGAGATCATCTGGGCACCGGCGCGCAATGCGCCGAAGAGGGCGTACTTGTTGTTGCTGGCCCAGCCGCCAGTGATCAACCCATACACCGAGAGGCTGCCGATGGCGAATACGAACAGCACGCCGATCGAGAGGTCGGCGATGATCATGTTCACCTCGCCCCCGAACATGGGCAAGGTGCTGCCGAACGGGATCACGGCGCAGGTGGTGAGGGCAGGCGCCATGGCCAGCACCGGGGCCACCGCATGTAGAGCCCTGTTCGCGCCGGCGGGGACGAAATCCTCCTTGAAGACGAACTTCAATCCATCGGCAATCGGTTGGAACAGACCCCAGGGGCCGACCCGGTTGGGTCCCTTGCGCAACTGGATATACGCGCACACCTTCCGCTCCAGGAGCGTGAGATACGCCACCGTCAGCATGGTGACGGTGAAGACGGCCAGGATCTTGCCCAGAGTTATCAGCAATCCGGTCATCGGCCTCCACCTCCACCGGCGAAAGTGCTTGGCGCAATCCGCGCATCGAATTCTGCGCGATACTTGGTGATCAGTGCCTCCAGCGGCATCCGCGCCGCATCGCCCAGCGGGCAGATCGTCTTGAACGCGATGTTGTCGCAGATGTCCAGGACAAGCGCGGCATCACCCGCGCTCCCCCGCCCCTCGGTATACCTCTTCATGATTTTCTCTAGCCAACCGCAACCCTCCCGACAGGGGGTGCACTGTCCGCAGGATTCATGATGATAGAAGCGGATCAGGTTGAACGCCACCTGGACCATGTCCACGGTTTCATCCATCACGATCACGGCCGCGCTGCCGAACATCGATCCCGCCTTCGCCAGCGAATCGTAGTCCATATTGACGGCCAGCGCCTCCTCGGCCGTCAGCACCGGGGTGCTGCTGCCGCCGGGCATGACGGCCTTGAGCTTCCGCCCCCGCCAGATGCCGCCGCAATGCTCCTCGATGAGCTCGGCCAACGGGATCCCCATCGGCAATTCATAGGTGCCGGGTCGCTCGACATGGCCGCTCACGGCGTAGAGCTTGGGACCGGTGTTGTTCTCGGGACCAAGGCTCGTGAACCATTCGCCCCCCCGCTCTATGATCGAGGGGACGCAAGCCAGAGTCTCCACGTTGTTGATCACCGTCGGGCGACCGTAAAGACCGACCACGGCCGGGAACGGCGGCCGGATTCGCGGATAACCGCGCTTGCCCTCCAGACACTCGAGCAGCGCGGTCTCCTCGCCACAGATATAGGCGCCGCCGCTGCGGTGCACGGTGACCTCGATGTCGAAGCCGCTGCCCAGGACGTTCCGCCCCAGATAACCGGCCTCACGAGCCTCGGCAATCGCCCTTTCGACAATCTTCGCCTCGGACGCGTACTCGCCCCGGATGAAGATGAAACAGTGATTGGCCCGCAGGGCCCAGCAGCTGAGCAGGCAACCCTCGATCAACAGGTGCGGATTGTGGCGCAGGATCACCCGATCCTTGAAGGTGCCCGGCTCGCTCTCATCGGCGTTGCAGACGAGGTAACGCGGCCCGGGGCTCTGCTCCTGCGAAGGGAGGAATCCCCATTTGACCCCGGTGGGGAAACCCGCGCCGCCGCGGCCGCGCAGATTCGAATTCTTGACGTGCTCGATCACGGTATCGGGATCGAGCTGAAATCCCCGACGCAGGGCCTGATAGCCACCCTGGCCTTCGTAGACGGACAGCGTGTGGGAGTTCTCGATACCGACGATGCGGGTCAGGACAGGTTCGAAAGCGCTCATCGCTCCACCTCCGTCCCGGCGTCACGTCGACAAGCGGCCAGGATCTCATCCACACGCTCAGTCGTCAGGTTTTCGTGGTAATCCTCATTGATCATCATCGCCGGCGCGGTTCCGCAGGCGCCGAGACACTCCACCTCCATCATGGTGAACAGGCCGTCGGCCGAGGTCTCTCCGGGTTTGATGGAGAGAGCCTGCTCCAGATGATTGCGTATCTCGCGCGATCCCCGCAATTTGCAGGAGATGGTGCGGCAGAGTTGCAGCAGATAGCGCCCCACCGGTCGGGTATTGAACATGGTGTAGAAGGTCACGACACCGGCGACTTCGGCCGGGGAGATCCCCACCCTCTCCGCGGCCCAGGTCTGCGCCTCCGGAGAGATCCAACCCTGCTCACGCTGGATGACGTGCAGAAACGGAATCAGCCCCGAGCGGGGCACCGGGTACCGGGCAATAATATCATCGATCTCTCTGATTATCTCGTCCGAGAACATGGTCCCCCTACCGGCAGTCTTTTTCGGTTCCGCGAACAGGCACCTGTTTTTGCAGCGGGTGCCCCTGATCGGTGTTTTCATGCTGGAGAATGCGCCTGAGATCAGGGTGCCCCGTGAAGCGGACCCCCATCAGGTCCCAAACCTCGCGCTCGTTCCAATCGGCGATCTCCCAGAGATCGACCGCCGACGGCACGCTGGGACCCTGCTCGTCTTCGTCGGTATCGGACTGCACCCGGACGCGCAGATCACTCGTTGGTTTCAGGAGATGGTAACTCACCCGAAAACGGGGTTGCCAGTTCAGGTCGCGGCCATCGACCGCGCTGATGTCCATCAGCATGGACAGAGGTTCGGGCGCATCATCCCGCAGCCAGGTCAGAAGGGGGAGCAGGGTCTTGGCCGTGACGCGGAGAGTCAGTTCCCCGCGGTCGAAGATCGTCTCGATGATCTCGTCCCCGAAGGTCGAGGCGGCAGCCCCGGCCAGTGTTTCAAGCCGCTCAGTCATCATAACCCCTCCCCGAACGGATCGTCGTCAATCTTGCCCCGATCAAGCTCCAGGGCGCCGCTGCCCAGGATGTAGAGATAACCGCCCAGCAACAGCAGCATGAAGATGCCCATCTCGACCAGCCCAAACAGACCCAGCTTCTTGCACTGCAGGGCCCAGGGATACAGAAAGACCACTTCAATGTCGAATACGACGAACAACAGGGCGATCAGGTAGAATTTGATGGGAAAGCGCTCCCGGGCCGCGCCGACCGGTGTCATACCGCATTCATACGGGGTTCTCTTGGCTTTGGTGAGGATCCGACGACCGACGAAGCGGCTGATGACGACCATGGCCACTGCGAACGTAACCGTCAGCCCCAGTAGAAGCAGTACCGGCAGATAGGATCCGGATGAGTAGATGTCCGGGATCGAGCAGAACATCATGAGCCGTCCTTCAAGAGATTTGTGTGTTTGACCGAATAGATAATCTGCTCATCTTTGGCCCATATTGCAACTTTGTCAACGAAAGAGTAAGGATTCTTGCATTCCTTTACCACTATCCCGAATTAACGTCAATCATCAGAATTGAATATTATTCGGACTAGTGCCGCATGCGTGTCATTTTGCCAACGTCTCTCCCCCACAATCAGGCCATCTCTTCTCGTTATTCTGAGCGCCGCAACCGGCAACGGTTGTCCATCGGGGGCAAACGGGGCGCTTCTCCTCATTAAGGGTAATTGATCCAGCTCCTCCGGGGTCGCGTCCTGCTCCGTGCGCGGTCCCGGAGCCAGCGTGGCCAGCTTGATTGCCCCATCGGTCACCCCCCAGGCCAGACTCTCGCAACTCAACATGCGTTGGACGCTTTTCACCCCCTGCAGCAATCCGCCATCCTCCTGCGCCCTGAACTCCAGCAGATCGGCCGAGAGCAGCAGCTGCCCCAGTTCGACCCAGTCGGGTATCCGACCCAACCACGGGTCAAGCTTCAGCAGCTCCGCGCTGGAGGCGGCGATCAGGAACGATCCACGCGCGGCCAGTACCCCCTGGTCAAATGCGATCAGTGTGTCGGGCTTCTGAATCAAAGTCGACGCCGCGGTATTCTCCCTGGGGATGCGAGCCAGGGATGCGACCAGGAACCAACCGCCGTCGGCGGTCTCGCCCCCCAGCCATTCGCCCCCCCAGCAGCGGGAGGTGGTCAACAACTCTTTGACGGCCTCCAGGGGCAGGTCATACTCGGCCAGGTTGCGCTCGAGGGCCTCGCTCCCCCCCGGCCAGATCTGTGGCGGCAATCGCCTGAAGAAATTGCGGCGGAGTGTCCAGGATTCGGTACCTTCAGGGATCAGCGACAGGATATTGAGCTGCGTGTCGTGACGCCCCTGCCTCTGCACGGCCAGCGGCACGACAATCGCCCGCAGGACGACCAGCAACACCACGATGACAGTCACGATTATTCCGACCCTCTTGAGCAGGTACTTCACACGCCATCCTTTCCCTCAGTGAGATCCGCGAGAAAGCGGCTGGGCTCCTGACGGAAACCACCCCGACTCTCGACCCGGGTCAGCGTCAACGACTCGGCGGCACGGGTCATGGCGACATAGAGCAGCCGCCGCTCCTCCTCGACCGCAGCCGGATCGTCCGCACGCAGGGCATAGAAACCCGGCAGCACATTCTCCTCCAGGCCGACGATATACACCCGCCGGAACTCCAGCCCCTTGGCGCTGTGAATCGTCATCAACTGCACCGCATCCTGCCCGCCAACCAGATCCGGCGCCTGGTAGAGGGCCAGGAAATCGAGGAAGCCGGCCAGGGAATCGCCGAGGAAGAGTTCATCAAAACGGGGGACGAGGGCCAGGAACCGCTCCTCCTCGCTGTGCATCCCGGAAAACAGGTCGGGCGCCTCCCTCTCCAGGCCGGCGGCCTCGACCAGCCCCGCCTCCAGCTCCTGCCGCCGCTCCGGGTCGTCATACCTTTCGAGCCAGCGGCTGCCGCTGGCCAGGAGCCGGCGCACCCCCTGGCGGAAGATCGTGAAGGGGACACCCGCCCCCTTGCGGGGCGGTCCCTGGGGATCGAGATACCAGGCCAGCGCCAACGGGGCCAACGCCTCGTAACCCGACTGTCGTCGCAGTTGCCCCAGGTGGAGCTTCTGCATGGCCACGAATGCTTCGGCCAGGCAACGGCAATCATCGAGCGCCCTGTGGCGTGCCTCGGCACTGATGCCGAAGCGGTTGATAAGATCCTCCAGCCGCACCCGTTCGCCGGGGAACAGCCGCCGGGCCAGCGCCAGCGTGTCGTAAAGCGCATTGACCGGTCGCCGCAGATGGTTTTCCCGCGCCAGCCGCCGGATGATCGGGAAGTCGTAACCGGCCCCGTTGTGGGCGACCAGATCCCGGTCCCCGACGAAGTTGAGGAACTCGACCATGGCCTGCACGGGCAGTGGTGCATCGGCGGTCATCGCGTCGGTGATGCCGTGCACGGCGGTCGACGAGGGCGGAATCGGCGCGGAGGGGCGCACGAAGGTCTCGAAGCGATCGACCTCGCGGCCGTTTTCGTAGCGGATGGCCGCGATCTCGATCACATCGCAAGTGGCGACATCCAACCCCGTGGTCTCCAGGTCAAAAATCACGAAGTCGGAGAGTCCGCGGTGGTCGGCGGCGCGCCACATCTGGAACAGCCGGAACGTCGAGAGCGCACCACTTTCAGCGGGCACACGCAACGGGACGTCATCCTCCAGGCGCAACTCCCCGGCCGCAGTGTCGAGGACCAGCGCTGGCAGCCGCCCGGCGTCATCGCCGACGTAGATCCCCTGCGCGAGCCAGGGTTCGAGCCCCAGCGCCAGCATGTCGGCCAGCACCTGGGCCTGGTCGGGCGTGCCGGCCCGCAGCTGCACCCGATGCCCCTGCCGCAGCAGTTGACGCACGCGTTGCAGCAGCGGTTCGAGGCCGTCGCAATCGGCCGGATCGCCCGGGATTGTTTCACCCTCGTGGGTCTTCAGCTCCAGGAGTATCTCCCGCACGAGCTGGCTCAGTGTGCGGCCGTCGGAACCCGCGCGCAGATTGCTGATGCGCGCAACCAGGCTCTCAAGCAGCCAGGGCAGCCGCGAGAGATGCTGCAGGATCTCCCCCTCATCCTCGCGGGTGCGGCGCAGACTGTCGGCATCCTGTTCGCACGGCTTTCCCCCGGGGGCATCCCCGCCATCCGTATTGCTGTCCGGTTCGCCCAGCCAGGCCGTCACCCCCAGGCCGTCGGGGAAGCGGTCGCCCCAGGCGGCCAGCCAGGCCTCGTTGTCGAGCGCCAGGCTCTTGCGGCTGAAACCCTCCCATGCGCGGCGCAACCCCTGCAGGCGACCGCGGGAGCGGATGAGATAGTCGAGAGTGGAGCGGATCGAATCGCCCCGCCGCCTGCTGCAGCGGCGGAAGAGCGCCCGCGAGCCCTCGTCCAGGTGCGCGCCTAGCAGCGTCTCCAGCGCCTCCTCATCGCTGCCGTTGCGGAGGATGCGCAGATAGGCCAGCAGTTGTCGGATCCGGGTCTGTTCGAGCAGGGCCCGCCCCGCCACCAACTCCACCGGCACCCGCTCGCCCATCAGCCGGGTCTCCAGGAATTCACCGATGGAGTGCTTGGGGTAGAGTATCGCGATATCGCGCCAGCGCAGCCGCTCACGCAGCTTGGAGCGGCGGATGTCGGCGGCCAGGAAGTCGGCCTCGTTGGCCTCGTTGGGGAAGGCCTCCAGCCGTAGAAAGCCCCTGACGCCGGTGCGGCTGACGAGGTCCCGCGGTCCCTGCCCGCCACCCTCCAGCACGGCCGACGCGCCCGCCAGGATCTTCTCGCTGTTGCGGTAGTTCTCCTCCAGACAGATCTCCTCCGCGTCATAGTCGCGGCGATAGCTGTCCAGGTTGCGACGGTCGGCGCCGCGCCAGGCGTAGATCGACTGCTGGTCGTCGGCCACCAGGAAGCTGCAGCCCTCCTCGGGCGCGAGCAGCCGGAGTATCCGGTACTGCTGCGTATCGGTGTCCTGGAATTCGTCGACCAGAACGTGGGACCACCTCGCCCGCGTGGCCTGCAGCAGTTCGGCGTCGCTCTCCAGAAGTTTGCGGGTGAGATCGAGGATGTCGTCGAAGTCGATGGCGCTCTCGTCCCTCAGGAGGCGCTGGTATTCGGCGAAGAGATCCCGCTGCAGCGCACTGAGATCGCTGGCGGCCGGATCGAGGCGGTAGTCGGCGAAGCGGCCGAGCAGCATCCGCAGCTCCTTGCCCTCGGGACTGCGGCTGGAGAAATCGAGTCGATGCCACGCCCGCTCCAGGGTGCGCACCTGCCTGGGCTCATCGGCGACGCTGAAGTCGCGGGGGATCCCCTCCCGTCCGGCGTTGGCGCGGAGAAGGTGGAGTCCGATATGGTGGAACGTCCCGGCGTGGATCTCCCCCGCCTGCTTGCCCAGGTAGCCGGCCAGCCGTTCGGTCATGACCGACGCCGCCTTGCGGGTGAAGGTCAACGCCAGAATGGCGGCCGGTTCCACGGCGGCCACCTTGACCAGGTAGACGATGCGGTTGATCAGGGTGCGCGTCTTGCCCGTGCCGGGGCCGGCCAGCACCAGGCAGTGGGGCGATTGGGTGAACACGGCCTCCCGCTGTCTGGCGTTGAGTTCGCGCTGCAGGCTGTCCCAGGGGTTGTCAGACATCGTCACGACTCCGATCGGCGACACTGAGGGTGACTTTCGCCCCCGCCTCCAGTTTCAGAAGTTTGTGGGCATCGCCCCTGTTGACGGCCAGCTCCAGGTAGTCATTGCTGCCGATGAGGGCCAGGGGACGTCCGGGCATCCCCTCGTGGTAGCTGCTCAAGAGCCCCAGTATCCGCTCCCGGCCGACCTCGACGACAAGATCGCTCCGCTGCACACCGTACTCGCGGCAGTACTTGGCGATCCGTGCCGCGCGGATGTCGGTGATCAGGTTGCCGAAGGAATCGATCAGGACAACGTTCCCCGACAGGGCCTCATCGTCGGGCAACGGTTCGAACAGCATCAGTTCGACCGGCTGCGTGCAGAGCGGTCCGAAGGATTTCAGGGGGCGTCCCTGCGCCAGCAGTGCGGTGACGGGCGCGAAGAGATCGCGGCCGTGAAAGGTCGGGCAGGGATCGATCCCCTCGAAAAGGGGCAACTCCTCGTCCAGGTAGCGGATCTCGCAATCCGGCTCGTGCTGCAGGAGGTCGGAGAGCAGGCCGTTGTCGGGCAACACGAAATAGTAGTCCCCCATCCGGGCGACCAATCCGCGCCGCTCGCTGCCGACCGTGGGATCGACGACACAGAGGAACACCGTGCCGGGCGCGAAGGCCCGGTAGACCGAGAGCAGGATGAAGGAGGCCTCGGCGATGCGATAGGGGGAGACCGAGTGGGTGATATCCACCAGCGACAAGTCGGGATCGATCCTGAGCAGGGTCCCCTTCATGGCGCCCACGTACCAGCTGTCCGGACCGAAGTCGGTCAGAAGGGCGACGGTTCTCTTTGTGTCCTGCTCCATCATCACCTCCGAAAAAACCGGCAGCGCGGGGCGACCGGTTTCGGGGATCGGGGTTCGCGGTCTGCATGGCGCTGCATCTCTGTCAGACGGCTGAAGTTGATGTCCGGAGGATAAGGCCCCCACCCTCTCAGGTCATTAAAAAAGAGAGGTAAGGACGACGAATTACCGGCAATGTCATCCGGTGCCGCTCTCCGCCGCTTTCGGGATGTTTGCGGAACCGGCAGGGAAATGATATTGTGTGACCAGTCGGGATTTGCGGTGGAGGGGAGAACAGTCGGCCCTTCATCGCGCGGGACGGACGACAATCGCCAGGGAGATTGGGAATATGGATTCGCTGCACGCGATGTGGAAGGACAAGGGGGAGATGCCCGACGGGCCGCGCGCCCCCGTGGCCGCGTTGCTGGACAACATCCGGAGCGCCTACAACGTGGGCGACATGTTCCGCAGTTCCGACGCGCTCCGGCTGGCCGAACTCAACCTGGTCGGCATCACGGCGTTCCCCCCCAACGGCAAACTGGAGAAGACGGCCCTGGGCACGACGGCTACCGTCCCCTGGCGGCACGATCTCCGCGTGTTCGATGCCGTCGCCCATGTGCGGTCGCGTGGCTACGCCCTGATCGCGATAGAGATGACGCCGGCCAGCGAGAACTTCTTCACCGCGGATATCCCCGCCCAAAGCTGTTTCGTATTCGGACACGAGGTTCTGGGGGTGGATCGCGAACTGCTGCGGCAGGCCGACTCCGTTCTGCATCTGCCCATGGCGGGCTACAAGAACAGCCTCAACGTCTCCTCGACCTTCGCCATCGTGCTCTACCACCACCTCGTCAGGCACGGCATGCTGGACTTCGCTCCGCCGCAACTCGACAGCTCATACCTCCCGGACAAGCGGTCTGAATAAGATAGGACTCAATACTGAGGACAGAGGGTCTCTTGCGGAGAGCTCTACCGGTCCGCGGGAGCGGGGAAGGGCCAGGCGGCAAGCGGGTCCAATGGGTCGGCCAGATACTGGTAGGTCGTCCCGCCGCGCCGGGGACGCACGCCGTAGGAGAGCCCCACGCTGCAACCCCGCTCCGTGGCCAGTGCGCAGGCGCGCTTCAGGTTGGCGAATCCGTTGCCGGCGGGCGTGTCCGTCCAGTCGCCCCAGATGCCGGTCGGCCCGACACCGTTGACCTGCAGGAAATCCCCCCGCTTGATGTAACGCACCTCGTCGACACCGGGCGTCTCGAGACGATCCCACCTCTCCGACCGGGGCGCGCCGACATCCTCGGCAAAACGGCGGACGCCGTCGAGAGTCGGCGCCGTACCGTTGACGACCACGAAGCTCCCCTCGCCGCAGTACCTGCGCACCAGCGCCACTGCGCCCGTCTCGATTGCCCGCACGCGCCGCACGTTCCAGCCGGAGCGGTTCTCCCGCCAGCCGTCACGGTCGTCCCAGGGTCCCCAGACCAGATCCTTGACCTCGGGCGTGCTCTCCCACCACCAGCGCTCGCTGGCGAAGTCATCCAGGAAGATCCCGGGGACGCGCTCGCCCCAGACCTTGAGGTAATCCTCGATCCAGCCGAGAAACAGCTCCACATGCGCATCATCGAAACGGTAGCAATGCGTGCGGCCGTTCATGAGCGCCCGCGGCTGTCCGATGTCCCCCGGCCCCGGCTGCCAGCGCCTGACGCCCCCCGGCCGATAGCTGTAGCCGCCCTTGCCCCACATGTCGAAGTAGAGCAGGGCGCGCGAGTGGAAGCGGGGTTCGAGCAGGGGCAACCCCTCCTCGTCCAGAATGATGTAGTCGATGTTCTCGAGGAGATCCTGATCGAGATGATCCAGGTGCCGGCCGTAGATGACGACGTGGGTTTCGCAGGTAGCGACAATCGGCTCCGTCTCCGCACGGGCGCCGGAGACGAAGCCGATCATGGTCAGAATTATGAGCAGTGCGGACACGGACAACTCCCGGATTCGGCCGCCGAGGATCCTCTAACGCAGCAGGACCAGCCTTTTGGTGTCCCGCGTATCCTCGGCCGCCAGGCGGAGGAGGTATACCCCCGACGCCAGCTCCTGTCCACTGTCATCACGACCGTCCCAGTCGAGGACATGTTCGCCGGCGAGGCAATGTCCACGCCTGAGCAGCCGCACGCGCCTGCCGTTTGGAGCAAAAATCTCGAGCCGCATCTCCTGGTCGCGATCGAGTGCGAAGCTGATGCTCGTTTTGGGATTGAAGGGGTTCGGATGGGGCGCATGCAGCGTGGCCAGCAGCGGAGCGGCCCCGTACCGGATAGTGTCGCTGCACAGCAGTTGCCAACTCTCCGTCCCCTCACGCATGTAGAGATGATAGCTCACGCCGTCGTCCGCGCCATCCCGGCGCTCGCCGTCGTGGGCCACGTAGACGCCGTGACTCTCCTCGCGCCAGTCGACCTGCCAACTCTCCGTGCCGGTAGAACCCTGGAGCCGGAAGTCCGCGTTCGTGGAGGCGGCGCCCAGCATCCAGCGGATCTCGACACCGCCGGCGACCTGATCGACATCGAAACTGGAGACGGTAACCGGTGTGACCTCCCCCTCCCAGCAGGCGAAGTAATCGGAGCGATGCCCCCCGGCTTCGGTGAAGTTTCCGGCCAGATAGAGGCGGCCATTGCTGACGGCCATATTGTAGACGGGGCCGTTGGTGCCGCCGTCGGGGATGATCCAATCGACACCATCCCAGAACGCCACATAGCCGGGGAAAGTACCGCCGACGACGAAACCGTCGCGATAGGGGGTGATGCAGTGGACGCGGCCATTCAGACCATCGCCATAGGGCAACCACTCGTAACCGTTCCAGCGGGCAATGCGGTTGAGCGTCCTGCCGCTGCCCGTGACGAAATCGCCGGCGGCGATGAGCAGCCCCTTGTAGTTCAGGAGGGTCCGCACAATGTCATCGAGTGCGTCGAAGGGACCCGTCGACCAGATATCGCCATCCCAATACGCCAGATAGGGTTGGGCGCAGGTCTCGAAATCCGTGAAATCGCCGCCGATGACGAGATCGCCCTGGAAATCACAGAGAGCATAAATATTGCGCCCCTGGGTCATGCCGATCGTGCCCGAATCCATGAGCCGAACCCGGCTGTTCACTATGGGACCATGACCGTCGCCGGAGACGAATTCATAGGCGGTCAGTACGGCGGCCAGCTCACCGCCGAAGTCGATCATCTCCGTGGCGACCAGCCCGCTGGACTCGTAATTCAGCAGCCAACTGCCATCGCGCCAATGGGCGAAAGCCCGCTCCAGGGTGCCCCACCCTCCGGGGAAGCAATCGATCACCCCTCCGACAACCAGTTCCCCCTCAAAGTCCAGCAGCGAGTACTTGTACTCGAAATCTACTCCGTCACGCATCAGGGGCATGGCCCGCCAGCGACCACCATTCCAGATGGAGGTGGCATCGATCTGATGCCCGGAGGAGCTGTTCATTCCGCAGGCGACGATACCGGAGTCGAAACTGATCATATCCCTGGGGGGATCGGCCAGCCCCCCCTGAAAGCCGCTCCAGGTGGGGTTGAAGTGATCGACTAAGCCCTCCGTAGACGCCAGATAGGAGATTGCCACCGAATTGATATGTGTGAATTGTCCCCCCGCAAACAGCTCGCCGCCATATACGATCAGCGACTCCACGCCATCATTCATGCCCGGGTTGAAATCCTGCCATGAGGAGCCGTCCCAGCAGGCGATCATGAGCGAGGTCTCCTCGGCGTGATCACGGAATCGGCCCCCGATATAGAGCAGACCATTGTGCACGCACATGGTTTTCACATTGTCGGCACCGAAGGGGATATCGAGTCCCAGTCCCACGTTCAGGAACTGCGAACCATCCCAACGGGCGATGTTGTCGGAAAAAGAGGAACCGGCGCTCTGGAATGCCCCCCCCACATACAGTTCGTTATCGTAGACGGCCAAATCATAGACGATGCCGTTGGTGCCGTTTTCCAGCGGCTGCCAAGCCGCGCCATCCCAACGGGCGATGCTGCCGGTAATCTCGCTGCCGGACATCATGAACTGCCCGCCGGCATAGAGCTCCCCGGCGAAGCTGCCGAGAGCATAGACATTGTGATCGAAACCCATGCCGAGCGCCGACCAGTGCTCGCCGTCCCAACGGGCAACCCGGGAGACGGGACCATCCGGAGATGTCGTGAATTCGCCTCCGACGATCAGGTCTCCTTCGAAAAGGGTGAGAGCGTGCACATTGCCGAAGAGCCCGATGTTCAGGGAGTGCCACTGCACGCCATCCCAGCGGGCTATATTGATGGTCAGATTTTCACCGGGAATCACAAACTCTCCGGCAACGATCAAACTGCCGCCGTAGGTGATGAGAGCGTTGATATTCCCGATGGGGCTGTCGGGCGGCTGCTGCCAGTTTTCGCCGTCCCGGAACGCGAGGTTTGAGAAACCCGTAGCACAGACATCATCGAATTCACCACCGACAACCAACATTCCGTTCCATTGATGCAGACAATTGACCGGTCCGGTCACGGCCTCCAGCGTCAGGCCGGACACCCACTGACCCACGGCCTCCAGCGCCAAAACGGAACCGAATGAGAGGGTGATAAACAGTAGTGCAAGGAGAACAGGTAAGGATCTCTTCATTGGGTCGCAACTCTCCAGGTTCGAATTGTTTTCGCCTGTGAACTATAAGCGACTCGCTCGAAGCAAGCAAGTTCGGAGGATTATCGGCCCGTCGCCGTCAGGATTTCATCCGTTTGCACCCTCCTCGGCTGCAGGTTTTGGTTGCAGCCTCTCTCCCCCCCTGTGAGAATGGCCCGGTGATTATGTTCCGAATCGATATATAGCAGGGAGATCGTGATCACACTCAATAAACGGGTCGAACACGAAGCAGCGGGAGATTACTTATGCACTCTGCAGCACCCCTAAGCGGACAATCATCAGCCGTGGTTTCAGGCTCCGATCGGGACCATACGCCCCGTTGGATCCGGTTGACCTCCATATTGACACTCCTAGCGCTTTTGCTGTGGGCTCCGTCCGTATCCGCCGCCTCAAGGCGAAACGCCATCACCTCACCCCATGCCTCACGTGTCGAGACGACACTGGCCCGGCATATCGAGGGTGAGGCCATCGGGAACTGGCTGGCGACACTCCCCGCCGCCGGACTGGAGCGCGAGGCCGCCGAGTGGATTCTGGCCTGGTTGCCCGCATCCGATCTCATCGAATTGACCCCGACCCTGCTGCGCGAGCATGTGCATCTGGCGGTGCTGGGACTGGAGGAGGCCCCCTGGCGGGATCAACTGCCCCATGACCTCTGGTTGCACTTCGTTGTCCCCCATCGGGTTAGTCAGGAGCCCGCCCAGAGCTGGCGCGGCCGCATCCGCGCGGAGCTCTGGCCCCGCGTGCGCGAAGCCGAGAGCATGGAGCTCGCGGCGCTCGAGGTCAACCGCTGGTGCCGGGAGCAGGCCACGTTCCAATCCACCAGCGGCCGCGACGCGGGACCCTTGACCACCATGGCGCGCGGCATCGGCCGCTGCGAGGAGGAGATGATCCTCACCATCTGCGCGCTCAGGGCGGTCGGCATCCCGGCCCGGAGTTGCGCCACCCCCTACTGGACCTTCACCGACAACAACCATGCCTGGGTCGAGGTCTGGGCGGATGGTCGCTGGTTCTATCTCGGCGGCTGCGAACCCGACCGCTGCCTGGGACGCGCCTGGTTTTCCGGCGCCGCCCGTCGCGCCGGTTTCGTACGCTCGGTCGGCTACGGTGAATTCTACCCCTCCGACGAACCGCTCTATCGCGTGGACAAGGGCAGCACGATCATCAACACCACTGCGGTTTATACGGACCCCATCTCGCTGACGGCACGCCTGGGCGGACGGTACGCCGATTGTGTCGAGCAGGAGATCTACATCAATGTCCTCAATTTCGGTTCGCTCCGCCCGCTGGCGAAGATCACCTCCGGCGACACCATCGAACTGGGTCCCGGCGAATACGCGATCACCGGCGGTCCGGTCGGGGAGCTGCTGCTGGAGGTGGCCGGCGGCCGCTCCGGTTCGGTGATCGACGTGATCCTGGACGAGTCGGACCTCTACGACCTGGACGCATCGCCCGGCTTCTGGCTCCGATATCCCGAGGGCGATCAGTCGCCGGCGCGGGATCTCGATCTCGTCACCGAGGAGACGCATCGCCTTACCGAGCTGCGCATTCGCGCCCTTGCGGATGATCGCGTGCGTCTGCGCACGCCCAACGAACGTGAGCGGGCGCAGCTGGCGGCGCTCGCTCCGGAGGAGCGGAGCCGGATTGAGGAGATTCTCGTCAAGCCGCTGGAGCGGGCCTCGTTGGTCTTCCTGCTGCTGGAGCACTATGCCGATGCCGCCGGACGCGCGGCGCTGCTCACCTTCCTGGAGCAGGCTGACGACAAGGATCTGCTCGAGTTGAATGAGCTCGCGATCCGTGACCATATCGATTGTGCGCTGGCGGTGAGAACCCGACTGGAACCGCTGGGCCTGACCGTCCCCGATTCGCTCTTCGCCACGGATATTCTTGCCTGCCGCATCGAGCGGGAGCCGGGCGGTGCGTGGCGCAGCGATCTGCCGCTCCTGGAGTTGGGCGACACCGTCGACTCCACCCTGCGCTCAATACTCACGGCGCATCACGCTCGACTCGAATTGATCGATGATACCTTCTTCGGTTCGCCGCTCAATCCGGCGCAGAGCTGGCGCCTTGGCCGCGGCACCGAACGGGATCTGGGGGTCGGTCTGGTCGGACTGTTGCGCCGCAATGGTCTGCCCGCGCGCTATCGTCACGGGCGTGTCGAGACCTGGACAGGCGCCTGGACACGGTTGGACCCTGAGACCGGCGATCTTTATCAAAGCGCCGACAGTGCATCCGGTGACACACCCGGCCTTCTGTCCATTACAATCACCCGCGGCGGCCTCCCCTGGTCAGCCGCCGAATCATACAGCCACTTCAACATCTGTCGCCCAAAGGCGGGCCACTTCACCAGCCCCTGGTGGGATCCGGTTCTCGGTGAGCAGGAGTGGGACAGCGGCGGATATATCCTCTGCTCGGCCATGCGGGTGCCGGGCGGCAGCATTTACGGGCGCCTGCGCAGCTTCAAAATCGAGCCGGGCGAGTTGACCGAGGTGACGCTGCCGCTCGACATCGACGCATCGGATTGGGACCCGTCGGCGCTTGTCGCCGAACCGGGCGTGGAGACGTTGCAGCGGGCGCTGAGCTCCATCGTTTGCGACGACGGCCTCCCTGTCGCCGGTGAGGGTCTGCTCTTCTGTTTCGCTCCCGGGGAGCCCGCGGCCAGGATGATCACTGCGCTCGGGCGCGTCGCCGAGCGGCTGGCCGCGGCGGAGATTGCCTTCCGCCCGCTGCTCCTCGGCGGCGATGAGGCCCAGTGGCGGGACAAGCTGGCGGCCGCCGGATTGCCCGCCGACCTGCAACGGGATTCCGCTGCGCGCCTTGCCGATCTGCTGCCGACGGCTGATCTGTTCCAACCGCTCGTTTACCTCAAGGTCGGAGGGGAGTCCCTGTTGCTGCGCCAGGGCTTCGATACCGGCATCGACAACAGCGTCCATCTCGCTCTGGATGTCCTGCAGGCCAGATGAGCGGACAGCATTTGCGAAGGGGGGTGGAACCGCTCCGCCCCCCTGGCGAAGACCCTGTGGGGCAGCATCGGCTACCATCGGATGCGGCGGGTAGCCGTACCGGTGCGATTCTTGTTGCCGGTGTCGACATATGGTATCATTGACCTCTTCCGTAAGCAGATTATTATTGGCGGGAGCTGCACTCTCTCCAATCGACTCAGCATTTCGCTGGAGGTATCTATTGCGCTGCACAGGTCTGATTTTCCGGCTTATTCTCCTGCTGATTGCGCTCCCCTGCGCAGCAAACGCGGAACTGTATCTCAATGAGATCCAGAGCTGCAACGAGGCGACCATCGCCGACGAGGATGGCGATTATCCCGACTGGATCGAGATCTTCAACAGTGGGCCCGAACCGGTCAACCTGGGCAACTTCGGCCTGTCCGATGACGATGAGGACCCGTTCAAGTGGACTTTCGCCAACACTCAACTGGGTGCCGATCAACGGCTGCTGGTTTTCGCATCAGGCAAGGATCGTCGCATCTGGAGCGGTCACCTGGAGACGGTCATCAACCACGGCGATCTCTGGCATTACAAGGTCTGGACCTCAACACCGCCGTCGGACTGGAATACGCTGGCCTTCGATGCCGCCGGATGGGACGAGGGACCCAGCGGATTCGGCATCGCCGACGGTGACGATGCCACGATACTGCCCAACGCCATCTCCTGTCACATCCGCAAGGTGTTCGCGGTGTCGGAGGCGTCGGATATTCTCAACTGTCTCCTCCACCTGGATTACGACGACGCCTTCGTCGCCTATCTGAATGGGGTCGAGGTCGCCCGCAGCGCGGACTTCGGCACGCCCGGCACGCCCGTGGACTGGAACGTCACGGCAACCGGCAATCATGAGGCCCAGATGTATCAGGGCGGACTGCCCGAATGCTTCCCGTTGACCGACTACCTGCACCTGCTGCAATCGGGGAGCAATGTCCTGGCGATTCAGATCCACAATGTCTGGGCCGGTTCGGACATGACGCTGATCCCCTTTCTCACGCTGGGGACAAACGGAATTCCCGACGATCCGCAGGGTGTTCCCGATATTCTCAACAGCGAAACGACGCTGCTCCATACGAATTTCAAAATCGCCGACGGAAGCGAGACCATCCTGTTGACCGACCGCGCCGGCATGACTCTGGACGCGCTCACCCTGCAAAGCCTACCGCCGGATATCTCAACAGGTCGCTACCCCGACGGCGACGCGACCTGGTGGGTCTTCGAGGAGCCGACGCCCGGCGGTACGAACGACACGGCCGATCCTTTATACGGTTTCGCACCCGCTCCCCTCCTCCTCATGGTGCCGGGTTTCTACGACAATCCGATCACTCTGACGCTCAACGACCCCAGCGGTCAGGCCGAGATGCACTATACCCTGGACGGCAGTCTCCCCGTGCCCGAGAATCCGAATGCGATTCTCTACACCACTCAGGTGTCGATCGATACGACTACCGTCGTGCGCGCCCGGGCCACGCTTGCCGGCTATCTGCCCAGCGACATCGCCACCTCCACCTACTTCATCGGCGAGCAGATCGACCTGCCGGTGGTTTCGCTCTCCACCGCTCCGGAGAATCTATGGAGCGACGAGACCGGCATCTACGCCATGGGTCCCAACGCCGAACCCGGCTGGCCCTACCTGTTCGCCAACTTCTATCAGGATTGGGAACGTCCCATCCACATGGAGTTCTTCACAACGGAGGGTGAGCGGGGGTTCTCCGTCGATGCGGGCACCAAGATTCACGGCGGCTCCTCGCGCCCCTTCCCGCAGAAGTCGCTCAGAATCATCATGCGGGACGAGTACGGCGACGATGAGATCGACTATCCCATCTTCCGGGAGCGGGAGAACACCCGCTTCAAACGCCTGGTGTTGCGGAACTCGGGGCAGGACTTTGGCGCCGCCCATATCCGCGACGGTCTGGCCGACCGGATCGCCGTGGACTCCGACCTCGACCGGATGGCCTACGAGCCGGTGGTCGTCTTCCTGAACGGCATGTACTGGGGGCTGCACGGGCTGCGGGAGAAGATGGACGACCACTTCCTGGAATCTCACTACGGAGTCGATTCCGACAGCGTCAATATGGTTGAGGCCGGCTGCAGCGACATCTACGGGGGTTGCGACAACTGGAACGACCTGATCGATTTCCTCGAATTGAACGACATGAGCGACCCGGCGGCCTACGCCGAGCTTCAGACCATGATCGAGGTCGAGAGCCTGGTCGAGTATCACATCTTCGAGGTCTTCCTCGGCAACGCCGATTGGCCCCACCACAACAACAAGCGGTGGCGCCCCCTCGCAGAGGGTGGACGTTGGCGGTGGATGCTCTTCGACATGGACAATGCCATCGGTCGCGTGGCAGACGCCGGCGCCAACTACATCGCCCACAGCATCCGCGATGACGGCTACCCCCCCGCCTGGTCCACCTTCCTCATCCGCTCCCTGCTGGAGAGTCCGGAGTTCAGGCAGACCTTCCTCAACGGCTATGCCGACAAGCTCAACAGCACCTTCAGACCGGAGAACACCCTGAGCGTACTGGAGACGGCGGTTGCGGACATCACCTCGGAGATCCCCCGACACCGCGTCCGGTGGCCCTGGGACGATCTCACCTGGGAGGAGCGGATCACCGAGATCGAGACTTTCCTCACGGATCGCCCCGCCAATGCGCTCAGCCGGTTGATCTACGAACTGGGTGTCGACGGAACGCGCACGATCTCCGTCGCGATCGATCCGCCCGGCGCCGGAGAGATCGAGTTCACATTGCTCCGCACCGGCGATGATCTCAGCGGCACCTACTTCGAGGGCGTCCCCGTGCCGCTGACCGTGCATCCCAATCCGGGATTCGGTTTCACCGGCTGGAGCGGCAGCGAATTGCCTGCGCTGGAATCGGTGATATTGCCAGCCGAGGGGAACCTGACCATCACCGCGCATTTCGAATCCGTCCCGACGGCAATCGCCGTCATCAACGAGGTGAACTACAACTCAGCCGATGATTTCAATGTCGGCGACTGGGTCGAATTCCACAATCCCGGTGATATCGATCTCGACATGTCGCTGTGGCAGTTCAAGGATGACGACGACTCCCACGTATTCACCTTCCCGGAGGGGACGACCCTCACGGCCGGGGATTACCTGGTGATTGTTCGGGAAGATGCCCCGTTCTCGGTCAACTTCCCCGACGTCCAGAATAAGCTGGCCGGGATGGATTTCGGATTGAGCGGCTCAGGCGAACTGCTCCGGTTGTTCGACGCGGAGGGTGTTCTGCACGACAGCGTACACTACACCGACGATCCTCCGTGGCCTACGGAGCCGGACGGCACCGGTCCCACTCTTGAGCTCATCCATGCCGACGCCGACAACTCCCTGGCGGAGAATTGGCACGCCTCAACCGATCACGGCACGCCGGGCGCCGAGAACAGCTGCGCCGGTGGCGTCGGTGTGGAGGAGAACGATTTCGCCCCCGCGGGACTCGTCCTCGACCGCGCCTTCCCCAATCCGTTCAATCCGGCAACCACGCTCCGCTTCGGGTTGCCCGCCGACGGTCGGGTGCGTCTGGAGATCTTCGATATCGCTGGACGACGTATCGCTCAGCCCGTCGATAAGGTCCTCCCCGCCGGCTGGCACGAGTTCACCTGGCAACCGCAGAATATCGCCAGCGGCGTATATTTCGCCCGCCTCGTCAGTCCAGCGGGAACCCGTAATCAGAAGCTGCTCCTTCTGAAGTGATTCGGGAGTCCGACAAGATGTAAACATGGGGGTGGAGTTCGCTCAATTCGAATTCCCGAATAATAATCGGGGAAGATTGAAGATCTTGCCGTCTAACAAAGCTAGATGTGGATGTCGTTGATTCAACATCATCCACTCGGGGGGTCGGCAGGGGTTGCACGACCCTTTTTCATTTGGGGGAACTACGCGCGCCTACGTGCAATCCATGCCGGATGCCGCATCTCAATCAGAGATCCCTCTCATCCTCACCACTGTCGGCGGCGGGTCTCTCCCCGAACCGCTCCAACCAGTAATTGACCTCCGCCTCGCTGCTGAATTCCGGTTTCTCGCTGCCCGCCGACTCCGGGGCTCCCGGCCCCGGCTTGCGTCGGCGCCGCAGTCGGCCTATGAAATCCTGAGCGGAGATCACGATGGCCCCCAACTGGCGCGCCGAACGGCCGATATCCTTCACGTCGCTGCTGACCACCGTAATCAGGCGGGCATTGGGATGGTCGCGCAACTCCTCGACGATCCAGGCGTCGGCACTGGGGGCGTAAACGATTTCGATGGGACCGGGGGCGAAGTCGCGACCGGGGCGGGGACCGTCGAAGATGACGAACCAGCGCTCGGAGGAGCGGGATGCGGGTGAGGCCAGCATCCGGAGAAAGCGGCGACGCGCCTCCTGCGGTTCGGAGGCCAGGAGATCGACCAGGTCGGGCAGCTGATGGATCACGTTGAAGCCGTCGATCCACAATTCCCGTTTCATTTAGGGAGAATCGAGGGGGGAATCTACCAGCTCATGGGGACTCCGTTTCCAGAACAACCATTGCGGCCACGACGTTATCGAGATCCGAGATCGAGAGATGGATCCGCCCCACCCCGAGCTCCGTGGCCACCTCCAGCGCCCTGCCCGAAAGGACGATGCTCGGCTTGCCGACATCATCATTCACGGTTTCGATCTCCTGCAGGGTCATCCCCTGCCGAAGCCCCGTCCCCAGGGCCTTGAGCAGCGCCTCCTTCGCGGCGAACCGCCCGGCATAGCGCAGCCAGGGCCTGGCGGCCCCCGCGCAGGTTGCACGCTCCCTCTCCGTGAAGACCCGCTCCAGGAAACGTGCTCCGCGTCGCTCCGTCGCCTTTTCGATGCGAACGGGCTCCGCCAGGTCGATGCCGATACCGATAATCATGGCCGCATGCTAGTCACTGCGACCCGAACTGGCAAGGGGATTCAACCGCTGACGCAGTGACAGGAAATACTTCCCGCATCCGGCGGCACCTGCTAATCTCCGCGCCATGAAGATCCTGATCCTGAGCCACATGTACCCCCAGCCCACGCGCGGCCACTACGGCCTGTTCGTCCATGAACCCGCGCAGGAGCTGATCAAACTGGGCCACACCGTTGAGGTCATTGCCCCTCTGCCCCACACCCCCCCCCTCGTGAGCGGTTCTCACTCCGCCTGGCGGGCGCTGGCGGCTGTGCCCGCCGAACGTGAGCTGGGCGGCATCCGCGTTCGCCACCCCCGCTATCTCCATCTTCCGCGGCATATCGGCTTTGCCGGTTCCGGCCGACGGCTGGCGCGCGCCGTGTTCAAACTGTCCGACTTCGACGCCTATCGCGATTTCGACATCATCCACGCCCACGCCGCGCTCCCCGATGGCGCCGCGGCCAGGTTGATCGCCGCCGAACTTGGCCTCCCTTACGTCGTCACCTCGCACGGTTCGGACGTTGTGCGCGCCACAGGGTGGTCGCTGGCCGTTCACGGTGAAGTCCATGACGCTTTTCGGCATGCGGGAGCGGTATTGGCGCCAAGTAACGCCCACTTGCTCCGTATGCGGGAACGCGGTTTGCCGTGTGAGGCGGCTCACGTCCATTGGAACGGTTTCGCAACCTCCCCCTTTCTGGCGGAGACACCACCCGAGCCGGTCGAGGGGCCTTTACGGATTATCGCCGTCGCCAATCTTGTCCCCTCCAAACAGATCCCCCTGCTTGTGGAGGCTGTCCATCACCTCCAGGAGCGCGGTTGCGCCTGCCACCTGCACCTCATCGGTCAGGGACCCGATGAGGCAATGATACTGTCGCGAACGGCTGATCTGAACATCCCTTTCAAGCATACACGATCCCTGAATCGGGATGACCTCGCCCGGGCGTTCCGGAGCGCGGACGTATTCGCGTTGCCCGCTCGAGGAGAATCATTCGGCATCGTCTACCTTGAGGCCATGGCCTCCGGATTGCCCGTCCTGGCCCCCTGCCGCGAGGGGATCGCCGATCTGATCGAGAATGGGCGGGAAGGTTTTCTGACGGATCCCGATTCCCCCGAGGCCATGACGGATGCTCTGGAGCAGCTCGCTCAGGATCCGCAATTGCGGCGCGCTCAGGGTCGGAACGGCATCCTCAGAGCCGGGCGGCTGGGTTGGGACAATCATGCGACCGGCCTTGTGGAGATCTTCAACAGAGTCTGTTCGGAGTTCATAAACGGCAGATCGGGCACCATGGGCAAAGTGCTGCACTTGCTCTACAATTCGGAACCGGACAACAATGGCTATGCAATGCGCAGTCACTACATCATGTCGACGCAGCGTGAACTTGGCTGGGATCCGCAGGCCGCCACCAGCCCCTTCCAGATCAGTCGCTGGAGCAATGGCCCACGTGAAACCCGAGACGGGTTGCTCTACCATCGTCTCCGCTTCAGGGGGGCCGATACACGACGCGGCAGACTGGGCTGGCGACGCTATCACGTCTTCCTCTCCAAGTTCCTCGCGGACCGGCTACTTGTCGCTCAGGTCTCACGGATTATCAGAGAGGAGAGACCAGAGCTGCTGCATGCCCACTCGCCGGCCTTCAACCTGTTCCTGGCGCGACGCGCCGCCCGGAAAGCCGGCCGGCAGCTGCCCATAGTTTACGAAGTGCGGGGATTGACCGAAGAGACCCAGATCCAGATCGGGAACACCAGCTCAGGCAGCCCTCTCTACCGGTTGAAGAGACGGATCGAGGAGCGGGCCATGAGATTGGCGGACACGATCGTCACGATCAGCCACGGCATGCGTCTTGATTTCGGCGAACGGGGCATTGACTCCGATCGAATCCACCTGATGCCCAACGGCGTCGACAGTGTGGCGATCACCCCGCCGGAGCGTGATGACGGGAGAGCACTTGAACTGGGGCTGACAGCGGGCAAGGTGCTGGGCTACATCGGTTCGATTGGACGCCTGGAGGGCCTGCCCTGGTTGGTGGAGCAACTGGCGTCTCTCCCCGCCGACTGGCGTCTCCTGATGATCGGTGATGGTCAGGATCGCTCCGCGGTTCTGCAACTGGCCGCGGATCTCGGCGTCGGCGATCGGGTCACTTCTCCGGGATCGATACCGCACGCCGAGGTCTCCGACTGGTATGGACTGATCGATTATCTGGTCCTGCCCCGCCCCAGCCTGCGGGTGACCGAACTGGTGACGCCGCTCAAACCGCTCGAGGGGATGGCCGCCGGCAAGATCGTATTCTGCAGCGATATCGGCGGACACCGGGAGATCATTGAAAATGGCGTAAACGGCTTCCTGTTTTCGCGCGATAACCCCGCCCCCCTCCTGGAGCGGCTCCAGGCTCTGGCCGAGTCCCCCTCCGAGCGGCAGCACATTGGAGCGGCGGCGCGCGCCTGGGTACAGTCCGAGAGAGACTGGCATCATCTGGCAAAGGGCTATGAAGAGATCTACGCAGCGGCAAGAAAGGCGGCGGCAAAACAATGAACAGACAACTGGGTGTCGTGATCCTGTCGCAGTACTTCCACCCCGAGGTCGGCGCGACGCAGACCCGGGCGCGGGAGCTGGCCAAGGCGTTCCTCCGCGCGGGACATCGCGTCACTGTGGTCTGCGAGTTCCCCAATCATCCGCAGGGGATCATCCCCGACTCCTACAGGGGCAAGTGGTTCGAGTGGGACGAGCTCGACGGCTTCCGTGTGCTCAGGGTGCGGGTGGCCGCCAGTCCGGTGAAGAACTTCAAGACCCGGCTGGCCTTCTACCTCTCCTACATGTTCATGGCCCCGCTGGCGGCCTTCAGGCGTCTGGGTCGGGTCGACGTGGTGCTGGCCACCAGCCCGCCGCTGCCCGTCGCCGCCGCCGGCTGGTGGCTGGCCGTGCTCCGCCACGCCAGGTTCGTCATGGATGTGCGGGATCTCTGGCCCGATGCGGCGGTGGCCTTGGGTGAGTTGAGCAAGCCCTGGATGATCAAGGTGGCGGCGATTCTCGAGAAGTTCCTCTACCGCCGCGCGCTGCTGGTGACGGCCGTAACCAGCGGTTTCGTCGAGGCGATCGTGGCCAAGGGGATCAAGCGGGAGAAGGTCCGCTGGTTCCCCAACGGCACCCTTCCCGATCTTTTCTCGCCCAACCTGACCGACCCCGCCCTGCGCGCGGAGCTGAATCCGGATAACCGCTTCCTCATCACCTTTGCCGGGCTCTTCGGTATCGCCCAGGGGATGGATTTCCTGTTGACCCTGGCCGCCTCCTACAGGGGCGACGACGGTATACGCTTCCTGTTCATCGGCACCGGCCCCCTGCAGGCGCAGATGGAGGAGCGGGTCGAGGAGGAGGAGCTAGACACGGTGCTCTTCCACCCCCAGGTGCCTCTGGAGCGGGCCGCCTACTACCTCAATGCGTCCGATCTGCTGCTGGTGCCGCTCAAGAACGACCCCATCTTCGAGACGTTCATCCCCAGCAAGCTGTTTGACTTCCTCGCCTGCAAACCGCCCGTGTTGCTGGCGGTGCCCGGCGAAGCGGAGGAGATACTCGCGCAGAGCGGCGGAGGTCTCGCGGCGAAACCCGAGGATCTCGCCTCTTTCCGCGCCGCGATCGAGACGCTGCGGAGCAGTCCGGCTGTAGCGGCGGGCATGGGGGCCGCCGGTGCGGGCTACGTTCTTGAACACTTCTCGCGTGAGGTGATCATGGACGGACTGGTGCGGGATGTCGAAGCCGAGTTCTGATCGCGGCCGATCCGGCCGTCAAAAAAAAGCGCGGAGGCCTGCCCCCGCGCTTTGACATTACCCCACCCGAAGGTGCTAGTTGAAGTTCTCCAGGAACTCCAGCAGCAGACGGACACCAAAGCCGTTGCCGCCTTTCGGATTGTGCTCCCGCTCCTTGCCCAGGTAGGCCGTGCCCGCGATGTCCAGATGAATCCAGGGCGCGTGGTCGGCAAAACGTTGCAGGAACTTGCCGGCTGCGATCCCGCCGCCATAGCGTCCACCCGAGTTCTTCATGTCGGCGACGTCGCTCTTGATCAGTTCGCCGTACTCTTCGAACATCGGCAGGGACCAGACCCTCTCCCCCACCTTCTCACCGGCAACCTTCAACGCCTCCTCGAAAGCGGCGCCCTTTTCGTTGGACATCATTCCTGCGCATTCATGCCCGAGACCCACCACGGTGGCGCCGGTCAGAGTAGCCAGGTCGATGAGCAGATCGGGTTCCCACTTGCTGGCGTAGTCCAGGGCGTCGGCCATGATGACCCGCCCCTCCGCGTCGGTGCTGATGACCTCTATGGACAGGCCGCTGCGCGACACGATGACATCCCCGGGGCGGTAAGCCTGGCTGCCGGGCATGTTCTCCACGGTGGGCACCAGGCCGATCACGCGCACGGGCAGATCCAGCTTGCTCAGAGCATGGAACAGCCCCAGCACCGCAGCTGCGCCGCCCATGTCGTACTTCATCTCCTCCATCAACGCCACCGGTTTGAGCGAGATGCCGCCGGTATCGAAGGTGACCCCCTTACCGACGAGAACCACCGTCTTCTCAGGTATCTCCTCCAGATGGGGCGTGTATTCCATGATCACCAGATGCGAATCGTTGACGCTCCCGCGGCCCACCGCCAGGAGAGCGTCGAACTTGCCCTCCGCCAGCGCAGCCTCATTCATCACGGTCGTCTTCACCCTGCCCTCGGACTTGGCGGCGATCCGCATCGACTCGGCGGCCAGGTAATCGGGGTTGACGATATTGCCCGGAGCATACATCAGGTCGCGGGCCCGCTGCGTGCCGGCCAGATGAATCGCACTCAGGGACAGCGTCTCCTCAATCGACGCGATGTCCGCGCCCTCGGGCAACAGGAGGGTGACCTCTTCCAGGTGTTTGCCCTGAGCGGCCTTCTTGCTGATGAGATCATCGTACTTGTAGCCGGAGAGGGTCAGGCCGGCGGCCACTTCGGCGACATCGGCATCCAGCGGCAGAATCAACGCGGCGCTTATGGCCCCGGTGGCGGCCAGTTTCTTTTGAGCGGCGGCCGCGGCCGCACGCCAGGCACGACCGTTGATCTTATCGGCCGCTCCCAGTCCCGTCATTGCCCAGCGCCGCCCATCCTCGCCATAGACGAGAAGGCAGGAGCCGCGTTTGCCCGAGAAATCCCCCATCTCGATGACTCGCAGCATCAGGGGTTTGTCGGCAATGGCGCATTCGCCGAATTCCGGCTCTCCGTCGGCCGTGGCCATGACGATGATGTTTTCGAAATCGGTATGGACATCACTCGCCAGGACATTGATCTTCATGTAACTCCTCCAGAGGTATTGACGACAAACTTTGCGCGCGGGGTTATTCGGTATCACGTTTCGTTTCGTGTTTCCAGCTCCGCCCCCGATCGCAGATGTAGGAACTTTGCAGAAGCATGGCAACAACGAGGACAACGATGTAGACCCAACCGGGCACCCGCGCCGGTTCTCCGCCGGCATAGGAGTGCAGACTGGTCAGGAAGTAGTTGACCCCGAAGTAGGTCATCAGGATGGCCGAGATGGCGACCAGTCCCGCCGCCGCCAACGGCCAGGGGCGGTTCAGACGGGGCATGAAGCGGAGGTGAACCACGATCGCGTAGACCGCGATGGAGACCAGGCTCCAGGTCTCCTTGGCGTCCCACCCCCAGTAGCGTCCCCAGGATTCGTTGGCCCAGACCGCTCCCAGCAAAGTTCCGATACTGAGCAAACCGAGTCCGAGCGCCAGGAGCTTCCACTCCATCTTGTGCAGCAGCCCGATACTCTCCCGCACCGTCTCCCTACCGGGAGCCTTGAAGAGGAGGAGTATCAGGATCATCATCGCCACCAGAGCCCCCAGAGCCAGGAAACCGTAACTGCCTACGATCACCGTGACGTGAATGATCAACCAGTACGAGGACAAAACCGGCATCAGCGGTCCGATGGCGGGATCGAATGTCGAGAGCAGCGATACTTTGAGAATCACAGCCATCAGCAGGGCGGCCAGGGCCAGAATAAGACCCCGACGTTCGCGCCAGTCAAAGAGGAAACCCACCAGACCGACGATGAGACTGATCCAGATCAAGGACTCGTAACCGTTGCTCAGAGGCGCCCGACCGGCGGCGATCCAGCGGAGGACGAACCCCCAGAGATGGATCGCCAGGCCCGCGCCGAAAACCAGATAGCCGGACAGGTACAGGGGATGCCGGAAAGTATAGGGCGCGCCCTTGCGGCGAACCAGCGCATTCACCCAGGCGGCCACCAGCAGCAGAAAGGCCGCAATATAGACCGGAAAGATGCGGGTAAACGGTGAGTGGCGATTGAGCATCAATTCGGAGGCGATGCCGATGCGGGAGATGACGATGTCGCCCCCGTATTTATCCTGCAAGGCATGATGCTCGGCGCACGACGCCAGGATCTCCGCCTCCACACCACTTTGCAGCGCCTCGACCAGACGGTTGTTGATTTCGAGATACTCCCCGCGGACCGGCTCCTCCAGCTTGGGGAGGATATCGCCGATAGCCAGCCAGGTCTGGTTCTCGTCCTCGGGTACGGGATAGAGACGCAGTGTCCCCTGGCGCATGCTCATGAAGAGGAGGTTGGTCCGTTCATCCAGCGACAGGAGCTTGCGCTCCATCTTCGTCCGTTGCGCATCCGGCTTGCGCAACACGCTCTCGATGCTGGAGAGCCGGTAGCGGCCGTTCTCATCGAGCATGTTGGCGGCGCTGATGTGCTCCGATTCCGGATCCATGTTGAGCATCCCTTTGATTTCGGAATGGCGAACCGAGATCACGGGTCTGTGGAACCAGTAGCGATCATGTGTAAACCAGCTCAGGAAGAGGTCCAACGATTCACGATCATCGAACCGGTTCTCCCGCGAGATCTTCATCACCATCTCGCGACTCAAAGTGTCCAGCGGCTTCAGGCGCCCTTTGTAGTCCTGCACGACGAGCGCGCCCAGTGCGTCCCGCGATGCGTCGGAGAGCAGATCGCGGGCGGGCGCAAAGTCGTTGTCGCTACCGTGCTGACCCAGTGCGCCGGATGCGGGGAGCAGGCAGATCAGCAGACACAACATCAGATATTGGACCTTCATGAGTCCGCCCCCCTTTCGGCACTGATTGCCAGATTGGTCACCAGCGAGACGAGCAGCCCCAGCGTGAGCAGGAGGTAACCCGCATAGGTCAGATACTTGCCCGGGTCATGACTGACCGAAAGTATGGTGCCGAGTCGATCGGGGTCATATGAGTGCTGGAAGTGCTTGTACCCCCTGTAACTCAAAGGATGATTCATGTAGATCCGCACGGGACGGCCATGGATGCCGGCCTCGTCGTCGTGCAACAGCACTTGACTTTCATACCCGGATGGGGTTCCGCTTCCGGGGTAGGTGAAGAGCTGGAAATCAACGAGTTCCACACTGTAGGGCAGGTCGATTCGGCGCGGCCCGTATCCAAGCGACAGCTTGTTGCCGCCGATCGAGATCTCCTTGTAGCGGTCGCCGCGGATCAGATTCACCTCGACCTCGTCCCCCTCCGGGCCCCGGACCACGACCCGCATTCCGGAGGGCGCGGTTGGATCTTCAGTTGCCGCAGCGGAGAGGATCGCCGATGTCAGAAACTCGATAGGGACAAATGAGAATTCATCCTGCATATAGAGCTTCATGTTCTCCACGTCGAAGAGATCGCCGGGCTCACAGATCACTTCGGAGGTCTCCTCGTGCATCCCCCCACCCATCGTCCGCAACATGACGGGCGTACCGGCGCAGCCCACCAAACCGCCCTCAGTGTTGTAGTAGAGGTTGAGTCTGGGCCCCTCCACGCACTCCACCGGCTCCTCCGGCAAAGGTCCGACAAGAGTTACCGTTACACCCTTGATTGCACGTGGTTCGCCGACCGCCAGCCGCAGCCGCTGCATCCCCTCCTCACCGACCGTTGCGAATTTGAACAGGGGCTGTCCCCCGCCCCCCTCGATCAACCGCTCCTGGAAATGGAGAAAGTACTCCTCAAGGGCGACCTCATAGGTGATGTCGGCAATGGTCATTTCCTTGACGATTCCCGTGGGTCCCGATTTGTAGGATCGCACCTCGGCGAAACTGGATTCAGCTCCGGCGCCCAACTGGATGTAGTCACTTCTGGAGAGTATGTAGTCGGTCTCTGATCCCTCCCGGATCGCCATGTTCCCCTCGAAAGACCCGAAGCGGGTCTGGCAGGCGCCCAGAATGATCACGATGAGCCCTAGATGGAGGGTGACGAATCCCGATTGTCTCTTGCGCCAGGGTAGCCTGACAATGAGCATGGCCAGCAGATTGATGACCAGACCTGCGAAAATCAACTCGAACCAGGAGGCCTTGTAGATCAACTCCCAGGCCGCGGGGGTCCCCATACGGGATTCCACCAGGGTGGCGATGCCGCTCGCTCCCCCCAACAGCGCCAGCAAGACGATACTGAGGCGCAGGGAGCCGAGGAACTTCAATGTGGCGCTCTTCCGGAAACGGGGCATACATCAATCCCGTCAGTTGAGAGGTTTGTGATAATCGCGGCTGTTCGTTTGTCGGTCCAGACTTGAACCCAAATCAGCTTGGCCTATTATGCATAGCAGGTTAATCGGTTCAACCTTTAGTCGAGGTATGCGCGGAGAACTGTACGCTCCCCATCGTGCCGTCCGGTTCCGGCGACTACCGCAGATCGTTCAGCAATCCAGGAGAGGAGGATATTCGTGTCCGATTTCGGTTTTGACATCCCCTCGCAGTTGCGGCTCATCCGCTTCCCGGGTCTGCCCGCGCCACTGCGGCTCCACACGCCCCCCTCCGTCGATGTCCTGCTCGATTGTATGGATATCAACGCGCCTGGCGCTGAGGATCGTATCCCCTATTGGGCCGAGATCTGGCCGAGCGCTCTGGGATTATCCAACTGGCTGCTGACCGGTCGCATGCCGCTCCGCACCGGCTCCGTGCTCGAGATAGGTGCGGGGTTGGGTCTGATCGGGTTGGTGACGCTGAAACTGGGTTGGGATACGACCATCACCGACTTCGACGAAACCGCCTGTCGCTGGGCTCGGCGCAACCTGGTCGAGAACGGCTTTCGGCCGACGCGCGTCCATACCCTTGACTGGCGGGAACCGCCGACTGCCCGTTTCGACACGATTATCGCGGGAGATATCCTCTACGAGAGGGTATTCGCCGAGTCATTGATCGATTTCTTTGCCGCGGCTCTGCGGCCGGGCGGGCGGATCATTATCGGAGAGCCGTGCCGCCCCATCTCCGATTTCCACCTGAGTCGATTCGCCACACGGTTCCGGCTGCGGATATCTCCCTGGCGCAGCCCCACGCCGGACGGGTGGCGCAGGATGCGGATCATCGAGTTGAAGCTCCGCCGGTAACTCCCCGCATTCTACCGGTCAAACAGGGGATCGAGCTCCAGCTGCTCCAGGAGCCAGTCGTGAACCAGGCCGTTGCTGGCGACGATGGCGCGGCCGGAGAGGGCGTCCGGCAATCCCCGGAAATCGGTTACGCGCCCTCCGGCCTCCCGCACCAGGAAGATTCCGGCGGCCACATCCCAGGGGTTCAGGTTCATCTCCCAGAAGCCATCCAGACGACCGGCTGCGGTGAACGCCAGATCCAGCGCCGCGCTGCCCGCCCTGCGGACACCGTGTGTCGCGTGGAGTATCCGCTCCAGATTGCGCAGGTTGACGGTTGCCCGCACCTTGCGCCGATCGGCGAAACCGGTGGCGTGCAATGTCCGCAGGGGATCGTCGCGCCGACTGACGTGAATAGGCCTCTCCCCCCCCGCAAGACTCACTCGAGCGCCGTATCCGCTGTAGCCGTGGAAGCACTCATCGAGTCGCGGCGCATGAATCACCCCCAGCACGGGTTCATCGCCGCGAACGAGCCCTACGGAGATGCAGAAGAAGGGGTGACCGTAGGCGTAGTTCGTGGTGCCGTCCAGGGGATCGATAATCCAGCGGAGATCCCCCGACGCCTGCCGGTCGAGCCCCTCCTCACCTATCTGCCCAGCCTCGGGCAGCAGCTCGGTCAGCAGTTCGGCCAATCGACTCTCACTCTCACGGTCCACCCAGGAGACCAGATCGCTGTGGCTGCTCTTGGCGTCCATCTCCTCGGGGGTGATCACACCGAAGTGCTCCAATTGAAATTCGCCGATTCGACGAATCCCCGCCAATAACCGAACATGGAGGGATTCGGTCCAGAAGGGGCTTGCCGCGTCAGTGTTCACTTCGTTCATTCCTTTCATATAGCCTGCTGCTCCTCTCTACCCAGTCGATATAATAGCGCGATCCGGGCCCGCTGCAAAGGAGACACCATGTCCGCAGTCAAACTCACCAATCTCAACGACGGACAATTCCGTCTGGACGGCGGCGCCATGTTCGGCGTGGTTCCCCGTGTCCTCTGGGCCAAGAACGATCCCCCGGATGAGTGGAATCGAATTCTGCTGGGATTGCACTGTCTGCTGGTCGAGGGGCCGGATTTCAAGGTGCTGATCGACACGGGTGTCGGCAACAAGGAGGGCGACAAGTTCGCCGACATGTTCGCGCTCACCCGCACGGCGGATCTCTTCGACGGACTGGCGGCCCATGGACTCGAACCCGAAGCCATCACCCATGTGATCAACACCCATCTCCACTTCGATCATGCGGGGGGCAACACGCGTCTGAACGCGGCGGGGGAGCCGGTGCCCAGTTTCCCGAACGCCCGCTACATCGTTCAGAGAGGTGAATGGGAGGATGCCGTCAATCCGAACGAGGTTACCCGGGCAAGTTACCTGCAGCGCAACCTGCTGCCCACCCTGGAGGCGGGTCAGCTTGATCTCGTCGAGGGTGAGTGCGAGGTGCTGCCGGGGATTACGGTTCTGCCCGCCCCTGGTCACACGCCCCACCATCAGTGCGTGTTGATCGACCTCGGTGAGCGGAAGGTCTGGCACACCGGCGACCTGATCCCCACCAGCAACCACCTGCCCCTCCCCTGGATCATGGCCTACGACCTGTTCCCGCTGGACACACTCGCGGCAAAGCGCCGCCTGCTTGAACGGCAGCGGGCCGAGAACTGGCTGGTCTACTTCGAGCACGAGAGAACCGCGCAACCCTTCGGCGAACTGGAGTGGGTTGAGCACAAGAAAAAGGAGAGGCCCGTGTTCAGGCCTCTCCCGATTGCTTGATCTCGATATCCCGATTCGCTCCGCGTTCGATCAGACTCTGCTGAAGAAGCAGGGGGCGAAACAGGCCAGACGCCTGGCAACCTCATCCGGATAAATATGCCAGATGGCGACTGCGGCGCTGGACAGGAGGCTGTTGCCGTCCTGAGGCGTGAAGCAGTAACCGGACACGGACTTCCCGTCCCGACTGATATGCAGGCTGGGCACGTTGAAGACGGTCTGGTTGAGAATCCGACCATAGTGGCCGTGATCTCGGCCGAACGAGAAGACGACGCCGGAGTTCATCTGGTCCGTGATCGCAATGCGGTCGTTGCCCAGCACCTGCTCCATAATGGTCTCCTTGTCGGTCGCCCGACGCAGGTCCAGATCATAATGGAGGATGTGCATGTACTGAGTATTGACCTTCATGGCGCTGGAGAAGAGATCCAGTTCCAGATCCTTGGTCTTGTACAGATGATAGGCATCGCGCGCGTGGTGCGTACCGAATTCGGGATCGCCGTGCTTGCCCACTTCGGGAGCGGGGATGAACTTGCCGGCCTGACTGATGTCGTTGGCGCGGCGAATGCAGAGGAACCGTCCCCTGATCAGGTTATCCTCTCCATGCGGCTCGAAAGCGATGTTCTGCAGAATCGCTCCGATGTTGTGAGTGTTGCAACTCACGATCTGGACATACTTGTCCTCCCCATGAACCAAGGTATCGTCGTTGATACCGCGAGCATAGGGTTTACCAAAACCGAACTCACTGCCCTGAGCGACGAAAAGACGGGAACCGTCATCAAACTTGCTGTAGAGGGTCTCCTTCATCTGGTTGCCCATCGGCGTGCAGTCGATGACGACAGCACACTTCTCGACAGCCTCCTCCACACCATAGCTGACCTCAAGGTCCATGGCCTTGAACTCTTCACGAGCCGGGCCATCGACACAGAGCTTTGCCCCCCTGTTCAGCAGATCCTTGATCTTGGGCTGATCGAGCGGAGTGGCGGTGCGTTTGTGAAAAGTCAGTTCATCTATACCAAGCTCTTCACGGTATGTGGTTAACAGACCGATCAGCGGTTCGCCGATTGTTCCCGTTCCGACGACGTGAATATTCCGCTTCATCGAAATCCTCCCTATCGGGTTGGCTTATCTATTTGGTTATCCACTCCGGCAACAGCTGTACGGGAGTGGTCTCCACACTTCCAGACTCGGACCGATTTCCGGGCTACTTGCTTTCGCCCGAATTCCTCTCAGGCGGCACGGAAGGCGTTCTCACTTTCCGCCCCCTCTTGTAGATCGTTTCCGCAATGACGTCGCGCAACAGGGCCGCGTTCTCCTTGGCCTGGATGCCGACCGCGCTCGTGGAATCGATTCGCGCCACGGTCTCCCATTCCCGCACGGCCTCCTGATAGATCTGCGCTTCGGCAAAGGCCACGCCCAGATTATAGTGCGCGTCCTGGCTATCCGGATCCAGCACCAGGGCCTTGCGATAGAAGTCCAGGGAGATTTCGTAGTCACCGTTATTGTAGTGGCTGGCGCCGATGTTGCAGAGTGTCGGCACATGCTCCGGATCGATCTCCAGCGCTCTATTGTACCAGTAGATCGCCTGATCGTAATCGCTCTGCTCATCGTAGATGGAACCGGCACTGCCGATCGCGCCGAGGTAGTTGGAGTTCTTCAACGCGGCATTCTCATATGCGAACAGGGCGCTGTCGAGATAGGTAGGTCCCCCACTGCCAAGCGAAAGGTCATAGAAAGCATCACCGAGTAATTTGGATACGATCGCATCCTCGGGATTCTCGCGTAACGCCTGCTTGATGACCTCGGCCTTCTGGAACGGATCGGGATTATCGAAGGTCTCCCAGATGGTGCGAGCCAGCAGGGCGGGCAGGCGATGATCCAGCGGATGCTTCTCCTGCAGCGCCTCCAGCTCCGCGACCCTTTCGGTATAGGGCAACTTCTCGAGATCATCCAGTTTCTGCTGTGAAAGATTTCCGCCGCAACCGCTCGCCAAGCTCATCAGCAGAATAATCAAGACTACTCTTTTACCCATATTCGTTTCCCCTACCTGGTTCTAGAAAGGCGTTGTCCGCTTGGTCCAGATTTCCGATGTCCGCACACTCAAAGCGACGCCGATACGCTTTTCAGTCTCTCCTCCAGCGACGGTCAAATTCTGGAGAAACAATGTCAGATCAACGGAGCCACGTCCATCACGAAGATTGATTCCCGTACCGATACTGTAGAACTTCTCGTTTATCTCTGCTCGGGTAAAGGGGTCCGGCCCGGGATGATTCGAACTGCGGAACCCGATCCGCAACGGGGTCTCCTTCTTGTTGCGATACCCGTAACGGAAAATCCACTCAAAACCGGCGGCGATTCTGTCCACATTCAGCAGATCGATATCCCCAACCGGCATTTCGCAATCCGCCCACTCCTCGTGATCCCATTGCACCGACAGAATGCCGCTATCACCCAAGTTGCCCGCCAGTCCCAATCCCCAGCGGGCAGGCATCCGACCGCTGATCGGATCCACCTCCTCCGACTCTATTCCCGCCGTCTGGATGGTGTTATCGCCGTTGACATCACAAGCGCTTTCGAGGCGACCGGAAACGCTCAGCCATTTCAACGGTCGGACTAGCAGACCGGCATTGAAGCTGGTTCCATGCCAGGAGGCCAGACGACGTGCACTGCGATTCACGAAACCCAGTTCCGGATTCTCGTACACCAGGGCATCGGGGAAGCGGAAGTACCACTCCTGATTCAGGTGTCCGCGGACCAGGGAGACACCCAGACCCAGGCGCACCTTGTCGCCAATCGGCATCGCAATACTCAGCGGAAAGCGGTGGTAGCCACCCTTCTGGGTGTAGCTCTGCTCGCAATCCTGCCCCTCGATCTGGATCATGGGTAACGTGAACGAACCGCGAGCACGCATGTCCGCCCTGAATCCGATCCCCAGGCGAATCCCCTTGGGCAGATTGGCGGAGATCTGAAATGCCGGAAAATCTTGACGGGTTTCGCTCCAGCTCTCCCCGGCAGCCAATGTGCGGGAGGCCTGGCGCCACTGGAGAACCGTGGCGAAGGTGAATCCATCCAGATTGGCGATCTGTGCCGAGTTGGCTGGCAACCCGCCTTTGATATCCCAGCGGGCCTCGGTGGCTCCGCCCAGGGCCAGACTGTGGGCATCCAGGGGGAGCAGGGGTTCGCCGGGGAGACGGATCTCCCAGGGGCTCTCCGCATTGGCGGCAACGGCCGTCAGGATCAGAATGAGCAGAAGGCTTGTACGTTTAATCAAAATCAGGCCTCCTGATATAGACGACATCCAGGCGGGGTGCGCGGCTCGGATCGGCGGGGTTCAACTCGTAGAGCAATTGGCGGCAGCGTTCGCTGCTGCCGTTGATTTTGAGCAGAATGCCATCGTTATCGATATCACCTTCGATGACCTGCTGCAGCCAGCTCATGATCGGCAGCACCAGCGGATCCTTGGCGACATCATAGTAGGTCATCGAACCGCTCGTATCCTCCCCCAGCTCCACCGTTTCGGCCATGGCCAGATAGTGGTCCAGGAAAGAGCCATCCTCGTCATCGGGATGTACGGGGCTGTCGGCACCCGCGTACTGGACATCCAGGGTCAATCCACCCTCGGAGCTGGGCAGCCCACTGTTCGTCAGATTGTTCTTGTAGTCCCGAGCGCTGATATTGAAGAACCCCAGCGTGTCGGTATAGAGCGAGAGCGTCGCCTTGACGATCAGGTTGTTGGGATCCATCAACGGGACCATGAGATCACCGTCGAGTTGGATATCCAGCAGCGCCGCGTTCCGGATGCCGGTTGTCAGCAGGACATTGTTCGCAGTGTCGATGCCGGGATCCTCACGGGAAACCAGCATGCCATCTTCGAGGCAGTTGGTTGAGGTCCCCTCATTGTCGTTGTCGTAGAACACTGCGATTTTGGCGAGGGTCTCGGATTCATCGGTCGTGGTTGCGGAGTCGTCTGACGGGGCCAGGGGGTCATTGAAATTGACCGAACGACGGGAATAGATATTGGCGAAGCCTATATCACCCACACCATCGGGTCCCTCCCAGTCGATGACGAGAATGACATCCTCACCGCCAGCGATCCAGGCGGCCACGGAATCCGGAAACAGGGCAACAGCCTGGCTGCTGCTCGTCAGTCTGAAGGGTTCCCAGGATTCGACCGCAGGGTCACCGACCGCCAACGGGATGGGCCAGGCGTCCGTACCCGGCATTGTCGCCAGATCCAGCGGTCCCTCGGCATCCTCCACGAGAGCCATTGAACTCAGACGCCAGAGATTGACCATGATCTCCCTGGCTGCGATATCCGGATTGTCCCCCTGAGTCGTCTTGACCAGGTCCTGGGTAGGCAGATCCAGATTGAGATTGGAGGTCGTGAGCTCGATCCCCTCCTGAGCGGCGTCGGCCAGATTGCCGTCCGTTCTGAACCGCAGATAGGGTTGGCACAGGAAACCGCTGGCCTCGTTGAAGCCGCAGGTCAGAATGTCGGAATCCTCCATGATCTTGGAGGTGACATCCTCGGCCCAGTAATCCGTAGAAAGGACCAACTCGGTGCCGCTGAAAGAGATAACGACCGGATCACCCGGCAGGTCTACTCCGGATGAGGATGGTCCCATGGGCGTCTCCTCGGGCTCCATGCAGCCGCCGGCCACCATGAGAACGAGGGCTATCAGAATCGGTATTGCTGAACGCACTTGTAATTCCCGTGTTTGAAGGGGATAAGGACTTGGGCAGGATTCTTAACACAGCCTCAAATACTAGTCAAGAAAGGCGATGCTGCTACATGAGGTTTGGATTAGGGTTCCAGCCAGGTCACATAATACGGTACAATTCATGGAGATGCGAGGTTGAATCACCGGAAATCGAATTATGCCACCACACTGATCCGCATTCCATGATTAGAGGGGGACTCATGTCATTACTGAACAAACGTGTTTCGACGGCAATCCTGCTGCTGGTCCTTGCTTCCGCAATTACGGTCTATTGCCTGCCTGCCGCCGAAGTGAGCGGCGACTACCTTCGCCATGAGATAAAACTCAATCAGTTCCACGGCAGCAAACAGGCCCACTGCGCTCTCACATCCGTGGACGATGAACTGCTGGTCTCTTGGGACAGCAGACGTCAACAGGGCGGACAATATGGTATCTATGCCCGTCGCATCGATCTTCAGGGACACATCCTGGGCTCCGAGTTCTGTCTGAATCTTCACCAGGATTCGCACCAGATGCGCCCCGATCTGGCCGGTCGGCTGGCGGTTTGGGAATCGTGGGGACAGGACGGCAGCGGCAACGCGGTCATGGGCCGGATCGCCCGTGGCGCCGAGTTGTCCCTGGCCGAGCACACGACGGGCGACCAGGTTCAGCCGGTCGCCCTCACGCTCGCGGATGGTCGCCTCCTCGCGGCCTGGGTCACCCCCTCAGATCGCCCGGGCGACAGCCATATCGCCGCGCGCCTCTTCGACCCCACCGGCCTGCCGCTCACCCCTGAGTTCGTCATTGCGGCCCGGAGCAACGCCAGTCTGGTTCTCCCCTGCCTGGCCGTCTCGGGCGACGGATTCGTCGCCAGTTGGACCAGCCATACCCGTGAGTCGAACACCCGGATTCTGGCGCGGTTGTTCGACATCAACGGTCAGCCCCGCTCGGACGAGTTGACGATCGGACAGGGCTGCTATGAATCCAGCCTGGCCGCCACTCGGGATGGCGGCTTCGCCATTGCCTGGCTTGAGCCTCGCGCGGGCAAGACCCGCACCATCTACCGGCTGTTCGCCGGCGACGGTACGCCCATCTCTCCGGCGCTGCCCCTGGGCGACTCCGCTTACTGGCATAACGGCGCGGCCATCGCCGCCAACGATAACGGCGAGATCGCCGTGGCCTGGAACCGGATCAACGAGCCGGGTGACGATTCGGACATCATGGTTCAGCTCCTCACGGACACCGGCTCGCTTCAGAGCCCGGCGATATTGGTCAACGGCCACACGGCCGGCAACCAGCATCTGGCCACCGCTTCCGGCAGCCGCCGGTTGCTGTTGAGCAACGACGGCTCCCTGGCAATTGCCTGGAGCGGCAACTCCGGGCAGGGCGACAAGTCCGCGGCCAACCTGACGCTGCTGCACCCCCGCGCCGCCACGCCGCTGGCGCGGCTGGTGCAAAAGGGGCGGATTCTTCTTGGCGATCTGGCCGGACGGACGCGCCGTACGGACAGCGAGCCCGCGGCTGACGCGACGGCCGTCCCCTACCAGCCCCCTGTTTTCAATCCGAATCAGATTCAGGCTGTCGCGGATCCCGAGCCCTGGCTGCCTGCGGCTCCGGGACGCGATGAGGGGTGGCAGGGGATCACCAACACCGGCTGGAATCCCCCCGATCCCCACATGGCCATCGGCCCATTGCATGTAATGGCCATCGTCAACGGCGGCGTGGCCGCCTTCGAGAAGGATGGCGACCTGCTCTGGCAGCTTGACATCAACGGCTCATCCGGCTTCTGGGGCGAAGTCGGCGCCGGTACTTTCCTGTTCGATTCCGAGGTCGTATTCGATCCCCACGACAACCGCTTCGTGGTCATGGCCAACGAGCGCGAGGGGAGCAGTTCCTACTTCCTGCTGGCGATATCCGCCACCGCCGACCCCACGGGCGATTGGCACAAGTACCGTCTGAATGTCACCTCGATTGCCGATTCGAGCATCGATTCCCCCAACCTGTCGCTGGATGACGAAGCGATCTACCTGACCGCCGACTTCTTCGGCCCGGACCGGTACCTGATCTACATAATCGACAAGAGCTCCGTACTCGGAGGGGGCACACCGGTAACCACCCACTATTTCCACTCCGGGTCTCAGTCCTTCGGCATGCCGGTGGTATATGGCGATGCACCCGCCATGTATATGATGCAGGGGTTCGAGGGCTACCAGGAGGATGAGATTCGGATCTGGGCCATCAGAAACCCGCTTACCGGCCCGTCATTGACCTCCTTCAACCTGCCTGTGCAGACATACTACCGGCCCGCCTACGCCCGTTCACAGGGTACTTCACAACAGGTGATCACCTTCGAGGCGCGCTTCTGGAGTTGCGTCTATCGCGACGGCTCCCTCTGGGCCTGCCATCACGCGTCCACGACCTCCAACCGTTCAACCACCAGCGCCGTCTGGTATGAGATCGAGATGAACGGCTGGCCCCTGAGCGGACAATCGCCCACACTCCGGCAACAGGGCGCGGTGCTGCCCAACGACACCGGTTTCGCCACCTTCAACTCCATTACCGTGAATGCCCACGGCGATGCCGCCATGTGCTTCGCCTACTCCTCCACAGCGGCCCCCTTCTCGATGGTGCGGGTGGCGCGAGATGCCGACGATCCGTTGGGCGAGATGCGCGAACCGGTCTTCATCAAGACCAGCGTCCCCGGGTTCTCCGACGACCGCTGGGGCGACTACAGCGCAATCGTCGTCGATCCCTTCGACAACGCGCGCTTCTGGGCGATCCATGAATACGCGGTCTCGACCTCGACCTGGTCCACCTGGGTGGCCAACTTCAAGGTCGATCCACTCACCGCCGTGCCGGACAACCCCGCCTACTGGCAGGGCAAGGCCACGGCCGCCTGGCCCAATCCCAGCCGTGGGACGAGTCATCTGACCTTCGCGCTGCGCAATGAAGCCCGGGTCAAGCTGGAGATCTTCGATGTCGGCGGGCGTCTGGTGCGGAGCCTGGATGCAGGGCACTTCGCCCCGGGCAACCATGAGGTCATCTGGGACGGCCGCGATGCCAGCGGACGAGACGTGTCGGCCGGGCGGTACGTCAGCCGCCTGGAGATCAACGGCACCGCAGCTCCCGGCCATCGGCTGCTGTTGATCCGGTAGCGGTCGACTGGTCTGAAAACAGTAAAGCCCCCGCGACAACGCGGGGGCTTTCTTTACTCTTGGCTGCTGTTCGAGGGCTGTTGATCAGAAGCTGCTGATCAGCGTCAGCTCCACGCCGTCGAAGGCGGGCTCGTAGCGGCAGACGCCGCCGATGCAGATCTGCCCCTCGCGGCGACTGCCGGCAAAGAGACGCAGCGAGTGCCGCTCGGCCAGTGTGGTCGCAATCTGAACGCCGCCCCAGAAGGTGCGCTCCTCGATCTGCCCCTCGTGTATCTGCTGATCGCGGTCCCAGTTCAGCCATTCGCCGATCAGGGAGAACGTCAAACCCTCCTGGGTCTGATACTCGACGCTGAAGAACTCGTCGTCGAAATCGCCGATCTCTTCCGAATGCTTGTGCTGGTGCTCCCAGATGGCTACCGCCGTTCCGCCCAACAGAGGCCAGTGGGCATCCGCGGCAAACGTGAAGTAGTAATCCCAATCCATCTCGTAGAACATGTTCTGTACGGCTGCCTTTTTGAAGTCCACGATCCAGTGCGCGGATTCCAGGCCGAACATGTCGAACCCGTCCCATTCGATGAAGGATTCACGGAGGTCGCTGGAACCCATTTCACCATTGATGTGACGCGTCTCGGAATAGGAGGTCAGGAAGTTGCCGAGGTCGGAACTCCAGGCGGCATCGATCAGGAAGCCCTTCTCGTCGTTCGGATCAAGCTGATGCGGATGACGCCCGAGCAGAGTGACGCGATGATCGTGAATCAACACCGGCGGCTGGTTGTACAGCGCCCCGTCGCCGGAGACGACGGCCAGGTCGCGATAGCGCTTGAGGCCGCCATAGAAGCTGAAGTCACCCTTGCCCCAGGAGGCCTCCAGGATATGACCGCGGCCACCGTCGGTGCCGTCCATGGGGAGCGTGCGCGCACCCTCCCAATCGATCTGCAGGTCACCCAGCAGGAGACCGGCCCGTAATGCGTGGTACTCCGGCTTGGGTTTGTCCTCACCATCGGTCCCGACGATCGTCAGGAAGGAGGCGCCGAGCGTCAGCGGCCCCTTGGTGGCGGATCCGTCCGCACCGGAAAAGCGATCCTGTCGCGTTCGCTCGGCGGTCTCCATCGATCCGCCGGCGGAGCGTCCGTTGAGGATACACCCTTGCCACCAACCGCCGTCGTGCTCCAGCAGGAAGCCGTCGAGGTTGGTGTCGAGGCGCAGATCGCGGTTCTCGTAGCTGCGGAAAATCAACCCGCGTCCGAAGAGCTTGGTGAAGGTGCCGACCCGCAGACGGCTGTCGCCGAACTCCAGTTCGGCGAAGCGATGGGTCACGCCCTCACTGCTCTCCCCCGTCGAGGTGACGGCGCGATCGGGCGGCAGGAACGACGAGTAACGGATACCCACGCGAAACCCCTCGCCGTAGAGGTCGAGGTCGAGCCAGTCCTCGGCGATATCGGCGAACTCGTTCACCTCGATATCATGACTGGCCTCCAGATGGTTCTGGGCCTGAACGTAGATCTCCTGTCCCAGACAGGGCAGGGCGACGAGCAGCAGAGCCGCCGCCAGGAGCAGCCTGTTAGTCACCCTGCTCCCCCTTCTTGCCGTGCTCCGCGACGTCGGCCGCGATCAGTTCGGCCCACTTCTCGGCATCGCTCTCCTTGTAGCCCGTGGTCACGGCCAGGATCATGCCGTCGGTACCCACGAGAACATTGTAGGGCACCGCCCTGCCGCCGAGTTTGCGGTGAATCTCCTGGTTGGTGTCGACGTAAACGGGGAACTTGATCCCCTGTCTGCGCACGAAAGGTTTGACCTGCTTGGCCGACCGCGGCGGATCGATGCTGATCGAGATCACCGTGAAACCCGCATCCTTTTGGGTTTCGTAGAACTCGTACAGCTTCGGCATCTCCGCCAGACAGGGCTTGCAGTATGTGGCCCAGAAGTTGATGAGCACCGGGCCGTCCCCCGTCAGCTCCTCGATCTTGTGCCGCTTCCCGTTCAGATCGGTCAGGGTCATGTTCGGCAGTTTCTTGGGCGCGGCCAATGCCGTTGTCGCCATCATCAGAATCAGGGCCAGGCCCACCAGGCTTCTCCAACTCATGGGCATTCCTTTCGCTTTCCGGTTGAGATCCATCTTATTTAACCAGAGTCATCTTGCCGTTGACGCTATCACCGTTGAGGCTGATCCGATACAGGTAAATTCCGCTGCCCAGCTCATCGGCCTGGAAGGGGATCGAATTCGTGCCGGCGGAGACGGCGGCCTTGAGGTCGGCAACCCGACGTCCCTGCAGGTCCATGATCTCGATCGCGGCTAGCCCGGCGGTCGGGGCCACGAATTTGAACGAGGTCGTGGGGTTGAAGGGGTTCGGGTAGTTGCCCAGAGCCTGCAACTTCGCGGGTACGGTGTCGTCCTCGACACCGACGGGACCGGTAAGGAGGGCGAAGGCGCGATCGATGATCGTACCGATGTTCGCACCGCAGTCCTCGAGTCCGAAACCGAGGAAGGTGGTGTCGTAACCGACACTGACCCCAGCAACCGCGGCATCGCCGTAACTGAACGCCACGGAGGCGGGATCCGCCGTGACGATGCCGACCAGATCGGGGGTGTGCCCCTCGCCGCTCAACGTGAAGGCCAGACCGCTGCCCAGAGGATCACCGACGGTACCGACGATATCGGCGTTGGCGCCCTGCCCGATATACTCGAGCCCCATCGTATTGGCGAACCAGGTGACGTTATCCGAGTCGTAGTTGGGACTGCCGGGGTCGCACAGGTCGTAGGCCAATCCCTCGCTGGCGAGCATCAGACCGCCGCCGCCAGTCTGGTAGCTGGCGAGCATCTCCTGCTCCTCCTCGGTCAGACTCGGGCTCTGACCGCCGGTGCACCAGATGACCAGTTCGAAGTTCTGAAGATCGCTCAGGGTCGGAGCATGATCCTGCGCGGGCCAGAAGCCGACGGCGTGGCTGCCGTAACCGGCGGCGCGGATGGTCTCCTCGACGGAGGCGGGATCACGTACGCCGTCATCGACAACCAGGATCTCGCAATTGCTGTTGACGCCCGCCAGAACGAAGGTCTGATCGAGCGGAGAACCGGCCGTGTAGACCCGGAAGTTGGTGTACCCCGACTCAGCCTGGTTGAACATGTTGATGTGGATGCCGAATTCAACGGTCTCATAGCCGTTGAGCGAGAAACTGACCTCCATGACCTCATGCTCCCAGCAGGTATCGCCGACGCACATGGGCGACGTCCACATGAGAGGAAGGTGGTCATCCTTGCTCAGGTAGACGGTTTCACGGCCACTCTCGAGATTGGTGATCTCAAGATCCATCACGAGCGAGCTGAAATCGTCACCCACCTGCACCAGGTCGTGAACGACCAGTTCGACCTCGGCCAGAGCCACGCCCGAACAGCCCAGGAGGAGACATCCGATGAGTAGTAGTTTAGCTGTAGCGTTGAAACGCATATCAATGACCTCCGTTTGATTCAACGACTGTGTCCAGTATCACCTTGGTGTCCGGATTCTGGATGAACGCCAGGGCATACAGGTTGCTGACTTCGGCCTTTGTGTAATCAGGGCCGAACTTGACTGAAAAGTTGATCGGCTCACCGACGGTCAGGCTGACCGGTTCGCCGAGTTCGCCGTCATGCTCGTTGCCGTGACGGACGATGTTGTGGAAGAGCGACTGCCCGTTGCTGCCGGGGGGGGTGCCGGTATCGATCTCGCTCTCATAGACAACGACGTAGAGACGCCAGGGTCCCGGTCCGGGATCGGCAAGCACCTGCCCCGTGACATCGACGGCTACCGAGTCCGTCTCCATGGTCCTGGTGATCGCCATGTTCACGGTTGCCGCAGTGGCTTTGGCGGCCTGGATCCCATCCCTGATGGTGGAGACATCGACATCGCCGACCGGTGTGCCGTCGATGAAGATCCGCGGCAGGGAGGTGCCGACGGCGTAGAAGAGGCCGCGCAGGTAGTTGGGGCCCTCAAGATTCAGACCCGGACCATGCGGATAGTTGAAGAAGGGATCGGTGTATTGGGTCGGATTGTTCCAGTGGAAAGCCACCGCGATCATATCCTCGCCACCCTCGGCAGCCATGGCCTCAAGCATATTGGCTTCGGCGCCGGGGCAGCCTGAACAGCCGACATTGGAGAAATCCTCCAGGAACACGACGTGGGTGGTCTGTCCAATCTCCTCGCCGACGAAGGTAATCGTCTCATCCGCTGCGGGATCAAGAGTAACCGCTTGAGTTGCTGGGGTGAAATCCCAACTCGACGATTGCAGCGAAACGATGTACTCGTAGGTCGAGATCAAAGTCAGTTCAGCGGGGGTCACTTCGCCGGTGTCCTCGCCGTTCAGGAGAACCTGCACACCCTCGATTGCGGCACCCGAGCCATCCTCGGCCGTGACATGCAGTGTCGCCGGAGCATTCACCTGAGTCGCGCGCACGTTGATGATATCGGTCGTCGCGCCATCGAGAGTGAAGGTGGTGTCCGCCGGCACCAGCTCCCAGCCCAGCTTCTCGCTGTGGAGTGAGAAGGTGCGGGTCAGAGGCAGCTCGATCTGCGCAGTGGCGCCGCTGAGCTGGACACTCTCGTCCGCCAGCGTGATGGTGAACTCTGCCGGAACGGCACCGCCACTCTCCGCGTCGGTACAGTTGATTTCGAGCAGATCGGGATCGAGACCGGTGAAGGTGAGCTCCAGCTCCTGCTCCTCACCCAGCGCAATGGTCGTATCGGCCGGCGTGAAGCTCCAGAAGGTGCGGGCGGCGCTGATCGTCGCGGTCCTGTTCGCCGGGATCGAGAATGATGCGGGAGCGATGTCGCTCATCACATAGACATCGACATCGACGGTGAGGGTGGTTGATTCAATCAGTTCCCCGGATGAGGTCTCTGCTGTCACGTCAAGGATGTTGGGCTGCGGGGGCTCCTCCTGGCCACAGAAGGCGAAGTTCATCAGGAGGAAAAGCGGAATAACGGTCCAAAAACGCATCTGTCAGTACGACCCTTTCGGCGTGCCCGGAGAGGCCGGGCGGGTTCAAAGAGGCAACATACGGGAAAGAACCCGTGCATGCTAATAATAGCAGATGAATCACCCTCGCCGCAATCATTTCAACTAATCGCAACCCATTACCAATGCTAAGGATGCTGGATTCTGAAACCTTAGCAGGACAAGGTTCTGTCAATTTTCCCCCGCAACAGGAAAGTGTATTCCAACGCCTCCAGCAGATCACATTTTCGTATATCCTTTCTGCCCTCCAGGGCGGCCACGGTCCGGGCCACAGCCCGGGTTTTGCTCCGCAGGCGGTAACTTGCGCCCGCCGCTTCAAGTTGCCCATCCAGCCAACTCCCCAGGTCGTGATCCAGAGTCCCCGGAGGTTCCGCCCCCCCACCCCGCAACGACGCCGCCTCAGCGACCCTCATCCGGAACTCTGCGGTGCTCTCGCCACCGGCGATTGCAGCGGATCTGGAGCTCTCCGCCCGCCAGATAGGCACCTCCACCAGCAGGTCGATGCGATCGAGCAGCGGTCCCGATATGCGGGAGATGTAGCGGCGGATCTGCGCCGGCGTGCAGCGGCAGAACTCCTCCCCCCGCAGGCTCTGCCCACAGGGGCAGGGGTTCATTGCCGAAACGAGCAGGAAATCCGCAGGCCAGCGAATGATCCCATCCGCTCGACTGAGGACGAAAGCGCCATCCTCCATCGGCTCCCGCAGCGCCTCCCGGACGGAGCGGTTGAACTCGGGCAGTTCGTCCAGGAAAAGTAGCCCCCGATGCGCCAGGGTGATCTCCCCCGGACGGCCGCCCCCCTTCGTGCTGCCGAGGAAACCGGCGATACTGACGCTGTGGTGCGGCGAGCGAAACGGTCGCCGCCGCGAAGAGCTTACGGGCAATCCGGCCACCGAACGGATAGTCATGACCTCACGGTTCTCATCCCCGGACAGGGGGGGCAGCAGATCGGCGAGAATCCTCGCCATGAGCGATTTCCCGTTCCCCGGGGAGCCGATGAGGAGCAGGTTATGGCCGCCTGCGGCGGCGACCCCCAACGCCCGTCGCACACGGGGCAACCCCTCCACCTCGCACAGATCCAATTGTCCATGGTTGCTCTCCTCTCCCGGGATCTTCACGTCACGCATGGCCGGTACGCGGATCTCACCGCGCCCCTCGAGCCAGGCCACGACCTCGTCAAGATTGTCGCACACACCCAGTTCGATACCATCAAGCAGCACCGCCTCCCGAGCGTTGCCGACAGGCATGATCAACCCTGCGGCACCTGCGGAACGCGCGGCCAATCCCAGGGCCAGGGCGCCGCGAATCGGCAGCAGGCAGCCGTCCAGCCCCAGTTCGCCCAGGAACCACCAATCCCTCCCCCGGACCGGTTTGATCTGTTCGGACACCTCAAGCAACCCCAGGGCCATGGCCAGATCGAACGCGGAACCGTTCTTTGGTTCCTCGGCCGGTGAGAGGTTGACGGTCATCCGTCCGGCGGGGGTCTGAAAACCGCTCTCCCGGATAGCGCTGAGAACACGTTCACGGCTCTCCCTGGTAGCCGCGCCGGCGAGGCCCACCAGCGTCAAGCCCGGCAGCCCCCTGGTCATCTGCACTTCGATGCGCACAGGCAGCCCTTCGACACCCCGCAAGCTCCCGCCCAACCACTGACAATGCATCTGTCCCCCTCTGAAATTGCCGCACTAAACGTCATTCGCGTCCGCAACGGATCTGCAGGCAATCCGGAGGCCTAAGACAAGTGCAATAATCTCAAGCTCAATCGGAATTCGACCGACAACAGAGTTGACGGATTCGCGACCTATCCGCAAAATCCGTTTCGCTTCTGCTTGACAGAATTACTCCATTCACTAAGCTCTGCCGTTGATGCCACAAGCGTCAGTTCGAAGAAGAGTCATTAACCTGCAGCAAGTGGTTTACTTGAAATGAGCAATAAGAAAACTGTTGTCTGTGAAGAATGTTGTGGAACCGGCATAATCGAAGATGACGAATGTCAGTTCTGTATGGGGGAAGGTCGGGTCGAAGTCGACCCTGATGAAACTTGGGAAGAATCGGAGGATGTTGTTCAGGATGATGACCTCAATGAGATTGAGGAGGACTACGATGACATCCTGGATGATATGGAATCCGATCTCGATGAGTTCGCCGACAACTAGAATATCGGCGATCCGCGTGTAAGCGCGAGGTCAATTGCACCACTGCCTATCCGGTGAACAATAAACTGTCCTCAGTCACCTTGAACGGTGGCTGTTGTTTTTTCCCGCTTCCGCTCCCATCCGAACAGCACAATGGCGATCACGACAGCGGCGATCAGAGCCGGCAGTTCCAGTCGCCCCATTCGCTGCAGCGCCAAAACGGTAATTGCGGCGATGATACTCCACATATTGAGGACTGCGATCGTACCGGGGACGGAGCGCCCCCGATCGGTCATACGATGTGTGACATGTCGCCGATCACCAATCCAGAGGGGGCGTCCCTCCCGCCATCGGATCCAGAAGACCGTACAGGTATCATAGAGCGGAACAGCCAGCAATATGGGTACAAGCCAGGGATTCAATCCGGCCCTGAGAACGGCCAGTACGGTGAAGACCGCGAGACTGAATCCGACAAAAGTGGAGCCCGCATCACCCATGTAGAGTCTGGCAACAGGCTTGTTCCACCAGAGAAATCCCGCCAGGGCTACACCGAGGACCAGCGCGGCGGCTCCAAGCAGGGGTTGCCCCGCCCGGTAGAAGAACGTCGCGAGCGTAACGGAAACCCAGAAGCCCGCACTGCCGGAAGCGGCATCCATGTTGTCGAGAAAATTGAGTGAGTTGATCAAACCGATTGTCCAGACTCCGCCGATAAGAACCGCGGGCAGGAACAGGCCGCCGCCCCCCAGCCACCCGCCGAGTTCAGGGATAAAGGCGCAGGTTACGGCAGCCTGAACCGCCAGCCGCACCTGGGGCGACAATCCGCGACGATCATCGATCAGACCGGTGATCAGGAGCACCAGTCCCGCTCCGAGCCAGCGGAGAAGCAGCTGCGGATTGGAGGCGTGGCCCACCCCGCCGTCGCTCTCGGGACTGCAAGCCAGTATCATCCCCCCGCAGATCACGGCAACAATGATGGCCACCCCTCCCAGCAGGGGCACCGGCGCGGATTGCAATTTTCGCTCGCCGGGGTGATCATAGAAGTGGAGCCGGGCGGCCCAGATGATCGCCAGGCGACCACCCAGTATTGAGAGGATCAGAACCAGAGTCAGGCAAAGCCCCATTCCGAGTGGAGATACCGGAGATAAGCTGCTCAACATGAACCCGGAACAGATATTCAATAACACGACGAACCCCTCCTCGTAATCAACCGCGACATTCGGATGTCCACTTTCCGGGCGTATCCGCCGTTTGCCCCCGGCATTCACAGGCCGCGATACCGCTCCAGATGAAGTTGATCGTCCCGGACGTCAATGGCAATGAAATCGAGGCGGTAGAAACCGGTCCACTCTCTGCGTTGCACCTCGACGCGCAGAGCCGCCTTCAATCGCTTCAGCTTGAGCCGACTCAATGAATCCAACGCATCACCGTAGCGTTGCGATCTGCGGAGCTTCACCTCGACAAAGACGAGACAATCACCTTCGAGCGCCAGCAGGTCAATTTCTTTCTGCCCCACCTGAAGATTACGCTCCAGAATCGTCGTTTCCGAAAGGGCGAGAAACCGCTCAGCCAACTCCTCACCCAGACGACCCCGGGTTCTGGCGGCGCGATTCGCCTTGCGTCTGCGATAACCAGCGTCCACAGAAACTCCGCCGATGCAAGGGACATGGTCCCAGTTCCAGGAGGGCGGCCTGATGTTCCGCGCTGCCATAGCCCTTGTTGCCCGCGAATCCGTATCCGGGCCACTGCTCGGCATACTCTCTCATCAGCCCGTCGCGGTGCACCTTGGCCAGTACCGATGCGGCGGCGATACTCAGGCTTTTGCCGTCACCGCCGATAACGGCCCTCGACTTCCGCGACCCGCGCGGCACCTCGTTGCCGTCGATGAGAATGATCTGCGGCGTAACGGCCAGGGCACGCAACGCGTCGGCCATGGCCTGGAAGACCGCCTCTTTGATGCCCCTGCGATCGATCTCGCCGGCAGCCACATCCGCCACGGCCCAACCCAGCGCATCAGCACGCAGGCGCGCAGCCCATTGCTCGCGGGCGGCGGCGGTCATCTTCTTGGAATCATCCAGTCCGGGAGCGGAATATCCGGGAGGCAGTATGACGGCACCAGCGGTGACGGGACCGGCCAGGGGACCGCGTCCGACCTCATCGACTCCGGCCAGGATCAGGCCGGACGCCGCATCCCTGTCGAAATCCGACAGGTCGCGCCAACGTGCAAGTCGCGCCTCTCGTCGCAATTCACGCTTCCGCAAGCTCGATGCCAGCTGACGCCTCCCCTTGCGCGGATCCGCCTCCAGCAGAAGCAGCCATTGCTCCCGCATTTCGACGTTCAACGGCGCCAGAGCAGCCTTTTGCTCGCTGAGAGGGGCCTTCAGGAATGCCTGCACATCGGGATATGGAAAAGCCGGGCTCCCCTCGGGATCCCGGCGTTTTCCATTTGAACTGTCCACTGCGTGTACTCTTTTACTTCTTGGGTGTGAAGTCGCGACGGCTGGCGATGCGCGCCTTCTTGCCGCTGAGTTTGCGCAGATAATAGAGTTTCGCGCGCCGAACCTTGCCGCGACTCACGATGGTGATGTTGCTCAGATTGGGGCTGTTCACGGGGAAGACGCGCTCCACACCGACGTTGCCCGACACTTTGCGAATCGTGAATGTCTCTTCGATGCCGCTGCCCTTGCGCTGGATCACGGACCCCTGAAAAGTCTGGAATCGCTCCTTGGCCCCTTCGACAACTCTCACCCGAAAACGAAGAGTATCACCGACACTGAACTCGGGAATGTCGTCGTTAACCTGCTGGTTCCTGATTGAATCGACGATGTTCATCGACTACCTCCACTCTGTGTGGCAACCCCTAGCGGTCGGGGTCTCTGCGTTTTCGCCGCACCATCAGGTCCGGCCGAGTCAACTCCGTAAGACGACGCGATTGCTCACGACGCCAGTTCTTTATTTTTGCGTGGTTCCCGCTCTTCAAGATCTCGGGAACCTTCAGCCCGCGAAATTCCTCGGGCCGAGTATAGTGGGGCCAATCCAGCAGCCCCTCTTTGTCCTCACCGAACGAATCGGTTTCGGCGGACTCAAGATCGTTCATGACATCGGGCAGCAACCGCACAATCGCATCGATTATACAGACGAGAGCCGGCTCTCCACCCGTGAGGATGAAATCCCCCAGGGAGATCTCCTCGGTCACGATCAGGTCGCGCACCCTCTCATCGACACCCTTGTAGCGTCCGCAGAGAAAAGTGAGCTCCCTCTCATCGCTCAGACGCTTCGCAGTTTCCTGATCGAAGGGTCTGCCCCTTGGGGAGAGGAGAATCACCGGATGACCCGGATGTTCGCTCTCCCGCTCGATGGTCTCGAAAGCGTCGATCAGCGGCGACGCCATCATGATCATCCCCGCTTCGCCGCCATACGGGTAATCGTCCACTGTCCCGTGCTTGTCCACCGCATAATCGCGGGGATTGGCGAAGCGATAATTCACGACCCCGCGCTCGATGGCTCGAGCCAGGATCCCCACTTTCGTGGCAGCCGCCACGAATTCGGGAAACAGGGAGACCACGTTGATGTTCATGGTGCCCTCTCCCCCTTTACAGATCCAGCAGGCCCTCAGGCGGATCGACTTCTATTTGGCCTGCGTCCCAATCAATTCCGCGAACGATCGGGTCGACGAACGGAATAGCACACTCGCCCATCGCCATTTTGACCCGCAAAAGCGCCTGAGCCGGCATCTCCTGCAGATCGATCACCTCGCCGATCTCCTCGCCATCGACCCCGATCACCTTCAAGCCGATCACCTGGAAGGGCAACGGCTCATCGGGCAGGTCAACATCCGGCTCGCCGATCAAAACGAGGACTGCATTCCGCATATCCTCGGAGGCGTTGCGATCCTGGATCCCCTCAACCTTCAGAATCAGGCAGTTGCCGGAGGGGCGGCTTCTCAGGATCACCGCTGGCTGCGAACCGCCACCAAGCTCCAGCACCAATTGCCTGGAGGTCAGGGCCAACGGCCAGAAATTCGCGTCGGGCAGAAAGCGCATCTCACCGCGGAGTCCCACGGGGCGCACCAGACGGCCCAGCTCCAGCCGACGTACCTCGGTCACTCAAGTTCCCGAATACGGAGATTGACCTTCCAGTCCTCCTTGCGGCCCACGGCCGACAGAAGGGTCCGCAATGCCTCGGCAGTCTTGCCGTGGCGGCCAATCATGCGACCAAGATCCTCGGGAGCCAGATACAATGTGTATACCTGCTCACCGCGATCGCCCTCCTTCTCGATACGGATGCGCTCGGGAAACTCGACCAGAGCGCTGGCGACATAGTGCAAAAGCTTTTCCAAGCCTAGGCCTCCGTACTTTCTTCAGCCTTTTCGGCCGCGGCCTTCTCGGCCTCGGCGGCGACACGGGCATCGGTCTTCTTCTTGGCCTTTTTCTCCGTACGGCTCAAAGTCGTATCGGAGCCCTTGGGCTGCTTGGCGCGACGTTCAGCCAGTTTCCCTTCGAGCTCATCGGGGGCAACGCCATCCTTGAGCATCTGGTATTTCTCCATGATCCCGGCATCGCGGCACAGGTTCTTCGGGGTACCGGTCAAAACAGCACCCTTCATCAGCCAATCAAGGATGCGATCCTCGCGCAGGGTGACGGCGTCAACCTTGGCGATGGGATTGTAGGTACCCAGGTTTTCGATATAACGTCCGTCCCGACGATTGCGGGAATCCATGACTACCAGCCGGTAGAAAGGCCGCTTCATCGAACCCATGCGCATCAGACGAATCTTTGTGGACAAAGGAAGCACCTCCGCTTCGTTATTTTGCTCCGTCTCGGAACATGTCCGGGACTCGACCCTTCTTTTTGAACCGGGCCATCGTTTTCATCATCTTCTTCATTTCGCCGTACTGTTTCATCAAGCGATTGATCTCCTGTACGGTCGTGCCGCTGCCCTTGGCTATCCGGCGTCGACGGCTCCCGTTGATGATTTCTGGGCGCCGTCTCTCTTTCGGAGTCATCGACTGGATGATGGCCCGCACTCGGACCAACTCCTTCTCGTCCGGCTCGAAGCCGTCAGCCATCAGTTTGTTGGCGCCAGGCAGCATGCCCATGATCTTGTTGAGAGGTCCCATCTTCTGGAGCTTCTCGATCTGGCTGAGCATATCCTCAAGGGTGAGTCCCTGCTTGCGGATCTTCTTCTCGAGTTTCTGTGCCTCGACAAGGTCCTGCTCCTGCTGAACCTTCTCCACCAGTGTCAGGACATCGCCCATCCCCAGAATCCGACCGGCCATCCGATCGGGGTGGAAGATCTCGATATCCTTCACCGTCTCGCCAATACCCACATACTTGATGGGCAGGCCGGTAACCGAACGTACCGAGAGCGCGGCGCCGCCTCTGGCGTCACCATCGAGTTTGCTGAGCAGAATACCGGTCAGCGGTAATCTGCGCTGAAACTCCTCGGCCACCTTCACGGCCTCCTGCCCGGTCATGGCATCCACGACCAGCAGAATCTCGTCCGGTTTCATCGTCTCGTTGACACGTTCGAGCTCGGCCATGAGCTCATCATCAACGTGAAGACGACCAGCCGTATCGACGATCACCACATCGCTCAGACGCTCACGGGCCATGGCCCTGCCGCCCTTCGCGATCTTGCTCACGTCTCTCTCGTCCCTGTCCAGGTAGACCGGAATATCGATCTGCTTGCCCAGGACCTCGAGTTGATCCATGGCCGCCGGCCGATAAATATCGGCGCCAACCAGGACCGGACGGTGCTTACGTTTGCGTAGCTGCCCCGCAAGTTTGGCCGCAAAGCTGGTTTTGCCCGAACCCTGCAACCCCACCAGCATTATGGTGGAGACCGGGCTCGTCCGCAGCTTCAGATCCTCATGGGTCTCCCCCATGAGTTGGACCATCTCCCGGTGGACGATGCCGATAACCTGCTGTCCGGTATTCAGTTTCCCGAGTACCTCTTCGCCGGTCGCAGCCGCCTTGACGCGATTGATGAACTCCCGCGTCACTCCGAAATGGACATCGGCCTCCAGAAGCGCCCGCCTTACCTCGCGCAGGGCCTCCAGGATATCCGCTTCCTTGAGCTTCCCCTTCCCGCGCAGTTTGGAGAAGACAGACTCCAGCCTATTGCTGAGATTCTGAAACACCACTGCCTCCGGGATAGTCTGGGACACGCCAATTTAAGCACACGAAGTCGGCAATATAGCAGAACTTATGCTAACTGGCAAGCCCTCCACGAGCGATTACTTTCACTGCCGAGGTTGATACGACAGGTACATCGTACGCAGTGAACCATCTGTCGTGAAGAGTGGGCGAGTGATTGGATCGATCAGCCGCTCCTTGGGCTGGGGACACTGACCGGACGCCACTACATGCGACCCCAAACGGTTAAATCCCCTAGGCTTGGCCCATCCACTTCACGGGTCGCATCATCTCGAAAGCGGTAGAGAACAGGTGAGGTCAGCCTGCGGCTTGTCTCATTTCAAGAGCGGCGGCAGCCCGATCCTCCCGCCCCATGATCGCCGAGGCCGCCACCATGATGTCGGCTCCCGCAGCACGAGCCGCTCCGGCCACGGCGGGGCCGACACCACCGTCGATCTGAAGGGCGAACTCCAAACCCGTCTCCTCCCGCAGTGCCCGGGCGCTCTCCAGCTTGCCCAGCACTTCGGGATGGAACGACTGTCCGCAAAAGCCGGGCTGAACACTCATCACCAACAGCAGGTCGAGATGCTCCCAAAGTGGTCCAACCGGCGGCAGTTCGGTGCTCGGATTGACGGCCAGTCCAGCCAGCCCACCCAGCGCGCGAATCTGTTTCAACGTTGCGATGGGATCGCTCATAGTCTCCAGATGGACCGTCAGCCCGTGGCACCCCGCCTCGCGGAACACTTCGAGGTAGCGCTCAGGCCGCTCGATCATCAGATGGCAATCCAGCGGCACCGTCGCATGGCGGGCGATGGCCGCGCAGACATCGGCACCGAAGCTGATATTGGGGACAAAAACGCCGTCCATGATATCCAGATGGAGCAGCTCGACACCAGCCGCCTCGACGGCCGCCACCTCCTCCCCCAACCTGGCCAGATCGGCGCCAAGCATCGAGGGCGCGAGACTCAGGCTATTCCTCTTTAGATGCGACCACCAGCTCAAGAGTCCTTCCCCTTTCCAGTCTGCTGCCCGGAGGCGGCATCTGCTCAAGAATGTCACCCTCGGTCAGCCCGGATCCGATCCGATAGCGGATCTTCGGCTCCGGCAGACCACTTCCCTCCATGAGGGCCAGCGCGCCGGTCAATTTGCGTCCCCGGAACTCGGGCACCAGGAAACCACCCGAAGCGGCGCCCCGGCTGAGGAGCAGATCGATCACCGCCCCCACCGGCACCAGCGCGCCGGGGCCAGGGCGAGAGGCCAGCACATGGCCCGCCGCGGCATTACCCGCGCAGTGGACGAGATCACCTGGAATGAGTCCCCGATCTTCAAGGCTGAGGCGGGCCTGTCGCTCCGTCTGGCCACCGAGATCGGGCAGGACCACCATCTTGGGCCCCGCCGAGAAAACGACGCTGACCCGACGACCGGGCTTGATCGACACCCCCGGTTCGGGAATCTGTCTGATCAGGTAGCCGCTGGGTAGAGAGGCGTCGTATTCGGCCGGCTTCTCAGAGAGTACAAGCTCCTTTTCGGCGCCGACGGCATAGACCTCATCGCGGGAGAGCCCTCGCAGCGAGGGCATGGAGAACGACAACGCGCTACCCACGTGGGCCGGGAGGATCCAGGTATTCGCCACCCAAATGCCGAGCAACACCAGTCCGGTCATGGCCAGCAGGCCGACCAGAAAACGGAAACCCGCAGCCAATCCACGTTTCACGCCTTCTCCCGTCTGAATCGCATCACATATGATCCCGCACCGCCGCCCTGATCGGGCAGTACCAGCATATCGCCCGTGGACAGTAAGAACTCCTCCGGTTGCTCGGACGCGGTGATTTTCTCCAGCTTGAATTCGGGGAACTCACTCGCGAACCAGAATCGCTGACGCCCGGTCTCCTCGGGGCTGATCGTGCAGACCGAATAGACGAGTCGTCCACCCGGCTTGACCCACTTCGTGGCGGCTGTCAGCAACCGGCGTTGAATTCTGGCCAGCTCCTGGATCTTCTCCTCCGCCTTGCGCCAGCGGGCATCAGGATTCGAGGCCAGCACGCCCAGCGCGGAGCAGGGCGCATCGAGCAGGACACCCGCGCAGGGCTCCGGCTCACACAACAGCAGGTCGCCGACCCGGGTCGTGAGCGAATTCAAACCCAATCGCTCCGCCGATTCAATCAATTTCTTGAGGCGCGACTCACTCTTGTCCAGTGCGATAATGGGATTCTTGTCGCCGAGGAGCTCCGCCAGTTGACAGCATTTGCCTCCGGGAGCGGCACAAAGATCAACCAGGGATCCCGCAGGCAGTTTTTTGCCGCCCAGCAGCAGCGGCGCCACCCGTTGGGCGGCTTCATCCTGTACGCTGAGATCGCCACGCTCCAGTGCGGGACGGATGGCCTGGGGCCAACCGCCGCTGATCCGGAAGGCCTGGGGCAGCCCGACCGGACGGATAACCTCCACCCCCTCCTCCGCGAGCGCGGCCAGCAGCTCAGCGAATCCGGGGCGCAGGGAGTTCCAGCGGAAGCACACCCCCTCGTGACGGTTCATGCTCGCCATGATCGAGATGGCCCGTTCGTTGCCGAACCGGGTCAGCCAGCGCTCAACGAGCCAGCGGGGATAGGAGAGGACATCGACGCCGTAACCCACGGGATCGGCCTCGGGATCGGGATCGCGTCCGGGGATACCCCGCCGCTGCCAATTGCGCAACTGGGCATTGGTCCAGGCCACCAGCCGATGCTCTCGCCTTTTCACCCACTCCACACTCTCCGAGACCACGGCGTGGGGAGGTTGACGGTCCATCTCCTCGAGCTGGTAGAGCGCCAGCCGCAGCGCCGCCTGGACCGCGGGGTCCAGCTCCTCCCGTCCGGTGAGACGGTGAATGCGGGCGTCGAGCCGACCTTGCAGGCGCACGACGCCGGAGACCAGATGGCTGAAGAGCCTGCGGTCCCTCGGGTCGAGTTCGTGTTGGGAGATCTTCTCCTCGATCAGGGCATCCCAGTCGTCGGAATCGAACCAGGCATCCCCATGCAGGAAAGCCAGTGCGGCTTTGCGGGCGGGTGAGATATTCATCCTTGCTCCAGGTGTTCACCGGGTGTGATCGTGGTGCCGTTGAGCCAGCCGGTGACGGACATCGGTTTGCGTCCGGCAGGCACCACCTGCTTGAGAATCAGCGCACCGTGCCCGCAGGCCACGGTGAAATCGGGACGACAGGAGAGCACCTCGCCGGGCCGACCGCTCCCGGTGCTTGCCGGCTCAGCCTCAAGAACCCGCACCCGTACACCCTCATGATTGAACCAGCAGCCGGGAGCAGGGGTGTAGGCCCGGATACGGCGATCAAGCTGCTCGACGGTTTCGGACCAGTCGAGTGCGCCGGCGTCGCGGGGGATCAGACCGGCGTAGGTGGCCAGATGATCATCCTGCCGCTCCGGTTCAAGGCTGCCGTCCGCCCAGCCGCGCAGGCTGGCGAGAAGGAACTCCGGCGCCCGCACTTTCAGCTCGGCATACAGATCTCCGGCGTTCCAGCGGGGTTCGATCCTGACCTGCAACGTGTCGAGTACCGGTCCGGTGTCCAGTCCGGCCTCCATCCGCATGGCCGCCCAGCCCGTTATCGCAAGGCCGTCGAGCACGGCCTGCTGGATGGGGCTGGCGCCGCGTCCCCAGGGGAGAAGCGAGGCATGCAGATTCAGACACCCGAGTCGGGGCAGATCGAGCAGGGAGGGTTTGAGAATGCGGGCGAAGGCGATGACGATGATGGCGTCGAGATCCAGAGCCGACAGCGTGCTCTCGATCTCCCGTCGGCAGTTTTTCTCCCAGCGCTGGAGCGGCAGGTCCAGGTCCAGGGCGGCCTGCCCTATCGGCGTGGGGACGGCCTTGCCCCGGCGACCCCGACGACGGTCACCCAGGGTGACGACAGCGGCGACCTCAATGTCATCCGCTGCCTGAAGAGCCTCCAGGCAGGGCACTCCCAGGTCGGGACTGCCCATGAATGCCACGCGTAATCCGGCCATCTCAACCCCGTTTCGGAGAGTACTTCTCCTCTATGGCCTCGATCTCACGCCGGAGCAGGGAGCGCTTGATCGTACTCAGCCTGTCGACGAACAGCACGCCCCGGCAATGATCGTGTTCATGCTGGATCACTCGGGCCGGATAACCACCGACCTCCAACTCATGGCGCTCCCCATCGATGTCATCAAATGCGATCCTGATCTCCTCGGGACGTTTGATCTCGGCCCGGAACCCGGGCACCGACAGACACCCCTCCTCGAAATCGATCTCCTTTGAGGAGGTTTCGAGAATCTCCACGTTGGCCATGAAGACGATCTCGTCCTCCTCCCGCTCATCATCCTCGATGTTGGCGATAATGATGAAGAAGTCGGCGCTCAGGCCGACCTGCGGCGCGGCAAGTCCAACGCCGCCGGCCTCGTAGAGGATCTCCACCATCTCATCCAGCGTTGCCTTGAGCGTATCGTCGAACACCTCGACAGGCCTGCACTTCTTGCGGAGGATTTCACTACCGATGTATTTCAGCTCCAGTGACATGGCAATTCCTATTTCACGACATCCGTGATGTTTGCGCGACTGACCTCGACCTTGACGTTCTCGTCGATCTTGATCACAACGATATCCTCTTTGGATCCGACGATGGTGCCGTGGATGCCGCCGCTAGTGATGACTCTATCGCCCTTGCCCAGGGCCGCCAGCATTTTCGCATGCTCCTTTTGGCGCTTCTGCTGCGGGCGAATCATAAGGAAGTAGACGATCGCGAACATGCCAACCATCATAACGACATTGCCGACCATGGAGGCGTTTCCGGAAGCCTGCAGGAAATTCATCAAGATTAGCTCCTTGCTTGGGATTCAGTCAGTGGCCATTCTGTACTTCGCGAAGAACTCCCGCTGGAAGCTCGCGAAGCGCTTCTCCAGAATCGCCTCACGCATCATGCGCATCAGATCAAGATAAAAGTACAGATTGTGGATGCTTGCAAGCGACATCCCCACAGGTTCGCCGACATGGATGAGATGTCGCAGATATGCACGGCTGTAATTGCGGCAGGTGAAGCAGCCGCACTCCGTGTCCGGGGCCGTAAAATCGCGGGCAAACGCCGCGTTCTTCACCACCAGTCGCCCCTCGCGGGTGAACAGTGTACCCTTGCGCGCATTGCGTGTCGGCATGACGCAATCGAACATATCGACACCGCGGGCCACACAGCGGATCAGATCCTCCGGGAAACCGACCCCCATCAGGTAGCGGGGCTTGTCCCGGGGTAACAGCCCCGCACAGAGTTCGGTGAGGTCCAGCATCTCCCGCTTGGGCTCGCCCACCGCCAGGCCGCCGATCGAATAGCCCGGGAAGTCCAGTGCCGCCAACTCCTCCACCGACCGTCGCCGCAGGTCGGCATAGGTCGCCCCCTGCACGATGCCGAACAGGAACTGCCGGTAGTCGTGATGCGAGAAGACAGCCCCCCTCTCGTCGCGACACCGCCGCGCCCAGCGGGTGGTGCGCGAGGTGGACTCCTCGGCATACTTGCGTTCGCTGGGATAGGGCATGCACTCGTCGAGCGGCATGATGATATCCGCGCCGATCTCCGCCTGAATACGGAGGACATCCTCGGGCCGCAGATGGTGTTTCGAACCATCGAGGTGGGAGCGGAAGCTCACGCCATCCTCGGTGAGCTTGTTGAGCGGCGCGAGGGAGAAGAACTGGTATCCCCCGCTGTCGGTGAGCATGGGCAGATCCCACCCCATGAAACGATGCACGCCGCCGACCTCGGCCACCAGGTCCGTACCGGGGCGCAGGTAGAGATGATAGGTATTGGCCAGGATGATCTTCGCGCCCAGATCCACGAGCTGATCACCGGTTACGGTCTTGACCGTGGCCTGCGTGCCCACCGGCATGAAGATCGGCGTGGGGATATCACCGTGATCCGTATGCAGCATCCCGGCTCGCGCCCCCGTGTCGGGGTCCGTTGCCTGCAATTCAAAGAATGGCTTCATATCAACCCCCACCTCCGGCGCCGACGATCCCGTTCATGATCAGCATGGCATCGCCATAGGAGTAGAAGCGGTAGGCGTCCGCCACGGCATGACGATAGGCCGCAAGCATCTTCTCGCGTCCCGCAAAGGCCGAGACCAGCATCAGCAGGGTCGAGCGGGGCAGGTGGAAATTGGTCAGCAATGCATCAACCCGTTTGAAGTCATAGGGTGGGCGGATGAACAGGCGCGTGTCGCCGGTGTGATCATCCGGGGAGTCCCACTCCTCCTCGCTGAGGGATTCGAGAGCGCGCGTGCTCGTGGTGCCAACCGCCACCACACGGCCGCCCGCAGCCCGGGTCTCATCCACTGCGCGGCGCACAGCCGCGGGCAGGTAAAACGATTCGGAGTGCATGGGATGCTTGTCGGGATCATCTTCACGCATGGGTTGGAAAGTGCCGATGCCGACGTGAAGCGTCAACTCGGCGCGGTTCACGCCCAGCGCGGCGATCTCATCCAGAACTCGTCGGCTGAAATGGAGACCTGCGGTTGGTGCGGCAACGGCTCCCCGGGGATCGGCGAACAGCGTCTGGTATTCGGTGCTGTCGCGCTCGTCGGCCGGACGATCGATATAGGGCGGCAGCGGGACGTGACCGGCCAGCCGCATCGCCTCCTCCCAGGTCGCGGGATCGCGGAGAGATACCCAGCGACTGCCGTCGCCGGTCCGCTCATCGACACTGATCAGAATCTCGTCCCGGGCACCGGCCACGAACTTGTCCCCGGGTTGGAATCTGCGTGACGGACGGACCAGCGCCTGCCAGGTATCGTCGGCGCCGGGGCTGTGAAGCAGCACCTCGGCCCGGATGTCGCTGTTCAATTTGCGTCCGAGAAAACGGGCGGCAAGCACGCGGGTGTTGTTGACCACCAGCAGATCGCCCGCACGGAGCAGGCCGGGCAGATCGGTGAAGCGGGCATCCGCCAACGCGCCGGAACCCCGCTCGACAAGCAGCAGGCGGCTGGCGTCGCGCCCCGCGACGGGGCGCTGGGCGATCAGTTCCGGCGGCAACTCGAAATCGTAGTTGAGAATCGAATCCTTCACGACTGTCCCTCGAACAGATCGGGCATATCCTTCGGCGGCGTCAACTCCAGATGCTCGTATGCGCGACGCGCCGCGACGCGGCCACGTCGAGTCCGCTGGATGAAGCCCTGCTGAATCAGGTAGGGTTCGTAGACATCCTCCATAGTTTCCGGCTCCTCGGCAACCGCCATGGCGAGGGTGCCCACACCGACGGGGCCGCCGCCGTGCTGTCTGATCAGCGTGTTGAGTATCCGGCGGTCCATGTCATCCAATCCGGCCGAATCCACGCCTAGCCGCTGCAGACCGAAGTCCGCCAGTTCGCGGGTAATCCGGCCGTCGCTCTCCACCTGAGCGAAGTCACGCAGACGGCGCAGCAGGCGATTGGCGATTCTTGGCGTGCCGCGGCTGCGGAGAGCGATCTCCTTCAGACCATCTTCGTCAATCTCAAGCTCAAGCAGATTGGCGGAGCGGGCCAGAATCAGGGCCAACTCGGCGGCGCTGTAGAATTCCAGGCGAGCCACGACTCCAAATCTGTTGCGGAGCGGCGAACTGATCATCCCCGCACGCGTTGTCGCGCCGACGAGAGTGAACCCCGGCAGCTGCAAAGTATAGTGCCGCGCGTTGGGTCCCCGATCCACGATCAGCTCACAACGATAATCCTCCATGGCGGGGTAGAGATGTTCTTCGAGCACGCGCCCCAGGCGGTGGATCTCGTCGAGGAACAGAACCTGGTTCGGTTCGAGATGCGTAAGGATACCGACCAGTTCGGCCGCATTCTGGAAGACCGGCGCACTGGAGGCCTTGAAGGGGACATCCAGCTCGGAGGCCAGAATGCCGGCCAGCGTCGTTTTGCCCAGACCGGGCGGGCCGTAAAACAGGACATGATCGAGAGCATCGCCTCGGGAGCGGGCCGCCTCGATGAAGACACGGAGGTTGGCCTTGATCTTCTCCTGGCCGACAAAATCCTCGAACCGCTGCGGACGGAGCGAACGCTCATCCCGCCGCTCGGGGACGCCGGCATCGGGGCTGTTTATGCGCGGAGGTGTTCCGCTGGTGTTGTCCATGGGTGCCTCCTCCCGGCTCAACCGGCGGCCTCGCCGCTCAGAGCGCGACGAATCAGTTCCTCGACATCCAGATCCTCATCCTTTATCACAGCCAGCGCCCTTTCGGCGACGGCCCGCTGCAAACCGAGAGCCACCAGCGCCAGAAGCGCCTCCTCGCGATGGGGATCGGCGACCGCCGCGGCAACGGACTCCGTTCTGTAATCGCTCTCAGGGAGGAACGCCTCCAGGCGGGAGCTCAGTTCAAGCAGCAGACGGGAGGCGGTTTTCTTGCCTACACCACTGATTCCGGTCAGGCCCTTTTCATCGCCGCGGGACACCGCCAGCGCCAGATCGGCAGTCGTCAACTCCGACAGGATGGCCAGCGCCAGCCGCTTGCCCACGCCGCTGATGCTCGTGAGTACCCGGTAGACCTCACGCTCCTCCCTGGTGGCGAAACCGATCAGATTCAACGCATCTTCACGGACATGCAGTTCGGTGAATACCGTCGATTCCACGCCGACATCGGGCAGGGCGGAACGGGTTTGTCCGGAGATCTCCAGACGCATACCGAGCGGCCCCACCTGCAACAGGAGATCCGGTGTTTTGGAGCTAATCCGCCCATGCAATGTCTCGATCATGCAAGTGCCCCCTTGCCCTCTCGCGCGGCGTTCTCGAAGCGTCCGGCATGACAGATCGCAACCGCAAGGGCATCGCTCAGATCATCGGGCTCATCGGTGAAACGGAGCCCCAGTATTCTCTCGACCATGAAACGCACCTGCTGTTTGTCCGCACCGCCACGCCCTGTGACCGCCTGTTTTATCTCCCGCGGAGTATAGAGCGTGACCTCCATACCGGCCCGGGCTGCGCACAGAATTCCGGCAGCCTGGGCCTGACCCAACGTCAACATGCTGCGGGGATTCTTGTGATAGAAGACATTCTCCAACGAGCAGAGCTCGGGGCTGTGACGGGCGATTACGACATCGAGCGCCCGCTCGATGTGGAGCAGACGCTCGGCAAGATGTCGATTGGCGGAGGGACGAACGACGCCCGCCTCCAGATAGTTGTAATGCGATCCGTCGGCGTCGATGACGCCCCACCCCAGGCAGCGGATACCCGGGTCGATACCTAGAATGCGGGGCACCTCTCCTCCCTATTCGGAGGCCAGCTTCTCGAGGATCTCATCCGGAATGTCGAAGTTGGCCGTCAGCTTCTGAGTGTCTTCCAGGTCTTCGAGCATTTCCATCAACTTGAGCAGAGTCGAGGCCTCCTTCTCCGAGACCTCGACCGTGTTCTGCGGGAGCGCTTCGATCCCCACCGATTCGAACTTGTAGGTCTCCTCAAGGGCCTTCTGCACAGACATGAATTGATCGACCGGCGCCAGAACCCGAAAGAAGTCGCCCTCGTCGATGAAATCCTCGGCGCCGTTTTCCAGGGCCGAGTCCATCAGGGTCTCCTCATCGACGCCCTCTTTCATGATATCAATCACGCCGCGCCGCTCGAACATCCAGGCGACAGCACCGGGCGCAGCGAGTTTGCCGTTGTACTTGCCGAAAACGTGCCGCACGGCCGCGGCCGTACGGTTCTTGTTGTCGGTCAAGGTATCGAGCAGAATCGCCACACCGCCGGGACCGTACCCCTCGTAAGTCAATTCAAGATAATCGACACCCTCGAGGTCCCCCGTCCCCTTCTTGATGGCGCGCTTGATATTGTCTGCGGGCATGTTCGCGGCCTTGCCGGCCTGGATGGCCGTGCGGAGCCGAGGATTCATATCCTCGTCGCCACCCCCCATTTTGGCCGCCACCGTGATTTCCTTGATCAGCTTGGTGAAGACCTTGCCGCGAGCGGCATCGGCCCTCCCCTTTTTGTGCTTGATCGTAGACCACTTGGAATGTCCTGACATGCTTCCCCCTTAATCCGATTTCCTGGCGGCGATGGCCTCGTCAATCACTTTCTTCGCCAGATCGTGGGGCAGCTCGTCGTAGTGCGAGAGCTCCATGGTGAAGGTTGCGCGGCCACCTGTGATCGAACGAAGTTGCGTGCCGTACTTGTAAAGCTCGACCAATGGAGCCGAGGCCTTGACGACCTGATACTTGCCGATCTGCTCGGTGCCTTGGATCTTGCCTCGACGCCCGGAGATGTCCCCCATAATGTCGCCCAGGTTTTCATCCGGCACCTTGATCTCCAGATTGTAGATCGGCTCGAGGAGTATGGCGCCCGCGTCACGGATGCCCTCCTTGAGCGACATGGTGCCGGCGAGCTTGAATGAGTGCTCATCGGAATCGACGTTATGGAATGAACCGAAATGCAGGGAGGCCTTGATATCCACAACGGGGTAACCGGAGTGTGCACCGTTGACCATCGCCTCACGAATCCCCTTCTCGACTGCGGGGATGAACTTGCCGGGAATCACACCACCGGTGATGGCATCGACAAATTCGAATCCCTCACCGCGGGGCATCGGCTCGTACTTGACATAGACTTCACCGAACTGTCCCCGCCCACCAGTCTGTTTCTTGTGACGATAGTGGGTGTCGACGAGTTTGTTGATCGTCTCCTTGTAGGCGATCTTCGGCCGCTCGGTTTCGACCTCTACCTTGAACTTCCGCTTGAGACGACTCTGGATGACGTCGAGGTGCGTGTCCCCCTGAACCGAGAGGATGTTCTGCTTGATCTCGCCATCGAAGTTGACGGTGAATGTGGGATCCTCGTTACTGAGACGGGACAGGCCCGCGCCGACTTTTTCATCATCGGACTTGTCCAGCGCGCTGATGGCGATATCGATCGTGGGGTTGGGATAGTCGATGACGATCTGACGCTCGTCGCCCTTTTTGCCCAGGGTGTGTCCGACCTTGCTGTTCTTCAGCTTGAGAACCATACCGATGTCGCCAGCGGTGATCACGGATGACTCTTCACGATTCTTGCCGATGGCCGCGTACACCTGGCCCATACGCTCACTGTTGTCGCTGGTCAGGTTGTAGTAATCCTTGCCATGCTCGAAGCTGCCCGAGAAGGAGCGGATGAAGTACAGATCGCCCAGGTTCATCTCGGAGATGTTCTTGAAGATCAGCCCGAGAGGAGCACCATCGGGATCGCAGACAATCTCCTCCTCACCCAGCGTCAACGGCTTCTGCACCGGTGAGGGGAGGAAGTTGAGGACCTTGTCCATCAGTTGCCGCACACCGCGGCCGGTCAGCGCATCGCCGACGAGTACGGGAGCCAGGATGCCGTCACGCACACCGACGGAGAGCCCCTTGATGAGCTCCTCGTCCGTGAGTTCGCCGGCTTCGAAGTATTTTTCCATGAGCGCTTCATCGGTCTCGGCCGCACCCTCAACCAACTGCCCTCGAAGTTCGTCGACCTGGTCCTGCAGATCGGCGGGAATATCGATCTCAATGGGATTGCCCTTGTCATCGAACTCAAAGGCCTTGAGTTTGATGAGATCGACTATCCCCTTGAAGTCGTTGCCCTGACCGATCGGCACCTGGAACGGAACCGCCGTTGCGCCTTCGAGCTGACTCTGGATCTTCTCGAGAGTGGCGGAGTAGTCGGCGTGCTCCTTGTCCATCCGGTTGATGAAGAGCAGACGGGGGAAAGCCGAGGCTTCGAGGATATTCCAGACCTTCTCGGTACCGACCTCCACACCCGCATCCGCACGAACCAGGAGAACCGCACTTTCCACGGCGCGGAGAGATGCGATGACCTCACCTGTGAAATCATCGACGCCGGGAGCGTCCACGAAGTTGATCTTCTTGTTCTTCCACTCCCCCCAACCGACAGTGGCATTGAGGGACATTTTGCGATCGATCTCATCCTGCTCGAAATCGAGACAGCTGTTGCCGTCATCGACACGTTCGAGACGATTCAAAGAGCCGCAGATGTATAGTAAGGCCTGGCCCAAGGAGGTCTTGCCACTACTCTGGTGCCCGACGAGGGCTATATTTCTGATTTCCTGGGGACTGACGCTCTTCACCGATCGCCTCCTGTGAAAAGGAAGCCCACGGGCCGTGGGCGGATTATCTGATAATGCTTCAAACGGTTGAAGGAAAACAACCTAGCCAACCTAACATGTGCCTTATACCCTGTCAATGGCATGAAGGCCGATAGATGCCTTTAGCGGACAGCTAGCCCCCCATTGCACTGGCTGCGAAATGGGCACCGAAAGCACCCATCATGGCGGCAAGTGCGATTCCCAGCAGGGCGACCACGACGATCGGCACTGTGACGACTTTGCGGCTCTTACCGAGTACAATCGCCGAGCCGATGACCATTAGGGCAATTTGCCAGATGACGAAGATGTCAATCCCCTGCAGGAAGAATCGGGCAAACATCCCGCTGATCCCCTCGGGATCACCGGAATAGAGCAGGCTGAGGCTGGTGTTCAATCCGCTTTGTGACAGGTCAAGGAAGGAGGTGAACTCCGGCGGGACCAAACGACAGTAAATAGCGTTCATTAGTTGACTTAGCTGAGCAATGCACATGATGAAGATCTGGAGACTGAAAATTCTTCCGAATTTGACATTGCCGAATGTGATCAATAAGCCAAGCCAGTAGAACAGAGTCGTCAGCAATACGACAAACGGGACTCCAATTACGACTTTGAGTCCGGATTTCAACATCCGCGACGCGGTGTAGATCTCGTCACTGACCTCGGGGGCGGCATCGCCAATCCCCCGCTCCACCATCAGCTGCTGGGTAAAGCCCTCAATTTCATGCTCAAGGGGCATGTTGAAGATAGTGATGCCCAGACTGATCAGTATCAAAACGGCAATAGCAGGCAGCCAGGGCAGCCCGTCGCGAATATCGTTGAAAAGTGAAACCGGTGCATGAAATATCCTGTGGATGCCGGAGAGGCTCTCCCCAATGGAGAATTCCCGGCCGGTTTCCGGCTCTGCCTGGTGTTCCATTTCGGTCACTTCGTGTTCCATAATTACCCCTTGGGTTAGGCCTGCTTACTGCGCTTCATCCCGGGAAGCCACTGCCAAGCATCCAGTTTTCCCTCTTTGTTGGTTTTGATAGAATCGGCAAAATCAGAAACAAGAGCCATGAGGCACGCCAGGATAAAGCCCAGCATTGTTGCTGCAATGACGATCAGTTTTTTACGTGGCCAGATTGCGAGGGTGGGTACCCGGGGAGAATCCAGAATCTTCAATGTCGGGATATCATTTGTTTCCTGGAGTTTTGCCTGCTCAATCTGCTGAATCAGGAGAGTGGCGATCTCCTGCTGAATCCTGAGATTCTTCTGGAAATTGAAGTATTCCAGCGTAAGTGCCGGCAGGCTATTCAGAGCATGCACATGCATATCCGGATCACCGACAGTCTCCATCTGGTTCAGCTTATCGCGCAAAACGCGAATAGACGTATCAACTCGCCTGAGAACCGGGGAATTGGGGGCGGCGTCCTGAGCGACAGTCGCACGCTCCAATTCCAGAAAAATGAGGCGGCTGTTCAATTCAGCAAGAAGCGCCAACTCGTTTTCCAGTTCCGTTGGGATGTGGATAGTCCCGTTTTCAGCTGCGAACTCCTTGATCGCGGTTTCGGCATCTTCAAGGTCATTTTGGGTGAGCGCCAGGCGCCTCTCCAGGAAGATTCTCTTGGACCGCCCACTCGCCTGAATCTTGTCCTGGTTGAAACTCTCCAACTCGCTCAAGTATTTCTCGACAATATCCACACTGCGCTGAGGGTCGGTACTCATAACGCTGAGCCTCAAAACATTGGAAACGTCGTCATAGTCAATTACGGAATTCTCCCCCAGGAGCAGGATTGCGGCCTCACGAGCCATCGCGGGATTCTCTGCACGCGCCTCCTCCAATTCGTATAACTCATAGAGATTCAGGTCATCCACGACCTTCATCCGGATCGTTGAGCTACTCAGGATCTCCTTGTCTATGAGACCAGCTCCCCCCCCACCACCAAGGAGGCTGAAGGGTAAGGCCATGCCCGTTTGGCTGAGAAGCGAACTCAGAGTAGAACCGGAATCATCATCGGGTGGTAAAAGACTGGTCACCGCCATGTACTTTTGGGGTAGCACAAGAGCAAAAATGACGGAGATCAGGATGAATAAGGCCGTCACACCAATAATCATCTTCCTCTTTTTGAACAGTTTTCCGAGGAACAGGCCGATTGAGAATTCTTCTTGCATCAGTACCATCGAGTCGCTAGTTTATGAAAGGGACGTGAGTTAAGCCGCACGTTACATCGCCCACCTTAATACTGTCAATATGATTGCCTGGGAGGCTATTCGGTTCTACTGCTTAAGGTACATTTCTCATCGTTGAGGAACGTAAAGACCGAAATGTCATCCCAAACTGGCAAAGCCTTTGCTTTGACATTCATTGCTTACACATAGTTTAGTCATCAGGTTAATTTTTAGCCGATCTTTCAGGAACATTGTACCAATCCTGGATACGGATCATTGTTTCGGCTACATTTGGCCTTGACTAAGTTGGAAGTTGTATGGGAAATTCCACTGTTTTTGAGGCCGTTTCGGGATCAAAAAGTGGCGTAGAGGCATGTCTAAAAGCAATGTCTATCGGGTGATACCGAACTCTGAAGAATGGAGGCACTGGTGAAATACTTGGTCACAGGTGGAGCTGGCTTCATCGGATCGCATCTTTGTGAATACTTGCTTGATCAAGGTCACACGGTTCATGTTGTGGACAACCTGTCTACAGGAAGCCTGAAGAATATTGACCACCTTTCCGACCACCCCCGCTTTCAGATAACCGTCGATACAGTCCTGAATCCTTTCGTTATGGAGCGGATGGTGCAAGAGGCTGACATGGTCTTCCACCTGGCTGCTGCCGTTGGTGTGAAACTGATTATCGAACAACCGGTCGCCACTATGGAGACGAACCTCCAGGGGACCGAAACGATACTGAAGCTTGCCGCAAGACACGGCAAGAAGGTCTTGATCACATCCACAAGCGAAGTCTACGGCAAGAACAACAAGCTGCCCTTCGATGAGGATGATGATTGCACCTATGGTCCCACGACAACCGGTCGCTGGTCCTACGCCTACTCGAAAGCCATTGATGAGTTCATGGCTTTTGCCTATCTGCAGGAATGCAATGTACCCGTGATAGTCACCCGGCTGTTCAACACCGTCGGTCCCCGGCAGACCGGTCGCTACGGCATGGTCATCCCCCGCTTCATCCGCCAGGCTCTGCACAATGAATCGATCACGGTTTACGGTAGTGGTCAGCAGAGCCGCAGCTTCACCTTCGTTGGTGATGTGGTGAAGGCTCTCGTCGATCTGAGCGAATGCGAAGACGCTGTCGGCAAGGTGTTCAATGTCGGCAACGATGAGCGGGTTTCGATCGAGGATCTCGCGCAGAAGATCAAACTGATGACGGGCAGCACCTCGAAGATCAAGTACATCCCCTACGAAGAGGCCTTCGCGAACAACTACGAGGACATGATGCACCGAATGCCCTCGCTCAAGAAGATCAACAAACTCATCGGCTACAGGCCGACCATGGACCTTGACAGCATCCTGCGCACCGTGATCGACCACACGCAGAGAACGATGGCGCACGACTCCGTCGAGATTCAGAATGATCAAGCCCTGATCTCTTGAGTGGAGACAAAGAAGCGCGCCTCGGGCGCTTGACTCGTATGGTATATGGGTAATCAAGGAACCCCGCTGTCACCTGGCAGCGGGGTTCTTCATTTTCAGGGCGACTGCGAGAAGCGCAGCTCTCACATTGTGGCTAGCGCAACAGGACCCAACGTTTCACGGAACTCTGGCCACCGGCAGAAGCTCGGATCAGGTAGACGCCGGAACTCAATTCGGGCAGACCGTCGCTACCGGGACGGAACGACATGGTCTCCCCGACTGTCGACAGTCTCCCCTCCCAGAGTGTAACGACGAACCGACCACCGACATCATAGAGCGACAATTGGGCGGATTCGTTATCTCGGCCGCTCAGGCGCAGGTTGAGAGTCGGATTACCGGGATTGGGCCAGGGCTGGCCGAGTTTCACGCAAGGCGCAGCAAGCACGGGGTCGTTAACAATCGCTGTTTCGTTGGTGCTGAAGACCACGCCATCGTTGTGAGCCAGAGTGATGGCGCCCTCTGTCAACCATTCACCGAAATCCTCGAACTGCCCGTCCCCATCGACCAACTGCCAATCCGGGTTGAAGGGCAACGTGCGGGGCGCATCCGACAGAAGCGGATATTCGATCTGAGACGACGAAGGCTGACTACCATTGGGTGGATAGCTGGCGCCGTTGCAGACGACAACGCCATGTTCGTAGTTCCGGGCCAGCAGCCCGCGCTCACCCTCGACCACCGTGAGCGAATCGAACACCAACGACAGATTCTCCTCCGCCTGCAGATAGAGAACGTAGTCGTAAGGATCATCTTTGGGAAACGTGGCTCGGAATTGCCCTGATGCGCCGGGAGAGACGTGGACGCGTTCGGATTCGAACTTGTCGGACGAGTGGTAGAATTTGCAGAACAGCGCATTCTCTGCGATCTCGCTATCCAGAATCCGGAATTTGAAGGAGATCGTATAATCGGTCTCCGGTTGATAACCGCCGGGGATTTGGATCGAAAACAGCCCCGGATAGTGTCCATCCTGGGTTGTTTCGATTATGACCGACTGCTCCCCCTCCAATACCAGTCCGGGTTCGGAGGTTATGGTTGCACTGGTAGTGGAAAGCAGTGAGATGCTGGAGCCCAGCGAGCCTTCGAATCGATTGTCCAGAATCGCCGTCTCACCGATGCTGTAGCGATCACCGATCGGTTTGCCGAGGTTGAAATCGAACAGCTCGTACCACTCCAATTGATAATGGTCGTTTGTGGTAAAATCATAGTTGAAGTAGCAGTCGGACAGCAGGCTGCCTGTGAATCGATATCTAAACGGCGGCATGTCGTCGGGGCTGCCGCCCGCACTCTCCCATTCGTAGATGCCGTTGACGGTCAATCCGTTGATTCCATGTTCTCTTGAGTTCCAGACATCCATGTCCATAAGGGTCGTATATAAACCGCCCTCCCAGGGCGCGGGGAAACCCTCATAGAATTTCCCCTGCAAACCTTCGACATGGGGAGCGCAATTATTGCCGATGACAATTCCTCCGGGGGGCACGCAATCTCCCAATTCATTCCCTATCGTCAGTATCGCCCCCGTCAGCCAGGGATAGACCTGATATTGCAAATTGTCGGCAACAGAATCGAGATTATAGTCAAAATTCCCGGCGAATTGATCGTTCCACCAGACGTATCCGCCTGCGCTCATCTCATCCAGGAATATCCCGTCAATAATGCCGTCTTCGATCAGAGGGTAAAGTCGATCCTTCACAAAATCCATGAAGTAATCCTGATAAATATATCCGCTCCCGGCGGGATAATCCGGACACACCTCTGTATAGTTGACGTGGTATGACAGTGGCCAGACGGAGATGATCACAGGCGGCGTCTGATCGTTGTACGCATACCACATGCCGTAGATGTCCTCCAGGAAGTCGTACTCAAGATCCCCCGGCTCCCCCGGATGACTATCCGGTACGGAGAAAGGATCGATGTAGACAAGACGTATCTGATCGGGGTTCGCCTCTTCAATGGCAGCGATGGCCTCAGGGTAATTGTCAAGCAGGCGGTAGCCCATGATCAACAGGTCCCACTTGTGGAGAATGTCGTAATTGTCCACAAAGACCTCATCCGTTCTCAGGAAGTAATTGGCAGTCCGCGGCGCGTCCTCATACATGAACCACGCTCCGGCATCGGTAGATATCAGTAATGCAACCAGAACCAGAAATGTACTGGCTGTGACATGTTTGGATTTCTCTCTATTTGATCTCATAGCCTGGCTCTCGCGGTTGGTAATTGGATCCAATCTTCTCTTACGGTTCTCAAGAGTCTCTCAATAGTACAGTAGTCGTTCCACTGTATGCAAAAAAAAAGCCCCGCTATGCGGGGCTTTAAAAAAAACCGGCGGCGTCCTACTCTCCCACAGGGCTACCCCTGCAGTACCATCGGCGCAACAGGTCTTAACTACCGAGTTCGAAAAGGGATCGGGTGTTTCACCTGTGCCATCGCCACCGAAAAGTCAAAAAGACAATCGAAATATTGGGTAAACAGCATACGCATTAACAAAAGTTAAAAAAGCCGCACGGCTTATTAGTACTGGTCAGCTGAATGCATTGCTGCACTTACACTTCCAGCCTATCAACCTCGTGTTCTTCAAGGAGCCTTAAGTGGACCGAAGTCCAGGGGAGATCTTATCTTGGGAGGGGCTTCTCACTTAGATGCTTTCAGCGATTATCCCTTCCGAACGTAGCTACCCTGCCATGCCTCTGGCGAGACAACAGGTGCACTAGAGGTTCGTCCATCCCGGTCCTCTCGTACTAGGGACAGCTTCCCTCAAATCTCCTGCGCCCACAGCGGATAGGGACCGAACTGTCTCACGACGTTCTAAACCCAGCTCGCGTGCCTCTTTAATTGGCGAACAGCCAAACCCTTGGGACCTTCTCCAGCCCCAGGATGAGACGAGCCGACATCGAGGTGCCAAACAACTCCGTCGATGTGAACTCTTGGGAGTTATTAGCCTGTTATCCCCGGGGTACCTTTTATCCTTTGAGTGACGGCCCTTCCATACGGAACCGCCAGATCACTAAGCCCTTGTTTCCAATCTGCTCGACTTGTCAGTCTCGCAGTTAAGCTCTCTTGTGCCTTTACACTCGCCGCGCGATTGCCGACCGCGCTGAGAGAACCTTTGGGAGCCTCCGTTACTTTTTAGGAGGCGACCGCCCCAGTCAAACTGCCCACCAGACACTGTTCCCGAACCGGATAACGGTCCAAGGTTAGAATTCCGACGATACAAGGGTGGTATTTCAAGATTGGCTCCACGAAAACTAGCGTTCCCGCTTCAAAGCCTCCCACCTATCCTACACATGTATGGCCAAAACCCAATGTCAAGCTGCAGTAAAGGTCCACGGGGTCTTTCCGTCCAGCTGTGGGTAAGCGGCATCTTCACCGCTAATTCAATTTCGCCGAGTCCCTTGTTGAGACAGTGCTCAAGTCGTTACACCATTCGTGCAGGTCGGAACTTACCCGACAAGGAATTTCGCTACCTTAGGACCGTTATAGTTACGGCCGCCGTTTACCGGGGCTTCAATTCGCCGCTTCGCAATCGAAATTGCTAACGACTCCTCTTAACCTTCCGGCACCGGGCAGGTGTCAGTCCCTATACGTCGTCTTTACGACTTTGCAGAGACCTGTGTTTTTAGTAAACAGTCGCTCGAGCCTGGTAACTGCGACCCTCGTCAGCTCACCACGCGAGGTGGATCACCTACCTGAGGGCACCCCTTCTTCCGAAGTTACGGGGTTAATTTGCAGAGTTCCTTAACAAGAGTTCTCTCGAGCCCCTTAGGATACTCTCCTCACCTACCTGTGTTGGTTTGCGGTACGGACACCTTAATTAATCACTTAGAGGTTTTTCTTGGCAGTACGATTAGGATCAGTTGGCTCGCCCGAAGGCTCGTTCCCCCATCATCTCTCGGTGTTAACAGGATTCCGGATTTGCCTGGAATCCCCACCTACGGACTTGGACCAGCTATTCCATCAGCTGGCTGACCTTTCACCTCTGCGTCACCCCATCGCTCAAACTCAATTAAGGTGGTTCAGGAATTTTAACCTGATTACCATCGCCTACGCCTTTCAGCCTCGGCTTAGGATCCGACTTACCCTGAGCGGATTAGCCTTCCTCAGGAAACCTTAGGTTTTCGGGGAGAGGGTTTCTCACCCTCTTTATCGCGTACTCATACCGGCATGATCTCTTCCGATAAGTCCAGCGTCCCTTACGGGTTCGCCTTCAACCTCTTACGGAATGCTCTCCTACCGATTGTCTAAAAGACAATCCCAAAGCTTCGGTATTATGCTTGAGTCCCGATCATTGTCGGCGCAGATCTACTTGACTAGTGAGCTATTACGCTTTCTTTAAATGGTGGCTGCTTCTAAGCCAACATCCTAGTTGTCTGGGCAAATCCACATCCTTTATCACTTAGCATAAATTTGGGGACCTTAGCTGTTGGTCTGGGTTGTTTCCCTTTCGCGTACGAAGCTTATCCCACGCACGCTGACTCCCAAGATACATCATATCGGCATTCGGAGTTTGATAGAGTTCGGTAACCTTGTGAGGCCCCTAGCTCAGTCAGTGCTCTACCTCCGATAGACAATCTTGAGGCTAGCCCTAAAGCTATTTCGGAGAGAACCAGCTATTTCTGGGTTTGATTGGCCTTTCACCCCTACCCACAGCTCATCCAGGAAGTTTTCAACCTTCTCTGGTTCGGACTTTCACGACCTGTTACGGTCGCTTCCTCCTGGCCATGGGTAGATCACCCAGCTTCGGGTCTACGACATGCGACTTATTCGCCCAGTTAAGACTCGCTTTCGCTTCGGCTTCGTGTAAATGCACTTAACCTTGCCACATATCAGTAACTCGCCGGTTCATTATGCAAAAGGCACGCCGTAACGGTCCGAAGACCGCTCCGACTGCTTGTAAGTTCACGGTTTCAGGTACTATTTCACTCCCCGCCAGGGGTACTTTTCACCTTTCCCTCACGGTACTGGTTCACTATCGGTCGCTAGTTAGTATTTAGCCTTACGAGATGGTCCTCGCAGATTCCCACGGAATTTCTCGTGTTCCGTGGTACTTGGGTGTCTGAAAAGGAGACTTTATGTTTTCACGTACAGGACTATCACCTTCTACGGTCCAGTTTTCCAACTGGTTCTGCTAACATAAAGTTTTGTAACTCCTCGACCCAGTCAGCACTAGGGTCAATCAGATCCCACAACCCCATCAATGCAGCGCGTGCTGGCTTTAACGCATCGACTAGTTTGGGCTCTTCCCCGTTCGCTCGCCGCTACTCAGGGAATCGTTATTACTTTACTTTCCTGTGGGTACTTAGATGTTTCAGTTCCCCACGTTCGCCACCCTAAACCTATGTGTTCAGTAAAGGGTTGACAGGCTTTCAGCCTGCCGGGTTTCCCCATTCGGAAATCTTCGGGTCAACGCTTGTTTGCAGCTAACCGAAGCTTATCGCAGCTTACCACGTCCTTCATCGCCTACTAACGCCAAGGCATCCACCGTAAACTCTTAGTAGCTTAAAAAAGCTCTTGAAAATGCCATTGCTTGCTTACCCAATATTCGATTGTCAAAGATCTGTCGCCTTTAAAGGCGTAGCCGCATCAGGAACCATGTTCCTTGCAACCTAGAGAAGAGTGGAGATAACCGGACTCGAACCGGTAACCCCTGACTTGCAAAGCCAGTGCTCTACCAGTTGAGCTATACCCCCTTAAATAATTAAAAGGGTGGGCCTAGGTAGATTTGAACTACCGACCTCACGCTTATCAGGCGTGCGCTCTAACCAACTGAGCTATAGGCCCTGATAGGCCATACGCCTAACCTCTCCAGGCTGGCAGCCCTATGAAAACTGAATAGCGCACAACCACATCTGAAATGTATCGACCTTTGATCCGCCTACTCCGACAAGTCGAAAGTAGACTTCTCCTTAGAAAGGAGGTGATCCAGCCGCACCTTCCGGTACGGCTACCTTGTTACGACTTAGCCCCAATCAACAGTTTTACCTTCGGCGCATCCCTCCCTTACGGGTTGGGTTAACGACTTCGGGTACCCCCATCTTTCGTGGCTTGACGGGCGGTGTGTACAAGGCCCGGGAACGTATTCACCGCGTCATTCTGATACGCGATTACTAGCGATTCCACCTTCATGGAGTCGAGTTGCAGACTCCAATCCGAACTGAGACCGGTTTTGGGGATTGGCTCCATCTCACGATATTGCAACCCATTGTACCGGCCATTGTAGCACGTGTGAAGCCCTGGACGTAAGGGCCATGATGACTTGACGTCGTCCCCACCTTCCTCCCGCTTAACACGGGCAGTCTCCCTAGAGTGCCCAGCTTAACCTGCTGGCAACTAAGGATAAGGGTTGCGCTCGTTGCGGGACTTAACCCAACATCTCACGACACGAGCTGACGACAGCCATGCAGCACCTGTATACCGACCTCCGAAGAGGAAATCATATCTCTATGACGATCCAGTATATGTCAAGCCCAGGTAAGGTTCTTCGCGTTGCATCGAATTAATCCACATGCTCCACCGCTTGTGCGGGCCCCCGTCAATTCCTTTGAGTTTCAGCCTTGCGACCGTACTCCCCAGGCGGAGAACTTAATGCGTTAACTGCGGCACCGAGGGGGTCGATCCCCCGACACCTAGTTCTCATCGTTTACGGCATGGACTACCCGGGTATCTAATCCGGTTTGCTCCCCATGCTTTCGCGCCTCAGCGTCAGTACCGCGCCAGATAGCCGCCTTCGCCACCGGTGTTCCTCCTGATATCAACTCATTTCACCGATACACCAGGAATTCCGCTATCCCCTCACGGCCTCAAGTTCCGCAGTTTCAAAGGCAGGCCAGTGGTTGAGCCACTGGATTTCACCTCTGACTTACAGAACCGCCTACACGCCCTTTACGCCCAGTAAATCCGAACAACGTTTGCTCCCTCCGTGTTACCGCGGCTGCTGGCACGGAGTTAGCCGGAGCTTCCTCTGGAGGTACCGTCAAGCGAAAAGGTTATTAACCAATCCGTTTTCGTCCCTCCTGACAGGGTTTTACGATCCGAAGACCTTCCTCACCCACGCGGCGTCGCTCCATCAGGGTTTCCCCCATTGTGGAAGCCTCTCGACTGCTGCCTCCCGTAGGAGTCTGGGCCGTATCTCAGTCCCAGTGTGGCCGGACACCCTCTCAGGCCGGCTACCGATCGGAGCCATGGTGAGCCATTACCTCACCATCTAGCTAATCGGACGCGGGACCATCCTCAAGCGATAGCTTGAAACAGAGGCCACCTTCGATCGACTCCAGATGCCTGGTGTCGATATTATGCGGTATTAGCGTCTCGTTAGAAACGTTATCCCCCACTTAAGGGCAGGTTCCCCACGCGTTACTCACCCGTTCGCCACTCTACTCACACTCCGAAGAGTGCTTTCTCGTTCGACTTGCATGCCTAATCCACGCCGCCAACGTTCGTTCTGAGCCAGGATCAAACTCTCCATAGTGGATATTTTAAATCCTGAGAACGTGATGTAAAAAAACATCATGTCCTTCTGATCTGCTGAAAACCAAGTGATTAACACTCAGCTACATCTCAGAATAGACGGGTTGTGCGCTATTCGGTTTTCAAAGAGCTGGCGTCCTTTTTCGACGCGGGAGGAGGAAAGTACCTCCTCAGTGGTCTAAAGTCAACCCTCTTAAGAGTTTTTTTTTCAGACCCTTACTCCGTTTTGACCGTCAGGTCATTTCCGAAGCGGAGGAGAATGTATACCCGCGACAGGGTAAAGTCAACAGCCCGACTGAAAAAGTTCTGAAAAAAACGGAAAGGGTTTTTAGCATCCCCCATCACTGAGCTATGACCTTGATAAAACGTCGTTTACCGACCTTCACCACCCACGCGCCCGCGGAGTCCAACTCTATCTGGTGCTCAAATGACTGAATTTTCACACCATCAATCGAGACGGCCCCCTGCTTTATCAGTCTCCTGGCCTCCCCACGACTCTTAACCAGTTCCTGTTCTTCAAGTAAGGCGACAAGCCAGAGCGATTCCGCCCCCACGACTGCATGCACCTCCGGCATATCGTCAGGGATGTCCCTCTTGACGAAGATCTGGTTGAACGCGTCCTCCGCCCGCTCGCCGGCACCGGCACCACAGTATTGATCACAGAGATCTCTAGCCAGCTTGCGCTTGACCAGGACGGGATTGACATCCCCCGCCTCCAATCTGGATACCTCGGCCGCCACCTCCTCGGGGGCAAAGGAGCTCGCGAGCCTGAGATATAGCGGTAGCAGGGAATCGGGAATCGACATGCTCTTGCCGAATATCTCCCCCTCGCTCTCCATTATCCCGATATAATTCCCGAGACTCTTGGACATCTTCTCGCCATCACCGGTTGTCCCCTCAAGTAGAGGCAGAGTGAGGATAATCTGCGGCTCCTGCCCATAAACCTGCTGGAACTGACGCCCCACAAGCAGGTTGAACTTCTGATCCGTTCCGCCGACCTCAAGATCGGCCTTCAATGCAACAGAGTCATAGCCCTGAACAAGAGGATAGAGGAACTCCATGATACTGATGGGTCGATTATCCGCATATCGCTTGGCGAAGTCATCCCGCTCCAGCATCCGGGCCACCGTATAATGGCTGGTCAGACGAAGCACATCCGCGAATCCCATGGGGGAACACCATTCGCTATTGTAGCGGATCTCCACTTTGTCGATATCGAGGATCTTCCCGGCCTGCTCGACATATGTTCGGGCATGCCCCTCGACATCCTCCCGTGTCATGGCTTTGCGGGTTTCGGAGCGACCGGTGGGGTCGCCGATCAGAGCGGTGAAATCACCGACCAGAAAGACTACGCGATGACCGAGATCCTGGAATTGACGCAACTTACGCAATCCGAGAGCGTGCCCAATATGCAGATCGGACGAGGTTGGGTCGAATCCTTGCTTGATGATAAGAGGTCGATTTTCAGCTACGGAGCGCTCCAGCTTCCGCTCCAGCTCCTCAAGGGGGAGTATCTCCTCCACACCCTGTTGGATGATCTTCAATTGTTCCTTGGCAGAGAGCATTCGATCTCCTCGTTGAGCAGATGGTGGGAAACGGTAATTCAGCGCCTCCGAATTAATCAGCTTTCAACGCTACCGGGCGCGCCTTTCATTGACAAGAAAATTAAGGTCTTCTAACTTCACCACCCTATGAAAAAAAGAAACGCACTCAAGCGGCGACTGCCCACAAAGAAACCCATCCGCTCACGCTGGATGTGGCTCCGTTGGACCCTGGCGATCATCTCCTTCTGCTTTGGGATAGGCCTGGCCTATCTGGGCTGGCTGGCGCGTGATCTGCCTTCGGCCACACGGCTTCAGGTGATAACCCAGAGTCTCAAGACCCAGGTGCTGGACATGAACGGCGACGTTTACGGTTCTTTCGGAATAGAAAACCGGGTCGCCATCCCGCTTGCGGACATGCCCCCCTACCTTGTGCAGGCCGTTCTCTCCATTGAGGACCGGCGCTTCTATGACCACTGGGGCATTGATCTGATCCGCTGGCCCAAGGTTCTGCTGACGGATATCAAGATCCGGATGCGCAGCCGCACCGCCCCGCTGCATGGCGCCAGCACATTGACGCAACAGCTGGCGCGGGATCTGTTCCTGACCAAGGATCAGAGGATCTCACGTAAGCTGAAGGAGCTGATGCTCAGCCTCAAGATCGAGCAGACCTACTCCAAGGATGAGATACTGACCATGTATCTCAATCAGATCTACTATGGAGTCGGAGCCTACGGCGTTGAGGCCACGACCCAGACCCTCTTCGGCAAGCCCTGTTCGGAGTTGAAGATCGAGGAGGCCGTGCTGATCATCAGTCTGGCCAAGAACCCCTGGGGATACGATCCGATCCGTTTCCCGGAGCGCTCCCTGAAACGGCGCAACCTGGGATTGACCATGTTGCGCGACAATGAGGCCATAACCTCGGCCGAATGCGATTCGCTGAGACTGCTGCCCCTGGGCCTGTTTGACCGTTCCAAGAGCAAAGCGCGAAGCGGCAGCTACTATCTCGAATTTGTCCGCAAGTATCTGCAGGAGCGCTACGGCAGCGAAAGCCTGTATCGTGACGGCCTCACGGTGTACACCTCCATCAACCCCACTGCCCAGTTGCTGGCCGAGGCGGAGATGGAAAAGTACATGCTCTTCCTCGAGGAGCGCATGGGCTACGAAAACACGTATGCCAACGTCAGCGCCCGACTGGATTCCGGACTCGTTGTCCCCGCCGCCGATCAATACCTGCAGGGGGCCGTCATTCTGCTTGATCCCGCCGACGGCGCCATCCGCGCCATGGTCGGTGGGCGCGATTTCCGGCAGAGCGAATGGAACCGCGCCATCCAGGCGCCTCGCCGTCCGGGCAGTACGTTCAAGACCTTTACCTATCTGGCCGCCATCGAGAATGGCCTCGCCCCCAGCGACAAAATCATGGATACGCCGCTGGTCATCAATATTCCCGGTCAACGCCCATATAAGGTGCGCAACCATTCTGGCAAGTTTCTGGGCGAGATCACCCTTCGCTATGCCCTCAACAAATCCATCAACGCACCGGCGATCCGCCTGGGTCAGCGGCTGGGTACGATTACGATCATCGATTACGCTCGACGTCTCGGCGTCGAGAGCCATCTGCCGAACGTCCCCTCTCTACCTCTGGGCGCGGGTGAGGTCAACCTGATCGAGATGGCCACCGCCTACGGCACGTTGGCGGCCGGCGGCATCAGAATTCGCCCCTTCGCGGTGGAGAAGGTGGTCGATCGATACGGTCGCGTGCTTGAGCAGAACGAACCGGAGCACACCGAGGTCCTCGATCCCAAGAGCAACTACATCATCACCAACATGCTGGAGACGGCCATCGACAAGGGCACCGGTATCCGGGCGCGACGGGTCGGATTCCAGCACCCCGCAGCGGGGAAGACCGGAACCACGGACCACAACCACGATGCCTGGTTCATCGGCTATACGAAGCAATATGTCTGTGGCGTCTGGGTCGGGTTCGATGAGGAGAAATCCATGGGCAGCTGGATGGAGGGTTCGCACGCGGCTCTCCCCATCTGGGCCGAGGTCATGAAGCAGATGCACGCCGGTCTGGAGCATCTCCCGTTCGAAGCGCCGGAGGGGGTCGTGAGACAGCCTGTATGCGACGACTCGGGCCTGTTGCCCACTCAATACTGTCCCAGCTCCACCGAAGAGGTTTTCATCGCAGGCAGCGAACCCAGACGCTCCTGTGATCGGCATCTGCCCACCGAATCCAGCTTCCTCGGATCCGGCCTCGAGTTCAGGGAGCTGGACAGGCAGAGCCAGGAGGAGAGCGAACTCCCCTCGCCGTGACGGCAATTGCCCACCCGACAAAAAAGAGAACCCGGGGTCGACGACTCCGGGTTTTCAGTTGATCGAATCGGCATGAATCCAGCCGCAGGATCAGGATCTGCGTGAGATGTCCGGCCTCTGCCAGCTATGATACCCGGCATCATCGAGTATGCCCAGAAACAGACTGGCGGGAGTCGGCGGGTCGGCGGCGACCTCCAGAACATCCCCCAGCGCTTCTGCGGCTCTGTCCACGCGGGCGGGGTCGGCACCCTCGATAAAGGCGATCTCCTCGCCACGGGCCAGTGAAGCTCCCCAGGGGCGTGCGAAGATGATCCCTGCGCTGCCGTCGACCTCATCCTCGGCCCTCTGACGTCCCGCCCCCAGATCCACGGCGATTCGTCCGACCTTGCGGGCATCCGGGTCGACCAGGTGACCTGCGACGGGAGCCGTCAGCACCGCCCGATGCGCGGCGGCAGGCATACCCCAGCCCTTGGCCTGCAGATCGAGTCGTCCCCCCTGAGCCAGAACAATGTCGCCGAAGATCCGGAGAGCACTGCCGTCATCCAGGGCTGCGGTCGCCCGGCTCCAGGCCTCATGCGCAGTTGCGGACAACCCCGCCAGCAAGGCCATCTCCGACGTCAGCGCCAGAGTGAGGTCACGGATATCTTCGGGACCATTGCCCGCCAGCACCTCAAGCGACTCCACCACCTCGGGCCTGTTGCCCACGGTCAGACCCAGCGGGGCATCCATGGCGGTGAACAGCACGGTACAGCGGCGACCGAAGTCATGAGCCGTCTCCCGCAGCGCCGTGCCCAGCGCTTGTGCGCTGGCAAGATCACGCATGAAAGCGCCCCGCCCGACCTTGAGATCGATAACCAGCGACGCCGGTCCCGCGGCGATCTTCTTGCTCAGAATGGAGCTGACGATGAGCGGCAGCGATTCCACCGTGCCGGTGACATCCCGCAACGAATAGAGTTTGCGGTCCGCGGGAGCAATGCTGCCGCTCTGGCCGATGAGACCGCATCCGATCTCGGCCATCTGTTTGGCGAAAGCCGCGCGATCCAGATCCGTGCTGAAACCGGGGATCGATTCGAGTTTGTCCAGAGTGCCCCCGGTGAAGCCAAGTCCCCTGCCGCTGAGCATGGGCACGGCCATTCCCAGTGCGACGGCCAGGGGCGCCAGGATCAGTGAGATCTTGTCCCCCACGCCGCCGGTGCTGTGCTTGTCGGCGGTGGGTGCGCTCAGGGCGGACCAGTCGAGAGTCTCCCCCGACTCGGCCATGGCGCGAGTCAGAGCTACACGTTCGTTGCGGGTCATCCCTTTGAAGAACACGGCCATCAGAAAGGCGCTGATCTGGTAGTCAGGCGTGGCGCCCGTGCTGACGGCGTTCACGAACGTGTGAATCTGCGTCTCGTCAAGTTCATATCCCGCCCGCTTGGCCAGGATCAGTGGCAACAGGTTCATGCGTCCCTCGTCACGTCAGCTTGGGAAATCGGTAAAAGGTTTCGGGAGGAGATCGCTCAGACGTGTCCCCTCGGTCTCTCCGCGGTTGTTGACAAGCAGGATCTCAATGTCCTCAACAAACTCTCTGATGACTTGCAGGCAGGCGCCGCAAGGCGGGATGAACCCCTCGGCATCCGTAGCGATCGCCAGCTTGACCCAGTCGCGGCGGTGGGCATGGATCGCGCGAGCCGCCAGATTCCGCTCGGCGCACACGGACAATCCGAAAGAGGCGTTCTCCAGATTCGCGGCCGTCATTATCGAGCCATCCTCCAGGAGTAACGCCGCCCCCACTCGGAATTTCGAATATGGTGCGTAGGCCATATTGCGCGCCTCGGAGGCTGCGCGGGCCAGGTCCCGATCCGACATATCAACACCTCTCGATCTGGTCCCAGAAGGATCTCCCCGCTGCGGCAGCGGCTCCATTCGTTTGCGCGGGCAGCCCGAAGGCCTCCGCCACGGTCGCCGCGAAATCGGCGAAAGTGCTCCGTACCCCAAGATCGGTTGCACCGATCATGCCTGGTCGGTAAGCCAGGATCGGCACATACTCACGAGTATGATCGGAGCCGGGCGCGGTGGGATCATTACCGTGATCGGCAGTGATCAGCAACGTGTCCGCAGGCCTCATTGCCGGGAGGAACGTCTCGCCCAACCAGGCGTCAAATGTACGCAATCCGGCGGCGTACCCTTCAGGATCGCGCCTGTGCCCCCAGAGCATATCGAAATCCACCAGATTCACGAAATGAAATCCCGGAGCCTCCCCCGAGGCGAGCAGGTCGCCCAGAGCGGCCATGCCCTCGGCGTTGGACCTGCTGACGACATGGCGCGTGAAGCCCCTTCCGGCGAACAGATCCAGCACCTTGCCCACGCCGACCACCGGAATTCCGGCGGACTGAAGTCGATCAAGTACCGTAGCGGCAGGCGGCAGAAGCGAATAGTCATGCCGATGGGGCGTACGTTCGAAGGCCCCCTCGGTCCCCTCAAAGGGGCGGGCGATAACCCGACTGACGGCATGCTCGCCCGTCAGCATCTCGCGAGCTGTCTCGCAGAATGCGTACAGCTCCTTCAGTGGCAGGACATCGCTGTGGGCGGCTACCTGGAAGACGGAGTCGGCGGATGTGTAGATGATGATCTTGCCCGTGCGCAGATGCTCCGCCCCCAGACGCTCGATGATCTCGGTGCCGGAAGCGGCCTCGTTGCCGATGAAATCCAGACCCGTGCGCTCCCTCAGCGGAGCGAGGATCTCCTCGGGAAAACCGTCGGGATAATAGGGAAAGTTCCGCTTCAGAATCAGGCCGGTCAGCTCCCAGTGCCCGGTGGTGCTGTCCTTGCCCAGCGACCGCTCGGCCATCCGGCCAAAGCAGGCGCGTACCGGGGTAGCGGGATCCATGCCCCGGAAGGGTTGCACCCGCCCCAGACCCAGACTTTCCAGGGCCGGGAGGTGAAGTCCCCCCACGGCCTCGGCCACATGAGCTACCGTATTGCAGTTCTGATCGCCAAAATCGCGGGAGTCGGGCAGGTCGCCGACCCCGTAACCGTCGAGGATAATTGTGAAGACGCGGGTCTTCAATCCTCAGCCCCCCCCATGTAGAGGTTGCGCCCCAGAAGTTTGTTGACCGTGGTCCAGTTTCCATCCGGACCCATCGTCTCACGCCCCTCGCGCACGACGCGCGAGAAGCCGTCATACTGGGCATCCAGATTATCCAGATGGTGGAAGATTATCGCCTCCACCGTCTTGGGCAGTTTGGGACTGCCGTACTCATACTGCCCCTGATGGCTGACGATCAGGTGCTTGAGTCGGTAGATCATCTCACGCGGCAGCTCGGGATAACGCGGCAGGAATTCGTCGAGAATCTCGACGCCCTGGACGACATGCCCCAGCAACTTGCCTTCGGAGCTGTAATCGATGGCCTTCTCGTATTCCATCTCCCGCACCTTACCCAGGTCGTGCAGATAGCAGGCCGCCAGGAGCAGATCCCGATCCAGATCGGGATAGATCTCGCAGACCACCATGACCAGACGGGTCAGTTTGACGACATGTTCGAGCAGGCCGCCGATATAGGGGTGGTGCCAGGTTTTCCCGGCGGGAGCGGCGCAGAAGCGCCAGCCCAGATCCTCATCTTCGAGCATGCAGGTGAGTAGAGCGCGGAGCTGTGTATTCTGGATATCCTTGATCCGACTGATCCACTCCTCCTTGAGCTCGTCACGGTTGAGGGGGGTAACGGGGAGGAAGTCGGCCAGGTCGAATTGGGCGCCATCGACAGCCTCGATATGGCGGACGCGCACCTGGAGATTGTCGCGATAATCCTGAACATCGCCCACGACACGGACAAAGCGCCCCTGGCCGATTCGGTCGCAGGTTTCACGCACTCCATCCCAAAGGATGCCTCCAAGGACGCCGGTGTTGTCACTGAAGAGGAAGAGAGCGAACTGACTGCCGTCAGGATTCTTCTTGATCAGCTTTCGCTTGAGTATGTAAACGCTGTCAACTTCACTGCCTTGACACAAGCTGTCGACTGGCTGTCGATTCATGATCACTCCCTAGAATCAAACACTGAAACGAATGTTCATAATGTCGCCGTCCTGGACGGGATACTCTTTGCCCTCCAACCGGAGGGCTCCCTCCTTGCGAGCCTCGGTCATCCCGCCCAACTCGAAGAAGCGATCGCAGGCGATCACTTCGGCGCGGATGAACCCCCGTTCGAGGTCGCTGTGAATCTTGCCCGCGGCCCTGACCGCGGGCAAACCCTTGGCGATCGTCCAGGCGCGGACCTCATCCTCTCCGACCGTAAAGAAAGATACCAGATCCAGCAAGCTGTAACCACTCTGGATGAAACGATCCCGCGCGGGCTCCTCGACCCCCAGGTCCTCCAGGAACACCTGGCGATCCTCCTCGGGCAGCTGGAGGATCTCCCACTCACTAACGGAGTTCAGCGCCAGATAGGCCAGATTGCCCTCCCCCGCCATGGCTTCCAGTTTTGCCAGATCCGCCTCCGGCGGAGCATCGTCGATATTGGCCAGCAGGATCATCGGGAGGCGACTGACAAGCTGATAGCCCTTGATCAGGTCCTCGTCACGCTCAGAGAACTCGTAGGTGCGGAGAGGCTTCTCCCCCTCCAGAACCTCGGCCAGTCGCTCCATAAGCTCCAGCTCCAGAGCCAGCTCCTTGCGCCCCTTGCCGAACTCTATGCGCAGCCTCTCCAACCGCTTCTCGACAAGCAGCAGATCTGTGAGGATCAGCTCCTGCTCCAGGGAGAGGGCATCACTGAGGCCATCGACTGAGGAATCGTCACGAAGCACTTCATCGGATTCAAAGAAACGGAGGACATGCACGAGCGCATCCAGATTCCGCATCTCGTTGAGTTGGTCGCTGGGGATGCCGCCGTGCCCCACCTTGAAACCAGGGACATCAAGGAACTCGATCTCCGCTAAGGTGGTTTTGCGGGGCTTGTAATGGGCGGAAAGCGCGTCTATTCGCATATCGGGAACCTTGATCGTGGCCAGGTGCGATTCCCGTTTCCCGCCGCCAAAGGAGGTAGTCTCCTCACTGCGACCCGTAAGCAGATTAAAAACCGTCGTCTTGCCTACGAGGGGCAAGCCGATCAAACCGATCTTCATTATCGCTCTCCTTGGAGCTCATCGGCTCCATATCATTCCGGATACGGAAAATGCCCCGGCCCTGACAGGCCGGGGCATGAATCGAACTGATCTACCCGTTGGTGATCACGTAATTCTGGAAGCGGAAGTTATCCAGGGTGACCGGAGCGGTAACCCCTGTAACCCTCTGCTGGCTGAGCCTGAACACTTCACCCATCGTCACGAATACGGTTGTGCGACCAGTATCGGCCAGAACGGCTTTCAGGAATGTCTCACCCAGGTTATTGATGCCCTGCAGCTGGAACTTGCCGAGATTGTTCTCGATGTAGTAGGTGATCTGTCCGCCGGATTCGCCGCGGGTCAGAGCGCCCTCAAGCCAGATCTTGCTGCCCTGCTTGCCATGTGTCTTCAACATGGTGCGGGAGTCCTTGTCGCTCAAAGCGGAGAGTTCGGTGACCAGATCGATATGCCTGCTGGCATCGAAACTGGCGAAGTTCTGGAAACTCGGGAAGACAGGCGGTTCGTCGGAGGTGACGAATGTGGTGTCATTACCATCAATATAGTAGTCGAGAACCAGGTAGATTTCGGGCGAAGCGCCCCAGGCGCGATGAACCGCAAGACGATATGAGTCGCCCAAGGTTGATAAGGCTGTAAGATCATCAGCGGTCAGGAATTCGATACGATCATTCTCGGCCAGCAACGCCAGGTTGGTGCCAATAGCGAGGATCTCCGGGTTGGTCATCTCGAACTTAAAGAGCTTGTTTTCGCTCTCGCCACTTACAGCCTGAGCCAGCGTTGCAGTCTCATAGGGTTTTTCGATCTTCTTCTTACCGCAACCAGCCAAGGGCAGGGCAACTGCCACAATTAAAGCCAGCACCAAAAGGCGAGCGGTCAATCGGCTCAGGTCAGTCGTCATCTTCATGGACGAACTCCCTTCCAGGAATCAGCACTCATTGAAATGGAAAGAATCGCTTGAAAAAGCCGTGGAAACATATCATCGGACCCAAACTTAGTCAACGGCAAAAGATCGTCGATCTCAAACTCAAATCCCGATGAATACATGTTGTCCCCACGTATCAGGGTACATATTAAGGATTCTCCCCCAATGATGCAAATCTTTCGAGCAGAGTTTTGAATTTGGTCTGATTATGATCAACAATCGGGAGGTTTAGGCGTCAGCCCCTTTGACGCAATGATGGTGGAAGTTTATTATAAGAGGAACCATGCACGCAATTCTCGACCTGATATTACATCCTTGCGATTTGACAACCAAGACATGGACAATCCCCGGAGGCCATCATGTTTTCCCCAATTTCCAGAGTACTTCCTGGTATTCTCGCCCTTTTGGCTCTTTGCGCAGGACAGGTGTTGGCAGTTGAACCTTTCCCCGATGAGCAAACCGAACTTGAATTCGCCAGGATTTTCGCCAACCAGGGCAGCCGCTCCCTGGACGGGAAAATCGTCCCCGGTATGATTGAAATCCAGTTCGCACCATCGGCGGTCTCACCTGCAACGATCCTGGAACGGGGCCGGAGCGGCGCCGGGATGGTCGATCAATTGCTGGACAAGGTGGGCACAAGGTCACTCACTCCGATGTTCTTCGCGGAGCTGCCGGCGAATAAACGTCAATTCTCAGATTTCCGCGACCAGTTTTATGTAGCTGAAATTGAAGTAGATACAGACATCAAAGCCGCCTGCCTCGATCTGATGACGCTACCTGAGATCCTCACGGCCTGGCCTGTGATTCTCTGCAAACTGGACAGGAACCCCGTGCAGATCGTCAACTCGAACGACCCCACTTTTGACAGCCAATACTACCTGAAGACCGGAAACACCGGCTCGCTCAAAGCCAAGGGGGCTTGGGGACATTCCCAGTCGGACTCCACGATTGTGGTCGCCATTCTCGATACCGGTGTCGATCTGGATCATCCGGACCTGGCCGGACCGGCCCCCTACCTCAACGGCAACCTCTATGTGGACTGGACCGAATACAACGGGACTCCCGGTGCCGACGATGATTCCAACGGCTATACCGATGACTGGCGCGGCTGGGATTTCGTCCATGTCACGCCCGGCCCCTACGGTGGTGAGGACTATCGCAACCAGGATAACGACCCCGACGATTTCGAGGGCCACGGCACCTGTTGCGCCGGGTTCGTCGGCGCCATTACCGACAACGGCATCGGCATCTCCTCAATCGGTTGGAACACTCGCGTTCTCCCAGTCCGGATCGGTTGGGCGGTGGAGGATGACGGTCAGATGACCGGCGTCTCCTACTCCAGTTATATGGCCTCCGGCTTCAACTACGCCAGAGTCAAGGGTGCGCACGTGGCCAATCTGAGCTACGGCAGCAGCTATACGCCCGCTCTGGGCTCCGCCGTCAATTCGGCCTGGAGCGCCGGCATGATCATCACCAACTCCGCCGGCAACGACAACGACAGCGTTGCCTCCTACCTGGCGACGACAAACCGCTGCATTGATGTCGCCTCCACGGATGCCTCCGACATCAAATCGGATTTCTCCAGTTACGGCACCTGGGTGGATGTCTCCGCCCCTGGCACCGCGGTCTACACCACGGCCATCGATGGCTACACCTCCACCCAGGGCACCTCGTTCTCGGCACCCCTCACCGCCGGTCTTGTCGCCAGCATCTATCATCACCTGGCAAATGGCGTACGCAGTCAGAGCAACGCCGCGATGGTTACCCAGAGGCTTTACGACACCTGTGATGACATCTCGGATATCAATCCGGGCTACAGCAATCTCCTCGGTGCCGGACGGATCAACGCCTTCCTGGCTCTGGGCGGCGGCAGCTTCTTCTCCTATCCCGATGAATTCGATGAACTGCAGGAGGCCCTGGACTTCGCCGTCGAAGGCGATACCGTCGCCATGCAGGGCTCCGCATCCGGCTCTGGTGACGTACTCTCACTTGACAAGAACCTGTCGCTGCTCGGCGGCTGGGACGCCACCTACGACAATCGCACACCCGCCACCAATCGCTCCACCCTGCAGGGCAACGGCATCAACTGCGTATTCATCTTGATTAATCCGGTGATCGACGCCACGACGATCATCGACGGGTTCCGGATCGAGCAGGGGGGCGGTCAGGTCGGCTACTATCCCGATCAGGGGCGCTATGGCGGCAACATGTTGATCCGCGCCGGTTCCCCCACGCTGACCAACCTCACATTCGCCAATGCGGATATCAGCGACGATGACAATTCCCACGGCGGCGGTCTGTTCATCGTTGGCGTCGACCTGACACTGGTCAACTGCGATTTCGAGAACAACTCGGCCTATTACGGCGGCGGGTTGGCGGTACACGATTCCGACATCGTTCTGCAGAATTGCAGCTTTACGTCCAACTCCGCCAGAGACGATCTGACGACGATCGGCGAGGGCGGTGCGATGACCGGCACCGAGTGCACTGTCCGGATCGACGGCGGCAATTTCACTGGCAACACCGCAGTCAATATGGGTGGCGCCGTCATGATTCGGGCCGGGTTGACTTTTGATCTCGAATCCTGCCTGTTCGACAACAACAGCGCCTCCGTCTCCGGCGGCGCTATCATGAATCAGGGCAATCTGGTGCTACTCAATGGCGTCAGTCGAGGTAATGGCGACCCGGACATCCATTTCGGCGGCTCAATCCATAACGCCGGCGGCAGCACGTTCTCCGTGAAGAGCTGCGTATTCGAAGGGGATATCAGCGGCATCCAGGGCTCGGTCCTGTATGCGACCGAATCGACCGGCGAGTTTGTCAACAACACGGTCGACGGCATTCAGAACACCATCCTCGGCAGCGCTCTCGCTCTGTCCAATACCAGTGTCGATATCCGGAATTGTCACTTCACCAACAATCTGGCGTCGCCCACGATTTTCGCCCTCGGCCCGACCCTGCCGACGGCCGCCTACAACAACTTCTTCAACAATCCCGCCAGCGATTCGGACTATCAGGGCTTCACCTCCATTGAGGGAGATACACATGTCGACCCCCTCTACAGGGACCAGGCGGCGGCTGATTTCCACCTGCTGATCGACTCCCCCGCTCTCGACAAAGGGGATCCGACGATTCTTGATGTCGATGGCGGCCGTAGCGACATCGGGGCCTACGGCGGGCCGGATGCCGACATCCAACGTCCGTGGCGGCCGCAGGGCGTGACCGTGAATGCCTCTCTCAGGGATAGAGATTACGGGATCCATCTGGACTGGGATCTGGTCACCGGGGCCGCGGGGTACGCCGTCTATCGGGATACCGTCGAGGATTTCGAGCCGACGATCGCCAACCGTCTGGCGCTGATCGCCGGTATCAACAACACCGACTACGACGATTCGGTCCCCGATGAGACAACGGTCTACTACTACAAGGTCACCGCCTGGAATGCGGACCAATTGGGCAGCGGCTATTCCGATGAAGTCTTCGGTACCGGTCAGATCATGGTATCCGTAGGGGACGAACTGCCCCGCAGTTTCGCCCTGGGTGGCGCCTGGCCCAATCCGTTCAATCCGACGACCAACATCACCTACTCGCTCCCCCGTGAGAATTCCGTGCTGATCCGCATTTTCGCGGCTAACGGTCGTCAGGTGTTCTCCCGCAAGCTGGACAGCCGGCCCGCCGGGGAGCACACCTGGTCATGGAACGGTCGCGACCAGAGTGGAACCGGTCTCTCCTCCGGCATCTACACGCTCCGGATCGATGCAGGTAACTGGAACGACACAACCAAACTGACTCTTCTCAAGTAGGTGCTGAATGCTTCGACGCCGGGTCCCGACGAATCTGCTCATAGTGACTCTGCTCCTCTCCACACTGCTCTCGGCCGCCCCGGTTGCGGCCGAGAGCAGGACGGAATGGGCGGAGACCCTGCCGACCTGGAAGCTGTATATCTGGCAGGATATCGGGTTGATCATGACTCCGGCGGAGGAGGAGCAGTTTCAGCGGATCGGCAGCACTGACGACCTGAACGCCTGGGTCTCCGCCTTCTGGGTGCTGCGGGATCCCACCCCCACTACGGAGTTGAACGAACGGCGCGAAGAGCATTTCAAGAGACTGGAGACCGCACGGACCAATTACCCCGCCGCTGACATCAGCGGTCTGGATCTCCGGGGGCGCGACTATGTCTTCCTCGGTCCGCCGGACGAAACGATTCTCACGGACAGCTGGTTCGATGAGACCGGATTTCATCGTTCACGCGATACCTGGATCTGGCTCGATCTCGAAATGCGGGCCACCTACTCCGACTGGAATCTGAATGGCGAATGGGGACAGGCGTGGGACGAAGTGCCCTCGACCCGCCCCGACGTCAAGCGGCGACTGGAGAATGCCTACCTGCAGTCCGGGCAGGCTGAGGATCTCGAGGTGATCGATGAGCTGCGGCTCACCAACCCCGATGCCTACATGGACCTGGTGCGCCAGTTCAATGAGGGCGAGACAATCAATCCCGATGATGTCAAGGCGCAGGCTCTGGTGGGTGAACTGCTCGGACCCAAGTTCCGCCGCATGGAGGGGAACTACTTCCGCATGCGCAAGGAGCGGAAGGATCCCTACGTTCACGACTTCCAGACCGAGCCGCTCTGGTCGGTGTTCGCCGTCGATTGCTTCCGGGGCACCACCGGGCGAACCCGGGTAGAGGTGACGCATCAGGTGAGGATTTGCGATCTCGCCATGCAGTGGGATTTCAAGGAGGAGCTGTTTCGCGGCGAGCTCCTCCGTCGGGTCACCTTCTTCGATGATGACAACGACCGCATCGCCACCTCCGAGGACCGGATCCCCATCAGGGCGGAAACTCTGGATGACACCCGCTCCGGCACGCTGATTCCGGGGATTGCCGTTCAGGATCTGATGCCCGGCACCTACCGGCTTGCCCTCCGTCTGGAGGATACCGGCAGCGGCAAACTCCAGATATATCAGGTGCCGGTTACGGTCGTCCCCTTCACCAGCGAGGAGCTGGAGCTCAGTGACATCACTTTCGCTTCCGATATCCACAGCGTGAATTCGCCCTCGATCTTCACCAAGGGTGAATGGGAGGTGCAGCCCCATCCCCTGCGGATGTATACCAGCAATACCGATCTCAACATCTTCTTCGAGGTGTACGGTCTGGTCACCGACGCCCAGGGGTTGAACGAATACACGGTTACCTATCGCATCCGCCCCAAGCAGCCCAAGATCAAGTCCGGCTGGTTGTGGACGAAAAGCGAGGTCGTGAGTTCGGAGATCGGTTCGACTTTCGCCGATCGACACGGTGGTCGAATGGCCCGTCACCCCCTGAGCGTCGGCACGGGGGAATTTGCGGAGGACACCTACATTCTCGAGATCGAGGTGCGTGATCTGCAAAGTGAGCAGAGCGTCAGCAAGCGGGCCAACTTCAGCGTCATGCCCACCACCACCATCCGTTGAATCAGTTCGAAATACACATTCCCGGCCTGCGGCGGATCATCCGGTTCGCGGCAGGCCGATTCACGTCGGCTCCATCCCCCGTCAACGGAGCATTCGTCCGGCACAAGTTGACAGTTTCGTATTGCTGTGTCAGGCTGTAAGCAGTCACGTCCAGTAAAGGGGAGGTCCGAAATGCCACGACTCTCAGCACGGTTCATTCTGTTTCTGATATTGCTCCTGCCTGCAGTTGCCGCCTCTGCCCAGGATGGCACGATTGACAGACCCATACGGATCGGTTTCAACGGCGGCGACAGCCCGGGGATCATCCAGTCCAAGGCGGGCACCTTCTGCGCCTTCCTCGAGGAGCGCAGCAAACTTATCTGCGAACCGGTCGTAGTCGAGAGCTACAGCCAATTGATCCGCACCATCGCCGAGGGCAAGGTCGACTTCGCCTTCCTCTCTCCCCTCGGCTACATCACCGCCGCCAAAGTGGCGCATGTCGAACTACTGCTCAAATCGGTGCGGGGCGGTCAGCCTTACTACTGGAGCGTCCTGCTGGTGCTCAAGGACAGCGGCATCACCAATCTCAACGATCTCAAAGGCAAGCGGCTGGCCTTCACCCACCTCGGCTCCACCTCCGGTTATGTCATCCCCATGAGCTCCCTGCTCGCCCAGGGGATCGATCCGGACAGGTACTTCTCCGAAATCACCTATGCGGGTGGCCACCAATCGGTGATCAGACAGATCCTCGACGGTACGGTCGATGTCGGCGCCACTTTCGCCGATGACCCCAAGGGTAAGGTCGGATCCTGGACCTCGGAGGAGTTCCTTGACAAACGGGACGCACGGCGTCTGACCCCCATTTTCTTCTCCGACAGGATTCCGGGGGACACGTTCATCGTCACCCGGACGATGAATAAGGATAGGCCCCGCCTTGCCAGCCTGATCAAGCATACGCTGATGATCATGGGCGACAGCCGTCCCGGACAGGTAATCCTGCGCGATCTCTACAACATCGACAGCCTGACCGAAGCGGTCGATGCCGACTATGATCCAGTGCGCGAGGCATTCGAGGGTGTCCGCAGTCGCTGAGGTACGGTACACCCCTGAAAACACCAAGGCCGTGGAGCGTTTTGCTCCACGGCCTTGTTCATGTTGCCTATGAATTGTTCTCTACCCGAAACGGATCTCGAATGTCTTGGCATCCGGGATGGTTGTGTCCTTGAGCCTCTTGATCTCATCCACGTGGCTGCTCTCGGGGCCCTCTCGGAGAACACCCTCGAACTTGTCCAGGGTCTGGTTGTCCCCCCGGACATGCACCTCCACGGAACCATCACCTCGATTGCACACCCACCCGCTCAGCTCGAGCGAGCGCGCCTGATTGCGGGTGAAGTAGCGAAAGCCGACACCCTGCACCATTCCGGTGATCCGGTAAGCTCGTGTGTTGTCCATTATCGGCACCTCCCCCTGACGGTGTTACTCACTATTATCGGCTAAGCTTCGCCAGAACTTCAACATGATAGGTCTGCGGGAAGAAATCAAACAGTTGCACCGATTCCAGTGTGAATCCTTTGGCGATCCAACCCTTCAGGTCGCGGGCCAAAGTGGCGGGATGGCAACTCACCGCCAGGATCTCCCGGATCCCGAACCCATCCAGATACTGCTGTAATTCGGGAGCCCCCTGTCGCGGCGGATCGAGGACGACGGTATGGTAGCTCTTCCCCTCCTCCAGCAGTAGGGGCAGCAGCTCATCCACCTTGCCGGCACGGAAGCGGGCACGTCCCAGTCCCAGCTCCCGTGTGGTCTTGCGCGCGCTCCTCAGCGCGCTGCGACGACTCTCCACGCCAAGAACCCTTGCGCCGGCCAGCGCCAACGGCAGCGTGAAATTGCCGGCCCCGCAATAGAGATCGAGAATCCAGCTGTCATCCTGCAGGGTAGCCGCGTTGAGAATGGCCTCGATCAACTGCGTATTGGCTTCGGTATTCCCCTGAATGAACTCACCGGGACGGGTGTAGAGCGGAATCTCCCGCTCCCCCCCCTTGGCATCCGCCATGCTCAGTGTGTCCCGCACATAGGGTGCCTTCGGTGCCTCGCGGAAAACGCCCCTGCCATCCAGGAAGCGGATCTCGTAATGCATGGCCTCCATATTCGACGGGCGCCAGCCCTCCAGGGCCGTGGCCAGGGCCTTCGCCCCCGCCTTTTCGACATTGATGAGCAGTTGGAGAGCCGGTCCCTGCAGCAAGGTCGCCTCGACCTGGAAGCGGCAGCGCTCATGCAGCTCCAGCCGCAACCGATCCTTGAGTTCATTCACGGCCTCGGCCAGCGGCGGCTCCAGCAGCAGACAGCGGTCATGCCCGACAAGCTCGTGACTACCCCTGGCGAAGAACCCGAAATCCAGGTGTCCCGCCGACCTCAGGGCCCCATGATATTCGCTGCGACAGCGATATCCCAGGCCATTGTTCACGGTTTCGGCAAACTCTATCTCCGGCCAGGAGTGCAAACCGGCTATCCGCTGCAACGCGTCTTCGACCACGGCCTGGCGTCCGATCCGCTGCGCCTCCAGCGATACATGCTGCCATTGACACCCGCCACATTTGCCGGCCACCGGACAGGGGGGCTCGACGCGGTCAGGTCCGTCTGACACCATACTGACAAGCTCCCCTTTGGCCCAGCGATCCCGATCACGGGTAATCCGACAGGTGACCACATCACCGGGAGCCACGTTGGCCAGGAAGATCGCCTTGCCCTCGTGGTGCCCAACGCCATCGCCGCCGGCCGCCAGGCTCTCAATCTCCAACTCGAAACTATCTGAATAGGCCATCCTGATCTCCGGACATGAAAAGACCCGAACCGGGCGCCCCGGACAGGGCGCTCGCTTCGGGTTATAGTAAGTCAGAGCCCGCTAACGTGCGAACAGTTTCTTGATGAGATGCACACTCATCTGGCGGTTGACCTCGCCGATCGCATCCCCGAGGGGGATATCCTTCGGACAGGCCTGTATGCAGTTCTGAGCATTGCCGCATTCGGAGATGCCGCCCTTGCCCATCAACGCCTCAAGCCGCTCCTCGGTCTGCATCTTGCCCAGCGGGTGACTGTTGAACAGCCGTACTTGTCCGATAGGTTGCGCCCCCATGAAGTTGCTGGCGCCATTGACCTGGGGACAGGCCTGTACGCAGCAACCGCAGGTCATGCAGCGGGAGAAATCGTAAGCCCGGAAACGGTCACGCTCGTCCATGCGGGGCGCCGCGCCGAGATGCCAGCTGCCATCGAGCTGCACCCACGCCTTCACCTTTTTCAGGTTCTCGAACATGCTGTTCCGATCGACAACCAGGTCCCGTATGATGGGGAACTTGCCGAGCGGTTGGATCTTGATCGGCTGTTCGAGTTCGTCGATCAAAGCGCTGCAGGCCTGACGGGCCTTGCCGTTGATCACCATCGAACAGGCCCCGCAGACCTCCTCCAGACACGCGCACTCCCAGGCGACGGGCGTCGTCTTCTGCCCACCCCGGGTCACCGGGTTGCGCCGGATCTCGTTGAGACAGATGATCACATTCAGCTTTTCCCGATACTCAAGCTCGAACTCCTCCCAGCGCGCGACACCGTCGGGAGTATTCTGGCGTTTGATTCGGAATACCACCATCCTCTTGGCCATGATCTTCCTTTCGCCCGGCTATTTGTCCACCGAGTAGTCCCGCTTGCGGGGTTGGATGTGAGCGGTGTCGATTTTCTCCGAGTAATCGATCTCCGGTTCGCCCTTGCCGGCGTTGTAGGTGATCTTTGTCGTGGCGAGATATTTCTCGTCGTTCCGCTCGGGGAAATCGGGTTTGTAGTGGCTGCCGCGACTCTCGTCCCGGTTTCTCGCCGCGCGGGACACAGCTTGCGCGGTGCGCAGCATGTTGCCCAGATCGCGAGCGTAGCCCAACTCCTGGTTGCACCAGGAACCGTTGTCCCCCAACCCCAGATTGTTGTGATACCGGTCCAGCATTTCGTCGACGTGACCGACCAGGGAATCCAGATCCTTGTTGAAGCGGATCACAGATGCGTTCTTCGTCATCCACTCCCCCAGCTCCCTGTGCAGGTTGCCGGGATTCTCCGGACCCTCCGCCTTGAGGAGACTCTGATTGATCTCCACCTGCCGCTTCCGCTCGCCGTCGAATACGGAACTCGACGTGTCGCCGGACTCCATACCAGCCACGTAGTCGAGCATCTTCTGCCCGGCCAGGCCACCCGAATAGGTGGCCGACAGCAGGCTGTTGGCCCCCAGACGATTGGCGCCGTGGTACTGATAATCGGCCTCGCCGGCCGCGAAGCAACCGGGGATGCTGGTCATGTGATCCCAATCGACCCAGATACCACCCATCGAGTAGTGCACCGAGGGGAAGATCTTCATGGGCATGACCCTGGGGTCGACCCCCACGAAGTTTTCATAGATCTCCAGGATGCCGCCGAGACGGCGCGTGAGATAATCCGCATCCATGTGGGTCAGATCCAGGTAGACTATATTCTCGCCGCCGATGCCCAGCCCCTCTTCGGTGCAGGTCTTGAAGATCTCGCGTGAGGCGACATCGCGCGGCACCAGATTGCCGTAGGCCGGGTAGCGCTCCTCCAGGAAGTAGAAGCGTTCGGCATCGGGAATCTGGCGCGGGTCACGATTGTCCCCCGGCTTGCGGGGCACCCACACCCTGCCCCCCTCACCGCGAGCCGACTCGCTCATGAGGCGGTTCTTGTCCTCGCCGGGCAACGCAGTGGGATGGATCTGGATGAACTCCATGTTGGCCAGCACGGCGCCCTGCTGATAGATGGCGCTCGCGGCGCCGCCGGTGCAGATCGTGCTGGTGGTGGAGCGACCATAAACCATGCCGAAGCCGCCGGAGGCGATGAGTACCGCATCGGCGGGGAAGGTCTTGACCTCGCCCGATTTCAGTTCCAGGGCCGAGATGCCGCAGGCGCGACCGTTCCCGTCCAGGACCAGGCTGAGGAACTGCCAGCCCTCATGCTTGACGACACCGCCGCCTACTTCGTGCGGCCGCGTCTGCTCATCGAGGGCGTACATCAATTGCTGGCCGGTGGTCGCCCCGGCGAAGGCTGTGCGACGCTTCTTGACGCCGCCGAAGTAGCGTTGATCCAGCACACCCTCCGCGGTGCGGCTGAACATGACCCCCATGCGATCGAACATGTTGATGATATGCGGCGCCTCCTCCACCATCCCCTTGACCGGGGACTGATGGGCGAGGAAATCGCCGCCGTAAACGGTATCATCGAAATGCTCCATGATCGAATCGTCCTGCCCCTTCACATCGAGGACGGCATTGATGCCGCCCTGGGCGCAGACCGAATGGGAGCGCTTGACGGGCACGAGGCTGAACACATCCACAGCGGTGTTCGCTTCGGATTCGGCGATTCTGATGGCGGCCATCAGCCCCGCGAGTCCCCCTCCGACGACAATGTATCTGGCTTGGGCTTTCATGCAGATCTCTCCTTTAATGTCCCGGCGATCCGGGCCAGATGCCGTTGAAGGATAAAACGGATGCGACACCCACGGCCATCAGCGCCAGGCCCAGCAGGACCCAGACGACCGTCAGGCGACGTTGCGCCCCCTGACTGACCGTGATGCCCCAGGTGATGGAGAAATTCCACAGGCCGTTGGCGAAGTGATAGAAGGCCGCCAGCATGCCGACGAGATACAGGGCTATCGCAGCCGGACTATCCAGAATCGTGGCCATCCGCGCAAAGAAGTCGGGGTGCTCTCCGGCGGGCAACGTCTGCTGAATCGCCCAGATCTTGGTCCCCCCCACATGGAGGACGATGAAGATCGCGACGACGAAGCCGCTGATCCTCTGCCAGAGGTAGTTGTGATTGCGGCCGTAGCCGTAGGCGATGTTGTTCGCCCTGCCGGTGAAGGTGATCACAACTCCGTAGATGGCGTGGTAGAGAAGGGGGAGAAAGATCATCCCGATCTCGAGCGCCGTCACAAAGGGCAGCGTCAGCAAGAACTCCACCCGGCTGTTGTAGACTTCTCCGCCATACATGGCGGCCGAATTGGTGAACATATGCTCGAGCAGGAACAGCCCCACCGGTATGACCCCGGTCAGGCTGTGAATCCTTCTCAGCACGAAACTCCGCTTGTCGGTTTCGGTCATGGACCGCTCCTAGGGCTTGTTGGAGATCAGGTGTGATAGTTGAGAGCCGTCTCCAGGCTCTCTCTACGTTTGGCTTCATTCTGAGCATCGACACAGGCGATGGCCGCCATGTTGACGATGGCATTGATATCGCTCCCCTGCACGACCAGATGCACCGGTTTGTCCATACCCATCATGATGGGACCGATCGCCTGGCCGTGGCTGAACATCTCCACCAGCCGCAGGCTGATGTTCCCGGCGTCCAGACTGGGGAAGATGAGCAGGTTGGGACGATCACGCAGATCGGAGAAGGGGAAATGCTCCTTCATCAACTGCGGGCTCAAGGCCACATCGGCCTGCACCGGACCGTCCACCAGCAGGTAGGGCCGCTCCCGCTTGATCAGGTCGACCGCCCGGGCGACCTTATCGGTGGCGGGGCAACGCACCGAACCGAAGTTGGAGAAAGAGAGCATGGCGATGCGCGGCGTTATGTGGAGCCGCTCCAGCTCCTGCGCCGCCAGCAGGGTGATCTCCGCCAGCTCGGCCGCGCTGGGTTCGATGTTCACCGAGCAGTCGGCGAAGCAGAACAGCCTTTGCTGATGGAGCAGCATATACATACCCGCGACGAGTTTGCCGCCGGCCCGGGGACCGATGATCTTCAGCGCCGGCCGCAGAATCCTGCCGTAGTCCATGCTGACGCCGCCGACGAAGCCATCGACATGCCCCTGCCTGACCATCATCGCGCCGAAGACGCTGATCTCACGCATCTCCGATTTCGCCTGCTCCTCCGTCACGCCCTTGCGTTGCCGCAGTTTGTAGTAGGCTTTGACGTAGTCGTCGAAATGTTCCGAATTGAGCGGATCGATGATCTCAATGCCGGTCGGATCCTGATGCAGCTCCTCGAAACGGGCCAGGACCTCCTCCCGCTTGCCCAGCAGCACGGGCTTGGCGATCCCCTCCCGGGCTATCTCCGACGTCGCCAGTACTATCTTGCTGTAGGTCCCCTCCGGGAAGACCAGACGCTTGGGATTACGCTTGGCCAGGACCTGGAACTTGCGCATCGTTTCGCGCGATTCGTCCAGCTTCTCCCTGAGCTCCTCACGGTATTCGTCGAGATCGATCTCCTTGCGGGCCACGCCCGTCTCCATGGCCGCCTTGGCGACAGCCGCCGCCTCCCAGACCAGAACGCGGGGATCGAAGGGTTTGGGGATGATGTACTCGGGACCGAAAGCCAGGTCGTCGGCTTCGTAGGCGCGCATCACCGTCTCGGGTACGTCCTCCTTGGCCAGAGCCGCCAGGGCATGGGCCGCGGCCAGCTTCATCTCCTCGTTGATGGCCGTGGCCTGGACATCCAGGGCACCCCGGAAGATGAAGGGGAAACCCAGCACGTTGTTGACCTGATTGGGATAATCGCTGCGGCCGGTGGCCATGATGCAATCGGGGCGGGCCTCGACGGCGTCGGGATAGGTGATCTCCGGATCGGGGTTGGCCATGGCGAAGATGATCGGCTGCTCGCCCATGGACTTCACCATCTCCGGTTTAAGCAACCCGGCAAAGGAGACGCCGCAGAAAGCGTCGGCCCCCTTCATGGCGTCGGCTAGGTCGCGGCACTCAGTCTCACGGAAGAACTTCAGCTTGTAGGCGTTCTTGTCCTCATCGCCACGTCCCCGCCAGAGCACGCCCTTGCTGTCCACCATGAGTATGTTTTCCAGCTGCACGCCAAGCGAGATGTAGAAATTGGCGCAGGCGATACCCGCGGCTCCCGCGCCGCTGAAGACGACCTTGAGCTCCTCCATCTTCTTACCCGTGATCTCGACGGCGTTGATGAGAGCCGCGCCGGAGATGATTGCCGTGCCGTGCTGATCGTCATGAAACACCGGAATGTCGGTTTCCCGCTTCAGGGTCTCCTCGATCATGAAGCACTCGGGGGCCTTGATATCCTCGAGATTGATGCCGCCGAAGGTCGGTTCCATCAGTTTGACGGCCTTGATGATCTCCGCGGGATCCTCGGTATCCAGTTCGATGTCGAACACATCAATATCGGCGAATCGTTTGAAGAGGACACCCTTGCCCTCCATCACCGGCTTGCCGGCCAAAGCGCCGATGTTGCCGAGACCCAGCACCGCGGTGCCATTGCTGACCACCGCAACCAGGTTCCCCCTCGCGGTATAGCGAACCGCGTCCTCGGGATTCTTTTCGATCTCGAGGCAGGGCGCGGCGACACCCGGAGTGTAGGCCAGCGACAGATCACGCTGAGTCAGGCAGGGTTTGGTGGAGACGACTTCGATCTTCCCCCGGCGCTCACCTGATTCGTGATATTCCAGAGCGGCGCGCTTGAGGGCTTCCTTCTGCTTGCTGATGTCTGACATCGATCCATCCCTTCTCATGGAGATCACACATCCACTGGGCGTGAATAGTACCCACCGGAACTATGTCACAATAGTAACGGGGGAAAGAGATTGTCAACGAATCTCAATTCCCCCGCTAAAATGTTTTCGTTTTTGCTCGGCAAGGGGTTATCTCCCCGGTCGGACTCAGGCACGCTCCAGATACTTGCCGGTGGCCGTATCCACTTTGATGCTGGTGCCGCTGCTGACGAACCCGGGCACCGTAACCACCAGGCCGGTTTCGCAGGTGGCGGGCTTGGTCTGGGCGGTGGCCGTGGCCCCCTTCACCTCGGGCGGAGTGTCCACGATCTCCAGGACAACCACTTTCGGCAATTCGATTCCGATAACGCGCCCCTCGAAGGTCTGGACATCCACGGTCGTGTTGGGCACCAGATAGAGCTTGGCCTCCGCAAGCAGATCCTCCTGAATGGAGATCTGGTCGAAGGTCTCGTTGTCCATGAAGACGTATTCATCCCCGGATTCGTAGCTGTAATCCATCTTGCTGGTGATCACATCCACCTTCTCGACCTTCTCGCTCGAGCCGTAACGGGATTCCTTGTTGTTGCCGGTTTGCAGGTTCTTCAGCTTCACCTGCACATGGGCCATCCCCTTGCCGGGTGTGACGTGCGTCATCCCAGTGACGCGATACAGATCGGTGTCGATCTGGAGGACGTTTCCGACTCGAACCTGGGTCGCGATGATCTTCATTCTGATCTCCTGTGATTGTCATCCGTAGACGGACTGTTTCTTTTCAAGCTCGCAAGATAGCAGAGGAACAGGGGTTTAGCAAGATCTGCCTCCCCGGCTATCCGGCGCTGCGGTTCGCGGTGCGTTGTCATCTCTCCTGCGGCGCCAGCTCGGCCAGATGGAGAGCGACCGATTCGGCGAGAGCCTCCAGGTGGTAGCCCCCCTCCAGCACGGAGACAAGCCGTCCGCCACAGAGTTCGTCGGCCAAACCGGCCAGTATGGCCGTGATTTTACCGAACCCCTCGGTGGTGACACTCATACTGCTCAAAGTATCCAGGGCATGGGCATCGAATCCGGCCGAAACGATCAGAAAATCGGGCTTGAAGCTCCGCAAGCGGGTGGCGAGTTCCCCCTCGTACCAGGGGATCATCATCTCGTCCCCCGCTCCACCGGGCAGGGGCATGTTGAGGGTTGCGCCCAGCCCCATGCCCGCACCGACCTCCTCCCGACGTCCCGTACCCGGGTAGTGCGGGAACTGGTGGCTGCTGGCGTAGAGCACGGTGGGGTCATCCCAGAAGATCTCCTGGGTGCCATTGCCGTGGTGAACATCGAAATCGACGATCGCCACGCTGCCGACCCCGAGCTCCTCCTGGAGGTAGCGCGCGGCGATGGCCACATTGTTGAACAGGCAGAAACCCATGGCGCGACTGGGCTCGGCATGATGTCCGGGGGGGCGGACGGCGCAGAAGGCGCGGGCCAGATCGCCCGTCCGGACGCGACGGCAGGCGTCCGTGACGCCCCCGACCGCCCGGAGAGCGGCGTCCCAGCTCACGGGAACGACGTGGGTATCGGAATCCAGATAACCGGGCCCGGCGGTACACGCGCTCCTCACCCGCTCGATGTGCGGTCCGCTGTGGGCGGTAGCCAGCAACTCCTCGGGACAGGGAGCGCAACTGCTGATGAGTTCGAATCGCTCCTGCGGGAGCTCGGCGAACACCGGCTCCAGGGCGCGCAAGCGCTCGGCCCGCTCCGGATGTCCGGCTCCGGTAGCGTGGAGGAGAAATGTGGAATCGGAATAGATGCCGATCTTCCTGGAATTGCTCATGAAATCTACTCTCCGGCGTATGCTTACAGACCCATCCTTACCGCGGAGGGGCCACGTCCGGCGTCTGCGCCGGACCGCGGACAAGATAATGAATAAACCCGGCGAAAATCACCCCATTTTTAAAGCGGACGCCAAGTCACGGCCCCGGAAGATATTTATTCCCCTATTTCGGAACATTTTGCTAATGTAACAAGCGGGTTGAAGCCTGAACAAAAGGAAGGTTGTCATGAAGAGTATGATATTCTGCGGTCTCGTACTTCTGCTGGCCTCCGTCGGCAGCGCAGCCACGATCAATGTGCCGGATGAGCAACCGACAATCGCGGCGGCGCTGACAGTCGCCGTCAGTGGCGATACGGTCAGCATCTCCACCGGCAATTACACCGAACACGATCTGGAGATGAAGTCGGGCGTTTGCCTCCGGAGCGCCACCGGTGACGCACAGGATGTAACCATCGACGCCAACGGTCAAGGCAGGTGCATCCATGGCAGCGACCTGGCCGGTTCCACAAGTATCCTCGGCCTGACTCTGACCGGCGGCTCCACCTCAGAAGGGGGGGGCATGTACCTGACCAACTCCCCCATCGAGGTCTCGCTGTGTGTCCTCATCGGCAATCAGGCGTCGACTCACGGCGGCGGGTTGGCTCTTGACTCGTCGGCCGACCCGACCTTCACCGGCTGCGAGTTCACGGAGAACAATGGCTGGTCCGGTGGCGGGGTTTATATCGCAACGGGTGGTTCCCCCGTTTTCAATGGCTGCTCATTCACCGGCAACACCACGAACACCAACGGCGGCGGCATCTATGCCGAGGCCGTCAACCTCGGTCTGTCACTCTGTACATTCTCGGACAATAATGCGGTCTACAGCGGCGGCGGAGTCTATCTTCTGGATGCGGTGGTCTCCACATTGGACCATACCAACTTCACAGGCAACGCCGCCAACGACGGCGGCGGCGGGTTGATGTGCTACAACTCCAGCCCGACCATCACCGATTGCGGCTTTGCGCTCAACACGGCCGACTGGGGCGGGGCGATGTCCGTTGAACACAGTGGCGGGGGCAGCAGCGCCCCGACGATCACCGGCGGCACCTGGTCGAGCAACACGGCCGCTGCGGGCAGCTACGGCTACGGAGGTGGACTCTATCTGGAGGATACGGCCTCCGCTACGGTCGAGGATGTCCGTTTCATCACCAATCAGGCAGTCTGGGGCGGCGCCGTCTGCAGCAACGCAGGGAGCACACCGCACTTCGACAACTGCCGTTTCGAAAGCAACCAGTCGGCAAGCTCCGAGACAGCGCAGGGCGGCGGCGCCGCCTGCATCATGGGTACGGCACATTTAACGGCGACCGCCTGCACCTTCAAGAGCAACTCCACCACCTATATGGGTGGAGCGATCGGCAACTGGAGCACCGGCACCCCCGAATTCACCAGCTGCATTTTCCATGACAACACGGGGAGATGGGGTGGGGCGTATTACGGTGAGAACAACTCCACCGCAGTCTTCACCAGTTGCACGATGGTGCGCAACGAGGTGACGGACGCCGCCGACGGCGCCGGCATCAGCGTCTGGACCGGGGCCGCCGTCGACCTGAATCGGAGCATCATCTGCGACAGCGGAGCCGGCAGCGCGGTCCATCGGGAATCGGATTCGACGATCAATCTGGTCTGCTGCGACCTCTGGAACAATGCGGGCGGCGATTGGGTCGACGGAATCGAATCACAGGCGACAACCGACGACAACTTCTCCGCGAACCCCCAGTTCTGCGGCGTTGCCGGCACGACCAATTTCTATTTGCAGAGCGACTCGCCCTGCACGGCGGCTGTGGCCGGATGCAGTCAGATAGTCGGCGCATTGGGCATCAATTGTAATGAGACCAGCACCGAGGCGACAAGCTGGAGTGCGGTCAAGGCGATGTACTGATCCGAATTCGATATCACGCATTGAGAGAGGGGGGCTCGGACACCCTCTCTTTCTTTATCGATATCCCAGATAAACTGTGGTTACAGACTCCCCCCCTTCCCCTGCACAAGCCAAACATGCTACATTTGTGATATACACCCACCGGGAGGAAGTCGAGATGAAGACAGGAATTCTCGTCAGTCTGATGCTGCTGGCCACCACCGCCTGCGCAACCACGATCCATGTCCCCTCAGAACAGCCGACGACGGCGGCGGGGCTGGCCGCAGCCAGCTACGGCGACACCGTTCTGCTCGCCTCGGGAACCTACAACGAATACAATCTGGCCCTGCCGCCGGGCGTTCACCTCAATGGCGCACCGGGCGGCACGGACAACGTGACGATCGATGCCCGGGGGCTAGGCCGCGCCATCATCTTCGATGAGTCCGGCAGCTCGGGATACCTGGACAACCTGCACCTGATCGGGGGCGACACCTCGTTCGGCGGCGCCCTGTTCGTCGACGGGAACCTCCAGGTCACCAACTGCCATTTCGAAGACAACTCGGCCTTCAACAAAGGGGGCGCCGTCTATACGATGCCCACCAGCTCCGTCAATTTCACAGGTTGCATCTTCACGAACAACTCGGCGACGTCGGAACTGGCGGACGATCAGGGTCAGGGGGGCGGCTGCTATATAGACGCCTGCGAGGTGAGCTTCGACCTGTGTACGTTCACGGGCAACTCCGCGGTCACGGACGGCGGCGGGCTGGTCTTCAAAGACTGCCTCTCCGCACTGACCAATGTGACCTTCACGGGCAACACCACCGGCAGTTCCGGCGGCGGACTTGTCTGCGACGGATCGAACCCAAATATCACGAACTGCAATTTCGGGCAGAACATCGCCCGTTTCGGCGGCGGGATGTACTGCCTCAACGGCGCCTCCCCCAACGTTACGGGGGGCACGTTCTCGGCCAACGAGGCGCAGCTCGGCGAGTACGGACTGGGTGGCGGCGTGTACATCTGGGACAGCTCCTCCCCCACTCTCAGCGGTGTCGACTTCCTGAACAACATCTCCAACTACGGCGGCGGCGTTTACTGCGACGGCACCGGCACCACGACCATCACCAATTGCGAGTTCCGCGACAACCTCACACCCACGGGGATCGATTGGATAGGCGGCGCGGGACTCGGCATCGACGTGGATGCCGATGCGGATGTCACCGGTTGCCTCTTTCTGCGGAACAACTGCCCCTTCGAGGGGGGAGCGGTGGCGAACTGGAGCAACCAGAATCCGAGGTTCGAGAATTGCGTCTTCCACAACAACGTAGCGGGCTGGGGCGGCGGTTTCTACAGCGAGTGGACCTCGACGGCTACTCTGGCGAATTGCACCTTCACCTACAACACCGCGGCGCAGGACGGAGGATCGATCTGCACCTACCACACGGCATCGCTCAACCTAGTGTGCTGTATCGTGGCGTATACCTGGCAAAACGGCGCTGTTTACCAGGACGGCGATTCCCAGATCACATTCACGTGTTCGGATATCTGGAACAACAGCGGCGGAAACTGGGCGGGCGGAATCGAGGATCAGGCGACCATAAGCAACAACTTCTCATCCGATCCGCAGTTCTGCGGCACGAACGCCGTAGACGGCAACGTCTATCTACAGAGCGATTCCCCCTGCGCCCAGACCAACTCAACCTGCGGATTGCTCATCGGAGCACGGAGCACCAACTGCAACGAGACCAGTACAGAGACGAAGAGTTGGAGCGCCATCAAGGCGATGTACTGATCTCTCTTTTGCACGGATCTCCCCAACCCCGGCTTTCGAGTCGGGGTTGTTTATGTATGGCGATGTCGCGACGAGGTCGCTGCCGAGCACCAGGCAGATCGGGTTCCGCACGACACAAAGATCGAATTGAGGAGAGAAACACGGGAGGAATCGAGTTTGTTCAGCAACTGCGCTTCTCAATCTCCATGATGAGATCCTGGAAGATGAATTGGTGAAACGGCATGAAGATATACCAGTAAATGCGCCCCCAAAGTCCGCGTGACTGGTAGTAGGCCGTGACCGTCAGCCGATTCTCCCCCTCCCCCGCGGGATCGATCCGAAACTCCAACCACGCTAGCCCGGGTAGCCTCATCTCGGCCCGAAGCAGCAACAGGCTGTTCTCCTCAATCGTTTCGACGCGCCAGAAATCTATCACATCGTTCCTGCGCAGAGTCGATTCGCTCCGCCGCCCGCGCGCAGTGCCGACACCCAGCAACATTCGATCGAATGCGCCCCGGATGCGCCAGAGAGCATTGCTGTGGAACCACCCCTCTCTGCCTCCGATCTTGATGACGGATCGGAAGAGCGCCGCCGGTGATTTGCGCGATACAAGCGAATGGGAACTTCGGTAGTTCGGATCCGACTCCAGTTCATGCAGTTTGATAGCCAGTTCATGATCCGGCGGGTAATTGTCCGACCAGCGGGTGCGGACGGCATCCTGCTCCACCCGTGAGATCGCCAGCACCAGCGCCTCCTTGTAGGCGAGACGACGGAAGGGGATCAGCTTCACGATGTCCCGCTCCTGGCAGACGACATCATGGGTCATACTGTCCATCAAGCATCTGGAGATGGAGGCCGGAACCGGTGTCAACAAGCTGGCAATGTATGAGTAGAAACCTATGGGTACCGCAGGCGAGCGGATGAGCAGCTGTTTTCTGCCTAGCAGAGCGGAATGTGTCGCCAGGATCTCCCTATAGGTCAGGACATCATCGCCGCCGATATCGAACGTTCGGCCGATTGTCTCGGGATGCTCAAGAACGCCGATCAGATATTTGAGAACATCCCTTATCGCTATCGGCTGGCAGCGGGTCTTGATCCACTTCGGAGTCAGGAGGATGGGCAAGCGCCGTACAAGGTGGTTGATCATTTCGTAAGATGCACTGCCCGACCCGATTATTATCGCCGCACGGAGGATTGTCGTCGGCACGCTGCTCTCACTGAATTGGTTGCCGACTTGCCTGCGGCTGCAGAGATGCGAAGGGAGAGAGGTGCGGATATCACCCAGCCCACCGAGATAGATGATCCGTTTCACCCCCCTGGCCTCTGCTGCCCGACGGAAATTGATGGCCGCCTGAATATCGACGTTTTCGAATTTGTCGAGTCCATACAACATTGAATGGATCAGATAATAGGCCGTATGGACACCCTCCAGAGCCTCGTAAACCTGCTCGGCATCCAGAGCATCGGCCACCACGACCTCCACCTCAGACGACAGGCTTCCTGGTGAGAGCGATCCGGCTCTGACCATTGCGCGCACTCTGTAGCCCCTCATAACCAGGGCGGGCAGCAGTCGTCCCCCGATATAGCCGGTGGCCCCCGCGACCAGAACCGTCCCGATATCCGGCTGCGGCTGCGTCGGCAGATCTGCATACTCGATATCTTCAAATTTCGACATCATGCGCGGCATCCCGGTTTGTCAAAGACCATGGCGAACATTGAGCGGACAATAGAGGAGTGCTCCCCGGTTGTCCATTCAGAGGATACATTTTGCGGCGATCTGTTGCCGAAGCGCTTTCTCGAACACGGATTCAACCAGCGACAGAAAATCGAGAACACACGCCGGGCAGGATCTGTCCGATCCATCCTGATGACCGTTCATCGATACGGAGTTTACGGCAAAAGTTGAACCCGATCGGGGGGAAGTACGGATCAGGCTCAACCACAAGGTACTCGGGCCAGGCAAACGCAATGCCACAGTCGATGATGATCATGCCACCCCGTTCTTACGCCGATCCTGGTGCTTTCGTACCCGACATCTCCAGAACCGGATCCGGGTCGGCCGGCGTCCCCCCCAGTTGCTCGGCGGCAGCGCGGCAACCGCCGGCGCAGCGTTCGAAGCGGTGACAGTCCGCGCAAAATACCGGGCGAGCCTGCCGCCAGAGCGTGGCGTAATCGGAGGCGAATATCTCGTTCAGGGATTGCCGGTGGATATTGCCCATGATCACAGGCGAATGGTTGCAGAAGCGCAGGTCGCCCCGCCAGTTCAGGGTCAGCGGTCTTTGCCGCACATCGACTTCGCAGTTCGAAAAACCCAGGCGGGGATAGTCATGCGGATCGACAAGGCAATGGGGAGTGCAGACATTCGAACTGATCTTCAGGCCGAGCTCCGTGACGGCGGTATCGGCCACACGGAGAGACTGGTGCAGTTGCGCGGCATCCGGCTGCAGCCTGTGCGCTTCGGCGATGCCGCGTCCTCCGATGTTGAAACGATTGAGCATGACTGAATCCACGCCCAATTCGCGACACAGGCGAAGTGTGTCCCCCAACCCGACGACATTCCGCCGCGTGAGGACGATCACAGCCACCCCGCGCGCACCCAGCTCGATCACCTGTTCCAGGGATTCGCGGGCCTTGCTCCAGGAGCCGGGGGTATTCGTCAGGGAATCGTGAATCGCTGAGGTGGCGGAGTGTATCGGGAACTCAAAGAGGTCGATGCCGATGCGGATCAATTCGTCGTAACGCCCTCTGTCGGCGATGCTGCCGTTGCTGATCACCGCCACGGCGGAGCCCTTGAGCCTGCAGGTCAAGGCGATCTCCGGCAAACGTTCGAAGAGAAAGGGCTCGCCACCCGTCATTGCGATCTGCCGCACATCGACCTGCCGATACAGGGCTTTGACCGTGCGTCTCACCTGCCCGTAGTCGGGAGTTCGACCGTCCGGGAGCTCCTGCCCCGGTACACGCCAGTGATTGTAGCAATAGCTGCAGGCAAGATTGCACGCGCCGGTCAGTTCCAGGGTGATCGCCGGAAGCCGGGTTTTGACGCTCATCTTCCGGACGTCTCACGGATCTCGACCGGGAACTCCGCGATGTAATTGCCAATGACGATTTCAGCCATTGGGACGGAGTAGAAACGGAGGGCATAACCACCCACCGGCGTACCGGGATCGATAACGATCGTGAACTCCTCCTCCGCTTCGTCCATTGCTCCATCTTGCGCCGCAAGCTCCCCCTCCTGAATCACCGACACCTCAGCATCGATCAAGCAAAAGGAGAACTCGCTCGAGTCGCGATCCAGAATCGTCCCCGCGATCTCATTGCTCTCCGCCAGAACGAGCCAGATCACGTTGTCGACGAAGGCATCCGGATCGACGGCAACTCTATCCGGCGGTGCAGGCATGTAGCATGTGACCCGGGATGGCGTGGTGCAGGCGGTGCCGAGCATGGCCGTCAGCGACAGGATGATTGCGCCCAATTTGAGTTTGCGGGCGATGAGTCGGGGATGACCATTGGACAGATATACGAGCAGGGAGACACAACCGAACGCGATGCCGATGGCGGCCAGAGCGGCACAGGCAATCATTCTCCTGGACATAAGAACCTCTCAATCCATATAGGCGAATCTACTATGTCTACGATTTTCATGCGCAGTATGGCTAGTTGATTCTGCTCCAATGATTGTGGATTCTCAAATCGGGCCCAATATGGGATTTGGTTACGTGTGTCAGTAGCTCTATAGGCCGCTATAGCCGTTCGAGTTCGAGCAAAATTCGTTATCAGTTAAATGTGCCGAGGATCTTTGCCCATAAAGACCTCGCGCACCGGGAACTGAGTAGAAATTGGATAGCGAGAAGAGGTGTGTTGCCGATCAGGTTAGACAGTCCACAAGTTCACCGCTGGGATGAGTTCTCTATCTCTCCATTCTCATCTGATGACCTCACAACGCGGTTCTGCCCCCGCTGACTTTGCTCCGAGGTCATCTCCCACAGGACCTGAGTTTCGTATCCCGGCAGCGCCGATCGGCTCCAGCGTGTCCTTCAGCAGGAGGGTACCGTACCAGCGGTTGTCGCTGCCCCAGACCTCGCGCCACTCGGCGAGCGCCTCCTGAACCTGCTCGGAGGGCCAGACGCTTCCGAGATGGCGCATCATGACCGGGTCGCAGAAGAGCCGCTCATAGCAGCGGCGACCCCCCTCTTCGGGACGTCTGATCAGCAGCCGCTCGGTTTCGACGAGTATCTTCCGCATGTCCCGGACCAACCTTTCGGGGGAGATCACTCGCAAGGCAACAGGTGAATTATCCGAATTCACCAAAATACGGCTCCCGTTGAATGCGATTGCGATCCACCTAACGGATGAGCCTTCGGGTTCACTCCCGCTTCGCCTCCTGCGCCATCAACTCTTCATGTACATGCAGTATAGCCCGGGACAGGTTCTTCTTGAACAGGTCCAGACCAGCAAGAGTATCCTGGTAGTGTATGAATTCATATTCCCTGACGTTGACCGGGATTTCATTATCCTGAGAGATCATAATCACCGGTTTGCCGAATGCGTGCGCCAGCCCCAGTTCGTACATCACATTGGGATTGTCGCCGGTCATATCCCCGATCACAAAGTCGGCGTTGCGGATCATGCCGTACATTTTAGTCCGCATGGATTCCGTGAAAACCATCTTGGAATCGGCTTTCTGAGCCATATACTTGTGTTGTGCAGCCAGCGGTTTGAGTATCTTGTCATGGATCGCATGAAATTCCTGTCGATACGGCACGGCAACGTAGCAATGTCCACAGATCTGTTTCCTCTTTTTGGCCTCCTCCAGCGTGGTCTCAATGACTGTCCCCTCTCTGCCGACCACCTGCCCGTTACCATCCAGTCTGAGATGGGTCGTCAATGAGATCCAGACACTGTCCCCATTCTCTTTTTTCATCTCGATCACCCGGGATCTGATCTCCTGCTGCCCGGATCCCAGTCGCCCCTTGAGTTCATCGTTCAATCTGTACATATCGTTAACATCCAGATAGAGCTTGGAGGCGGGCTCTCCGGTGAGTGTCCCCGGTTCATATCCGAACACCTTTTCGAATCCGGGATTACACTTGATGATGTTCAGTTCATCATCAAGCTGGTAGACGCCGGCCGGCAGATCCTCGAACAGACTTTCATAATTGGCCAGTTCAGTGACATCGGTAAATGTGCCCTCGACCGCTCCACCCGAGTCTCTGTACTGAGAATTGACGCTGATCACGACGACATCGCCCGACGGCTTCTTCATCCTGATGCGGAAATTCTCCGATCCCTTCTCTTTGGCGACCTCCATGATGCCGAGCAATTTGTCACGGTCACTGGGATCCACATATAAGCTCTTGAGTTTCTTTCCGATCAGTTCACGCGGGTGATTGTAGCCCAATATCAAGGCCGCTCGGGGATTGCAATAGGAAACGAAGCCCTGCTCGTCGGCCTGGTATATCCCCGCCGGTATCCGGTCCACAAGATCATCGGTGGGCTGCTGTGCTGGCGTTTGTGTCGGTTTCACGGGTGCGCTCCTGTCTGAGTCATATATTCGAAAACCTCCGAGCGAATGTATGGAGCTGTATCGTTCGGCGGTAGATCAATACCGGGTACGAGCACGAGAACCGCACCGCGATTCCTGGAGTCCGCAGCGGCATCATTATTGGGATCATTGATTAACCGGGAGGGATCAATCGGTCGCCAATAGCGTAATGACGGATAATTTGACCATATCGACATGGCCCATGTCAACAATCGGCAATACGTGCCAGGCTCATGAATCAGTTATCTCCCAGAACGGATGCGAAGAAAAACCCCGACTCGAAAGAGCCGGGGTCAATAATCAACGATCGCCCGCGATCTACATGTTGCGGCGATACTGCCCGCCCACCTCGTAGAGGGCGTTGGAGATCTCGGCCAGCGATGCGTAGCGCGCGGTCTCCATCATCTGCTCGAAGATGTTGCCGCCTTCGAGCGCCACCCTCTTCAACTTGCCCAGGGTCTCCTCGGTCTTCTCGGTGTTGCGCTTCTGCATGGCGCGCAGGTTGGCGATCTGCTCGGCCTTCTCCTCGGGAGTGGCCCGCCTCAATTCGATGTCGGCGGCGATGAGATCATCGTCCCCCTCCTTGAGGTAGGTGTTCACCCCGATGATCGGCAATTCGCCCGTATGCTTGCGATGCTCGTACACCATCGACTCGTCCTGGATCTTGCCGCGCTGATACTGCGTCTCCATCGCGCCCAGCACGCCGCCCCGCTCGCTCAGCCGCTCGAACTCGCTCAGGATCGCCTCCTCCACCAGTTCGGTCAGCTCTTCGGCGATGTACGACCCCTGCCAGGGATGCTCGTTCTTCGTCAAACCGAACTCCTTCAGCGTGATCATCTGAATCGCCATCGCCCGCCGCACCGACTCCTCGGTGGGTGTGGTGATCGCCTCGTCGTAGGAGTTGGTGTGCAGCGAATTGCAGTTGTCGTAGAACGCCAGCAGCGCCTGCAGCGTGGTGCGGATATCGTTGAAGTCCATCTCCTGAGCATGCAGCGAGCGGCCGGAGGTCTGGATGTGATACTTCAGCTTCTGACTGCGGTCGTTGCCGCTGTAGAGATCGCGCATGGCGATGGACCAGATTCGCCGCGCCACACGTCCGATCACGGTATACTCCGCATCCATGCCGTTGGAGAAGAAATAGGACAGACTCGGCGCGAAGTCGTCGATCTTGAGCCCACGCGAAAGATAGTATTCGACGAAGGTGAAGCCGTTGGCCAGCGTCAGCGCAGTCTGGGTGATCGGGTTGGCCCCAGCTTCGGCGATGTGGTAGCCGGAGATCGATACCGAGTAGTAGTTCTTCACATTGTTTGCGATGAAGTACTCCTGGATGTCACCCATCATCCGCAGCGCAAAATCGGTCGAGAAGATGCAGGTATTCTGCGCCTGATCCTCTTTCAGGATATCGGCCTGCACCGTGCCGCGCACCGTGCTCAGAGTGCGAACTCGAATCTCCTCATACTCGGCGGCTGCGGGCTCGCGCCCCTCTCTCTCCTTGAAGAACTCCACCTGCTGATCGATGGCCGAGTTGAGGAAGAAGGCCAGCATCATCGGCGCGGGGCCATTGACCGTCATAGACACCGATGTGCTCGGCGCGCACAGGTCGAACCCGGCGTAGAGTTTCTTGATGTCCTCCAGCGAACAGATCGAGACGCCGGAATCCCCCACCTTGCCGTGGATGTCCGGGCGTTCGTCCGGATCCTGCCCGTAGAGCGTCACCGAATCAAAAGCGGTCGAGAGCCGCTTGGCGTCGTCGGCGCGGCAGAGGTAGTGGAAACGGGTATTGGTTTTCACCGGACCGCCCTCGCCCGCGAACTGCCGCTTGGGATCCTCACCCTGCCGCTTGAAGGGGAACACCCCGGCGGTGTAGGGGAAGCACCCGGGGACATTCTCCAGCATCAGATACTCGAGGCGGTCGCCGTGGTCGTGCAGTTGCGGCACGATCACCTTCGGGATTCTGGTGCCCGACAGCGTCTCGGTCGTGAGATCGACCTTGAACTCCTTGCCGCGAACGACGTAGCTGAACGTATCCCCCCGGTAGGCGACGTGCAGGTCGTCCCAACCGGCGAGCAGCTGCAGCGACTCGTCGCCCAACTCCCGCTCCAGCGCCTCGATCCGGTCGACCAGATGGGTCGAGCCGGCCCCCGCGCTCTCCAATTCGGCCTGCGCGGTGCGCAGATGCTGCAGCTTGCGCGCCACCTCGGCCCGCTCGTGGGCGCGATGCTTGTAGCCGCGCACGGCGTCGGCGATCTCACCCAGGTAGCGGGTGCGCTCGGACGGTATGATCGACTTGCTGCTGGACGTGCGGGAGATCCGGCCGACCGGAATGTCGCACTTGAATTCGACGCCGCATTTGGCGGCGATGACATCAATCAATCCGGCGTAGAGACCGTTGACGCCCTCGTCATTGAACTTGCTCGCGATGGTGCCGTAGATCGGCAGCTCCTCCAACTCGACGCTGAAGTCCTCGTGCGAACGGCGCATCTGCCGCCGCACATCGCGCAGCGCATCCTCGCTCCCCTTGCGCTCGTACTTGTTGATCGCGATCAGGTCGGCGTAGTCGATCATGTCGATCTTTTCGAGTTGGGTCGGAGCGCCGAACTCCGAGGTCATCACGTAGAGCGAGACGTTCGAGATGTCCACCACCTCGGTATCCCCCTGCCCGATGCCGCTGGTCTCGACGAAGATCATGTCGAAGCCCGCCGCCCGGGTCACCGCGATGGCCGACTCGATGGTCACGGGCAACTCGGTGCGGCTGTCACGCGTCGCCAGCGAGCGCATGTACACCTGCTCGCCCTCGATGGCGTTCATCCGGATCCGGTCGCCCAGCAATGCGCCGCCGGTGCGTCGTTTTGATGGATCGGCGGAGAGCAGCGCCACCCTCTTGTCGGGGTTACTGAAGCGGAAACGGCGGACCAGTTCGTCGAGCAGCGAGCTCTTGCCGCTGCCGCCGGTGCCGGTGACGCCTATCACCGGTGCGTTGTTCCGCTTGGCCAGCGTGCCGATCTTGTCAGCCACCAGATCCCAGGCGTCGCCCCCCATCTCCGCCAGCGTGATCAGACGCGCAACCGCGGCATGATCGTCGACACTCACCTTGGCGACAGTGGGGAGGGCCGCGCCCTTGCGCTCGCCCTTGCCGCCGCCGGGCACCTGAACGGTGAGGTAGTCGCTCCGTTCGAGCAGATCGTCGATGATGCCGGTCAGCCCCATCTTGCGGCCGTGCTCGGGGTCGTAGAGCCGCTCGATGCCGTACCCCTCCAGATCCTTGATCTCGTCGGGGCGGATCACGCCGCCGCCGCCGCCGAAGATACGGATATGCTCCGCGCCCCTCTCGACCAGCATGTCGCGCATGTACTTGAAGAACTCGTTGTGCCCACCCTGATAGGAGGAGACGGCGATTGCCTGAGCATCCTCCTCGATGGCCGCCTCAACGATCTCGGCCACGGATCGATTGTGCCCGAGGTGGATAACCTCGGCTCCCCCCGCCTGGATCATGCGCCGCATGATGTTGATGGCGGCATCGTGGCCATCGAACAGGCTGGTGGCGGTGACCACCCGAATCTGGTGTTTGATCTGGTAACGATCCTGGGCTTGGCTATCCTGGACGGAACTCATCTTTATCATCCCCTGCTTGGACTCACGCAGGCCCATCGAGGCCCCGTGTCTCTACCTGATTGTTTCTGAATTGACCGGATGGCAACAGATGCGCACGGAGTCCGACGGACTCCGGACGGAAGATCGATCAACTGGGCATATTCTCAGAGATCCCTCGGGAAATCAAGCCCCATCCTGCCGTCAGGCGTCCCCTAGTGGCGAGTCTCCCGAGCCTTCATGATCTCGTCGTAGGCATTGTTGATCAGCTTCATCTGCTCGTCGGCATATTTCATGAAGCTGTCGGGCAGCCCCTTGGACACCAGTTTGTCGGGATGATGTTCAACGGTCTTCTTGTGATAGGCCCTCTTGACCTCGGTATCGCTGGCTTCGGGCGAGACCTCCAGCAGATCGTAGAACCCCTTCAGATCGCCATGCTGCTGGGCGACGAGAGATTCGTAGATCCCGGCATCGAGACCGAGTGCATAGGGCAGACTCTTCAGGATATCCCGCTCTTTGGGGTGGATGGCGCCGTCGGACTGGGCGAGCATCACCATCATCCGGTAGACCGCCTCGCGCAGCTGATGATCATGGCGGTAAACCTGGGCGAACTGACGCGCATAGGCCTCGATGGGTGTGTCGTTGTCCTTGGCCTCATTGAAGACGCCTATGGCGAAGCGGCGCTGCTCGGGATTCAGATTGAGATGGCGGCTGATGAATTCATCCACCGCCGCGACCTCTTCGCGGGATACGTTGCCGTCGGCCTTGGCCAGTTTGCCGAACATCGCGAAGACCGTGGCCATGAATACGGCGTGATGCTTGCCGCTCTGCCCCGGTTGCCGCCCGACACCGGCTCCGGCAGCCTCGCCATTGTTGCCGAAGGAGCTCCCCACCACCGCACCGATTATCGCCCCAAGCGGTCCACCGACCCAAAAGCCGAACAAGCCACCCATGCCTGCGCCCCACTTCGACATACCGAACTCCTTTCCGAATCCCTCAAATCGCATCCCCGACCGAATCGCCGACAATGACCTCCGCTAACGTTGACGTATAGTTTTGGTTTCCGTTCAGAATATTCAACATGACGCGGAAATGCGACAGGATTCTTCCCGTACGATCATCGATATCTGTTTATCCCCTCTGAATAGATCAATCACTTCCGGGTAGAGGAGCCGTGGCAATATTCCAGACTGATGACAGTAAGGAGACGACATGTGGGTGTTGGTTCTCTATATCGTAGGCGGTTTATTCACATTGGGACTGGCGATCCTGCTCTTCTTCTTCGCCTTCATGTCCCGCAGACGCTACCGCTGCCCCCAGTGCGGCGAACGTATCTCGACCGAATACCTGAATGCCAAGTACTGCGGAATGTGCGGCGTCGAGCTGAAACAGGAAGCCTGAACAGGAGATTGATATGAAACGGGACGATCTGCTTGCGGGAACCAGACCTGAGATAACCGGTGGTCGGATTATCCTCTCCGGCGCCGATGGTTTCGACGGTTATGAAATCATGGAATACAAGGGGATGGTCTGGGGTATCTCCGTCCGCGCCAAGGACATGGGGCAGGACTGCGCCATGAACTGCAAGCAGATGACCGGCGGCGAACTGGACTCCTACACCCGCCTCGGCGACGAATCGCGGCAGCAATCCATCGACCGCATGATCGGCATGGCGGCGCGCCAGAAAGCCAACGGCATCATCAACGTGGAGTTCGCACTCGCAGGGGCAAAGGAGGGGGCCTCCCAGGTGGTCGTGCACGGCACGGCAGTCTTAATCCGTCCCGTGATCGGTTACGTGCCCGTCGGCGCTATCGGCAACATCCTCGCCGACATAGAGGAGCACATCGACACCGTGGCGAAAAAATAGCATGAGCCTCGCTACACGCATCCGGTTGCAGATGCTCTGGCTCAAGCACTCCTGGCGCTTCAACTGGGCTCATAAGCCGCTCTGCTCAAGATTCGCTCAGGATGTTCTGATCCTGGGCGACATCCACCTTTGCCGCAGCTGCGTCTGCGCCTGGTTGGGCATTATCGTTGGAATCGTCCTGTCGGTCCCCCCCGCCGGCAGGGCGATTCCGGCGGGTGGTCCGCTCCTCGGCCTCCTCATTCCCCTTTTGACCCTCTCCGCTCCGGGAATCTACAAACGGTTGCCCCGAGGTTTGCGGGACATCCTCCGCTTCCTGGCCGGAGCTCTCCCCCCTCTGAGTCTCGCCGTTGCGCTTGACGGCAGCTCCTGGATCGGGGCTGCGAGCCTCACAACGCTCCTCCTGTTCTGGCGCATCTACTTCCATCTGCGGAGCGACCGCAAGCTCCGCGCCTGCGCCGGCTGCCCCCAGTTGGACGCCGAGTCCATCTGCGACGGATTCACTCTCCAGGCCACCGGCGCCCGAGACTACGAACAGGAGGCCTCGGAGCTGGTGATGCGCAGCGGTTTCAGGCCATTCTGACTCCGTTTTCTCTTGCCCCCATCGGGAAATCTCTTTCATTGTAGCCCCATAAGATCCGCCCTTCGGCGGATCGCCAACCACGAACTTCAGATGGGGAGATCCCAGGAGAAGACATGGGCCAGACTCTGATCGAAAAGATCCTCAGCGCACACTCCGGCGGCCAGGCCAAACCCGGAGACATTGTTGACCTGAGCGTGGATGTCCGCGTCGCCCGCGATTTCGGCGGCGCCAATGTCGTCAAGAACATGGAGGACAACGGCCTCGGTCTCGATGACCCGAGCCGCACCTTCTTCACCTTCGACTGCAACCCTACGGGCAGTGATCAGAAATACGCGGCGAACCAGCAGCGTTGCCGCCTCTATGCCCGCAAGGAGGGGATCGAGATCTACGATATCGATCGCGGCATCGGCACTCACGCCACGCTCGAAGCGGGGATCGTGGTGCCCGGCTGCACGATGGTCTCCACCGACAGCCACGCCAACATCGTCGGTGCCGTGGGCGCCTTCGGCCAGGGGCTGGGCGATGTGGACATGGCCCACGTCTGGGCCTTCGGCCGCACCTGGTTCAAACTGCCGCCGACCATCAAGGTCGTGCTCACCGGCGAGCCCGGTGAAATGGCCTCGGCCAAGGATATCGTACTCAAGATTCTCGGCGAATTGGGCGCCGCCGGACTGCTGAGCCACGCAGCCGAGTTCCACGGCGAGTATGTCGACACTCTGGGTGTCGATGAGCGTGTGACCATCGCCTCCATGGCCACCGAGATGGGTGCGATCATCGCCCTGTTCCCGCCCAACGACAAGGTGCTGGAATACTGTCGCACCAACGGCGGAGTCGACTTCGAGCCGGTGTATCCCGATGCGGACGCCACCTACGCCAAAACCGTTGAGATCAACCTCGACGAACTCGCCCCCATGGTCGCGCTTCCGGGCAACCCGGACAATGCGGCAACGATTGCCGGTCTGTCCGAACGGAAGATCGACTCGGCTTTCATCGGCAGCTGCACCAATGGTCGCATCACCGACCTCCGCGCCGCAGCCCGCGTGCTCACCGGCCGCAAGGTTGCGCCTGGCGTTGTTCTCAAGATCGTCCCCAGCACCGATGCCGTCTGGCAGCAGGCACTCGATGAGGGGCTGATCGAGATCTACAAAGGGGCCGGTGCCCTGATCGGCAACGCCGGTTGCGCGGGTTGCGCCGCCGGACAGATCGGCATGAACGGCCCCGGCGAGGTCACCATCTCCTCGGGCAACCGCAACTTCACGGGCAAACAGGGCAAGGGCGAGGTCTACCTTGCCAGCCCGGCGACCGTGGCCGCCAGCGCGGTGAGCGGGTTCGTCTGCAGCGAAGACGCGATCCCCGCCGAGCCGAAGAGGTTTGAGATGGGCACGGCCCCCACTCCGGCCGCCAAGCGGGGCGAGGTGAGCGGCGGCAGCGGCAAACCGACCACGATCAAGGGGCGCGTGTGGGTGATCCGGCAGGACAACATCGACACCGATATGATCTTCCACAACCGCTACCTGACGATCACGGACATCGCCGAGATGGGTCAGTACGCCATGGACAACCTCGAGGGCTGGGAGGATTTCTCCACCCGCGTCGAGCCCGGGGATATTCTGGTTACGGGCGGCAACTTCGGCGCTGGCAGCAGCCGGCAGCAGGCGGTGGACTGCTTCACCTCGCTGGGCATGCCCATGATCGTCGCCAAGAGTTACGGGGCGATCTACGAGCGCAATGCCGTCAATGCGGGGCTGCCGATCCTGTCGGCCGACCTGTTGGCGACGGACATCGCCGATGGCGAGACGATCGAGGTGGATCTGACGACGGGCAAGATCACCCGCGCCGACGGCAGCGTCGTCGAGGGGCTCCCCTGCAGTGAGGTACAATTGGGTATCTACCAGCGGGGCGGGCTGCTCAAAGCCTGAGTCCGACCGGATGTCCGAATCGATGAGCCGGGTTCCCTTTGGAACTCGGCTCTTCTGTTTGCCGATTCGTCAGGTGCAGGATCCACGGATCCGCAAACCCGTCAGGTATCCGACCAAGCCGGATCGCGAGAACCCCCGCCCCTCATCGGTTTGCGGGGATTTCCCACAGAGATGACCAGTCGGGACTATCCACCTGCCCCGATTATCGATACATTCCTCCAGACCTTCATCCGGACGACCATATACCCGTTTGGCGACTCCCCGGATTGATGCGGAACACCCAAGCTCGGAGATTCCACATGCCCCTGCGCTACATCGGCGAGTTGGCCGGACTGACCTCCTCCCTCTTTCTGGCGATAGGACCGACGCTGTTCACTCTGGCCGGTCGTTTGGCGGGCTCGCAGAACGTCAATCGCCTCCGCCTCCTGCTCGCGGCGCTGTTGATGCTCATGCTGCACGGCATCATCTTCGGCTCACCGTTGCCCCTTGACGCGGGCGGCGAGCGCTGGTTCTGGCTCAGCCTGTCGGGATTGATCGGTTTCGTGCTCGGCGATGCCTGCCTCTTCAAAGCCTTTGTGATGATCGGTACCCGTCTGACCATGCTCGTCTTCAGCCTCTCCCCAATCGTAGCTGTCCTGATCGCCCGGCTCTGGCTCGGCGAAACGCTTGCCGGCATGAAGATCCTGGCGATATTCATTACGCTTAGCGGCGTGATCTGGGTCGTCTCCGACCGCAACGGGCAGACGGGCGCCGACACCCACACCCGTCACTACCTGCGCGGTCTGCTCTTCGCCTCCGGCGGCGCCGTCGGGCAGGCGCTGGGGATGATAACCGCCAAAAAGGGGCTCTTCGGCGATATCCCGGCCCTCTCGGGTCTGACGATCCGTATCTGCGCGGGGGCGTTGGCGCTCTGGCTCATAGCCCTGTTCAGCAAGCGGATCGGATCCACGATCCGCACCTTCCGCACCCGTCCGCGCAGCATCCTCTTCACCGCCGGGGGCACAATGGCCGGCCCGGCGATTGGCGTCTACCTCTCGCTGGTCGCGTTGAAATACACAGAGGTGGGTGTCGCCTGCACCCTCATGGCGCTGCCGCCCGTATTCCTGCTGCCGATCGGACGTATCGTTTTCGGTGAGCGGATCGGCCTCCGGGCCGTGCTGGGCACCCTGATTGCGCTGGGTGGCGTCACTCTGCTTTTCTTCAGCGACACACTCTGAGCGAAGCGGCGGATCGTACGGAGGCGAGGTTTCCGGAGTCGGGAGTCGATGTCCATTGCCTCGACGGACGCAAAATGGTAATAGTGAAATCATGGGTTCACGGTATCCGATCAACACCTAGCCGGGAGACAACCTACATGAGTACAGGCAGAGCCGAAGCCGGTGTGCGCGGCAAGAATGTGCGCTCCGACTGCTGGATCGATCTAGAGATCAGAAATAGTGGCGGCATTGAGCTGGAGGTGAGTTCGAAGGTGGAGTCCATGTACGGTGACTCCATCCGCGAACAGCTGCTCAGGGGACTGACGACTCTGGGCATCGAGCATGCGCGAGTCGAGATGGAGGATACGGGGGCCCTGCCGTTCGTCATCGATGCCCGGCTCGAGGTCGCCGCGCGACGCGCCCTGGGCGAGTTGCGGGCCGAGATCCTGCCGGAGCAACGGGCAAATCCCACCCCATCGGCCCGGGACCGCTTCCGGCGCAGTCGTCTGTACCTGCCCGGCAATACCCCCCGACTTTTCATCAACGCGGGCCTGCACAATCCCGATGCGGTCATCCTCGACCTGGAGGATGCCGTGGCCGCCACCCAGAAGGATTCGGCTCGGATCGTGGTGCGCAACGCCCTCCGTGCAATCGATTTCGGCAAGGCCGAACTCATGGTGAGGATCAATCAGGGTCAACGCGGTCTCGATGACCTCGAGTGGATCGTCCCCCACGGCGTGCAACTTGTCCTGGCACCCAAAATCGAAACCCCCGAGGAGTTGAAACTGATCGACGCCAAGATCGCCGAGGTCAGCGCGGCCTGCGGACGCACCGAGCCGGTGTGGCTGATGCCGATCATCGAAAGCGCCCTGGGAGCACTGCAGGCGCTGGATATCTGCCGCGCATCCGCGAACAACGTGGCCGTGGCCATTGGTCTGGAGGACTATACCGCCGACATCGGCGTGCAGCGGACGCTTGAGGGTGAGGAGAGCCGCTGGATGCGCGGACAGTGCATCAATGCGGCCCGGGCCGCCAGGCTGCAGCCCATCGATACCGTTTTCAGCGACGTGGGCGACCAGGAGGGGCTGCGTCAAAGCGTACTTGAGGCCAAGAGACTCGGCTTCGACGGCAAGGGGTGCATCCATCCCCGTCAGATCGCGGTGGTCAACCAGGCTTTCGCCCCCGAAACGGCGGAGGTCAAAAAGGCCTGCCGGATCGTGGAGGCCTTCGAGGATGCCGAGGCGCGCGGCCTGGGGGTCGTCAGCCTGGGGAGCAAGATGATCGACGCACCCGTGGTCAAACGGGCACAGCACACGGTTAAGCTGGCTCTGGCCACCGGACTGCTTGACGAAACCTGGCGTAAGGGCAAGGAGGTGACCTCATGAGCAAGATGGTGAAGAATGCCGCGGGTCGGATGGTTCCCACAGAGGTCAATGCCGTTCCCCAGACACCGTACAAGGGTGTCGGGCAGTTCCAGCCGCAGGGGCGCAAGACGGCGCCCTCTGTCGCCCAGTGCGGGGACTTCCCGGCCGACGGCGACAAGCGGGTCGCCACTTTGAAGGAGGCGCTGCGCAAAGCCGGTCTGAAGAGCGGCATGACCATCAGCAATCATCACCACTTCCGTAACGGGGATCTGGTGATGAATGCGGTCTTCCAGGCCGCGGCCGAGTTGGGGGTGAAGGATCTGGTCTGGTTTCCCAGCGCCGCGTTCCCCTGTCACAAGCCCATGATCGAACACATGGACAACGGCGTCCTGAAACGGATCGAGGGGAGCCTCAACGGTCCTCTCGGGGCATACGCCAGTCACGGCGACATGGATGGCGTGGCCGTGCTGCGCAGTCATGGCGGTCGCTGGCAGGCCGTGCAGGACGGCGAGGTGCACATCGACATCACGGTGCTGGCCGCCCCCACCGCAGACGCTTTCGGCAACGCCACGGGGGATCGCGGACCCAGCGCCTGCGGCAGCCTCAATTTCGGCCTGGTCGATTCGCTCTATGCGGACAAGGTGATTGTGGTTACCGACAACCTCGTGCCCTTCCCCTGCGTCCCCTGGCAGATCCAGGGGAACAACGTGGATTACGTCGTCGAACTGGAGCAGGTCGGAGACCCGGACAAGATCGTCAGCGGCACGACGCGGATCACCAAGAGTCCCGACCGTCTGCTGATCGCCGAACTGACGGCGAAGTTCATCCGGTCGACATCATACTTCCGCGATGGGTTCTCGCTGCAGGCCGGCGCCGGCGGGACCGCCCTGGCCACGGCCATCTTCCTCAAGGAGATGATGCGGGAGGCTGAGATCCGCGCACGCTTCATGCGGGGCGGTTCGACGAAGTACATGGTCCAGATGCTCGAGGAGGGGATGATGGATTATCTCCTCGACGGTCAGACCTTCGACCTTGAGGGGGTGCGCTCCATGCGGGAGAACCCCAACCATCTGGCCACCAGCCCTTTCACCAGCTACAACTGGCACGGCAAGGGCAACTTCGCCTCCCTGGTGGATTTCGTCGTGCTCGGCGCCACCGAGGTCGATGTCGATTTCAACGCCAACGTGGTCACCCACAGTGACGGCAAGATGCTGCACGGCATCGGCGGTTGGCAGAATTGTCTATTCGCCAACGTGACGATTCTGCCGATCCCGGCGTTCCGCAACCGGATTCCGGTGATCGTCGATGAGGTCACCACACTCTGCGGCCCCGGCGAATTGATCGATGTGGTGGTTACCGAGCGGGGCATTGCCATCAATCCGCTGCGGCAGGATCTGATCGAGTCCGCCACTGCAGCGGGTCTGCCGGTGCGATCCATCGACGAACTGAAGCGGGAAATCGAGGGCATTGTCGGAGGCCCCCCCGCAAAGCCCAGGGTCGGCGAGAAGATCGTGGGTATTGTGAAATGGGTTGACGGGACGATCCTGGACGTCATCTACGAGACATCCTGAACCGACCCACAGACGGCGAATCGACGGGAACCCCGGCGTTGAGAGCGTCGGGGTTCCTTACTGTTCGGCTACGGTGTCTTCGAGCTCACCGGCCAGCCGTTTCTGAAGTATGATCCCGGCGACGATCAGCACCAGTCCGCCGAGCGAGGAGAGACGTATCTCCTCCCCGGCGATGAGGTGTAGCAGCACCAGAGAGACGAACGGGGCGAGAAAGATCAGGTTGGCCACCTGGGCCGTGGTTCGCGAAAGGCGGAGTGCCGTCAACCAGATCACGAAGGTCAGACCCATCTCGAAGATCCCGACATATGCCCCCCCCAGCCAACCGGCACGGGCGGTGATATCGAGTTCGCCGCGGGCAAAGGTCCAGATGAGAACGAAGAGCGTGCCCCAGACGAAATTGAGAAACAGCTTCACCGTCTCCTTGCGACCGTCACGCATACCCAGGATCCAGTACAGCGCCCAGAGCAGGGAACTGCCGAGGGCCAGCCCGGTCCCCAGGGGGTTGGCGAAGCTGAAGGAGAGGAGATCGCCGCGCACCGCGATCACGTACACCCCCGCGAAGCTGAGGAGTATCGCCAGGAAACTGACGGGCCGGATTCTCTGTCCGAGCAACGGCACGGACAGCAGCGGCAGGATGATACCCCAGGTGAAGTTGAGCGGCTGCGCCTCCTGTCCGGGGAGCAGGGAATAGGCCTTGAAGAGGATTAGGTAATAGACGCAGGGGTTGATCAACCCCATAACCGCTGAGTTGAGGAGATCCCTTTTGGTTGACCGGCGCAGGTCGGTTATCTCCCCGCGAATAATCAACGTTATGAAGAGGATGAGTGTCGAGGCAAGGGAGGCGACCAGCAGCAACTGGGCGGGAGTCAACACACGCAACGAGATCTTGAAGGCCGAAGCCACCGTCGACCAGAAGAATACGGCCAAGGCGGCATACAGGTAGGCGCGAGTTTGCTGAGTCACATCGTAATCCATTCCGCTGGAGCCGGGGGAGCATCGCACAGATCCCACACGGATCTCAATAGAGGAGAAAAAGATAATCTCCTTTGAATGCGCTATCTTCGACCAACCCACTCTGCTACAATTCTTGCTGTCGCTCTTCCCAAACCCTTGATGGGATAATGGCTATTCACCGCTACCTTGCTGCGTTTATTGGCCTCCTGCTGATATCCTTCCCGGCCCGGATCGCCTCTGCGGGCCAGGGCGAACGGATCATTCTGTCCTCGGACGTGAACTTCAAGTATCGCTTCACCGAAATCCAGAGTCTGGTCGGCACGGGTTTCCACCTGATTGACGCCAAGGGCAGCGATGAAACGTTGATCGTTGCGAGCAGTAACGCGTCGCGACCGGCGGCCCTTGGTCGGGCTCAGGTCTACGATTCCGAATTATACGATTTTGGTCTTCGCTGGAGCACCTCGTTCAAGGCTCATCAGGGTGGGCTTGCCGCCTTCGGTGATCTCAATGCCGATGCTCGCGATGATCTTGTCTTCTGGGAAAATCGCTCGGATGGCTTACATATCAAAATCATCGAACTGACCCACTGGGCCTCGGAGGTGCGGAGCGAGCCCCTGCTCGAGCTCTCCCCTGCGGAGCTGCCCGCTCTCTTCTCCAATCCCACTTTGGAATGTCGTTCGGACGGATTGGCTCTGCCCGATCTGGGCATGGCCCTCATCAATTTTCAACCAAGCAGGATCGATGGACCCTCCGGCCTGCTGCTTATCGATCGGAATGGATTCCGGAACTACTTCCCCTCTGCCGGACGTCTGAGATATCCGCAGCATTTCGCAATACCCAGGATGAGCAATCTCCCCGACGATGGGGCGTCCGCGCTTCAGGATCATCTACTCTTTCAAACCAGCTTTGCCGACATGCAGGGCAATCGGATACCCGGTGAAGACGACAGCCGCAGCTACTGGGTCGTACGCCGCCTGGACGGCTCGATGGTCATGCATCGGGCTGCCGGAGGTGCCTACTCGCAGGCAACCACCTTCCCGTTGCGCACTAGCGCCGCCCCGGGCTACCTGATCGGTGCCATGCTGCGCAACGACTCCGGACGTCGCGACCAACTGCGCATATTCGATCACGAGGGGCAGTTGGAGAAAGTTCTCCAATGCCATGCATCTCTCACCCGTCTCATCACCATCGATCTCGACAGAAATGGCAACGAGCAGATCCTCGCCGGTTTTCATGACGGCAGTCTGGTGCTGTACAATGGCGATCTTGCGGAGATAGGGCGATGGTGGTGCGAGGCACGCGTCACTCCGATGTACAGTTTCGATCTGTTTGGTGACGGCCAGCAGGAGATCCTGGTCAATATAGGCGGTCGGATTGCCGTCCTGGATTCTCGGATGCAGCCTCTGGCAGCGCTCCAGTCCCCCATCACCTTGAACTCCGAACTCAACAGCAGCAATCCGCAATACTGGTTGCAATCGGGAAGCCAAGGCCGGATGATCATACCCGTCAGTTCACATCAGGCCAGCGTTTTCTGTCTGGACAGGAACCCCGGTATTGTCGCCGGCCCGCTACCCGTCTGGTTCCCCTGGCTTCTGCCGGTCCCGTTGATCATTCTGCTCATTGTGCAGACCAAGCGGGGGAGGGCTGCGCGACCGCAACTGGCTCTTGTCGATGGGGTCAACCTGCTCGACATCGATAACACCCCCGTTTACTGGCAGGAACTCTATCCCTCAATCCGCGAATTCCGTCACTCCCGCGCCTATCGCAAGAACCTGGAACGGATGCTCTTCCATCTCAACAATTATGATGAACTTGAACACTCCCGCCTGTTTGAACGGTTTCGGACCACCACGGCCTTCTTCATCAGGTATCCGTTGCCGGCACTCAAAGATCTGATCACCATCCTTGATGACACGAATCGTCGGAACTCCCCTTGCGGCGAGTTCAGTCAGGCATGCGAGATTTGCGAAAAGCATGCAAATGAGGTGTTTGAGAGCGGGCTTCTGTCCGACAACGCCCTGCAGGAATTCAAGCAATCCCTGAAGGTTTGCATTGAGACGGTTAGGGTTTTCAAGGATCAGGTGCAGGAGAAACTTTCCAGGACTCTGGGCGACTTGTTGATCATCTGGCTCCAGAAGTGGAAGGTTGCGGGATTCCGCCTCCAGAATCTCAGTATCTCTTTCACGAACATCAACATGAACGACCACATGGTGATGCTCGACACGGATTTCTTCACGATCGTCAACGCCTTGGTCGAAATTCATATGCACCGTTTCACGGATGCCAGGCAAGCGGAGATCGCATTCAGTTTCGTCAAACAGGGTCATGATCTCCACCTGAGCACCTCGGACTCTGCCGGGCAGGGCATGCCCTTCCGGAATATCCACTCCGTCACCTCGCCTATCCTCAAGAAATACAGTCTGGCGGACATCGAAGTGACTGATAGCGGGCTGTTGGTGGTGCTGGACCTCAATGACTCCACGACCGTATCGCAGGCCAAGCAGGTCGCATCATGACGGCACTGTTTGACGCATTCGGACTGAGATCGGGTGAGGGACATTTAGGCATCTTCATAATCTGTCTGGCGGTGCTCATCCTGCTGTTGATCGCACAGGCATTGCGCTGTGTCCGTCGTACGCGTAAAAGGAGCAAGGGAGCCGTTGTCGAGAGCAATACCGGAAAGGCGCGCAGTCACCACGCGGGTAGCACAATGTTGCTGGCGCTCATGGTACTGGCGCCCGACTGCGGAGCGGATTTCATTCCGTGGACAGTCGAGGATGTCTACCAGGCCCACTGTATCAGGGATGAGTTCGAATTCATCTCGTGCAAGGACCTCAATCACGATCAATGCGCCGACATCCTGTTCAGCCAGTACGACAAGTTGAATGATTGCACGATCCTGCTCATCCATAGCTCGCGCCATGCCACCACCTTCTCCGACCACCTCCAATTCAATCTCCAGGGTCACTATCGTTGCCTGCCGCCTGATGACCTGAACGATGACGGGGTCCTGGAGCTGCTCTTCTATTCGCTCAAGCCCGACACGCTGGAATTCTGGAGTCAGGTTCCCGATTACAGCCACAAGGCACAATGCCTATTCAAAGTGGCGATCCCCGGGCTGCTGACGAAGCCCATGAACACCGCCAGCCTGCTGCCCGTAATCGTGTTGCCTGACAGGCGGGGTGTCGTCATCCAGATCGGCACCGCCTTTGGCGGTACTCAGCGTTCGGTACTTCTCTATAAGCCGGATGTGGGGATCAAATGGCAACGCAACGTCCCCAGCCCCCCGACCTGCGGCGGCGTGACCGATCTTGACGGCGATGGTCATCTCGAGATGCTGTTCGGTACATCCTCACCGGGCAACGGAACGTTCGTGCAGGATATAGGCGGAGATGATCACAGTTACGAACTGGTGATCAGCGAGACAGGGGAACTGGTCGAATGCAATGCTCGGGGATCGATCCACTCACATGTCAAGCAGCGCCTGGTGAGACACGATGGCCACCCCATTGCCCGGCTGGTGAACATATCCAGCGGAGTGAAGGATGATAAACCCAGCAGACTTGAGCTGAAAAGCCTGAGCGGTGAGATCCTGAAGTATCGCACGCTTCAGGCCAACACCTACAGCGTCATTGTCGCCGACTTGGACCAGGATGGCTGCGATGACATCCTGCTGGCCCTACAGAACGGCAGGATCGCCCACCTCAATCTGGATCTGGAGACTATTGCCGAGAGGGAGTTCGATAAAAGCGTAAGCATCCAGACCCTGTGCGATCTAGTGGGTGACGGCAACCTGGAGATCGTCGTCACGGTTGCCGATTCAGGCGGTCTGATTCTGGATAACGACCTGAATACTCTGGCCATTCTGAAACCGGATCCGGCTCAGGGCACCACCCCCTGTTTCCTGCCCACCTGTTTCTGGCAATGGGAAGGGGGGAAGATTCAGCCCGCCTATCTAAACGGGAACCGGTTGACCCTTGCCCAACTGGCTCCGAGCAAGCGTACTTTGCCCGCCGGACTGTTACTGTTCCTGACGGGTCTCCTCACTGGCGGACTGCTGGTTGCATTCATCCGAATCAACAAGAAACCGGTTGCTCCCCCGGCAACCTCCCCGGTCAATTGGGAGATCTGGTATCTGCTCTATCGCCTCCTTGAACGCTCCATCAGCTCCCCCGGCGGGAAGAGTCTCTTCGACAGGTTATGTAAAATTGGACTTCGGTCGCCTGAAAACACGACCTCACAGGATATGGACCACCTGCTCCATATCCTGCATACCCAGGACTCCCTGAACATGATCAGGACCATCAACAACCTGTACAGGTCTCTGAGCCGGTCTCAGCGAACCTCAAATCCACTTGGCTGGCACCTATGGCTCTTCAGATTCTTCATCCGGCGCTATGAATCAGGCGGTCCATTACACTCGCTTCTTCTGAAGGGTATTCAGCGACAAGCAGTTCATGTTTCTGAGTGTATCAAGAAGATAGTCACCGAGACTCGGATACATTTCACAACCGATCTGGGAGTCGGACTGATGCAGACGGTTCGTGCCTGCCTTGCGGACAAAGCTCATCCGATCCAAACCGTGTATCATCTGGAGCCGGTCCCCGCACTGCCGATCTTTTTTGACAGGAAATGCCTGTTCATCGTTCTTGAAAATATACTGGGCAATGCCAAGGATGCGCTCAAGGACATTGCCAACCCCGAAATCCACTTTCACCTGAAGGCCAGGCATGAATGGATTCATCTGGAGATTACGGACAATGGCCCCGGTCTTGACCCTGCTCAGATTCCCAATCTGTTCGTAGAGGGTTCAAGCAGCGATAATTCTCGAGGTTTCGGCCTACCTCGTTGCCACTATTTGATTAATCGCTTCGATGGCTCCATCAACTCCATGCCACACAACACCCTATATAAAGGGGCGGGCTTCCTTCTGAAATTCAGGCCTGCAAACATGATGTTGACCGAAAACAGTATCGAATTCAAGGCATTTGAAGCAACTGCCCACTGAAATTCGGTGGCAAAATATGCTCCGGATACGATTCAACGCCAGCAATCCGTAATTCACCCTATCCCCCTTAATAATTTCACGTTAGGGGAGTAATCCCTCGGCAGTACCACAGTTTGGAGTCTCAAAAGCATTCCTGAGCGTTCCTTACGATTGATCGCCATCTATTCGCTATACTGTATTCCCCCGTGACATATTCCCGGTTTTAGTATACTATCACTGTATACATCAATTCTAACGAAGTTGGGTTTCAAAGGGAAACCAGGAAGGTCGATATCATGTCACAACCAGTACTTGCAGATTCACTGAAGAATATGACTTCGCTCAGGATTGGAGCGGATGTTGTAATTCGACCAATCGAGCTCACCGACATCGATGCCACATACTCCTTTTTTTCCACCCTGTCGAAAGCGGATAGGAATTATTTACGTTTTGATGTCACGAAACGATCGGAAATTGAAAATAGAATTCGGGCCATCGAAGGCAGCGACAATCTCAATCGCCTCATCGTTCTCGTTGGCAATCAGGTTATCGCAACCGGTGTCCTCGAATTGCAAAGCGATCACTGGAAGAGGCATGTGGCCGAGATGCGGATGATCATAGGCAGGAAGTTCAGGCGTAAGGGTCTCGGCAAGTTGATAGCAAGAGAGCTCTTCATGCTGGCTATGCGGAAGAAGGTCGAGGAGATCGTTGTACAGCTCATGCGTCCGCAGATGGCTGCCTATAGTATCGTCAAAGGGCTGGGGTTCAAAGAGGAGGCGGTCCTCAAGGATTACGTGCGCGACCTGGACGGCAAGAAGCAGGATCTGATCGTGATGCATTGCGATATGAAGACTCTGTGGCAGGAGATGGAACACTACGTTACGGAGCTGGACTGGCAACGGCACCGTTAACCTTCAACGGGCTGAATCCCCTCTGGATTCAGCCCTTCCCCCTACAAAGTCAGCAGTCTCTCCGACTTGATCTTATGCTTGTCCAATCCGACCTCTGCCGGCGTCAGCCCTTGAGCCAACGCAAGCAACTGGAAGTAGTAGACGGGCGGGATTGTGTAGCCCAGCTTGTGTTTGCGGGAGATCTTGATCTGCCCGATATCGAAGGAATCGAAACACGATGGGCAAATCACCCCCATCATGTCGACCTCTGCCGTCTTGAGCGATCTCAATACCGTCAATGTCATCTCCTCAGGCAAGTTGCAATCGCGGCACGATTTGCCGCAGCAGATCACCCGCTCCACATGATCGACAGGCTCGGCGCCGATGGCCCGCAGCATATCCTCGAACACCGTGGGGTGATCCGGATCATCGACTTGCATGATCTTACGCGGCTTTAGTAGATGACAACCGTAGTGCACTCCAACACGCAAACCGGTCAGAGGACGAGTCACCGAAGCAGTCAGCCGTTCGAACCCCAGATTGTCCCGCAACACGGTGATCAGATGACGCGTCGCCACTCCACCGTTGTACTCCATGCCGATTTTGTGCAGACGTTCGTTTACCTGTCCGCGCAGATCAGCATCATCATTGAGCAGATGGGAGGCCTCCGCCAGCGTCTCGGTGCATCCGCTGCAGATCGTGACGAAATCGAGTCCCGCCTGCTCGGCGATCGCCAGGTTGCGGGCGGCAAGGGTCAACCAATCAAGTTTGTGCAGCGATTTAAAGAAGACGGGGTCAGGACAACAGCCAAGTCCAGGCAGGTCTATCAACTCGACATCGAGCGCCGGCGCGGTTTTCCGCACCGCCGCCTCCATCTGCGGGAATCTCACCTGAATCATGCATCCGGGAAAGAAGGCCAGCTTCATTTTTCCCCCTCCCCATTTGCGTCCGCATCCAGAAGGGTACGTAATTCCCCGGCATCCAGCTCCTCCAGGGGCGGCAGTCCCAACTCCTCACGACGACGTACGGTGGTATTGGACACTATCGCGCTGCGCCCCGTTTTCAGGATACCTGCAGCAGCCGCCTCCACACCTTTCGGAACGATCCCCTCACTCGCCATCAGATTCTTGAGGGCGATGATCACCTCAATCGGCTTGACCTCTTGCGGGCAGCGGTCAAAACAGGTGAAGCAATTGGAGCACATCCAGACAGGCAGCGTATCCGAGGCGATCTCCTCTTTCAGGCCATAGAGAACGGACTGCATGATGGTCCGCGGGTTGAAATCCTCACTGAAGCGGGCGGTGGGGCAGTCCCCCACGCAGGCACCGCACTGGTAACAGTAATTGACGCCATCCCCCTCGAGCACAAGCCCCAACTGCTCTCGGAAATCATGACTGATCCGCACCCGTTTTTTCTCCTTCATCGTCGCTTATCCCTTCGCCTGTCTTTTCGTCGAATCGACATCGTGCAACGGGCGCACGCTGTTGGAGCGACACTGCGGGCAGGATCTCTCCCGCAGCGCCGCCTTGGGGTCGTAGACCTCCTGATAATCACAACCGCAGCGCTGACACTTGAACACCCACATCTTTTCCATGCCGTCAGCTCCTCACTTTTTTCAGGCGACGCTTCTCGAATTGCTCGGTCAACACCTTCACGGTGTGATCGATCTCCTCCTGGGTCACCTGGGCACGCAACTCCTCCATCTCGCGCATCGTCTTCTGGAATTTGGGACCCTCGGCCGCGCTGATCCATTCCAACTGCAGCCGTTCGGTGCGAATCCCCAGCTTCTCCAACTGCTTCCACAAGCGATAAACACGTTTGACTGTTTGACGGTTTGCGTCGATGTAGTGGCAATCCGCGAAGTGGCAACCGGAAACCAGCACTATCGGCGCCCCTTTGCGGAACGCGCGCAGCACGAACTCCTCGGAGATTCGCCCGCTGCACATCGTACGGATCAAACGATTACTCGCGGGATAAAGCATGCGGCTCGTGCCTGCGGTATCGCCCCCTGCATAGGAGCACCAGTTGCAGGCGAAGACGATAACCTTCCCGCTCTGCCGCTCCGCCAGCAGGGCGTCGACCTGGGCCACGATCTGCGCATCCGTAAAATGCCGCATCGTGATCGCATCGAATCGGCAAGCGGAACCACAGGTGCCGCATCCGGCACAGGCGGCTTCAACCACCGCTGCCGTTTTTGCCCCCTTATCCACGGTGATCGCTCCATAGGGGCAGACCTTTTCGCAGGCTCCGCAACCGTGACAGAGATCATTGTCGATGGTACAGGTGATCGCCTCCACGGTCACCTTCCCCGCATTGAGCAATACGCCCGCCCTCGCCGCAGCGGCGCTGGCCTGGGTCACGCTCTCCTTGACGTCCTTCGGTGCTTCGGCGCAACCCGCGATATACACGCCGCGCGTCGGCGCGTCCACCGGCTTGAGCTTGGGATGGGCCTCCATCAGAAAACCATCGGAGGTTTGCGACAGCGTCAAATGTCGACGGATATCGCCGCCGTCCGCTCGGGGCCGCACACCGACCGACAGCACAATCATGTCGAACTCGTGCTCCTCGATCGACCGCGTAGTCGTGTTCTCCACCACCATGCGCAGATTGCCGGTGGCGGGGTCCTCCGTAATCTCACCCGGAATACCGCGGATGTACTTGACGCCGGCCTCGCGACTCTTGTCGTAAAGATCCTCGAATCCCTTACCGAACGCGCGGATGTCGATATAGAAGACCGAGCACTCGGCGTCGGGATAATGATCGCGAATCAGCAGCGTATCCTTGACCGTGTTCATGCAGCAGATGTTGCTGCAGAAACCCGCCCCATCGCGCAGCGAACGGGAACCGACACACTGGATGAAACCGATCCGCAGCGGCGTGGTGTGATCACCCGGCCGCACCAGATGGCCGACCGTCGGCCCTCCAGCACAGATAAGCCGCTCGAACTCCATACTCGTAATCACGTTCTGGAATCGCGTATAGCCGTATTCATCCTGCTGCGTGGGATCGTAGACATCGATCCCCGTCGCCACCACGATCGCACCTATATCCAGGACGACGATCTCATCCTGCATATCATAGTTGATGGCATTCTTCTCGCAGACCTCGGCGCACTTGCCGCAGGCGATGGGATTCGTGCCCAGGCAATTCTCCATGTTGATCAGGTAGGCCGACGGCACGGCCTGCGGGAAGGGCAGGTGCACAGCCTTCCGTGTCGCCAACCCCATCTGGAACTCGTCCGGATGGATTGCGGGACACACCTTCTCGCACTCACCGCAACTGTTGCAGACGGTTTCGTCCACGTAGCGCGCCTTCTTGCGAACCGTAACCTTGAAATTGCCGACGTAACCATTGACGTCCTCAATCTCGCTGTAACTCATCAATTTGATCAGGGGATGCCGACCGGCATCCATCATCTTTGGTCCGAGAATTCATATCGAGCAGTCCATGGTGGGATAGGTCTTGTCAAGCTGGGCCATGATCCCGCCAATACTCGCCTCCTTCTCGACCAGATAGACCTGATGACCGGCGTCCGCCAGATCCATGGCGGCCTGAATCCCGGTAATGCCTCCACCGATCACCAGCGCCGCTTTGGTGACCGGGAAGACAGCCTCCTCCTGAGCCTCGAGTTTGGCTGCACGCGCGACTGCGCTGGCAACCAGATCCTTGGCCTTGGCGGTGGCGCCCTCCTTGTCGTCTCCATGCACCCAGGAACAGTGTTCACGAAGATTCGCCATCTCCATGAGATAGGGGTTCAAACCGACATCCCAGACACATCCACGGAAAGTCGGCTCATGCATCCGCGGCGTACAGGACGCCACGACGACACGCTCCAGCTTCTCCTCCACGATCGCCTTCTTGATCTCCTGCTGTCCAGGTTCGGCGCACGTGTACTTGTTCCTCACTACCGCGACGACTCCGGGCAGAGTGGTGGCGTAATCGGTTACCGCCTGGGTGTCCACGGTTCCGGCTATGTTCGAGCCGCAATCGCAAACGAAGACTCCTATACGGGGTAGAGCTTTCGGCATACGGTTCACCTCCTTTCCTCCTCTATTGCAGTGACTCGGCGAGCAGGTCTGCGAAGTCCCGGATCTCGATCCCGGGCTCCTCCCCGACGCCGGATTGAGAGCAGCGGAAATGGATCAGGCACTTGGGACAGGCCGTCACCATCAGTTCCGCCCCGGTCGCCTCTGCCTCCGCGAGGCGATCGGATTGAATCTTCTTGCTCGCCTGATTACAGGTGAGCCATGAGCCCGCGCAACAAACGGCTGCCGCCCTATTCCGCGGCATCTCTCTCAGTTCGAGGTCGGGAATCATCTCGAGCCCCTCGCGCGGCTCGACATACAGATCCTGATGACGCCCCAATCGACATGGATCCTGGAAAGTCACCGTCAGCTCGCGTGCGGTGAACTCCAGCTCCTCGTAATGCTCCGAGACCACCTCGGTGATGTGTTTGACCGGACAGCCGGGCGCTTCAAAACGTTCCGGGTAGGTGCGCCCGAGGGTCAGTGAGCATTCCGGGCAGACCGTCACGATCAGATCGGGTGCGGCCTTGGCGAACATCTCCAGATTCAGATGAGCCAGATCGCTGAAGGTCTTTTCGTCCCCGGACCAGAGTGCATCGTGTCCGCAACAGCGCTCATCGGCCAGCACGGCGGGCTCTATGCCCATTGCATTGAGAATCCGGATCGCCCCCTTCACCGCCGCCAGGGTATCGACATCGTGCTCGACGAAGAACTTGTCGAAGTAGGGGGTGCAGCCTATGAAGAGCAGCGTTTTGCTCTCCGGGTCGGTGCGCAGGTCGTCGGTGAGCCACTCCAGCCGGTTCTGGGGAACGGGCCCCTGCGACTGAATCGTCGCCACGCTCTCCATCGCTCCGCAGCGTGTGAAGGGCGGCTTGCCCCCCTCCGCACGCACATCGGCGCGCAGCAGCGGCATGGCGGCGGTGATCGGCACCTCTTGCGGACAAACCGCATCACAGCGGCCGCAGGTCAGACAGGACCAGAGCGCGTCGCCGCAACCCGCATCCACTCCGCAACCGAGCTGCCGGATCAATCTCCGGGGAGAGAGGACAAGATTGAAGCGCGCCACGGGACAGGCGGATGTGCATTTACCGCAGTCCAGACAGCGCATGGCCCCTTTCAATTCGGTATTCGCCATTACCCGTTCACCTCCATGTCGATCTCACGGTCGCCGAAGGACTCCTCGGTGGATTCCCCCCGCAGCGGGCTGGGACCGAGCTGCTGAATCGTGGTCACGAATTCATCGATCAGGGAGGCCCACTTGGGACCCTCCGCCGCAGACACCCATTCCAGCCGCGTGCGCGCCTCCTCCAGGCCAAGCATGTTGAGCAGATCGCGCGTGACATCGAACTGCTTGATCGCCCAGTGATTGCCGAACATGTAGTGACAATCGCCGATGTGACATCCGGACACCAGGACTCCGTCGGCCCCCATCTCGAAGGCCTTGAGGATATGCACCGAATTGACACGCCCCGAACACATGGTCCGGATGACCCGGAATTTGGGCGAGTGCTGCAACCTGCTGACGCCAGCCGTATCGGCTCCGGCGTACGAACACCAGTTGCAGGCAAACACCACTATCCGCGGTTCGAAATCGCTGTTATTCACATCTTCTCCCACTGCAGCATCGTTTCCATCATCGCCTCGATCTGACCATCGGTGAAGTGGCAGGCCTTGATCGCTCCCGTCGGACACCAGGAGACGCAGGTGCCGCAGCCCTTGCAGGAGGCCTTGTTGATCGACGCCGCCTGCAAACCGAACATGTCATCAGCCAGGGAGGGGGCCTGATACTCGCAGATCTCGACACACTTGCCGCACGCGCGGCAGAGCAGACGATCAACCTCGGCCACGGTCGGCTCCAGCGTCAGCGCCTGTCGCGACAGCAGGCGGCTGACCTTGCCCGCGGCAGCTCCGGCTTCGGCCAGGGAGTCGGCAATCGACTTGGCTCCGGTGACCGTACCGCAGACGAATACTCCGTCCACGACAGTTTCGACCGGCCCCAGTTCGGGATGACGCTCCATCAGGAAGCCATCGGGACCAACCGGAGTCTTCAGGAGCTCCTTGATACGCAAAATCAACTCATTGTCGGGAACCAGCCCGACGGCCAGGATCACCAATTCGGCGGGCGCTTCAATCTCGCGGTCGGGCAGCATGTCATCGGCGACGACAGCCTCGGCCAGAGTATCGCCGACAACCGTCATTTGCCCACCGTCCGGAACACGCACGAACAGAACACCCGCTCCGCGGGCTTCGCGATACAGGGCCTCCATACCCGGCCCCACCATGCGCATGTCGCGATAGAGCACCGTAACGCGCGTACCCAGCGCCGCCAGCTTGAGCGCCTGTTTGACCGTCGACGGGCAGCAGTAGCGGGAGCACCCCTGGTTGCACCCCTCCTCCCGGCAGCGGGAACCGACACACTGGATAATCACCGCGGTAGCCGGGACACCCCCCTCACCTCCGCCGAGGACATCACTCTCATCCCTGAGGCGGCGTTCGAGATCCAGATTAGTAATGACATTGCTCTTCGTTCCGAAACCGAACCGTCCCGTGGGATCGTACGGCTTGGCGCCGATCGCCAGCACGATCGCACCGGCGGTCAACTCCTCTTCGCCCGGGTGGAGTGTTAGGATGAAGTTGCCGACGTAACCATCAACGCGGGCAATATCCGTTTGCCGCAACACTCTGACCGGTGAGCGCTTCAGTTGCCTCTTCAGCGTGGTCAGCGCTTGACCGGGTTCGCCGACAGCCGTACCCAGCTTCGCCGTCACGCCCCCCATCTGCTCGTCAACCTCAACCAGCGTCACCTCGAACTCCTGCGCAGCCAGATCAAGCGCCACGCGGATTCCGGAGATGCCGCCGCCAATCACGACGACGCGTCGATTGACGTCCACCCGAATCGGAGTCAGCGGCTCCAGTCGCGCGGCGCGCGCCACGCTCATACGGATCTGATCACGCGCGCGCGCCTGCGCCTCATCGGGCACATCCGAATGCACCCAGGTGCACTGATCGCGAATGTTGACCATCTCGAACAGGAAGGGATTGAGACCGCGTCGACTGAGGACATCGCGGAACACCGGTTCGTGAGTGCGCGGCGTGCAGGCGGCGACAACGATACGGTTGAGCTTGTGCTCGGTGATCACCTCTTCGATGACCTTCTGGGAGATCTCGGCGCAGGCGAAATGTTCATCCCCGGCATAGACCACGCCGGGCAGCTTCGCCGCCTCCTCGCGCAGCTCCTGAACGTTGACCACCCCTGCGATGTTGGCTCCACAGTGGCAGACAAAGACGCCGATGCGCGGCGGACCGGAGGAATCGATGGGAGCGACATGCTCACCCTGCTCCTTCGTGTTGCGCTCGGCAAGGACGTGTGTACTCGCGGCGGATGCGGCGGCGGCACCCTGCGCCACGCACTCGGGGATTATTGCGGGTGAACCGGCACTGCCGGCCACATAGATGCCGGGACGTGTCGTTTTGGTCGGCGATTCGTCCGGACACTTCCGTTTGACGAAACCGCTTTCATCCAATTCGATCCTCAGAATACGTCCCAGCTCGGGCGTCCCACCGGCGGGCAGGGCAGCAGAGGAGAGCACGACCATACCCGCCTCGATGCGGGTTGGCCTGCCGGCTTCGAAATCTTCGACCCAGACGCTCAGATCGCCCGTCTCGGGGTTCTCCTCGATCTTCGCCGGACGTCCCCGCATGGTGCTGATCTGATCCCTCTCCAGGCAGCGCTCGACGAAAGCATCGTAGCCGCGCCCATCGGCGCGCATATCGGTGAAGAGCAGCGTGCTCCCCTTCAGAGTCGGTTCATGCTCGTGGGCAAGCATCGCGGACTTCACGGAGTTCATGCAACAGTAGCGGGAGCAGTAGGAACGTCCCCCCTCACCACGAGAGCCCACACACTGCACGAAGAGGATACGCTCCGGCACCTTGAGATCGGTGGGACGCACGACGTGCCCGCCGGTCGGTCCGGTTGCGCACAGCAGCCGTTCGAACTCCAGGCCGGTCAGCACATTGCGCGAACTTCCGTAACCAAAAGGGAGCAGTTCGCGCGGATCGAGTTCATCGAAACCGGTGGCCACGATCACCGACCCGATCTCCAGCTCCAACGTCTCCTCGCGTTGATCGAAATCGATCGCGTCGGGCTCGCAGGCGCGGATACAGCGCTCGCAGTACATAATGTTGTCGTTGAGGCAGACATCCTTATCGATGTGATAGGCGGCGGGCACGGCCTGAGGAAACAGACGGTCGATGGCCTTCGCGGATTTCAGTCCGATATCATACGGATTCGGACGCACCTGCGGACACACGTCGGTGCAACGACCGCAGGCAACGCACAGCTCCGGGTCCACATAACGCGGATGCTTACGGACGGTGGCTCTGAAGGCACCGGCACGTCCGCGCAGCCCCGTGAGCTCGGAGAGAGTATGCAATTCGATCCCGGGATGCCGACCGGCATCCATCATCAAGGGACCCAGGATTCATATAGAGCAGTCGACCGTCGGGAATACCTTGTCCAACTGACTCATCCGACCGCCGATAGAGGGCGAACGTTCGAGCAGGTGAACCCGGAACCCGGCGTGCGCGAGATCAAGAGAGGTCTGTATTCCCGTGATTCCGGCCCCGATGACCAAGATCCCTTTACTTTTGATAGAACTCATAACCCTTTCTGAAGGCCTCCAGGTTCATGTCGACCAGCGCGCTGGGCACGGAACCCTTGACCGATTTTTTCACCGCTTCGACATCCACCAGATCCGTGACGGCAGTCGTGAATCCGACAACAACGATGTTCTGCACGATGCGATTGCCAAGTTCCTCGGCGATGCGGGCCGCCGGGACGCCGTACATCCGTACATCGCCCGTATCCTGCGGCTGCACCATGTCACTGTCGTAGATCAGCGTCCCACCCGTCTTCAATTCCACTTTGTACTTCTCGTAACCCTCGCGTGAGAGGGCGATCAGTACGTCGGTATCGTTCAGGTAGGGGTAGGCGATTATGCCGTCATCCACGACCAGAGCCGAGCTGCAGGCGCTGCCACGCGCCTCCGGCCCGAAACTCTGCGTCATCGTGGAGTGCAGATCCGCATGGATCGCTGCCGCCCTGCCGAAGATGTAGCCGGTCAGGATAACGCCCTGCCCGCCGTAGCCGGTGATCCGGATCTCGGTTCTAGGCATCGCTCACCTCCCCACCGGCCTCCACAATGTCGTGGCGGAAGTACTTCTCGCCCAGGGACCGGTTGTGCTGTGCATCATTGAGTTGCTGCCAGGTCGGACGCTCGCGATCAATGAACTTGCCCACGATGATTGAATCCTGGAAGGAGATATCCACCTCACGAGGATCGGCTCCATGCTGGATCTCGCTGTTGTCGTGGTAAAACTTCATCAGGTCGAAACCGCTACCCAGACGGTTGCGTCGCGCGTAGAGCGTGGAGCAGGGCGCGATCGCCTCGACAAAACTGAATCCCGGTTTGAGCAGGGCTTCGGTCATCGAGTTGGTCAGACGCCGGACATGCAGCGATGTCCAGCGCGCCTGGTAACTGGCGCCGCACGCTTCAAGCAGCTTCTGCAGATTGAAGGGCGGTTCGAACGCGCCGAAAGGGGTCGTCGAGGTGTTGGCGGTGTTCGGCGTCGTCGGCGCCGCCTGCCCGCCCGTCATGCCGTAGATGAAGTTGTTCACACAGATGACGGTGAGGTCCATATTGCGCCGGGCGGCATGGATCAGGTGATTCCCACCGATCGCGGAAAGATCGCCGTCACCGCTGAACACCACGACCTTGAGCCTGGGGTTGGCCAGCTTCAAACCCGTGGCGAAGGGAATGGCCCGCCCATGGGTCGTATGGTAGGAATCCAATTTCACGTAGCCGGCCACGCGACCGGTACAACCGATCCCCGAAACGACGGCAACGTCGTCCAGCGGGATCTCGGTTCGCTGGATCGCCTCGGCGAAACACTTGACCACGGTGCCGATGCCGCAAGTCGCGCACCAGATATGCGGCAGGCGGTCGCTGCGGAGAATATCGTCCAGAGGATGCTGATCGGTTCGCTTCATGGCGTCGCTCATTTTGCAGCCTCCTCAATCGCCCGGGTAATGACGGCGGGATCGTGTACGCCCCCACCCATATGCGGAACCAGGAGCGTTTGCGCCCGACCTGCGGCACACCGCTCGACCTCAAGGCTGATCTGGCCGTAATTGACCTCGGGGACGACAAACGCCTTCACCTTGCCGGCCAACTCGCCGATCCGTTTTTCGGGGAACGGCCAAAGGGTCTGCAAACGCAAGCTGCCGACCTTGATCCCGGCCGCGCGGGTGGCCTCAATCGAAGCGCGGGCCACACGGGAGGTGATGCCGTAGGAGATCAGCACTATCTCCGCACCATCCATACCATCCTCATCGAGCATGATGATGTCGTCGGCCTGCTCACGGACCTTGTCGCACAACCTGCGTACGAGCTTGTCGTGCACCTCGGCGTCCATGGCGGGATATCCCCGCTCATCGTGCGTCAGGCCGGTGATGTGGTACCGGTGCCCCTCACCGGCATGGGCCATGTCGGGCACCATGTCGGCGCCGATCTCATACGGCAAATACTCACCCTTCTCCTTGGTGGAGATGCGTCGCGGACGAATCTCGATTTCACACGCCTCGGGGATCACGACCTTCTCGGTCATGTGGCCGATGCACTCGTCGAGCATCACCATCACCGGCAGTCGATAACGCTCGGCCAGATTGAAGGCATCGATCATCAGCGTGAAGGCCTCCTGCGGAGATTGCGGCGCAAGGGCGATGATCTCGTAATCGCCATGGGATCCCCAGCGCGCCTGCATGACATCCGCCTGTCCGACCATTGTCGGCAACCCCGTGGAGGGACCACCGCGCATGACGTTGACGATCACGCAGGGGGTCTCCAGCATCGCGGCCAGACCGATGTTCTCCATCATCAAACTGAACCCGGGGCCGGAGGTCACCGTCATCGCCTTGGCACCACCCCAGACGGCGCCCAGGACTGCGGTGATGGACGCGATCTCATCCTCCATCTGAATGAACGTGCCGCCGATCGCAGGGATCCGGCGGGAGTATCGTTCAACCACCTCGGTTGACGGAGTGATAGGATAGCCGGCGATGAAATTGCATCCCGCCGCCAACGCGCCCTCGGTACAGGCGTGATCGCCGTCAAGGTAATGACTGCCTGTGAGAACTCGCTTTGAATCAGCCTTCTCCATCTTTCACCTCCTCATCCGATTTGGCCTCTGCGTCCTGAGGGAGACAGAAGATTGCAAAGTCGGGGCAGATCACCTGGCACAGATCGCAGTTGACGCATTGATCGGGGACAGCCACTTCGGGATAGTGGTAGCCCTTCACATTGTAATCCTTGGACATGACGAGTACATCGCGCGGACAGAACTCCACGCAAAACTCGCAGCCTTTACAACGATTGATAATCAGGTGGATTTCGCCCCGGGGAATCTTGACTTTTTCGGCGTCTAGTGGAACTCGCCAGTATCTCATGTATGCGCCCTCTCCCCGGTAACCATGAGCGTGGAAACCGAAACGGCTTCCACGCTACTTCAACGCAGTCAGGCGGGTCAGCAAGCGACTGGAGTGGACCTCGAATCAGATCGCCTGCATGACGTATCCGGGAGGCGAAGCCTGCCACGGATTATTTGCATCATAGGGAATGGGGTCCGGAGATCAACTACTTTTCACGACATCCCGAACGAATTTGTAATTCCCGCCTAAGCACTTGCGCCATCCCGTAGTTTTTCCCGTACAGGGGTGTCGATCAGCCCGTTTCTCTCGATCGCGGCGAGTAGATCATCAATCTTGAGAGGCTTGCTGAGGTAATCATCCATCCCGATATCGAGACAATTCTGACGGTCGTCCATCATTGCATTGGCGGTTACGGCAATGATCGGAATGGTCGCCTGAGCCCCCTCCAGCTCCCTGATCCGACTGGTGGTTTCGTAGCCATCAAGCCCGGGCATGCGGCAGTCCATGAGGATCAAATCGAATCGATTTTCGGCAAGTTGCTCCAGCACCATATGGCCATCGGTGACCATGGTCGTCTCGCAGCCCATCCTGAACAGCATCTGTTCGACTATCCTGCTGTTGATCGGGTTGTCCTCAGCTACCAGGACGCGGAGACCTACGAGACGATCACCGGCAATCCCAGCATCGGCTCCCCTTGCGGGATCGACTTGCATCAGGTCCGGTGCAGCCTCGGATACCAATCTGCCGGCACACACCTCCAGCGGCAACTCGAAGCTGAATGTGGAACCGATCCCCTCTTGACTTGAGACCTGTAATTCCCCCCCCATCATCCCCACCAGTTTTTTGGAGATCGCCAACCCCAGCCCCGTCCCCCCGAATCGGCGAGTCGTGGTGTTGTCAACCTGGCTGAACTCATCGAAGATCTGTGTGAGCTTGCTTGAGGGGATGCCGATACCGGTGTCCCTGACTTTGAATCGGAAGAGGTCACGATCATTGGCGTCCCGACCATGACTTAACGCGAAGGAGATCATGCCGGTACTTGTGAATTTGATCGCGTTGTTGAGGAGATTGCCAATCACCTGACGGATGCGGCCCGCATCACCGATTACGTTGATCGGGCAATCGGTGTCGACCAGGCACTTGAGCTTGAGCTCCTTTTCGATTGCGCGAACACTCATGAGTTTGCAGCTGTCGAGGCAGAGTTGGTGCAGGTTGAATTCCCTCTCCTCCAGCACCAGCTTTCCGGCTTCCACCTTGGAAAAATCCAGTATGTCATTGAGAAGCAAGAGTAGTGAGTCGGCGGATTTGCCCAGCATCTCGACAAATTCGCGTTGTTCGAGATCGAGTTCGGTCTCCTTGAGCAGGCTGGCCATGCCCACAATGCCGTTCATCGGCGTACGGATCTCGTGGCTCATGGTCGCCAGGAATTCACTCTTGGCCTGATTGGCGATATCGGCGTTCCTCTTCGCAACCCGCAGGTCGTTTTCGAAATGGATCTGCCGGGAGATATCATTGAAGATCACCTGGCGCGCAGCCTCCCCGCGGTAGATGATTTGACTCACCCCAATCTCCACATCGACATATGTACCGGCGATGGTGTGGATCCGACTGCGGATCATCTCGGCGGAATCGCCGGAGGTCGGATCCATTGCCAGCCGCTCCATCGTGTTGAAGCGGAATTCCGGGCTGATGAAACTCAACAATTCACGTCCGATCAGCCTGGATTCGTTGTCGGCATCCAGCAGACGCAGCGCCGTAGGATTCGTATAAGTGATAATGCCGCCGACCAGGATGACGATGCTGTTGGGTGCCAGTTCCACCAGGCTGCGGTAGCGTGTCTCGCTCTCGATCAAGGCCTTTTCGTCGGTGAAGCGCTGGGTGACGTCGCGGAAAGTGATGATGACGTTTCCGCTCTCACCGGAAACGGACTCAAGCGGCGTGAAATCGATCTCATACCTCATGACATCCCCGTCCGCTCTCTCAAGGATCCCGCTCGTGCTGATGGATTGTCTGGATTCGATCATCCCGGGAATCGGACAGACACCCCCCTTGCAACCACACTCCTCCCCCTGCAGGAGTCTCACCCCGTAACAGCATGCGGAGGTTGGCCGGTATTCCGCTAAAACACTGGTCTCCTGCTGTTGGTTGGTGAGTTGAATACGACATTGACCGTCGACGACCACGGTTGGATAGGGCAGGCCATCGATGACATCCTGCAGGTAATCCCGGTGCTGCCGGATCCCCTCAAGATGGTTACCCTGCTCAACGCTGCGCAGGGTACTCTCCCTGAGGCGGCGGCGCTCCGACACCTGCAACCCTTGCTGCAAGCGTCCGACAAATATCCACGTAACGCAGATCAGCAATCCGCTGATGAGCAAAGAGGCCAGGAGCATTGATGAGGCATACGCCCGGAATGCGACCAGCTCGGTGCCGATATCGCAGAGCAGGTACATGCTGCCGACATCCCGCCCGCCGGACAGACCGAAGGCGAGTTTGTACATCTGGAATCGGTGTTGGGTGAACAGAGTGGTGAAGATATTCAATTCCGGAATGAGATCGGATGCCGTCAGTTGCTCTATCAGTGCCTGAGGCCACGTCGTCAGTGAGGAGTAGGCAACCAGCTTGCCCTGAATCATGTCAGGAGAGCCCCTAACTCCCGAGAGGCTGGAGGTGCGACCGGCCAGGGTGAGTTCGGGATTGAGCAGGAGGACAAAATCGGTATCGGACAACTCCTGAAATCTTCGGAAAAGCGGGGAGACATCCCTCCCCACCTGAAGCAGACCATCCGGCTCCCCGTCGTGATAACGGGGAACTTCATACCACAACTCCAGTGCGCCATCGGTACCGCAACGAAAGTGGAAGCACGCCTCGTTTTTGCTTCTCGCCTCCTCGCGATACGCGCAAGTAGTTGTCGGCGATCCGCCTCCCCGCTGCATGATCGTATCACCGGCGGCATCGGTCAGGATGATATGCTCCAGATACCGCCGCCGCGGACGCCCCGGATCCCCTCCGCTTGCATTCAGCTTGCGACCCATATCGACATGCTCGGAAAAGCTGGACGAGGTTACTCGGCGGAAGCGCTGCTCCAGCTCCATCAGATTGCTCGCCCGTCTTTGGAGCTGATTCTTGATCTGGTTGTCGGCATGTGAGAAGACCCTCGCGGCCGCCTCAAACCTGGTTTTGGTCGCATCGGCGATCAGCTGTTCATGCAGAAAATGGAGGCTGACGACCGTAGCAACGAACAGACAGAAAAAGCCGCTGAGCAGGATCAGGATGATTGATTTACGGATATTGCCGAATGACACCCACTGCCCCCCAAGAGTACAGGACCTGAAAATCCGATGAATGAATCCGGAAGATCATAGCTGATTATTGCGAAATGGTTAAGCAAATCATTGCCACATTGACATATTTCGGCTGATATTTTACGGCTCCACAAAAAAAGGCGCCGTTTTCACGACGCCGTAGCTATCATTCCTCCGGACCAGTGCGGACTAGCGACAGACCCGGGTCAGCACCTCAAGCGTGGACTCAGCATCAGGGCGGCCAGCCACGCCGACAATCCGATTGTCCCATAAGGCCAGTCCCACAGTCCCCTTATAGGGGATCGTGCGGAGGCACACCTTCAGCTTGCCCATCTCCCGCCGCTGCCACTTTTCAGGCAGGGCAGCCAGTATCTTCGTCCCGTCACCCGTCTGTCCGAGGATCATGGTGAAGATCTGGTACCCGTCATCACCACTCAGATAATCGGCGGACAGGCAATGCCCCAGTTCGCTCAGCCCAAGATACGCCTCCCGGGTGAAACGCTCGCTGGCGGCAACCTTCCCCCTCTCGGGGAGCAGCGCCAGTTCGGCGGGCAGTGTATCGTCACCGGGCAATGCGTCGGCAATTGCGTTGAGCAGCTGCTCCCCTTTTTCCCCGGTCATATCCCCCTCGAAGGGTTCGACAACGACAAAGAACCGATCCTTGAGCAATAACCACTGGTAGGGTGGTGTCGCCGCGGAGGCCGCTCCGGCGGATAGCGGCACCATGCCGTCAGATCGCTGCAGGTGATAGATGCCATAGGCGTTCAGCGGCGTCGCCATGTCATTGACGTTGACGGACACGATCAGGTCCCCCTGCACCAGTTCGGCTGTGGTCAACAGCCGAAAACCGCAGGCGATGAACTGATCGGCTCCCCCGTTGATATGCCGCCAGAGATTCTCGCCGTCAAACTCGAGGACCTCACCATCAACACGCCAACCCGCGGGTACGGGAAAAACCTCCGCCGCGACTTGCGCGGCGAAGGTCAGCAGGATCATCACAATCGGCAGAACTCTTTTAATGGTCATCTCCTAACCTACCGCCTCAGGCAAAGACATCAGCGAATGGGCACGCACAAGATTGCTCTGGATATTCACGCCGTGCGGGCAAGCGCCGCTGCATGGTGCTTTGCAGGCGCTGCAGGCTTCGGCCCCTTTGCCGCCCAGGGCAGCATATTTCAGCATCGCATGCTTCTCACGACCCTGCCGCTGGAAATAGTAGGAGTAACGCATGATGGTGCTGACCGGCAACGCTTCCGGACAACTGCCGGCGCAGGCAGTGCAGGCATGGCGACAGTAGCGGTGATTGTTGGCGTAGCGGAATTCATCCAGGAATTCGGAGCCCGCCGCCGACAGCTCCGTGCCGGAAAGGGGGACCATGTTATCCAGGCTATCGAAATCGGGCATGGAGACACAGACCGTGTGCATGTCCGGGTTCCTCAGGACCCACTGGGTGCTGGCCTTCTGGAGCTGGTCCTGAGTCGTCAGACCGTGTTTGTCCGTGAACGGCTTCATGGTCCCGGAAACCGAATCCATCCGGGCAATCCAGTTGACGATCCGTGTAATCGATTCCTCCTCCGCTACGCCGCGCTCGCTCATTCTGTCGATGTAATCCTGATAATCCGTGGTCCGGTTATCGGGATCCCAACGCTCCACCTCGAGATAGCCGGGGCACACCTTCATCGCGGTGGTTCCGACTTTATTCTTCTTACAGGCGGCCAGGACACGGTCGCCCTCTTCAGTATTCATGAAGTTGTAGGTCAGCAGCATGACATCGAAACGGCCATCCTCCGCGGCCTTGCACAACACGCTGTCCATGCTGTCGCCTTCAGCCCCTCTGGGCCCATGCGACGAGATCCCGGCGAAACGGACACGTCCATCGCCCTTCAACCGCTCAATAGCGGCGTGGAACGGCGCGTTCTCGACCATATTGACATCGGTGATGCTGTGCATGAACAGGCAGTCGGCATAGTCCGTTTGCATGCGCGACAGACACTGGGTGAAGCGATCAACCAGAGTGTCGACGGTATCCTCTTCGCCAACCACCACTTTGGTCGTAATGAAGATCTTGCTGCGATCCATGAACTGCATCGCCTCACCGATCTTGGTCTCCGAATCACCGTTGCCGTAGGACTCGGCGACGTCGAAGTAGTTAACCCCCTTGTCATAGGCGTAGCGGACGACATTGGCGTCGCTGATGCTGCCGCAGCCCATGCTGATATCCGAGACCTTGAATCCGGTACGCCCCAGAATGCGCAGACGGCGGACATTGCCCTCGGCGGCTGATTCGAGATTCAGGGATCCATCCTGTTTGCCGCATGACATCGCCAGTGCACTTCCCGCCACGGCAGCTCCGCCGGCGAGCAGAAAGTTGCGTCTAGTGACACGTCCCTGATCGGCAATTTTCTTTGCATTATCGGTCATATTTAACTCCTTGAAGGGAGAGAGGGTATCTCACTGTCGAGATAGTAACGGTATCTCAACCCAAACACCAAGAACAAGATCGTCAGCATGTGATTTCTTTCTCACCCCGGCAAGCCGCAAAATCCGTCCCGAGCTCAGGATGGTCAATTCGACATTTCACATCCCTGACGGAATTGAGATCGATCGCACGGCCTGGCAATTTACGGACAGGTTCACATACCGTTTATCCGCTGGTGCATTTCCTGCTCTGAATCCCGGCATAAAGCCGATACGGGGCTGCGGGAACAGCTCTCGGGTTCCGCATCGGCAAGGCTGTCCGGGATCGACGTCATGCGCCCCCACTCTACAGGACATGAGAGGATCGAATCACGACGGAAGGTGACGCTGCTGGTCGCCTATCCATCGCTCACCACCGCACTCCTGTTCATCCTAACTGGCCTGCTGATTCTGGGACCCGCCATGGAGCGGGAGTGGCGGGAATGGCGCACTGAACGGATACGGGAACGGGCTCACGCCGCGACTATGATCATCTCCGCAATTGAGGCCAGCGAGACACTGTCAATCGCCGAAGCCAAGGAGCAGGCCTTCGCTCTGGTCCGGAATCTCCGGACATCATCCGGAGAGCACAGTCACATCTGGGTCGTCGATCATGAGTCTCGCATCCTCCTGCACACTGCTCGACCGGACCTGCAGGGCAAGCTGCTCAACGAGTTCATGCGAAGCGGTGATTTGACGCAGACCAATAAACCTCTGGAGCTGGCGTTGCCGGCTCTCAACGACTCGAATAACGACATCGGGGAGATGGCCTTCGTTGAGTCGTTCGCGCCGTGGCAATGGCATGTGGGCGCGGGACGTTTCAACGACAGCCTGGTTCAAAATACGATCTTCGCTCACAAGCGGGTGGTTTTGGCCCTCGCGCTGAGTTGCGCGATTATCCTGCTGCTTTCGCTGGCCTCCCATCGACGCAGGTGTCTGATCGACCGGGAGACCAGGCAGCGCCAGGCGAATATGATAAAGGCGCAGAATCATATTCGGAGCGTCCTCTCCTCCACGAGACAGGTCGCCATCATCGCCACCGATGAATCGGGGATAATCTCCCATTTCAATGAGGGAGCCGAGTTGATTCTCGGGTATGACAGCAAGGAGGTCGTCGGCAAGCACACCCCCCTGCTCTTTCATCTCGAGGCGGAACTGCTCGCAAGTCTCACCCCGACAAGCAGCGATACGTCCGGTGGGGAGGCAGCGATAGATATTTTCCTGAACAAGGTCAATCAGGTCGGCCAAGTCGAATTCGAAACCCGGTGGCGTAAGCATGACGGGGAGATGATAACGGTCAGCCTGGCCGTCTCCTCTCTGCATATCGGAGCGGCCATCAACGGCATTTCGCTGGTGGCGCAGGACATCACGGAGTTCAAAAAAGCCGAGGAGGCCCTGCGCGATTCCGAGCGGCGCCTGAATCTGCACACCAATCAGACGCCCATGGGCGTCATCCAATGGGATCTGGATTTCAAGGCCAGACGCTGGAACCCGGCTGCAGGCAAAATATTCGGTTACGGAGCGGAAGATGCGATCGGAAAGCATGCCAGGGACCTCATCATGACCGCCGCCAACAAAGAGCATATCTACAATGCCTGGGGACGAGCTGTCCAGATGCGGGAGCGTGTTCAGGAGAGGGGGAAGCACCTGGACGTCAACGGACGCACCATCTACTGCGAATGGTTCAGCACCCCGCTGATCAACGAGGATAACGAAGTGATCGGCGTCACCTCCCTCGTCAACGACATCACCGAGCACCTGGCGATAGTCCGGGAAAAAGAGCAACTGGAGTATCGTCTCCAACAGGGGCGGAAGATGGAGGCGATCGGTACTCTGGCCGGGGGGATTGCGCACGATTTCAACAATATTCTGTTCAGCGCCACAGGCTTCACCGAAATTGCGCTTAAGGATCTGCCGCCCGACTCCCGAGCCGCATCCTGCCTGCAGGAGTCGCTGCAGGCTCAATGGCGGGCGGCGGACCTGATCGATCAGATACTCACCTTCAGCCGCCAGGGTGATGAGGTCGCCCACCCTCTGGCACTCGATGCGATCATTGAGGGGGAGCTCAAGCTTCTGCGCGCCAGTCTGCCGACGACAATCACGATTCGCACCGCGATCAAGCCAGATTGCGGTCTGGTCAATGTTGCCGAAGTTCACATTCACCAGATACTCATGAATCTCTGCACCAATGCAGCCCAGGCCATGAGCAAGGATGGCGGTATTCTGGAGATCAGCTTGTCGAAAATCGCACGCAGCGAACTGGATACCGACACGATCCCCCTGGTCAATGTCCCGGAATATCTCTGCCTCAGTGTCAGCGATACGGGTATCGGCATCGATCTCGCCGACAGGGAGAGGATCTTCACCCCCTACTTCACCACGAAAGAGGGTGGCGAGGGGACGGGCCTCGGTCTGGCCACGGTGCATGGGATAGTTGAATCCCTGGGTGGGACCATCACCGTGCATGGCGACGTCAAACGGGGAACCTGCTTCAAGGTCTACCTCCCCCGCTGCGAGGAGCTGGAACCGGAATTTGCTGAGGATGACCGGGACGGGAAGCCTGTGATCTCATCACGCGGAGAGACGCCCGGGAAAATTCTCTTCATCGATGATGAGCAGCAGATCGCCAACTTCGCCCGGCTCGCTCTCCAGGACATGGGTTTCGCCGTGGAGGTCTTCACTAGCAGCCGAGACGCCCTCACGGCCTTCACGGCGCAACCGGAGACTTTCGATCTGGTCATCACCGACCAGACCATGCCCGAGATCACCGGGGGTGAAATCACCAAAGCGATACTGAAGCTCAGGCCGGATCTGCCGATCATCCTCTGTACGGGGTTCAGTGACATTCTCACCAAGGAGCAGGCGCTGGAACTCGGTGTGATCGAGTATCTGGTCAAGCCCTTCCGCATTCAGAGCCTGAAGGAGACAATCTATCGCATACTCGACACCAGATCCGAAACAGCACAGATCATCGGCAAGGGAGGTTAATCCATGCCACGTATAATGATTGTCGACGATGACATTATGATCCGCAAAATGCTGCGAATCACATTCGAGGATGAGGGGTTCGATGTCGAGGAGGCCCCCGATGGCGAAATCGCAATTAAGCTCTTCGATCAGGCCCCTGTGGATCTGATTATTATGGATCTGATAATGCCCCACAAGGATGGCATCGAAACGATCTGCGATATCCAGTACAAGCATCCCTCGGTGAAGATCATCGCGATCTCGGGGGGCATCCGCAACTCGCCCGGCAGTTTTCTGACCGTCGCCGAGCGGATTGGCGCCTGTCGGTCGTTCAAGAAGCCGGTGGACAGACAACAACTGATCGCAGCCGTACAGGATGAGCTGGGAATTACGACCTGAATCCCTGCACCATATCCTCCTGTCGACCAGGAAGGCCTCCCCTCGGACCTCCCGAATGTGGTATAGTTACGGGTTGGATGCTGCCCTCACCTTTTCATGTTCGGAGTCTCACGGTGTTTAATCGTTTCCCATACCTCCTCGTAATTCTGATTGCCATCTTTGCCCTGACCGCCCCCTCGCCTGCTGTTGCCGAGGTTACGGCCGTACCGATCACAGCGACGGATCAGCTGCTGTCCGGTGCGGATGCCGACGGTCAGATCGGCGACTATCTGATCGCGAACGGGTTGATGGCCGTGATCATCAGTGCGCCAGCACACTCCGGCTACTATGCGGCCACCGGCGGCAATATCATCGACGTCGCCAGGGTGGGAGAATCGGGTGACGCGCTGGCCGAGTTCTACACCTACTTCAACGACGACTGGCCGCGCCAGGCCGAGTACACCTCCATCAGCATCATCGCCGACGGTGCAGGCGGCGGTCCCGCGATTATCCGTGTCGAAGGTCGGGATTCGCAATCCTCCCAGCTCCTCGTCAGCACGGATTACACCCTGGCGGAGGGGGCGTCCAGCATCATGCTCACCACCACTCTGCACAACACCGGCTCAACGGCGTTCACCGACTTCATACTGGGTGACGCGCTCTCCTGGGGCTCCTGTGACAACTTCGCCCCCGGCTTCGGCTTCACCCTGACCGGCGACACGGTCTGCGCCTGGCTGGCGGGTGTCGCCGAGAACGTCTCCTACGGTTATTGCGCCCAGGAGCCCTCTCTCTGGGGGGATCACGGCTCCGGCTGGACCGACATCAATGTGACGACTCTGGATATCCCTGCGCAGGGGGAGGTGGCCTATACCCGCTACCTGACCCTGGGGGACGGCGATGTGGCCTCCGCAGCCGATATCATCCACGAGCTGCAGGGGCTGGCCGTGGGGCTGTCGAACTGCACGGTAACCGCAATCGACACCGACCTCCCCATCCCGGATGCCGGTATCGACGTTTATGATAATGGCGGTTCGATCTACTTGCGGATGGAGTGCGATAACTCCGGCGTCGCCGCCGCCACACTGCCGCAGGGCAGCTGGCGTCTGGTGGCCAACGCTGTCGGCTACGGCGACGAGGAGACCTGGGTGACCATCACCGAGGGGCAGACCTCACCGCATGATTTCGTTCTTGCCGAGGCTGAGGGGGGCTTCGCTTTCGGCGACACCCTCACCGTGATTCAACGTCCTCTGCTCAACGTTCCTGCGATCATCACGTCCGGCGATACTCTACTTGTCGAATGCGAGGCCGACCCGACCACCACCGGCTGGGCTGCGCGTCTCCTGTTCGGATCCCGTCTGCAACCGCTGGAGTTGCTGGATGCGACACTGAACACCGCCACCACCTGGTGGGAACTCAGGTTGCTGTTACCCGCCGGTATCCCATTCTACGAACTCTACGATCTGCAGGTATCCGCCGACGGCGGCATCCTCGACACGACGCGCAACGCCGTACGGATCATCCCCGCCATCCGTGAGGACTTCTACTTCATTCAGATCACCGACACCCACCTGCCCACCAATCTCTACTACACCCAAGCCGGCTCGGAGACCGACTCCAGTTCGAACGTCGATCTGCGCGCGGTCTTCGACGACATCAACATCATCAACCCCGAATTCATTCTGCTCACCGGGGATCTGATCAACGAGGGCGAACTGGAGGATTTCCTCCAGCGCCGCTACTACTCACGCGCGCAGCATCTGCTGGCGGAGTTGCAGGTGCCGGTTTACCTCGTGGGCGGCAATCACGATCTCGGCGGTTGGGACAGCACGCCGCCCGCGGACGGCACGGCCCGCCGCGACTGGTGGCGCTTTTTCGGTTGGCGACGGCTCAATGCTCCCCCCGCCGGAGCGCCGTGGCGGACGCAGAATTACAGCTTCGACTATGGTCCTGTTCATTTCATCGGCTTGGAAGCCTACGACAACTACGATATGTGGCGCTCGGAATTCTACGGCGCCGCCAGCTTCACCTCGCCGCAGATCATCTGGCTGACGAACGACCTCACGTCCTCGGCCGACGCGCAGTCGCACGTCCTCTTCCACCATAACGATTTCAGCAATCAGATCAACCTCACCTACCTCGGCATCGATATGGAGCTGTGGGGACATGTTCACAGCGATGGGGGTAGTCTGGTATCCCAGCCCTGGAGTTTGTCGACGAACAACACCTGTCACGGTGAACGCTCCTATCGTCTGATCAAGGTCAGCGACGGCGTGCTCAGCCCCCGCGCCACCCTCTCCGCCGGCAGCTCGGGCAACAATCTCCGGGTTGTCTACAATGTGAGCACCGAGGGTGGCGTCACCACCTCCGAGGCGCAGGTAGCCAACCTGCTCCAGGAGAGTTTCGAAAATGCCCTGCTCCGCTTCACGATGCCCAACGGTCCGGGCACCTATGAAGTGAGTCAGGGCACCCTGGTGCAGATCGACGATTCGGGCGAGGAGGCGATATGCTATGTGGAGATTGAGATCCCCGCAGCCAGCGTCCTCACGGTCGAGATGACCTATGGGACTACGGCCGTCGGTGATCAGCCCGAGCTCTTTGCGACCGGGCTCCTCGCCAACCACCCCAACCCCTTCAACCCGAAGACGCGTCTCCGCTACAACCTGGCGCGGGACCGGCGGATCAGACTCACTGTTCACGACACTAATGGGCGCAACGTGGCGACGTTGCACGATGGACCCCAGAGCGCGGGAGAGCATCACCTGGAGTGGACCGCCGCGGACGACAACGGTCGCGCGCTCCCCTCCGGCGTCTACTTCCTGCGACTCGATACCGGAGAGCAGACCTTCGCCCGGAAACTGACTCTCCTCCGTTAGTCGGATACCTGCGTCATCAGGAGGATTGACAACCCGAGTCACCGTGGTGGCTCGGGTTTTTTTAAGGGAGCCGATGGCCAGCGGCTCCTGCGGAGTCCCGGGCTTGATCCGGGTTCGGGGGGTCTCTCCTCCACAGCCGGTCGCAATTGACAAACGCACGCTGCGGCGATATGAATCGACATGCCGTTATCCGGATTGCTCATAATCGCTCGTACACTGGAGGGTCTCGATGCACTGGCAACCACTCGCTGCGCCCGCAGAGATTCGACAGTTCGCTTTGCGCGCCCCCTGGCGTTTCCTCTTCCATCTCGGTGATCTCGATGAGGTGGAGTGGCCCGTCACGGATTTCTACGCCTGGCGCGATGATGCCGACGAGATCTCCGAACTCATCTTCATCTATCGCGGTCTGTCCCTCCCCTGCGCTCACCTGTTCGGTCGTCACGACAGTCTCGGCGACAAGCTCACAAGCCTGCTGCCGCTGCTGCCGCGGGCGGGTTGGATCCACTGCTCCGCCGAGGAACTGCCCGCGCTCCGTGCGCGATATCGCCTCAAGGAGCACGGCCCCTTCCTGCGTCTGGCCTGGATGGGATTTCCCGAGGACGCCGCCGCGCCGGGGGCCGACGGCGCCGTCCGGCTATCCGCAGCGGATCTTCCGGAGTTGACTGAACTCCTGACCGCGGCCTATCCCGATACGCATTTCGAGCCCTCTCAACTCGCCAAGGGGCTTTGCTATGGTCTCCGTCGCGCGGGAAAACTGCTGGCCTGTGCCGGTCTGCACGTCCACTCGCCAACCGAGGGGGTGGCCATGCTGGGCAATATAGCGACACATCCGGATCATCGCGGGCAAGGGCTGGCCCGCGTTGCCTGCGCCGCTCTACTGACAGAACTGGAGAGAGAGATCGGCAGGATCGGCCTCAACGTCAGCGCCGGCAATGCGGCCGCGCTCAGCCTCTATCATGCCCTTGGTTTCCGAGAGGTGCTCCGCTATGAGGAGCTCTACTTCGAAGAACCCTCCCCCTGACGGAAGGGCAGACCGGGATCCAGATCGGGTTCACTCGTCGAACCGTAGATCAGATCATCGAACTTGAGGAACAGCTTGTTGAAGATCGTCGTGCGTGCGATGAATTGGCGGACAATCCTGTGCATGAAGGTGTCCGGTTTCTGGAAGGGACACACCCTCATGCAGACGCCGCAATCCGTACCCTGGGTACGCCAGTAGTGATAACACCGTTCTGCACGCAGCGGCCACTTCTCCGCTCCCCGGCAGATCTCCGTCTCCCCTTTCGGGATGGCCGCCGACGGACAGCTCTTGGCGCACTTCGCGCAAATTCTGCAGAAGTCGGCAATCCCCCAGCACCCCTCCTCATCCGCCTGTAATCCGGCATCTATTGTAACGACGCCAAGCCGGACTCCGGGTCCGAGCGTGGGGTGGACAAGGATGCCGTTACGTCCCAGTTCACCCAACCCGGCGCTCACGGCCAGCGGGGGGCAGGCGACGAGATAGTTCGAATCGACATGGGCGCGCGCTGCGAAACCGCAGCGTTTGAGTGCATCGGCAAGCGCGTAGCCCGCAGCGGCCGCCTGCTGGTAGACCCTGGCGGTTTCGACGGTGGAGATCATCTCCGGTCCGGTCTGCACACATTCCGAGCGCATGGCGAAGACGAGAACAATCGCGTGACTGTGCTCAAGGTCGGGTTTCTCGCCATGCCGCTCCAGGGGGCGGCCCCGGCGTAAATAGACATCGGCCCGATCCAGTGGCGTTACGCCGACATCATCGGCTCCGAGAAATCGGGCGGCGTCCTTCACGAAAGCGGTCAATCCGGCCGGTGAAGTGTCGGGGAGTTTGTGATGTAACACCGCACCGTTGCCATGATCGAGACCGGCCGCCGGAGACGGTATGGACGCCTCCGCCTCCCTCTCCACGGCGGAGGCGAAGAGGTCGGAGGCCGCGAACTGCGCCTCGATCAGCGCACCCTCGGCCGGTCGATAACGTTCACCGCCGGGGGTAGCAAGTTGAGGCAACACGCGCGCGGCGTCATCGGCTTTTCGGTATCCGGGACGCCTCTCATAGTAGTCGTTGAAGAGATCGCTCTCCGGTATGAGCCTGGCACGGGTGAAAACGGAATCCCTCTGGTCGAAGGGGGAGCGGTCAGCGGAGATATGCAGATTCTTCGGTTTCATTCGGTCCCGCTTTCTCGGGCATCGGCAGGGCAATGTTTGAAGCGGCAGCCGCGATCCGGATCGGGTGATTCAAAAATCGGCATCACTTGCCCACCCCCTCCAGCGTTTCATCCTCTTGCAGCGCCCGGCGCGCATAATGGGTAATCAGAATCAGGGCGATTATTGCGGCAGCCAGTCCGCCGAACATGATCGTTCGCCGCAGTTGCGACATCCCCGCGCCGCTCTCCCCGATCACCTGGCGGGTGACGAAACCCGCATAGACGAGAACCGCGTGCATGGGGAGCATCCCCAGGCAGGCGAGGAGAAAATCACCGAAGCGTACTCTGCTGATGCCGAGGATGTAATTGAGCATGGTGAAGTTGATGGGGGTGAAGCGGAGCAGGAACATGAAGCGAAAGCCGCGCCGACTCGCGAGTCGATTGATGGCGGTCAGCCGCGGGTGCCTGTCCAGCCATCTCTCGCATCGCCCCCGACCGAAACGGCGGGCAAGCCAGAAACCGATCAACGAGCTGAGCAGGGTGCCGGTCAACACCAGCCCGATGCCGAGAGGCAGATCGAAGATCGCCCCGGCCAGGAGAGCGAAGATCGTCATCGGGACGATCAGCAATGTCAGTGGGATATACAGGCCGAGAAAGGTGGGGATGGTCCAGTTGCCCAATTCGGCCACGTGAGTTTCCAGTTCGGGAATACGCTCCCCCAGATGGCGACCGAACCAGATCAGGCAGATGACCAATAACGTGAACAGCACAGGGGTGACCAGTCGTCTCCGCCTGTTGTTCGGCATCACCGAGCTTTGCTGCTCCCCCCTATCCGACCTGTGCCCTCTGCTGCCCATACTCTCCCGAATCCTGTCAAAGTGGATGTCTCCGTCAATGTGGAGACCCTTCGCTTACCGCCCTGCCGGCGGCACCGGGAGCATTTAGAGACATCCGCATCAACCTGTCAAGCCAATGCCCGGCAGGAGTCCAAAGTGAATCCGATATGGCTCGGAATGATGCAATACTGTCATTTCAGAAGCAACACTTTCTCCACACGCCTCTCTCCGCCGTTTACGAGGCGAACAAAGTAGAGACCCGTCGCGCAGGTGCGGCCTGCATCATCGAAGCCGCTCCAGTCGGTTTCATGCGTGCCGGGCGGCAAACGACGATCAACCAGGGTGCGGATGAGGCGGCCGTTCACGTCGAACACCTCAAGCAGTACCCGACCGGTCGCGGGATTGCTGAAACTCAGATTGACCTTCGGATTGAACGGATTGGGCCAGGCGCTCAGGGAGAGGGTGAGCGGCGGAGGATTGTCGGACAGGGCCGTTACGATGTTCCCCGCACCGGGTGTCGGTTCCGGCATCTCCATCCAGTCCGGACCGCCGTTGGGCAGACGACCCAAAGAGGTGTCGGGAGATTGCGCCGTGAAAGTGAGGTAGTCCACGACATCACCCTCGGGAGAGTACAGGCCGATGCTCTCCCCCGAGCGGGACAACTTGAAATTGGTATGCAGCACGCCATCTTCATCATCGTCGTCGGTCCAGATCAGCAGGAAGCCTCCGGCGGGGACGACACAGGCCGGATCGCTCACGAACGTCCACATGTCGGGCACGGCCAGGTCGTCAGTGAGCGTATAGCCGGCCAGATCAATCGGCTCCTCCCCACCGTTGTAGATCTCAACCCAATCTTCGAAAACACCCTGTTCATCGACGATGGTCGTCTCGTTGTCGGCCATGAACTCGTTGATGTAGATCGATTCCGAATCGTTGCGGATCAGCAGTTCGTGATGGTAATAGGGTGAGCCGACCGGATCATGAACGGCAAGCGCCAGGTCGTTGGTCGCCGTGATCCACCAGTTGACCTGCCCCGGCTCACCCCGCGCGGACAGAACGCCCTCCCAGGTATTGCCGCCGCCGGCCGCCAGAATCACGCTATCGACGGGACTGCCGTTGAAGGTGTAGTGGAAATGGACATCGAGCTGGCGCGCATTCGGATCGTAGGCCTGCACCTGAATCGATATATCATCACTGCTCTCCGGAATCTCCGGCGAAAGGTGCGCAGAAACGATAACCGGCTCCAGCAACGTATCGTTGCCGCTCCCCTGCGTCGGAGTCATCAGATTCCAGGTCACCCAGCCATCGGGTTGCCTGCCCTGGGAAAGGTCGCCCTCAACGGCGCCGTACCGAACCGTGTCCCAAAGGGTGCCTTCATGATCCTGCAGTGTCCAGACGCCCCCCTCCGCTGCCGGTACGAGATTGGAGTGGTCCGGACCCGAACCGGTATCGCCATCCAGATAAAGCACCCGGGTCCCGCCCGGCGCCAGCAGGGTGGTGGGCAAGCTCCAGTCGGATCCGCCGTTCGTCAGCTCCAGCTCGCCCAGATCAACGTTGCGGTCACCGTAGTTGAATAACTCAAGCCAGCTGTCTCCGGTTGGAGAATTGAGGTGCTCGTTGATGCACACCTGAGGCAGATCCTGTTTGAACTCCGGGATCATGGTTGTGAACTGCTGGTCCCGCTCGAGGATGCGGTACGCCTGCAACGATCCGCCACTGGAGAAAGCGGAATTGTCGTGGTAGTTGAACTTGAAGAAGTCTCGCGAGCCGTCCTCCTCGATCTCGGCGAAAAGGTCATATGGCAGTGATCCGATATAATCCTCATTGAGAACCGTGGCGTGCAACTCCTCAAGCCTCGTGATATAGGCCCAACGGAGACGTGGCTGAGTGAGTATGCGGTCGATGAGCCTGTTCCAGGTGCCGCCCCAGAAGTGGGGTGAATTGGAGGTGCCGAAGTCGAGCGGCATATCGCTGTGGTGGAATGAGAGCGTCATGTCCCAGGGGAAGATCGTCCAGAGACCGATGTCCCGATCAAAGTAGAGGTAGTAGTTGCGTTGGATGAAATCATACTGTCTGGTGTAGATCATCATGGAGTAGTAATCGAAGAAGTGTTCGAAGTTGAAGCATCCGCCGATCCAGGGTCCGAAGTCGCAATCTTCGGAATTGTTGAGCAGATCGGCAAACTCCATGAGATCGGCAAAGCTGTCGCCGGCTCCGGTCTTCTTGTCATAATTGGCGCGATAGGACGCCTCGGAATACATGTAGCGCATATCATTGTAGCACTTGTACATGCTGCCGATATCCTGGGCGCCCCGCGCCACGACGAAATCCTCGCCGATCTTTTCAGCCAGATCGTAGACCCCCCAGAACTCGCCATTGAACTCCAGATGCACGAACGAGACGTCAGCGTTCCAGGTGCTGACGGAGTCGAATATTTTGTGACTCAGTTGATTGCGAATGAGGTAGGGGTCGTCGGGATTGGCGACCAGAAGCAGATCCTGCGTACCGTTGTATTCCAGCCCCCCGTCGAGCTCTATCTTCCATGATTTCTTTCGGAACCGTCGCGCCAGCCCGCCCCGGTAATGAACTTCGACCTCCTCCGGAGGGTAGAGGTCGGGCGCCCAGGTGGCGGGATAGTATACGTCCCACAGCGGGTGGGCATTGAGCGAGTCCAGATCCGCGGCCGCGACATCGAGGTTGAAGATGGTCATGCCGGATTCGGCGACCGAACGCGCTCTGGCACTCAAACCCCGAGCCTGAAAACCTTCGCGCCCCCAGATGTTGGTCGCACTCACACGGTAGAATGTCTCCTGATCGGTCGAGGCCTCCCTATCCATGAAGGACACCTGATTATAGGGGACAACGGCCAACTCCTCAAAGGGTCCGCTTGCGGAGTTCGATGAGTAGATCACCGCATCCTGCAGTTCGAAATCAGGTGACGGATCCCAGCTGATGCAGTTCACGCCGTATCCGGACTGGACGGACACGCTTGAAGGTATGGCCGGCGTGAGACCGTCATCGACCACCGACCAGACGCCGATTGCCGAGAGTATCGTATAGGAGTTGATCGAATCGAATTCGACATCCAGCGTGCCGTCGCTCACATGAACCAGGCGCGAGACCTCGTATGCCACCTGAAAGCCGGCCACTTCGCACAGATCGAGATCGTCAAAAGCCAGTTGCCCCTCCAGGGAGACATCCATCACCCTGAGTCGCGGACCGTGCTGCCCCCCCTCCATCCAGAACAGGCGGACGAGATAATCACCGGCGGGCAGGTCGAACCGGTAGGCCGACAAGCCCAAACGCTGGCGGATATGCAGTTGGGTCCATTCGGTCGACCACGGCCCGGTGGTGGCCAGATTCTGGGGAGCGATCGCAGCCCCCTCCACATAACCGGCATCGTTGAAAGCGTAATTCTGCTCGATGCTGAACTCATTGCCGTATGGATCCGTCCAGGAGGATGAACCGCAGATAAACAGGTGTTGGGGCTCGACAATTTCCGCCGAAGCGGTGATTGCCATCAGACTCAATATGACAAGCGCCGTAATTCTCAGCATACGCATCTCCCCCAATAGGCATGGTGATAACCCCCAAACGCAAGCGTCGGAGTTCCAATCTGACATCTATTTTATCATAGGTGATATAGACGGGGGAAGATGATAGAGCGGTTCGAAAGCCGCGAAACCCCGGGAATTCCAGACAACCTAGATATCGAATACGGAGTGCCACCTCGATCTGAGGTTACGCCAGTCGAAATCCAGAGCGCGAGCGCGGTGGTCCGCGGCTCGTACATCCTCAAGGTTCCTGATCGCTCTTTGAAGCACTCTGCTCAACCCCCCGACCGGATAGCGGCACTCCTCCGGCCAGATCTCACGGTAGGCGAGGTCATCCGGAACAAGGGGGACCGCTCCCGCGGCGACCGCCTCCAGCACCGCCAACCCCTGGAACTCGTGTCGCGCAGTCGAAAGTGCGATATCCGCCCGCAACAGCTCCCGGTAGTAATCCTCCCGATCAGGCAGGAATCCCCAGGCATGCACCGAATCGCCCAGAGCGGCGCGTCCCTCCGCGAAGATGGCGGGGACCCGCTCGAAACTCTGACCCAGTACGGAAACCTCGAAGCGGATGCCCCTCCGTTTCAATTTGATCAGCGTTTCGAACAGAACATCCGGCCCCTTGTCATGCTCCCAGCGATGGTTCCACAGGATACGGCACGGCCCCCGTTTCGGCGGCTCGGCTGCAGCGCGGGCCGCCAACTCCTGAAGCTGGAGCGGTACGGGCAGGATTCGGGAACGCTCCCGGATACGCTCGGCGAGGCCATCAATCCTGGCATCGGGCAGGCGGCGCATAAAACGGGGCAGCTCCTCCAGGAAAGAATCCCGGTTGTACTCGGAATTCCACAAGAGAAGGTCGGAGGCCATGGCGCTCTGGATGTTCGTCCAGGCGTAGTGGAAATCCCGCTTATCATTCACTTGAACTGGATAGCGTAACTGGTTCTCATGATAGTAGTTCACGAGCGGCACCCCTCGAGCCTCCAGCGGCAGCAACCCCCTGAGCGCCGCCGCGTCAAGCAGAGAGGAGGTCAGAATCCCTGCGGCATCGGGCATCTCGAGTCGCCAGCGCTCGGCAAAGTGCAGGGCCGCCCCCCGCATCCGCCACTTCCATTTGCGGGGCGGCAGCGTCCACAGCTCAAACTCAACCGGCGAATCGGCGATCAGCATATCCACCAGATGCCGATGGCTGCCGCCGTAATAGGGCTCGATTATTATCCACGGCTTCACAGGCATCAACCACTCCACCTTTCACTCAGGTACCCCTAGCGGGCCGCCGCAACGCTCCCGAACACTGCGACAGACCGACGGGACCTGTCAACGGCAGACGGCGCCTCCCCCTGAACCCGGGGCGCTGATCTCAATCCAAGAGTATGCCCAACCTGAAAACAAAGGGGCCGGCACCACTGGCGCCGGCCCCAGAATACACTTCACATCATCACCGTAACTCATTGATAACACGACACTAGAACTTGCGGGCAATCTCCTCGCAAACGTCCTGAGTCGAGTTGCTGCCGCCCATGTCGTATGTCCGGACATTGCCCTCGGCAATGACCGTGGCGATAGCACTCTCGAGCTTGGTACCCATCTCGGTCTCACCCAGATAGTCCAGCATCATTTTCGCCGACAGAAGCATGGCCATGGGATTGACCTTGTTCTGCCCGGCGTACTTGGGTGCGCTACCATGAGTCGGCTCAAAGACGGCGAACTCATCACCGATATTGCCGCTCGAGGCGAAACCGAGTCCACCGACGAGCTGGGCTGCGAGGTCACTGATGATGTCGCCGAACATGTTGCCGGCCACCAGAACATCGTAGGTATCGGGATTCTTCACCAGCCACATGGCCATGGCGTCGATGTTGGTCTCCCACAGAGGGATCCCGGGGTACTCCTCAGCCACTTTGCGAGCTGTACGGGTGAAGAGACCACCGGTCTGGCGGAGAACATTGGGCTTCTCTATCAGGGTGACGCTCTTGCGATTGTACTTCTTGGCGTACTCGAAGGCTTTGCGAACGATGGATTCGCAGCCCTTGCGGGTAACCAGGCGCGTCGTAACCGCCATATCCTCACGAGGGATATCGGCGAAACGTTTGGCTTTGGGGGAGTATTTGCACATCATATCGAACAGGTCATCCGGCACCGGGTGAGCTTCTATTCCACTATAGAGCCCTTCGGTGTTTTCGCGGAAGACGACCAGGTCGATCCCCTCTTTATAGTTCAGCGGGTTGCCTGCATAGGCTTTGCAGGGCCGCAGATTGGTATGGAGATTAAATTCCTGACGCAGACGAACGATGGGACTGAAATAAATCAGACCTTTCCCCTGCAGTTCCGGAATCAGTTCTTTTTCTGCCTCTGCAACCGGCTTGCTGGTAATCGCACCAAACAGAGCGGCATTGGTTGTACGGAGCATATCCATGGTGCGATCGGGCAAAGCGTTGCCCTCCTGCCGCCAGAACTCCCAACCAATATCTCCGTGGATGTATTCAGCATCCAGTTTCATAGCGTCCAGCACCAGCCGGGCGCCCTCCATGACATCGTTGCCGACACCGTCGCCGGGTAGCCAGGCAATCTTGTAGGTAGCCAAGGTTTTCTCCTTTTAGTTCCTACGATATTCAGGAATAGAGATTTGCGTGTTGCCCAGAATGTATCGCCGAGAGTGGCTTACCGCAAGAGTCGAGCGACCGGAACTTGCACAGGGATTCCGTATCATTCCCGAAATATCCAGCTGGGATTGTGCCGAAACGATCAAGATAAACTGACAACTAGTGTTCAAGTACCGGCGCTGAAGAGCCGAAGAACAATATTGGGTACCCACAAACCCAGGGAGGAAGGGATATGCAAAATAGCGAATTCCTGAAGCAAACGGATACACGCATTCTGGTTGTGGATGATGATCCTGAGCTTTGTATACTTCTGCGCGATATTCTGTCGAACTATGAAGTCGATGTTCTTCACGATGGCTCACAAGTGTCCGGCCAGCTTGCCGGTCAGCAATACGACATATTGATCAGCGACCTACATATGCCCGGCCTCAGCGGACTGGAGTTGCTCCAGGTTCTCAAGCCCCATTATCCCGACCTGGAGATACTTCTGCTGACCGGTGGCGGCTCCGTGGAGACGGCTGTCGAAGCGATGAAACTGGGCGCCTCCGAATTTCTGCTCAAACCGGTCCGCGTCGGGGAGTTGCGGGAAGCCGTGAAGCGGGCGCGCGAGCGTATGGACCAGGGGCGGGAGAACCGTCTTCTCAAGCAGCTGTATCACAAACAGAAATCCCTCGAGGATATGAGGGAGCGTTTCGTGACCTTGATCGCCCATGAGTTGAGCACGCCGCTGACCTCACTGCGCTTCGTGGCCTCGGAATTCATGGAGCAGTGCAATCAGGACCAGACGCTTGTCAGCATCTTCCAGTCGAGTCTGGATGCTCTCGAAGTTCTGGCCGACGACATGCGCTGGCTGAGCGAGGGCACCGACGCCCCCATCCCGCTGCAGGATCAACTGATCAATCCGCCCGAACTCATCAAATCCCTTCTGCAGGAGATGCACAACAAGATCGCCAATCGCGAACTCAATCTTGTTTACGAGGGCAACGAGTCGTGGGAGTGGACTGGTGATCCGAGACGGCTGCGACAGATCGCCGGCGAACTCATCAGCAACTCGATTCGGGCGACACCAAACGGCGGTACCATACGGGTCGGCGTTGTGCTTGAAGAGCGCGATCTGATTCTGGAGGTCGTGGACAACGGTATCGGCATACCCAAGGACAAGGTCGCGACGATCTTCGAGCCATTCCAGACTCTGGCTGCGGTTGAAACTCATCACTCTTCGGAGGATGAGCACCTCGGCGGCGGTCTTGGTGTGGGGCTCGGTATTATTCGCGACGTTATTAAGAGGATGGGTGGCAACATCGGCGTCGTGAGCAACATCGGCGAGGGTTGCAACATCGAAGTCCGTTTGAAGGAAAATGCCACTCAATTACAGATAGAAAAAGCGACACGGGCCTTCTCCGAAATGGAGGCGCCGGAGCCGCCCGGTATTCAAGAGGATAAGACACAGGGAACCATACCCGCAGAAGAGCCGGCAGAGTGCTCCGAGACGGATCCCCTGAACAAGGTCTTCAGCCTCTAACCATTATTTTGACGATGATTTGCTTTGACCAGGGGGAGTGATTCTGTGGACATGGAAAAATCGGTTGCGAGCGATGCCAAAAGGCCTTTACTCGGATTAAAGGTGAGACTTCTCGTATTCAATCTTCTAATGATCACCATATTATGCACAGGTTTCTATGCGGTCAGTCTCAAGATCTGGCAGTCGGAGATCGACGACCAGTTGTTAGACGACCTGACGGCGGTGACGGAGGGCTACGGGAATCGCGCCGTCGATCCGACATCGGCCGAGACGTCTCTACTCGTTCAGGATATCGACAGGGCCTACACCGCATATAGTCAGAGTTGCAAACAGGCTCGTATCGGGCTGGCCATTGTCGTGCTCCTCGGCATCTGCGGAGCCATACTCTCCCTCTACATCTCGCTTGGACGCCTGCTGCGTCCGATCCAGACGCTGACGCGAATCAGTCGCAATGTGGCCTTGGGGGATTTCAGCGAGCGGGTGCCCGTTCAGGCCAATGATGAGTTGGGACAACTCAGCAAGCAGTTCAATCGCATGTGTTCGCAATTGCAGAAGAGCCAGTCGCAACTGGTTCAGGCCGAAAAGCTGAAGTCCGCGGGCGAAATGGCCGCCGGCATCGCCCATGACTTCAACAATGTCCTGTTTGCGATCAGCGCCCGGCTGGAGCTGGTTCACAGCGATCTGGTGGACGGCAACCTGGAGGGCAAGGACCTGCTGCAATCGCTGGAGATCATGATGCAAGCCGCCGCTGATGGCGCCGAGACCGTCCGCAAGATCCGCGAGATCTCCAACCCCAAGGAGAGCCGCGGCCTGACCACGATTCAATTGAACGAGACCTGCCATCAGGCGCTGGAGATGAGCCACGACAAGTGCAAAGCCAGCGAAGCATTGCACGGCACGAAGATCAAGGTTCGTGAGATATTCGGGGAGATCCCCCCCATTCTCGGCAATCCCGTCGAGATGCGCGAGATGCTCACCAACCTGATCAACAACTCCATCGACGCCATGCCCCGAGGGGGCACGCTGATCGTCAGCTCCGCCGACGAGGGCGAATGGGTACGGGTGACCGTTGCGGATACCGGTGAGGGGATGGATGAGAACACCAAGCAAAAAGTGCTGGATCCCTTCTTCACGACCAAGGGTGCGCACGGCACCGGTCTCGGCATGAGCATGGTGTACGGCATCATCAAGCGGATGAAAGGTGAGATCCGTATCGAGAGCGTGCTCAAGCAGGGTACGGCCGTCTCACTGTTCTTCCCCGCTAAAGCGGGCTTGTCTCTGCCCGATGCGGTGGTCGAGGAGCAGGAGAGCAAGGAGCCGATCCCCTCGCGCCGCGTGCTGATCGTCGACGATGAACCCTACGTCGCCGAAGGCCTCGCCGGTTTGATGCGTCACCTTGGACAAGCCACCGAGGTGGCCAACAGCGGGAAAGAGGCGCTGTCGATACTGGAGACACAGACATTCGACCTGGTGTTCACCGACCTGGGCATGCCGGAGATGACCGGGTGGGATCTGATCCGGGTCATCTCCCAGAAATGGCCCAAACTCCCTGTGGTGCTCGTTACCGGTTGGGGTGATTACATCGACGATGAGGAGCTGCTCAGCAAAAGCGTATCCGAGGTCATCTCCAAACCGGCATCACGCAACAAACTGCGCGAGGTGCTGGTCGGGCTGAACAGCGCCGTGCAGGAGCCGGTTCTCCGCTCCTGACCCGTCGCTATTCCGGGTTGCCGGCCAGGCCTATATCCTCGGCCACCTCGCGCATGCCCGCGATGACCTCCGCGATCAATTCGCCGCGTTCCATGTTCAGGAGCGCGGCGCCTTTATCGATAACCTCCCGATCGACCCCGGCCGCGAACCTCGCGCTCTTCCACTTCTTCTTCACCGATTTCACCTCCGTATCCAGCACGCTGCGGCTGGGACGAACCAGCGCGGTTGCCGCCACCAGGCCCGTCAACTCGTCGATCGCATAGAGGACGATCTCCATCTCGCTCCGCGGTTCGACGTCGGTGCAGACACCCCAGCCGTGGCTGATCACCGCTCTGACGACATGCTCGGGCCAGTCGCGCTCCCGGAGGATCTTCTCGGTCATCCGGCAGTGCTGATCCGGATACTTCTCGAAGTCGAGATCATGGATCAATCCCACCACCCCCCACACCTCCACATCCTCATCATGCTTCCGCGCCCAGTAACGCATGACGCCCTCCACCGCCAAAGCATGACGGCGCAGCATCGCGGTCTCGTTGAACTCGCACAGGAGAGACCAGGCCTCCGCCCGGGTGGGAATCGGTGTGCACATGATAATGCCTCCTGCTGATGGGATGACTGCCGATACGGGACGAAACCATACTAGTTGATGGAGGGGGCTGTGCCTAGCCGAAGATTGTGGATTCCGATCCCCGCTTTGGCTATAGTACGCGAACCCTTCCCAAGCTCGACACAACGTCCAATAACAAGGAGACTCTCATGGCTAAAGTGAACAGTATTCCTGTCTGGCGTGACCTCTATACTCGGGATCGCGACCGATCCGTCGCATTCTACACCGAACTCTTCGGCTGGAGGACCAAGGTCTTCCCCATGGGAGAACTGGGCGACTACACCATGTTCCTCAACGGCGAACGTCCCTTCGGCGGACTTGAGGTTCTTGACGGCAATGATTCCCGTCCCAGCCGCTGGCACATCTATATCTCCGTGGAGGATGTGGACAAGACCACGGCCAAGGCGGTCGAACTGGGCGGCAAGGTCGTGCTGCCCCCCACCGACATTCCGACGGTCGGCCGCTACTCGATCATCGCCGATCCCGTGGGGATCACCTCCTGCCCCTTCACCGGTGAAGAGGAGGGTCAACCGCCGGCAACTCCCGGATTCGGCGACTTCTGCTGGGAGGAGATCGTCGTGCGCGACACGACGGGTCTGCAGGATTTCTACGGGAAGCTGTACGCCTGGTCTGGGGAGACCAGCCCGATGGCCGGAGCGCCCTACACGGTTTTCTCCGCCGCCGGCAAGGACATCGTGGGGTTGATGGCCGCGCAGGCCGAGGATCACCTGGCCCCCTACTGGCAATCCTACGTGGTCGTCGAGAGTGTCGAAGAGTCACTCGTCAAAGCGGAGAAGCTGGGCGCCAAGGTGGTCGTGCCGCCTATGGATATCCCCGATGTCGGTCGCATCGCCATCCTGCTCGATCCTGAAGACAATACCGTCGGGATCTGGGCGAAGCTCTAGAACCATTAACAACGCGCCCGTCTCAAGGCGGGCGCTCCAGCAAGGAGTCCCGAATGCGCCACTTGACCGTAGACGACCTCTGGCTGTTGCCCCGTGTCGGCAATCCCGCTCCCGCCCCCGATGGCAAGTCGTTCCTCGTCCCCGTCACCAACTGCTCGCTGCAGGACAATCGTGCGTCAACCCGCCTCTGGCATGTTCCCGCCGCGGCCAAGAGTTCCGGCACCGGAGAGGACAATGACCCGGCGCGGGCGCTGACCTCGTCGGAGTACGCCAGCAGTCAACCCGCCTGGAGCCCCGCAGGCGATCGCATCGCCTTCGTGCGCAAACCGGGCGAGGGGGCGGCGGCCGACAAGCAACCGGCGGGAGAGGGCGCGCAGTTCGCCGACAAGGGGCAGCTGTACCTGATGTCGCTCGACGGTGGCGAGGCGACGCGCCTGACCGACCTGCCGCTCGGCGCTATCGATCCACATTGGTTCCCCGACGGCGAACGGCTGGCGTTCGTCGCGCCCGTTTACGCCGACGCTCCGGGTCTGGAGGCCACGGCGAAACGTCACAAGAGGATACGGGAGGAGCCCGTCAAGGCTCGGATCACGGAGGACCGCTTCTACCGCTACTGGGACCAGTGGCTCACCGACGGGATCGTGCACCATATCTTCCAGCTGGAGCTGAAGAGCGGCGAGGTGACGGATCTGACGCCGGGGCTCAAGGGTTGGCTGGATCCCATGTCACCGGGCGGCAAGTTCAGCATCGCCCCCGATGGTCGGGAGATCGTCTTCGAGGCGTGCTCGTCCAAGCCGCCGCACGACAGACTCCGTTGGGGCTGCTTCCGCGTGAGCCTGCCCGCGAAACCACGACCGGCCGGCCGCAGCGGCGCGCTGGTCGAGTTCGGCAAGAGCTACAAGGGTTCGCTGAGCCGCCCCATCCATTCGCCCGACGGGCGCTGGATCCTCTTCGGCATGCAGCGGGAATTCGACTTCTATGCCGACCGGGTGCGGCTGGTCGCCCGCGAGCGGAGCAGCGGGCGGGAGATCGTCCTGACCGAGAACTGGAAGCTGTCGGCCTCCGGCTGGAGTTTCGACGCGCAGGGTCGCCGCGTTTATCTGGTGGCCGAGGAGCGGGGACACACCGCGATCTTCTCGCTGGATTTCAAGGCTGCGCTCAGGCACCCCGAAAAAGTCCTGCCCAAGCGTCTGATCAAGGGGGGCACCTACGGCGCGCCCCAGGTGGCGGGCGAGCGGATCTTCCTGGGTCATTCGTCGCTGTGCGAGCCGCCGGAGGTCCGCACCTGCGATCTGGAGGGCAGGAGGATGCGTCGCGCCACGGCCTTCACCGCGCCCGGCCTCAAGGGGATCAAGTTGAGCGAGATGTCCGAGGAGGTCTTCAGCGGCCACGGCGGACGGAAAGTGCAGATGCTGCTGCTTCATCCTCCAGGCGAAAAGCCTCTCGGTCCGCGCAGTCGTCGGCGTCCCGAGTATCCGCTCGTGCATCTGATTCACGGCGGCCCCCACGGCGCCTTCAACGACCAGTGGCATTGGCGCTGGAATGCCCAGGTGTTCTCCGGTCCCGGCTATCTGTCCGCGATGGTCAACTTTCACGGCTCCACCGGTTGGGGCCAGCGGTTCGCGTCCTCGATCCTCGGCAGCTGGGGCGATCAGCCTTACGATGACGTCATGGCGGCGACGGACCATCTCATCGAACGGGGGCTGGCCGATCCGAAGCGACTCGCCGCCACCGGCGGCTCCTACGGCGGCTACCTGGTGGCCTGGATCGCGTCGCAGACCAAGCGCTTCGCCTGCCTGATCAATCATGCGGGCGTCAACGATCTGCAGGCGCAGTACGCGTCGGACTGGACCCAGGGGCGGGCGCGGTCCATGGGCGGCGAACCCTGGGACAACATCGAGGGGCTGGATCGCTACAACCCCATGCGCCATGCCGCCGGTTTCCACAGCCCAATGCTGGTGATGCACGGCGAGCAGGATTATCGCGTGCCCTACACTCAGGGGATCGAGATCTACAACGTCTATAAAGCGATGAAGAAGCCCGCGCGGCTGGTGGTCTTCCCGGATGAGAATCACTGGATTCTCAAGCCGCGCAACAGCCGTCTCTGGTACAACGAGTTCCACGCATGGCTGGCGCGCTGGCTGAAGAAAAAACGGACACGGAAAACCCGCTGACCGACCTCCCCTCAACCGGGGGGGCCGCTTCCATATCGGAGGGATGATGTTCAAGCGAATACTCATGGTGATCACTCTGCTTCTGGCTCTTTGCCAATGCGGCTGCTCCTCCTCGGTGGAGCTTCCCGAGGAGCTGCGGAATTTCGACAAGCTCTGGAACTATGGCGACCCGGCGGGCACCGAGGCTGCCCTCCGGGAGCTGCTGCCCAAGGCCGAGCAGTGCGGCGACAGTGAGGTGCACGTCTGTCTGCTCACCCAGATCGCCCGCGCACAGGGGTTGCAGGGAGATTTCGACGGGGCGGCTGCGACTCTCGACGACGCCCGCGCCCTGATGGGACAGGAGGATCATCTCGGGCAGGTGCGCATTCTGCTCGAACAGGGGCGAGTCCTCAATTCGAGCGGGAAGCGCGAGGAGAGTATCCCCCTGTTTCTCGAGGCGTTGAATGTTGCTCAAACCAATGGCCACGAATTCCATGCCGTCGATGCCGCCCACATGCTGGGGATTGTGGAGGAGTCGGGCAGGGCGATGGAGTGGAACCTGAAGGCCATCACCATGGCCGAGGAGGCGACCGATGAGCGCGCCGGCAAATGGCTGGGCGCACTGTACAACAACACCGGCTGGACCCTGCACGACCAGGGGTTGTTCGCCGATGCGCTCGACCTGTTCGAGCGGGCGCTTGTCTGGCGCAGGACAAACAGCGGCGAGGTGGAGATCAGGATCGCCAAATGGAGTGTTGCACGGGCTTTAAGATCGCTGGAACGGACCGAGGAGGCGCTGGCCATGCAGCGTGAGCTGCTGACCGAGATCGAAACTGCCGGCGCCGATCAGGATGGCTACGTCTTCGAGGAGCTGGGCGAATGCCTGCTGCTGCTTGAGCGGGTCGACGAGGCGCGTCCCCATTTCGCCAAAGCCTGGGAGCTGCTCTCGCAGGATTCCTGGCTGGTCGCCAACGAACAGCCCCGGCTGGATCGTCTCAAGGAGCTCGGCGGCAAATAGCTCGCGTTCAATCTTCGGGGGGAGGCCCTGTCTCCCCCCTTGTCGTCATCCAGGAGTGTGACCGGTTTCCAGCACAAAAATACTCTTCACTGAACCTCCGCTAGCTCCTTGAGATCGTCGTCGGTAACCCCAACCAGTTTCAGGACGATCTCCATACTTGAGATAATCCACGACGTTCGGATCCAGAAGTCCACTATTCCGATCACAACAAGTCCACCGCAAATCCCCATCGTCGTCCAGTTTTCGGAAAAACCCGCAATAATTACAAGAACCAGGCTCAAGAAAGCCACATTCCTGCCAAGTATCCAGCGAGCGAGCCTCTTGGATATCTCCGCAACCGTTCCCGGCTCCGCATTAGCACGAATGGCGAACCAGCGGTCCATGATGAAGTACTTGGATTTGCGTTCATTCTTATTCCTGCGGCGCCGCACCCTAATTACTATTTCAGCTAATGTTATGTACGACAAACTTGTTGTGAATTGACCGACCACATAAAACAAGCCAAAGAGGAAGAATCCAACCACAATACCCTTCGCCAACGAAGTGTCGGACTCGCCGAAAAGAGAGCTGAATATACGACTTAACCCAAAGAGATGCTCAAGGGCCAGGCAAAATAGTGATGCCGGCAAAACATATGCGAGAGCATCGTAGAATGATTCCGGCAATTGATCGTAAAAACGCCAAGTCTTTAACTCACTCACAGAGGTCACCTGCTTTCAAGTCGTCTAACACACTGACTGGAAGTGTCAACGGAATCTCCCAGCTGTGATTATGCCAGAAAGCTCAAGTTAATGCAGTCCTCTTTTCGGGGGAGCTTACAGTGACTCTCGCAACTGCCAGAACAGCAACATAGGCATTCAGTCTGTATAGACTGCTTGTTGTCGTCAGCGTTCTACCGGAATGTAATCGCTTGGATTCACTCCTGAGTCTTTGGCCATTTTCATGAAGGCCTGCCTTGAGAGACCAAGCGAATTAGCAGCTTTAGACACGTTCCCTTCCGAAACTGATAGATGCTTACGCAAGATCTCTTCTTTAAACCTTTTCACGAAGTGCATTTTAGCAGAATGATAAGTTTCGAGTTCGCTAGAATCATATACAATATCAGGACTATCGCCAACATTTTGGATCTCTGGAGGGGAAGTCGATACAATAGTATATATCCTCTCCAATAGCTCGCGGTTCGTTTGCGGTTTCTTTCTTGCATCCGGCTCAGAAAGGTCATTCATAATTTGACAGATCACTTCATCGATCTCAGGCCACCACTTATTGAATGATGCTTGTAAGCATTCCGGCTCAAGCGCCTGATCCGGTTTCATGCAGCTATTTATCGAGCTCACAAGATGAAGCATACTGTCTCTATCGAGGGTACAGCCCTGGAACTGACTTAGTGGGCCCGTTATGTCGGCAAGATTCATATCAATCACTAGTGGTGTTAACCTAGAAGTTGATATTCCCGTTGCCAACGCTCCAGCTTCAAAAAGTATCCATGGAGAGGCGATATTCTGCTTTGTAAGACAGAATACCCCAATTCCACCAAGATCAAGTTCGCGTGTAATCTCCTCAAGCCATCTCGCTCCTACCTCAACGTCCCTTGCTGACATATACGTTTTTACTGTGTTAATAACAGATGGCAACCAATCTCGCAAAGCCAAGGCAACGGCCTTGCTCACATCGCCGGACCAGCTAAGGAATACTCTCACCGCAATATACTCCTATCTCGACAAGATTAGTGGATCTTGCCTATTTCATGGAGCTAACAAGACCTATACAGTCCTGTTGACCTGATCACTTTGGTCACTCTATCAATATACACTGCAGCCAGTCCACTTCTGATCCTTCTAAATTGTCAGCTTACTTTCCGACCTCAGACCGTATGTTATCTTCAGCATTCACCACCGACAATTGCATATTCCATGGGTGACCATAAAGAGGACGCGATGTTCAGTCACATTTCCAGCAAATGCCCAATATAGGTGAGTTTCAGATATCCACATTTAGAGCTTCATACTTTTTCCACTTTAAAATGCCGGCTGCACCGCTTTCCCTTTGGCAGAAAGTGGGCAGAAGAACCACTCCCAAGCACCCAACAAAGAGATCGCCCAATCGCTTGTCATAGCAATTGGGCGCTTTACTGGGTATCCCCAAGGGGATGTTTGGGCGAGGTGAACCTCGCCCAAAGGTCCGACGCGCTGAAATCAGCGCGCGTCGGACTGAACCCTTTGCCGCACCAATTACCTAGCGTATGCAAAAAAGGAAAAGGGAGCCTGAAGGCTCCCTTTTCCTTTATCAGTATCCCCAAGGGGATTTGAACCCCTGTCGCCAGGTCGAAAACCTGGTGTCCTGACCAAGCTAGACGATGGGGACATAACTTGGCTTATTCAGCCGAGCGGGAGCAATCTAGCAATAGACATCGCTCTTGTCAATGGCTCTATAGGGATGGTTCCAATGGTCTATCCTCTTTTTCAGGTCAAGACCATCACGGATGCCCGGCCCAGGTCGTCACGCCCTATCTCTTTTAGAGTACCCGCAATACGGCTACCACTTTACCAATAACCCTAACTTCCAGATCGCCCTCGGGGACAAAGATCGGGTCCATGGTTGCATTCTCCGGTTGAAGCCTGATCCCGTTCTGCTCCCGATAGAATGTCTTAACGGTCGCCTCATCGTCCACCAGAGCCACAACGATCTCCCCGTTGCGGGCAGTCTCCTGGGGGCTGACCACGATCGTGTCCCCATCCAGGATGTGGGCCTCGATCATCGACTCGCCAACCACCTTGAGCAGGAAGTTCCCCTCCCTGGCGGCGAAGGAGGCATCCACCTCGATCCACTCCTCCACGTTCTCCTCGGAGAGGACCGGTTGACCGGCAGCGACATGTCCCAGCAGCGGCAAGCTGACAACATTGCCGCGCTCCTCAAGAGCCGGGTTCCGGTAGCTGAGCAACTCGATACCACGTGACCGCTCCCGGCTCCGCTTGATGTACCCCTTGCGCTCAATGGCCGCCAGATGGTCCTGCACACCCTTGGGAGACTTGATGCCGAAATGAGCCCCAATCTCCCTGATTGTAGGGGGATAGCCGTTATCCCTCAGGAACTCCTTCAGGAATTCAAGGATGGAGCGTTGGCGATCTGTGAGAGACGCCTGCGACATACCGATCTCCTCTTGTGAAAGTACCAGGCCCGACTCCAGCGACGTCGGCAATCCCGATACAGACCAGAACACAGTCTGCCGGGCGCCGTCAAGAGGAACAGCAGGCGGCTGCCCCCCCCCTGAAATGCCGCCGTCAGCGCGGTCAGATTGAAAACAATCTCCGGCCGGAAGAGGGGGAGCGGCGCATTTCGCCACTCCGAACCCGTTGGAGCTGAACCCTCCCTTTCAGCCCCGTGGCACCCCTCCAGACCGGAAACTACAGGCTCGCTGCACGGCGCATCAATCACCGTATTCAAACGCGAGCCGACAGGACAGCCCTCCGCCCCGGCCAGTTCAGCAGCCGAGTAGATTCCGCCTTCCGGATGTACTTCACAGCCGGGGCAGAGGGCATAAATCTCGGGGTCTCCCGATTTTCCGGGAAGATGGGCATTGGCTTTTCGAGAGCCCCCGTTCTCAAGACGTTCCCTCCAGTGACGCTCGGGATCCCCCGGCGTCGCGCTATTCCTGGCGGCGTTGGCCACGGCTTCGGCCAACCCCACCTCGCCGGAGTCCACTCTGGGGATCGTGACAAGTTTGCCGGCGCGCCCCTCACTCTTCACATCCGCAACGGGAAAGAGACTGGTCTGCAGCATCAAAACATGTTCACTCATCCTGAACTCCTCTCCTTCATTTCCAGCAGTCGAGCCCGGCGCACGACATCGTTACCGAAGCGGCGCTCAATGACATCCTTGGCCCTGTCGAGACGGGTCTCCCTCTCCGGACTCTCCTCATCGAATAAACTCGGTTGCACCTGATCACGTGGCACCAGATTGCTCAGGGAGATCCCCAGCAGCCGGACCCTCTCCCCCCCACGCTCCACCTTCGACATGAGATTGCGTGCGGCCTGGAAAATGAGCAGCCCCTGATCCAGAGGTTCGGCACCGCTTACCGAGCGGCTCAGAGTGCGAAAAGACTCCGTGCGCAGCTTCAGTGTGATGGTATTCCCGGCAATCCCCTGCTCACGCAGACGGCGGGCTACCTTCTCGGACAGCTCCAGGAGGGTCCGCTCGAGCACGGCCGTGATCCCCTGATCCTCGCCGTAGGTGTGTTCATGGCCCACGGACTTCGCCGCGCCGCGTTCGCTGCTGATCTCCCGTTCATCGATACCCTGCGCCAGCTCGTACAGCTTCAGGCCGCTCTGGCCGAACCGCCTCTCCAGCAGATCGCGTCCGAGCGCCGCCAGATCACCGATCGTGGCGACCCCCATGGAGGTCAGCGCCTCCCGGGTCTTGGGTCCCACCCCCCACAACCTCTTGATGGCCAGGGGGTGCAGAAACTCCAGAAGCTCCTCGCTGCGCACGATGGTCAGCCCTCTGGGCTTCCTGTAGTCCGAGGCGATCTTGGCCACGAACTTGACCGGAGCCAGGCCCACCGAACAGGTGAGACCGGTTTCAGCATGGACCCGCTCGGCGATCGTAGCCGCTGTCTCCTCCGGGGGGCCGAAGAGCAGCTCCGTGCCGCCAAGATCCAGGAAGGCCTCATCCAGACTCAGGGGCTGCACATGGGGCGTATAGCTGCGGAAGATGTCCATGATCTGCCGACTCGCCTCCACGTAGGCGCTCATGCGCCCCGGCACGAAGCAGGCCTGCGGACAGAGCTTCCAGGCCCTGCGCAGAGGCATGGCGCTGTGGATGCCGAAGCGACGGGCTTCATAGCTGGCGGCGGAGACCACACCCCGCCGGGTGGGATCGCTCCCTCCCACGACCACGGGCTTGCCCCGCAACTCGGGGAAGTCCCGCTGCTCAACGGACGCGTAGAAGGCGTCCATGTCGATATGAGCCATTGTCGGGGAGAAGACGGGCACGAAAAAACCTCCATCGCTTTCATGCAGCCCCGTTTGGCGGGGTGAGAAGACAATACTATACGGATGTATAGTTGTCAACCTTGCAGTGAAAAAAAGCGAAAGAGGTCAAAAAAGGGGAGGCCGCAGCCTCCCCGGAAATACTGCGAAGATCCCTTTACTTAAACAGGATCTGCCAAACAGCCTGGATGACGTTCGGATCGGCAAGATCCGTATCATCGGCTGTTTCGTCCATGCGACGGGTAAAGGCGAACTGCAGACGCTGCTCGAATTTGTTGTCGGTCTTGAACGCGTAGTTCACACCAAAGCTGATGTTGCCCAGCTTGGCGTCGCCGCCGGCATCTTCGATATCAGTGTCGGTGTTGCCGTCCCAGGTCTCGTAACGACCGACCAGGGTGACCTGCTCGTTCACATTGTAGCCGCCGGTTACCGCGAAGCCCATGCTCGTGAAGTCGGCATCATCTTCGTCCCAGTCGGGATTGTTCATCAACATGATGTAGTCGACCTTGGCGAAGAACAGCTCCTGGCTGTAGTAGCCGAAGGCCGTCATGTTGCCGGTCGTGCAGAGCTTTTCGTTGGCCAGACCGTAGCTGCCGCCGATCTTCAAGCCCTCCATCGGAGTGGCGCAGACACCCAGATCGATCTGGGGCACCATGCCGGAATCCACGACATCATCCTCGGCGGCGCCGCCGACGACGGAAGCCTTGACATCAGGGCTGCTCAGCAGGATGCCGGCCTTGAACTTGTCGTTGGGCTTGACGGTGGCCTGCAGACCGATCGTACGGCCGGCTCCACGATCGAGGGCGGAGGCCCACTTGAGACCGGCGATCGGACGCTGAACGAGATCCAGCGCGGCCGATGAGGTCAGACCAACACTCTGGGCGCCCCAACCGGCGAAGCGACCGGCGCGGATGCTGAACTGCTCGTTGACGGCCAGTTCGATCCACATGTCGATCAGCTTGGTTTCGGTGGGTGTCGCATTGACGAACAACGACGCCTTGAAATCGCCATCCTTGTACTTGGCGCCGAAGAAGCCGCGCTTGAGGCCGAAGGCCGACTGTGATTTGGCTTCATAATCATCGGCCACATCCACACCCGCAGCTTCAGCATCATAACCTGTGTAGGTATACCAGGTCTGCATCAAGCCCCAAACACTGTGTTCCGCCAGTGCCGTCCCGGCCAGAGTCATGAGAAAAAGTACTGCTAATGTGAGCATCACTTTCTTCATTATAGATTCCTCCCTTTAAGAAGTACTCTTTTGTTAGGACCCTGTCGGGTCGATTGTTGTCTGTGTCTAGTATCCTCAAACCGAGGACCGCAACACCTTAGTTGCGACCCCAAAAAACCTGCAAGTGAAAGTTTACGATTTTCGTATTTCTTTGAGCATACCGGCTCCGGATCACGACGGATCCGAACCTCAATCGTGGAAGAGGTTCTCCTCCGCAACGGGCTGTAGAGCGCTTTCGAGCCCACCCCATTCGAACTCCAGCCCGGCGTAGCCGCCGCAGTCGAACCAGTTCAATTCCAGTGCGTGCAATCCACGGGCAAGGGCTATGGCGCCCTGTTTCTCCCGCATGCCGTGCGGGCCGTCATTGTCGATGATCAGTTCGTCATCGATGCGGAGCGTGCTGCCGTCGTCGCTGTTCAACGAAAAGCGGTAGACTCCATCTGCGGGGATATCGATGTAACCCGCGAATCGCAGTGCGAAGTGTTCATGGCGAGTCGCCATCCCCAGAGAGACAACCGGAGTCACGCCCGCGGCGACCGGCGGCAGCTCTCCGAAATCGGCGGTCTCTTGCCAGGTCCCCTCCCAGTAGGTGAAGTTCAGTCCGGGGAGCGGTCGCCGCACGCGAACGGCGGGGCGCGCGGTCTGCTTGCGGAATTCGCGTCGGACCTCCCCCAGGATCGGCCTGCCTCCCAGGAAGGCGCGCGCCGAGATGACGGCCGAATCCAGGAGATGCAGCGGTCCACTATAGAGGGCGCTCGTCGCCGTGGGTTCGGAGCCGTCCGCGGTGTAGCGGATGTCCAGTGCGCCGCACTCGCTCTCAAGACGCACCTCCAGCGAGTCATAGAGGATCGGCGCGGAGGCCACAATCCGCGGTTCATGACACACAACGGGTTCCGACTCGAAATCCAGCGCCAGGACCGTACAGAGCGAATCGTGGGGCGCGGAATCCAGATTGATCTCAAGTGCAGGCAGATTGTCGCGCTCGCTCAGTGAGCACTCGAGCCGCAGCCCCGGATCGGCAAGCGGCGCGGCTTGCACCGGCAGACTCCCCAGCTCGGGGATAAGCAACCGGTTGTCGACGGGTCGCTCGAAGACATGGATGTATAATCGCGTCCCCCCGTTCGGCAGAGCTTTGCGGGTACACCGCCCCCAGGGGAACAGATCGGGCGACCGGAAGGGTCCGGCCTGAGTGCCGCGGATCGCCTCACCGTTGGTTTGCATCCAGGCGCCGACCGCTCGCAAGCGCCGCTCGCTCTCCACGGGAATCCGTCCCGACTCGTCGGGACCGACATTCAGCAGATAATTGCCCCCCTTGGCGGAGATATCCACCAGGTTGCGGACGAGTTGCCCGGCCGATTTCCAGTCCCGCGCCCCCTTGTTGTAGCCCCAGGAGCTGGTGATGGTCATGCAGGTCTCCCAGGGGCGCCCGGGCAGATCGTCAACCGGAACCTGCTGCTCCGGCGTGGCGAAATCCATGGGCAGGCTGATGCGGTTGTTGATGATCGCATCGGGCTGCAGCCTGTAGATCATCTCCACGATCTCCTCGGAGCGGGTATCGCCCGAACCGTGCTCCCAGTCGCCATCGAACCAGATGATATCGATCTCCCCGAACCCGGTGAGCAATTCCCGCAACTGCGCCTGCATGTAATCGACATATCGCTGATAGTCGGCGGTCGCGGCGGGACGTTCGTCCACTTCACGGCGGGGGAGGTAGTCCGGGTGATGCCAGTCCATGACCGAATAATACCAGCCGATGCGTATCCCCTGCCGTCGGCAGGCTGCGGCGATCTCGGCCATGACATCCCGCCCGAAGGGGGTGGCCATGATGTCGAAATCGGTCACCTCCGAATCCCACATGCTGAACCCCTCGTGATGCTTGGTCGTGATCACCAGGTAGCGCATACCCGCCTCGCGGGCCAAGCGGACCCAGGCGTCCGCATCGAAATCCACCGGATTGAACCGGTCGACCAGGGGCTCATACTCATCGACGGGGATCCCCTTCACCAGCCACTCGGAGTAACCGCCATATTGTTCACCCTCCCACTCGCCGCCATGAACCGCATAGAGTCCCCAGTGGATGAACATGCCGAAGCGCGCCTCCCGCCACCAGGCCAGGCGTTCGGCTCGGTTGGCTTTCTGATAATCGAGCAGGGCCTGCCGACTATCCGGAAGCTGCACAGACGGAGACGCGGTTTCGGTCGCCATCTGAGTACAGGACAATGTGAACAGGATACAAAGTGGCGGAATCAAACGGAGCAGCGCTCTCATGGTAACTCTCCCGGCGGGAAGGGGTTGTCACTGCGGACGATCCTCGGATTGTCGGCGGCGCGTGGCCTGTCATTGGGCCACATCAGGCCACATTCCCGATCTTATTGGGAGGCGCGACAAATGACAACTGCGGAAAACGGGTTCCCGCCGGTCCAACGATCAAACAGACCGAAGCCGAGGGGGAGACACATCGCCGCTCCTTTAAATTCGGCGACGGTAGAACATCGCCGTACCCACGCCCAGGGACAGGGCGAGCAGGGCCAGGCTGGCCAGAGGGGGGTGCTTGATGCGGTACGCGAGAAACGGCAACAAACTGCCGCGTCTGAAGCCGACAGCCCTCTCGCCCGCCGGCACAAGTCCCTCGGGATAGGGTTTGACGATCGCCAGGAAGGCCCCCTCACGCATCAGACTGTCGGGCAGACTTACCTGGCAGGTTCGGACCTGATCGCGCCAGGTTGCCCCCTCGGAACTGGTCTCGCTTCGCCACTCGACGTGAATGTTGTAGAAGCTGGTATTCACGACCGGCGTCCACCTCAAATCCCCCCGCCAACGATAGAGGACCTCACCCTCTAGCGGACGGATGATCATGAACTCGCGCTCATCGCCTCCGCGCAACCCCTCCCGATCGTCGGTCAACCAGCCGGTGCCGTAACCGGGCGGCAACAGAAACAGCAGTAAGATCGCCGCCAGAACCGCCGTCATGGCTAAATATCCAGGGAGGGAAGTTGTGGGCTTCCGGAAGAATCCCGCACCTCGGGGTGAGGCGAGTCTGCCGGCCACGAACGATTCGAAATGGACACCTTCACTGCATGCGTGGCAAACGGCAAGATGACGTTCCAGTTGATCCCGCAGATCCGGATCCAGAGATTCATCATCGAATAAATGCATCTGCTCGCCGATTTTCGGGTCGACACACTCAAATTCCAGTAACGACATGCTCACTCCTTCTCTCTGTTTTTGAAAAGATGTGCGGTCGTTCCAGCGCCAAGTATGTCTATAGACTCGGAGGCGCCCGATTTTTTAAAATTTCTTTTAAGTTTTTTCAAGCACTGGTTACGTCGATAATACAATACCTGGACACTATTGAGCTTCATCGTTTCCGCCAGCTCCCTGACTGTCCTCCCCCTGTAATAAAGTTCTTTTAGTATGGTGCGACAGGATTGGGGCAAAGCCAGGATGGCTTCATTCAGCCACTCCGAATTCTCCAAGGCCACCAGCTCCTCCAGAGGATCTTTCAGACTTGATTTCAGCGTACCTGCGATCTTGTCGAATCTGACGACGAGTTTTGCCCGCTTCCGTCGCAGAACGTCCCGGCAGCGATTCCGTACGACCACAGAGGCGTAGGCCGCGACTCTGCAATCGGCCAGATCGGAGGAGTTACGGAAATATGCGAGCAGGGAGATGAGGCTGTCCTGGACGACATCCACGGGATCGATATCCGTATGCGCCAGGAACGGCGTCGCCTGCCGGAGAAGCTGAGGCCAGAGCAGCCTGTACAGGCGATCATCGCTATCCGGTACCCCTGCGAGGAGATCGGAATAGGCCTTTTGAATCATGTCCATTTCTCTGGCGGATTGCATGTCACCTAACAAGCTCAAGGGAGATAATAGTATCTTATATCGAATTCGATTGCATTGCGCAAACAGAATCAGACACTATCACAATCCACAAAATGAAAACCGCTCTTCAGGAATCTTGACATGCTCCGTCTCCATGGGAAACATCAAGCCTGCCGGAAAGAGATGCGATACCGCATCACATTCCTATGGCGTACTCTCCTCCCGCTATTGGCATTTGCCTGTGACTGTTCTCAGCCGTATCCCCTGCCGCCGGAACTGCCATCCCTGACCGACATCAGAATCACCGGACCAATAGCCGTTGCGTTGGACGACTCCAAACACACTCTGCCCGGGGCCGATCATGTTCAATCGGAGGATATGGATATTGTCCTGCGCCTCTACGATGATGTGGACAATCCCGCGACAAGGCAAGCGGCGGCGGACACGCTGTACTCGCTGTGGGCTGACGCCCCCCGGAATCTCCTCTATATGGATTTCGCCATCACCCGCAGTCGGATCCTGGAGCGAGATGAAGCCCTGAGCGCCATGCTCGCCCTGCCGGCTCTAGCCGATACGACCACCCTCGCGGGTCGTTTTGCTCACGCCCGCCTCGGGCTGCAGCAGCCCGGAAGACGAGCTCATTTCATCAAGTGCTGGGATATGGCTTCCGACCTCCCACCGCTTCAGCGAATCTGGTTGCTCCTCAAGGTCGTGGATACACACCGACGAGCCGGACGTTACCTACAGGCGCTGGCTATGCTCGTGGATCAGCTCCCTGCGGCTCGAGAGGTTGGGGGACCTGTGCTCGAGGGATACCTCTGGCGCAGAATCAGCCTGCAATTGCGTCACCTCGGACGACTTGACGAGGCCGTTCACGCCAACTCCCACGCCATCCGTCTTGCGGAGTTCTCCCCCTACGGTTATTCACGCTGTCGCTATCGCTACGAGTTGGCCGTGCTCTACAGCGAGCGTGGGGAGACCGACAAGGCGCTATCGCTTTTCCAGAGCGCATACGATCTCTCCCTGGATTACAATCTGGCCTACTCCCGCATCTTCGTCATGAACCGTCTCTCCTCACTCTATATCGACCTCGGCGAAGTCTCCAGCGCGCTGCGCTACGATCTGCTGTCAGCGCAATTCGCCGCCGAATGCAGTGACACGGTCAAGGTGATGCGCAGCTATCTCAATGTTGCGGACGATCACGTCAAACTGGGGGACCTGGATTCCGCCTGGAACGCGATCCGGATCGCCAAGCAGTGGGCCGAGCCCTATTCTGACGGGAAGATCAGATGGGCCGTCTACCTGGAGGAGGCCGATTACCGGCTGATTAAAGGCGATTATGCAGAGGCCGATTCGCTGAGGCGTCTGGCGACCGGGATCAATCCGCATACCGATGCCGATACGGATGTCGAAGGCGACAAGGCGTTGCAGCTGCTTCGGGTCGTGCAGCAGGCGCGCGAGATGGGACGGATCGAATCGGCATTCACCGCACTTCTGCACCTGGAAAAGTTGGTGGATTCCAACCGCACCAAATTGCCGGGTGTGGATTTCCGATTCGAAGCGGCAATAGAGATGGCGTCGCTGAGGACCGAAACCGGAGAATTCGACCTTGCCGAAGATCGACTGACGGTGGCCGAGGAGCGTCTGACGCTGGCTTCTTCCCACGAAAAGTCCGTACGTTTTCATCAGGCAAAGGGGTTGCTGCTCACAGAGGCCGGCGCACCGGACAATGCCCTTGCCGAATTCCGCCTCGCCCTGGAGATGGCGCTTGCAGGCGGCAATGCGAACACAATCTCCAGACTGCGTCTCGTTCTCGCCAGCCAGCTCCTTCTGCTGAATCGACCGGATGAAGCCGCCAAGCATATCGAAACAGTGGACAGACACCTTGACCACAACACCGCCTATCGCACCTGGCAGTTGAAAAGATTGTTGATGGGGCGGATGAACTCGGCACTCGGGCACCACGCGCAGGCCGTGGAGATATTCGCAGAGACCCTGGCCGCCGCCGGCAATGTGTTGTCTAGAGATCTGGCCATACGGTTCCATATCGAAACCGGCATCAGTCTCGTCCACCTCGACAAGCCCACAGCCGCGCACGAGCAATTCATTTTGGCCGAGAGGCTGCTGGACCAGGCTCAGACGATTACCAGAACATCCGAAACCCGCCTGATCCTGGGTGATTCGATCCGGGACTGCTATACAAACTGGACTGAGCTCCTGCTCGACAATCCCCACGCCTTTCCGGATGAGGACATCATCCGGAAAACCCTGCAGCTGCGCCTCAACCTGATCGCCCTTGAACAGGGACGCTCCCACTCGGATCATCTGCCCTATTTCCCGAGTCCAACTCTGGTCACTTTGCTGACAAAGGGCAAGACGGTGCTGTGGCTTGTCAGTGATGAGACTGTGGCTTTGACGGAGCTGGACTCGCCGCAGGAGATTCTTGCAGATGCTCGCAGTCTCCATCACTGTCTGACCAACCCGGAGCGACCTTGGCGAACCGATGTCGCCGAACGGCTGAGTGCGCGACTCCTTTCAAATCTCGCAGGCAAGTGGCCGCCCGGCACACCTTTGTACATGATCAGCGATTCCGGTTTGCGCGGACTGCCTTGGGCCGCGCTGCCGTGGGCTGACGGACAGATCCTGGATCATGCACCTGTCATAGAATATCAGCCGACACGGCAATCAAGCCTCGATTCGAACACCGAAGCCGCCACGGCACTTCTGGCGGTAGGATTCAACGGTTATCCCGACAATTCAATCAGGGTCTTGCAGCACGCCAGGGACGAAGCCGAGGCGATAGCCGGCAACTGGCCCACACATAAGACATGTCTCCTGGATCATGAGGCTGCGCGTCTATCCGACATGTTGCCGAGTCGCAGGTGGGGCGCGATCCATCTTGCGCTACATGCTCTCATGAATCATGGCATCAGCGACCGCTCACACCTCGTCCTGCCTGGCGACAACTGGTCAAACAAACTGCTGGGTTGCCGGGAGATCGGTGATATGCGTATCGACAGCGAACTCGTTTTCCTCTCCTGCTGCGAGACGTCCGCCGGCGTCATATCGACAAGCAGGGCGGGACTCGATCTCGCCGGAGCATTTCTGCAGGCGGGGGTTCGCAATGTAATAACCTCGTCGCACAAGGTGTCCGACGACGCGGCATCGGCAATAGCGAGTCGATTCTATAAGCACTGGTTGGCGGGGATGACCATGCCTGCAGCTCTGCAAACGAGTTGCCGGGAACTTCGCGATGAAATCCCCGGCAGGAAGCACCCCTCTTTCTGGGCGACCTGGCGTCTCAGAGCTGCATGCCCGGCATCGCCCTGAGATCTCTCAGCTCCCCTCGTCCTCGATCACCCAGCGGGAAAAATGGCTCGTACCGAAGGTGATCGTGGGCTCATCCGGGTCGGCGATGAACGATACAGGAGGCGTCAATACCTCAAACGTCCCGTCAGCTTCGTTCATGTACAGCAGACGATAGGATTCATCTTCCAGGATCCGGCCAGTATCCAGCCAATGGGAATAGTCCAGTGTAACGGTCACCGACAGGTCAAAATCAATCCCGTGCGGAAGGAGCTGGTAAACAGGCTCCCCCCCAAGGGGCACCATGATCGTGAGTGTCTTGCTCCCGGAATATGCCCCAGGCTTTACCTTGATCTTGAAATCGGTATCGTACCCGTTGACGCTTCCCTGCACCGTTCCGCCAATTCCTCCATCAATGCATCCCTGCACATTCTCATATATAGCGCTTAAACTGGCATTGTAATAGTAATCCCAATCGGATCCGCCCAAACTCAATGTACCAGCCAAGTCTGTCAGAAGATCTGTTTCCTGTTTGTGAATGTTGTCCCTGCACCCCACAAGGCCAGAAACAATAAAGAGAGTTATCGACAGGATCGGGATCAAGAATCGTCTCCGTCTCATCATGCACCTCTGTACTTTCGGATTGGATTTCCATCAAGTACGTGGCCCGCAGAAACGCTGTATCCTCACATTCCCCAAACAGGCCACGCTTCTCCCAAGAGACGCAGACCTGTCCTCCTTTAAAAGATTCATTACATTTCCCCAACAAACACAGGGGGCAGCCACATTTTCGCCACAGCCACGCCGCTTTCATATAATTTATGATATTTGAATGTTTTTCTTTTAATGCGATGTCGTTTTTCCGTCATCCGAGTGTCTTCCTGGATATACTGGACCTTGCGACCCGACATTATGTTTCGTTTCTCGGGATCAACTGAATTTGGAGAGTAGTTATATGAGCATCAAGCTGGCTCAAAGATACTTCGAAGAGGCCGCACAACACTATGAGCAGCATGATTCCGAGATGAGTAAATTGTGTTCGGGCTTGGCTCAGATGGCCGAGGCAATCAGATCGCTGGATGAACGACTGCAGCGGATTGAGGGTAGTCGCGGTACACAGGCGGCAAAGCGCGCCTCCTCCTGAGGCGGCGCAACAGGAAAGAGAAACCGGATCGGGAGGCGATAAGATTATCTCTCTATTGTCTCTACTAATTTTTCACGTATCGTCTGGATTTTATCCTCCAGATTCAAACTTTTGATCAGCATCTTATCCAACCCACCGCCCTGCGGCTTGAGGTCATCATAGGTCTCCCAGATGAGAGCATCGGCGATATGAACCGTCACCAATTCACTAAGCCCCAGATCACCGGCCTGCAGGGGACAGTGGTGAAACGCAATCGCCTCCACCACTGAATTGGGCATTCCCCAAAGGCCCATCAGATGCGCACCCATCTCACTGTGCCCCACCCCCATCTGCTCTCTCTCTGCATCGACAAGTAGCTGATCATCACGCCTGGCAGTATCGAAGGCGCCCTTGAATTGATCCCTGAAGAACGCCAGTTCCATCAGTTTGCCGACATCGTGCAGCATTCCGGCCAGCAGGCTGTTTTCACAGATCTCCGGGGACAACTCGAGCTCCTCGGCAATCTGCTTGGCTAGCTTCCCAACAGCTATTCCATGGTCCGAAATCCATTCCGGCGTTATGTAGCCCATTCGCTGGACCTCAAACTGCCTGAAGACTCCGGACGCGAGTGCCAGTGTCTGTATCATGTCCAGACCCAGCAAAGTAACCGCATGCAGAGGGCTCGTGATCCGTGTGGGCAATCCGAAGAATGCTGAGTTCAGTATCTGCAGCATCTTCGCCGTCAGACCCGTATCGTGAGATATGATACCCGCGATCTTCTTGATCGACGGCTCCTGCGCCTGAAACTCCTTGACCAGTTCGCGATATGTCGGAGGTGGTGTCGGCAATGACCGTATCCGGGAGATCTGGCGATGAAAGGACTTGTCGAGGAACAGGTCTCTCATCCGGAAAGTGCGGCTGATGGCCATGCAGATGTTCGCGGGACTGGTGGATTTGGGTAACGCCTGATGCGCGAAGCCGAGGGACTTCAAGCCCATCTCCGCTCCCATCCCGGTAGACAAGATGATCCTGACGGTGCCGGGGAAACGTCTCTGCACCTTCTTCAGAAGCTTGGGTCCATCCATATTCGGCATGTCGGTATCAACAACGATGGCATCGAAGTTCTTGATATCCATTGCAACCAGGGCCTTGCGTCCGCTCTCAGCAAAGGCAAAGCTCCAGCCGTCCCCCTGATTTTGCAGCTCATCTTTAAGCCTTGCCAGCACTTCGGGCTCATCGTCGACAAAGAGTACTTTCAGACTCGACATCTCCATCTACCTCATTCGAAAAAAAGAGGGCATACTGCACCGAATGTACAGTTACTCAAGTGGAGTTATCGGCTTCGCAAAACGCTAGCTTGAATCATTAGACGATAATGCTGCAATTCCGCCGGTCCAGCGCCCCAAGCGCGCCGCTTTACCGGAATCGGTACGACATAGACCGCCAATGCGAACCCCTGCGCCTTTCCGCTCTCGACAAGTGGAGGTATGTAGATAATCGGATTCCAGATTATTTCATCTGCATCAGACGCCAGGCCATCTCCACCAACTACCTCGATTTCGGGAACCTGATTGGGTACGGGTTCATCTTCGGCAATCGGCGGCACTCAGTTCGCTCAGGACAACAGATCAATATATGCCTTATCAATCAGGTGACTGCGTTCCACACCGAGCTGCTCCATTATCGACTCGGCAACGGCAACCCCCTCTTCCTGAGCCTGGTCCGGGCTCAGGACGACCTCCAGTTCGAGAAAACTCCCCAGACCTTCAACCATATCGAGGTGCACCCGTGTTTGCCCGATCATGAACAGCAAACGCCGTTTATTCACCCAGCCCCGACAACCGTATGCGGCCGCCAGGGCGGAGTGCAACGCCTCGGGATCATCGCAGGGGACCAGCTGATAGGTCGAAGCGCCGGGCGCTTCTGAATCGGGACGATGATACTGGATCAACTCACCGTGCCCACCGGCAAACCGCCGCAGTTTCAAACGACCATTCGCACAATTATAGAAGCTGTCACTCTGATCTATCACCTCGGGCGTCGAGGAGGTCAGTGTCTCCAGCCTGGCTTGCAGCTCATCAGGATTAACCACGCGAGCCTTTATCTCTATATTACAGCCCACGGCCCTCCTCGCTCGCTATTCCTGGTTGATATCCTGAGCGCAACGGAAACCGACGTTGTAGTCCTGCCAACCGCCCGCCAGGGCATGCCGACTCCCGATGCCATTACAGCTGGATCCGGAATGCCAGCCACCGCCTCGAATCACATACAGTTTCCCCTCTTCCGGTCCAAGGGGGTTCTCGGTCGGACTCACGGAGTAGTAATCGCCCTGATAGTAATCGGCCACCCACTCCCGAACATTGCCCGTCATATCGTACAGATCGAAACCGTTCGGAGGATAGCTCCCCACCGGTCGGGTGCCGTCCGACTTGTAATTGAAGCCGGCTTTGTCCGGTTCGTTGCCGGTGGAGTATTTCAGCCCCTCAAGCCCGCCTCGCGCAGCATATTCCCATTCCGCCTCGGAGGGCAACCGTTTGCCGCACCAGGCGGCATACTTCTCGGCATCCCTATGCGAAACCCCGACTACGGGATGGTCAGGAAACTCGGGACCGGAACGGTATTTTTCGATAGTCCAGAACTCGGGCAATTGATGGTCGGTATCCTCGCAGAAAGCCAGATATTGGGCATTGGTCACCTCGAAGGCGTCCATGTAGAAGGGATCGATCCGCACTGCGTGCACAGGGGCGGCATCCTTGGGGCCATCCTCAATACCCATCATGAATTCACCCGCCGGGATCAGAACCTGCACGGGGGGCGATTGAAGAGCCTCCCGCCAATCGGCAAGTGCAACCGTCGCCACGACGACCAGAACCAGTAGACACAGGTAGTGCTTTATCCATCTGAACATCGGATTATCCTCCCAGGGGGTGATTCTCAACTTCGTTAAGCTATTGATTTGGGTAAGGTGTTTGCGTGACCTCATATCGTCAGAGCAGCGGTGAGTTCCAGACGCAGCCGAAGAGGCACAGTCTGCTTTCCATCCCCACGCCTACATGCAATAGTAGCGTATCCAGGTAAGGAGAGTGCACATGAAACACAAGAGTTCTTTCCCGACGATCATCGTCACACTTTGTCTTGCTCTGTCAGCCGCCACGACGATGGCGGATGATCTGGCAATCCCCCTCCAGGCCGAAGAGCTGCTCGGTCTCTCTTTCGACACGAGTGAGCGGGACACCATGCTCCCCGACCTTGCGGACCAGTTGAGCAGCTACATCGCTTTGCGGGAGGTGAGCATCGGCAATGAGATTCCGCCCACACTGCTCTTCCAACCCCTGCAACCGGGTGCCGTTCTCGACATCCCGAACACGGCGCCCCTCTGGAGCGATCCCGGTGAGGTCGAGCGTCCCGACGACATCGAAGATCTGGCGTTCTACTCGGTGTCGCAACTGGCCAAATTGATCAGGGAGCGCGAGGTGACCTCGCTGGAGCTGACGCGACTCTCTCTGGACAGATTAAAACGTTTCGACCCTCAGCTCAAATGCGTGATCACCCTGCTGGAGGAGCGTGCACTCGAGCAGGCTTCGCGGGCCGATGTCGAGATTCGCGCCGGGCGTTATCGCGGACCGCTTCACGGCATCCCCTTCGGCGTCAAGGATCTCTGCGCGGTTGCAGGCGCCCCCACGACCTGGGGCGCCGAGCCCTATCGCGATCAGGTAATAGACGACACTGCCACCGTCGTCAGCAAACTCGAGGAGGCCGGCGCGGTGCTGGTGGCCAAACTCACCTTGGGCGCACTGGCCTGGGGCGACGTCTGGTTCGACGGCATGACGCGCAATCCCTGGAATATAGAGGAGGGTTCGAGCGGCTCATCGGCCGGCTCCGCTTCGGCCGTAGCGGCGGGACTGGTGCCGTTCGCCATCGGCACGGAGACCTGGGGCTCCATCATCTCGCCGGCCACCCGCTGCGGTGTCACCGGTCTGCGCCCCACATTCGGTCGCGTGAGTCGCGCCGGGGCGATGGCGCTGAGTTGGTCGATGGACAAAATCGGCCCCATCTGCCGCGAGGTCGAGGATTGCGCCATGGTCTTCGACGCAATTCGAGGCACCGATGGTCGCGATCAGACCGTGATCGATGCTCCCTTCCCCTACGCCTCCGCCCTCGATCTGAGCGGTCTCAAGGTCGGCTATCTCGCGGCGGATTTCAGCACAGAATACGCTGAACAGACTCTGGACCAGGCCAGCCTGGAGACTCTGCGCGGGTTGGGGGTGGAGCTGGTGCCGATCATGTTGCCGGAGTTCCCGGTGATGAGTCTGGCGTTCATACTTTCCGCCGAGGCCGCCGCCGCCTTCGATGAACTCACCCGTTCAGGTCGCGATGATCTCATGGTACGACAGATCCGCTACGCCTGGCCCAATACCTTCCGGGCGGCCCGTTTCATCCCCGCCGTGGAATACATCCAGGCCAATCGCGCGCGCCACATCCTGTGTGGTGAGATGCGCAAATTGTTCGAACGGGTGGATCTCTACGTCGGTCCATCCTTCCAGGGGGACAACCTTCTGCTCACCAATCTCACCGGCCACCCCTGCGTCGTCACCCCCAACGGTTTCGTGGATGCGGATTCCCCAGCAAGCATCTGCTTTACCGGCGACCTCTACGACGAGGCCACGCTGTTGGCCTTCGCCCGTATTTACCAGCAGGCGACCACATGGCACAAGCAGCATCCGCCGGGATACTAGTCGACGACTCCAGCAGCACAGAAACCCCGGAGTCTGACGACTCCGGGGTTTCTCTATCTTGAACAGAGGTCACATTCACATCAGCGAGATTATCTTTGCGGGACCTGATTCAAACCGGAGATCCGGAGAGCGAACAGGGGAGATGCTCGGCATCTCCCCTGTTCCCACCAAATGCTGACGGCTCCGTCAGTCGTTATTTCAGAAGCATCAATTTGCGACTCTGCGTCCGCTCGTCAGCGCTCAGGCGTGCGAAGTAGACGCCCGACGGGAGATGCCGCCCAATGGCGTCCGTCCCGTTCCAGACGAAGTGCTGCGGCCCCTCGGGCAACACGCCGTCAACCAGCGTGTTCAACCGTCGGCCCTGCGCATCGAAGATATCAAGGCGCGCGTGCCCACGCGCCGTCAGATTGAAAGTGAGCGTAGTAGTGGGGTTGAAAGGGTTGGGGTAATTGTTCAACCGGAAGGTACCCGCCACGGGAGTCTCCTCGACACCCACACCATTGTCGCCGGTGCGAAAATCGATGTTGGGCATGTTGTCATACGGGATACCGGTCCAGGGCGAATGGGGGAACTGCGGCTTGTCCGAACAGACCCGCATGCGCCAGTGATAGGCTCTGTCGTCGGCCAGCCCGTTGACCAGTTGTTCAAGGGAGACGTATGTGCCGGCGGCATCGGGCGCCCGGAGGTCACTCCAGGGGGTAAAGATCGTACCCGTGCCATCGAACGGAGTGTCGGAACTTTTCACCTCGACCTCCATGCGTACGCTGCCCCTGCCGCCCGCACAGCGGCCATAGGTCGAGATACCCATGCTGCTCCCCGAAGTCATGCCCTGCGGCGCAAGTATGGCAAGGCCCTCACCGTCCCACTGCTGTGTCTTCCGCGCCAACCCTCGACCGCCATTGCCGTAGAACACCCAGGCCACACCCTCGTTATTGTGACCATTATTATAATAGGGCGAAGTCGAGATGACATCGCTGAAGCCGTCACCGTTGACATCGCCGACGCAGGCCAGACGTGTTCCGGCCAGACAGTCATCCTGATCGCCGAATACCATCCAGCTTGATGTCGGTGCGATACCCGTGGACGTTCCCCGGAACATGGCGACCACACCGATATTGTTTTCCGGATAGCCGTCGGCATAGGGCGCGGCAACGACAATGTCGCCGAAGCCGTCACCATCGAAGTCCCCCGCCGAGCTGACGGCGTAACCCATGTGAGCATAATCCTCGGGCCAGGTGGCCTGCCAGTCGGCGTTGTCGGGTGTACCCTGCGGGGGCGGTGTTGCCCCGCCGAACCAGATAAACGCACCACCGCGTTCCGTACCCGAGAACGAGTAATCCGGAGCGCCTGCGATGATATCGCTGTAGCCGTCGCCATTGACGTCCCCGGCACAGGCCAGCGACTTGCCCAATTTCGCGCCCGTCTGCTCACCCTCTGCGAAGAACCAGGGGGCACCGGTCTGCAATCCGGATTCGGAGCCGGTGTATACTGCGATCACCCCCTCCTTGTCGTTGGGGTGGTCATATTCCGGAGCGCCAACCGCCAGGTCGGCGAACCCATCGCCATTCATGTCTCCGGCCGGAACAACCGTATAGCCGTAGCGGCTCTCCGCCTTATTCGTATCGTGGAACCAGTCGTACTCCGAAGAGGGTCCGGTTTCCGAGCCATGGAAACCGAAGACGGCACCCTCATTGGTGGTGCCGTTGTCGTAGAAGTACGCACCCACGAAGATGTCGGCGTAGCCGTCGGCGTTCACGTCGCCGCCGCCACAGACCGAGACTCCGGCATGGGCACCGGCTTGATCACAGTAATAGATCCAGTCCGCGTTAGAGGGATTACCCATCGGCCCGCCCCCGAGTCGGCTGAGCCAGAGGAAGGCAGCGCCCTCATATTCATTGGGTACGCTGGAGTATTCGGGTGCGCCGATGATCAGATCCTCCAGCCCGTCACCATTGACATCACCGGCACCGGCGACGGAAAACCCGAACCCACAATTAGCCTGGTTGCTCTCCGCGTACCATGACGGCGTAAAGGAGAGCCCCTGAAGCGAACCCAGATAGAGGAAGACCACACCCTCGTTAAGCTGACCATTGTCGAAATGGGAAGCGCCGACGAGGACATCGCCGTAGCCATCACCGTTGACATCACCGACACCGGCCGCCGACATGCCGAAGTAGGCCGAGGTCTGATTGCTCTCGGAGTACCAGCCGGGATGTTCGTTGCAGGGATAGCCGCCGCCCAGATAGACGAAGGCCCGCCCGTTGTCGGTATAGCCGCCGTGGTCGAAATACTTGGCGCCGACGATGACATCGCTGAAACCGTCGCCATTGACATCACCGGCTGTCGCCACTGCTACGCCGAATTCACCGTCGGCCTGATTGCCCTCACGAGCCCAGAGGTAGTCATCGGCAAGTCCATTGACCGAACCGAGGAAAACCCAGGCGCGCCCCTCGTCCTCGAGCCCGCCGTCCCAGAGCGTGGCCCCGATGATGACATCGGCGAAACCATCGCCATTGACATCTCCGGCGGTGGCGACGCAATCGCCGAGATGCGCATGCGTCTGATCGCTTTCGAAGATCCAATCCGGTGACGATTCGACTCCGTCCGCCGAACCCAGGTAGCAATATACCCACCCCTCGGAGTACTGATCATCGTCGTCCATCCATGGGGCGCCGATGAGGATATCGGCATAACCATCGCCATTCACGTCACCGGCCGTCGACAGGGAGTAGCCGAATTCGGCACCAGCCTGCGAGCCGTTCTCGATCCAGCCGCCCGACATTCCGCTGGCGGCGCCGTAGGTCACGGTCACACGGTCGGGAAGACCGGGGTTGATCACGGCATCTACCCGGCTGTACATCACATCATCGTAGCCGTCTCCATTCACATCACCGGCGCCGGCCACGGCAAACCCCAGGTTGTCGCCATCGGTGCCTGACCAGGCATTCCAGTAAAAGTTCATGGTTGTCGAACTGCCGCTGAAGATCCGAACACGACCACAGACGTCACCACCCGCATCACTCCATTCGGGTTCGCCGACGATCACATCGTCAAACCCGTCCCCGTTGACGTCACCGGCATTGGCCACGGAAAAGCCGAGGTGGGTTTCGCCCACGGCCAGCAGGGTCCAGAAGGTGGTATCCAGCAGGCCATCGGCCGATCCCGGGAAAATGTAGACCTTGCCCTGGCCACTGCCGTCAAGGGGGTGCCAGGGGGCGCCGACAATGACGTCATCGTAGCCGTCGCCATTCACATCGCCCGCGGTGGAGACGCACTTGCCGAAGTACCCATCGACCATGGCGGTTGACTGATCCCAGTCATAGTCAAGGGCGAGACCGTCGGGACCGCCCAGGAAACAGAAGGCGCGCCCATCATGAGACTCCCAATAGCTGTAGTTCGGCGCCCCGACAATCACGTCGCTGTAGCCGTCTCCATTGACGTCACCGGCAGTGGCGACACTGGCGCCGATCATGGTGAAGTTATGGGTGGACGACCACTCCCAATCCGGAGTGGAGAGCAGAGGATCGATTACGACAGGGTAAACGGCATCACTATCATCCACCAGCAGATGGATCATGTCGCCGGCCACGGTCATCTCGGACGTCAGTTGCCGACCCGTGGCGTCCCAGGCCAGGAGGTGATCGTAGCGCAGCGCAAGAGCGCCATCCTCCGTGAGGAATTCGACGCCCCCCTCGCTGTCCAGTCGACCGGTCAAGTCGCCCGTCACACAACCCTCAATGAAAAGGGGACCGCTCCCCTCAGGTTCTTCTGCAATTGTAAATCCCTGCTCCAGCCCCTCTGGGGTGTTCTCGTACCACTCCACGAATCCGACGTCGTTCAACTCGGCGCGAGCGGCCTCGCCCGAGGCGGTGACGGAAGCAATCACATTGGGTCGTTGGCTACGTCCCCAAGCGCTTGTGCGCCAGGCCCAGTCCCAGGTCCCGCTCTCTTCGCGTCGTGGTTCGACCCGCACGCCCGCAGTGGAGATTCGTATCCGGATATCCTGCGCTCTGTTGGGGGCGCGCAATTCGCCCATGACATCACTGAACTCATACTCGGAGGCGGCAATGCTCCCCTGCACGCTCGTCCACCAATCGCCACCAACTCCCGGCGGCAATCCGGTTTCACCTGCACCTCCAGTCACTGTCAGCAATGGATCTGACGTACCGTGTTCGCCGGACGGCAGATTTGAGTGAATCAGAGCGCAGATCACCATGATGGCAAGGAGCAGCAGTGCGCCACGCAGGCGTTTGGAAATGACGAGTAAACTCCGGGACATGACAAACCTCACTAGGGTTGGGTACGCATACTTGGAAACACGCCGGCGGTGAGAATCACAGACGAGGGGAATTCGATGGGCTGATGTGAGAATATTGTGCGTCGAATCGGATCAGGTCAGGCGTCGACGGGCAACCATGAAAACCGTCAGCGCTGCCAAACCAACCAGGAGATACAGGATAATCCGGCCATCGTCGGGACGAGCCGCGAGGGAGATCTCCACCAGGCCATCGCCGATCAGTACGAACCCGGCCCAGAAGAAGGGATGAGCGGTGACGGGGTCACGTCGAAGCTGCTCACGAGCAAGATGCAGCGCCTTTGCCGCGGTGCGGCCCGCAGCCAGGTGGGTGTAAAAGCTCTCCATCAATGTGGCAGTGGCGGTATCGTCCACCGGCCAGAGCGCGGCCACAACCGCCGGCACGCCGGCGCTGATGAAGGCGCTAGACAATCCCAGCACCCCCTCACCCGAGAGCGTCTGCCCTCTGGCCGATTCGCAGGCGGCGAGAACAGCCAGACGCGCATCGAAGTGAGCACCTGCTATATCCGACGCGTAAAGCCGCTCGGAACTATCCCCTCCACCGAAATTGAGAGAGGAGTTCCAGGGATGCTCATCGTCCACATCGGCATGCGCCGCGAGATGGAGCAGGTCATAGGACATCAGGTCACGGGCATCGAGACCATCATCGCCGCCATAGCGCCCGTCGCCCGGCAGATGACAATCCACACCCGCGAAGCGACGATCCAGCATTCCGGCCTCCCTGGCCGCACCGGGCAAGGCGACCCCGGAGCCGTTGCCCTCCCCGGCCAGGGCCAGGATATGACTCGCCTCCGTTGCCGCCACCACCTTGCGGTTGTCCCGGATTCGCGCCAGAACCGTTGCCGAAGGGATCCGGACCCAGTCGCTCTCCCCGCCACCTGACGGCGGAAGCAACGCCGTGGGAGTCAGCAGATTGAGCACGCCGTCGGGGGTGAAGAAAACGACGTCGGCTGCCGCCAGCATGTCCTCCACATCGGTGAACAATTGCCGACGCACACCCCTTCCGGCGGAATCGATTATGTTCAACTCGTCCGCCATCTCGGCCCGGGCGGGTGGACTGGAGAGCAGCCGGTAGTAACGCTGCAATCTCTCCTCAATTATGGGCTCACCGGGCAGGGTCAAAACCCTGCACTCCTCACGGGTCACGGCGAACAGCAACGTCGATTCAGTCCCCAGGTAGAAATCCAGAAGCAGCTCCCCCTCACGTAGGATTCGCCACTGAAGATGGTCGAGCGTCAAAGGCTCGAGCGCACCGACCGATGCCGCCGCGACGGTTCCCGGGCCCAGCATCCGCTCAAGCAGAGTACGGGCCTTGAAGCTCTGCAATTGATCGAAGGCCTCCCGGCGACGCTGCCGCTCCTCCACCGGACGCTCGGGTGAGAGCAGCTGCAGCGCCAGATCCGTGTAGAGCAGCCGACCCAGCTGCCCACGCTGCTCCCGCCAGACAGGATCCAGCGGCAACCCTCGCTCCAGCTCCCAGATTGCGGCGGCCTCATGCAGGACGACCAGAGAACTGTCGGCATGCCCCAATGCGCGCTGAGAGGAGGCGATACGAGCAAGGGCCTCAATGCGGTAGTCGCTGATATTGAGTTGCTCCGCAACATGCTGAACATGTCGCAGACGATCCAACGCCTCCCGATCCCGCCCCAGCAGTTGCAGAGTTTTACCGATCAGAGCATCGATGGCGAGCTCCTGATTGAACAGCCCCTGCCCGGTTATTTCTCTCCGACCCTCCTCAAGAGAAGCCAGTGCCGCGGCATGATCCCCCAACCGACTCTCCACCCGCGCCAGTCCCATCCAGGACTCCGCCCGATTTTTGAGAGGCAGATTGCCCCCGAGCGCAAGTATCTCCCGATAGAGATTCCCCGCATGATGAATGCGCCCCTGCGCCAGGGTCAGCTCAGCCAGCTTGTCGAGAACGGTACCTTCAAAGTCACGGTAATTCGCCTGTCGGGCCTGCCCCAGCAGAGTTTCATAACGAGTTCTGGATTCTGAGAAACGTCCGAGTTTCATCAGACAGAGTCCGATGTTCAGGGCAGGCGTAAAAGCCCCGCGAGCGTAATTGATTTCAAGCTGGATCCGGTGAGCGCTTTCGAAGTTCGTCATCGCCCGGCCATAGTCGCCGAGCGAATAGGCAAGCCCGCCAAGGTTGTTGAACGCCATGGCTTGCGCCATCGGATTGACATCCTGCTCCGCGTACCCGGCGGCTCTTTCGAAGCACTTGAGAGTTTCGCCGTATTCACCAAGCGAGTGCAGGGCGTTGCCCAGTCCATTATATCCCCAGGTCAACCCACGCAGGGAATTACAGACCTCGAAGTGGGAGATCGATTGCCGGTAGCGTCGCGCGCACTCGGCAATCTCCCCGCCACGATAATCCTGCCAGGCCATCCCGACCTCGGCCCAACCCTGGTGCAGGGAGTTGCCGGAGGCGGCCGCGGTCAGCAACAGCCGTTCATAGCACGCTCTGGCTTCGGCTCCCCGTCCCATGGCATCGAGGGAGATACCGAGCCAACGCAACCCCTCGCAAAGCGCCAGCGAGTCCCGCATCGCCTCGGCCAGTGCAATCACCTCGATCAACACGGGTTCGCTCTCTTTGGCCAGGCCGATGGAGGCCTGCACCTCCCCCTTCCGATAGAGCAGGGCCTTCAGGAAAACGCTGTCCGCGCTTGCACGGGCATCAGGCAGCTGAGCATCGATCAGAACCAGGGCATCAACTCCCCGGTAGGCGATCCGCAACGAATCTATATCGGCCAGACTCCGCTCCTGGTCATCCGAATAGGCCACGGCCTCCCGCGCCGAACCGGATACACACGGATTGAGGATGAGCAGAAGGAGGACAACCAGGATGCGCCCGTGGTTCATGGACCGTCTCCGAGACGACAGGTGGCGGGGCGGGAGATGCTGATCGCATCCCCCTCGCACAGGGCGGTCACACTCCAGGTGAGTATGCCCGTCGAGGTCAGACTCCTCTTGACGGTATCGGCTGCGAGGACCAGTCGGGTCCCCCCGGTCACCGCAATGCATGCCGTCTCGATCAGTTCGGCATCCAGAATCCTGACCTCGTAGGAATCCGCACCGGGATACGGTTGCCAGCGCAGCTCCACTTCACCGGAGACCGTTTGCGTGGGAGTCGTCAACCGGATCCCCTCTTCGCTGCTGACGGGGTTATCGGTCCGGAGCACCACCTCACGCTCCTTGCTGTCATCGCGCAGGCTGTCGACGGCCAGCAGAAGCAGCAGGGCCGCCGCAACCGAGATCACTGCCCGGACGACCGGAGAGCGAAAAGGGACGACAGGTGCCCTCTCTTTGTCGGAGGGGGGAAATATCTCGCGCGTCAAACTCTCGTCGAGAGAGTTCATGGCGGCGTTGAGCTGCTCCCCGGAGCATTCGAATTCATTGTGGATGAACTCCTCATATGTCGCCAGACGCGCCTGGCAGCGAGGGCAATCATCCAGATGTTCACGCCGCGCATCCCCGGGCGGCAACTCGGCAATACGGGCAAACTCGTCTATCGGATAGCATTCCCTAGACATCGGCTCCCTCCCCATTGCCAGTGTTTGTCTCGTTCATCACTGCTCTCAATTTCCGTCGAGCCCTCTGCAGCACCGCGCGCGCTCCCGAGACCTCCGGGATCGCCAACATATGAGTGATGGTATCAACAGGTACCTTTTCGAAACAGCGCAACCAGAGCACCTGCCTGTCAAGTGGGGGCAGGTGGTTCCGGATCAACGCCAGAACCCGATCCTCGTCCTCACGGTCCTCAAGTTCGCGATCCTGCGTCCCGCGCGGATCGGGGAGGAGCTCCAGCCGGTTCTCCCCCACAAAAAGCGCCGGTTTGCGCAACGCATTCAGGCAACGATTGCGGGCAATTGCAAACAACCAGGACGAGAACTGCGCTCTCGCGCCGAAGGTGTTGAGATTGCGATACGCGCTCAACAGGACATCCTGCGCCAGGTCAAGAGCCTGCTCAGGATCCCTGACACGGCTCAGACACCAGCGATAGACAGGCTCTTTGTAGCGACTGAGCAATACTGAAGCCGCCTCTTTGCCGCCCTCGCCGGCATCAGCGCTCAAAGCCAACGTAATCAGAGTTTCGTCGGATCGAGTATCGTCAATCATCTTCCGGTTGTATTGAGACACGGTACCCTCTGGTTAATCACAATGGACCATATTTTCCTCTTCAACATGTTATCACATTAACCCATGACTCCTCAATCGGTAGTAAACATCCCTTTGACTCTGAACACCCAGGCATCCAGGAAGGGGAGAATCGCCGGCGACACCAGAGGCGGGGAGATTCGGAGCCGTCCCCCCTCCCTACGCCAGGGGATCTCCCCCGGATAACCGAGAAACGTCACACTCTCCACGTCGGCGCCCCCGCCGATTTGCAGTTCAGGGTCGGGCCAATCCAGGCAGATGAGATAGAGATCCCGACCGTTGCGCAGACAGCGCACACGTGCCTCGCAACCTGTAACTACGATATCCGGGCAGGGCTCCGTATCGAAAACGGCCGGGCTGTTCACCTCAAGCCAGGCGCCGATATCGTGTAGCCGCTGCTGCATGATCGCCGGAATCCGACCATCGGCGGTTGGTCCGACATTGAGCAGCAGATTGCCCCCCCGGGCCACGATGTCGATCAGCTCGTGGATCAATTCCCGCGACGTGCGGTATTGCTGCAGCGATTCGGCACGGTTGAAGCCATAGGAGAGACCGATACCGCGATTCTCCTCCCACGGTCGCCCGAGTCCGGCCACGTCGGCGTCATCATATTCACTGGAGAAATAATCGCCATGCCGACCACCCATCCCCTTGAACCAGCGGTCATTGACGACCACCTCCTCACGCACCGCGGATTCGCCGTACAACCAGGCCAGGAAGCGTTTCGTACCCCAGAATGGCTCCCCCTCGTCCCACTCGCCGCCATCCGCAAACAGCAGCGAGGGTTTGTAGACCGATACGAGTTCCCGTAGTTGAGGGTCGACGATCTCGGCCACATACCGCTCCGGCGGCAGGCCGTACTTCTCCATCACCGCCTGCGGGATATAGCGCCCAGCAGGCGTGCGGGCAGTGCGGCAACTCTCCCATTCGATCATCGAGTAGTAGAGGCCCATCTTCAATCCGCGCGCACGCACGGCCTCGGTGATCTCACCCACCAGGTCGCGACCAGGACCGACATCCTGCGAATTCCAGTTACTCTTGTGCGGGCAGGCGGTGGGCCACAGGCAATAGCCATCGTGATGTTTGGCCGTGAGCACAACATAGCGAGCGCCCGAATCGGCGAAAAGCGCGGCCCATGCCGCGGGATCGAAAAGCTCCGCCCGAAATTGGGGAGCGAAGTCGCGATACTCGAAATCGGCACCGTAATTCTGCGCGTGGAAGTTCTCGCTCCCGCTCAATTCACCCATCACCCGGGCCTGATACCACTCGGCATAGGAGGCGTAGCGCCCCTCGCGCAAGCGGGTCCAGGCGGGTACCGAGTAGACGCCCCAGTGGATGAAGATTCCGAATTTCGCCGCGCCGAACCAGGCGGGCACCGGGCGGGCATCGAGAGACTCCCAGGTGGATTCGTATATAGGTCCGGACATGACTCTCCCCGGTGGTGGCTATCATTTCAAGGACGTTGCGTTTCGCAGGCAAAAGCTCTAGGATGGCCCGACACCCCCCCGGAGGTAATAATGCCCGTACGTCTACTCGTCCAACTGTTTCTGTTGCTCACAATCACACTGCCCTCAGGTGCGCGCGAAGCTCTGCTTCCCCGGCATCCCGCCCCCTCACCCGATTGTCGGCAGATCGCCCTCTCCTGGCAAGGCGATATCTGGGTTGTCCCGGCCGCGGGTGGACAGGCGCGACGACTGACCGTCCATTCGGCACCCGACCGGTACCCCATCTGGTCCCGCGATGGCCGCTGGATCGCATTCGCCTCCAGCCGCCACGGGAACCCCGACGTCTTCATCATGGCGGCAGACGGCGGCAGTGCGCCCCGCCGTTTGACCTTCAACTCGACCTCCGATATGCCCATGGACTTCAGCCCGGACGGGGGGCGGATACTATTCAGCTCCTCACGCACCAGCAACAACCGCTGGATGCGCGACCTCAGCACCGTGCCCATTGCCGGAGGTACGCCGGCGCTGACCCAGGAGGTTCTGGGCAACTACGCCGCCTACTCCCCCGCCGGTGACCGACTCGCCTTCGTGCGGGGCAGCTCCGGTTGGACTCGCAGCAACTACCGCGGCGCGGCCAACTACGATCTCTGGCTGCGGCAGGCCGACGGCACCTTCGAGCAGGTTACCGATTTCGCCGGCACCGATTGCTTCCCCACCTGGCGGGACGACAACACACTCATCTTCCTCTCCGACAGGGGGGGCCACAAGAACCTCTTCAGCCTTGCCCTGGATACCGGTCTCACGGCTCAACTGACGGACTGCGCCGATTCGGACATCCGTTTCCCCCGCAGTTCGGCCGATGGCCGACTCATCGCCTGGGAATTCGAGGACGGCATCTGGACACTGACCTCCAGCGGGTCGACACCCACACGCCTCCATATCGATGTACCCGCCGATCAACACGTCAATCGGATCCGGCACCGTGTCGAAAGCAGCGGCGCCAGGCAGCTGACGGTCAATCCGGATGAGACCCTGGCGGCATATATCATTCACGGCGATATCTTCCTCACAGAGATCACCTCGGCCGACGACCAGGAATTGGCGACGCCAATCACCCGTCGTCTCACCAGCACACCCGCGCGGGAGCGGGACCTCAGCTGGTCGATCAGCGGCGATCGTCTGCTCTTCAGCTCCGACCGCAACGGCGACGGCGATCTCTTCACAATCGAGCCCGAGGATACAGATCTGGGGTGGCTCGAGACATTCGACTACAAGACCTCGGCGATACGCTCCGAAGCGGCCAACGAACACGGCGGCGTCTTCAGCCCCTGCGGCGAGAAGATCGCCTACATGCGGGGCAAGGGGGATCTGCTGGTCTGCGATACCGACGGTGACGATCCCAGGGTCATATTCGAACACTGGGACGACATCGAGTTCTGCTGGTCCCCCGACGGGCGCTGGCTGACCTTCAGACGCAACGACATTCACTACAGCGAGAACGTATGGATCGTCTCCAGCAAGGGTGGTGAGCCCTATAACGTCAGTCGCCATCCGGACAACGACACCCTGCCGCAGTGGTCGCCAGACGGCAAGCGACTCGTCTGGATCTCCCAGCGTCATGACGATACAGACGATGTCTGGGGTGTCTGGCTGACGCGGGCCGACCATGAACGCAATGTCGCCCAGTGGCACCACTACTGGCGCGAGGAGGCGGAGCGTCCCGCCGCGACACCCGTGCCGAGCGCGGACGGTGAGGAGATTGAGGTGAAGAGCGGGCCGGATCTCCCGGAGGTCGTCATCGATTTCGAAGGACTCTGGGAGCGGGTGCGGCCGATCACCGATTTCAAGGGTGATGAATATCCGGCGCAGGTCAGTCCGGACGGCAAACGTGTGCTGTTCGCCGCCGACTTCACGGGTGAACGCGACCTGTACAGCGTACGCTGGGATGGCGAGGAGCTGGAGCGCCTGACCACCGGCAATCAACGTCCCACTGCGGTTGCATTCTCGAAGGACGGCAAGACCATCTACTATCTGAACAACGGCGGCAGTATCAGGAGGATGAGTCCGACGGGATCCGCCGGTGATCCGGTCCCCTTCACGGCCCGCTTTGATCACGACCTGATTGCGGATCGCGATGCGGCTCTCGACCAAGCCTGGCGAGCCCTGAACGAGTGGTTCTACGATCCGGAATTCCATGGTGTCGACTGGGCGGCCCAGCGGGAGAGGTACCGCCCGTGGGCCCTGGCGGCATCGAGCGATGATGATTTCCGGGAGATCGTCCGCTGCATGCTCGGCGAACTCAACGCCTCCCACATGAACTACTACCCGCCGCGCAGCGGCGGCAACGGCGATGCCACGGGCGACATTGGCGCTCACTACGATCCCCTCGCCGGCGGCCCCGGTCTGCTGATCACGGGGGTGGTACCCGGTTCCCCCGCGGCGCGCACGGATGTCGCCCTCGAGGCGGGCGATCGGATTCTGGCGGTTGAGGATCGACAGATTGCGGCGACCACGAATATCCATGATCTGCTCAACAATACCATCAACCGACGCATCAGGATTCAGGTGCGCAGGGAGAACGGCGACACGGAGCGGCTAATGATGGAGCCGGTCAGCCTGCGGACCGTGCAGGCATATGGCTATCGGGAATGGGTGCGGGAGCGGCGCGCTCTGGTCGACGAGTTGTCAGGCGGCCGCCTGGGCTACCTGCATATCAGGAACATGATGATGCCCGCATTCGAGGATTTCGAGAGCAGTCTCTACAATGCCGGCTACGGCAAAGAGGGGCTGATTATCGATGTCCGCTCCAATGGCGGCGGTTGGACGACCGACTACCTGTTCACGGTACTCGGCATCAAGCGACACGCCTTCACCATCCCCCGCGACTACGACGGCGAGGAGCGCGGTTACCCGCAGAGCCGTCTCCCCCTGGCCGCGTGGGCGAAGCCGGCGCTGACGATCTGCAACGAGGAGTCCTTCTCCAACGCAGAAATCTTCGCACATGCCTTCAAAGGGTTGAAGCGCGGACCGGTTGTCGGCATCCCGACCCACGGCGGCGTCATCTCAACCGGAAGCGCCGATCTGGTGGATGGAGGACGAGTGCGGCTCCCCTTGCGCGGCTGGTTCACGGCGGATACCGGCGTGAACATGGAGCTCAACGGGTGTATTCCGGACTACATCGTTGCCCAGCCCCCCACCGAAGATCTGAGTTCCGAGACGGATACGCAATTGCGGCGCTCGGTGGAGATCATGTTGTCCGGGCTCGCGGACGATCCCTTCTACGGAAACTGGTAGGTGATTGATGTCATCGGCGCAAAACCCCTGGCTCACAGTGAGCCCCGCAGAATACGAGGCGTGGTTGGGTGCTGCGGGGACAGATGAACTGGCGGTGCTGAGCGATCTCTTCCGCGATGCGTATGCTCAAGTCTGGCCCGCAGCCGTGGCGATTCTGGGTTGCGCCGTTGGGACCGGCATCGAGCATGTGGATATCGACACGACACAGCGGGTCGTGGGGGTAGACATCAACCGGGGTTTTCTGGACGTGGCTGCCGAGCGTTTCGAATACCTGGACAAGCGTCTCGAACTGGTCTGCGCTTCACTTGCCACCGACGATTGGCGGCCGCAGCCGGCAAACTTCGATCTGATCAGTGCCAGCCTGCTGCTGGAATACCTGCCGCCGGAGATCCTTATGAGCAAGATCGCCGGCTGGCTCCGGCCCGGCGGCTTGTTCGTTTGCGTATCACACCACCCGGACGCACAGTTGCGCCACATTGATCCGCAATCCGGCAAGGCGCTTGCGGCCTGCGCCGCCAGGATGCAACCGATTGAGCCGGCGGATCTGGAGGAGATGGCCCTCCGCGCCGGATTACGTCGGCACAAGCAGTTCATGGTGCCTCTCGGCAAAGGCGCTTTCTACTCCACCCATTGGTTCAACCGTCCGGGCGGTCCCGTGGCGATGATCCGAGCTCGCACCTCCGCACAATTCGCACTGGCCGAACGGCTCATCAGGGAATACGCCTCGGGGCTCCTTTTCGATCTGGACTTCCAGGATATCGACGTCGAGCTCGCCGACCTGGCGGCACAATACGCTCCACCGGCAGGCGCGTTGATCCTGGCTTTGGCCGACAATGCGGCGGGTGGTTGCGTCGCCATCCGGGAGTTGCCTGCGGTCGACGCTACGGACAGGATCTGTGAGCTGAAAAGGATGTACCTGCGGCCGGCGTTCCGGGGACTGGGACATGGACGCACTTTGCTGGAGGCTGCGATCGCGGAAGCTCGCGGACTGGGTTATCGACGTATGCGACTCGATTCCGTCGCCCACATGACGGAGGCCAACACGCTCTATCTTGCCCGAGGCTTCAAATCTGTTGCGCCCTATCGGCTGAATCCGCAGCCCGACGCGGTCTACCTTGAGCTCGATCTCGCTTCGTCCTGATTCGTGCTCGGCAGCCGTTCGCCCGACAGGACACCCACGCCCTCACCACACGCAATATTCTGTTATTGGCCATATAGGATTATCATCAACCTGACGATTATGGTCCCGGATCAAGAGCTTTGACAACCCTGCCGATATTGATGACGGAGACTGCAATCTCGTATTGGAGAGCAAAACACCTGTCAGACGAATGGAAAAAGATATGAGCGGAATATCCGTACTGGTCATCGATGATGATGTAGACATCCTGAGTTCGATCTCCCGACAATTGCGGGCCGAGAGCATGCAAGTGTTCACGGCCGCTACGGGCCAGGAGGGGTTGGAGCAGCTGGAGCAGCACCGGTCGGATCTGGTACTCCTGGATCTCACGCTGCCGGGGATCGATGGTTATGAAACCTGCCGCCGCATAAGAGCCAACTCTGAGCATGATCTGACGAAGGTCATCCTGGTTGCGGACAAGCGCCGGATCGAGGAGCGGATTTCCGGCTACAGCGTGGGCGCCGACGATTTCATCAGCAAGCCCTACGATATCGGAGAGCTGCTGGCCAAGATCAGAATCCACCTCCGCCTCAAGCACGAGGAGGAGATCAACCGCATCAAGAGTGATCTGCTCGGCCTTATCTCACATGAGACGCGCACCCCCCTGACGGTGATCGTCGGTTCGGCAAACATGATCAGGGACGAACAGGAGCAACCCGCCTCCCGCGAACTGGTTGATCTGATCATCGAGAATGGCGAACGTCTGCAGGAGTTCATCCAGAAGGCCAACCTGCTCTGCGACCTCAAATCGGATCGTAAACTGACCAGGCATTCGGGACAGCTCTGGGAGCAGATGCTTGAGGTGGCGGACGGAATGGTCGTAACCGCCACCCATAAAAGCGTGGAGATCGCCATCGATATCGACAAGAGCATCGAGCTGGATGTGGACTGGGATCTCATCAATCAGGTCATCACCTATCTTCTGGCCAATGCGATCAAATACTCGCCGCCTAACGAGACGGTCATGCTGGCTGCCGAGATGGAGATGGATCTCTGCCGGATCAGGGTGTCCGATCGTGGCGAAGGTATATCGGCGGAGTGGATCGACAAGATATACACTGAGATCGCCATCCGGGATATCCTGCAACATCGAGGCCAGGGATTGAGCCTGAGTATCGCCCGTCAGGTCGTTGCCGCCCACGGCGGAGAGATCAATGTCGTGAGCGAGATCGGCAAGGGAGCTGTTTTTGAGATCGGTCTCCCTGTGCCCGTTCTGGTGCCGGGCTAGAGGATTTGTGCCCTATTTTCGCGGTGCTCATCAGTGTGCATCAAAGAAGATGGTGAAGCAGGTCGGACCACCAAGCGGCCCGTCAAGTTCATAAGAGTAACCGTGATTCTCGAGGATCTCCCGCACCATCGTCAAACCGATCCCCTGGCCATCCCTCTTGGTGGTGAAGAACGGGGTGAAGAGCCTGGCGCGGGTTTCCGGAGTCAAACCGGTTCCGGTGTCGATCACCTCCAGAATCAGGTCCTTGCCGGAACGGCGGAAACGGACGGTCACCGAGCCATCCTGCTCCACGGCCTCCAGCGCATTGCGGACGATATTCACCAGCGCCTGCTCCAGCAAAACCGGATCGAGATCGAGCATGGGATCACCTACGTAGATCTCACTGCGAATCGCGATGTTGCGACGATCCGCTTCTGCTTTCACCAACTGCAGGATGCTCTCGATCAACACCCCCATATCGGTGGATTGCCGCGTGGGCGCGGGTATCCTCACCACATCTGCGAATCGCTTCATGAATCGGTTCATATTCTCACTGCGGCGGATCGCCACCTCAAGGGCCTGAACGAAATCGTCCCGCTCCGTATCGGCAATCTGCCTTCGGTAGTTGAGGCAACTCCTGAGCAGTGAGTTCACGGATCCCGTCGTGTTGTTGACCTCATGAGCCATCATCCGGATGAGTTTGTCGTAAGCCGATTTCTCACTGCGCCGCAGCTCCTCGGTCAACTCCTGGACCTGATAGAAAGCACGCGGGAAACCGCTGTCGAAGAAACTCCCCTTCTGACAGCGATACATCCGACCGCTCTTCCAGTTCAGAACGCTGGTCTCCTCCGGCCCCAACTCCGCCAGCTCCAGGGCCAGCACATTGTCAAGATCACTCAATTGCCTGCCCCGCACTTCGGAGGCGGGAACTCCGAGCAGCGTCTCGGCACTGGGATTGATCTCCGTAACACGGCCGTCGAAATCGAGCGTGATTATCCCCTGAGGAGATACCCCCATGATCCTCCGCAGAAACGAATCCTGCTCCTCGTTGCGCACCCGCTCCTCGTGGAGGGTGTTCACCATCTGATTGTAGACGCCGATCAGGTCGTCCAGCCCCGGTTTCCCCTGCGGCTCGAACCGGGTTGTGAAATCCCCCCCCCTGATCAGCTCCACGCCCGATTCGATCAGCCGGGAGGGCTCCGAAACCCTGCGGACGATCCGTAGAGCGATGAGCAGAGAGAACACGCTGCAGAGCTCCACGACCGGCAACCAGAGACGCTGATCCCAAAGAAGCGCGGCAATGGTAACAGCGAAGATCAGATGGACTCCGATCAGGTAGACGACGAAGTGCTTGTAGGCTCTCACGAGTTGATCCCATATTTATCGAGACGACGATAGAGCGCCGGTCGGCTGAGGCCAAGCGCCTCCGCGACGCGGGAGATGTTGCCGTTGTAGTAGGTCAGACACTTCAGGATCATGCTCCGTTCGATCTCGGCTATGGTCATGCTGCCGACAGCCGGCAGGGGATCGCCGGCTCGCTCCTCGGCATTGAGGAGCATGGCCTGTTCGAAATCCCCCGCTCCAAGCAGATCGCTGTCGATGACCAGAAGGCTGCGCACCAGCAGGTGGCGCAACTGCCGGATATTCCCCGGCCATTCGCGCCCCTCCAGCCATTTCAGCCCCGAGGGGGCCAGATGAACATTGGGGCGGTTGTAGACATGCCCGGCCTCTTCCAGAAAATGCTCGGCCAGCGGACCGATATCGCTCCGGCGCTCGGCCAGGGTCGGCAGACGGAGGACGATAAGATTGAGTCGGTAGAGCAGATCCTCCCTAAAGAGCCCCTCGCCCACCGCCTCCTCCAGCTCCCGATTGGTTGCGGAGATGACCCGTGCGTTCAGCGTAAGCGACCGGCTGGATCCCAGCGCCTCGTATGTCCGCTCCTGCAGCACACGCAGCAATTTCACCTGACAGGAGAGGTCGAGATCACCGATCTCGTCGAGGAAGATGGTCCCCCCCTCCGCTTTGGCGAAGCGTCCCTGACGATCCTGTCGCGCATCGGTGAACGCCCCCTTGACGTGGCCGAACATCTCGCTGTCGAACAGCTGGGTGGAGATCCCGCCCAGGTTGACACAGACAAAGGGGTCGCGGCTGCGGCTGCTGTTGCGGTGCAGCAACTCCGCAACGACCTCCTTGCCCGTGCCGCTGGCGCCCGTAATCAGGACAGGGGCGTCGGTGCGGGCAACCCGCCCCACCATCCGCAGGATTCGGAGGAAAGAGGGATCCTGGCCGATAACCCCCTTGAAGCTGAAACGCTCGTCCAGTTCGTCACGTCCGGTCTGCTCTGCCGCATCATCCACCACAGCCAGGCCCAGGGCGGTTTTCACCACCGACAGCACCTGATCGTCATGCCACGGTTTCGTGATGAAGTCGACGGCGCCCGCCTTGATGCCGGCCACCGCGAGGTCGATCGAACCCCAGGCGGTGATCAGAATGACGGGCAGGGCAGGGTGTTGCTCCTTGATCCTGGCCAGGAGCTCCAGCCCCTCCTCACCGCTGGTGTTCCGCGAGAAGTTCATGTCCTGCAGAACGAGGGCAATCTCACGTTTCGCGAGGATCCCCAGCGCCTCTTCGGGGCCCGCCACCCCCATCACCTCGTACCCCTCCTGTTTGAGCAACAGGCCGATCGAGGCGGTTACCGAAAAGTCATCATCGACGATAAGTATCATGAAATGATCATCCTGTGTCTGCGCCGCGTCCGGAAGTTCGGTACGCGGTCGAGTTGGAGTCTAGGTGGAAATCGGTAAACTGCCAAGAAGTGTTCACCCGAACCCCGTCCGAGCAGATCAGATTTCGGCCAGGGGCGGTGAGCTTCAGGTGGGTAGACGGCAAGGACCGGACCAGATTTTACTCCGTGCAAACAGGCAGGTTATGGCGTGTATCGATCGACGGGGCGTCCAGATTTGAACGGACGCGTCCAGTTCCGAACAGCCGAGCTCCGGCGGCGAACTGAAAAGTGCCGCGGATCCGGCAGAGGAACCCGATCCCGCTGTCCATGTCAAAGTGGTGAGTTCATCAAATTCGCGAGATGGTGTCGTTAAGCGATAAACGCTCCCCGCAAATTTTCCCTTGCCCAACCCTTCGACCGGGGTAATCAGATTCGGAATCGCAATTCCAGCCCGACAATCCGCGACACATGCCACCATGCTCACCCCGGGGGGGGATGGGCAGACCAGGATGGCAATCACATCACATATGCAATCACTACCCGTGACAACATCCGAAATCTATGGATTCGGGGGGTTCGAAACCTTATGGCAACCTGATGATCAGCTAATGAAGTTCCGAAAACGGGTTGGAGCGTCTCTTTATTCGAGCCGCAGGAGCTGCAGCATGTGATCATGCACCTCGGTGTTGTCCAGCACACCGGTGAAGCGCAGCGCTCCGGGACCAAAGGCGTATATCGGTACGGGGGAACCGGTGTGGTGGGTGGTGCCGAAGTGCGGCTTCACCCCGCCGCCATCCAGTTGACCTTTGGGCACGGTCAAACCGCCGGTCTCATGATCCGCGGTGACCAGAACCAGCGTCCGACCGTCGGCGCGGGCAAAGCGGAGCGCCTCGGCAACGGCCAGATCGAAGCAGAGAGTCTCGTAGACGATCCCCGCCGCATCATTGTCATGCCCGTACCAGTCGATCTGACTCCCCTCCACCATCAGGAAGAAGCCGTCAACATCCTGATCGAGCAGCTCCAGCGTCTTGGCGGTCATCTCGGCCAGCGTCGGATCGTTGACGGTGTCGCGGCTGTCGAGGTGACAGTACCGAAAAAGTCCGAACAGGCGTCCGGTCCGCACCCGGTTCATCTCCTCACGATCAAACACGACGGCATAGCCCGATTTGTTCATCCGGGCGACAAGATCATGGCGATCGCGCCGCGCGCTATGTTCCGCATTGACCGGCAACCAGTAATCGCGCCCCCCTCCCAGCAGGACATCGATCTCCGCCTGCGCAATCTGGAGGGCGAGATCCCGCTCGTGGTCGCGACAATCATCGTGTCCCCCGAAACAGGCGGGCGTGGCATGGGTGATGCGCGACGTAACGACCATCCCCGTCGCCAGGCCATGATCCCGTGCGCGCTCCAGGATGGTTGTCAACAGCTGTCCGTCGGGAAGCTGCGAAACGATCCGGTTCCCCGTCTTGTGGCCGGTGGCCATGGCCGTGCCCGCAGCGGCGGAGTCGGTGACCAGGGCATCGAGCGAGTGTGTGTTCACGATTCCGGTGACGGGCATGCGCTCTAGGTTCAATCTGCCGCCCGCCCCCAGCGCAACCACCCGAGTCAGAAAGGTGTGGGCCAGTCCCATGCCGTCACCAATCAGCAGGATCACATTGTCGATCTCGTCCCCCGCAAGCAGGGGGAGGTTATCCAGGTCGGTCGCCGGCGTATAGAAGGACGTGTCGAGTTCGACCGCATCATCGCCTGCCGCAACGGGCAGCGCCAAACCCAGACAAAGAGTTAGAACGGATATGATGGATAGCGATTTCGACATGTGCCCTCCCGTGTATCTCAATCAACACGACAGTAAAGCACCGACGGACGGATCGCGCAATAAAAGCCCGCACAATCAGGGATCTTCACTTGCCGATCGGGTTCGGTTTCGGTCAGCGCCCGGGAAGCAGTTCCAACAGCGCACCGGCAACCCAGGTCGGCGCAGGCGCATTGTAGGGTCCCGTCATATCATCGGCGACCAGATCGAGAATTCGACTCTTTAGCGGTCCCCGCAGATAACGGAGTACCTGCCCGACGTCACGGGCGTCGCTCTTCGCCGAGATGCAGTGCCGGTTATAGGCTCGATAATCGCCGGAATGGAGAATCCGCATCCCCTCCTCGATCCGGTACCGCGCCAGTTTGAGTCCGCCCCGCTCAGGGAACAATGCCGTGGCCAAAGAGTCGCCGTACGCGACACCATGATGGAAGGGGTCGGCCGTCCCGACGATGGCCGCATCCTTGACCTCCTCCTGCAACTTGCCGATGCCGGGCATGAGGTCGGGACATCCCGCAGCAAGCCAGGGGTAGCGGATCAGCAGTTCGGGTCCGACGATATCCCGCCGTCTGGTCTCCTGCCGCCACAACCAGAGAAAGTGATCCAGCGAAAATTCCCGTCGCCAGTCATCGCCGCCGTCCAGACCGGGACCCTGTATCCCCCGGGGCTCCTCCGCTGCGGGATCGCCACCCTCGGCCACCCGCCTTCGGGCTTCATCAAGTTCGGGCGTCAAGGCGTGAAGAACTCCCAGAACCACCACGCGGGCTGCCCCGCAATCGAGACAGGCATTCACCGCTGCGCCGACCTGATGCCCGCAAACCTCCGCCCCGACGTGGGGGAAGATGAGAGAGCCCCCCCGCTCGAGCACCGGGGCCAGATCCCAACGTCGCGCCTCGTCCAGCAGCCGACAGGCTCCCCGGAAACCCAGGCGCTCATGCTCAATTTGCGCCCGGGCTTTGAAGTCCGGCAGGCGATGATTCACGTCACTCTCCCCGTTCACGGTTCCCGACGGCTTCGACTCAATCCTCTCCACGCAGCAGACGCTCCGCCTCTTCGACATCGATCTCGCCATCCTTGAGGCGAGCCAGGATATCACGCGGTTTTTCCGGCTCCGGCTTCCCCTCGAGTTTGCGGAACATCTCTTCGACACGCTGCCTTGCCGTCGGATAGGAGACACCCAGCTCCCGTTGCACCTGCTTCAGATTACCGCGTGCAGCGAGAAACAGATCGAAAACATGCCGGTCCTTCCCCTCCAGTGAGCAGATCGAACAGCTGTCGAAGTTACCCGTCAATTCCGCATCGCAGGAGGAGCACTCCAGCTTGACCACACGCAGCTTTGATCTGCATGAGGGGCAGCGTGGAGGCAAGATGTTAGGACTCATCCCTTGCCCTCCTTATCTCGATATTACCGCCCATCGTCTTCACCTTCAATGACGAACCGGAGCCATTGTCACCCAGCATCACGGAGACCTTCTGTTTGCCGAAGTTGTGCCCCTTGCGGGTCTCGCCGAATTCATCCTCCACCAGGATCGCCCCACCCATGGTCACCGCCTCGGTCTCCGTCCGGGGCGTACCTTCGAGGACCTCTACCCGGATGTTGCCGCCCATGGTGCGGGCCGTCCCCTCCTCCAGACTGTCGGGACCGAGAACCAGGCGGATATTGCCGCCCGCAGTCTTTGCCTTGAACTTCCTCTTCAGGCGGACCAGTCGCAGGTCGCCCCCCATGGATTTGGCCCGCACGGGGCAATCCAGGTCGCGAATCACCAGATCACCGCCCAGGGCATAGGCAAACAGCTCGGCCACAGTCGCCGGAACCGTGACCTTCAGGCGGCCGCCGGACCAGCGAATCACCGGACCGGACGAACTGCGAAGCAGGCGGAAATTCTTCGTCTCGGAGTTATCAAAGAGGCAGAACTCACCCTCGCTGCTCTCGATCAGGAGATCGCCGCCGCCCGGCCCCTCCTCCTTGTCGTTGCGGATATACAGACGGTCACCCTCTTCGATCGGGAAACGATTATCCTCATGCTCCAGCGGAGGGAGCTCCTCGGCCTCATTCTCGCCGGGGAAATTGCGATCCTTCTGGAATTCGGTGCCGATTTCGCCGACTATGCGCCCGACCAGCGGACCGACACCGGAGAGCGTCTCCTTGATGGAGTGAACAGCATCATGCACACCCTGCTGTTTCCTCCCCTCGGATTTCCGCTCCTCATTCCGTTCACCGTCCTCAAGCGCCTCCATCAAGCGGATGGCCTCATCCACCGAGATATCACCAGTGGACAGCATGTTCAAAATCTCTCTCTTCTCATCGTGCATTCAAGCCTCCTTTTACCCCCAAGTGCGCATATTGTAAAACAGGGTTGCCATTATGGCAACCACTTTTTCCTTTTTTACAGTTTCCCTGCTTGATTTGCACAAGTTTCTTTGGTTGGCTAGTCGGATGGGACCAAATAGATCACCTGCAACGGCTCGATCTCCTCATCAATCTCCTCGTCGTCTTCGCCCCCCCCGAACAGCGATGCATAAGCGCCTGTGAGATTCTTGAGAAGCAGAAAGCGGTCTTCACCCAGCATCAGAAGTCGATCCCTCTCCTGATCGGCATCACAGACGATGTTCAGCTCCTCCAGGTAGTGCCCCGCAGTGCTGAACAGGTCGTAACTGGTGAAGATATCATCCGGGAGATCCTGGCTGCTGCGGGCGTGCTGCACCCAGATCCTCTCCTCATCATCGACCTGCAGAGTATGGATGCACGGATCAAAATCGCTAATCCTGGTCTTGAGCTTTACCTCCTTGCCGTCAATGGACATGACGGCTCCGGCGGCAATTCTCCCCTTGTCCTCATTTGTTCTCCGCCTGGAGACATAATCGCGCTCGAAAGTGCGTTGCAGCTCCCCCGACGCGCTCCTCACCTCGAAAAAGTATCTGTCCCGCTCCGGCGCCAGGTAGATCAGTCCGTCCGGTCCCAGCGCCCACTGGCAGAAGTAGTTCTTGAGTTCGTCGTAGCTCCTGTTGCCATAGTCGAAATCTTCCCGCATGCGGGACATCAAGCTGACGGACTCCCACCCCTCCATATCATGCAAGCGGAGATAGTGGTACTCCACTCGTGCACCATTCTCGACCTTCCATTCCACACCGGACAGAGCCAGGACATCGTCGCTTGCCTCCACCCGCCAGGCCATGGCCATACGATTGGTCTCCCCCTCCGGTCCCTTCAGAACCAGGGATTCATCAGGCTCACCATCGACCCCCAGGCGGGGAAAATGCCCCATGGCCCGACCGACAACGGCCAGTTGATCCCTCCCGGTCCAGAACATCCTGCGGGGCTGGATGAACTCCCCCGGACCCTCGCCCTCACGGCCAAAGGTGTGCAGGTATTCCCCGTCGATCGAATATGCGAAAATCTGATGCAGTTGCTGGTCGAGGAGATAGATTGATCCATCCGGTCCCTCAAGCACATCCACGATAACGCCGAAGAAGATCTCATCCCCATCGTGGCCCGCGCGCCATTTCTCGATCAGATGCAGCGTACGCGAACCGTTTTCCGGGGCATCACTGTTGTGGACATGGGGCGGATTACCCGCCGCCTGCAGATCGACAGGCGTCAGGGGGGCAAGGAGCAGCAACAGGAGCAGGGAGCAAAGCGATAATCTTGACTGGATCATGTGCATTACATCCTCCGGGACAATAGTACACGCTATCCATGGCTGGACTCCGTCGATCAGATCCCAAGGCAATAGCTGTATACGGTATCGGGCCGGACTGTGCCTGGAGTCCGTCCCCCGTACCGCCGACATCTGTAGACAATCCGGGAGCATTGTAGTCGGGCAAGGATCGAATGACGGCTGTCACAACGGCCCGCCCCTTTTATACTTGAGTTGCGGACTGCGAACAAGAGATGAATCGTATGCAAACAAGATATAAATAGGGTGCGGAGAAGGTGTGAATCGTATCCAGATCGTCTGCGATTCACAGGGCGAACAGGGGACCACAAAGAAAATCACCGAACCTGATTCCGATATTGGCCACCCTCTCGCCACGTCTAGAGCCAATATCATTGCAATCAGGTTCGGCAAAACCGCGAACCGTCAGCCGGTTCATCATGCGCTTAAAAAAAACTGCCGAACCAGGTTCAAACGTCAGCCACCCTCTCGCCACGTCTAAAGCTAACGCTTCACAACCTGGTTCGGCATTCTCTCCATCCGGCACGATTCCCCGCAACCGGATGATCAATTCGCTACATGTCGCGCAGCGCCAGTATCTCTTGAGGCAGATCGAAAATCCCCTCGGGCAACTGCACATTGAATTCTATCCTGTCGTATTCCTGTACGATCTCCTGCATCCCCATGATGATGGCCCTCGTCCTGAAGGGCACCAGGACATCGTCGATGTTCCGGTAATCCCCGGCGTAACTGTCGATTGTGATGTCTCCCCGGTCGCTGCAAACGGACAACTCGGACTTGATCAGCAGGAAACTGGAGGTGCTGAAGTAGCTGTAAACAGGTGAGCCCTCCACGGGCGTCGAGACGATCTTGTAGCACTTCTCGCCATTGACGTCGGCAATACCGAGAACCTCCACCTTGTCGAAAAGCTCGCGCCAGTAAAACACCGCATTGAATGTGTACTCGCGATAGGCGATCGTACGGCTCTCCCCCTTGAGGATCCTGGCGCCGTGCATCGAGGAGCTCTCCCAGAAGATCTCACCATCGCACCCGGATTCGATTTTACCCAGAGCCATGGAGTTGATGACCGTGGAGGCGAATCTGGGCACGGCCTGATACTCGATCAGTTCCGCCTCGACCCCCATCGAGGGGATAGAGAAGGTGCCGGTCATCTTGCAGTTGTACAGTTTTTCGATTGCCGCACGTCCGCCACAGGCTTTGATGTACTGGGCGATGATCTCATCGACTCCGGGCAGCACGCCATTCGCCCCGGCACCGACCGCGCAGAGGAGCAACAGGCCGAGGAGTGCCGAAATCCACAGGTAATGCCGCAGCGACCGGGTGTCGTCGGTTCGGGAATTCATCGTCCGACCTCCGTCGATGTGGTGCCGGTCGACGGCAGATCGATGGCGATCCCCCGTTCGCTCAGGATCAAATCGATCGCAGTCGACAGGATCAGGTCCTGCCCCTCGAGAAGAGCCGCCGGGGTCGGCCCGACATCGATATCGGGAATCACCCCGATCCCCTCAAGCGCGACACCCTTGCCGCTGACGAAATTGGCGACGGCATACTGAAATCCATCACCATTGGGCAAGGAATCCACGTTTGACGGCAGAGCCGCTCCGGCGCTGCGGCGGCCGACCACCTGCGCGCGTCCCAACTCCTGCAGGCCGCCGGCGAGAATTTCTGAGGTTGAGCCGGACAGTTCATCGATCAGTATCACCAGAGCGCCCTCGTAGGGTCGCGGTCTGGGATTGATCATGAAGTTCAACGAGCTGGTGCGGGTGATCATCTTGCCCAGATGCTGCTTCCTCTCGGACACGAACCAGCCACTCATGCCGGTGGCCAACCCGCCGATGCCGCCCGGGTTGCCCCGCAGATCAATGATGACGCCGGGACAATCCCTGGAGGCGGCCATGAAGGTGTTGAACTCACTCATCAGACGTGGCGGGTCCAGGAAAATACTGAAACGGAAGTAGGCCAGATCGCCGGTCAACCGGCGGCTATCGATATCCATCCGCATGGGCGGCAGGTTCCCGAAGTGCACGAGTCGATGCTCATCCCGGGTCAGGGTGAGCGACAGGACGACCTCGGCGCCATCACCATCAATCAGACACAGGTCCCTGTTTTCGCCGACGGCACCACGCAGCCGGCTGCGGACACTCTGCACCAGATACCGGTCCGGCCTATCCATCTCCTCGTCGGCCAGGCGTTCGGCGATCTCTGACAGCAACTTGTCATCGATCGCGAGGATCTCCCAGCCGGGGCGCATGCCGGCACGGTCCGCGCAGGAGCCGGGATCTACAGTCACCACCAACACCCGGTCGTCCACCACCCGGATATCTAGGCCCGAGATCCCGTCACCTCGCGGATCGTTGCTGCCGACATCGGCATAGAGATCGGAGGGGAAGATGCCGAAGTGGGACTTCCCCAATAGCGCGAGCATCTCGCTCAGATCGCTCTGAACCTCGGCCATCGTGGCCGCCTGCTCGATTCGGGGCAGATACTCCTCATGGATTGCCGCCCAATCCAGCCCCTCCAGCTCTTTATCCCAGTAGGTATCGCGGATTGTCCGCCAGACCTGCTCGAAGGAGGCGACATTCAGTTCGGTCTGCTCGGAAGTCAAAAGCCTGGGGGCTGGTGCATCGGCATCTGCAGTACAAGCAGTCCGCAGGGTCGAAGAGCAACCACCCCCAAGCAGGGGAAACGCGAGCGCAAAAAGGAGAGTGCCGATGTGCAAGGCAACTCTGCTCACGCTCGCGCGTGGGGAAACCGGGGAAGCGTTGTGGGATCCCACAACCATCCGAATAAACTCCCGAATGCCGTTTGCCCGTAACATGCTAGAACTGCCGGACCTTGTAGGCGGTCAGTTTATTGTCGTAGAGACCGGGAACGACGATCAGCCCCTCATCCGGGATGTATTCGAAATCGGCGCTGAACCCGTGCGAGGAGGAGGTGTCGAAGAGCAGCGTCCCCTCGCCGGTTGAGCTGACATGAAAGATCCGGTTATTGAAGTCGGACACAAGGTAGCCGCCGCGGCCATCGGGACGCAGGCCATCGGGATTGGCTCCATCACCGAGCGCAAAGACGGTGCGGACCTCTTTGGTCCTGAGATCGGCGGATTTCAGACAACCGTCGCCGCCATTGCCGTAGAGCAGCCGGTTGCCGTCGACGAGCATGCCGTTGGGCTGAGAGACATCTTCACCCTCAAGCCAGATCTCGAACGCACCGCCGGTATAACGGTAGAGCTTGCCGCCGTCGGTATCGGACACGTAAAGATTCCCGACGGCATCGCCCGAGACGTCATTGGGGAAAGCCGCACCAGGCACGGGGATCCGCTCCAAGATCGTCCCGGCGACAATATCGATCTTGATCAGGTTGGTGCGATCGACGGCCCACAGCGTATCCCCCTCGATGAACAACCCGGTGGGGCGAACCAGGCCGGAGATCCATTCGAGATCCTCCACTTCGCCGTCCAGTCTGACCCGCGAGATGAACTCGTTGCCGCCGCTGAAGTAATTCGTCACGTAGAGGATGTCCCGCGCCGCATCGTAAAGGGCGCACTCGGGTGAGCGGAAGGTCGTCTCGTGCTGCCAGACCTGTTTCGCCCCCGCGGGCAGGAGATCGTCATCCATATCCTGTACGATCAGCCCCCAGCCGCCGAAGATCTCGGCCAGAACCACCAGCAGCTCGTTGTCCCCCCGCTTCAGAGGGAGGTGCAGAACATCATTCGGACTGATGATGCCCGCGAAATTCAGGGAGCGGGACCGATAGCTGGCATTGCCGGTGAAAAGGGGCTTGCCGTTGAGGAAGACGGTAACGACATCGCTGTAGCCGAAAGCGTACTGGTGCAACCCGCCCCTGGCGGCGTTGATCGTCGTCTTGAGCAGTACCACATCGGCCTCGCCGGTGACGCTCCGTCGCACGTGGCGCGAAATATCCAGCAATCCGCCCGCTTCGGCGGACACGCTGCTCCACTCGACCGTTTTCAGAACACCCTTGTCCGGATAGGCGTCCAGCTTGAGGGCCGCGGCCTTGAATGGCTGTGACAGATCCCACTCGGTGATCATCCCCCTGGGCTCGCGTTCCACAGGCGCGGGCCCGAAGTTCAGATCATCCGTCACGGTGACACGGAAATTCGAGAAGCAGGCGGCCATGTTGCGATTGGACAGGATTCCGATCGGCCCCTGCCGGACATCATGTTTAAGATCGTTGATCACCAGATCAGGCGTATCGCCCTCGCCGTAGAAGATTCTGGCCCGTTTGCCCAGAATCTCCAGGCGGATATGGATCCATTCGTCATGGGGAATCGGGATGGTAGCCGAGTAACCGGCACCATTATAGAGCTGCCAACCGGAGGCCCCACCGAAATTGGAGGTATACTGTAAACCATCGGGCAGGTTGTGCAGATGGGGGCGGATGTAGAAATGCTCGTAATCAAGCTGGGATGTACCCCGGATCGAGATCCCGGGATAGGAGCGGGCCCCGGTTACGGCTATATCGAACTCGATGATCCCGTTCTCGAAGTTGATGTTCGGCATGTAGGCGCTGCCGATCAGGCACTTGCGACCCAGGTGCTCAACAACCTCGGCATTGTAGAGAACCCATTCATCCGACTCGAAATTGGTCAATACCTCGTCGGCACAGGCTCGAATCGGGAAAAACATGCAACCACACACCATTACGAGCAGCAATGATTTGACAAGGATGGCGTTTTTCATAATGATCCTCTCGGGGGAAACAAAAGTGTCAGGCCGGCGTCCTTTCGCGAAAGGAATCCTGGGGGGAAAAATTCTCGCGGAAGGCCTCCGAAGATTTCACCGACCCGACACGTCTTCAAAGGAACATGGCAAAGATAGCGAAACCCTGAGTGGAAGTACTGAAATCCACCTAATGTTATGCTAATCTTCGGATAACTTCTTGAAACTGGAGACGTAACAGGCCGCGCATGCGAAATGATTCACATACACCGAATCCGGGGAAACCCCATCCCCAGGGCTTCATTCTCGGTGATGACTGGCTGGTCCAACCTGATTTGAACCGCATATGCAGGGGCGATGATGAACAGCGGATTCCCGACAAGTTCATGCAGGTCCTGGTATTTTTGGTGGAAAATCCCGGAGTGGTCAGTCGCCGCGAGTTGATGGATGCCGTCTGGCCCGACAGTATTGTCGTGGAGGAGTCGCTGACCCGTGCGATCTCCGAGCTGCGCAAGGTGTTCGGCGATGATCCGCGCCGCCCCACCTATATAGAGACCATCCCCAAAAAAGGGTATCAGATACTGGCCGAGATCCGTCCGCCCGACCTGACGCCGGATCCTGAACCCATGCCGGAGAGTCGGATCGCTCCGCCCGTGCAGGCGGAACCGGAACCTCCAGTAGCACAGGATTCACCTCGGAACATGGCGCCCCCCCAACACCCCCCGCAGGCGACATCGACTGTTCACGTTTCCCCGACGCCGCGCCCCACCCATACGACCCGGTTGACCCGGCTGTTTGGACTTCTGGGCTTCGGGATTGCGGCTGTTGCGATCGTTTTCCTGCTGATCAAGGGCCTGCGGCCGGAATCCCCACCGGTCATATCGCCGACGATCCCGACCTCGCTCCTCCTGACCAGCTTCCCGGGCACAGAGGAGTTCCCGGCCCTCTCTCCCGCCGGAGACCGCCTCTCATTTGTATGGGATAGCGGCAATGGTCAGGACCAGGCGGTATACGTCAAGGTGATCGGCGCCGAACAGGCGCTGCGGATCACCCATATCGACGGGTTCTATTTCTTCCCCGCCTGGTCCCACGATTCGCGGCACATCGCCTTCTGCCGCATCGCCGGCGACGACTCCGGCATATTCATGGTCCCGGCCACCGGCGGCAATGAGCGGAAACTGGTCGATCCCATTCTCGATCAGGTCCCCCTGACGCCCAGTTTTTCCCCCGACGGCAAGCGGCTGGCTTTCACCGCCCCCACCCGTCGCAGCGGCGCGCACGCGATTTTCCTCATGTCACTGGCCACCAAAGAGGTAACCCGGTTGACCACACCGGAGAAGAGCTCGCACTTCGACTCCCGCCCCTGCTTCTCCCCCGACGGCAGCCGCATCGCCTTCGTTCGCTCCAGAGACGACGGGTTGTCGATTGCGACCATCCCGACGAAAGGGGGGATTGTCAAAATATTCAAGGTCGGCGACCGTCTGATCGGTGATATCGCCTGGGGTTATGAGCCGGACAAACTCATATTCACAGCCTCCGACGGCCTGTGGGAGCTGCCCCTGGACGGCGGCGCCCCCAACCTCATATCGGCCAGCAAGACCTCCCTGACCTACCTGGCCATGGCCCGGGACGCCAATATCCTGGCCTTCACAGAGTCTAATGAGGAGAAGAACATCTGGGAGTATGCCCCCAGCGACAGCTCCACCGCCAGTTCCGAGCACATGCTGATCGCCTCCTCGCGCTTTGATGCCAGCGCATCCTACTCCAATGACGGCACCCGTATCGCCTTCGTCTCCGAGCGGAGCGGCGAGCCGCAGATCTGGATCGCCGAGAGCGACGGAAGTCACGCCCGCCAGATGACCCAATTCACCGGCGTGTGGGTCCACAACCCTTTCTGGGCACCCAACGACAGCTTGCTCGCCTTCTCGAATCATGTGGGCGGCAACAGACGGATCTGCCTGCTTGACCTGTTCACCGAGGAGCTGACGATACTGACCCCACCGGGCGACCACGAGGACATCACCAGTTGGTCGGCGGATGGTCAGTGGATCTACTTCAGAAGCCACGTTACGGGTGAATCGCAGATCTGGAAGCGCTCGATCATCGGGGGTGACGCGCGGCAGATCACCTTCAACGGCGGCAATCAGGCGCAGGAATCGCCCGACGGCCGGCTGCTCTACTACTCGAGCAGCAACGCGAACGGCAATTTGTGGAGTATGCCCTCAACGGGCGGCGAGTCCGAACAGGTGATCGATCTCGAGGGTGAGCAACTTCTCGACTGGGATATCAGCTCCGAGGGGATCTTTTACTGTCATAAGGAGAGCGTGAAGGCGCAGGAGTACACCCTGGACTTCCACAGCTTCGACTCGGGCAAGAAGATGCCCGTGCTGACCACCACGAGCCATGACGACTTCAGCATCGATGTGCATCCCGACGGTATGCGGATTCTCTTCGGACGTACTGCGCGTCAGGAGAGCGACATCTTGGGTATCGAGAACTTCTAGCGGGCGCGCCCCTCATCTCGATCGGTGAAGGGGAGCGCGGCCAGATCGACGTTCCCTCCTGAAATGATCAGCCCTACCCTGCGTCCGGCGAACAACTCCGGTTCGGTGAGGATCGCCGCCAGGGTCACGGCCGCCGACGGCTCCACCACGATCTTCATCCGCTCCCAGATCAGACGCATCGCCTCGACGATCGCACTCTCGCTCATCAGGATAATGCGATCGACCAGCCTGTGTATGATGGGGAAATTGCGCGCGCCGAGGGAGGTGCGCAGGCCATCGGCGATGGTCATCGTCCCCGTCTGGGGGATCAGCTCCCCCGCCTGCAGGGAGCGGTAAGCATCATCGGCAGCCGCGGGTTCACCGGCCAGCACCCGCGCGGCAGGGAGAAGCGCCCGCGTGGCGATGGCCGTCCCGCCGAGCAGCCCGCCGCCGCCGACCGGGGCGATGACGATGTCAAGGTCGGGACAATCCAGACACAGCTCCAACGCGGCAGTCCCCTGCCCGGCGATGATCCGGTAGTCGTCGTAGGGGTGCAGCAGCGTGCCGCCCGTTTCGACCAACACCCGCTCGGCACCCGCTTCGCGCGCCTGGAGGGTCGGCTCGCAGAGTTCGACCTGCGCGCCGTAGCCGGTCACTGCATCTACCTTGATCCGGGTCGAGTTGGAGGGCATGACCACCGTGGCCCTGATGCCGCGGATCCGCGCCGCCAGCGCCAGCGCCGCGCCGAAGTTGCCCGAGGAGTGGGTGACCACACCCCGCGCGGCTTCGTCGTCGGTAAGACTGAGGACCGCGTTCAGCGCTCCTCTGATCTTGAAGGCGCCGGCCTTCTGGAAATTCTCACACTTGAAGTGGAGTTCGGCTCCGCACAGCCCGTCGAGCCACGAGCAGGTGAGCACGGGCGTGCGGTGGATGTGCGGCCGCAGCCGCTCGGCCGTACGTCTGATCTCCTGGATATCCGGTTCCCGATTCATGGCGCCTCCATTGCAGAGCGGGTATCATCTCGCGGGGAGTGTAACGGAGATGACCGCGTGGTGGAAGATCCGTCTCGGGAGTTGGGGATGACGGTTGCCATTGACAGGACAGGGCGACGGTCTAGAATCGGAGATTGGAGGTGTCGTCATGGCAGAACACGTTTGTCCCGTCTGGGTGGGTCGCTTGTTGATCAGCCCTCTGCGGAAGCTCTTTCAGAATCCGATCAGGCTGCTCGCCCCCCATGTGCAATCGGGCATGACGACACTGGATGTCGGCTGCGCGATGGGCTTCTTCAGCCTGCCCCTGGCCGAAATGGTCGGGGAGGAGGGCAAGGTGGTCTGCGTGGACCTCCAGCCCGAGATGATCGCCGCGCTGAAAAAACGAGCCAGCCGCGCCCGGCTGAGCGAGCGCCTGGAGACGATAGTCTGCACAGGCGAGTCGCTGGAGCTGTCGCAATGGGGCGAACGGATCGACTTCGCTCTGGCCTATGCGGTTGTCCACGAAGTGCCCGACGCGACCAAGCTCTTCGCCGAGATATACGGTGCGCTCAAGGCCGATGCCAAGCTGCTGATAGTCGAACCCGGCGGACACGTCTCGACGGTCGCCTTCGACAGGTCGGTGAACGCCGCCGAGCGGGTCGGATTCAAGGTACTGGAGCGGAAAGACCGGATCCTGCACAGAGCGCTGCTGGGCAAGTAGAGGTGTCCAGTCGGGAAACGGGGGAGTAACAAGTTCACTTGCTCCCCCGGGTTCACCGCTACAGGTCATCGGTCAGTTGAGCACCACGATCTTTTTGGTCATCCGCAACTCATCGGCCTCGAGCCGACAGAAGTAGACGCCCGCGGCAACCGCGTGGCCGTTGTCGTTCAGACCATCCCAGGCAATGCTGTGCGCGCCGCGCGCCCGCGACAGATCGGAGAGCATTCTCACCCTGCGCCCGAGCACGTCGTATACCGCCAGCCGCGTATGGGCCTTGACGGGCAGGCTGAAGGAGATGGTCGTCGGCCCCGGGCAGGGGTTGGGCGATACGTCGGCCAGCAGGTGGGTGCCTGGCCCCAGGTCATCGTCGGCGACGATGGCCGTGAGGTCGTCACCTGTGGCGAAATCCCAGCGGGCGACGGTCGCCAGTGGCCCTCCGGCGACATCCCGAGCCGTACGAGACAATTCGACCGAGTAGACGGTGTTCGCCGCCAGCGGCTGGGCCGGCTGGTACACCGCACGGGTATCCCCCTCGCTCCAGAACCAGTCGCCTTCGCCGATGGGTAGCGGCGAAATGGTCAAACCACTCTCGACCGAGGCTCGCTCCATCGCTTTGTTGAACAGGAATCCGATACCGGCATTGACGGGCACCTCGTCGCCAAGAGGTAGGAACTCAAGGGCGAGCGGCGCACCGGAGATCATGACGGCATCGCGCCAGATCGTCTGCTCCAGGTCATCTCGACTCAATCCATAGCCCCCCCACTGCAGGAACTCGTAGCTCACCGCCTCGCCGGGCGACAGCACGCCGAACCGTTTTTCAAAGAATATGTTGGGCATATCGGTGCAGTAACCGGAGGGGTTTATCGGATAGAAACCCTGGTAGCTGCCGAGCGGCGGGTCGCAATGCAGGTGAACATAGTCGGGCATACCCGCCGCGGCGCCCGGGGGCAGGATCACGCCAATGGCGTAGTTGGAACCGAGATCGAAGGCCGCGAACCAGTTGCCGTCGATCTCGGGCGGCCGGAAGCTGTACTCCCCGCCGTAGACCGCGACATCGTTGGGGAGCAGGCCGCGATCATCGTCGTCGCGATTCGAGCCGGAGTTCGTGCCGTAGAGCCACTGCTCGCGTCCCCAGACGAAGTCGAAATCGTGACTCGTGTAGTCTATGTTCTCGATCCGGTAGAGGTGGTGAAACATGCGGGAGGCAGCCGCGAAGCGGACGGTCTTGGTTACCTCAACCTGCGTGCGCAGTCCGTAGTTGCCGCCCGAGTGCATGGTGAAGGTCAGCGTGTCGAGGTCGCCTGCGACAAACCACTCGGCCGAGTCGCCCGTCCACTTGATGTTGTAGGGGTAGGTGCCGGTGCCGTCGCTCCGGGCGGAGTTGTCCAGGTGAACGGCCACCCGCTCCATACAGTCGATAGTATGCGCCTCACCAGTGACGAGATCCGTGGCGTGCAGGTCGACGATGCAACCGGGTCCGTGAGGCGAAGAGTAGTCCGAGCCCAGAATCCCCGTATGGAGATAGCGATTCCAGACCAGATAACCGTTGCGGAAGTTGCGCTGCCCGAAATCGCCCGTATGGTAGCGGTCGATCAGAGTCGCGGCCAGATCGCTGGGTGCGTCGAACTCGATATCGACGCGGCTTACCGCCTGCGCCAGGTTGCAATCGAACTCGATGACGTTGTTGCGCACGGTGATGTTCGTCACGCCGCTACCTGTGACGGTTACGTTGCTGACGGTGTTGGTCGCCGGAAGGATCGGCACGCAGATCCGGGTGACGCCCACGGTCGATGAGCGGATCAGTCCGAGGGAGCCGATACGATGATGCCAGCCGCCGACTGTCGGCTGGGCCGAGAATTCGGTATACGAGTCGTGGATATCGATTACGCCGCTGGTGTTGATGCCGGTCCAGCGGCGCACCGAGAACAGCGAAAACCAGGGGGAGAGATCCTCACCACTGTCGCCGCCCTTGCTGGCCGTGACCAGCAGACGATAACTGCCGGTGGGTCGAGCCCGGCCGCTGTCGCCACCCAGATGGAAGCGGCCGCTGTAGATGCCGTCAGCCGCCGTCTGGTCGGGAGCAAGGCCGTCATCAAGCAGAATCGCCGGCAGTTCGGGCGAAGCGCCGCAAGCGGCGGTGACCATATCGCAATCGACAACGGGTGCACCGCCATCGGTCACGGTGGCCGTGACGGTCACAGTGCCGAACCAGGAGTATGAGGTCGCGTCGACCTCGGTCAACACGGTGAGGGCCTGAGCTCCGACAGAGGTGGCGAAACAGATGAGTATGGTGAGCAGCGGCAGATGGCGGCGGAACACGCGAGCCCCCTTGCGTCATGGGTTGGAGAGGTCGCACACTGACGGCAACAACTCCCGCAGAGTCGGATCGGAACCGGTATCATCAATCGTCATGATTATACCACAGACAGTATCCGGGACATCATCAAAACTGGCGACCTCCACGACGATTCGGGTGGGCTCCAGTCGGGATGGTGATGCTCAGGGGCTGAAATAACTCATAGCCTCGGGCATGCTCTCCCGTATGCGGGCAATACGGGTGGTGTTGGCCGGATGGGTGCTCAGGAATTCGGGCGGTGCCGCACCCTCGGAATTGGCCGCCATCCGCTGCCAGAAGGGGACGGCTGCGTGGGGGTCGTAGCCGGCCATAGCCATGAAGATCAACCCCAGTCGATCAGCCTCGCTTTCGTGAAGCCTGCCATAGGGCAACAGAGCTCCGACCTGAGTACCGAGGCCATAAACGGAGAGCCAGAGGTTGCGAGTCTCCTCCGGTTTCTCCTCCAGCGCCTCGGACAGGGCGACCCCGCCCAGTTGGGTCAGCAACCCCTGGCTCATCCGCTCGGCGCCATGACGGGCGATGGCATGCGCCACCTCATGCCCCATCACGACGGCCACCCCCCCTTCGCCATCACAAACAGGGAGAATGCCGGTATAGAATGCGACCTTGCCGCCGGGCATGCACCAGGCGTTGACCTGGTCGCTTGCGATCAGACGGAATTCCCAGTCGTAGCCCTGGAGTTCCGATGCCAATCCCTGATCGGCGAAGTACTGCTCAACGGCGCCGGCGATCCTCTGCCCCACTCTGTCGATCATCGCGCAGGCTGCGCCGTCACGGCTCAATTCGCTTTCGGCCAACACCTGATTGTACTGCTCGAAACTCATCGTCAGCATCTGGCTGTTCGGGATGATATTCAGCTGCTTCCGCCCGGTGATCGCAACCGTCGTGCAGGATATGACCACGAAGGCCATCAGAACGATGAGCCAGATGGAATTGCGTAATTCACGAATCATGTCGCTCTCCTGTTCATTTCGTCACGACGGACAACGAATCCGTGCGCCGTCTGGATTGACTTCATGCCATTATTATCAGATGTGCCGCGTCATCACCACAAAATCCATCACAGGGATCCGCTCTAGTATTGGCTATGAGTCGAAAGTGGTGTTAGACTTCCGTTTGATCGGGAGCCCATGAGTATTCGGGAGGTATGGCATGATCGGTATCGGCGTCAGCAATCTCGTCGATTCATTCGAAGCAGGGATTGAGATCGCTCGGGAGGCAAAGGCGGATCTGGGAGATGACGCCTCTCCGCAATTGGCTCTCGCCATGATCGGCGGGGCATATGATATACCCGAGCTCCTCAGGGGGATCCGCTCGGAGTTGGGTGATATTCCCATTACGGGCGGCGCGGCAACCGGCATCATCTCTCGCGAATATCTGGGGTATTCCGGCACGGAGTGCTCCCTTATGCTCTTCTCCCCCGCGTTGGGAGAGGTTCGCTATCTGGTCAGCGATCCCTTTGCGGGGGGTGAGGAGTTGGCCGGGGAGAAACTCGGACGGGAGATAGCGGCCTGCGCCGACGCCGGAAGTACGGTTTTCCTCCTGTATGATACCAAGGAGATCGGCGCATTCAATTTCCCGTATCATGGGAGCAGACTCCTGAACGGGATCTATAGCGGATTAGGCGATGAGCAGGTGACGCTCCTGGGAGCCCGGGTTTCCGGTGACATCAACTTCACAAACAGTTTCGTTCTGGATGGGAAGGCCATCAGCAATCAGATTGCCCTGGCAATCATCCTGCCCGGCACATTGAAGCCCCACACCCGCTCCATCCATGGCTGCCTGCCCGCCAGTCGCATTTATGAGGTCACACGCGCCGAGGGCAATACGGTTTACGAGTTGGATAACCGGCCGGTCCGGGACGTCGTCCGGGAGATCACGGGTTTCATGCCGGAGATGGATACGGATATCCCTCTGCCCAAAGGGGATCTCTCGTTCCTGGTGACCTTCGGGTGCTGGATGGGTGAAGAGACAAACGACTTCTCGGAATCAGCCTTCATGAACCGACTTGTAATCAGCTCCGACAGCGTGACCGGTTCAGTGCGGATACTGGATACGGATCTCCACGTCGGCACGAAGGTGCAGATCATGGCCCGAGACAGCCAGGCGATCATGGATTCCACCAGGGCGGAGACGACCGCTCTGCTGGCGGAGGTCGCCCACGACAAGGTCGTGTTCGCCAGTTACATCGATTGCGGGGGGCGCACCGCGGCGGTAAGCGCCACGGATGGTGAGGAGGCGGATATCGTTCGTTCTCTCCTGCCGCTCGGCCTCCCCCTCTTCGGTTTCTACACCGGTGGCGAGTTGGGCCCTACGCCGGTAAGAAGTCACCCTCTCGACTGGACCGGGGTCCTGACCCTTTTCACCTATGAACCGGATGGATCATGACTGACGATATCAAGAAAAACCTGGCGTTGTATCAGCATCAGGTCACGCAACTCGGAGCACGGTTCTTCAGGCTCCAGACCGAATCGAACGACGCACGCCGAGAGAGACGACGAGCTCGGATGGCGTCAAGGGTCACCCTCGCCCTGCAACAGCTGGATGCGGACGCCAGTTCAGTTCAGGAGATCTCCGAGCAGTTCATCGGCATCGTTCAGGATACGTTGACGGTAGACCGTACCGCCCTGCTCGAATTCGATACCGGCACCGGGCGGTTCAAGACCATCAAGACACTGGGCTTCCCGACAGATCAGCCCTGTGTCGTCGCCCCGGTACTGTCGTCCTGCGACTTCCTGCTCTCCAACAGCACCAGTGAATTGTCCAGCATGGTGATGGCGCTGCGTGAAGCGGTCAATCTGGACTACGGTCTCTGGGTTTTCAATCGTCCCAACCGCCTGGCATTGCTCGTGGGCAACGCGGCTGAGGATCGGCAGTTCAATTTCCGTTTCGAAGAGGCCGACCGCGAAACGACGGAGAGTTCGTTGCAGGTCTACGCCAATCTTCTGGAGAGGAAGCAATTCATCCTGAGCCTGCACCAGGCCAAGGCCAAGACCGAGGAGGCCAACCTCAAACTTCAGGCGACCGTCGCCCACGCCAACGACCTGGTCCTGCATGTGCGTGATGCCGACGCGGCCAAGAGCGAGTTCCTGGCCAACATGAGTCACGAGATCCGCACTCCGATGAACGGTATCCTGGGAATGCTCAGCCTGTTGCTCAGCTCCAACCTCGATTCCGAGCAGTATAACTATGCCCTCATGGCGCGGGAGAGCGGTGAATCGCTGATGCGCATCATCAACGACATTCTCGACTTTTCGAAGATCGAGGCCGGCAAGATGCAGCTCGACAAAACCGATTTCGATCTGCAGCAGCTCATCAGCTCCCTCTCGGGACTGATGGCCGTCAAGGCTACGGAGAAGGGTCTGTCGTTCAGCCACGATATCCCCAAGGATCTTGCCGCCAGCTACAGAGGTGATGTCGGCAGGATACGTCAGGTCCTGGGGAACCTGCTGGACAACGCGGTGAAATTCACCAGCAAAGGTGAGGTTCGGCTTCAGGTTGAGATTCTCAACAGCTCCCCGGAGCGGACCGAGTTCATCTTCCGGGTGCATGACACCGGTATCGGCATCCCCACCAACAAGCAGGATCTGCTTTTCACCCCCTTCTCCCAAGCGGATTCATCCAACTCGCGACGTTTCGGGGGCACTGGTCTCGGCCTCAGCATCTCCCGCCTTCTCATTGAGATGATGGACGGCAAAATCGGTGTGGAGAGTACCAGCAACCACGGCTCGCTCTTCTGGTTCACGCTGACGCTGGCCACGGGCAAAGCGCGACCCGCCACAGCCATCGACGTGTCGTCGATGGGATCCGCCGTGCCGTCACCGGGCAAGGCCTGTCGCATCCTACTCGCCGAGGATGACCTGGTCAGCCGTAAGGTCACGACGGAATACCTCCGGTTCCTCGGCTATGAGACCCGAAGCGTGGAAACGGGAGTCGATGTCCTGAACGCCCTTAAAGAGGAGGACTTCGATCTCGTGCTCATGGATCTGCAAATGCCGGAGATGGACGGCTACGAAGCCACGCGTCTGATCAGAATCAACTGGCAGGGGGACGATGGTCCGATCATCGTCGCGTTGACCGCACACGCAATGTTCGGCACCCGTGAGCGCTGTCTGGAGGCGGGGATGGACGATTACCTGACCAAGCCCGTTCAACGGCAGGAGCTCGGCAACATGCTGTCCAAGTGGCTCAAGCAAGACTGACGGATACCCCTTCAAACCGCAGAGCTGAGCTCCGCACTCTCCACGTTCGCTTCCGCGTTCAGCAATCCGTTCACCTCAATGTCTCGCGTCTGGGCGGCGCCGAGATCGAGGGGACGTCTTGAAATAACCGGACTGCCGTCGCGCTCATGCGTTATCTCGACCAGCGGCCGCTGGATGTCGACGCCGGCTTTCGCGACAACCGCACGCTCGCCGTTGCTGAGCAGGACGCAACTTCCGGCGGGATAGAGTCCCAGGGCAGAGATGAATGTGCGCAACAGCACCGGGTGAAACGCCCCTTTGTCGAAGAGCATTATCTCGTAGGCACGTCGGGGCGAGAAGGCTTTCTTATATGGGCGCACGGCTGTCAGGGCTTCATAGACATCACAGATATGCAGCAGCGCGGTGGCGTTGTTCTGAATCGCCCAGGGCGGTGATGCGGGATAGCCCTTGTAGTCATAGCGCAGATGATGCCCCCAGGCGGCGGAGATGGTCAGCGGGCTGGCGTTGTTCCCCGCGAGCAATATCGCGGCCCCATCCTCCGGATGGCGCTCCATGATATGCCGCTCCTCAGCAGTCAGCCGCCCCCTCTTGAAAATGATATCGTCGGGAACACGGGATTTGCCGATGTCATGCAGCAAGCCCGCAGCACCGAGCTCCAGGATGAAATCCTGCGGCGCATTCAGGTAACGCCCGATGAAGGCCGCCAACATGGCCACACGCACCGAGTGCCCGACGGTATAGCTGTCGAAATCGGGGTAATCCACGAGTTGCATGATATCCATGAAGGAGTCACCCATCGATTTCATCATGTTCCCGCTCATCTCGCGCGTGGTATCGACATCGACAGCGGAATCATCCGCTGCGTCGGTGTGTGCTTTTTCAACCGAGCCGTAAACAGATTGGTAGGCGGGGATCATTGCGATTGCGTTGTCGGAGAGGTTTCCGTTCGCAATCTTGTGCGGAATTGAATCGGACTCCTGCCCGAACCAATTGGGGTCATCGTAGACGGGAGAGAGTTCAATGTTACGGATCCCTTTTGCGTCCAGCAATGCCCGGGCTGTCGCCAGATCCGCAACCGGTTCGGTCAGATCGGCAACCAGCCCAAACCAGGCACGGATCTCCCAGGGCTCAACCGAACACTGAAGGCGGATGCCCCCACAGGAGAGCTCCTGCAGCAGATCCACGATCCTGCAGCCGATGATGGAGGCGCCGAGGAGGAGATGGCTTTCGTAGACAAGTTGCCGCCCGGCAACCCCGAGAAAGAATGTGGACTCCCCCTGCTCATCGAGAAACCGCTTCAACTCGGCTGTGAATTCTTCGCTGTGAGCGATGACCTCGGGGTGATTGTCGAAATAGATCTGCCGCCGGGATATCCCCCTGCTGAGCAGAGTCACAATATCATCAACTTTCACCGCCATGGAATCACCAACCCCTTATCGTGTTCATTGCCGGGACAGCAATTATTCTGATCATGAGGATAATCCCGCTTTGGCCGCATTGCGGCAACGCCGTGGCCAGACCGGGAATAACCCGAAACGTCGCTCCGAACGGATCCGCGACAGTGTGCCGCTCATCTCCTCGACTCCCAGTCCGCCCAGACTGGTGATTGCCTCACTCACCCAGGGGAAGCGACGCTCCCGGGGCAGCAGATCCTCAATCGCTTCACGCAGGAGAAAAGCCGTCTTCCTGCGCAGAGCCCTCTTGGCCTCGGCATCATGACCCGCCTGTAACGCACAGACGAAGAACTCCCGATTCTTCAGGCAATAGGTTCCCATCACCTCCAGGGCTATCGGCGCCAACCCTTCGCACGGTTTTCTGCGTAAGCTCCTGAAGATCCGCTCGCCGAACTCATCACCTCGCGACGAGGTGAGCAGGGCCGCGTACACGGGACCCAGTTCCGGAATCAGAGAATCAAGCAGTTGACGGGAACAGGCATCGTCCACCAGCACGGGCAACGATTCGAGACGCTTGACAGCCCGCTCCATACCCTTTGCGGGGAGGCTTGAGGCAAGTCGATAGAGTTGCTTTCTGCTTTTTGAATTGGCGGTATAACAATCCACCAGGATTTCATTCACGAGGTAGGGCCAAAGCGCCTCCAGCTCCCCCTCCGACGAACCGGGAGCCAACTCCTGGTAAACCTTGATGAGCAACCGGCTATTGGCCTCCGCCAACGCGCTCAAGACACAGGGGAGCACCAGATCGACTCTCGATATATTGCTCTTGTCGAGGCACTCGTCGAGAGCGGAAACCAACACTTGCGATTCGCGCATGTTGAGCGCATTCGACAGCAGTTCCGTCACCTCCCCGGCGGCGACCTTAAATTCATCCATCGAGCTGGTTTTGAACATCATCTGCAAAAGGAGGGACAGTTGCTCGGCGTTGTCCTCCGGCTGCAACTCGAAGAAGGACTCCAGAGAATCATCGCTCGCTTCAAGCTCATGGAGCAGAGCATCTATGGGATGCTCGAAATCGTCGATGCAGGAAACAGCGGCGATATCCTCATCCACCCCTTTCTGCCCCGATCCATTCAACATGGTGTCGCGCAGGATGTCGCTGATCATGGCCTGGGTGGCGCTGCTCCCGGCCAGCTCCTCCGCATTCAGGGCAGCATCCAGCATCGTTTCGTATTCGTCGTCGGCGGAGGTTTGCTCGAAACCGTGGTGCAATGCATCGACGCCGAGCTTGAGAATGTCCGCCAGGGAGTCCAGGGCCTGGTTCTTGGAATCCCCCGATTGATGCTGATGCTCGTAGCGGTCGGCGATCTCCGTAAACAGCATCTTCAGATTCGTGCCGTCGGTGATACTCTCATCGACCGGGCAGGCATCGTCCCCACTGGTGTTCAATACCTGCTCAACCGCCTCATCAACCAGCTCCAACCTAGTGAGTCGTTGCGATTCCGCCAGCGACTGATCCTCTATCCGCCGCTGCTTGACGATGATCGCCTCCGGCAGATCACGGAATTCGTACTGCTTGAAGGAGTGGGCCGCCTCCACCTCGTTCTTCAGGTGCAGGAACCGATTAACGAAACCATGCAGCTCCACCAATGATATCGAGCTGGCGATCTCCAGACGCGCGATCCCCAGCGTGCGCATGATCTGGATCAACATGCTCCGTTTGAACTCCGAGTGATCGAGTCGATGCGACTGGATGGAGCAGGCCTCACGTCCCAATTCGAGTGAGAGCGTGGTCTTTTTGCCAAGCGTTCGCTCCCAGGAACTGAACAAAGCCTGACATTCATCCATGAAGCGTCGATTGGAATGGTCATACAGCATCCCGATAGAGAATATCCGATCCCAGATCTGGAGAAATCCCTGAAGATCAACGTCTCTTTTTGAGACACTCTCTTGCATTTTAATACAATTGTCCTGTTGGATTCCATCTGCATCCAATTGTGTTTTATCCTTAATCACAATTCCCATCGCTTTCTGGTCGCTACCAATAAATCCTTACAATTAGCAATAATTCGCACATCATCAACACCTGTCTCATCAGTGCATTTCCAGTTTACCTCCACCAATACACCGCCTTAACCGGTTCTGTAATATCAATGCATTGACATTCGCAGATAGTATTTGCAAATCCTGATCCACAATAATAGCGATAGCGCTCTCCACTTTTGCGCATAAGGTTCACCTGTCCGGAACTATAAAATCTTCACGGTGCCGCACACCCTAGGCTCCGTCTGTCTTCGGTGGACAAGCGCTCATGCCTGATGCTCGGGCGATAGAGGTTGACGATTCTCATCCGGACGGCAATATGGTCCGCAGACAAAGCGACAGTGTTGCAGTGATCAGGGTTCTGATACTTAATTCCAGAGGAACGGCGGCATTGCGGAACCCTCGACTATCAAATGTGTGTACCGTGATCCTTCATAGCACCACTCTGAATGACAACCGAACACTTACCAGCTTCAGGTGTCCGACAAACTCTTTCGGCAAGGCATAATTCTGTGATGAACCAGGGCGTGTCCCACAGGCAAAGACTGGAGAGACGGATCCGCTGGACCCTGGCGATCCTCCTGTCTCTGCTCCTGCATGTTGGTGCCGGTACCGGTGTGAAGTATCTGAATCTGCTGCAACCCGAATCACCTCCGACCAGGGATGAATCCGTCGTCCAGATGGTATTTGCCCCTCAGGAAAAGAGTGAGACGCAGCCCTTCGCCGAGCTGCCCGCTGATCGCGCCGATGAAGCGCCGGATCAGGCGGATCTGCTCAGCAATCTCCAGAGCAGAGCCAGGGATGCGACGTCTGGAGAGCGCGATACTCAACTGCCGCGCTCCGAGGGTGAAGCCGAAATTCCCCAGATCGCCATGGACAGAGCGCCGACCGGGATGGAGGGTCGGGCTTTCGAGGAGACGCCCCCCCCCGCACCGATCCGGGAGGAGCGGCCGGTCACAACACCGACGGAGCAACCGGAGACCGAACCGCAGGAGGTGGTCACCGCAGGCCTATCATCCCTGGAGCTGCTTGACCCGATCGAGGAGCAGGTCGCCGATCGGTTCCTGGATGTCATCGATTCGCTCAGCGTCTTCAACTGGTCCGACCGCCCTGCGGGTCAGTCGGGGCCTAGCCATAACTCCCGGGGCAATGATGATCTTGCACAGGAGATGATGGCCAATTCGGAGGGGAGCATCACGCTGGTCGGCGACTACAGTCTCGATACGACCACCTGGGTGTACGGCTTCTGGATGCAACGCTTCAAACGGCAACTGCAGGAGAACTGGTATGCCCCCTACGCCTTCCAGATAGGTCTTCTCGACGGCTGGACCCTGATCGAGATGGAGGTGTCGCGTGACGGCCGGTTGCTTCACCGGCGCGTGCTGGGTGAACAGGGGCACACCTCCCTGGCCGAAGCCAGCGTCGCCGCCATTGAGACGGCCGCCCCCTACGAGCCCTTCCCCGAGCACCTGCCCGAGGAGAGCATGACATTGCGTATCAAGATGATCTACAATGGTCCCCCGCGGACCCGCAACCGGTGATCCACCGGAAAGGATGTATGAGCGATGCTCGAGATTCTGGACAAAGTCGGCCCGTTGATCTACCCACTGGGTCTGTGCAGCCTGCTGGCCACGACGATCACCATCGAAAGGCTCTTCGCACTGCGCCAGAGTCGCGTCTTCCCGCGTGAGATCGTGGAGTTGGTCGGCGCCATCCGCCCCGGGCGCGACCTGACTCTGGCCATCGATGTCTGCCGCCGCAATCCCGGCGTCTTCGCCGACGTCATGCTCGCGGGGCTGGAGCAGGCTGCCGAACCCTGGGAGATCATGCGCGATTCGCTGCAGGATGCGGGCAGGCAGAACGCCCCCATTCTGGAACGTCGTCTCGTATGGCTGCAGACCATCGCCCAGGCGGCCCCCCTGCTCGGTCTGCTGGGCACTGTGCTCGGCATGATCAAGATGTTCGCCTCCATTTCGCTCTCCGGTCTCGGCGACCCCAACGCGCTGTCCGCCGGCATCAGCGAGGCGATGTTCACCACGGCGATCGGCCTGGTGATCGGTATCCCGACCCTGGTGGCCTACAACCTGCTCTCCGCCAGAGCAGATATTCTCATCGGCGAGATGGAGGCCCACGCCGCACGTTTGATCAAGAGTATGCGTCCCGGCGGCGAAGGTGGGAGCGGGCCATGAACGTTCTCAATTTCGGCCGGGGCAAAAAGATCCGGGAGGTGACGATCAGCCTGACGCCGCTGATCGATGTGCTGTTCCTGTTCATCATCTTCTTCATGTTGACCGGCACCTTCAAGCGGGTCGGCGAACTGGAGCTGCAGTTGCCCGACTCCTCGACCGCCGCCGCGGGGGCCACGGAGCAGGATGTCCCGCAACTTGAGTTGATCGCCACGGAGGATGGCCGTCTGCTGCTGGATGGCGCCGGCATCGAGATGCCGCAGTTGAAACAGCTGCTGGTCGCCGCGCTGGGCGAGGATGCCGCCAGCCACATTCTGATCAAGGCCGAAGCGGGCGTGGATCACGGAGAGGTGGTGCGCCTGCTCGACATCGTACGCGACGCAGGTTTCGCCGGTGTCGGTATCGGTACCTACACGCGGGGGGGCGGCGAGCCGACCGGGGACAGGTAACAGCGCAACCGAATCGCTATCCGTTGTAAGTGGCGACGCCGTCGGCAATGGAGAAAAACGGACATGGGGGCCAGCCGTGTCCGTTTCTCTTATCCGGATATTGATGATGCTATTTCAACAACACCGTCTTCTTCGTGACGGCAGTGTCCCCCGTCTTCAGACGGATCAGGTAGATGCCGCCCGGCAACTCGACGCCCTTATCATCGCAACCATCCCAGGTGACGTAATACCGGTCCCGCCGGCTGATCACCCGTCAGCAACACCCGCATACGGCGCCCTGCGACATCGTAAACCGCAAGATGCGCGGGGCCGTCTGCGGTCAGATTGAAGCTGACGGTTGTGGTCGGGTTGAACGGATTGGGGTAGGCCGCAAAGTTCAGACGGATCGGTGAGGGGGTGATGGCGGAGAGGTCGTCGTCGTCGACAACCGCCAGACGGATGTTGTCGAAATAGGGCGCCTGGTTGCGACATTCAAACATTCCCAGGCTCCAATACCACTCCATATCCTTGACACCGATGCGAACCGAGATGGCTTCGATCGCGGCCAGGTCGCCACCGGCCGAAGCGGTCAACTCCTCAGTAACATCCACAAACCAGGTACTCCAGATCATGCCGGTACCATATTGAATCTGAACGTCGGTAACAAAGTGCGGAGGGCATTCGCTCCCGGAGATATGCGCACCTATCTGGCAGTCGAAGAACACCAGGTCATTGAGGTCAAGATCGTAGTAGACGTCCACCGACAGCAGTACACGGTTCGAGGAGTCGAGGATCAAAGGCTCCCCATCAATCGTTATACGGAGGTTATCGATCCAGACCGCGCCGCCATCGGAATCATAATCCCCGTCAGCGTCATTCACGCTCCATCCCTCAAAGTGGAATCCGAGATTATTGCCGGTGCGGCTTCAAACTGGTAGTCAATCGTCCGCATGGCGGATGGGCCATCGGTATCATCACTGATGATTGTAGTGCGGCGCTGAGCTCCACCCGCAATCAGGGTTCGAACCGCACCAGAGAGCAAAGTCGCTGGAATCGTCAGCGGGGTCGAAAGGCAGCGCTGCGCTCATGTCCGTGCAGGTACCGGCGCAAATCGAAGTGGCGTCGACGTGCCACCAGATATCCTGCCCCGAGAGATCAATACCGGACCAGCCGGCTGGCGCCGGGGTATTGTCGGGTCCATCAAATGTGAATCCCCGTTCGTCGGTGCCGGGCTGTCGAAGGAACCCGGCCCGCTGGCGGCGAAAAGATACAGAGTATCCTGAAACGACGGGTTGGGAGAGATATCCGGCGTACTTGCGGAGACCGGATTGTAAACGGTGTCGGGAGAGAGTGCGAATGCCGGCAAGGCCATTATCAGAAGTGAACAGGTCCCCATTATCCGTAGAATATTCATAGACGCCCCCACATTAGAGCTAGCGACAAACCGTCGCCGAATCGTCAACAGCCATTTCAGTAATGGCAAAGGCGTATGTAAACGACAGCCCCCCTTCAAGCCCATCATAACGTTTCAATATCATGGTGGGCAAGCGAGGGCGAGACATGTATGCGTTGCATCAGCTGAGATCACTCCGAATTGATCCTGTTCACGCGGAGGGCATGCCATCCGACACAGGCGGCCAGCAGCCAGCCCGCCAGGAAAGCGAACCAGGGAAAAGTCACGGGCACCTCCCCGGCCGCGGTGACGCCATGGTTCGCCATGAACGCGTAGAGCATCAACAGTAGTCCGCCGCTGCCGCACAGCCATTGCCCCCGCTTGACGATGAACCGGGAAGCTGCCCGGGTGCGCAGCGCGAGGAGGGAGCCGCCCGCGATCAACAACAGCGAGACGAGGAGAGGCGCTAGGACGGGTCCCGTCCAGATGAGGGGGATGAGAAACAGGATGTCCCAGGTCATGATCGATTCCGGCCATCGCAATATCGTGAACAGGGCCAGGTAGAAGATGATGTCCCAGACACCGAACAGGAGAGAGAACCAGCCGAAGCGCTCCCACCGCGAACGTCCGGCCAGAGCGGCGGCAGCCCAGAGCATGGCGATGGTGGCGGCCTCGCGTATCACCTCAACTATCGCCCAGGTGTCGGGCAGCATGACGATCGGGAAGGCAAAACCGGCGGGATAGTAAACCTGCCGCAGGTAGACGACCACCACCGCCTCCAGGAGGCCGAAGGCCACGCCGAAGACGATCAGTGCAGGCAGAATCTGTTTAGGTGTGCGGTCATCAAGGTTCATCGCCCCCCTTTCGTTCGTGATCATAGCGCGAGGAGATTCATCTGGACAGAGGTGATCTCATCAATTGCATGTCCGGAGTGAATCTCTCCCCGAATCTCATGGAATCTGGAGCCAACCAGACTGCCCACATGCCATATCCCTTTACCCCTTCATCACTTACAGTTTTTACTTGAAAGTTTGGAACCATGCCCTATGCTTACTGTAATCATATTACATGCTTCGCAAATACGGAGCAGGCACTTGAGTAAGGAGACTTGCGCATGGGCAAGAGGAAGATCGTAAAGCGGATACTCACGGACGACGACTGCTGCGGCGTGGACATGGACACTATCAAGGAGGAACTGCGGGGGCATGGCATCGAACTCGATGACCTCTGCGGTGACACCCTGCCCGAGGGTGCGAAAGTGAAGGTGGTCTGCATCTCACCCAATGTCAAAAGCAGTGTGGATGAACTCGGCAAGGCGCCGCGCGACAACGTCCTGATGGTGCGCATTGATGAGGAGACCAACCGCATGCTCGACGCGTGGGTCGAGGCGGGCGCGGTCAAGAGCCGCTCACAGGCAGCCGCGCTGTTCATTCGCGAGGGGCTCAAGGTGCGCAGCTCCGAGCTGGAGCAACTGCGCGAAGCGCTTGAGCAGGTGGATGAAGCCCGTGACAATCTCCGACGCAAAGCTCGTGAAGTGTTCGGCGAAACAACCGATGAACCCGAATCCCCCCGGTAGGTCGCGAAATATACGGCAGGTGCGACCCCCCCCCACCCTGCAAGGAGTTATCATGAAACCCCGTCCCCTGTTGCTGACGATGTTGGCGCTGCTCACCCTCCATATCACCCCGGTCGCCGCGGCCTGGAAAGGTTCCGAAAGCACCCAGGATGGTGTCAGGACCGTTCGAAATCCCGCAGAACCGATGTCGTCCCGAGTGACGATCAAGGCCGACAGGCAATGGAGTCTTGGCGGATATAACGATGCCGAAGAGGAGTTGTTCGGACAGGTGGATCAGCTGCTTATCGCAGACAATGGTGACATCTACCTGCTGGACAGCATTCTCAACGAGATACGTGTATTCGGTGCAAACGGTGAATACCTGCGGTCAATCGGGCGCGATGGCGAGGGGCCGGGGGAATTCAACGGCGCGTTTACGATGTTCCTCCTCCCCGATAATGAGATCTGCACCGTACAGAGCATGCCGTTGCGGCTGTCCCGTCTGAAGCGTGACGGTAGCGGACTGGCGGATCTGCCTCAACCGACCAGTGACGGCGCCGGGAGGGCGATCTACCAGGAGGTTCGCAGTCTGGGGGATAAGATCGTCTACGGTTACACTCGCCCCGAACTCGAGAATGGCGGGATCGTCGTCAAGCGGGGATTGATCGTAGCCACACCGGCAGGCGAGGTCATCAAGGTGATCAAGGAGACCTCCGAGGAGCAGGAGCCCGGCAAACCGGTGATCATCGCCCAGATGGAGGAGGAGGCGAATTTCTATACAAACTGGGCACTGGGTGAGAACGGCCGCCTCTACGTTGCACCTCTGCATGATGAATACGCGATCCATGTTTTCGACCTGAACGGCAACGAGCGTCAAATCATTACGCGCGAGTACGATTCCATCCCCCGCAACCGGGCCGAGAGGCGGGAGCTGGCCGAGCGTTGGAGGACGATGAACGAGAAGTACGGCATCGAGATGCCCAATCTGAACCCCAGCTCCTTCCGACGCGATGTGGAGCGGATCACCCCCCGTCCCGATGGTGGAATCTGGGTGAGAAGCAGCATCGGTCAGGCGGATGAATCGGAGGAGGTCTTCCCGCTTCTCGAGGTGTTCGACGCACAGGGGCGTTTCCGGCGTGAGATCCGGATCGATGTCCCCTTCAATCCCGAATTCGACGACTATATCATACGCGGCGACAAGCTCTTCGTCCTGAAAGAGGCCCTGTCGGCCAGCGACCAGGTGAAGAACATGAACGGCCCGGAGGCCAACACCATGATGATCAGGATTGGCGGAGACGACTCCAATGAAGATGAGGACGAACGGGAACCCGAACCTTTCGAGATCATCTGCTATCAACTGCCCGCAGGAGTATGATTCACCTTTCCCCGAACCCATACCGATGTCTGCGGATTCAGGCATCCGGTATGGGCTCGCGGGAGGGATTGCAATACGAGAATCGAATTGACAACTCGACCAATCACAGTATACGGGCAAACATGTGGCAGAGCTTAACTTCCTGTTATTGGGCACTTTTGCTTCAAGATCTTCCGGGCAGTGGCGATAACACGATTAGATACATGTCACTTCCGACCGGGTCTTCATCAATTGCCTGGCGCATTCTCTAACCGAGATCTCTATATGTACGAAGCGTTCAGACAAACTGTCCTGATTGTCGATGATCAGCAATCGAATCTGATGTTGCTGGAAAATATCCTGTCCAAAATCAATGTGGATATCAGGACATCAACATCCGGTGAGGAGGCATTGGAACTGCTCCAGGAGCAGGAATTCGACCTCATTATTCTCGACATCATGATGCCCGGAATCGACGGTATTGAAACTGCGAATCGGATCAGAACGATCTCCACCCATGAGTTCGTGCCGATCATTTTCATCACGTCAATGAATCCCTCAGACACACCCGACATCGAGATCTACAGCTGCGGCGCGATTGACTGTCTCAGTCGCTCTTTGCCGCCGGACATCCTGCGTGCGAAGATCAGAAACTTCCTGGATCTGTCGCGACACCGTAAGACTCTGGAGGACATCTCCAGCAAGCTGTCAACAGCCGAGAAGAGCACCAACGAATACATTGAGCAGCTTGAGGGGGCGATGCTGCGCACAAACCAGATGACGGTGGAAGCGGAGATTGCGGGATTGACTCACCGACTGATCTTCAACACCGCCTCTGATGCCATGTGGGTTCTGAACAAGGATTACAGTATCAAGCAGTTGAATAAAGCCTTCTCGGAGATACTCGGACTGAGCGAAGAGGAGGCGGTTGGCCGCAAGTGCTTCGACCTGCTCGACTGTCCTCGTCATGATAGTCCGGATTGCATGCTCAGCAGGATAGTCGCAAGTGGAGATCATGTCGAATCTGACATTGAGTTGTGCATATCCTCCGAGAGCGAATCCTCCTTCATCGTGTCCTCGGCGGCACTCAGTGGAATAGGAGGTGGAATCGAGGGCATTGTCGAGAGCTTCAAGGACATCACCGAACGTGTTCAGGCCGAGCGCGCACTGGCTGAGGTGAACAGGAAATTGGAGCACATGGCGATCACCGACGGATTGACGGGCATAGCCAACCGGCGCTTCTTCACGCAGACTATCGAGAATGAATGGAGACGGATGATGCGTGAGCATGCTCCGCTCACGGTCATTATGGGAGATGTCGATTACTTCAAGTTCTTCAATGACACCTATGGGCACAGTGCTGGGGATGATTGTCTGATAGCCATCGCCAGGGCGATGAAGAGTTGTGTCCTGCGTTCAGCGGATCTCCTGGCCCGCTATGGCGGCGAGGAGTTTGTGGCTGTTTTGCCGGGGATATCTGGCGACGGCGCAATCAGTGTTGCGGAAAACATCCTGAAAGCGGTCAGAGCGCAGGCCATTCCCCATGCGGAATCCCGGGTGAGCGACCATGTATCGATAAGTCTGGGGATAGCGAGCATGGTGCCTGAGCGAACGATCTCCTATACAGATCTGATAAAGCAAGCCGACCTTGCGCTCTATCAGGCAAAGATGAACGGGCGCAATCGAGCTCTTACCTATTCCAGCGATATGAACAATTGCCTGAGTCCATGACACGATCATTATATTACATTATATTGCCATATTCGAAAACATGCTCTTAATCGACTCACGTGTGCGCATCCCGACTACCGATTTTCCCGCGAGAGTAAGTCGCTCGATCATATTTGATCGGTCACCCATCTCTGTACGCATTTCAGATGTATAGCTCCGCCTTTTGACATCAATCACAAGATGCGGTTTTGGACATCGATATCCCCAGCCAGGGAATGGGAATCTGCCGGGTGGCAACAACACAACATGCAACGATTGGGATATGGGGGATGGTGCGGGCCGCAACTGGGGAAAACCGCCGGCAGTTACCATCCAGTTCTCTGATAGTGACCCGACTTTGCTCCCGGCAGGGATCATTTCATTCATGGCTTCCCCGTTGATACTCCGTATTAATCTCGCGGTTGAAGACCTCGGAACCAATCCCCAATCATAATATCACCTCCGAGACTCTTGACGTTCTGGATGATTTGTGTTGCACTCCCCAACTCTCAGTCTCATCCTTTTGGAGGTAATAAAGTGATCCGACGTTTAATGGTTCTCATTCTCGGTTTGATACTCATGCTTGCATCTTCAAGCATCTGTTCGGCAACCCCACATAGTCACGATTCCGGCTTCTTCATGCGCTTGTCCGCCGGGATCGGTCAGGCGGAAACCGCCAATGACGTCATGGCGGCCAACTTCAAGATGTCCGGATTAAGCGGCGACATCAATCTCGCATTCGGCTTCATCGTTGTGGAGAATCTCGCTCTACACGCCTCGCTCCATGGCTGGACAATATCAGATCCCGATGTGAAGTTCGGTGGATTGGAGGGAGAGGCAATCGGTGACCTGACGCTGAATTCACTGGGTGGTGGATTCACCTATTACATCATGCCCTCGAATCTCTACATATCGGCATCCCTCGGCATCGGCACGCTTGATTTCAACAATGCGGAGACCGACAACGGTCTGGCCGGCGATCTGACGCTGGGCAAGGAGTGGTGGAAGAGCGATCGTTGGGGGATCGGCCTGGCCGGTTGCCTAGGCTATCACAGTGTCCCCGATGGCGATGCCCCAGACGACTGGACCGGCCTCTCCTTCGGAATCAGGTTCACAGCAACACTCAACTAGAGGGCTTCCAGCCGTTTGCTGTTGGCGTTATCGTTTATGCCCTGTCGTGCGTATCGCGGCAGGGCGACTAGTATCAGTGGGCACTCTTCAGAAAGCAACCCCCTCCGCAACCGCGACGGCCCACCGGTCGAAGATGTCCCGCACTGGCTTTCTGGCGACCCCACCCACCTTGTACTCATCGATGATGATCGCGGCCTGCAGCCTTCGCTGCTTCTGCGGATCATCCACCAGGACAACCAGCGCCCGCGCCTCGGCCACGAAGCCGGGGACATGTTCCGATGGGGCCTTGCGCACCACATCGCCGAACAACTTGAACACCTTGCGTCCGTTGATCGTCACAGTCTCCGCGTCGTCGTAGTTGAATGACTCCACCTGTTCCAGGGCGTTAGCGAACATGATCGCCGCGCGATAATGCACCACGGAGCTGCCCATCATCTGCTGATCGTTGGTTGGTGTCTCCGGCAGAGTCCCCCACCTGAAGGCGATGTCGGTGGTCATGTCCTGCAGGTTGGCGAGCAGCGAACCGATCGACCTGTCGCGCAGTCCGCGGTACTCGGGGTGGGGAACGCCGTAGGGATTTTCGAAGACATACCAATGCAGCGGATGGTCGAAACGGATACCGAAACGGTGGCTGGCGAAACGGGCGACATGATCGGGCAGCTCTTTGGTGGATGCCTCCGGGTGGCAGGCCAGCGTGTGTTTGGTCGTGTCGAATTCGGCTTCGAGTTCGCCGCGCGGCGTACGGTATTGGACATTGTAATTCATGTCGGCGATGAACTGCCTGCCGCTCTCGGGGCAGTTCCAGATCAGGAAGAAGGCCCTGTAGAATTCGCGCTGCGGCATCACCTCGGCGAAACGGGCTGGATGCCCGGCCACGGTCGCTGTCTTGACCGATTGCACACGGAGCCCCTCGCCGGGCCAGATTTTCGGAATCCGCTCACGCACATAGCTCTCGGTTATCTCCGGCACCTCGATCGGTCCCCAGTGGAGGAAGTAGTAGATCACCTTCGTCGCGCTGACCGAGATGCCGCCCTCGACGGCGTTGCCCGTGAGACTGGAATCGTTCCACGTGTAGCCGAGATCGGGCAAGTCGATGCCGAGATTCGCCTTGTCGGCGAACAGCGCCTCCATCTCGGCTGCGGTGTGAACGAGTGGCGTTTGGGCGAATACGCCGGAGGCGGCAATCATGATCAGTAGAATCGGAAGAGATGCAGTGAGGATTGACTGTCTGCTCATGACAACTCATTTCGTCGGGATGAGGGGAGACTTCAATATTGATTCACTCATGGGTTTAGAGGCGCTCCCAGTATACAGCGCGGGAGCAAAAGATCGAGATTATTGTTCTCCGGCGGAAACGCGAAACAGCCAAAACCGACAGCGTCGTCCCGATCCGCGGAATGACAATCGTTGCGATAGGCGGCGCGCTAGTTGGCGGGAGTGATGCTGCGGTACGGTCACAATCTGGGTTTTTCACCCCTGCATGATCATCGACGAGAATCGAGCCGTTCTATTTCTCGGCGAATCGTGACTTCTCCATCAGAACCTCCTGGCTTTAAATTGTGCTAGGATATTCCACTTCATAACTGCGTGCTATCAAGGGGAGCTTACGGGATGAGGAGTTGATCCGATCCTCAGCAATCAGAGAGGAACGTATCTATTGGATTTGGGTTAGATATTCCGGCTTGATCAGGCAACACGCAGCCGCCATATCATATTGTATTCGCCATAGCAATTTAAACCAGAGGCTCTGGATACTCAGAGCAGGATAAGATATATCGTGTCCGAAGTCGCAGCCAACTCTTGAGATTGGTCCATTTAATGTGCGGCCGCTTCTTCCCTTCACCTATACGTACCGCCTGTGGTTGATGCCGGTTTCATCTCCTCTATGAAACGTGAGCTGACCCAGTAAATATCCCCGCCGCCTGTCATGTTCCGCGTGAAGAAGAGGTGCTTTCCGTCAGGGGACACAGTCGGCCCCCAGTCACTATATGGTGTATTTAGATCCGTGAGATTTATGGCTTCGCTCCAGTTACCATCGGTCAATCGGTAGCTGATATAGAGGTCGCTGTCCCCTTTACCGCCGGGGCGCGATGAATCGAAGATGACGTAGCTTTCGTCGGGTGCCACGAACGGGTGGGCCTCAGAGTGTTCTGTGTTGACACCGCCCCCGGGATTTGATGTGCGGCTCATACCGTTATCTGTCGGGGCATGACGGGCAATAACACCCGCGTCTTTGCCCGACTTCGGTTCCAGATGATGTGTTATATCGGTCACGAAGATCACGCCTTCCGTGGTGGCAGTCGCTCTCATACCCTTGGCGATCAGCAACTGAGGATCTCCCCAGGATGGGTTGCTACCTGTGGCCAGCCGCGACAGACGGTAGATTCCACCCTGCTGCCCATTATCGAGTTGGCTGTAACGGTTCATCAGAAGATGATTGTCGTCAGCCATCACGAATACTTCTCCTCCCGGATAGCATCGACCGAAATCGGCGGGGACAGGTTCGCTCCAGCCGTTATCATCGAGCCAGCAAGTCATTACGCCAGCACGCCCTCTGCTCCAGTAGATTTCATGACCATCCTGACTGAAAGTGATCACATAATCGGAGGCACCTGGTACAGAAACAATTCCCGGCGCGAAAAGCCGCGGGTCATCTCCGGGCGGATCTTCGCCGAGATATAATGGGGCATGTACTCCTTCGCCATCCTGCATAACATGCGCATCTGTCACTCCGCCTGACAGGAAAGATACGATCAAAGACGGAATAATCATTTTCCATCTGGGGCTGTAAATGGCAAAGATCGAAGATAACATTGACTCTACTCCCGCTCCAAAATGATGTTTCGGTATGTGGCGGGTTCCTGACGGAGATCCAGCACCTCGCCGGTCGGCGTGAAGAAAACGTCGGTTCTTTCCTCTGTCAATCGGAGGTCATCCCAGAACGGATGACCATTACGGATACTGAACTCACATGTCTTTACGACCTGCCCCCACTGTTGAATCCGGTAATGCCCTGTGTGGTTACGCCAATGGGGAGATTCCCGCCCCGCCTTGAGCGCGGCTCCCGTGTTAAATAGATAGGCTTGGTGTGTCCGGAGATCGACAAGCGCGCGGCGGCCATGTCCCGGATTCTCGGAAATAGTCCAGCCCGCAAAATCTGCCGATCCGGTCAGTGGTCTGATCGCATTGCCGTTCAGGACAACTTCAATGCGGCCCGGATCGTAACTGGCGACGATGAAGTATCGCTCTCCTTCGGAAACAAGATTCAGTCTCCCCTCTTCTCCGACATATTCGCCCGTCGGATCAGTCATAGCCGCAACATCGGCATCTGAGGAATCATCGAAACCGTTGGCTAGTGCGGCATACTCGAGGAATCTTGCCAAGATTCGGTAGGGTAGATCCGTGTCCTGTGAGTTTGCCATGATGACAATTCCCAGGTTAGCGGTGGGCAGCCAAGCAGCGCCGCCAATGAAGCCAAACCCCCTGCCTGGTGCGAGATGAAGCTGGATTCCACCCTGCTCCTGAATCTCCATCCCCAGGCAGTGTCCCTGACTTTGTCCCAAGGCCGCATAGGGAAGAGTCGCAAGATGGTTGCAGGAACCTGCACTCAGTATTTGCTCACCATTGGCCGATTGTCCTTTGCGTAACAGACATTGAATCAGCCGAGCCAGATCGGGGGAAGTTGTGTAGAGTCCGCCGGCGGGCGGAATATCCGGCAACTCAGGAACGTTAGAGAAGGCTGAGGAGTGTCCCCGGGCTCTAGTGCGGTCCGAGGCGATCCGACTACGGTCGTATGTACTCCGCTCCATGGCCAGGGGGGCAAGAATGTTTTCCTTCACATACGTTGCATAGTCCTGACCAGCCACTTTCTCAAGAATCCGTCCAGCCAGTGAATAGCCGATGTTCGAATAGGCTTGTCGGCTACCTGGTTGATACTTAAGCCAGACATTTGCGATGCTGGCCAGGTGTTCGGTATAGGATCCCGACGCAAGGTCGTAATTGTTATTCACCGCAGCCTCGTGCGGCAGACCCGAACGGTGATCCAGTAGCCAGCCTACCTTGATTCGATTTTCAGGGTGCTCTCCCCAGACGCTCTGCAACTGCAGCTCAGGGAGATAGCGGGAGATGGGAGCCTCCAGGTCCACTAGACCTTTTTCCGAGGCTTGCAGAAGAGCCAGGGCTGTCAGCAGTTTCGTTGTGGATTGAGCACTGAATCTGGTGTTTTCCTCCACGACAACAGAGTTTGTTTGGCTCGTGTGGCCGAAAGCGCTACTCCATAGGATATCCTTGTCATCGAACACAGCCAGAGTCAATCCCGGTACCTGTTGCTCGCTCATCCCGGTTTCTATTGTCGACGTTAAATCATTGATCATAGCGTCGTGGGGATTGATTTGATCTTGAGCATATGTGGCAGATATTGATCCCAGAAGCAACAACGGAATCGACCATAGGAGTTTGAATTTACCGTGGTGAAACAGAGACATGAGATCCTCCGGATTGAGTTAGACTTTAGCTTGTTGTAATGATTTATTGAATAGGGTTGAGGCATGGAATCTTACATCAGAGCCGCTGGCAGCGAACAATGAACGGATAAGATCTCCTTTAATGTGCACGAGTTGATATAAGCCTGCACAGTGTGCCCAGAAAGCGATGGCCGTCATCAAGGGGTCAAGATCCGCTCGGAGCGAACCATCTTCTGCTCCGGCTACGATTGTATCGGTAATCAGTGAGAACAATTCGCGGGTTTGATCATCGCTGTGCAGGAAATGAGGAGAGGGTTCGGCATCGGGTATCAGACTGATTTCGTCCTCGTGGTGCATAAGATGGAAGTAGTCGGGCCGTTCCTCGAAGAAGGCGAAGAATGCGTCACGCATGGCGTCAAGTCTCATGGCAGCCGTAGCTCCGCTTTCGGCCGCTCCCCTAAACCCAGTGATGAGTACATCCAGCCCCCGGCAGATGACTGCGTGCAGCAGATCGTCCTTGTTTCTGAAATAGATGTAGAGAGTTGGTTTTGTAAACTCGGCTTGATCGGCAATCTGCTGCATGGTGACCGTGTCAGCTCCTTTTTCCATTAGAGCTTTTTCGGCAGCGTCCAGTATGGATTCCACTCTAGATTGTCTCTCCCGTTCTCGCCTGTCTTTTGAACTCAAGTCCAGTCTCCTCGATGAAAGGTCGTTTGACTTACCGTTGGTATCTATATTACTCTTGGTAGCATTAAATGTTGCAAAATACACTCGTTTTTTTCTCCGGAAACTTGCCAGACGCCTCTAACGCGTTTTATGTCTTTGTGTTATCGAAAGGACAATGACCTGATAGTGGAGGTTCCATGTGGGTCTTGCAGCTCATAGATGGTAGAGTTTCCTCTACTTGAACAGGAGCAAGTATGCTTATGCGATCTTTGGCAATCCTATTTATCGTCCTAATGGCAGTTCCCTGTTCGAAGACATATCCGGCTCTTGGATTATCCAATAACGCTGTACATCGGCCCGTCCCCTATTCGCTCGCTAACGGTCGTAATGCAACCGTGCCTTTTCGGCTTTTGAATGGCAATATCATCCTGGCGGCCCGTATTGATGATGGAATGGAGGCCGACTACGTTTTCGATACTGGATTACCTGCAAGCGGGATATTCCTCTTCGCAGGATCACATCCGGCAGTTTCTGGATTGAGCACGGAACAGAAATACTGCCGTACTTTTTCTCTGCCGGGTGTTACGTTTAAAAACGTAAGGCTTCGCCGGACGGGTATCCAGTTGGGTATGGATGCAGTCGGTATCATAGGGCCGGATCTGTTGGGATCCTGCATCGTAGAGATCGACTTCATCGAATCGGTGATTAGACTTCACGAACCTGAGTTGTGGAAGCCGGAAGAGCAAGCGCAGGAACTTCCCTTATATTTTATCGACCGCAGCCCCTTTATCGAAGTTGACGTATCGCTCGACGGCGTCAACGAGTTGTCGACAATTTGTGTCGTAGATTTGGGTTCCGCCGGTTATCTGCAACTCCAATCGACTGACAAGAATGAATTGGCCCCTGTCGGTCGCTCCGTTTCTGGTTATATAGGTACCGGCATCGAGGGGAAAATGTACGGCCAATGGGGGCGGGCTCCGAGTGTGCGTCTGGGGAGATGGCAGTTAACTGATGTGTTATGTGCTTTCTCTTTTGAGAAACCTCATCCCGGCCTCGAAGATCGTATTTTCGGCAATCTCGGAAACGGAGTGCTCTCGAAATTCAATATAGTTTTCGATTACCGTAACCGGCGTGCGTATTTTGAGCCTAATGCCGTCTTTGATGTGCCGACGTCCTTTCCTTGGCCCTCCGGAATGATCCTTCGTGAAACCGTATCCGGTGAAATGGAGGTGATGGAGGTGTTCACCAACACTTCGGCGGCGCAGTTCGGCATAAGGGTCAGTGATGTAATTACAACAGTCAGTGGTATACCGGTTGACAGTGAATCCCAAGCCGAAATGCGGCGGCACATTTCTCAGTCGGATGGGTTTGTAGAGCTCGGAATACGACGAGGAAAGCAAACTCTAAATATCGTGATTGAAGCGACAAGTCCCGTCCCATCTACCGTTCCATCCAAAGACTGACCTGCCCCCCCTTGAACAGATCCAACTCTTCAGTTTGTCTTCGGGTCATGGGCTCTTGCTCCCAACCCGGGTTCAGATCCAGAGCTAATGGTAATGGTCTGTATGGTGACGGTATTCACCTGACACATGTCCACTAAATAGAGCGGTGGCCAGACCACCTCAGCTTGGTTTAGAAAAGGTTAACCACAACCACTATCCAAGGGAGGAAAATCATGACCACCACGGACAAAGTAGCACGCCGCAAGCTCAGCATGCTAGAACTCGCTCACGAGATGGGCAACGTCAGCAAGGCCTGCAAGATCATGGGCTATAGCCGACAGCAATTCTACGAGATCC
>JAAEPZ010000590.1 GCA_024231955.1 bacterium | reverse complement strand
TGTCCGCACTTCACTCGTAAGAGGAAAAGATGTGGACTACCCGATGCTGGCTGTCGTACACCACGTCGATCGGCTCCCGCCCGAGGATCCGGTACTGCCGGCAGTACTCACCCGGCTCCGGAGTCGTCGACTTTCCCCACGCCGAGTCGGCAAGATCGATCTCCCGGGCGGAATAGTGGAACAGGACGTCTTCGACTGCTGCCCGGCCCTCCGGAGCGCGGGCGACCAGTCGTTCATGCTGGAAGTGAGCCAGCGGATACGATACCAGCGCGGTGAGCCCGAGCAGGAGGCCCAGGGTCACCAGCACGATGAGCGCCAGCGCCTTGAGCACGTCAGCACCTCTCCGCCTGATCCTTCGGCTGTTTCTCGACATCGGGATTCTTCATCAGGTTGTCCTGGAACTCAGCGAAGCCGGACGGCTGGAAACCGGGTTGGTTTTTCAACGCCGCCATCTTCGCCGCACCAACATGACGACCGCTACGGCGATGCACTCCAGAGCCAAGAGGACGGCGTGGAGATCCATTTCCTCGAAGCCGTTGTAGCTGCCGCCACGGTGGCTATTCCATCCGATCCAGTCAACTTGAACATGAGACTTGCGGCCGGGGGCTGGGGGTTTTCGGGACAGCAGGATCGAGTAACAGACGAAGTAATCCCCCTCGTAGGTGTAGTCGCCGCGCACCTTGGGGACGAAAATCGACGGTGTGGTGTCGGCTTCGCCGCTGTATTGGGTTAGCTGGTGAAAACGATCGTCCTCGCCGCGGTATGCGAACGATATGAATTTCCGATCATAGGCGTAACCCTCGCTCACCTCGAAGAGCAGTGGCGGATATGGATTAAGCTTCGCGGCTTCGGAAAAGCCGATGAGCTCCGGATGTTGATCCGGAAGGTCCGCCAAGTCGCCGGCGACAAGGCCGAGGTCATCGAGATAACTCTTCCAGAAGGGTGCCGACCTGGCGCCGTAGCCGTACATGGTCAGGGCCAGCGGTTCCTTGAGCGGAGTCAGATGGGCTTTCAACTCATCCTGGAAGGACCTGTCGATCCTCAGAACGTGGCGCACTGCCTGGCCGTTGAGCAGAGCGAGAACCGGGAGCAACAGCAGCCCCAAGATGGCCCGCAAAAGGACGCGACGCCATCCGGATGCCACCCGGACTGTCGCACGCTCGCGATCAGGTCGGCTCATCGCTCCGCCCTCCGCGAAGCGGGGTTGTTCTTCATTGGCTGAGGGGACATTGCTTGCTGTCATCCTCCGGATGGGCTCCCATCCGTGGTGTTGGGTAAGGTGGGATCAGCAGTGGCTCAGGTACCCTGGGGCGAGACTGAGGCAAGTCCTTTGAATGCGACATGGTAAAGACTACGAGACGTTGAGGTTATTCGTCGGTGTAAAAAGTTGCCGGCCTCTTCACAGATACCCCCTCTGGGCGAACGCATAGCCTGAAATGGTTACCGGACTCGCCTATGAACTCTACGAATCCTGGGCATATCGGCAGAGTCTGAAACGTCTGAAGAAACAACGGATAAGCCGCGATGGCATCATGCACGGTAGCGATCTCGACATCGATGAACGGTGCAAGATGAGAAGCCTGCTCGAATATGATTTCTGAGCCAAACCTTGGGGTCTGGAGCGGTCCTCCAGCACGCCGTTGTGCACCGAAGTATCCATACGCGGTCCAGACAAGGTACAGTCCGCACACCTCTTTTACGCCGAAGCGGCCACCTGGCGCAAAGGACGTGGTATTCAGCTGCGACAGCGTCATCGTGCCGGCATCATCGATAATGATCCTGGCGGAGATATGTTTCAGGACCAGGTCCTCGTTTGCGTTCATGCCCAAGACCCTGACCCCCGGGATCGCTTCCAGATGGGCGCGTACCTCTCTGAGTTCTCGTTCGTAGTACCACCGCCAGACTGGGCAGCCAATCTGCATGGCGGCGAGAACGGCAACGAGGATGAATGTCGGTCTATGTATGTTCATGCGTTAAAATCCTTGATAGGGAAACCGCGCCTGCTGCTCCGCCATCGACAGAGGACACGTGCTTCACAGGCCAAGGGGACATCCTTTGCTGTCATTCTCCGGATCGGCGGCGTTGAAGAGACGATCCCATCCGTGGTCGTAGTTTTTCGGGTTGTCCCCGTGAACTTCTCGCAGCCAGTCGAGATCCTTCCAGCCGCCGTCCCAGAACTGACCGCCAACTCTGTAGATGTAATCCCCGAGGTCACGGTCGTAGGGGATCTCGGTGTCCACATCACCGTCGGGACCGACGGTCGCGTCGACTCTCTCGACGGTCTTGAAGATCTCGCCCGGGCGCTTGTCCGGGATAGCTAAGCCGTCCTGTTCTCCGTGGTGGATTCCACCGGGCGAATAAGAAGTCACGTCAGCTGTCTCGCTCGCTTTGACGTAAGTGGTGCAATCGGTACAGTTGTTGGTCACTTCCCGCCCGTCCGGATCGACATGGTTCACGGGATCGTTGCCGGCGTAGACGTAGAGGCTCGAGCTTCCGCCCAAAAACAGCAGCGGATCCTTTGCCGTCCAACGGCCGACTTCGGCA
>JAAEPZ010000589.1 GCA_024231955.1 bacterium | reverse complement strand
GCCGACCCCGGCGGGCAGCAGCAGCAAGCCACTGCCGAGACCGATCAGGACTCGTCGTAGGATGCTCGACTGACGCATGTTTCTCGCTTTCTCCTTACGGTCATGCTTCCCGCATGCGATAGGCGGGTTTCTTGAAACGGATGTGGTAGGTGGTGCCCGCGGTCCGGTCGAGGGTGATCTGGCCGCCCAGCTGGTGCTCCGCCAGCATGCGCACCAGGTACAGACCGAAGGAGCGGGTGTCTTTGAGGTCCACGGTGTCCGGGATGCCGATCCCGTCGTCCCCCACGATCAGCTCGAACTCATTCGTGCGGTCGACGCGAAGACAGATCCGGATCTCACCCGATCGATCCTGCGGGAAGGCGTGTTTGAGAGCATTGGATACCAGTTCGTTGATGATCAATCCACAGGGGATGGCGAGATCGATTTCGAGGGAGACATTCTCCACGTCGACCCGCGATTTAATTCTCTTGGCGCCGGTTCCGTAGGAGATGAGCTGGGATTTGATCAGGTCATGGATGTAGTCGCAAAAATCGATGTTCGCCAGGTCCCGGGATCGGTAGAGTTTCTCATGGACCAGGGCCATGGTCCGGATCCGATCGCGGCTCTCCTTGAACATCTCGAGGGCCTGGGGATCCTCGATGCGGGTGGACTGGAGCTTGAGCAGGCTGGTGATCACCTGCATGTTGTTCTTGACCCGATGGTGGATTTCCCGCAGCAGGACCTCCTTCTCCCGGAGCGAGGTCTTGAGCGCCTCCTCGGTTTGCCGGTGCTGCTCGAGCTCCTGCTCGAGGGCCAGGGTTCTTTTCCGGACCTGCTCTTCCAGGGAGTCCCTTTCCTGGCGCAGCTCGTCTTCGCGGTTTTTGATGACGGCGATCTGAGAGGCGATCGACTCGGCCATGCTGTTGAATGTTTCCGCGAGAAGCCCGAGCTCATCGACGCTCCGGATGCGGTTGCGCGACGTGAGATCCCCCTCCTGAATTTTCTGCGAGGTCTCCGCCATTTCCACGATCGGCTGCGCCATGCTGCGTGCCAGGAAGAGAGCCAGTCCGTAGACCAGCCCCGCGGAAACCGCCAGCAGGATCAGGACATGCCAGAGTAACAATCGAATCGGGGCATAGACCTCCCGGAGGTCCTGTTTCGCCACGAATCCCCATCGGGTTTGCGGAATGTAGGTGTAGGCGGCGAGGACCTTCTCGCCCCGGTAGTCCTCGGTCTCGGTAATGCCCGTCTCTTCTCCCGACGCCTTGACCGCCGGTTCCGCCTTGATCTTCAACTCGAGGGGGGCGTTCTTGAACCATCTCAATTCGTTCAAGGCCACCACGTCTTTATTGACGATGAGGGTTTCCCCCGTCCGCCCCATGCCGGTGCGGTTCAGGAGCAGCGCATAGAGCGACCGGTCGAGGTCGACGCGGGCGACCAGGATGGCGGCGATGTGTCCGCCGTCGTGGGCGAGGCAGCGTATGGGTGCAGAGAACGACATCGAAGGTCGATCGAGGGAGGTGGAGAAATAGACGTCTTTGATGAAGACCTGACCGGTCCGCATCGGTTCGGTAAAATAGGGATCTTCTGACTTATCGCGACCCTCCTGGGAGATGTCGGTTGAGATCTCGATGACGCCGGAAGCTCCACCGATGATG
>JAAEPZ010000588.1 GCA_024231955.1 bacterium | reverse complement strand
GTGGTTCTTCCAGTAGCCGTGGGAACGCGCACAGAAGTCGTCGTTGCGGATCGTGCCAATCCCCAACGGATCGAGAAGCACCGGATCGCCCGCGGCGCTGAGGTTGCTCAGCTCGACGAGGAAGGTCTCATCGGGCTCGTCTTCGTCGTCGGCGAGGATCGGCACCGGGATCGTCCGCGCGGTGGCGCCGACCGGGAAGGTCAGGCCGCCGCTTGTCTCCAGGTAGTCCTCGCCCGCGAGCGGGCGGTGTAGGCCGAGACGTCGACGTCTTGGACGAGCTCGGCAAGTCCCGCGGTGCCGGCAAAGAAGAACGCGACGCCTTCGATCGGCTCGGGAGGCGCGAACCGGCGCTGCCAGTCGCTGCCGCTGACCATGGTCCAACCCGGGATCTCGCCGTCCACGGGCCGCGCCTCGGCTCCCGGGTTGACGAGCAGGTTGGGACCGGCACAGAGCTCGTCGTCAAGGATGGTGCCCAGACCCTCGGCGCCCTCGATCGTCGTGTTGACCGCGTTGGAGAGCATGCCCCGGAAGACCTCGTCGCGCTCCAGGAGCACGTCGCCGACGATCGGCACCGCGAGTGGTTGCTCCGTGACCCCGACCGCGAAAACGAGGGTGCCTGAGGCCGGCAGGTAGTCCTCGTCCGCGGTAGCGGTCGACGCCACGGTCGTGTAGTCGACCCGGATCTCGCGGTCGCTCGGGGTCGCCAGCGCGACGGTGAAGATCGCTTCGCCGGTCGCGGTATCGCCCTCGGCGACGGCGACGTCGTCGACGGTGATCAACGCCTCGTCATCGTCGACGATCGTGCCGACGCCGAGGCCGTCGCCGACCAACGCGTTTTCGGCCGACGTCAGGTTGAAAATGAACATCTCGTCGGGCTCGTCGAGGACGTCGTCCAGGATACCCACGGCGACGGTGGCGACGGTTTCGCCGGGCGCGAAGACCAGCGTCCCAGTGGCGCTCTCGTAGTCGAGACCGGCCGTGGCCGTGCCGTCGGTGCTCTCGTAGCTCACCGTCACCGGACGGTTGCTCACCGACGCGAGCGACACCGTGAAGATCGCCTCGACCGCGCCTTCGGGCACGGTCACATCAGCGACCGACACCTCCGGCGTGACGTAGACAGCCGTCGCCGTCGGATCACCCAGCGGTTCGGTCTCAGGATCGTCGCTCAGGACCGGGTCGAGACCCGCGGCCTCGACCGTCGCCTGGTTGGCCACCACCGCGACCTCCGGCGGGAAGGGCTGCTCGATCCGCACCCGGAAGGTGACCGTCGCCGCCGACTCCACGCCCGGGTCGACTTGGCCGAGGATCCACGGACCCTACGCATAGCCTCGAAGCCATCTCCAAGGTCCGAGTTTTCCACTACATTCCCTATAGAACCTAATCTGAATAGGAGCCGGAGTGTCGATATCGACAGGGACAACCTCTGTTTGCCGATTTCCCAATCGGAATCGCGTCGATGAACTCGTCTCAAACACCTCAAGGATGATCTCGGTCAGCGCATCGCCGGAGTACCGAAAAATCTCCAACCCCCCGTTATTTACGACAAGACCGTTTGACTCAACAACGTATTCGATGTCCCCGATCGCGATAACGCAGATGCCACGCTCGATGGACACCGGTATGGCGAGACTGTACCTCTCGCCAACCAGGGCTTGTGAGCTCGGTACGATGATGTCGCTCATGTTATCGAAGAAAAAACCATCATTAGTGAAGGCGCAGCTCGCATTGCTCACCGCAAGCTGTTCCAGTTCTCGATTCAGCTCATGGATGGACTTGTCTCCCGATAGAAAAGGTATCCCATTGCCGGGATACCGAAGCCCTGTCTCTGCTCGGGAACAGGCAAAACAACACAACACGACAATCGCGAGCTGCATCAGTGAGGCACTACGAGTAGGTCGCATAGCTTAAAACCCCAGGTTTGCAGTGCGGAGAGAAAAAGGAGCGTGACAGTAACATTCAGCCAACGCCCCTCTCACGCAGTCACAGCAGTTGGACATCATGAATCGGCACGGTTGCGTCGCGCACTGATTCATTTGACTTCGGATACATCGCTCAGTGCATGTGCCCATCTCTATGCTAGGCATTCTGGAGCACGACCTGAAGAGCGTGCCAGGCGCTGGGTCAGAGTGCACTCCCTGATTGACAAATGACAATGTACTTCCGGCATGGAATAGCATGCAGCAGTGTCTCGGAGTGAAAAAGTACGCACCTGGCCCAAAGTCGAATCTGCGAATACAAACTCTTGTATTCTGAATTACCTGCGCCGGCGACGTCGATGAAGGTCTCGGCCCGGGTAATATTGACCAGGGAGCCCCTGCCGTGGTCGCGACGGTGCCCGTCTGGGCGATCAGAGCCTCTGTGCTGAGGCCGACGAGGCAGTCCCAGTTTGCGCCGGAAAAACGCATGGCACCAATTGGGGAGGTGAAGCACAATTGGAGAGGGGAGGCACGCAAGTCGTCGATTCGGATCACTTGGGCTCAATACGGTCGACGTTGTTTGTCAGATCAAGGTCTATCGCCAACGGTGACCAAGTCCAGGTTGTACCCCAGAGAAGTACACTACCGCTGCTTCCGAGATCGCCACACTCGAACTCGAACAAGAAAGAAGCCACTTCGCCTGGAGCAATTTGAGGAAGGCGAGCGCTACCACTATCCCTAAGCCACCAGAAACGGATTCCTTGCGCCGAACGCAGCTTTAGGGAACTGTCCGAACGGAGTCGAAACCGCGGAGCAGAGCTAACATCCGGACCGAGATTTTCCACCTCAACAGAAACAAGAAACCTTCCTTTCACTTCCGCGCCTTTCACTTCCTCCATACTAAGGGCGAGATCTGAAACGAATCTCGGTTTCGGCCAACGAATCCACCTACCATTCCTGACTACAAGGTCATTACCTCTCGAAGTCCACGAAAATGGGCCGCGAACCGCTCGATTGTCATCACATCTCCTATCACTCCCACACGAGCGAAGTTCGAATCCTGATCCGTGTCCCCCTCCCGGGTCTGAGTAAAAGGTATATCTATATAGTCCCCCCCATGGATCATGCACCGGGCCGCTGACCAGATCAAGTTCCCGCAGGACCTTCCTGATGTCAGAATGAGCCGGATAGGTCATTCCCCTTACCCTGTACTCCTCCAAATAAAGAGTCCAATCGCGAAGATCCGCTTTTGAGCCATAGAGCCGATGATCCCTTCGAGGTGACCCACAAGAACATAACCAGCAGGTCGCCAGCAGGACTGTTACTATACTCCGCTGCAACATGGTAAGACCTCAGTTCTTGGGCAAAACGCGATCAAGGACATACTTTGTTTCGGGATGAAACTTATATTCGCTGGCATCTTCGCCGATTACGCTATCACACATGAAGTACCAGTCGCAATTACCTCTCGATCCTATATATCCGAACGTACGAAGAAATTCATGAGTGGCCACGATGCTCATCATATTAGAAATCGCCTCTATTTCATCAGCGTAGACAAAGTGCGGCTTGAACCCATTGCCGCCGCTACTTATCCTTGGAATTCCATAAGTTGCGACAACCTCATCCATGTTGACATAACCAACCGGCGAAGCAGGGGGGGTAAATCCCAAGCCAGAAATCCATCCACTTTTTCGAAATTTAACTCCGCGAACAGTATGCTTGCCCGTCTTGGCCATGTACTGCCATGGATTCCCAGCATGGACATACACTGCATAGTCGGAAAATATATCCTTTAACATTTTTTTTACCAGTATCATAGTCATGGTCTTCTCGTATTCTTCAACCTTCTTCAAGGTGTAGGGCTCAAAAACCGTCCACATGTCTGGCGTGTCGAATATTGCGAGAGTGTCAACACTGGCCGCCTGCCATCCGTTGGCCCAACTCAGATCAACAATCTTCGGAAAAAGTAAGGCGACTGAAATGGACGAAATACCTGCCTCCATTGCGAAGAGTCCAGAGGGGTCAAGCCTGTTGACCGGATCCGACTCTGCATAGGTGTACTTGTTATTAGATTTGGGATTCGTGACGAATCCCGGGAACACGTCGGCGCTGGAAAAGCGGCCGGTGTTCGCGCTCATCCATCTGGCACGTAGGTAGTAGAGATTTGTGATACGTCCGGACTGCTCTCCAGCAAAAAGATAGGGATTGGAGTCGCTCCCAACATGTTCCAAGAGTTCGCCAAACGCTGAATAGGTGTACCGGTCGGTAACGGTCCCGACTTCGTTTGAGAGCAGGCGCATGGACCCCAGAGTATCTGCATGGAAATAAAGTTTGGCTCCCGTTGAGGGCCGGAAGAGACTGATCAGCCGATTGTCGGCACGGGTGTAGAGGGTTTGGAGTTGGTCGTCCACGATTTCAGCTACAACATGGCTCAAGCCACCCTCAGTGTCGACGAGGTAATCGACAACTTCGGTAGATCCACTGGGCGGTCTGGTTTCCATACTCACTCGGTTGCCGTCCGGATCGTAAGTGACACTGATTTCAGTTCCGGTGGGCAACCTCACTTCGGTCAGCCGGTTTTCGAAATCCCACGAGTATGTGGTCGCATCACCCTCAGTTTGGCTGATGATGTTGCCGTTAGAGTTCCAGGCCCAGACAACGGATGCTGCTTCAAGCAGCCGATCGCGAGAGTCGTAAGTCGAGGCGATGATCTCTGTTCCTCTCGAATCGAGGATGGTCTGCTGGAGGCGGTTACCGACTGGGTCGTAGACGAAGTCACGCTGGTAGACCAGATCTCCGGACCCAGCAGTAACTCGATCTTGGGTGAGGCGTGAGAGTGCATCGTATTGAAAACTCCGCAAGACGCCCTCCTGTTCCTCTATGGACAAACGATTTCCAACGGGATCAAGTGTACAGGCATAGCTCTGCAACACCTCGCCGACCTTCGTGGCGGTCTCGATGTTCGTCAGACGGTCAAGGGAATCGTAAGTAAATGTAGTTCGAGCATCATTTGGATATAATGTGTAACCGAGATTGCCATTCTCATCGTAGGCGAATGTCGTGGTCTTGCCTTGCGCGTCCGTCACCGTCGACAGACGATTGGAAGCGTCATAGGTGTAAGTCGTTGTGAAGGTTTGATTATCGACGGTGAGACAGAGACTCGTACGGTTACTCTCACGGTCGTATGTATACGTCAAGATATGTCCGCCAGGTTCTATCTTTTTAACTAAACGATCGCGAGCGTCGTAGGTGAAGGTCGTCGTGCCGCGCGAATCGCTCATTGAGGAGCGCCGGCCGGTTGCCGTGTACGCAAAGGAATACCCGGAATTATTAGGAAAGGCGCGCCGGGTCAATCGCTTGTTGGCATCGTACTCGAAGATTCGGGTGTTTCCGCCGAAATCGGTGTGGGATGACAGTGTTCCATCGGGGTTGTAGGTCATAGTCTCGCGCGCGCCATCGGGAAGAATGCGAGCGATCTGGCGGCCGAGACGGTCGTATTCAAAGCGAGTTGTGTGGTTGTTGGCGTCGGTCTGGGAGAGACGGTTACCGACCTCGTTGTAGGTGTAGGCGGTGATCTGGCCGAGGGCATCGGTCACCGAAATGAGTCGACCGAGGGCGTCGTAACCAAATTGGGTGGTGATGCCGGCCTGGTCGGTCTCGCCGATGCGACGGTCGAGGGCGTCGTAAACAAACTGGGTGGTGGCTCCGTCGGGGAAGGTAGTCGTGACCAGACGGTCGAGCTCGTCGTAGGTGAAGTGGCTGATATTGCCGCAGGCATCTTTGATCGAGCTCTGGTTGCCATTCGCATCATATTCGAAGTGGGTGGCATTACCGAGGGCGTTTGTGACGCCGGTGCGGTGACCGACATTGTCGTAGGCGTAGGTAGCGGTATTGCCCCTGGCGTCGGTGGTGCTGATGACATGACCGGCCGGGTCGTAGGTCTGGCTCTGGGTCGCGCCGCCCGGGTAGGTGGTTGTGAGCAGCCGACCGGCGGCATCGTAGGTGAAGCGGGTTTCCCGGCCCGCACGATCGGTCTGGGTGAGGACCCGCCCTTCGGCGTCGTAGGTATGGCTCTGAGTGGTGTTGTCGGGAAAGGTGGTCTCCGTCAGGCGCCCCATGAGGTCGTAGGTCATGGTGGTGATCCGGCCGACGGCGGCAGTACGGCTAAGAACCTTACCGAGAACGTCGTAGCCGGTGCTGGTGGTAGAGCCGTCCGGGGCGGTGGTCTGGATGACCCGATCGAGCGCGTCATAGGTGAAGGTAGTGACCAGCTTCTCAGTCGAGCCGCTGGGAAGCGTGCGGTTGCGGCTCTCGGTGCGCCGGTTTCCATTGGCGTCGTTGGTGAAGGTGGTGACGTTGCCCAGGGGATTGGTTGCGGTGAGCTGGTGGCCCTGGCTGTTGTAGGTAGAGCTGGTGGTTTGATTCAGTGCGTCGGTGGTGCTTAGCAGGTTTCCGGCAGCGTCGTAGGTGAAGCTGGTTGTCTGACCCAGCGCATCGGTGGTGCTGAATAAGTTGCCGTTAGCGTCGTAGATGGAGGTAGTGAGATGACCCTTGGGATTCTTGACCGTGAGAATCTGACCACGATCGTTGTAGGTGTAGGTGGTGGTCTGCCCCAGCGCGTCGGTCAGGGTCAAGAGATCATTGCTGGCGTTGTAGGTATAGGTCGTGGTGTGCCCGAGCGGATCCTTTTCGGTGAGCAGGTTGTCGTCGCCGTCGAAGGTACGTTCGGTGACCGCGTCCACATCGTCGATTTCGCGCACTACGTTGCCGCGGGAGTCGTATTCCAGCACTCGAGAGTAGCCAAGCCGGTTCGTGACGACCTCGCGTCGGTTTTCGAGGTCATGAGAGAGGTCGATCGTCTTTCCGAAGGCATCGGTGTGACGAATCAGGCGACCGTCTTCATCGTAGTCGTTGCGGATTGGCCGTACTCCCAATGCGTTATGTATTTCTTCTAGGTAGTGATCTCTGTACGTAAATTGTGTATGGTTTCCCGCCCGATCGCTGTGCTGAACCAAGTCCCCAGCGATGTCATAGGTATAGAAGTTCGGGTTGCCCCGCGTATCGACGATCTCCTGAATCCGGCCCTCCGAATCTCTGACGAAATCGATGCCAACTCCACTCGAGTGGGCAATGCCATCGGCGGTGATGTCGACCGCAGTGCCGTTGAGATCCTCCAGATGCTTCACGCCTGTTTCCAGGGTGACGTGGAAGATGCGGCCATCTCTCGTCGTCAGTTTGACGTTCTCCGGCTCGAAAACTTCGAATGTATCGTTGTCGAGTACACGATTTGACTCGTTCTGATAGAACACCTCGTCGTTACCAAGAATCTCCAGCGCCGTTCCCGGCAGAGGTCCGTCGACCCATTCGAAGACAGCTCTCGCCTGGCAGCCTCCGAACAGCACCGCGGGATCCACCAGCATCAGACGGAATCGATAGATCTCCTGATCTGAAAGCCGAACCGTCGTCAGGTGGGATTTGCTTTCGATGCTCGCCGAGCACGGCAAGCCGAACGGTCCACCGGGGTTGACGATCTGCCAACCGTCTCCCGGTGGACGGTTGTTCCGATAGCTACCCTGGCGGATGTCGAGCGTCCACCCGTACCCGAAATCGCCCTTCAACTCTCTTTGTCGACTGTCATAGGTACGGACAATCTCGATATCAAGGCCGGAGAGGGGAATCGCCAAATCAATGAACGACAACGTGAAGTTGCCAATCTTCATGTTGCCTTCAACCGATACCGAAATCTTCTTGGAAGCACTCTGCCCGGCAGTGTTCTTCGCTGTCAGCACAATGTCGTAAAGACCGTTTAGCAAGAGCGTCGGGTCAAAATGCGCAAGGGTTGCATTGGAAACCGAACCGGTACCTGTCGCCAGCACCACCGGCTGCCCCTCTCCGACAAACTGATAGCTCAACGTCCAGCTGTCGATCGCCTCGCCCTCGATCGTCGCGACGACGTCGATCGGCGCCGTAACCACGTCGAGATCCTGGGGCGAGTGGAATACGATATTCGCCTCCAGGCCCGCGACCAGGCGCTCAAAGGTCACGTAGTACCCGGCAGAACCGGTCTCAGGATCTTCCAGGATATACCCCGACGTCTGCCACGTATCGACCGGCAGCTGACTCTCGGCGATCCAAGCGATCTTGCCCTGTTCCACCCCGGCACGGACGTGCGCTTCGGCCTCCGCGCTCAGCTCGGAGTGGGCCAGAGCCGCGTCGACGTTGCCGGCGCCGACCAGGGTGAGGGTCTGGCCCTCCCGGCCCGCCCGGGCCAGGGAGGTGCCCGCGGCGATCTGAT
>JAAEPZ010000587.1 GCA_024231955.1 bacterium | reverse complement strand
CCCTGCTCTCATGCTGATCCCGCGGCTCGCCTCCGATTCCAGGGCTGAGGCTCTCAGCTCTCGCTCTTCTGCTAACGTCAGCGGCGGTGTCCCCCGCGTGCACTGAAGATCGGGCAGACCCAGCTGGCGACATGTCTCTTGGCCATCCCTGCGTTGGCTTCACCGGCGGGGCAGCCCCCGCTTGATCGATGTAGAACCGTTTCACTGGCAGGCGCGGTCATTTGAAGAACCCTTCTCCGAAGGCGGCCGCCAATGTCGGTGGCACCACCTCGTCCATCGTCGTAGGGAGCTGCTGACGCGGCACTGGGTCCCCCATTTCACTTCCGATAACGCTGCGGAATGAGTCGATCTGATCGAGCGTCGTTACCAGACCTCTGCATCCCATCTGCGGTTCTGTTCTCTGTGCTCCTCTCTCTTGAGCTTGCTGCATCTGCCGACCCACCTTGGTCATATCCACCTGAGCTCCCTGAGTAATCAGGTACTGCCCCAGTTCCAACCTCGGCATTCCCAACTTGAAGTGTCGGCGGAACATGGCGTCCACATCCTCGTCGGCAAACAACACCAGTGTTTCCAACTGTGGCAGCGGTGCATAGTATTTCCGGGGCTGCCTGGGTGTCCCGAGGCCGCCCGCTTCGGCGTACTGATCGGTCACCAAACCACCATGCAACCTGGTGATGGCACCCAGCTGACTGCAACGAGCCAGGACAGCGTCCTGCATCTCGACCATTCTCCGCAGATTGAACGGCGAATCCCAGAGGG
>JAAEPZ010000586.1 GCA_024231955.1 bacterium | reverse complement strand
GAGGGCGGGGAAGGGCAAGAGTTCACCGTGTCCCTCCTTCCGATCGAGCCGTCGGCACGCCTCCGGATACTCCTGCCGGCGAGGAGCCCCGCCGCCGAAGCCGAGGTGCGTGCCCACCCGGCACTCGGAAATACCCACGCACTCTGGGAGGGTCGAACGGATGCCGAGGGCTTCGTAGAAATACCGAAGCAGGCGGAGGGGGCATTCATTCTCGTCCGCCATCCGAACGCCGGCTCGCTGATTCGGAAGTGGCGGGAGTTGGACGCCGCCGGACCCGGTCCGGTATGGACGCTGCCGGCACCGGCACCCGTCCTGAAGGTGCAGGTGAATAGCTCATGGGGTGAGCCGGCACCGCGTGCTGAGATGGCTCTGTTTGTGGATGACCTGCGCTTGACCGGGGTCACCCTGTCATGGTTCGCCGGAGCATCGAGCAGTGGGGTGAATCGCGCCGGCTTCTGGCAAGCGAGCTCGCTTCCGGAGGCACCGCTCCAACTGCTCGCCTGGATGCCGAAGGTCATGTCGGAGGTGCTTGCGGGCAGGTATGATGCTCTGGCAGTGAGCATCCCCTATCCCTGGCAAGAGATCATTGAAGTTGCCGCTGTCGAGTGACAGCATGAGCTGAGGGGTGCGAACGAAATTACACCCACCTCATTCCCCAGATCGACAGCTCAAGGTGATAACTCAACATCTTGAGCTCTGGATCAACAGCCCATGGAATGAGGTTATGATTCAGCCCCTTCAGGGCCTGGTGCAGCGCCGCTTATGTCCTTGCCTGTATCGGCGAGCAATCCTCAGGGTGGCAAGGGCAAGCCCCGAGGAGGATGGATTAGCTTCGAGCGTGCTGGGGAAATGCCTGAAATCGTGTCAGGGCCCTGGCTTGCCCTTGTTTTGCCTGCGAGATCGTGCCTGGATTCACACGTCCGGGCCTTGCCAACCCGCGTGATTCCTGCTAGGCTCGCTATATGATGACCCATGACAGTCAATCCGTTGAGCTGAACGGCTCTGCTCCGGGCCGCGCCGGAG
>JAAEPZ010000585.1 GCA_024231955.1 bacterium | reverse complement strand
TTGTCAGCCTGGCCCTGCGCTCCGTCTCTGTCACCCATCGAATCATCGCCCATGACTTTCTCCGTCTCCGCTTGTTGCGTGTCCATGTCGACAACGGCGGTCAGATCGGCGTTAGGTGGCGGCGTAACCTGCTGCATGGCTGCGGCATTCTGTGGCTGCAGCTGCGGCTGTGGCGGCAGCTGCTGCCCGGCGATCATCCCCGCGAGTTGGTCCATGACAGTCACGAGCGGCTTCGCCTGTCTCTGGCGTTCCTCCTCCCGTTCCATGAACAGCTTGATATTCTGGACTTTTGCCTGGTCCCGAAAACGGATTCCAGCCTGGCGAACGCCAAATTTGTCCGGTCTGATGCGCGGCACCAACGGCTCGTCGGTCCATCCGGTCGGCTGCACTGGCTGTTGCAGCATTGCTCGCTCTTCGCCCGGTGTGTCCCCTGGGATCGTGTACAGAGTGTCACTGTCACGAACCTCCCTGTCCAGCAGTTCTCGTTCAGCGCGGGCCTGAGCTAGGCTTTGCTGACTGGTCTCGGGTGCCCTCAGCGCGCCCATCGGTGCCGATGGCAGGAAGAGCCGCATCGGTTGCAGTTGCAGATCCTCCTGACTGATCTGGTACTGGACGGCTCGCTGTCGCTGAACTTTGGGTGA
>JAAEPZ010000584.1 GCA_024231955.1 bacterium | reverse complement strand
GTAGGCTTTGTCCCACGGTTGGGAGATTGAAGAGTATCTGGAAAAACGGGCACGGACAAGGCATCTATTTTGTGTGCTAGCACAAGGAGATGCAGCCCATGCCCAAGACGACATTCATGATTTCAGTAGAGGTCAAGATAGCGCGCGAAGGTGCGAACATCAACGAGATCCTTGAGGCTGTCGGTGAGGCCCACAGCAAGCTTGGGGTTCAGCTGGCTGAGGGAGTCATTGAATGGCTGCAGGAGGATGTGCGTAACCGGCTTTGCCGCGCTGATCGCCAGGCCAAGAAGAGTCTGGGTCGCCATAGCGACAAGAGGTCGCCGCCGCGACGCTGCCGTTGCCGTTCGTTCGTGAAGGAGGGGTTTCGGCAACACAAGCGAAGGCTGGCGACAGATCTGGGTGAGATCGGCTTTCGGGTAGGCCGGGTCTCATGTCGGCGGTGTGGCGGGAAGTTCGCGCCGATCCTGGATGTGCTGGGCCTGCAGCGATGTCAGGGGCATTCGGCGCAGCTGGAGCGTATCGCGGCCGAGGCGACCTGTCGAACATCGTTCGCCCGTAGCGTGGCCGAGGTTGACGGTCTTGCTGGTGTACCGGTGAGTGGTTCAAGCAGTCACCGTTGGGTCGCCTCGCTGGACCTTCCCGTAGCCAAGCCGCCGCCGCTGGAGATGCTGTTAGCGGACGGCACTGCGTACAAGAAGGCGGGTGGCCGACGTGGTGAACTCCGGATTGCAGTTGGAGTTACGGAGACCGGAAAGATCATTCCCTTAGGGACGTGGTCCGGGGTCGATTGGCGAACGATTGGCAAGTCGGTGCGGCGGCGTTTGCGGAACAAGAAGGCGAAGATCGCGGTGTTGGACGGCGAACCTGGCCTGGACTTTCACTTTGCGAAGCTAGCGAACTGCACGCAGCGTTCTCATTGGCACCTGCTACGTGATCTTCGGATTCTCCTCTGGAAGGATGGTCTGAAGGCAGCTCAGACTAAGCCTTTGAGCGTCCGTCTTCGGGGGATCCTAGGCGTCGAGATCCCCGCGGGCGAGTGGGAGGCTATCCTGCCGGTGACGAAGGATACATTACGAGGTCAGGTGAAGGAGGCCCGAGAAGCGTTTCAAGCGATGATCGATGAGTTTGGAGCGTTTGGCTACACGCACGGCCAGCGATATCTTGAGGGCGCTCGCGACCGGCTGTTCTCCCGGATCGACTTGTGGATGCAGACTGGGATCATCGCGCCGCGCAGCACAGGTCTATTGGAAGAGATCATGCGAGAGACAGGGCGGCGGATCAAGAAGCTCGGATGGAACTGGAAAGACCATGGCGTCACACAGGAAGTAGCAATGATCCTGTTGCAGCGGTACTCACCGGACCAATGGGACGCCTACTGGCGCCACCGGCTAGATCTGCAAGGCCGTTGTCGCCTACGGATTACACGATTCGAATGTATGAACTGAATCTCCCAACTATGGGATGATGCC
>JAAEPZ010000583.1 GCA_024231955.1 bacterium | reverse complement strand
TGCCATCAGCACCGATGGGCGCGCCGAGGCAACCCGAGAACACTCAGCGAAGCCTGAATCAGGCCTGCGCTGAATGCAAAATGCTGGAATGGCAGGTTTGTGACAGCGATGCTCTGTTCACGATCCCAGGGAATATGCCAGGCGAAGAGCGGGCCGTGCTACAACAGCCAGTCCAGCCGACCAGATGGACCGACGAACCAGTGGTGCCGCACATGCGACCAGCTGAATTCGGTGTTCACCAGGCCAGAGTCCGTTTTCATGACCAGGCGAGATCTTCGAACTTGAATGTGTTTCTGGGACGGGAAGAAGCGTGCCAGAAACGCGGGAAACCGTTTGGGTCGGTCGTGGATCAACTAGCAGGGTCGATTGGTGGACAGCCGCAGCAGCAGCCGCCGCCGCCGCCGCCGCCGCCGACACTGCCACCACAGCTGCCGCCACAGGACGCTGCAGCCATGCAGCAGATTACGCCGCCACCGGCCGACGAATCACCTGCCGTTGTCGCCACAGGAACGCAACCAGCGGAGATGGAGCAGAGCACGGGTGATGTTACGATGGGCGACGAAAGCGGAGCGCCGGACCAAGTCGAAAAGGACATGGACACCGAGCAGGCCTAGCCATTGACGTTGTTTTTTGGGTTTTGTTGTTTGTACTGGAGTTGGTATTCTTCGACGGTCCTTCCTGGTGGCGTGTACGAGTACTGCTGG
>JAAEPZ010000582.1 GCA_024231955.1 bacterium | reverse complement strand
CCTAGAGCGTCTCAACGGAATGCGTAGCGCGTTCGGCGCCTGTTAGGTTGCGCCATCTGTCGAGTTGTCATACCTTCCTTCCATGTTCAGGGACTGGGCGGGAAGGAGCCAGGATGGCGTCACCGTATTCACAAGACCTTCGAGACCGTGTGCTGGCGGCGCATGATCGCGGCATGAAGACCAAGCAGATCGCAACCCTGTTCTGCGTCAGTTCGGCTTGGGTCAGACGCGTCAAACAACGACGCCGCGAGACCGGTGAGACCGCGCCGCGAAAGATGGGCAGTCCCGGCGTTCGGAAGATTGATCGGGACCGGCTGATCGAACTGGTGCGATTTGATCCTGATGCCACGCTTGCAGAACTGCGCGACCGATTGGGCATCACCTGCAGTTGCTGGGGTGTGGGCAAGGTTCTGAAGCAGTTGGGATACTCGTTCAAAAAAAGACCATCCATGCCGCGGAACAGGATCGACCCGATGTCGCGGCGCGACGAGACGCATGGCACGCCGAGCAACCAACCCGTGACGCAAGCCGGCTGATCTTCATCGACGAGACGTGGGCGAAGACGAACATGACGCGGCTGCGTGGTCGTGCGCCGTGTGGTGACCGGCTGATCGACAAGACGCCGCACGGTCATTGGATGACCACGACGCTGATTGCCGCGTTGGGGATCGAGGGTATTCGGTGCTCAACCGTGGTCGATGGCGCGGTGAACGCGGACATCTTCGAGTCGTTCGTGGAGCATGTGCTGGTGCCGGAACTCGCCTCTGGCGATGTGGTGATCATGGACAATCTGTCCAGTCACAAGCGTCAACGCACTCGGGAGTTGATTGAAGCGACGGGCGCGAGTCTTGAGTTCCTACCGCCGTACAGTCCGGATCTGAATCCGATCGAGATGGTGTTCAGCAAGATCAAGCACCTGTTGCGCACGTTGGCCTGTCGAACCAAAGACAGCCTGTGGCGATCCATGCAGTCCGTCCTCGATCGAGTCACCACCGCCAATGCACGGAACTGTTTTCGTCATGCCGGATACGCTACATGTTGAGTAGGAACGCTCTAGTGTCGTATGGTGCAAATATTCGGCGACCGGCAAGTCGTTTACTTCCAAGCGTGAATGAACTGTTGATGATGAGCGAACAGGACTCGAACCTGTGACCTACGGTTTAGAAGACCGCTGTCCTACGTGGTTTTTGGGTGCGTGAAGATCGTTATTATCAAGCACTACCCACCAATGCCCGCTGCTACCCCACTGCTACCCGTTTTATGCCCGCTGCTCAGGGCGCGCATTTGCGCGCGCAACACCGAACTTCTCCCTGAAACCGCTGAAAATGGCGCAATCCAGGGCGCTGAAACCTGCTCGTCTGTTCGGGCTTTGAGGGGGTTTGCACGACCGATTTGGTATTACCGGTGAGCATACTCTCCGCTGGGCTGATTCGCGGCAAAACCCACTACCATCAGAGGTGTTCCATATTGT
>JAAEPZ010000581.1 GCA_024231955.1 bacterium | reverse complement strand
TCTCGTCTCGGAGAAATCGTTAGCCTGCAACTTGTAGAGATACACCCCCGATGGCTGGTCTTTCAAATCGAGCTCAAGCGTGTGGTGCCCGGCGGACCGGGTCTCAACCTTCCGTGATATCTCCTGCCCGAGCAGGTTGTAAACCGTCAGGACAATCTCAGAACGTCGGGGGAGGTCGAACCGGACAGTTGTCATCGGATTGAACGGATTCGGGTAGTTCTGATGCAAAGCGAACGAAGCAGGCAAGCCGTCCGGTTCGTCTTCATCAACATCGGTGGGAAGGCTGTCCGGAGTGTAGTGGCTCACCAGCGTCGGCTGGGTCGGGTTGGAGATATCGAGAATTATCAGGTCTCCCGGACTCGGGTCGCCCGGCTCCGGTACGGTCGGATAGCAGCCGGTAGCTTCGGCGCCGATCATCCCCGGCCCGATATCGGCCAGGAACAGCAGATCCCCCTGGATCGCCGTGCGTCCCGCAAAAGACTGGACGCCGTTGACCCAATCCGAAGGGGCAAGATAACGACCAACGCTGTCGGGGGCAGTCGGGTCGGAGATATCGAACACCTGCAAACCGCAGGAACCATTGCTGACATAGGCATAGTCTCCATGGACTTTGACATCGGCTACGTACGCCACAAGAACGAATCGACCCCACAGTGAGGGGTTCACCGGGTCGGCGACGTTGTACACGGAAAAGGCGGAGCTGTAGACTGGCCAAATGCTGCCCAGGTCAGCGATGTATAAGAGAGAGTCG
>JAAEPZ010000580.1 GCA_024231955.1 bacterium | reverse complement strand
TCCTGCTGATGGATGCCTTTCCCAGGTACAAGTTCAAGGAATGGATGTTTGCCGTATGTCCCGACGGTTTCTGGCGCGGCCGAGCCAATCGCCGGCGTTACCTCAAGTGGCTGGGCAAACAACTCGGCTTCAAGAAAATCGAAGACTGGTATCGCGTAACGAACCGTGATTTTAAGGACAACCACGGCGGCACGTTGCTCTACATGTTCGGAGGTAGCCCCTCCGCCGTCGTGAAGGACCGCTATCCCGATTTCAACTGGCAAGAGTGGCTCTTTCCGACCATCCCCCACCACTTCTGGGATGACCGGACCAACCGCCGTCGTTACCTCGAATGGCTGGGCAAACAACTCGGCTTCAAAAGAATGGAAGACTGGTATCACCTCACAGCCCAGGATTTCGTCGTTTTTCACGGCGGCCGGCTGGCCCAGATTCACAACGGCAGCCCGTCGGCGGTGTTGATCGAGTCCTTCCCGGAGCACGAATGGGAAGGATGGCTTTTCGATCGGGTTCCCCTC
>JAAEPZ010000579.1 GCA_024231955.1 bacterium | reverse complement strand
GGGTCTGTCGTTTCTGTCCTACGTCTATCCGGCCGAAAACTGGAGCCTTGCTCTCTATCGGCACGAATTGGCGAATTTCGCCGCGAATTTCAACTACCAGGGCGCCTTTCTCGAGGAGACCCGTTCCCGCAGCCCTACGGGTATTCCGGGGGAGTACGACGGCCGCCTTGCCTCACTGCGCAATCGCATGGAGCTCGAAGTGGTGCATTACGGCGTCGCCGCCGCGTACCGCTGGACCCCCACCTTCTCCGCGGGGGTCAGCCTGTCTTACTACCGCTTTTCCATGGATTCGCAGGCCGACCGCTTCGTCCCGCCGCTCCGCGAGATTCTTGACTTTAATGATCCGGAGATCGATTCAAAAGTAATCAGCATCCAGAGACAGCTGGGGGATGATTCGGACTGGGGCGTCAATCTCGGATTTCTCTGGCAAGGCGGCAATCGGGTCTGGAGCATCGGCGGAGTCTATCGCCGCGGAGCCGGCTTCGACGTTGCTACAGTCAGCGGGCGGGGAGTCGGGTCAACCTCGGCTTTCGCCAGGCTTGAAAATGAGGCAAGATTTCACATACCTGAAGCCTTCGGGATCGGCTTTTCCTGCAAACCGACGGATTCGCTCCGAATCGCCTTCGACTATAATTACATAAAATACAGTGATATGACGCGGGGGTTTGGGGACGTCTTCGGGCTCGAGAGCTTCATTATCGACTTTGACGCCGAGCTGGATGAGTTTGTCGTAGATGACGCGAACGAGCTCCATCTCGGCTTCGAATATCAGTTCTACAAACGCAGAGCTCCGCTCAGCATACGTATCGGTGGGTGGTACGATCCGGATCACAGCCTGAGATTCGAAGGGGAGAACAAGGGATATCAAGCGATCTTCAGGCGCCGGGCCGACGCGGTTCATTATTCTGTCGGCATCGGAATGCTCCGGAAGAGGTTTCAGCTCGACGCCGCCTTCGATTATTCCGAGCGCATCAGCATTGCCTCTTTCTCAGCGGTGTTTCGCCTTTGATCTGCGCGAGAAAATGGAACAACGGATTGCCGCCGGAAAGATCCCTGCACGGTACTCGGGTTTGAATCTACTTCTACGACAATGCATAAGGAGGAAAGGACGATGCGCACAACCCATTCCATTTTTCTTGTCTCGCTTCTGGCGATCTCCGCCTCGGGAACAGATGCTCAGGACTCGACCACCAGGTCAGAACCCTTCCGCGCAGCCGCTCCGGTAGCAACTGCTGTGGAAGCGTATGGCACTTGCGTGGAGGCCGAGCCCGTGAATCTCGGCGTGAACGGCGAGTACAGCGACGAGAGCAGCACCTGCGAATCGGACAATAACATGCGCCTTTACGGATCCCCTTGTAGGATCACGGAACCTTATCCCGGCAAGGACAGGGTATATGTAATCACGCTTGCCCCTGAAAACAACGTCAGCTTCCTTCTTGAGAATACCGCCGGCTCCCAAGCAGACCTGGTTCTGGCCTTGGTAGGTGAATGCGGTAACGGGATGAGCTGCCGGGTCAATTCTCCGGACTTTATCGGTCCGCACGTCGAGCACATTCTGCGGGCCGACTATAATCCCGACACCACCAAGAGGACCTACTATCTCTACATTGACTCGGCCCTTGAAGATGGGATGGCGGGCAGTTGCGGAGGATACAGACTGACGGTGGACGGTCCCGGCATCCTGCCCCAGAGCGATCTCAAGGTCGGGATCCATCAGCCCGGAAACGAGGACGATCCGCCCGGAAGGGTCGTGGCGGGCTCCGGCGAGGGCAACCTGACCTACGAGGTCAAGGTGACCAACAAGTTGAAGTTCACGGCGACGAAGGTCGAAGTGAGGTACCAACCACCGGAGGTTACGGGAGTGCGCGTCGAGTCGATCACTGCGAGTGCCGGCAGCTTCAAAGGATCGAAGTGGACGGTGGGAGATCTCGCGCCGAATACGAGTGCGTCTCTGGAGGTGGTCCTGACCGTCGAGCCGTCGGCCCCCGATAATAAGAAAATCAGGCACCACGCCGAGGTGCAGGGCACCGCAGAGACGCTGGTCAACACGAGCGACGACAAGGTGACGAAAACCACCAAGATCGTCCGCAGGACCGACCTGTCCGTGACCAAGAGCGATTCGCCTGATCCCGCGGTTGCCGGCCGGGACCTGGTGACCTACACCCTGGCGGTTTTGAACGCCGGACCGTCCGATGCGTCCGCCGTTCAACTCATCGATGAATTACCGGACGGTGTTGACTTCATATCGGCCTCGGCAGACTGTACGCACGATGCGGAGGTGAGGACCGTCCGCTGCGATCTCGGCGTCATGCCGGCAAGGACGAGTGCGATGCGTACGATCACCGCCGCGGTCAGGCCGTCGACGATCGGTCGGATCCCCAACCGGGTCAGCGTCGGGGGTAATGAGAAGGATCCCAATCT
>JAAEPZ010000578.1 GCA_024231955.1 bacterium | reverse complement strand
GTACCAGGATCCGGATGATCCGTTCAACCTGACCAACTATTACACCTACCTGAGCAACCTGGCCACATGGGAAGGCCGGTTTGACGAGTCCATTAGCTTTCGCAAAGCCCGTCTCGTCGAGGCCGAAAAAACCGGCGATTCTTTGCAGGTGTATAGCGCTCTCAACGGCCTGGCGGAATATTTCCGCCATTTCGGTCAGATTGACTCCATGCTTGTCTACAACGAAAGAGCTTTTCAGTGGGCCAATATGTTCAATAAACTGTCGTATCCGATGATGCTGGCTGCGACCGACACGGCTTTTGCCGCCGAGGTCCGACCGGTCTTCGACGAGGTCATCAACGACATGCGCGCTAAACTGCCGCGTGATTTCTGGCACCTGGCAGATGCGATGGAGCAGATGTTCGAGGGTCTCGCGGCGGCCGACACGGCCAAGGTCATCGAGGCCATGGAATATATCCAGGCTAACGAAGGAACGGGAGGGGGCACCGAGAACGGCGTTACGCTGGGGCTTTTTCTCATTGCGGCCGACAGGCCGGCCGAAGCTGTCGAGGTCCTGTCAATATATACTTCCGGGAAACGG
>JAAEPZ010000577.1 GCA_024231955.1 bacterium | reverse complement strand
GAATCTGTCTCTAATCATGCTTTATGTGCCTCTTTGTTCAGGTTCGGTGTAGAGCTGCCTGCCGTCGTAGTGCGTCAGAGCTGCCCAGAGCTGCCCGGACCGCTTCCGCAGTGCTGTCTGTGCACCTGCCTCGTCGACGGCCCGTGTCTGTGCGCTGCCCAGACCGTTCCTCTGTGCTACCGGCTGCGCTTCTGTGCGCGGCTACCGTTCCAGTTCGCCATCCGTCGGTGTGCCGTCCCGGCCTTGCTTCCTGCCGGATGGCGCTTTTCTGCTGGCTCTCGCTGGCGCTCGTGAGCGCTGCTGTGCTTCTGGGCGGCGCCCCGGACCCGCCGTTCGCCGCTCCTGGAGCGCCCCTCGCCACTTCCACTCCGATGGAGACCCCGGACGGTTCGGAGGCTGCTGGTCCGTCGACCGGAAACGTTGCCAATGGAGTGAGTAACTGATGTTCTGTTGTTGGTAGCCATGTCCTATGAGGATAGAAATTTGTGGCGTCGCTACCACACGCGCTCTAGTGCTGAGCCATTGCCTTTTGAAGAACCTAATGCTGCCCATTTGAGTCAGAATCAAAGGGATAATATGTTTTTTCAAAACGCTGATAATATGTTAAATGCTTTGCGATCCTTTTCTAGTG
>JAAEPZ010000576.1 GCA_024231955.1 bacterium | reverse complement strand
GAGCCCAGGTGGCTCCTGGCCGAGATACGGTCCCCTCAGCAGGGGGAATTCCGCCTGATCATCCCGGGCGAAGCCCGGAGCAACCAAGCCGACTAAAAGCAACCCAACTGCGATGATCGACAGCGCTTTACCTGCAGACATGGTCATCCTCCTTTGCCCCGTGGCGTGGCGTCATGATAACGCCGGTGTACATGCGGAACCCGCCCAACGATCAAAGCTCCGAGGCAACTCCGGCTCCCGATGCTCGGATCGTCTCAGCGTCGCTTCCGGCGACCGGTTTCAGCTGCGGGGCGAGCAAGTACCGGTCAATGGCGAGAGCTGCTACTCCGCCCAGGATGTACATGAGTAGGTCGTCGTCCGCTGGAGTGACGGGTTAGGTTGTACTCCTTTCTCGGGAGACCGCCGCGTGTGCCTCCCGCGCGGAGCACCGTTCGTGGTCGCGAAGGATAAAGACCGGTCCGAAGGACGTGTCCACGCGCTGCTGTCGGAGATCCATGTAATCGGCGGCGTGGCCGAGTTCGTCGATAATTGCATCGAAGATAACGTCGTAGAGATTTTCAGCGATGTCATCGATGCATACCATGCCTATGTTGAGGAGATCCTTGGCCGCTGCAACCTCATCGACGCCTGGACAGCAGTGAATCGTCATAGCTGGCGCCCCATTATCAACCTAACGTTCTGAGTAGTATGCGGACGGCCACCGAGGACTCGAGAGCCATCCCGGGCCTGGGTTGGAGGGGATCCCGGATCGCCCTGAGCCGCTGTCCCCGGTCTGTAAGGAGCGGTACTCGGTGCGTGGGGCGGTCGGCCGGTCGGAGCGGTCCCTGCCGTATGGGCCTCGGGCGTTGGGCTCTGAAGCCCGAGGCAACTCCAGCTCCCGATGCTCGGATCGTCTCAGCGTCGCTTCCGGCGACCGGTTGGCAGCCATCACCGTTGAAGGATAGCGGGTTCCGCCGATCGTGGCAAGTATCCCGGTCCTCTTCACCGCAGCCTTGACCGCCTTCCGGAGGAGGGAATGATCGAGGTGATGCCGGCGCGTGATGCCGGATCGTGGATCTTCCGAGAGCTTGTTCGACGGCAAGACGTATTGCCACCCCCAGGCAGCTAGCGCGTACGGAAGCCAGATCCGGCCGAAGCCCTTAGCGAGGTACTCGGCCCATGCCCAGCTCCGGCCTTGATCTCCCAGACTTCCGAGTAACTACCACTCCAGCGGGCAGTGAATCCCGATCCTGCGGGTAGGTATCCGAGGCGTTGCCTACCCATTGGGGTGGCAAGGGCAAGTCGAGAGGAGAGTGGCCGGAGCCACGGTGGTGACCCCCTCCCGAGGAGTAGATCAGCCTATGGCTTGCCCTTGGTTTCCCGGGCGATCACGCTTCTGCCCAAGGGCAAGCCTGCGTACGCTCCGCCAGCCTGGGACTTCGGAGTCCCCGCAGCGCGCGTCGCCGATCTCGTCTGCTTGCCCTTGCCACCCTTCAATCTCCCCCCTTTCAGAGTTACTTCCGGTCACAGGTACGCGCAGCGGCATAGGCCACTGGAGTCTGCGTTGCGGTATAATCAAGAGTATGCGCGCCACCTTTGCCGATCCCAAGACCGACCTCGTCTTCAAGCGTATCTTCGGATCCGAGCCCCACAAGCACCTGCTCGTGGAGCTGCTCAACGCGCTGCTCGAGCTCGAAGGCGACCGCCGGATCGACGACGTGACCTTCCTCACCCCCGAGCAGACCCCTCGGATCCACGGCTGGAAGCTCGCGATCGTCGACGTCAAGTGCGTTGGCAAGCGCAAGACGGAGTACGTGGTCGAG
>JAAEPZ010000575.1 GCA_024231955.1 bacterium | reverse complement strand
GGTGGCGGACAGTTGGTATGGCGGTAATCAGCCGTATCCCGACCATGGAAGAGGCGCAAAGGCACCGTGACCCGGCTCCTGAGTGTTTACGGCCGTAAACACCCGCGGCTGCTAATCTCCCGCCTGGCATCAGCGGCTCGTGACCGGTGCGACCGTCACCTCGGGAGCCGGGGCGCCTTCGAAGCCTGCTTTAAGGTGCCCGACGCTTATCAAATCAAGTGGAATCAGTAAGTTAAGGGATCGAAGAAACATTTTTCAAGGCCATTGGTGGTATGCCAAAGAATTCATTTGTAAGTCGCGCGTTATCAGCCAGATAGAAATTCCTAATTGTCATTGCGACGCCTTGCTAACTCGGAGAGACTGCTCATTACAACTCTCCTATTTCCAGTGGGTTAGGCCACCAGATGAGGGGTCAGGGGATCCTCACGCCCCATGAGAGGGCCTTTGGACCGACCGGACGGTCCAAATAGCGGCGCGAGCCGGGAAAGAGGGGTCGTGGAGGGGGGCTGAAGCGGGAAGAGCCACCTGCCAAGCCTTCGAGCAGACACAAATCTCCCCGAGGCGCTTCGTCGAGCGCCGCGAGGGCGATTTCCTTCTGTTACCGAGCCCTGCTCGGTCATTCAGCTCCGC
>JAAEPZ010000574.1 GCA_024231955.1 bacterium | reverse complement strand
TTTTGCCGGAAGCGCTTTCGTAAGATGGTATCAGGCCTTCGGCTGATACGACAGGGGCGAGAAGCATCGATCCGGTCACACAGACGAGCAAAATAAGCTTGCGCATGACAGTCTCCTTGGGTTTGTGCGTTGCATTTGAGCAGGGGGAATATAGGGTGGGTTTATGTCCAGCGCAACTGTTTGCTGAATGGCAGAGTGCTTGACAGCACGGCATTAGATCATGTATATAGAGTATAGTAATAGACATATTTATACACTATGGGGAGGTGCTCCTTGGAATGGGAAGCAATACTAAAGACCACCGCGGGAATAGTCCTGGCGCACGTTGTTTTCTGGATATTCTCGAAGGTTCTGTATCCCCCGATGTGGGAATTCTGGAAGAAACTGTTTAAGCCGGAACCGGCCTATGCTAGGTTACGCCGATATCCGGACATGAATGCGGCCTCAGATGATGTCAAGGCGGATCTTCAGAGAGACGGTGAGGTTCTGTTGTTCTTCATGCGAGGTTTCTCGTTCACGGATATCAGCGGGAAGTTCTTTGAGGAATTCTGGGCACACAAGGGAGGCGCCAAAGTGCTCCTGGCTGATCCTGGCGATGAATTCGGTCACAATCAAGCCGCTAGTGACAGGGGTGGGGAGCGTGTCTTTGGAGTATCCAAAGATGGCCCCGCGCGTTATCGAGACGGCGTCAATCATTCGATCCGCGGCATGATCGAGCACAACAGCCCTAACAGCGAGAAAGAGGCCAGAATTCATCTCCAACCGTCTTGTTTACGCTTTTATCTCTTCGAAAAACGGGTGTACTTCTCCTTTTACGAAAGAGGCAAGGGAGGTGCCCAGTTGCCTGTTTTCCGAGCCGACTTCCGGACCGAGATTTACGACGGGCTGAAGAGATATCACCAGAAAGTATGGAAGATCAGGGGTATGTCGCGTTCCATCGACGACCTGAAATACGAACACAACCCTGAAGGGGTGACGAGCGACAGGTAGATACACTCGCACATCTGGAACTGTCGGCGAGTACGGACTCTTCGACTCAGGACCCCTGTGGTCCTGAAGGAACTTTGTCTGGAAACACCGCCTGACACAGCGGGTTTCCGTGATAGATATCGGAAGATTACCGCTGTTGCAGGGTATCTTGAGCATGATGGCAAGATTTCTCACACACAGACCCTTCGGCGGCTGCGCCTTGTGCTTGATAACGGCGCTGGTGTTCATCAGCTGTCACAAGGTAGAGATGGCGCCGGAGCTAGGCGTAGATCAGGGTGTTCGGGGCGTGGTGTGGCTGATACCGGATTACGATCACAGCGATATGACGTTTATCACCAACCCGCCCGACCTCACTCCGCGCCCGTTGCCCGAAGCCCGGGTATACCTGATGCAGCCGGGGGATACTTTCACCAATAGCGACATAATCGCAACTACCCGCACCGACAGCCTGGGGCGCTATGAACTTGAGGCGCCGACAGGCACATACCGGCTGGCGGTGGTGGCCGAGACGGTACAGGGTGTGGGTCGCTATATCCCTTCGGCTGATACTTCCGGGCCGGGCTTTTTCGAAAACGCTCTAGTGGTGATTGAGATCAAAGCCGGCCGGTTTGCGGAGCAGACATTTGAGATTGGGGAGCTGGTGCCGCAGTAGGTTGAGGGGTGGCTTGGGTGTTCAGTCTTAGTAGGTCAGGAACCCTGTGGTCCTGGCGATTCAGACCCCGTCAGGAACGTCGTGTCAAGAAACTCTTAGGGGGCTCCTATAACTGTCATCCCAGGATCCTGCAAGTCCACGATAACCGCTCCAGGGAATTCGTATCCTCTGCTCCCAGCGGGGGGCGGGTGGTAACCCCACCCGTACAGGAGTATCCGGACCGTTGATGAGTCAAGAAACTCCGCTTCTGCATAACTCGCTCTGTACGCACGCACGATCTTACGTTTCAAATGGAGGAACGCATCCTTGTCCACAAAGTACACGTCAACCCACGGGACTGCCGTGTATGCTTCGGGGTCGTACGATGCTAGAATCAGGTAACGGGAATTCTCGGTCCGCGACACCTCATATGATTCTGGTTTAATCACACTGTCATACATAATGAATGCTAGAAAAACACCGGCAGTAAGCATAGGCACGCCTACAAAAGCCAGCATTGTTACTATAGCTATTCTCCATAGTCGCGGCAATCGCCGCCATATCGCCACAATCTTCATTTCAAAAAGCCCCCCATATTATGCCAGTCATATTGCCCCATACTCAAAGATCACCGTGTCGTCATGCTCCTGCGCAAGGCCACCGGTGGATTCGTAAAGGTGCACGGCGGCCGTGTTCGAGCGTTCCGTAATAACCCACATCTTCATAACGTCCCGATCCCGGACTTCTTCCTTGAGTCTGCCGATTAACGCTCTTCCGATCCCCTTGCGGCGGTGTGATTCGGCGACTTCCATATCG
>JAAEPZ010000573.1 GCA_024231955.1 bacterium | reverse complement strand
CCCGGCATGGAGAGCAACTCACTACGCTGGCATCTGCACAAACGAGGAGAAGTACTCTACCATGCCCCAGCAGTACTCGGACTCGCCGCCATACAGACACTGCCAAAGAATACTCACTCCAAACGTAACAAAAGTAGACAGCTTCTGCGGCCTAGGCTGCTCCAATCTTCCCGCTTTCGTCTCCGTCCTTGTCCTCTGCTCCGCCGTCGCCCATCGGATCGTTGTCCTTGGTTTGCCCTTCTCCTTCCTCCATGGGTTCCCCGGCGGGTGGTTTGACGACGTTAGACGGAGGTGCATCCTGCTGAGCTGCAGCGACGCCTTGCTGCTGCGGAGTGGTCATCGAGCCGGCTAGTTGATCCAGGGCTGCTCCAATCGGTTGCCCCTTCTTCTGTCGCTCCTCCTCTCGTTCCTTGAACGTCCTGAGATTCTGGATTCTGGCCTGATCCCTTTGACGGATCCCGGCCTGTCGAATGCGCAACTTGTCACCTCGGACGCGTGGCACCACTGGCTCGTCGGTCCTCCCGGCCAGTTGCACTGGCTGCTGCATCCTCAACCGCAGTTGGCCTTGGTCCCCGCGGATGTGATACAACTCTTCATTGGCGCGAACCGCCTGCTCCAGATTCCGTCGCGCAGTGTGAGCTTGCTCCAAGCTTCACTTGCTAGTCTCAGGTGCTCTCGGTGCCCCCATCGGTGCTGATGGCAGGAACATTCACGTCGGCAGCGGCTGCAAGTCCTGCTGAGCAAGCTGGTACTGGACCTCCCGCTGTCGCTGAACTTTGGGCGGTGCCTTGGCAGGCGACTGCGACGGGGGTGCCGGACGTTTCTGCCCCGCTTGCTGCTGTCGGAAGCTGAAACCCGTGGCACCAAAACCTCTGGGACTGGGTCCAGCTCCACTGGTGCCTGGTCCTGTGGGGTCATCGAATCCGCCTCTGCCTCCGACCGTCTTCTTGACCGGTGCAGCAGCTTGTTGCCTCGGCCAGTCGGTACCACCTCCCACGGGCAAGATCCCTCTGCCCACAGCCTTCATGGCCGGGGTCACTTTCTTCGCCATATCTCTGCTCTCGTGCTGGCCCCGGGGTTCGCCTTCAATCCCTGGGCTCTCGACTCTTGCTCTTCGAACGATATCGGCGGCGCCTCCACTGCGTGCACCGACGAGGAGACCGACGAAACGGCTGGCGACGGCGCTCCCGACGGCGGCTTGGCCACAGCCCCTTGTGCCTGCTGATCGATTTTGAACCGAGTCACAGGGTACGGCCATCTGAAGAATCCCGGCTTGAATGCAGTCGCCGCCGTGGGTGGCACAACTTCATCCAACGTCATTGGAAGCTGTTGTATCAGCACTGGATCTCCCATCTCGCTCCCGAAGACACTGCGATAGCTGTTGATCTGGTCCAGTGCCGTCACCATGCCTCTTCGTCCCGTCTGCAGCTCCGTTCGCTGCGTTCCGCGCTCGCGAGCCTGTTGCATCTGTCTGCCTTCTTTGGTGATGTCCACATCGGCCCCGTTTGCAATCAGGTACTGGCCCAACTCCAGCCTAGGCATTCCTAGTTTGAAATGCCGGCCGACCATGGCGTCCACGTCTTCATCGGCGTACAGCACCAACGTGCTCAGCTTTGGCAGCGGTGCATAGAATTTTCTGGGCTGCCCCTCGGCTCCAAGGCCGCCTGGTTTGGCGTATTGCCCGGACACCTCTCCGCCATACAGCCTGGTGATGGCGCCCAGCTGGTCGTGGCGCGCCAGCATTTCGTCTTGCATTTCTGCCATCCTTTGCAGATTGTAGGGCGAATCCCAGAGGTTCACATTTTGTTCGAACCCTCCGGCGTTCTTGATCAGCTGGAACAGGTCTCCTTTGCTGAACAGGATCGTCCCCATTCCGCATCTCTTCTCGAATTCCTGAGCGTATCTCTGCAAGAGACCCCGCTTATTGATCCGGAT
>JAAEPZ010000572.1 GCA_024231955.1 bacterium | reverse complement strand
GCGCACTAAAGGCGTCGCTGAGTCTGGCCTGATCGACTATCTGCACGTATTCAGCTATTCGGACCGTCCCGGCACGACGGCTTCGGAATATCCCGACAAGGTGAACCCGGAAGTGGTCAAAGAGCGCAACGCGATTCTTTCGAGAGTTTCGCACCGCCTGCGGGCCGAAGCTTACAGGCGGCAGATCGGTCAGACCCTTGAGGTTATTGCCGAGCACAAAAAGCCGCCGGGCGGCGACTTCTGGGGCATTGCCGACAACTATGTCAAAGTCCGGCTGCCGCATTCATACGAGGGGGGAAGACGTATCGTCAGGTTCCGGGTGACCGGGGCTGCCGATGATCACGTCACCGGCGAGTTGATAGACTAGTCTTAGCTTCCGGGAGCGCCATGGCTTCTTCATTTACAGAGCGGGTCAAACAGCGGATCAAAAAGATCCCTCGCGGGAGGGTGGCTTCCTATGGTCAGATCGCGACGATGGCCGGCAGTCCGCGCGGCGCGCGCCAGGTGGTCAGGATTCTCCACAGTTCTTCGGAGAAAGATAACCTTCCGTGGCATCGGGTGATCAATAAACAGGGGAAGATTGCCCTCAAGCCGGGGGCGGGGTATGAACTGCAGAAGTCTTTGCTGGAAGGGGAGGGGGTGGTGTTTGGCCTCCGCGATCAGATCGACCTGAAACGTTAT
>JAAEPZ010000571.1 GCA_024231955.1 bacterium | reverse complement strand
TGACCTTCCCCCACGGTTAAGTCCAGTTCCTATGTTAGTCCAGCCTCGCTCGAAGCACACGCCGTGGGCGGGCGGAGCGGAGCGAGGGGACCGAGCGGAGCGGAGCCTGCCCATGGCGACGCGAATGACCAGGCCTCCGGGGCGGGTGGCCGATACGCCAAGGCACTGTGCGGCCGGACCGTGTTGTAGTGAACTCGCCATCGCTCGATCAACACCTTTGCCTCCTTCAACGTGTAGAAGATTTCCCCGTTCAGAAGCTCATCCCGCAACTTTCCATTGAACGACTCCACGTACCCATTCTCCCAAGGACTGCCCGGCTCGATGAACAACGTCTTTACCCCTACCCGTTTCAGCCAATCTCGAACCACAGTCGCCGTAAACTCCGGACCGTTGTCACTGCGAATGTGTTCCGGAACGCCCCGCGTTGCGAACAACCACGACAGACGTTCCAGCACGTCATCCGATCTCAGCCGTCTCGCCACATCAATCGCCAAACACTCCCGGGTGTACTCATCCACCAACGTCAGCATACGGAACACCCGACCGTCATGCGTCCATGCCTGAACGAAGTCATACGCCCATACATGATCCCTGTGCTCAGATCGAAGCCGAACACAGGAGCCGTCGTTCAGCCACAATCGGCCCCGTTTGGGTTGCTTCTTGGGTACCTTCAGACCCTCCGCTTTCCAGATCCGTTCGACACGTTTGTGGTTCACCCGCATCCCTTCGTTCCGCAGCAGGCCCGTGATGCGCGGGGTGCCGTACCGTCCATACAATGCTGCCAACTCGATGATCCGTTGCGTCAATGCCTCTTCATCCTCGCGCACCAGCGGAAGATAACGCTGCGTCGCTCGCGATTGTTTCAGGACTTTGCATGCCCGCCGTTCGGAAACGCCCAGTTGGTCCACGACAGCCTGAACCGCCTTGCGCTTCCGTTGCGGGCTCAGCAGTTTGGGGCTGCGGCCTCCCGCAGAATCGCCTTGTCGAGTTCGGCATCCGCCAACAAGCACTTGAGTCGGGCGTTCTCACGTTCCAACTCCTTCAGCCGCTTCGCCTGGTCCTTCTTGAGACCGCCGTACTCCTTCCGCCAACGATAGTACGTCTGCTCCGTTACCCCGATCCGCTTACACGCAAAGGCTACCGTCCGGCCTTGCGCGATCAGAACGTCGGCTTCCCGAAGCTTGTTGACAATTTCTTCAGCCTTGAAACGCTTCCTCTTCATGACCTTTCCTCCATGATCCAAGCCCAAAACCTAACGCAAAACCTGGATCAGGTTCAGGGGGAAAGGTCAAACGTGGCCGCGGCGGAGGAGAGGGCCGCGTGCGCCCTGATGGGTTACGCCGGGCTTCGCATCGGCGAAGTCGAACAGCTGCGCTGGGAAGATCTCCGCGGAACAAACGGAAAGCCGGCGATGATCCATGTCCGCCGCGGCGGGTCAAACGGCGTAACGAAGGACAAGGATGACCGCTTCGTTCCCATTCATCCGAAGATCGCCGAACAGCTGCCGCCGTCGAGACGCTCAGGCCCGGTTTTCCGCAACATCACCGAACGCCGCCTCCTGAAGCGGCTGAAGGAGCTCTGTGCCGAGTGTGGTTTCGAAAACGCCGAACAATACAAACTGCACTCGTTCCGTCACCACTTCGCCAGCCTATGCGCCAACCATCGCGTGGCGTATCGAAAGGCCTTGGCCTGGCTTGGTCACAGCTCGTCAGAAATGCTCGACCTGTACTACCATCTGCACGACGATGACAGCCAGCAGGCGATGCAGGCCCTGGCCGAATCGGGCCTGGACAGGGCCGCCTCGGATTCTCCGCTTGAGGGCAATTTGAGGGCAAACGGCCAGTCAACAATCGAGAAACTCTCGCAAGTTCCCGAGTTTCAAGAACTTGCGGAGTGCCTCATTGGGGGAACGGAGAGGGGGGGATTCGAACCCCCGGTACGGTCACCCGCACACCGCATTTCGAATGCGGCTCCTTCAGCCACTCGGACACCTCTCCCGCTCGATCTGACATCGCCCCTTATGAAGACGCACACCACTCATATGCTTGGACCTCAGACCGTGGCATCGCATTACACCATGGACCGCCGTTACGAGCAAGTCCACTCAAAGTAAAGGGGGTTGGTATCGTTT
>JAAEPZ010000570.1 GCA_024231955.1 bacterium | reverse complement strand
TGGAAACGCGGCCGTGGTGACTTCTTGGGAACCTTGGAGGGAGCCTTGAACCGATCCTGACTCAGGATCTTCTCCACTCCCAAAACCGGACTCCCTTCGCGGTCTCGAGCCGCGTCGTCCTCGATTTCCCGAATCAGTGCCGTCACCTTCTCCCGGTACGCTTCGGGCGAAAGGTCCCGAAACGCCAGGGCGCTGCCCTCAAGGTGCCCGACGCTTCTCAACTCAGGGTAAGCGAAGCGCCACCCTGGGTGAACCGAAAGCCAAACCCGAACCCTGAAAGGGTTCTATAAATAAGCATGTCGGGGCGCGGGGTCCGAGCCCGAGTGCACGGCAGGAACAATGGCGGTAACAAAGAAGTAATGATGGCGTTGGGCCATATTCCTGCGAATTGGAAAGACCTCGATCGTGCTGGAAGCCGGCGCTCCCAGCACGATCGAGGGCGCGGGTGACCGGTTGCGCCCAATCTCGACTTGACCGGGTGATCGGCGACGACGCACAGCTCGATCTATTCTGAGGATCTTCTCCCCGCTCAGCGAGGTTCTGATTCGTTGTCGAAGTTCTCAGTGCTACTAGCGGTAGCGTTTCGTGCTTGCTCTCTGCGTCCCAAGACAAATACACCGACAAGAGCTACGATCTCGCCAATCAACACGGCGATTCCGCCGGTGCTGTGTCCCTGATACACAAGAAACATGCTTCCTGAGAAGAACAGAATCGCCAGGGAAAGGGCGAAAACCTGGCCACGAAACTGAAATCTGTAGTGCTGTTCATACCTGAGAGAATCCTGTTTCAGCACGCTGGAATCCAGCTGGCGTCTGTGTTGACTCTCTTCTTCCCATGCGGAGATGATTCTCTCCGCACAACCGGGAAGAACCTCGTCATA
>JAAEPZ010000569.1 GCA_024231955.1 bacterium | reverse complement strand
CGCAACCCCGACGTCCAATTGACCAACTGGGCGGATGACCCGGACGACCGGCTGCGGAATTATGCCGCCAGCAAGCTGTTCATCAGCTACCTGGGCGAGCACTATGGCGGCTACGAGGCGTTGACCCAATTGGCCGCCGACGACGCCGACAGCGTGGATGGCGTCAATAACTTTCTCCGGGCAGGCGGGCACGACGCCGATTTCGTGGCCGTCTTTTCCGATTGGACAGCCGCCAACCTGCTCGGCGACTCGAGCGTCGGCGATGGACGCTACGACTATGCGCTTCGCGGCAGCACGAATCCCCGGATGCAGACCACATTGGAGAGCGGCGCTGCCGAGTACGTGGGCTGGGTGCGCCAGTTTGGCACAGATTACGTCGAGATCGATCCGCAGGCCGGGCGCAACGTCACCTTTGAAGGCTCTGGACTGGCGCGGGTGGCGGCGACCGATCCCCACGCGGGCGAGTTTTCCTGGTGGTCGAACCGGCGCAATATGTTGAGCAGCAGCCTGACGCGCCGGGTGGACCTCGCGGGAACGGAGAGCGCCACGCTCCGCTTTTGGACCTGGTACGACATCGAAGAGGATTTTGATTATGGTTACGTGATGGTCTCTGCCGACGATGGCATCACGTGGGAGACGCTGCCGGGGACGAGCACGACGTCCGAAAGTCCGAACGATGCCAACTTTGGGCACGGTTATACCAACAAAACTGAGTCCTGGCTGGAAGAGCAGGTAGACTTGAGCGCCTACGCGGGACAAGAGATTCTGCTCCGTTTCTGGTACATTACCGACCCCGGCCTGAACCTGTCCGGCTGGTTGATCGACGACGTCTCTATTCCCGAGATCGGTTTCTCGGACGACGCGG
>JAAEPZ010000568.1 GCA_024231955.1 bacterium | reverse complement strand
CTGGCTCAGCAGCCTTCACGACCCGACTTCGGTGCACGCTCCGACCAAGTCACCGGCTCATCTTCACCCCCACCCAGATCCTTCGACTCCACGCGAGGCGCCCCTCGCGTTCCGCTCAGGATGACAGCCGGGGGGCCACGCATCGACAGGACTCCCCTTGCCGCCGAAACCTCGAGTAGAAAGGATCCACCCTCATTGCGCCATTATCTATTCAGACGGAGCCAGCGAACGACGATGTGGATTATCTAGCCACGCAAGATGGTCCGCCGAAAACAGCTGCAGAACCGGCTGCGACGAACCTCTATGAGCTCTTCTTTGCTCTTCGGCGGCCCTTGGCCTTAGGGGCGCGGGGGTCCTTGCCCTGGTCGCGTAGCTTCTGCTCGCGGGCGGCTAGCAGTAGCAGGGCGTCGGGCAGAGTTAGCGAATCCGGGTCCTTGGCCTTGGGTACGGTGGCGTTGACTACACCGTCGGTGACGTAGACGCCGTAGCGGCCGCTCTTGGTCTGGATCGCACCCCCGGTTTCGGGATGTTGGCCAAGCTCGGCAAGCACCGATGTCTGGGCCTTCCGTCGACCCTTGGGCTGTTTGAATAACTCCACCGCCTCGTCAAGAGTGACTGTCGATAGCTGCTCATGGGTGGAGAGGCTGCGACTGTCGCTGCCCATCTTGAGGTAGGG
>JAAEPZ010000567.1 GCA_024231955.1 bacterium | reverse complement strand
ACATCTTTTTCCGAACGTCTTCGAGCTGCCGTATGCCGCCCCTCTCGGGGCTTTGAAGTTCCGGGGGGGTGTGGCTTCATTCCTGGGGTTCGGCAGCCTCACCCCAGGCTACCTCATGCCGCCCTCCGGGCTACGATCTCACTGGTGGAACGGCACGAGCCTTCGCTGTGGGTGCTCGGCCCCTGGTCTCCCACCGTCGATCTGAGATCGCCGCACCGCCGCCTCCGGCGGCGGCTGAGCCCCAATAGGTGATTGGCGCAGACGGTTTGCGCCGGACCTGAAACTAAGCAGACACGAGGCGTTGCACCGGTCGCCGGAGCTCCCGGGCCAAACCGACCACAGAAAGTCGGGCTAGGAGACGTTTTCGCTATTGACACCGGGGGCCTCATAGGTGTTAGGCGGCCTGCGCCTTCTCTATCCCGGTACCAACGCCAGGCACGCTCCCACCGGATCCTGAACCACCGCATATGCATACTCCCCATCGTTCCCCCGTGTCGCCTTGATGATCTTACCCCCTTCCTCCTGTACGCGACGGAGACCTTCGGCGAGGTCGCCAACGGGGAGGTAGATCATCCAGATAGGCGGCAGACCTAGGTTCACGCCGCGGGCATGGCAGACTCCCGCCGCCGGGTTTCCATCATCACCGGACATGTTGTAGTCGGTGTAGCGCTCACTTGCGTCCTCCATCTCGACGTCCTGCACCGACCAGTCAACGACCTGGCGATAGAAGTCACGGGTTGCCGAAGCGTCCGAGACCGTCAGGTCGAGCCAGGAGATGCAACCCACACGCGCCGCGGCGTCGCGCGATGCGTCGCTGTCAGTTGAGGGGATCGCCTCCGCGGAAACGACCGGAATGATCCCGAACGCCGCCCCATTCGGATCGAGCAGCACCGCCCACTGGCTCTTTCCATCGTCGTCCTTGCCATGCATGAGATCACTCCCTCCCAGACCCAGCGCACGCTCCACGCTGGCTGCGACATCGGCGACCTGAATGTGCGGCATCCATTGGAGCGGGAGGCGAGCATGTTCCGCGCTGCGCGCGCCCAAGCCTATGATCGGCATGCCCAGGTTGTTCATTAGATCCTCGCGCCAAAGCGGATCCTCGCCCGTGCTGAGTACACGTGAGTAGAAGCGCACTTCACGTTCGTGTTCGGGAACGGCGATGTCGGCGCTGAGGATTCCGCCGACGCGTGGGACAAAGGGGTCATTCATGGTTCGCTCCTAGCTGACATCACGTTGGGTGTAGTTTCTTTGGCCAGATGTCGTACTTCAATAGGCATCGCGGCAACGATTCTCGAGGCAGGGGCCCGAGACCTTCTCGGAGAATCGTGCCGGGTGAGGCCACAGTTCGTGCCGGTTGATCCAGAGGCCGCCTAACGCGTTGAATAAGGGGCCGAGGTACGAGGTCCCGCTTGATTCAAATGTTAGGATTATTTCTTGTTGATCTTGTAATCTATCAACTTATAACAGTCACCTAGTTGTTTTTTAGAACGAATATCTATTGTAATTGGTATCAGCTTTCCAATCGGTTTATTTGACGAAAAATCTTGTTTCACACTTTCAGCAATATCTAATTGTAAAATACCATCGCCGCTTTTTTCGGTGAAATAGTATCCTACTTTGAAGAATCCAGGCCAGATAGATAACCAGTGCATCGTTTTCTTTTTTTGGCTTATTTTGCACAGCCAAGCTT
>JAAEPZ010000566.1 GCA_024231955.1 bacterium | reverse complement strand
GGTGGCGGTGATCGCCGGCGGTCCGGTCGGCAGCGCCGAGGACGTGGTGCTCTTCGCCACGATCACGCCGCCCCAGGGATCGCCGACGGTGATGCAGTTCGAGATGCTGGCTGGGGAGCATGGGGTCTTCACGGTCGATTTCGGGCAGATTCCGCAAGAGGTGATCGACCACTACACCCAGGAGCTGAGCGCGGCCACCGACCCGCTCGAGCAGGAAGCATGGACCCTGGCGCTCGCCGGAGCGCTCTATCAGCGGCTGTTGAGTGGCGACCTCGAGCATCTCGCGGGCTTGCGCTGGCAGCGTCTGGTCCAGCTCGGGACCGCGGTCCTGGCGGTCCAGCGGGGCGCGGTCTCGACCGCGCCCGACGGAACGCCGCTTGTCTTCAGCAAGGGCCCGATGAGTCTCGATCTGGGCGCCATGCCCCTGGGGCTTTTTCCCGCCTCCGGGGCTGCCGGCTCTACGGTGCCGACGATGGAGCTTCTGGGCTCTCAGGGCTCGTTTCTCGAAGGCGAGGCCCTGTCCCAGGTGATCGGCGGCGAGCAGATCACCGCAGTCACGTTTCTGACCCGGGCGGTCCGCGAGGGGCAGACCCTCACCCTGGTCGACGCCGGTAACGTCGACGCGGCACTGGCCCAGGCCGAGCTGAGCACCGACGCCGAGGCCCACGTCCGTGCCGGGGTGGGACAGGGCAAGATCGCGTGGATCTCCGAGAGTCAGCTGCCGGTCGATACGTGGCAGACGTCGGGGTACATCCTGGAAGATCCGGACACCGGCGCTGCGGGCTACTTCGTGACCTTCGAGCGGCTGGTTGAGGGATTGGAGGCGAATATTGTTTTCCACTCGCCACAGGATCTCGACGTGGTGACGGAGCCTATCGATGTCGTGGCGACGATCGAGAGCGAGGCGCTCGACAGCTGGACGTTGAGTTATCAGTTTGTGGGGGAGGGGCAGCCTGTGGTGCTGGCGACCGGCACGGGTTCGGTTTCCAACGCGACCCTTGCGCAATTTGATCCAACGCTTCTGCTCAATGGCCTCTACGACATTGTGCTCACGGGAAGGGATATTGCAGGGCAAAGTGTTTCCGGAAAGATTTCGGTGTCGGTCGAAGGAAACATGAAGATTGGCAACTTCACGTTGTCGTTCATTGATTTGGCGATCCCCCTCTCTGGCCTCGATATCGAGATTGTCCGCACCTACGACAGTCGGCAGAGAGAGTTGAAGGGCGATTTCGGGTACGGGTGGACGCTCGATATCCGCCAGGGCAGCTATCAGAACAACCGTCCACCGGGAGACGGTTGGCAGATCGTCAACCCCGGTGGACCCTTCGGCCTGCCGTGCTCGGCGATCATCGAAAGCAAGTCCCATCTGACGACGGTTCGCCTGTCGGATCAGGAGATCTATCGATTCAGCCTGAAGCTAGTGGATCCCGCGGTGCTGTTCGGCGGCTGCCAGGCGAGGGCTGTCTTCGAATGGGTCGACGGACCCCTGCCGGGAACGACGCTGGAGATTCTTGGCAACGACGAGGTGATCTACGAGAACGAGTCCAATCGTGTACTCGACGATGACTCGTTCCAAGTCTTCGAGCCGGATAACGTCAAGCTGACGACGAGAGACGGTCGGATATTCCATGTCACCCTGGAAACGGGCGTGAAGCATCTGGAGGATCTCAACGGCAATGCGGTTGACATCACCGCCAATGGCATTGCCCACTCGAGCGGAGTGGGCATCGACTTCGTCAGAGATTCGGAGGATCGGATTCAGGAGATCGTCGATACACGGGGCAACTCGAACATCTACACCTATGACACCGCTGGGGACTTGATTCAACACACCAATCGGGCGGGTACCGATACCCGATTCACGTACCGAGATCACTATTTAGAAGAAATCTATAACGCATTGGGAGTACGGCCAATCCGCAACGACTACGATGAGGACGGTCGCCTGATCCGTCACACCGATGCCTTCGGAAAGACGATCGATCTCTCTCATGACCTCGATAACCGACGCGAGGTCGTCACGAACCGGCTTGGCTACTCTCGGGTGCTGGAATACGACTCCCGCGGCAATGTAGTGCGCGAAACCGACGAGGTGGACGCGGTCACCGAACGTACCTTCGACGGCGACGACAACCTGCTCACCGAAAAGAATCCGGTCGGACGCACCACGACCTATACCTATGATGCCAACAACGACCTCTTGACCCTGACCGACGCGCTGGGGCAGATCACCACCTACACCTACAACGATCGCGGTCAAATCCTCACGGTCACGGATCCCAAGGGTCATCTCACCACCTCTACCTACGCCGCCAACGGCAGCCTACTCAGCACCACCGATGCGCTGGGGCAGACAACCCGCTTCGCCTACGACACTGTCGGAAACCGGCTCAGCACCACCGACGCACTGAATCAGACCACCAGCTTCACCTACAACAGCCAGGGCCACCAGCTCACCGAAACCGACCCCCTGGGCAACGTCACCACCTTCACCAACGACGTCAATGGCAACCGGCTCACCGAGAGCCGCAACCGCACGCTTCCCAACGGCTCGACTGAGACGCTTGTCATCACCTTCACCTATGACACGCTCGATCGGGTCATCCGGACCACCGCCCCCGACGGCTCTACCACCAGCGCCAGCTATGACGGTCTCGGCAATGTTCGGAGCCGTACCGACGCCGTCGGCCGGAACACCACCATGACCTACGGCCTGATGGGGCGCCTTACGAAGACCACCTTTCCCGACAACACCACCCAGAGCCAGACCTACGACGCCGAAGGGCGGGTCCTCGCTCAGACAGATCGTGCAGGCCGGGAAACCCGTTTAGCCTACGATGCCGCCGGACGGCTGCTCACGACCACTTACCCGGACGGCGCGACCCAGAGCCAGACTTACGATCTCGCCGGTCAGCTCATCAGCACTACCGATGCCCGAGGCAACACCGCCACCTACGCCTACGACAACGTCGGTCGCCGCACCAGCGTCACCAACGCCCTAGGTCAGTCCACCCGCTTCGCCTATGATGCGAATGGCAACCAGAGCTCGATCACCGACGCCCGCGGCAACACCATCCGCTTCACCTACGACAAACTCGACCGCCTGGTCACCACCATCTTCCCCGACGGAACCACCACCCAGGTTAGCTACGACGCCCTCGACCGGCGCATCCGCGAGACCGACCAGGCCGGCATCACCACCCAATTCGGTTACGACGCCCTCGGTCGGCTCATCTCGGTGACCGATGCCCTCGGGCAGGTCACCGCCTACACCTACGACGAGGTCGGTAATCGGCTTAGCCAGACCGACGCCAACGGCCACACCACCCGCTTCGAATACAACCGTCTTGGCCGCCAGATAGCTCGCATCTTGCCCGACGGCGCTCGCGAATCGATGGTCTACAATCTCGACGGCACCCTGGCGTCGCACACCGACTTCGCCGGCAAGACCCGCACCTTCGAATACCACGCCAACCAGCGGCTGGTGCGGCGCGCCTATTCCGATGGCAGTGAGGACCTCTTCTCCTACACCGCCACCGGTCAACGCGAGACCGCGACCGACGCCCGCGGGGTCACCACCTACGCCTACGACGACCGCGACCGGCTGGTGGAGAAACAGGATCCCACCGGTCATCGGCTGACCTATGCCTACGACCTGCAGGGCAATCTCACGATTCTGACGGCCACGATCGGTGTGTCGAGCTACACGACCTCTTATGGTTACGACGCTCTGAACCGCCTGGAGACAATCACCGATCCCCAAGGCAAGGTCAGCACTCATACCTACGACACCAACGGTAACCGCGCCAGTCTCGAGCACGCCAATGGCATGACGACGAGGTACACCTATGACGCCCTCAACCGGTTGACCTTGCTTGAGACCCGTGACTCCGCGTCGAGTGTGGTGCAGAGTCATGCCTACACCTTGGCGGCTACCGGGCATAGGACGCGGATCGCCGAGGCCAATGGAACGGTGCGGACTTACTCCTACGACGATTTGTACCGTTTGACCCGGGATCGGGTGACTGATTCCGGTGGAGTGTTGTTTTACCAGCGGGATTTTGCCTACGACCCGGTGGGCAACCGGTTGTCGCAGACGGTCGACGAGGGAGCCGGGGCGTCAGTGGTGAGCTCGACGTATGACGATAGGGACCGGTTGTTGGCAGCTGACGGGGCATCGTATGGATGGGATGCCAATGGCAATCTGGTGTATCGGGATGGCGGGATTCTTGATTGGGATTTCGAACAGCGGTTTACGTCGGTTACGTTCGAGGATGGGACCGTTGTCGAGACATTATATGATGCAGATGGAAATCGGGTTCAGACCAACGTCACGCCTCCCAGCGGTCCGGTGGTCTCTGTAGATTACCTTGTCGATACTCGTGGTTTTCTCAGCCATGTGGTGGCGGAGGTGGTGACTGGGGCGGTCCGGACGGTTTATATCCGTTCCCAGGATGAGCTGATCAGTCTATATCGGCCGGAATCCGGGGACGCGAGGTACTTCCATGCGGATGGATTAGGATCAGTTCGGTTTCTCACTGACGCGGTGGACGCGGTGACCGATAGCTATGAGTACACCGCTTTTGGGGGACTCATTGCGCATTCGGGATTGGATGAGCAGCCCTACCGATTTGCTGGGGAACCGTATGATCCGAATGTCCGGCTCTACTACAACAGGGCGCGGTGGTTGGATCCCGAGAGTGGCCGATTTTCCAATATGGATCCTAAGATCGGTTCTCTCTTTGAACCTGCTTCGCTCCACAGATATCTCTATGCAGCTGCGAGCCCGCAGCATTTCGTAGATCCGACCGGACGGGAGTTCGGTGTTCTCGGCCTCCAAGTCAGTCTCGGTGTTAGGTCGTACGTCACATCGGTCGTGGCGAGTTATTCGATCGGGAAGGTTATCACCGCCGCATATCTCTATGTGACTGATCATAGTCTGTCCAGATTCCGATGGTTCGAGTGGTGGGATTTGCTGGCGTTTGTCCCCGGTGCATTTCTCACAAGGGTAGTCAAGCTTCCTGTTCAGATGGTTACTAGGGTCGGAGGGACGGTAATCGGGAAGGCTTTTGCTGCTGGCGGCCTGGAACGTGTGGCAACATCATTTTCAAGATGGTTTGCGTCTACAAATGGAAAACTCTTCCTAAGAACCGCCAATGGCGCGGTTGTTGAGTTGGAGAAGGGCAGCGCAAAAAGAGGCTTTGTGCATATTCTTCGACGCCACCTTACGGGTTTCTGGGATGGATCCAAGCCGGGCGTCACAACGTTCTTCCCGTCTAACGTCACGCCCGGCGGTATGCTTAGCCTATTGCGAGAAGCTGCCTCCAAATACGTTGCTAGTGGGAGTCCAGCTCAGTCGATCGTTCTATCGAATGGAATCACTGCGAAGCTTGTAGTCTATGGTGGCAAAATCATCACGTTCTTCCCAGAGTCTGGCCCTGGTGTTGTTTTTGCCCGAACGCTTGTAGGAGCTGTTCCATGACAGGTCTATCTCGTTGCACTCTCGTCCTCGAGTTCAACTACGGAGAACCCGGGACGTCACTGGGTTCGGTTTGGTTGTTCAATGGAGACGGCTTAGCGTACTTGGAGTCGTCGGAGCCTCTTGCCTCGACTCTGGGTTGGATCCGGATTGCAGGTCCAATCGACTATGAGACTGCGGCTGGGATTCACTGTTCATTGAAGCGGTTCCTCGAAGGGTGTGGTGTCAATGTGATCGATGAAGGAGTTGCAGACTGATCATTCATCTCTTACCCAGGCAAGCGAGACGGGGGGATTTCGACCAACTCCTAAACCGGACGAGCCGGAACCAAAAAGGGTCTTGAGGGCTCATTCGGCGGTCGCTGGTGTGGCGTTGCACGGGGTGTACCCGGAGCTGTCCTCCTGAACCGGTTTCCCTCGGTTGCGGGACGGGTGGGCGGCCACAGAGGGCCGCCCCTACAATCCTGATCAGCCGATCTGCCCGGCGGATTTGGCTGCCGTGTTCGGGAATACCGGACCGTCAAACGGTGCCCCATGCCCGTCCTCGTTGCCTCGATGGCCGCGGTAGCGGGCGGCGTTCCCCTCCATCCCCAAGCCGCCGAACCCTGTTCTCCAGCCTGTTTGAACTTCAGGACAGCCACCGCCGTAGCCGCGGGCCAGTACCGGATCCGGGCACCACGGGACGTGGAAATTGAGCATATCAAGTCAATCCGCTGTATATATCACGATTCTCTGGGCATGTCAGTACATTCGCGACGATAGCACCCGACGCCAGTACGGTACGGCTGGTAGACCCGCGGCGATGCGGAGTCTACAGACCAGGAAGGACCACGGCGATGATGGAGCTCGTCAAACGATTGGGAAAAAGGATCGTCGGTGTGCTGTCGTGCTTCGACAGGATAGTGCTTACGGGTACGATTCCAGAGATTCGCTACGCGGGTGGGATGGAGAAGAGACTTCGAGGAGCTGGGATCCGGTTATTCGATTTCGTGCGATGGGCGAAGCCGCTTAACGAAGAGATCCGAGAGAATGCGAAGCGTGTGGCGAAAAAGAACGGTCTCAAGATCCAGCATCTCCGGACGAGGAAGAATCGCAAGGAGAAGCTTCTCAAGAAAGTCATCAAGAAACGGGGAGAGCATCCCGGCCTTGTCCACATTTTCTCAGCCATGGAATCGTGTCGCACTTATAAACCCTGGTACGACCAAGGCAGCGGCGAGACGGCACCTCGGAGATGAAGTTCGCGTCGATGAAGAAGACGATGTTCAGTCTACCAGCTCTGGGCGAGCATCTCGACCGGAGGGCATTGCACAGCCTCCGGAGAATCGGAAGGAGCGATCGCGGTGGTATGTGCGAGCCCGGTCGTGGCACGCAGGGGGCGGCCACGGAGGGCGGGGCGGCCACGGAGGGCCGCCCCTACACCCGCCCGGCATCGGGTAGGAGGGTGGGGCTTCGGCCGGTCCTCCATGCCGCCGGGACGAACCGCGCCAGCTGCTCCGATCCCGCCACCTCCGGGCGTCTCGATCCGCCTCGGTCCGTAGACGCCGGAGCTCGCCTTGGGTCCTGGAATCAGTAGGTCAGGCCGATTTGGCGTCTCTCCCGGTT
>JAAEPZ010000565.1 GCA_024231955.1 bacterium | reverse complement strand
TACAGGGCGTTCCATTTCCGGGCTGCAGTCATTCCTTCACGTTCAGGCTCCTCGACTCGCTCGACCCCCCGGTTGCACCCACCGCAGTGCCTTTCGGCTCTGGGCGGCCGGGCCTTATACACCACGCAGTACCCACGCGGCTTGGGAATGGGAGGGGGCCTCGTTCCTGGGGTTCGTAGACCACCGGGGCCGCCCAGGCCCAGGCTACCACATGCCGCCCCGGAGGGCTCCTATCTTGCTCGTTGCTCCATCGACTATTATGGACTAAATTATTACTTAACGGCTCCTAAGTTCGCAGTCGCGAACGGTTGCCAAGATTTCTGAGCTCCGGTCATCGGCCTTATCTTATCGATCCAATGCCGACGAACGATCCGAAGAGCAAGACGTACGCCCAGGACGGCGAGCGGAAGAGCTTCAGCAGGATCGAAGAGGGCCCTCACGGCGACGTGATAGAGCCAGCGACGACAGACCGGCTCCCGCCAATATTTGGGATCGGAGAGAGCAGATTTCGGGTTCTCGATCATCTTCGCCACTTGGCGGACGCTGCGGCGTTGCGGCTGCATAACGAGATCTTGCCATAAGAGCCGGGCCAGGGGGAACCCTGGCCCGGGGAAAAAGCTCATCCATCGAAGATGATAACGGGACCGTATCTCATGGCGAGAACCTCCTTGCCGACTCACTCCAGCCAGCGGGATTGCCGACCGATGGAGCCCGCCTTACCACTCTAACGACCACGTGGTCGGCCGTGTACGTAGTCTGAACGCTGGCGGGGATTTTGACGTGACCGACTCAATCTTTGGCGGATTCTGGTCGGAGTCGATACAGTCCTGTGACCGCAGATGGTCTGGGGAACCGACGGAGAAGGGGGACAAGATGACATGCGGGCTGGGAATCGTAGAGGCGAAGACGGTCCTGCTCGCGGCCGACAGCGCCGCGGCATCGCT
>JAAEPZ010000564.1 GCA_024231955.1 bacterium | reverse complement strand
CGGCTGGGCAAGCCCCACTCGTCAACGGGCGGGGCGATCGCGAGCCTGCTTATGGACTGGAGCAAGCTAACGCTCTTCCTTGGGCAGCCAGAGGCTCCGCTGGATAACAACCTCTGCGAACGGGCCCTGAAACGTGCCATCCTTCACCGCAAGAACTCGCTCTTCTACAAAACCGCCAAGGGTGCTCTCGTGGGCGATGCCTACATGAGCCTGATCCACACCTGCCGACTCTGCGGAGCCAATCCGTTCGACTATCTGACCGAACTTCAGCGACACGCCGAGAGCGTGGCAACTCGCCCACATGAGTGGATGCCCTGGAACTATCGGGCGGTGCTCGGGGATGCAGCCTGATCACACCAACAGGCGTCAACGGAGTCAAGCAATGGCCAAACGCAGATTGAAGAAGGTCCCCAAAGCGCTAAAGACGGCCGATTCGCTGGAAAGGCTCCGCAAGGCGCTAACGAAATGCCGCAAAGTTGAACTGGTCGGCTTGCTTGTGGAACTGGCCAAGAATGATCGCGGGGTTCAGCGGCAGCTTGCGGCACGATTCGAGTTGGCGGCAATGCCGAGAGAACTTCTGGATGCG
>JAAEPZ010000563.1 GCA_024231955.1 bacterium | reverse complement strand
GGCGGATTGGTGACAGGTCAGTACACAACTGCGGGAGGAATCGGGACAATGGGACAACCGAAAAAATTCTATGTGCTGTTGCCGCAATTGCCGACACTGGTGCTCTACGCCGACGAGGATGTGGATGCCATGATCAACAGGCATTTCAAGCTGGGAATGCCCAGGCTTGAATTGGGGCAGTACATAATCGGCGTGGGAGGTGACATGGACTTGACTAAGGTGGGGAGGCAGATGCTGCAATTCAGAGAACGGGGCATGCAGCGAACGGAACCGTCCACTGGCCGAAGGGGTGTGACAACGATGCTGGACCAGATCAACACCTACCGCAGTGTTGTGGGAAGTGAAATGGGAGATCCGGTACCGGTGCAGCAACTCCCGACTATGATGGACGACATTGTGCCTCCATCAACAGTTGTCCAGTTCCCAGGCGGGTTCTTCAGGAGACCGTTCCCACCAAAGCCGCTCAGAATTGACCGACCGGTGCCCAAACCATTGGTCAAACTGAAGGCGCAGGTGTCGCGATCGCCATCGCCGGCCGCTTCGTTGGTGCAGGTGGGAGAAGGTGCTGCCGAGGTCGCTCGAAGGCTGCAAGATGAAAGTCCCAGTCCAGAAGCCGAGGACCGAGAGCGAGGCGAGCATGAAAGTCGTGGCAGGAAGAAGATGGCTACGAAAGAGAAAGCTGACTGCAGAGAGGCGAGCAAGAAGGGCGATGACGACTGGCCGGAACTGCAGGCTGTGACTCTGACTAAAAAGAAGGGTCGTGGCGGATTTGACATGGCAGCCGATGCAGCTGGACTGAGCCACGGGGCTTCCAGCCACTGGCGACGCCGCAGGCGGGCCATAAACGCGCTGTGGTGTCAACATCCCGACCGACGCAGAAAACTCCGGTCAAGGTGGCGCG
>JAAEPZ010000562.1 GCA_024231955.1 bacterium | reverse complement strand
GGCGGTGTTTGCCGAGTATTGGATCGCCGTCACCACCACCGGGCTGGTGTAGGTGTTGGTCAGGTTGACCGTGACCGCGGTGGCCCCGACCGACACCGTGCCCCACTCGAGCTTGGCCTGGGGCTCGCTGACGCACTGGTCGCCCACCTCGTCGCAGCTCTGCCCCGGACACGGGTCGCCGCCCGCCTGGCAGCTGCCGCCGGCGCAGGTCTCGGCACCGTTACAGAAAAGACCGTCGTCGCAGTCGGGATCGCCCTCGCAGTCGTAGCAGAAGTCCCCGGCCTCGTCGCAGTACTGACCCGGACACGGATCGCCGCCGCCCTGGCAACCGATGCCGCCGGCGCAGCTCTCAGAGCAACCCCGGGAAAAGCTTGGCACCAGAGATGGAAAAAAGCTTGGCACCAGAGATGGCAGTTTTGGGCCGGTGTTTCCACCGAGGCGGGATCGGCGACGGAGAACGGCTCAATCGTTCGGGGACGTGCCCTTGAGGCGTTGGATTTCGGCCATGGCCTCCCGGAGTTGGGCCTCGGCGGTCGAGAGCTTCAACTCTTCGCGCGGGATCTTCTCGGAGCCGTCGTCGGCCTCGACCATCTTGTCGGCCTCGTCAATCACCACGGGCATTCGCCGCAGTGCAGATCCTGACGGTGACCTGGGTGCGCATTATTGGTTTTCAGCGTTCTCCTCAAGATGCCGCAAAAAATTCTCGTATGCCTCTTGGCCGTATTGCTCGTAAATGAAGCGAGCGACCCTGCCGTCGACGATATCCCGCGTGGGCTTCTCGGCTGTAATTGTGAATTCCAACTTCTCTTCTTCCCGCTGAACCAGATATTCAACCTTCTGATCTATTGCCAGATTGCGATGCAACTCGAAGAAATCGCGCCGACTCTCAGGCGTAATTTCCTTTCCATCCCATTGCAGGATAAGATCCCGCTCCTTGAGGCCAGCCTTGTCCGCAGCACCGCCCTGGTTTACCTCGGCGACTCCAAGGCAAAATTTTTCATTTTCAATCGTGACCGGTACCAGTTTCATCCCGATGGCCGCCTGCCGCTCGAACACTAGTCGCTTCTGGGCGACACACTCTTCAAAACTCAGAGAACATTCCGACTGCGGTTCATTTCCTCCCTTGGCCGTTCCGGAGGAGATTCCGGCAAGCAGCATCGTCGAAAAAGCAAAAGCAAGAAAGATCGTCGTGGCCGGTCGTATCATCTTAATTCCTTTCATCGTCAGAGATTTCAGATGAGTTCAGTTTTTTGAGACTACCCAGGGAAAGGACTAGCTCACCGCCGGCTGGCACGTCACCGCCCACGCAATCATCCTCCAGACAGAGAGCGTAGTGCCCGGCCTCCAACGGGTACAGTGCCAGCAGGCCGTAGTCTTGTTGAAACTCTGCTCTCAGATTGACAATCAAAATGCCAAGCTTGATAAACGCATCCTCGTGAAAAACATGGACCTGCCGAACAATTTCCGGCTTGGCTAACGCGGTTGGTGGGATTTTAACACCGAGACGGCCACCCATCGGGTGCATCTCCAGGTTCAAGTTGTGATCACCCGCTGATGTCGGTACGAATCGGAAAATCTTGGCCGCGTAGCCGGGAGCCACGGCGAAAACGCTGGCCGGGCGCTTGGGAAGATTTACCGAGTATCGTCCGCTGCTGAATTCGATTCTACCCTGCCGCACGGAGGAACTCGTGCCATGGACGCCGGCGGTTACGGCCAGTATCAATCCGTCGAAGATCTTCTGCCCGGTGTGGTAGAAATAGCCTGAGAGGGTGATTTCCTCTCCGATGACCAGCCGCAGGGGCGGGTCCTCACTCTCTTCTCGAAGGGTGTACAGAATCTTCTCGCTTCTCCGGTCGAGGAGTTGATCCCGGGCATGAATCTCCAGCAGGCCGGCCGACAAGCCGCGTATCGTAAACACGCCGCTATCGTCGGCGGCTGTCTGGGTGCCTTGATTCTCTTCACCCGAATCCTTCCCCTTCACAAAGATCGCCGACCGAGGGACCGGACGACCTTCCTCGTCGACGACCTCACCCGTCAAGATGGTGTCGGGTAAAGAGAGCTCCACGATGGCTACATCTTTTCCCGGCTGCGGTTCGACGTCAACCGTTTTCAGGGTCACGGTATAGGCTTCATGGAAGCGCACGTCTACCGGCCAGCGTCCTCCGTGAGACAGGTGGCCGCTGAACTCGCCATCCTCGTTCGACTCCAGGTGAACAGAGTGCTCGGCGTGCCGACCTCCGAACCAGATATCTGCTCTCACCGGCTCTTCACCGACGATAACCGTTCCCTCAACCGAGATATAGGGTACCGCGAGGAAAATCGGTGGCATTTCGGGCTCTACTTCAATCTCTTGGTTCACCCATTTAGATGCACGGTCGTCGCGGAGCTTAAGGCTATAGTTTCCCGGCGGCAGGTCGCCGCTGACCCAGGAGCCGCTGAGGGAGGCCATTCCCGAATCCGCTCTTTCACGGACACCACGTGAGATCGTCGAGGCCTTGAGGATCTCTATATTCCAGGGAAGGTCGTAGGGATCGAGCGGCGGGGTGATAAAGACCTCAATACGGGTGGACGGTCGCAGAAGCAACGGTTCATCGAGCTCATGCTCCCGCCCTTCCGTGATAGTGACGACGGGCAGGTATGCCGAGCCGACCCCCGCAAGAGTCGCTGTGAGGCTGTATTCCCCGGGGGCGAGGCCGCGAATTTGGAAAAAACCGCTTTCGCCGACTGCCGCCGCAGTGACTCGAGTCCTGTCGCGTGCGATCATCGCCGGATCCGCTGTTGGTGTCATGAGCCTGGGCATCATCTCGACAATAACAGCGTCCTCGATCCGGTTCGGATCTTCCGCATCAACCACGCCAATCAATGACGCTCCGGCAAATAGATCGAACGGTCCCAGGGAATGCGTCTTTCCGGCCTCGAACGACTGATCCCAGAGGTAGTGTGGAGCGTATCCGTCTACTTCGAGGCGAAGATCAAGATCGACAGCGGGGAGAGTGCATTCGAAGCGTTGCTCCAAGAGCGGACATTCAAGGGTTCCACGGGGTGAAGAGCCCGGCTGGTTCTCCTTGGGGCTCACAACGGCTGTGGCGGTCATGGAGTGATCCGATGACGGGGTGAATCTGACACGAATTCGATCGGGCCGCTCAACGGCTTCACCCACCAGTCGAACTCGACCCACGATCGTTGCTGTCTCTATCAGCGTAACGGCGATCGCGTCCCGCCCTCCCTCGGCAATCGTGAATTCAGGCGCCCAGTATCCATCGACTTCGAGAGAGAGTATCCAGGTTGTCTTTGGATCGAGGTCGAGGGAATGGGTCCCGAGAACGGTACCCTCCAGCTCCCGGAAAACGGGAAGGCATTTCTGAGTTGCCCGCGGGCAGATTGGTTGGGCTCGCAGGCGACCAGAAATAGCCGTGGCCGCGCCGGCCGACTCAATATCGATGGAGATCGTTCGAGGACCCTGCCCAGCCACTACCGAAGGAAGGATCAGCATCGAAGCTGCGAGTAGGAATTCGGAAAAAGGTCGTCGTTGTCTCATCCTCGGATTTCCTCCTGAAGACCGCAAGTAGTTTCAAGTGCTCGATTGAGCCAGGTTCCGCGGGTATCGCGGTTACACCTGGATTGGGCAAGGACTACTGACATGGCACCACGTAACAAAAAGGAAATGCTTGATGTCGCATTCCTCCCAACCCTGATTCCATGTATTTACGACTTCAACGCACTCCGGTTCGTCTTTGGTGTAATCGCACTTCTCACAACCACTCGGCCAGATTCCAGCCGCGACAATCGGAACAAAAACTGTTAGAAGAACGATCGCTAAAGCAAAAAATCCTATCCACTTCATCAGTGTACTCATCTCTTCACTCCTTCTCGGTTGAATTCTTGATACTTGCCTCGACCTGAATGATACGTGCAGAGCACGGTTGGGTATCGATCGGAGACCCGTTCGGCCTCGGTGGTCCGCACCGGCCAGCGTTCATCGATCGATGTCGCGGTGGCCAGGATGACGGTCAGATTCCGCGGATCGGGTTCCGCACCGACCGGTCGTCGTCCACCGGCAGATTGTCGTGGGACTCGGAGACAGCCCTTCTGGGCTCCGTGTTGCAGGCCCACCCAGGCCACGGTAGGCTCACGGCCGCCGCAACGGCCGGTGCCACGCGCCACCATAGACGCCGCTTGGCCTTGACAGCCGGTCGGTAGGGGCATTATCTGCATTCACCCGCTATCTGCATTCACCCGCTGATTCCGAGGAGACGACTCTGCCGAGCCATACGCCGGAAGCGGGCCCCCCGGAAACAGCGGAGTTGTGCTCGTTTTCGGAGTCTGGCGACGCCAGCGCTATGCTGCGGGCTGACGGCATAGCTTCGCTGGGCCCCTTGCCCCTTCGTGTGCTCAAGCGCCGGAAAGCAAGCGTCTTGCCCGGCAG
>JAAEPZ010000561.1 GCA_024231955.1 bacterium | reverse complement strand
CGTCGCGTAGGGGCGGGCCACCGTGCCCGCCCATGCGTGCCGCAACCGAGAACGCCCAAACCAGCGCGATCGTCGCGTAGGGGCGGGCCACCGTGCCCGCCCATGCGTGCCACCACCGATCACGCACCTACCACAACAACCGTTCTCTTTTACTCGGATGATACTCATCCTCAGCCCATGCCCGGGGATTATCCCGAATGTAACAGCGAATGTTATTAAGCTCCCGCTCATTTCGGATCACCCGATCCCAATAATTCCGCTGCCACAGACGACCGGGGAACCGTTGCCAACCGGCGTTCTTCACCCCGGCAATGTACTGATGGATGGTCCAGTTTTTGAAGCCCTTCACTACCTCCCCGAGCGAAATCGGTGCCTCTCCCGCCTTTCCTTGTGAATGCGAATCTTCCTCGCGAACTCCCGCGCCGGCACCCCGGGCGTTGGTCCATCGGCCGTCGGTGACCGGGTCCGGTCCATCTGTAAGAAACAGAATGCCGTGGAAATGGTTAGGCATCACGACGTACTCGTCAAGTTCGACTCCGCGCTTCACACGCGGCAGTCCGCGCCAGGCTTCGTCCACCATGGCACCTGCGTCATTGAGGTGCATCTCGGTGCCGATGACGCTGCCGAAGAGACATTTTTTGTCCTGGACGCAGAGGGTGACGTAGTAGAGTCCCTCGGAACTGTAGTCGTAGCCCTTGAGTCGGATCGATCGGCGTTGGTGAATGTCTGGGTGATAGAACATGGGGACCTCGATGGGGGGTTGATGGGACAGTCGGTTGATTCGACGCGTTCCGTTGTTTACGGGAATGATGATACCAGGGGAACGATCAAAGGTCAAGGGTTTTTTTCCTTTTTTTTCATCCGATTATTGTTCATCGTGCCGGTGTTGGGATGCCGCGCCATGCGGACGATCTCGCTGATAGGTGCGGGCTCGGTGGCGGTACGCATGGGCGGGCACGGTGGCCCGCCCCTACGCGACGATCTCGCTGATGGGGGCGGGCTCGGTGGTGGTATGCATGGGCGGGCACGCTACGCGTGAAAAGAAGTATCGCGTCAGAGGAAAGACACTGGAAGGTGCTGATCTTGAAGTCATCGCGAAATTCAGCCCTACCGGCAAGTTGGTCATTATCACCGCTTATCGATTGTAGGACAAGGAGAGAACAGATGTTGTGCGATATTTGTGGGAAAGACGGCGCGCGTATCCGCAGGGTCGCCGAGACATTCGGGAAAGGAGATGACCTGCTGGTCATCGAAGACGTCCCGCTCGTGGTTTGCCCTCAATGCGGGGAAGGCTATTTCACGGCAGACACTCTCCACGAGATTGAACGCATCAGACTTCACCGCAATAGCTTCGCGGCGGCGCGTTCAGTCGAGGTTGCCAGGTTCGCTGCCTAGTAGTCTACTAGCGCTGCGGCCTTCCAGGGGCTCGCCGTCGACCGGAAGGACTTTCACCACGGGCTGTTAGCCCTCGCATAGATGCTTCGCGTCTTCAGGGGGACTTCGTCCCCCTGGCCGGCTGGAAGCCGGCGCTCCCAGCACGATCGAGGTCGTTCCCATTCGCGCAGAAATAGAGTTGGATTGCTGTTTTATGCTGATGAAATGTCGATTCAGGACATGGGCCGACAAAAGAAGCGCCGGGGCAGTGCCGGTCCTTGATCGTGCCTCGATCCAGACTATCCGAGAGCGTGTCTCTTGAGGAAGAGTATGCGAGCCGAAAATTACAGCCTCTATTACGAATCCGCCTATTTTTCCGTTTTTTGCCGTGCTCGAGCTCTCGCCAGCGCCCGCACGGAGATGCCGGAATCCGGAGGGCCGCGTTACCGCGATTCAGCGAGCGCCGCGAGAAAGAGGTCGTTCTCCTCCTGCGAGCCGATCGTGACCCGCAGGTGCTCGCCCAGACCCGGCAGGCTCGAGACGTCGCGGATGCGGATTCCCCGCTCCAGGAGTCGCCGGTTGGTCGCCGCCGCGTCCTCGACCTCGAACAGCACGAAGCTCGCCTGACTCG
>JAAEPZ010000560.1 GCA_024231955.1 bacterium | reverse complement strand
CAAGCCGTCGAGCGTCAGCTCATTTGCCGTTATTGCCTCCCGTAACAGGTTGAGGGCCGCCAGCGCTTCACGGTGAATTCTCAGGGACTGGAAAACGGGAATGGTTGCCGAGGCGAGACGTATCGCTTCTGAGGTGTGCCCTTGCCGCAAATGGAGGATCGCAAGCTCCAGCGAAAGCATCGCCGCGAGATCCCTTTCTCCCAGGGCAATGAACTTGGTCAGGGCCTCTTGGAATAAAGCTTCCGCTTCCTGGATCCGATCCTGGCTCTGCCTGAGGAGACCTTCAACCCACATGATTTGATACCATACGACCTTGTTACCTGTAGCTTCACAGAGCTTTTTAGCACGAGCCAGAGCCTGATCGGATTCTTGGGTTTCGTCCGCCAAAACCGATGCTGTTCCCAGAGTCTGATAGACCAACAATTGCAAATCACCTGGATCGTGCCCGCCGACCAACTCCTCGGCCTCGCGAAGGGGCAGCAGCGCGGCTTTGGGATCCCCAGTGTAGACGAGCACGGTCGCTCGTTGCACCAGGGCTCTCATCTCTGAATGGCGATCGCTTGCCAGCCGAGTAAGCGCGATCGCTCGATCTGTGAGGGCAAGAGCCTCGCTGAAACGGCGCTGATTCTGCCGGAGGCTCGCCTCGAGGCGCCAGATCTCCGCCGAAACTCGCGGCTCCGAACTTTCCCCGGCACTTTCCCAGTGCTTCTCGGCCCGACCGAATGCCCGTTCCGCCTCATCCCATCGTAGCGCCAGCCGCAGCGCATTGCCGAGCCTCGCTTCCCCGAGCGCCTGAAGGTTGGGCAACAGATCCTCACCGATCGCCGCATTCGACGCGTTGAGGCTATCCAAAGCGAGCTCCGCCACCTCGATCCCCCGTTGCCGATCTTTCCGGCTCTCCGGAATGATCTTCGCGCTCAGGAAATCGAAGAGCACCGGCGAGCCACAACGAATGCCCCGTACCAGGTCACGTTGATCCTCAGAAGCCATGTTCCCGAGTCGCTGCCACAACCTCCGGAGCAGGGCGGCTTCCACGGGTACCGGGTCGTCCGTGCGCCGATCATCCTCCCCGGGTTGCCCATAGACGGAT
>JAAEPZ010000559.1 GCA_024231955.1 bacterium | reverse complement strand
GGAGACCTGGTGCTCGGATGGGAGCGTTTGCCTGCTCCTCCCGCCAACCCCGAGGGGAAGCAGGGCGAGATCGCCTCGCCCTTCGACTGGCTGTGGGTCAAGGAAGAGCAGGCTCCCCGGGGGACGGTGAAGCTGAGCGGCAAACGTGACGGCGAGCTCATGGTGTCGGTCGTGAAGCCGGGACTGTGGGAGGCCAACGTGAGGCCACGGATGTCCGGAACGACGCTGGCCGCCTACCTCAAAGGTCGGGAGCTGATCGACCGCGAGCAGGTCGAAGAGGGGGTCTCTTCGTGGCGGCAGGCGGCGGAGACGGCCCGGCACGACGAGGACTGGCCTTTGCGTTGTTGGCTCTTGCTGCGCGTGGGGCAGGTGTGGGCGGAGGCTCGGGTCTGGGAGAAGGCCGAAGCGGCCTATGAACGGGCATGGGAGGAGGCTCGGGAGCCGAAGGCGCAGGTCGTCGTCCGCGAGGCTTCCGGCGATGCGCTCCGGGACCAACGTGAATGGGATCGTTCGGAACAAGCATACCGTTCGGCATCGGAGATCAGAAAAGCGAGCTGGGGCGAAGGCCTGGGTGTTGGGAAGAATCTCAACGCGCTCGGATCCCTCGCTTACCGGCGTGGAGATCTGACAGCGGAGCAGGCGTACTACCAGCAGACTTTGCCGATCTTCGAGAAGCTGGCGCCGGAAAGCCCCCAACTGGCCGGGATCCTTAGCAACCTGGGAGCCGTCACTCGAGAAACTGGGGATCTGGACGGAGCGGAAATTTACTGCCGGCGCGCTCTGGCCATCACCGAGAGGGTGGCGCCCAATACCCTCCTCCTGGCCGGTACCCTGAACAACGTGGGGGACGTCCTTTACCAGCGTGGGGATCTGCCGGCGGCGGAGACGTACTACCAGCGCGCTTTGGCCATCAAACAAAAGCTGGCCCCCAACAGCCTCCAAGTAGCCGGCACCCTCAGCAACCTGGGGAACGTCGCTTTTGACCGTGGGGATCCGGAAGTGGCGGAGGCGTTCTACCAGCGCGCTTTGGCCATCGAACAGAAACTGGCTCCCAACAGCCTCCAGCTGGCCAGCAACCTCAACAACCTGGGAAACGCCGCTCTTGACCGTGGGGATCCGAAAGCGGCGGAGGCGTTCTACCAACGCGCTTTGGCCATCAAACAGAAACTGGCTTCCAACACCCTCGACGTGGCTGTGAGCCTCCATAACCTGGGGGAGTGTGCAGTTGAGACTGGCGATCTGGAGGCTGCGGAGGCGTACTACGAGCGTGCTTCGGCCATCAGCGAAAAGCTGGCGCCCAACAGCCTTCTGCTCGCCCGCACCCTGACCAATATGGGAATCCTCGCTTTCAAGCGTGGCGATCTGGAGGCTGCGGAGGGGTACTACCAACGCGCTTTGGCCATCACCGAGAAGCTGGCCCCCAACAGCATCCAACTGGCCCACACTCTCCGCAATTCGGGAAACCTGGCTGTTGAGCGGGGGGATCTGGAGACCGCGGAGGCGTACTACCTGCGCGTTTTGTCGATCGTCGAGAAGCTGGCACCCGCCGGCCTCCGGCTGGCCAGCACCCTGGTCAATCTGGGAAATCTCGCTCTTTTCCGTGGCGATCCAGAGGCCGCGGAGGCGTACTACCTACGCGCCTTGGGCATCGAAGAGAGGCTGGCACCCGACAGTCTCGCTGTGGCCAACACACTCAACAACCTGGGAAACGTCGCTCGTAGGCGTGGGGACCTGGGGGCTGCGGACGCGTACTACCAGCGTACTTTGTCCATCACCGAGAAGCTGGCGCCCAACAGCCTCCAGCAGGCCCTCAGTCTCATCAATCGGGGGAGCGTTGCTGTTGACCGTGGGGAACGAGACGCGGGAGAGGGGTACTACCAGGACGCTTTATCCATCACCAAGAAGCTGGCGCCCAACAGTCTCATTATGGCCACCGCCCTCGCCAACCTGGGGACCGTGGCTTCAGGGCGTGGGGACTTGGACGTGGCGGAGACCTATTATCGCCACGCTTTGGCTATCACTGGTCAACTAGTGCCTGACTCTCTTTCACTCGCCGAGACCCTGAGAGATCTCGGAAAGCTCGTCGGCCGACGTGATCGCCTGAATGAGGCGGCTGATCATATGAGCCGAGCCATCGAAGCACTGGAAGGCCAGATCAGCCGACTTGGTATCTCCCATGAACGCCAGGGTGGTTACCGAGCCCAGAGAGGCAATATTTATCACGAGACCGTCGTAGTACTTCTGGAGCTAAAGCGATCAGAGCAAGCTTTTTACACCCTTGAACGTTTCCGGGCCAGAAGTCTGCTGGCGATGCTGACGGAACGGGACCTGATCTTCAGCACCGACATTCCCGAAGATCTGGACAAGGCTCGCAAGACCCTCGCCAGGCGCTATGACCGTATCCTGGAACAAATGGGGACCCTGGACTCAGAAAAGGATCAACAACAAATCGTTGAACTCTCGACGCAGCTGCGAAACCTGCAACGTGAGCGCGACGACCTGGCAGCCAGGATCCGCGAGCTCTCACCACGGCTCGCCGACCTTCAGTATCCGAAGGCCCTGACGCTCCCCCAGGCCCGGGACGCCCTCGACCCCGGAACCGTGATGCTCTCCTACAGCGTTGGTGAAGAGGAAACCCATATCTTCGTCCTCACCAGCGACAAGGGCCTTGTCACCGTCGAGACCCTTGCCATCGGCGACGAGAAGCTCCGCCAGAAGGTCAAT
>JAAEPZ010000558.1 GCA_024231955.1 bacterium | reverse complement strand
GGAGACCTGGTGCTCGGATGGGAGCGTTTGCCTGCTCCTCCCGCCAACCCCGAGGGGAAGCAGGGCGAGATCGCCTCGCCCTTCGACTGGCTGTGGGTCAAGGAAGAGCAGGCTCCCCGGGGGACGGTGAAGCTGAGCGGCCAGCGTGACGGCGAGGCCATGGCGTTCGTGGTGGAGCCGGGACTGTGGGAGGCCGGGGTGAGGCCACGGATTTCCGGGACGATTCTGGATGCCTACCTCAGAGGCCGCGAGCGGATCGACGCGGAGCAGCTCGAAGAGGGCACCTCCTTGTGGCGCCAAGCGGCGGAGACGGCCCGGCACGACGAGGACCGGCTTTTGCGGTGTTGGCTCTGGCTGCGCGTGGGGCTGGTGTGGAGGGAGGCCCGGGTTTGGGAGAAGGCGGAAGCGGCGTATGAACGGGCATGGGGGGAGGCTCGTGAGCCGAAGGCGAAGGTCGTCGCCCGCGAGGCTTCCGGCTATGCGTTCACGGAGCAAAGTGAATGGGACCGCGCAGAAGAATCGTATCGGTCGGCATTGGAGATCAGAGAAGCGAGCTGGGGCGAAAGCCTGGGTATCGGGAACAATATCGAAGCGATCGGCCACCTCGCCGCCCAGCGTGGGGATCTGGCTGCGGCGGAGGCCTACTACCAGCGCGCTTCGTCCATCATCGAGAAGCTGGCGCCCAACAGCCTCAATTTGGCACGCAGCCTCAACAACCTGGGAAACGTCGCTTTGATGCGTGGGGATCTGGACGGGGCGGATGCCTACTACCAGCGTTCTCTGGCCATCAAAGAGAAGCTGGCGCCCAACAGTCTCGACCTGGCCCAGACCCTCGGCAACCTGGGAAACGCCGCTGCTTGGCGCGGGGATCTGGAGGGGGCGGCTGCCTACTTCCAGTACGTTCTGACCATCACTGAGAAACTGGCGCCCAACAGTCTACAGCTGGCCCAAACCCTCAGCAACCTGGGAGTCGTCGCACTGAACCGCGGCGATTTGGACGGAGCCCATGGATACTTCCAGCGCGCTCTGGCCATCACCGAGAAGCTGGCGCCCAACAGCCTACAGCTGGCCGCCATCGTCGGCAACCTGGGGAATGTCGCTGCTGACCGTGGGGATCTGGACGGAGCGGCGGGCCACTACCAGCGCGCTTTGTCGATCACCGAAAAGCTGGCACCCAACAGCCTGGACCTGGCCGCCTGCCTCGGCAACCTGGGAAGCGTCGCCTTTCACCGTGGGAATATGAAGGCGGCAGAGACTTACTATCAACGCGAATTGTCCATCATCGAGAAGCTTACGCACAATAGCCTGCGGTTGGCCAAAACCCTCCGCAACCTGGGAAACGTGGCCTTTCACCGCGGGGATTTGGCCGCGGCGGAGGGCCACTACCAGCGCGTCTTGTCCATCAACGAGAAGCTGGCGCCCAACAGCCTTGAACTGGCCAGGACGCTCCGTAACCTGGGAAACATCGCTTATGAACGTGGGGATTTGGCCGCGGCGGAGGGCTACTATCAGCGCGATTTGTCGATCACCGAGAAAGTGGCACCCAATGGGCTGCAGTTGGCCAACACTATCCACAACCTGGGGAAGGTTGCTTCTAGTCGTGGAGATTTGGAGGCGGCGGAGGGCTACTACCAGCGCGCTTTGTTCATCACCGAGGAGCTGGCGCCCAACAGCCTACAGCTGGCCGCCACCCTCGGGAACTTGGCAAACGTCGATCTCGACCGTGGGGATCTGGAGGCAGCAGAGGCTTACCTACAGCGCACTTTAGCCATCACCGAGAAACTGGCACCCGACAGCCTTGCTGTGGCCACAACCCTCAATAACCTGGGAAGCGTCACTTTTGAGCGTGGGGATCTGGAGGCAACAGAGACCTACATACGACGCAGTTTAGCCACCGGCGAGAAAGTGGCACCCAATAGCCTTGATGTGGCCGCCAACCTCGGCTTTCTGGGAATCGTCGCTGGTAAGCGTGGGGATCTGGACGGAGCGGAGACCTACTACCGACGCGCTTTGTCGATTACCCAGAAGCTGGCACCCAACACCACGAGAGAAGTCGAAGTTCTGTATTCCCTCGCGGAGATCCTGACCACAAGGAATCGGTTCTTACCGGCGGCTGAATACCTCAGTAGTGCGATCGAGGCGCTGGAAGTCCAAATCAGCCGACTCGGCGTTTCCCGTGAACGGGAAGGGAAATATCGAGCCGACAGGAGCGAGATCTACCGCGACACCATCGAAGTACTTCTGAAGCTGAACCGACCCGAGGATTCCTTCCACATCCTGGAACGTTTCCGGGCCGGAAGTCTGCTGGCGATGTTAGTCGAACGGGATCTCGTCTTCAACACCGACGTTCCCGAAGATCTGGACAAGGCTCGCAAGGCTCTCGCCAGGCGCTACGATCGTATCCTGGAAGAGATGGGGACTCTGGATTCAGAACAGGATCAACAAAGAACCGAAGAGCTCTCGAAGCAGCTGCGAAGCTTGCAGCGCGAGCGCGACGATGGCGCAGCGCGGATCCGCAAGGTCTCACCGCGACTCGCCGATCTCCACTATCCGCAGCCCCTGTCGCTCACCCAGGCCCGGGAAGCCCTCGACCCCGGAACCGTGATGCTCTCCTACAGCGTTGGTGAAGAGGAAACCCATATCTTCGTCCTCACCAGCGACAAGGGCCTTGTCACCGTCGAGACCCTTGCCATCGGCGACGAGAAGCTCCGCCAGAAGGTCAAT
>JAAEPZ010000557.1 GCA_024231955.1 bacterium | reverse complement strand
GGTGGTAGAGGGGCTGGAAAAGATACTTCGCCTGCCACACGGCTGATTTGAACAAACTACGTCGGCGACGTATCCAAATGTTCTAGTTTTAGATTATCTACAAACCACCGGACAGGCAAACCCCGAGTTGCAGATGCAGGCAGAAAAGTACGTGGGGACCGGCTACCAACGGTTGTTGACCTTTGAGGTGAACGGCGGCGGCTTTAGCCTCTTTGGCGAGCCACCAGCGCGACCCTTTCTCACCGCTTATGGGCTGATGGAGTTCACCGATATGGCAAAGGTGTATCCGGTGGACGAGGACGTCATCGAGCGGACCGCGCAGTGGCTCCTGAGCCAGCAACAACCCAACGGCACGTGGCAATTGAACGACCAACGCGCCGGACAAGGGGCGTTGGGCACGACGGCCTACACCGCCTGGGCGTTGGTCGAGGCCGGTTACGAGGACACGCCGCAGGTCGGGCAGGCCATTGCCTACATCCGCGAATCCGCGTTGCAGGAGAAGGACGCCTACAACCTGGCGTTGGCCGCCAACGCGCTGGCCGCTTATGACCCTGATGGCTCAATGACGCGGGCTGTGCTCGACCGCTTGTACGAGGTGCGCATCCAGGAGGGGGATAGCGTGTATTGGCCGATAGGTGGAGCTTCGTTCATGGGCGCGACCGGTCAGAGCGGCGGTATAGAGACGACGGCGCTGGCTGCCTACGCCTTTATAAAGGCGGGTGTCCATTCTGACGCGACGAGCAGCGCGTTGGGCTACCTGGTGCAGGCCAAGGATAGCTGGGGCACCTGGGGCACCACCCAGGCCACCATCCTCACGCTCAAGACGCTGCTATTGGCGAGCCAGGGGATGGGCGAGGCGGAAGGCCCGACCACGGTGCGCGTGAGCCTGAACAATGAACTGGATCAAACGATCACCATAGACGAGAGCAACAGCGACGTGGTGCACCTGGTCAGCTTTGATCGCGGCTTTTCGCCATCCGGCAACAACCGCGTGCGGATCGAGCTTGAGGGTGCCTCCTCAGAAGGAGGGCGAAATCTGATGTACCAGGTGATGACACGCTACTATTTGCCCTGGGACCGAGTGGAATCTCTGCCCGCGACGGAGGAACTTGTCAGCATCGACGTCGAGTACGACCGCATGCAGTTGGCGGTGAACGACGAGGTGACGGTGGACGTGGGGGTGCGGCTCAACAAAGCGGGCGTGGTCCAGATGGCGTTGATCGACCTGGGCGTGCCGCCTGGCTTCACAGTGCTGACGGAGGACTTGAGTCGCCTGGTGGAGCAGGGCATTATCTCGCGCTATGAACTGACGGGCAGGCAGATCATCATCTATCTGGAGAATCTGTCGTCTGAAGCGCCGCTGTCCTTCAGCTACCGGCTGCGGGCGCGTTTCCCGATGCGGGCGCAGACGCCGCCTTCGAGCGCGTATGATTATTACAATCCGGGGGATCTGACGGTGCAGCCGCCGTTGGAGGTGACGGTGAGCGAGTAAGGGGAACAGCACAATTTCAGGACACGGAAGAACACGGAAGGACACGGTTAAAAGCGGGAAACAAGCCGTGTGCGCAGTCCGTGTTCTTTCGTGTCCACGTTGCCAAAGTTTCACCAAACAAATCATTATACCTCTCAAAACATCATTCCCCTGCGGCACAAAAACAAGCCCACCTGGGCGCTGCCGCTGCTGTTATCGTACAGCGTAAAGTGGAACTCGAACACGCCGTTGGCCGGTTCGTCGTTCGTGGTCAAGCGGCCCTGGTAGGTGAAGGCTGTGCCCATACCGGCCTGGGCGGCGGGTTGGGGGTCAGGCTCTTGTGCTCGCCCGACGGCGACCAGTCCGCTTAGGATCAGGACGGCCACGAGGGCGAAAAGCAGGGTGTTTCGTTTTGTGTTCATTTTATTTCTCCTTGTCAGAGTAGGGCAAAATGATATTTTGCCATTTCCGTAGAGGCAAGATGCTGTGCGACCGCTGCGGTCGCCCTTGCCCTACATTCGCAATACGATGGGCAGGTAAATGCCATAACTCACACCTCCGTCGAACCAGAATCCGCCGCCGAGGGTGTACTCTCCGGCGAACAGCGCGCCCGCGTCCGGCTGGCCGATCGTGCCGTGCAGCGTGTATTCGCCGCCGCTGCTGACGCCTCCGCCGCCGTCGATGGTGAACCAGGTCAGGCCGTACTCGTCGCCAGCGCCCGCCTGGGCCAGGGCGGTGGGCGCGGTTGGCAGCAGGGCCAGGGCCAGCAGGAGCAGCGCGAGGGTTGCTTTCGAGTGTCTCATAATGCCCCCTTTGTGTCTCATTTGCTCACCCACCCGGAAGCTGCGCAGATATACAATACTTCGCTGGTGGGGTCGAATTTCATACGCCCCAGTTCCGCCGGGTCGTCGCAATCGGCGGGCGGCGGCGCGGCGGTGAGGGTGTCGAGTTGGACGTAGCCCGCCACTTGCAGGGCCGAGCGGGGGCCGGTGGTGCCGATGCCCACGTTGCCGTCGCTATAGTACACGTCCGAGCCGTTTTGGCCCCATAGGTAGGTGGTTCCGGCGCGGCTTTGTAGGGTTGCTTTGTATATTTTGGAGTTGATGTTGCGGGTAGAATCGTTGCGATAATTAGCCACGGCCAGATAGGAGTCGCTGCCGATGGTGAAAAACTCCCAGTCCGCAGCGCCATTGGTGGGGATGGATTGGGCTTCGATAAAGTTTGTCCCATTCCAGCGGTATATCTTGGAGTCAATGTTGTAGGGGGAGCCGTTGTAATGATTAGCCACAGCCAGATAGGAGTCGCTGCCGATGGTGAAAAACTCCCAACTATGAGCGCCATTGGTGGGGATAGACTGGAACTCGGCAAAGCTTGTTCCATTCCAGCGGTATATCTTGGAGTCGATGTTGTAGGTGGAATCGTTGTAATGATTAGCCACGGCAAGGTACGAGTCGCTGCCGATGGTGAAAAACTCCCAATAATACGCGCCACTGGTGGAGATAGACTGGAACTCGGCAAAGCTCGCTCCATTCCAGCGGTATATCTTGGAAGGAACGTTGTAGGTGGAGTCGTTTTGACGATTAGCCACGACAAGGTACGAGTCGCTGCCGATGGTGAAAAACTCCCAATAATACGCGCCATTGGTGGGGATAGACTGGGTTTCGATAAAGCTCGCTCCATTCCAGCGGTATATCTTTGAGTCAATGTTTTGGGTAGAGCCGTTATAAGCATTGGCCACAGCCAGGTATGAGTCGCTGCCAATGGTGAAAAACTCCCAGTCAAAAGCACAATTGGTGGCGATAGCCTGAAATTCGACAAAACTCGCTCCATTCCAGCGATATATCTTGGAGTCAACGTTGCAGGTGGAATCATTGTGATGACTAGCCACGGCAAGGTAAGAGTCGCTGCCGATAGTGAAAAACTCCCATTCAACAGCGCCAACGGTGGAGATAGACTGGAACTCGGTAAAACTCGCTCCATTCCAGTGGTATATCTTGGAATCAACGTTGTGGGTGGAGTCGTTGTAATAATTAGCTACAGCTAGATAAGAGTCACTGCCAATGGTGAAAAACTCCCAATCCCGAGCGCCATTGGTGGGGATGCGGAATTCCTCCTCAAAATACTTGAGCGCATCCGGGGACGTAAAGCTGTGCGTGTGCGTGAGAGAGGCAACGGCATCAAAGTCAACGCCGAACTCGTCGTCCGCGAGGGTCAGCCCCACACCCGGCGTGTAGGTCGTGTCGTCATCGCCATCGTCCAGGCCCGCAGGGCGGCTGAGTACGTCGTCCCAAGTGACGCTGGTCAGCCCCACGTCGTCCACGCCATCGGCAAAGCCCGCCGGTATGCCCGTTATCCCACTCCACGGCGCTTGCGTGGCGGCGGGCACGGCGCTGGTGACGTCGTGGCCGTCGTGCGTGTGGGCCAGGGATGCATAATCGTCGTCGTGGTGATGGTTGCTGCGAGCGACTGTGTCCAGGCTGCCCGTGCCCGAAAAGGCAACTGTCAGGGTGACCCCCGTGCCCGTCCCACCGCCCATCAGCCCATCGCCCGCCGCCACGGATTGGATGCCGCCGCTGCCGACGTCGTCCCCATCGGCAATGTCGGGCGGCACGTTCGTGATACCATCCCAGTCCACAGCGCCCGCCTGGGATGCGTATCCTGCCTGGGGGGCATACCCCGCCTGGGGAGCGTACCCCGCCTGGGGGGCGTACAGCGCGTATGGGGCGGGCGTCAACGCCTGGCGCGGACTGAGAGTGCTATAGTCGCCCGCGCTGCCTTGGGGCCGGACACCGATCTCCAGGTAGCGCGCATCACCCGTAAAGACCTCGCTGCCAAAATCCAGACTGGCGACGAACAGACCATCCGTCACAGAGATCACGCGGGTCACCGTGATCCCCACCTGGCTGCCAAGCTCGACATCGTCGTACAGCGCAAAGCGGAACTCGAACGCGCCGTTGGCAGACTCGTCGTTCCTGATCAACTGGCCCTGGTAGATGAACGCCGTCCCCATATTGGCCTGGGGTTCTCGCCGGGGTTCCGGCTCCTGTGCCTGCCCAACGGCGACCAGACCGACCAGGATCAGGACGAGCACGAGAGAAAAAAGCAGGGTGTTTCGTTTTGTGTTCATTTTATTTCTCCTTGTCAGACCGTGTAACCGGCCCCAATAGGCTGCTGTAGCGCAGCCGTAGCGCGGCAAAGGGCAATTGCAAAACCCTACATCATCAAGATATACCCATTATAGCAAGTGAGTATCAGGAAAACCTCAGTAAACTATCAGGAAAGTGTTAGGAGGGGTTGAGCGTGACGATATACATTCTACCAGGTTTGGGCGTGGACGGTTTCGAGTGGTTGGTGGATCTGTTGGGGCGATGATGCGTCAGGGGCGCGGTAACCGCGCCCTTACTGTGAGCGAGGATAGGTGAACCTGGGGGAGTTAAAGGCTAAAGACCCTGGACCGCCACGATGGGTTTGAGATGCGCGGGAGCAAGGGGTGGGAAGCGAACGTCAATGCCAGGGGAGGGTGGTTCATACGCATCAAGCTAAGGGAAAAACGAGCAAAAAATACTCGCCAACCAGTCCCGCCGGGGCATAAAGTGCCCCGGCTACGGAGCAGCGCCCCATCAATGGGGCTAAAAATGGCCTCCGCCCAGCCCGATTTTTCACCTGCACGCAGGCGAAGGCATTGCTTCGTAGCCTGGCTTTCCATCGTCTGCGATGGGCATTATCGCCGGGCGGTCTTGTCAGGCAAACCCTTAGCCCTTAACTTGATGCCAATGGGAGGGTGGTCATCTGTACACCTCCTGTTTGGGATCTTTTTTTGACGTCAATATTATACCCCTTCCGCGCGCGCGTTGCAAGCGAATGGTCCGGAAACCAGACCCCGGAGGTTTCGGAAAACCTCCGGGGTCTTTTTGTACGAGTAGGGCAAGATGTTATCTTGCCATTTCTACAGAGGCAAGGGCAACTTGATGCTATGCGATGGTGGGCGTGGGTTGCGCGCCCCTACGTGTTCGTATCCCCTACGGCACAGCGCCGAATCCCAGTTTTTCCAACCACTGGCCGTTCTCTTCCAGCGCCACCTGGGCAACGGCCTTGAAATCGGACATCCACTCGTCCAACTCGTCCAGCTTGGCGTCGCGCAGTTTGGTGGCTTCCTGGGCCTCGCCGGTCTCTTTCTTTTGCACCATGCTGGCGTCGGCCACTGCCTGCACCAACGCTTGCTCTGTTTCCAGTTTGGCCTGGTCATAGCCAAAGACTGCCATCGCGGCCATCAGGTCGGGGGAGGACAGCAGATTGACGTAAAAAGCGGTCGCCTGCTCCAACCAGCCCGAGACGCTGCGTTTACGCTGCTTGTCCAGCATCATCGCGGCGCGGGCCTTGGTGCCTCCCTTGAGCGCCACCCGCGCTATTTTGAGCGTGCGCATATAGGCCGTGTTGGCCTCGTCCCAGGCGGCCTGGACCATCTCGGTGGCCTCGTACTGCTCACCGTATTCCAGCTTTTGCTTGTTGACCAACGCCTGGGCCTCGTCGTACAGGGCCTGGCCTGCGTCGAGTTTGGCCTCGTCGTAGCCATAGATGCTCAAGGCCGCCAGGATACCCGCGTCGCTGCGCGCATTGCCTATGGCGGTCTGTGCTGCCAATAGTCTCTGATCGATCGTTTGCCGTATCATGATAATCTTCTCCTTGGTGTTCTATTTATTGGGCTACGTTACAGTACCTTATGTTCACGTTACAAAGTCACTTGTTCACGTTGCAGAACCGCGTGTTCAAGGTGCAGAGCCACTTGTTCGCGTTGCAGTACTATTTGTTCGTGTTACAGTACCGTATGTTCGAAATGCGGAGCCACAAGTTCACGTTACAGTATCACTTGTTCGCATTACAGTACTATTTGTTCACATTGCAGTATCGTATGTTCAAGGATGCAGAGCTATTTGTTCGCGTTGCAGTGGCATTTCCCCAGGCAGCGTTGTCATTTCTCAATGACGCGCTATGGTTTCTACGCGATGTTTTGTGGCTTTTACGTGGTCTACGATGGTCCAGGCGCGGCTTTGATGAATGTCGTTCTATGCTTCTGTTGTGATTATACTTGACGGCGGCGTTTTGTGCAAGTGCGCGCTCCGGTGAGCCTTGGGCAAGACGGACCGCCCTGCATCCTTCCTCCAACCGGTGGAGAGGGATACAGGGCAGTGGCCTGCGCGAGTTTGTTGTGGATTCGTAAATGGCCGCGTTAGCCAAGTTTGTGCTATGCCCTGATCAGGCAACTCTAGTTGATCTGCTCACGTAGAACAATGGGCAAATATAGCCAATTCGCCGCCATCACCTCGCGGGCAACAGTTTTGCTGTCGCAGTCGTTTTCCACTCGCAGCGTCACCGAGAATGTATCGGCCGTCTCGAAACGATGAACGACTTTTGCGCCGGTATCCATCTGGCCGTCTCCAAAGTCCCAAATGTAGGCTGCGTTCGTAGTCGTTGGCACGGCCTGGAAGGTCACTTTTCTTCCGACCCTGGCCCTCGCTGGCTCATAGCTAAAGTCTACGTCCTCGCTCAGGGTCACGCAACCAGAAATGAATGTAGCAGCGCTGGCAGAGGCATTGGGAGAGCTTGTGGTGATGCTGACAATATTCGTGCCGCCGCTGAAACTGGCGGGTACGGAGACGTTGGCGACCACGTCTTTACTCTCAAAGATTCCTAACTCTTGTGTGAACATTGCAGCGGGACTCAATGTCCACGTTGGATCTTGGGTGTCGAATTGAATATTGTATGTGTCCGTGATGTTTCCAATATTTTGTACCCGGAAGCTCAGAGTAAAAGTTTCTCCAGCCACAACAGTCCGGTATACGCGACTGGCTGACGAAATCGCCACCTCAAAAATATCAACCGAGGGTTCTATGTCAACCTCAACGCTACCGCCTACCATATCGCTGATTGGCTCGGTAGAGGTTATCACATCCGACTGGATGGTCATCGTGCCGCTGACCACCTGGAATACCTGCGTGTCTGTGGGGATGCCTGTGAGGTCTACTGTTCCACTTATGCCCGTCGCTAGAGTAATCGCGTGGGTAGCAGAGATGGAGGGAACGCCATCCATAGTTTCTGAAATTGCGATTGTCCAACCCTCCGGACTAAAAATGGACACATTCGATCCTTCGACAACTAGATCGCCAGAAAGAATAATATCTGGAGGGTCTATCCAGACTCCTCCTGGGCCTTGGATTACCCCACCATTGAGAATCAATGGATCTCCAAAAACATAAATATAGCCGCCAATTCCGGGAGATATACCCGCCCAACCCGAGGCATTGCCACCTTTGCCTCCTATGATTGTACCATTAAGGTGAGTCATAGTGTAGACAGCCGTGAGAAATATGCTTCCACCGTCCCCACCCCCCTGACACGCAGATTTATTAGCGTCTCCACCGTAAATTGTGCCATTGTTATTATAAATCTCAGCACCATTGATGATTACGTTGCCCCCGTTAGCGCCACGCCCATTTATTGGACAACCTACTGGTGACCATCCTCCGACTATTACGTCGTAATTTTCAATGACACCGCCAGTAGATTCGAGGACAACGTCACATCCTCTATCACTCCAGGTGCCCGCTTTAATCAAGCCATCGTTGATGATATTGGCAGAAGCCTGTACATTGACGTCACAGGTTCCATAAAGCGCCCCGCCTCCAATATGGAGTGTGCCGTTCACGCTTCCAATAATAGATAGCGACTGGACAGTTCGTTGATTATTGTCCCAGATAGTCACCTGGTGAACTATCATTACGTCGTCTCCTGGCCCTGGAACAGTAGCGGGAGACCAGGTATTGGGATCATCCCAATCACCGTCTTGAACCGATGTTATAGAGGCGAGTAGAGGGATTGTATTTGGTCCAGATTGAAAGGATTCTGTCTGTTCCGGCAAGTCTGACGCCGAGACAGACAAAACTGACAACAACAGCATTACGGCCATCATTGAAATGGCGATGACCACGCCGGTGAGAAGACTATTTCGATTTGTTTGCTCGTTCATTTTCAACTCCTTGTTGGGCCGTATGATCGGCCAGAATCGGCTGCCATAGCGTGGCAAAGGACAATACCAAATCTTGCGAGGTCAATTCATTTTTCGCTCCTTGTCAGGCCATATAATCGGCCTCAATAGGCTTGCTGTAGCGCAGCAAAAGACAATTACCAACCCTACATCATCAAGATGTCTCCATTATAGCAAGTGACTGTCAGGAAATCCTCAGTAAACTGCCAGGAAACTGCAAGATAGAGTTGAACTTTTCCCCCAACCACAGTATAATGGCGATGCATCTCACGAATCACGTTTCACGTTTCACTATAATCCAACAATTCACACTCCAGGATCACAATCAATGCCGCGTTTATCAATCTCTCTACTGGGAGCTTTTCGGGTCACGCTGGATGGAAAGCCGATCACCGACTTTGAGTCGGACAAGGTGCGGATGCTTTTGGCCTACCTGGTTGTCAAATCGGAGCGTCCGCATCGTCGGGAGCGGCTGGCCGATCTACTGTGGCCCGATAAGCGAGAGCCGCGCCGGAACTTGAGCCAGGCGCTCGCCAGGCTGCGGGACGCCATCGGCGACCGCGACGCGACGCCGCCGTTCCTGCTCATCACCCGCCAGGACATCCAGTTCAATCCGGCCAGCGACTATGAGGTGGACGTGAACAAGTTCGTGGCGTTGCTGAAAGCCTATGACCCGTGTGATAAGGGATTCGAACAGGTCGAAGAATTGTACAGGGGAAAATTTCTCGAAGGTCTTTCCGTGCGCGGCAGTGCGGAACTCGATGATTGGTTGTGGGACAAACAGGATCGGTTACATCAAATGTTCGAGTGCATTCGGCTCCGCTGGAAGAATTGTCCCAAGCGGTCTCCCAATGATTCATTCCCTCCTCTACCTCCTGTCCCCTCCAATATTTTGCGGCCACCACCGGTTTTGGCTGCACGCATTGCGGATCGCTTGGACATCCAGGAACCAGCGTGTCTCTTTGGTGTGGACGATAAACTGGCTGAATTGACGATGCTGCTGACCACAGGAACTTCTCCCTGGCTGGTGGCGCTGACCGGGATCGGGGGGATCGGCAAGACATCCCTGGCCAACGCTGCTGTGCGAGAGATAGCCCACACGCCCGCCTTTGTCGATATTGCCTGGGTGAGCGCTCGCCAGGATCGATTCACCCTATGGAATGGCCTGTCGGAGGATTCCGAGCGAGGTCCAGCACTGACCTTTGAAAGCGTGCTGGACGTCATCATCGAGCAGTTCGGCTTTCAGGACCTGGCTACGCTGCCCTTGGATCAGAAGCGGTCCAACTTGCGCGCTCAATTCAAAGCGCGACCCTATCTGGTGGTGCTAGACAACCTGGAGACAGCGTCCGATCACAGCACGCTGGCGCCCAGTTTGAAGGGCATAATCAATCCCAGCAAGTTCCTCCTCACCAGCCGCTACAGCTTGCACGAATATTTTGGCATCTATAACCTGAGTTTGGACGAACTGTCGGCCCAAGATAGCTTGACCCTTTTGCGTCATGAAGCCGGTGAGCGGGGACTGGTGGACGTGGCGGCCGCATCCGACAAAGCCCTATCGCAAGTCTACCAGGTGACCGGTGGCAATCCTTTGGCCCTCAAGTTGCTGCTAGGGCAGATGCACACGCTCTCCCTGCCCCAGGTGGTGCAGAATCTGTGCCAGGCACAGGGCCAGACGGTCGAGGAACTCTACCGCTTCATTTACTGGCGCTCGTGGCATTTGCTGAGCAGGGATGCGCAACGGGTGTTGAGCATCATGCCCCTGGTGGCCGAGAGCGGTGGCGAACTGGAACAACTCTCGGTGCTCAGTGAACTGGCCGGCGAGCAGTTAATGGCCGCTCTAAAGCAACTGGTTACCCTGTCGCTGGTCAACGTTCGGGGCACCATCAAGGTACGGCGATACAACATCCATCGTCTGACTGAGACATTTCTGCTCAACGAGGTACTCAAATGGCAGGCCGTTCCGCGAGTGTAGAGAGAAGTGTAACAGACAAAGGACTCTCGGACTTTTTCCGCCAACAGGTGGTGGTTAACGCGCGCTTTTGGTTGGAACGGATTGAAGCGCGTCAATCATCGGCTCCGCTGCTGCATCGAGAACGGGACAATGTCCTCAAGGCGCTGGACTGGGCGTTGCAGTTGGAAACGGCCCACAAATTGGCGATAGACCTGCTGTTGGTCTTGCACCCGTACATAGAACGGCAAGGTGCGTGGACTGACTGGGAGCGGTTTGTGGAAATTGGTTTGCAGATCAGCCGGCGACGGGGAGACACAGCCTGCCAGGCAGCCTCGCTTGACCGTCTGGGCGAGTTAAAACGGTACCAGGGTGATCTGACAGCCGCCGCAAATTGCCATAAAGGGGCTTGCCAGTTGAGCAGTGCAATCGGAGATGTGAGCGGATATGCTCACGCGTTGACCAACCTGGGTCACGTGTACCGCTTGCAGGCAAAGTACACGCAGGCAAATCAAGTCCTGGAGAAAGCATTGCTCAGTTATCAATCGTGCAACGACCTGAACGGACAGGCTTTTGCCCACACGAATCTGGGCGTCGTTCATTTTGAATGCGATCAGTGGGACCAGTCCCTGTCCAACCATCAAGCGGCCCATCAACTTTGCTCTGCGACAGAGAACCTGGAAGGCATAGCCCGGGCACAGCATAACCTGGGCAATGTATATCGTGCCCAGGGCAATTGGCGCAAGGCCAAATCATGCTTGCGACGAGCGCTCGATCTATACGAACGGATGCACGATCGCCTCCATCTGGCAGTAGCTTCAATGGATCTAGGCACTGCCTATTTGCAGCAAGGACAACTAGAACTGGCCGAGACACTTTATCATCAGGCAAGAAAAGTGATGCGAAAAGTTGGGTATATGTATGGCCTGGCCCAGACGCTCAATAACCTGGGGCTGGTTTACGCACGGCAGCAGAAATGGGAGCAGGCAGAAGATTCCCTCCGGCGTTCGATCACCCTGTGGCGTCAACTTGACCAGCCGGTGAGCCAGGCCAATACTGAGGACAACTTGGCCGAGGTCTATATCGAGCAACAGAAATGGAAAGCAGCCTTGGATATATTGACCCTGGCCCTGGAGCGCCTGAGCGGTTTGGAATCCACGGGAAGGATCAAAACTCTCCTGATCGAAATCAATGAACATCTGCAAAGGGTCAGAACGAGTATTCGACATTGTTCCTGAATAACACCAAAGAGGGACGTACATTAATGCACGTCCCTCTAAATACCAACTGGAGCTAACCGCTGCAGTTGCCGTGAGTCTCACAACCGCCGTGCGGCTGATGGACCCAAGGAAAGCCGGACAGATCGCCTTCGACCACCGTCCACTCGTCTTGCGACGAAACGGTGCCGCCCTGATCGATTGGCGCAGCCATTGCCGGGGCCGCCAGGGCCACGAGCAACACTAGCACCAGTCCTGTGACGATGAGCACATGCTTGGACATCTTTTACCTCCTTTCCAGGGAGGCCAACTGAGATGTGGGTACCCTTTAACTCGAGACATCCGAGCCAGGCTCACTAAATTTGTTTGTTAACGATCTAGTTGCAAAAGACTCTGATCAGAAATCCGAGGTGGTTTTATCTGATCGAACTTGACGTATACGTCGCAGATGTCAAATTCATTCAACCAACTCTGGCTATAGATTAACATTTTTCCACTCCTAAAAGGGGGGAAAAGATTCCCAGTTGTGGAAAAAAGGGAAAGAAAAGACTCCCAATTTTGGGAAAAAGGACAAGAGATGGCAAACGCGAAAAAATTTGCAAGTCTGCTGACAAAAGCAGTGCGGCGCATCGCCGCCCAGGAGGACAAGCTCATTCAGATCGTGGAAGATGAACTGGGCTATGCACTGGACAAAAAGGGCGGCGCATCCATTCGACATTGGCGCAAGGGGAATCTCCCTGCCAAGCTGGACGACGTAGAAGAGTTGGCGCGGCAGATCGTCGAGCGGGATGGGTTTTCCACTCGCAGGGAACTGGAAGCATTTCTGCGCTATGCCGATTACGCCCGTCCGGGAGACCTGTGCGACGAGTTGTTCTCCCCTTTACTGGCTACCGAGCAGCAGGACAAGATAGCGTCGAGTACGACTGACAGTGGTAGAGATCGTCAAGAGCGGGCCGGGCGCAAGTATCGCTACTGGGCAGTCTCACTCGCGCTCATCTTGCTGTTGGTAGCGACCGGTATAGTTGGGCTGTGGTATAGACGGCAGACAATAACTTTCTTGGAGGGCATTGCGGTGGTACATTTGGTGCGGGGGCAGGTGGATGTACAGCGCGACAAAACCTACATCAGCGCGGCTCCGGGTCTAGTATTGCTCGAGGAGGACGTTTTGGTCTCGTTCAAACAATCGCTGGCCATTATCTATTGCGCGCAAGTCGGACTGTTTGAACTAGAGCCGGGGCCTGCTGTTGTCTTGACGTGTGACCCGGAGACATCCGATAACCTGAAATTGCTCGCACAACTCCCGCCAGAGATAGAGACATTGGCGGCACAAGCCATTGAGGATGCTCCGCCCGACCTAGAGTCGCTCGACGACGTGCGCAGGGCGACTAACTTCGAGCCAGGCCAGGTCCCCATTCTGCTGGGGCCGCGTCACCTGGCTCTCGGACCGCGTCCGACCTTTCGCTGGACGGCAGTCGATGGTGCAGAGACTTATATGATCAAGGTGAATGACTGGCAAATTGTGCTCGACGCCAAGATAGTTAACGTTTCCGAGATTGCTCCCTTTGCCAGCGACACGGTAACGATGCTCGAGTTTGTCTATCCCCACACTGCGCCACCGCTGGAACCGCATACTACCTACCTGGTGACCTTGCAAGCTCAAGTCCCCGGCGTGCAAAAGCCATTGGAGGCGGACAAAGCCCTTTATTTTGAACTGGTAGATGATGCTACGGATGCCGAGATCGCAACGACCAGGGCGCAAATCGAGGCTTTGACCGTGCCGGAGGATACGCGCACCTACCTGTTGGCGCGTCTGTACCAGGCACACGGTCTCTGGCTCGCCGCCGCCGAGCAATTCGAGTTGTTGGCCTGGCGCAACCCCGACGCGCCGCCGCTCGTCCCACTGGGCGAACTTTACCTCAGGGCGGGCCTGCCCTGGCTGACCGAGGCCAATTATCAGCGCGCCCTGGAAACCGCGCTCACCGACAAAGACACCTACACCCAGGCGGCTGCCCTGACCGGCCTGGGGCAGGTGGCGTACATTGTTCAAGACGATGCCCAGGCGGTGGAATACTTTGAGCGAGCGTTGGCGCTGTACGGCGAGTTGGGGGCAAGCAAAGAAATTGACGCCGTGGAGCGTTTGTTGGCAGAGATCAGTACCGGCGAGTGACTTGCAGATTTCTGGTGCGCCGCTCGGTGGTATCAGTGATTCCACTCATTTCACACCCAAAGGAGATCAAGATGAACCCACGCAGAATGCTCTATCCGCTTGCGATTCTCGCCCTGGCGGCCACGGGGATACTGACCCTGCTGGGACTGGCAGACACAGCGCCGCTCATTGCCCACGCCGCCCCGTTGCCCCAAACCATCACCGTGACGTTGAGCATCATCAACGAGTCAGAGGAGACTATCTGCTTTGTTGTTGTCTGCCCCCCCGATGCTCAAGATGAGAGCGATTGCTTCATAATGAACGACGAAGCAATTTTGCCTGGGAAGACCCGTGCCTTTGACATAGCCGCCGGCAATTATGTTGTGAGCCTGGCTGATTGCGATGAGAACGTTTTGCTGATCAAGCCAGGTTTCGCCATTGCCGATCAGCACGAGCTACGCTATGCGCCTGCGCCTAAAGCAGAGACGTTGAGCATCATCAACGAGTCAGAGGAGATTATCTGCCTCGTTCTTGTCTGTTCCCCCGGTGCCAAAGATGAGAGCGATTGTTTCACCTTGATGAACGACGAAGCAATTTCGCCGGGGGAGACTCGCGCTTTTGACATAGCCGCCGGCGATTATGATGTGGGCCTGGTCGATTGCGATGAGAACGTTTTGCTGATCGAGCAAGGTATCACCATTGCCGATCAGCAAGAGCTACGCTATGCGCCTGAAGCAGAGACGTTGAGCATCATCAACGAGTCAGAGGAGACTATCTGTCTCGTTCTTGTCTGTTCCCCCGGTTCCAAAGATGAGAGCGATTGCTTCAGCTTGATGAACGACGAAGCAATTTCGCCGGGGGAGACCCACGCCTTTGACATAGCCGCCGGCGATTACGATGTGGGCCTGTTCGATTGCGATGGGAACGTTTTGCTGATCGAGCAAGGTATCACCATTGCTGATCAACAAGAGCTACGCTATGCGCCTGCGCCTGAAGCAGACTCGTTATGTGACACACTCTGGCGATCAGGGAACACACTTCTTGGTCAGGCCAATTACCAGGAGGCTCTGCAAGAGTATACCGAGGCCCTGACTTGTTATCAGGAAGCCGATGATCGTCAGGGTGAAAGTCGGGCACTGTTCAACATGGGAGTCGCCTACGATGACTTGGAGCAGTACACGACGACCATCGAGTACTGTGAGCAAGCACTGGACATCGCCCGCGACATCGGCGACCGGTATATGGAGGGGCGCAGCTTGGATTATCTGGGGAACGCCTACAATGGCTTGGAGCAGTACGAAACAGCCATTGAGTACTATGAGCAAGCGCTGGACATTGCCCGCGACATGGGCGACCGAGAAATGGAGGGGGTCAGCTTGGGTAGCCTGGGAAACGCTTACCTTTCAATGGGGCAGTACGAGACGGCCATCGAGTACTGTGAGCAAGCGCTGGACATCGCCCGCGACATCGGCGACCAGTATATGCAGGGGGCCAACTTGGTCAACCTGGGGGCCGCCTACCACAACTTGGGGCAGTACGCGACGGCCATCGAGTACTCGGAACAAGCGCTGGACATCGCTCGCAACATCGGCGACCAGAATACGGAGAGGGGTGCCTTAAACAACCTGGGGAACGCCTACCATGGCTTGGCACAGTACGTAACAGCCATTAAGTACTATGAGCAAGCGCTGGACATTGCCCGTAACATCGGCAGCCGGCAAGGTGAAGGGCAAACCTTGGCCAACTTGGGGGGCACCTACTCCTCAATGGGACAGTACGTGACAGCCGTTGAGCACTCTGAGCAAGCGCTAACCATCGCTCGTGACATCGGCGACTGGAATACGGAGGAGAATGCCCTGAGCAACCTGGGAATCGTCTATCATCACTTGGGACAGTACGCGACGGCCATTGAGTACTATGAGCAAGCGCTGGACATCGCCCGCGACATCGGTGACCGGAATATGGAGGGGAGTGTCTTGAACAACCTGGGGGTAGTCTACTACTCAATGGGGCAGTACACGACAGCCATTGAATACCACGAGCAAGCGCTGACCATTGCCCGCGACATCGGCGACCGGAATATGGAGGGGAGTACCTTGGGCAACCTGGGGAACGCCTACTCTGGACTGGGGCAGTACGCGACGGCCATTGAGTACCATGAACAATCGCTAACCATCGCCCGCGACATCGGCGACCGGAATACGGAGGGGCTTGCCTTGAACAACCTGGGGAACACCTACTCCTCGACGGGGCAATACGCAACAGCCATTGAGTACTATGAACAAGCGCTAACCATCGCCCGCGACATCGACGCCCAGTATGCGAAGGGGATCAGCTTGGGAAACCTGGGGAACGTCTACTACTTAATGGGGCAATATGCGACAGCCATCGAGTACTCGGAGCAAGCGCTAACCATCGCCCGCGACATTGGTAACCGGAATACGGAGGGGAATGTTTTGGACCACCTGGGGAACGCCTACTCCGCAATGGGGCAGTATGCGACGGCCATTGAGTACCATGAGCAAGCGCTGACCATCGCCCGCGACATCGGTGACCGGAATACGGAGGGGAGTGCTCTGGGCAACCTGGGGAGCGTCTACTCCGCAATGGGGCAGTACGCGACGGCCATCGAGTACTATGAGCAAACTCTGGACATCGTCCGCAACATCGGCAGCCGGTATGCGGAAGGGGTCAGCTTGAACAACCTGGGGAGCGTCTATTTCTTAATGGGGCAGTATGCGACGGCCATTGAGTACCATGAGCAAGCGCTGACCATCACCCGCGACATCGGCGACCGGAATACGGAAGGGGGTATCTTGGGCAACCTGGGGGACGTCTACTCCTTTATGGGGCAGTACACAATGGCCATTGAGTACCATGAACAAGCGATGAACATTGCCCGCGACATCGGCGCCCGGAATGCGGAGGGGGGTGCCTTGGGCCGTCTGGGGAGCACCTACATTGAACTGGGGCAGTACACAACAGCCATTGGGTATCTTGAGCAAGCGCTGGACATCGCCCGCGACATCAGCGACAGGCAGGGGGAAGGGAGCAACTTGGGCAACCTGGGGAACGTCTATTTCTTAATGGGGCAGTACACAACGACCATTGAATACTGCGAACATGGACTAACCATCGCCCGTGACATCGGCGACCGGAATAATGAGGGGCGTGCTTTGGGCAGCTTGGGAAACGCCTACTTCTCAATGGGACAGTACACGACGACCATCGAGCACTCTGGACAAGCGCTGGACATTGCCCGTGACATCGGTGACCGAAATGCGGAGGGGCGTGCTTTGGGCAGCTTGGGGAGCGGCTATTTGTTAATGGGGCAATACACAACGACCATTGAGTACTATGAGCAGTCGCTGGGCATCGCCCGTGACATCAGCGACCGAAATGCGGAGGGGCGTGTCTTGAGCGGCCTGGGAATCATCTACAGTTTCTTGGAGCAGTACTCGATGGCCATCGAATATCTCGAGCAAGCCATCGCCGTCATCGAAACAATGCGTGGCGAGTTGAGGGTGGAAGAGTTCAAGATCAGCTTTGCCGCCAAGTATATCTTTCCCTACCACGGGATCATCCCGCTGCTGGTCGAGATGGAGCGTCCGGCAGACGCTTTCCACTATGCCCAGCGGGCCAAAGCGCGTGCTTTTCTCGACCAACTGGGGAACGCGCGCGTCGCCCCTCGCACCGGCGCTGACCCCGAACTGGTCGCCCAAGAGCAAGACCTGGTCGATCAGATCAGCGCTCTTCAGCGCGCGATCAGCCAGGGCGGCGACGTCGACTATGCCGCGCTCGCGGCCCAACTCGAAAGCCTGCAAACAGCGTACAACCAGGTTTTGATCGACCTCAAACGCTCCAATCCGGCATACGCCTCCCTGGTCAGCATAGACCCTCTCTCCATCGACGAGATCCGCGCGACCGTACTGGATGAGCGGACCAGTCTCATCGCTTACTTTGTGACCGGCGAAAAAAGCATCGCTTTTGTCCTGGACCAAGAGACCCTGGTCGCCGTCAGCCTGCCCATCAGCCGCACCCGCCTGGCCGCCCAGGTCGAACGATTCCACGGTCTGATCAACGTCGAACCTCACGGCGGTCCGACGCAAGCCAGGGAGCGGACCGAATTGGCCCAGGATTTGCACCGGTCGCTCATTGCACCCGTGTTGCCCCACGTCGAACACGCCCGCCTGATCGTCATTCCGCACGATGTGCTCCACACACTCCCCTTTGCCGCTCTGCTGGATCAGGGCCAGCACCCTCTCGCGGCTCGCTTTACCCTCTCCACTGCACCCAGTATCAGCAGCCTCGCCCCCGAGATCCTCAACCGGAACGAGAATGGCGGCCAACTGCTCGCCCTGGGCAATCCAAGCACCGCCGCGTCCCCCCTGCCACACGCCGAGGCCGAGGCCATCGCCGTGGCCGGACTGTATCCCCGGTCCACCCTCTTTACCGGCGCGCAGGCATCCGAGGCCGCGCTGCGGGGCAACGTAGAGGGGGCCGACGTCATCCACCTGGCAACCCACGGCACGCTCGACCCCGTCAATCCACTCTTTTCGACCCTGCTGCTGGCGGGCGAGGAAACAGATGCCGCGAACGATGGACAGCTACAGGTACGCGAGGTCTTTGACCTGGACTTGAGTGACGCCAACCTGGTGGTGTTGAGCGCCTGTGAAACAGCCCTGGGGGAGCAGAGCCAGGGAGACGAGTTGGTCGGACTGTCGCGGGCATTCATGTATGCCGGGACGCCGGTCGTGGTCGCCAGTTTGTGGCCGGTAGAGGACGCGGCGACCGGCGCACTGATGCTCGCCTTCCACCGGCGGGTGCAGGATGGCCAGGGAGCGGCGGCAGCCCTGGCCCAGGCCCAGGCCGAGATACGCGATCAGGATGCGTGGGCCGCGCCGTACTATTGGGCCGGGTTCGTGGTGATCGGGGATGGCGGGAGTCAAGCGGCCAGGTCGCTGCCCACGGTGAGTTGGGCAGCCTGGATTGCCGGAGTGATTTTGGCGGCTGTTGTGGGCGCTATCGTTTGGCGGCGCTGGAGATTGGTTCAATCTAGTTTTTCGATGAACTTTTCTTCTCCCGACCGCGTGTAACCTGATGTGCGCGGCCAATCCGCCGCCCAAAATCAGTTCACAAAGGAGAAAACTATGGATACCCAACTCTTTACCATCAACCCACCGGCCCACAAGGCCAAACATTGGCTCGCCGCCGCGCTGCACACGCTGATCGTGCTGTCCGTCGTCGCCGGATTCGGGGCGCTGCGATGGGCCACCGCGCTGCCCGAGCACACGGACGAGCAGCAGACCATCGTCGTGGGGCCAACCCGCTTTGCGCCCGACAGCAACGGCTCGGTGCGCGTGGTGGTACAGGACTTTTTCACGGGCAAGCCTATCGCCAACGCCTCTGTCAAGGTCAGTCTGAAACCGGCCAGCGGCCAGACCATCCTGCTCTTTGAGGGACAGACCGGCGAGACGGGCAGCCTGCCGGTCAGCTTTTACGTGCCCGACGACGTATCTGCGGATGCGCAACTCGTCGTCGAGACCGATTCGGACGTGGGGCACGACCGGGTGGCACAAGGAGTGACCATTCAGCGCGAGTACCGGCTGCTCCTGTCCACCGACAAACCGCTCTACCAGCCCGGCCAGACGATCCACATGCGGGCGCTGGCCTTGAGCACCTTTGACCTGACCCCTGCCCGTGGCGCGACGGTCAATTTCCTGGTCCAGGATGCCAAGGGCAACAAGGTCTTTCGCCACAGTGTGACGGCGTCCGACTTTGGCGTCGCCGCCGCCGACTTTGTGTTGGCCGACATGGTCAACCAGGGCAACTATAGACTCAGCGTCGCCATCGGGGACACGGTTTCGGAGCGCACGGTCGAGGTGCGGCCTTATGCCCTGCCAAAGTTTGGCGTCAACGTCTCGACCGAGCGCAGCTTTTACCTGCCCGGCCAGCGCGTGGAGGGCGTGGTGCAGGCCGACTATTTCTTTGGCAAACCGGTGGCCGAGGGCCAGGTGCAGATCGTCGGCAGCGTGTGGGACGTGGAGCGCGTGGTGATAGTCGATCTACTCGGCCAGACGGACGAGAACGGGACCTACGAGTTTGGCTTTGACCTGCCCGAATACTTTGCCGGGTCGGGCCTGGATGCGGGGCAGGGCCAGTTCGCGCTAGAGGTGACGGTGATCGACCAGACCGAGCACCCGGAACAGGTCAGCCAGGTGCTGCCCGTCGCCGCACAGCCGCTGCTGATCGAGGCGGTGGCCGAGAGCGGGACGCTCAGACGGGGCGTCGAGAACGTGGTCTATGTGCTCACCTCCTATCCCGATGGCCGCCCCGCGCCGGCGCGCTTGCGCATCCGCGTAGACGGCGGCGAGGTGGTCGAACTCGACAGCGGCGAGTTTGGCCTGACCGAGTTCACACTAACGCCACAAGCAGACGGCCACGTGCTGGACATTGTCGCCCAAGACGAAACGGGCCTTTCGGCCAGCCACCAGGTGATCTTTAAGAGTGAGTCCGGCAGCGACAGCGTGCTCTTGCGCGCCGACCGGGCCGCCTACGTCGTCGGCGAGACAATGAACCTGGCCGCTTTCACACCGGTCGAGTCTGGCAGCATCTACCTGGACATTGTCAAGGACGGCCAGACGATCTCTACCCGCTCGGCCCGCGTGCAGGGCGGAAAGGCCGAGTTTGCCGTGGACGTCAGCCCTGATCTGTACGGCGCGCTGGAACTGCACGCCTACAAAGTGCTGCTCGACGGGACCATCGCTCGCGACACGCGGCTGGTGGTGGTGGACGCGCCCAATGACGTCGCCATCGCCGTCTCCGCAAACAAGAAAACCTACCTGCCGGGCGAGATGGCGGTGCTCGATTTCCAGACCGGCGACACGGCACAGGGTGGCGGGATACAGACCGCGCTGGGGGTGGCAATCGTGGACGAGTCGGTCTTTGCGCTGCAACGCCAGTACCCCGGTTTCGCCAAGCTCTACTTTATGCTAGAGCAAGAGTTGATGGAACCCTTCTACCAGATCGACGGCTTTGAACTGCCCGCTGCCAGCCGCGACGAGGACACGGAACCGGTCCGCTCGGCGCAGGATACGGCGGCAGCGGCGACCTGGGCCGGAACACCGGCAACCGTCCCCAACTTGACCAACACACGCCTGGAAAAGGTAATCAGCGCCAACCCAAAGCGGGCGAGCGGCTTCAAGCGCATCGGGCAGGCGGCCGCTGCCGGGATGACCCTCATCCCACTGACATTGTGCGGGGTGGTGGTGACGGCGCTGTGGCGAGACAAGGTGATACGGCAAGCGTTCGAACGCCTGATTGGCACCTTGGGACGCTTTTGGATGGGCGGAGGTGTCCTGGCCTGTGTGTTCTTGTACCTGAACATCTCGAATCAAGGGGTGATGGGCGCTGTGGTGAGCATCGCTTCTGGGCTGGGGATGCTGGCCTTTGTCGTTTACGCCTGGCAAAAGCGCGACCCGGCGGCCAAGTCGATCGTCGTGCTGACGCTGGCCTGGGTCGGACTGCTCTTTTTGCTGGTGCGAACGATGGGCTTGAGCGACACACTGCCTGACGCCCTGGTCCTCGTCATCGCTTTTGCTTATCTACTGATCCCAGGCGCATATCTGCTCTTTGGGCAAGGGCGTTGGTTGCAGGCGCGTCGCTTTGGCGGGGCGGCGAGCACCGCCATCGGGGCGCTGTCGATGCTGTCCACGCTCGTGATCGTGATGGTGGTGAGGGGCTTTATCCCCGGATACGACTTTTTGTCGCCCCAGGTGACTTGGGAACAAATCGAGGTGACGCGGGAGGTCGAGGTCGAGGGTGAGGCGATGGTGGAAGTGGTTTTCGAGGCAGAACCCACGCCAGCGCCAGAAGCGCCGAGCGAACAGGAACCGGCGGCTGATGGCGAGGCGCCGCGTCTGCGCCAGTATTTCCCGGAAACGCTGTACTGGAATCCGGAGGCGCTCACCGACGAGGGCGGCTTCGTCTCGCTAGAGATCCCAATGGCCGACTCGATCACCACCTGGCGGCTGACGGCGCTGGCCTCGTCGCAGGATGGACGGCTGGGATTCACCACGCGCGGCGTGCGCGTGTTCCAGGACTTTTTCGTGGACGTCGATCTGCCCGTCTCGCTGACGCAGGGGGACGAGATCAGCATCCCGGTGGGCGTGTTCAACTATTTGCCCGACGCGCAAGAGGTGCGGCTGGTGGTCGAGCCGGAATCCTGGTTCGAATTGCTCGACCCGGACCTGGCGGAACAAACCTTGACCATCGGGTCCAACGACATCGAGGTGGTCTATTTTCCCATCCACGTGCTCAAATTCGGGCGGCGCGGCTTCCAGGTGACCGCTTGGGGTGAGCATAAGAGCGACGCGATCCGGCGCGAGGTCAACGTCGTGCCGGACGGCAAAGAGTTCCGCTTCAGCGAGAGTGACTGGCTGCGCGGGGACGAGGAATTCGACGCTGGTATCCCGCCGGAGGCTGTGCCGGACACGGGCTACGTCGAGGTCAAGATCTACCCGGGGGTGATGTCGCAGGTGGTAGAGGGGCTGCAAAAGATACTTCGTCTGCCAAATGGCTGATTCGAGCAAAGTACGTCGGCGACGTACCCGAATGTTCTGGTGCTCGACTATTTGCAGACCACCGGCCAGGCGAATCCCGAGTTGCAGATGCAGGCCGAAAAGTTCGTGGCGACCGGCTACCAGCGTTTGCTGACCTTTGAGGTGAACGGCGGCGGCTTTAGCCTCTTTGGTGAGCCACCAGCGCGGCCATTTCTGACCGCGTTCGGGCTGATGGAGTTCAACGATATGGCCCAGGTCTATCCGGTGGACGAGGCGCTGATCGAGCGCACGGCCCGTTGGTTGCTCGCTCAACAGCAAGCGGACGGGACCTGGAGCGACCACGGCCAATCCGAGCACTGGCAGATCAGTTCCGTTGCGCCCACCAGCGCCTACATCACCTGGGCGTTGATCGAGGCGGGTTACGCGGACACGCAAGAGGTCGGGCGGGCCATCGCCTACATCCGCGAATCGGCGTTGCAGGAAGATGACGCCTACAGCCTGGCCTTGATCGCCAACGCGCTGACCGCCTACGCCCCCGACGACTCGACGAGCAGGGCGGCGCTGGAGCGGCTGTACGAGATGCGCGTGGAGGATGGGGACGCTTTCTACTGGCCGATGGGCGGCGCATCGTTCATGGGCGCGACCGGCCAGAGCGGCAGTATGGAGACGACGGCGCTGGCCGCCTACGCCTTTATGAAGGCGGGTGTCTATCCTGACGCGGTGAGCGGCGCGCTGGCGTACCTGATCCAATCGAAGGATAGCTGGGGCACGTGGCAGACGACCCAGGCCACCATCCTCTCGCTCAAGACACTGCTGCTGGCGACCGAGCGGATGGGCCAGGCAGAAGGTCCGGCCACGGTGTACGTGAGCCTGAACAATGAACTGACGCAAAAGATCACCATCGACGAGAGCAACAGCGACGTGGTGCACATGGTCAGCTTTGATCGCGGTTTCTCGCCCTCTGGCGACAACCGCGTGCAGATCGAACTTGAGGGCGGTGGAAACTTGATGTACCAGGTGATGACGCGCTACTATTTGCCCTGGGACAGGCTAGAACCTGCGACAGGTGCGCGCGAGTTGATCTCGATCAACGTCGAGTATGACCGCATGCAGTTGTCGGTAAACGACGAGGTGGCGGTGAACGTTGGCGTGCGGCTCAACAAAGCAGGCGTGGTCCCGATGGCGTTGATCGACCTGGGCGTGCCGCCTGGCTTTACGGTATTGGCCGAGGACCTGGGCCGCCTGGTGGAGCAAGGCATCATCTCGCGCTACGAACTGACGGGCAGGCAGATCATCATCTACCTGGAGAATCTGGCCTACGAAGCGCCGTTGTCCTTCAGCTACCGGCTGCGGGCGCGTTTCCCGATGCGGGCGCAGACGCCGCCATCGAGCGCGTATGATTATTATAATCCGAGCGACTTGACGGTGCAGCCGCCGTTGGAGGTGACGGTAAACGAGTAGACGGTCGGTCCCTCGATGCCCTTGCGAAGGGATTATCCTTCGCAAGGGCAAAAGTCCCCCGTATCAAGTGAACGTTCCCCACCCCACACTACTATAAGTAATAGAGTTCGACACTACAACGAATGGCGGAAAGAAACGAATCAGTTATTCGCGCATTCCCAATTCGTTCCCTTCGACAAGCTCAGGACATGCCTTTCTTCATTCGCTGTAGTGTAACCAGGAACAGGAGGTAGCAATATGAACGTCCAATCCCCAATTGCGAAACAAACCCGTACCGGCAAGCGTTGGCTCAACGCCGCGCCCTACCTGCTCGTCATCTTGCTCCTCCTGGCCGGACTGGCAGCGCTGCGCTGGTTCGACACGCTGCTTGAGCGCGTGGACGATCAGCAGACCATTGTGGTGGGGGCAACTCGCTTTGCGCCCGATAGCGACGCCTCGGTGCGCGTGGTGGTACAGGATTTTGGCACGGGCGAAGCGATCCCTGGAGCCGATGTAAAGGTCAGTCTGCAACAACTCGGCAGGCCGGTCAGTGACGTCTTTGAGGGACAGACCGACGAGACCGGCAGTTTACCCGTCAATTTTCACGTGCCCTCCAACACATCCATCCGCACACGTCTCGTCGTCGAGACCCAATCGGCGTTGGGACAGGACCGGGTAGAACAATTGGTGAGCATTGAGCGGGAATACCGGGTGCTTTTGAGCAGCGACAAGCCGCTCTACCAGCCCGGCCAGACGATCCACATGCGGGCGCTGGCCCTGGGCACCTTTGATCTGATCCCCGCCCAGGGCGCGACAGTCAATTTCCTGGTGGAAGACGCCAAGGGGAACAAGGTCTTTCGCCAAAGCGTGACGGCGTCCGACTTTGGCATCGCCGCCACCGATTTTGTGCTGGCCGATATGGTCAACCAGGGGAATTACAAGCTCAGTGCCTCTGTCGGCAACGCGAGTTCGGAGCGCACGGTCGAGGTGCGGCCCTACGTGCTGCCAAAATTCGGCGTCAACGTCTCGACCGAGCGCAGCTTTTACCTGCCCGGCCAGCGCGT
>JAAEPZ010000556.1 GCA_024231955.1 bacterium | reverse complement strand
GGTTCAGTTCCAGTTCCGGTCCGATTACGAAGCCGACGACTGTGACTGGTTCCAGGTCGTGGTTGAAGTGGATGAAGAGTGGGTCGTTCTGCAGACATGGATGGATGCTGGTCCCCAGCCCGTCGTCTCTGCCGATGTCACCGCTCTGGCCACTGACTATCCCGGTCAGGTAATCGGCAATCTCGCGCTGCACTTCACCTCCGATGGCGGTTGGTCCAGCCAGACTCCCGGTTTCCCGAACGACATGGGTCCGATCTGGGTCGATAACGTCATCCTGACCGTTGACGGCGTCGAGACCGCCCGGACTGACTTTGAAGATCATCTCCAGCCCGGCTGGATGGAATTCACGTCACCCCAGGGTTCCGGTAACTATGGCCAGATGTATTCCAACCTGTTCAGCGAAGACATCTGCGAACTGAACCCGACTTTCGCCTGGGCTTTCTACGATCCCGAAACGATCGATTCGGCCTATCCGATCCCCGTCGTCGCGTACGGCCCTCCGTATGTCGACTGTGGTATTCAGAGTCCGGTCTGCAATGAGGCTCACTCTCTGAATGATCCCAATGGCGTGGCCCTGAACATCAACGCGAACAGCGCCGTCTACCTGGATTACTGGGTCTACCAGGACAATCCTCTCAACGCGCTGATTTTCCAAGAGTGGTATGTCGCAGCCGAAACCGAGGAGATCCCCTGTCTCAGCGCTTTCGAGAGCGACGCCACCTCCTACTTCGGTGCCGACAAGATGTGGTATCTCACCAGTCGCAACGTGACGCTCGAATTGGCCACATCGGCCGATAACGGAACGATCACTGGTGTCGCCGTTCGTCTGGCCTGTCACGATCAGTGTGAAGTCTGGTGCAACGAGCACGGTGACGGAACCGGTCACTCGCCGACCCCCTACTTCGACAACATCGAGGTCAAGGTCGTCAATGAGTCCGCCGTCGCGTGGAACGTTGATCGCTATCGTCAATTCCAGGACAACTTCCCGGAAGTCGACGGATATGTCCGCCTCGACAACTCCGATGACATCGCGCCTGCAGGCGAAGCCCTGATGCTGCCCGGTGACTCGGTAATCGTCGAACTGAACATGGATCTGCTCGGCGGCATTCAGACGCATGCCAGTACTGAAGCGGGCGAGGATCGTCCGAACCTGTACCTGTACTTCCGCGTCTCGGCTGGTCCGCACGAGGGCTCCGTTGACCCGCTGATGGGCGACCAGGATGCCAGCGATGGTATCTACTCTCCGATCATCGGCACTGTCGATTACTTCGGCAACACCTGGAACTGCGTCGAGGCCGACTCGGCGCAGAACAACGATGTCATCACCGACGGTGCTTACGCATTCGACCTGAATGAGGAGTACTTCCAGGCCGGCGACATCCTCAGGTATTTCTACTGGGCCGAAGCTGTTGATGGAACCATCGAGACCCAGCCCGCCAACACGCTGTCCACAAATCCGGATCTGCGTACCGCCTACACATTGCGCTGCCTGCCAACTGCGGGTATCGAAATGCTGTTCGTTGATGATGATGGCGTGGGCGCCTGGTGGCGTGAAGGTTTCCGTTACAACGGCTACACCTCATTCGACACCTACTTCGTTCAGTCTCCCAGCTCCGGTCTGCAGAACGGTCTCGCCGGTCGTGCCAGCTACAATGATATCTCGCAATACCGCACAATGGTGTGGGACTCGGGTAATCTCTCCAGCGATACGATCTCGAGTGCGAGTCTGAGCGACAAGGTCTTTGATGACGAACTCCTGGACGAGTGGCTGAACGACCACAACCATGATGCCTATCTGTGGATCATGGGGAGTGAACTCGCCGCTGACCTGTCGAACTCGGCGACCTTCCTCAACGTCAACATGGGTGTTGAAGTCCTCTCGGAGACACAGTTCTACGATGACTACACGAGCATCCTGGCGCCGAAGGTCTTCGCGACGCACCCGACTCTGGAGTATCTGGGCGGCGCCCCGAGTATCTGGATCGATGGTGGTTGTCCGACAATCGAGAACTTCTCGGCGATCAAGCCGCTGGGTTCCATGGCCGAAGTCGCCTTCGAGTGGGAGACCTCAGTCGCCGATATGGTCGCCGGTGTCGTGAACTACGATCCGGATGCCAACGGTCTGGCCACCTCCGCGACCGGGTTCAACAACCGGGTTCTCTACAACCCGTTCAGTTACTACCAGGTCTGGGATGCAGGCTACGCCCTGTCGGCC
>JAAEPZ010000555.1 GCA_024231955.1 bacterium | reverse complement strand
GGTTCAGTTCCAGTTCCGGTCCGATTACGAAGCCGACGACTGTGACTGGTTCCAGGTCGTGGTTGAAGTGGATGAAGAGTGGGTCGTTCTGCAGACATGGATGGATGCTGGTCCCCAGCCCGTCGTCTCTGCCGATGTCACAGCTCTGGCCACTGACTATCCCGGTCAGGTAATCGGCGATCTCGCGCTGCACTTCACCTCCGATGGTGGGTGGTCCAGCCAGACTCCCGGATTCCCGAACGACATGGGTCCGATCTGGGTCGATAACGTCATCCTGACCGTTGACGGCGTCGAAGCCGGTCGTTCCGACTTTGAAGATCATCTCCAGCCCGCCTGGATGACCTTCTCGTCACCTGCGGGCACCGGGAACTATGGTCAGTTGTATTCCAACTTGTTCAGCGAAGACATCTGTGAGCTGAACCCGACCTACGCCTGGGCTTTCTACGATCCCGAAACGCTCGATTCGGCCTATCCGATCCCGGTCGTCGTTTACGGTCCTCCGTATGTCGACTGCGGCATCCAGAGTCCGATCTGCAATGAAGCCCACTCTCTGGACGATCCCAATGGCGTGGCTCTGAACGTTAATGCGAACAGCGCCGTCTACCTGGATTACTGGGTCTACCAGGACAATCCTCTCAACGCCTTGATTTTCCAGATGTGGGGTATTTCGGCCGAAACCGAAGAGATCCCGTGTCTGGGTCCCTTTGAGAGTGATGGCACCGTGTACTTCGGTGCGGACAAGATGTGGTACCTCACCAGTCGCGTCGTGACGCTCGAATTGGCCACCTCGGCCGATAACGGAACGATCACCGGTGTCGCCGCCCGTCTGAATACCATTGACCAGTGTGAAGTCTGGTGCAACGAGCACGGTGACGGAACCGGCCACTCGCCGACCCCCTACTTCGACAATGTCGAGTTGAAGGTCGTCAATGAGTCCGCCGTCGCGTGGAACGTTGATCGCTATCGTCGCTTCCAGGACAACTTCCCCGAAGTCGATGGATTTGTCCGGATCGACAACAGTGACGATGTCGCTCCCGTCGATGAAGCTCTGATGCTGCCCGGCGACTCGACCGTGGTCGAGTTGAACATGGATCTTCTCGGCGGCATCCAGACGCATGCCAGTACCGCTGCAGGCGAGGATCGTCCGAACCTGTACATGTACTTCCGCGTCACGGCTGGTCCGCACGAGGGCTCCGTTGACCCGCTGATGGGCGACCAGGATGCCAGCGATGGTATCTACTCTCCGATCATCGGCACTGTCGATTTCTTCGGCAACACCTGGAACTGCGTCGAGGCCGACTCGGCTCAGAACAACGATGTCATCACCGACGGTACTTTCGCGTTCGATCTGAGCGAGGAATACTTCCAGGCCGGCGACATCATCCGCTATTTCTACTGGGCTGAAGCCATCGACGGGACCACCGAGACCATGCCTTCAAGGGCACTCTCAACGGATCCGGATCTGCGTGGAGCCTACAGGATCCGTTGCCTGCCCACCGCGGGCGTCGAGATGCTGTTCGTCAATGACGGCGGCGTCGGTGCCTGGTGGTACGAAGGCTTCCGTTACAACGGCTACACAGTCTTTGACGAGTACTTTGTCCAGTCCCCGAGTTCCGGTTTGCAGAACGGTCTCGCCGGTCGTGCCAGCTACAATGATATCTCGCAGTACCGCACAATGGTGTGGGACTCGGCTAATCTTTCCAGCGATACGATCTCGAGTGCGAGCCTGAGCGACAAGGTCTATGATGACGAGCTCCTGGACGAGTGGCTGAACGACCACAACCATGATGCCTATCTGTGGATCATGGGGAGTGAAATCGCCGCTGACCTGTCGAACTCGACGACCTTCCTCAACGTCAACATGGGTGTTGAAGTCCTCTCGGAGACCCAGTTCTACGATGACTACACGAGCATACTGGCGCCGAAGGTTTTCGCGACGCACCCGACTCTGGAGTACCTGGGCGGCGCCCCGAGTATCTGGATCGATGGCGGTTGTCCGACAATCGAGAACTTCTCGGCAATCGTGCCGACCGGTTCCATGTCCGAGGTCGCCTTCGAGTGGGAGACCACTGCAGCCGATATGGTCGCCGGTGTCGTGAACTACGATCCGGATGCCAACGGTCTGGCCACCTCCGCGACCGGGTTCAACAACCGGGTTCTCTACAACCCGTTCAGTTACTACCAGGTCTGGGATGCAGGCTACGCCCTGTCGGCC
>JAAEPZ010000554.1 GCA_024231955.1 bacterium | reverse complement strand
CTGCTCGAAGGCCCGACAGGTGGCTCTTCCCACTCCAGCACCCCACCGCGGCCCCTCTTTCCCGGATCGCTCCGCTCTTTTCCTCGCCCGACCGGTCCAGAGGCCCTTTCAAGGGGGCCTAGGACCCCTCTGCTCTCTCATTTGGGGACTTAAGCCACTGAAAACAGGGGAGTTAGTATGTATCACATTCCCGTGGACACCAAAGTTCGATGGCGCTAATTAGTGAGCTCTTTCTCACTGGTAATGCGGGACTTAGAAAAAGAATCTATTAGCAAGACAATGAATTACTTCCAAAACGATTTTCAAGCACCTAACCAGCTGAAATTACTTGAGTTGCGAAACGACGGGCACCATATAGGCAGGCAGAAGGGCCGCAAAGGGCACCATAAAGGGTAATAAAAGGATAGCAGCCCCCGATTGCGCAACCTGGCCCTTGGTCGGGTACTCCACCGCGTCCCCGACGGCGGGTCCTCGCCGGTTGCCGCCGCAACATTGCGGATCGCCCCGTTGCGATGAGCCCACACAACGTTGCGGGTCGCCGCCTCTGGCGCACCGCGCCGCTCACGCCGCCTTCTCATTGGAGCCGAAAATTCACAGTAAAGTTGTAATATACCGGCACCGGCTCGTTATTCAACAAAGCCGGCTTGAATTTCCAGCTTTCGAACTTATTGATAGCGGTCCTGCTCAGGCCCATCGGCAAGCCTCTAAGGACCTTTGCATTTGTCAGGTTGCCATTCAAATCAATAATCCCTTCTAGAATAACCACCCCCTGCACCCTGGCCATCCGAGCATCTTTGGTATACCGCGGTTGCGGAGAATACAACCTCTCCGGCGGACTGACGGCACCGCCTACGTGAACAGGGTCCGTAGGATAATCAGCTACTGCATCGTGTTCTGCGTTGACAGAATGAAGTTTCTCAATCATCTCACGTGCCCAATCGGCTTCTTGGGAAGATGAGTTGTTTTCAAGATAACTCTTTAATAAATATTCAGCCTCCCAGCCGAGATGCCGCTGCTCGTGAGTAAATACTTGCTCGACAAGAGACCTCGCCAAGCCCAGTCGCACGAGCATGCTGTCGGCGTCCTCCCACTGGCTCCCAGAGGCCATTCTATAGGCCCACTCAGAACCTTCGAGATATTTCAAGGCCAGCTCTGCCTCCAAGCTTATCCCCTCGCCTCCTGCCTCCAACAGGCTCAAGCCAAGTTGGCGGTAAGATTCTTTTGGGATTTCTTCAGAGGATGCCAACTTAAAGAAACATAAAAGTGCTCCGCCGCCGTAACGCATATCGGCCTTTACTAGAAGGCTCACTGTAGCGCCATGGTCATCCGCCTTGAAACGAGACAGCGCTTTCTTCGCCGTTTCCCTTCCAGGGCATTTAGAGAAGGACTTCGCAGGCAGCGAATACGAAAATAGAAGGCACATCAAAACGCACATCGTAACGCTCAAAAAAACGTGGGGTCTTTCGATTTCCGTATCTTCCTTCTTCATGACATGCTCGATGTTTATTCGACTCAGTGGCATTCAACAAACAACTCATCTCCGAAGTGCCGTATAACGCCCAGGGTGCCTTCCGGCTCACGCCCCCTACTACCGGTCTCGCGGCCCCACTGCGCCCGGCTGACGCCTGCACGCGGGGGCGGCGGATCTGCTCCGCAGCCAGGGCACTCTTCGCGGTGCCTTCAGAGCTTCTTGGGCTCCGCGAGTTGGGCGCAGTGCTCCGAGGTTCTGATGGGGGCACCTCGGGGGGCGCAGAGCTCCGGTTCGGTTTCATCTGACCTCGCCGCCTTGCTGTGGAGCCACTTGCCCGCGAGCGGATCGAGTCTAGCACCCTCTGGTCGTGGTGTCCATTGCGCCAACGCGGCGCCAGCGATTCCGCAATCAGGCGCGTTGCCCATGCAGCCGCCGGTTTCGGCTCGTGCGAGGTTCGCCGGCGGGTTGGTGGCGGACCCGCCCTTCTCGGTGTAGCGGTCGAATTCGTCGAAAAGCAACACCAGCCGTTTGGGGATGCAGTCGCGGGCGAAGTAGGAATCGATGACCTCGCTGGAGCTGAAGTAATCCTCCGCGGGGACGCCGAGGCGACGGGCCAGGTGACCGAGACAAGCCTGGACGGTAAGCGCCGCCGGCGGGGCCGAGATCAGGATGACCCGGGTGTCGCCCTCGGGATTGAGCGCCGCCCGCAGCTGCCGCAGGAACACGCTCTTGCCCATGCCGCGCCCGCCGAGCACCACCGCTGCCGCCATGGCGGAGCGCCTCAGCGACCTGGCCCCTGGAGAGGTTTGTTTCACAAGTATAGCCCAGGGTCCATCCCCTTGAGAGGTGCATCCCCTTGAGAGGTGCTCCCCTTGAGAGGTGCCACCCTCTTCGTAAATCCTTTGTTTTCAGTGGTTTATGGGCCATCGGCCAGGATCTCGGCTCGTTCAGGACGCCTGGACCGGGCCTCAGGAGCTCGCTACGCGCCAGGACGTCGTGGATCAGCGCAG
>JAAEPZ010000553.1 GCA_024231955.1 bacterium | reverse complement strand
CGCCAGACGTTGCCGAGATTGCCTTTACGTCCTTCCCGCAAGGCTGGAACAATGGCCCAACCGGCTGTCATCGAAGGATTTGCAATGTTCACGTATCGCTCCCTTACGGCGGCCGACGCACAGGAATGGAGAGAGATCTTCGTTACTGGCGTGAAGAACTTTCCGACCGGCTTCCTGATGACGCCCGCCGAAGTCGATGATCTGACGATGGAAAGATGCCAGACAATTTTGGACGCAGGCGGGACGAGGGGAATTTTTGAAGGCGAGCTGCTCGCAGGTTTTTGCGGATATCGCCAGTTTCAGCCCATCCGAATTCGTCATCGTGGCGAAATAGGCCCCTTCTTCGTCATGGAAAATTTTCATGGCTCGGGCGCTGCCCAGGCACTCATGGCGGGAGTTGTCGAAGAGGCAAAAGGAGCAGGGGTCGAGCAACTCGAACTTTCTGTAGCCCAGAGAAATCACAGAGCCATCGCGTTTTATGAGCGCCAAGGGTTTGTCCGCTATGGGGCGCACCCGGACGCCGTTCGGGATGAGGAGGCTGACGGAAGCGGATTTCTCTACCGTCGGCTGCTCTGAAGTTAGGCCCGGCTCAACCT
>JAAEPZ010000552.1 GCA_024231955.1 bacterium | reverse complement strand
TCAGGCTTGCAGGTGCGCGGCACTATTGCTTTGCTGCACGGGAATTCAGGCCGCGCTGTGGAGTCCGGTGATCATGAATGGCGCTTGCGTCGCTCAGATCTTCACGGCGTTGGAACGGATCCGGAACACGCTGTGCTCGCAGGGGCAGATGAACGAGTGCCACCGATTGCTCTATTGCTACATAGAACATCGGTGGGGGACGCGCGGTGATGTGAAGTGCTTCCATCCGAACATTCAAGCGCAGATGTTCTGCTACCAGTTTGAGCCGGCACTGCGTCTAGCAGCAGTCCTCGACAGCATTCAAAGAGAGGCGGACAAGAATCGACAACCCTGCAAGCAGATGATTGCTTGGATCCGGATCAACAAGCGTGGTCTCTTGCAGAGATACGCTCAGGAATTCGAGAGGAAGTGCGGAACGGGGACGATCATTTACTGCAAGGGAGACCTGTTCCAGCTGATCAAGAACGCCGGAGGGTTCGTACAGAATGAGAACCTCTGGGATTCGCCGCGCAACTTGCGACGAATGTTCGGGATGCAGAATGAGACGCTAGCTCGTCACGAACAGCTGGGCGCCATCACGCGACTGTACGGCGGAGAAGTGTCCGGGCAATACGTCCTTGCCAGCAGCTTCGGAACTGAGGGGCATCCCAAGAAGTTCTACGCACCGCTGCCGAAGCTAAGCATGCTGGAGCTGTACGCCGACGAAGATGTGAGCGCTATGGTCGGCCGGCATTTCAAATTGGGAATGCCCAGGCTGGAGCTGGGACAGTTTCTGATCGCCAATGGGGCCGACGTGGACATCACCAAAGAAGGTCGACAGCTGCAGCAGGCTCGCGAACGGGGTGCACAATGTACGGAGCTGCAAACGGGACGAAGAGGCATGGTGATGGCGCTGGAGCAGATCAACACTTACCGCAGTGTCCTCGGGAGCGAGATGGGGGATCCTGTGCCAATACAACAGCTTCCAACTACGTTGGACGAAGTTGTGCCACCCACGGCGGCGACTGCATTCAAGGAGGGGTTCTTCAGACGGCCATTGCTGGTAGCGCAGTTCAAGATCGATCAGAAGGCACCAAGAGCAGTGGTTAGACCGCCGTCCAGGGGGTCATCGCCAGCTGTCTCGTCAGCATCTTCGGTGGGAATGGGAGAAGGAGCCGCCGACATCGCTCGTAGAGCGAGAGCTGAAAGTCTGAGCCCGGGGACTGGGGCCGAACAGCGGGATCAGCGTGCGAGCAGGGACACGGCGAAGAAGACGACCCCGGCCACACGAGCTGTGGGCAGGGGGATCCCATCCCCGGGGAGCAGCGCGGACTGGCCAAAGGAGATTGCTGCGCCACCGGTCAAACCGGTGGGCAGAGGCAGAGGCGGATTTGATGCGCACCCGGCGCCAGCTCCCGCTG
>JAAEPZ010000551.1 GCA_024231955.1 bacterium | reverse complement strand
GGTCTAGGCGCCGACCATCCGAACACTCAGAGCGTCCGGAAAAATCTGGAATATCTGCTGGGTGCGGCTCTTTTTGATCAGGCCTGATCGTCTTTGTTTTCAGCAGTTTAGGCCAAGCCATGCGCTGAGAGGAGGCGTTTTTCGGGGGCGTATGGTGGCCTGAGCTCGATACGTCGGTGTTTTCTTGCCCTACGCAGCCTTGACCCGGGCTGGGGAACGGAGGCTCAGATCTCGCTGATGGAACGGCTCCAGCCTTCGCTGTGGGTGCCCGGCCCCTGGTCTCCCACCGGCGCCGTTCCAAAAGAGCCGCACCCATATCTGCTGCACAGCAAAGAAGAATAGCCCAGGACTTACTCAGGACGAATCGCCTGGAAGGGCAAACGGCGCATTTCGCCTTAGGTCTCGCGAAGGAGGAATAACCCCGACATCGGGGTGGCAAGGGCAAACGACACAGACAGTGGGGCGTATGATCAATCGCTCCGTCCAGATGCCGGAGGCGTCGAACGTAATCGAAGTTTGCCCTTGTTTGCCCGGGCAAAAACAAGGGCAAGGTGTGGTGCTCGCAGCGGATGGTGGGATCTCACGCCACCATCATCGCCCGTTTGAACTCCCGCAAGCCTTGCCCTTGCCACCCTGAGGGAAACGCCTCTGATCATGTGCCGTCTTAACAATAAGACTTCTTTGTTTTCAATGCATTTTGTTTTCAATGCATTACGTACCGCCGTCAGTACAGCAGCGCCTCCCGGCGGGCGACGCGCCAGGCTTCGTGATCCCCCCGGTCGGCGGCGAGGATCTCCCCGACCGGCTTGCCCCGGCGCAACGCCTCGTAGACCCGCGGGGTGCCGAGGAGCCAGGTCAGGGCGTCGC
>JAAEPZ010000550.1 GCA_024231955.1 bacterium | reverse complement strand
GGATCTGATTCGTCGACCCGTGCCGGGGTTTCCCGACATCTATCCGGCCGGCGGCGTCGAGCGCATCGCTGAGACGACCAACGGCCACCCGTTCCTGGTGCAGCTGGTCTGCGACGTTCTTTGCCGGCGCCTGAACGAGAATAAGCGGCTCAAGGCCACCTCCGACGACATCGAGACCGCGATCGATCGGGCGCTCGGCGAGGCGCTTGTTTTGGGAGACATCTGGCGTCAGCGGACCAAGGAGGAACAACGCGTTTTGCATTGTCTGGCCGCGGGTGAGGACGTCGACCAAGATCAGCGGAGTGTGATTCAGACTCTCAAGGAGGAAAGTTACGTCAGCGAACGCGATAATCGTCTGGCGGTAGCGATCCCAATGTTTGCGGACTGGATTATTGAGAATATAGGCTTACCCCAGCACACAACCTTTCCGAAAGGAACCAAGCCATGAAGTCTCCCTTCATTGCCGGTCCCGTGGTCGAGCCCAACAAGCTCCTCGGACGCAAGACGCAGCGTGATCAGATCCGCGCAGCCGTCAAGAGGGGCCAGTCGGTCCAGCTCCTAGGTGAGCGCCGCATGGGCAAGACCTCGCTCCTGAGATGGGTGGAGCGCTTTGCGCCCAGGTGGCAAGATCGCTCAGTTGTGTCGGTCAATGCTCATGTGGGGCAATCGCCCGAGGATCTAGTACTCGCCATTGCCGAGAAACGCGGTCAAAGCGCCGTTACAAAAGAGACGTTGGAAAAATTCTCAGTGCAGGGGGCGTTGAAAGATCTTCTTCCGCTACTGCTCCTGGTCGACGAGGCGTCGGCTCTCGTCGAGAGCGAACATCGATTGAACGGCAGGTTTCTGGATACCTTGAGAGAGTTCTGTCAGAGCAGCGAGCTGGTTTGGATTTCCGCAGCATCGCGAAACCTCGAAGATCTAATCGAAAAGGCTGGATTGAAATCGAAGTTCCTCAACGACTCCAAAAAGGTCTGGGTTGGCGAGCTCGAAGACAAAGCTGTGCAGCAGCTGGTAGGCCGCTTGGACAACAGGGAGGCCGCCGAATGGGCTCAGAAGCAGGCCGGTCGTCTCGCCTTTGGATTGCAATTATTTTGTGACATGGTGTGGCAAAGCCCTCCCGACATCAACTACGAGGCGATCAGTTACGACTTTGCAGATGAAATGCAAAGGGGATTCAAGAAATGGTGGGAGGCGCGTTCGGAAGACGAAAAGAAACTGCTCAGAAAGTGCGCATCCGGCGTGAGCCCACACGCGTTGTCGGATCTGCATCGACGGCGTGCACGAAGCATGCAACGACTGGGCTTGGTAACCATGGACGACGACCGGTTTCTCCTTCCCGGCGAGGCATGGAGCAATTTCGTGCTGAAGGAGAGTTCTTCAACCCGTTCATCCTGCTCATCTAGAGATCCTCAAGCCGAGTTGACGGACATTCCTTTGGGAGATTCTACGGTGATCCCTCAAGCCCCGCCCGCCGCCGCCCGCCGCCGCCCGATCGACGTCGGGATCATCGTGGCATTGCGGGAAGAGTTCCGTGAGCTTCATCGCCAGCTTCCTTCTCCGGCTTTGAAAAAGGATGGGGACACGGGAGCGTACGATTACATTTTTGAATGGGCGATCGCAGGAGGTCGGCCCTATGGTTGCGCGGCGACGTTTGTAGGCTCCATGGGGCCGAAAGACGCCGCCTTGGCAACCGACCGATTCATCAATCGTCGTGATCCTACAACCATCGTCATGCTTGGAATCGCCGCGGGCATCGACGCTGATGTCCAGCTCGGTGATGTGGTTGTCGCGAATCATGTGAATCAATACCTGGACCAAGCGAAAGTCGTTCCGGGTCTGGATTCGACATTTGAGCTCGAAGCAGGAGGCGCACCTTACCGCTGTAGCGACGACCTTGTGCGCGCAGCCCAGGAGCTCGAGTTCGCCCACGCCGACCAACATCGGCAGTGGCAAGAAGATGGGGAAAGAGAGCTCCAGGAGTCCGTCGGCCGGGGAAATCTAGAAAAACTCTTGAGAAAAAGCTGGTTGCGGGAGCAGCCCCAGTTCATCTCCGGGCCAATCGCGTCGGGTCCGGTGGTCGGCGCCGCGCAACAGTTCACGGATTGGCTGGAGAAAATAAATCGCAAATTCCTGGCACTCGAAATGGAGAGCGGTGGAATGCTGGCGGCCATCGCCAGCCGCTCCGACCCGGCGCGGTCGTTGATCCTGCGCGGTATCTCCGACTTCGGCGACAAGAGAAAGCAGAAACTGGATCGAATCGGCAAAGGCGCCATCCGTCGTTACGCCATGAACAATGCCATCCGCTTGCTGTGGAAGCTGATCGAGGCGGAAGTGCTGCTCCGATAAGTCGACCGTTCATAGGTCGGAGGGCGTCTCGTAGCGGGCCAGCTTCTTCGCATCGAGAATCAGGATGCCGGCTCGCCTCAGCATCGCCGCCGACTCCTCGCCGAGGCCACTCTCTCTGTAGAAGAGAAAGACGGTCTTTCTCCGGAGACGGCCGCTGAGCACCTCCTTGACCCGGATGAAACGACGGACCACGTCCGGCGTCGTCGGCCGCGGGCTTGTTGGGGGCCGGGTAACCGCGCCAGTTCGCCATCCCGTCGGGACCGTAGTAGCCACCACCGACCGCATCGGGCGACACCGCGGCGTACAGGGTCGGCAGCGCGCCCTTCCAGGGTTTCATCCCGAACAGAGGGTTGAGCCAGCGTATGCCGCCGTAGAAGCGTTGACCCCAGATGCTGAAGTCGGGTCCGCCGAAACCAAGCGGCAGGAACCATTCGAGGACGCTGCGCGGATCCCAGCTCTGGGCCAGCGTCGCCTGGGCCCCTCGGAGAACGAGCAGGGGGTCCCGGACGGAAATACCCCCCATTCATACCGCAAATCGACAGCTCATCCCTTTGCGGAGCTGCGCATCAGGTTGAAATGCCGACGTCGACTTACGGGATGATTATGTGGAGCACCCAGTTATGTGGAGTTGGCAGCCAGCAAGCGCGTGAGATCTCGACGGGCGCAGCCGGTCGCCCGCGTGTTGAGTTGGTGAGATGCGAGCGGGCGCAACCGGTCGCCCGCGACCCGTCCTGGCGG
>JAAEPZ010000549.1 GCA_024231955.1 bacterium | reverse complement strand
GACGACCGCCTCACCCTCAGTACAGTGGAACGATCCCGCCAGAAATGAGGGTAGAGGGCAGGCCGATTCACTACTGGGAAGGATTGCATCTAACGCGCACTACCTGCGATTATGATTCTGATGAACTGGACGCACTCTATGCCCGAGATTTCGGCATCGGGCTGCCGCCACCTTTTCTGCAAAGGACCTTGAGCCGGGGCGGCTACCGGCCCCACTTGGGTCCTCTTCCGCGTGGCCAGCGAAGAAGCGTACCGAGCAAAGATGTGCGGGAGCGCCACCCTTTTCCGAGGGCGCATACGCGACAGCAGTCGAGTTTCCGATGACAGCATGATGAAGACGTGCCTACCTATCAGAGTGCTGCTAGCAGTGTCACGCACGGCCCAGTTCGAAGGGGTGCGCCGACTGTTTTCGGAGGTCGAGGGCGAACGCCCCAACGCGATGCTTCACCGCAGCCGCCGGGGGATATGCCGCCGCCGAGCCAGTTGCCATCTCGTCACCGAGCACGAGGATCGAGCCAACCGCCCGGGGCGAGCGGGTCAACAGGACACTTGGCTCAAGCAATGTCCTTCGATAAGGTTTC
>JAAEPZ010000548.1 GCA_024231955.1 bacterium | reverse complement strand
CTGAGCTTCGAGAAGGCTCGGAGCTTCGACGCCGAGGACTTCGGCGACGGTCTCATCGGCTTCCGCCTGCCCGAAGCGAAGAAGTGAACCGGCACACCCCGACCGGTACGAGAGGCGGCCCGTCGGGCCGCCTTCGCATATCAGGAGCACATCATGGCAAAGCTCAGCGCACACGGATCCGAGATCGCCCGACTCCACCGCTACCTCCCGAGCACGGAGGATCCCGACTTCGCGGGCGAGGACGTCTACTTCTCCCTCTGGACCGACGGCTACGTCCTGGAGAGACGGGCGTTCCACTGGAGGGACGGTGATTCGAACCGCGGCTACTGGAAGCTACACAGCAAAGATCAAGGCGGCGACCGCCGTCGAGCGCCGCGCGAGGATCCCCGTCATCTTCCCGAAGTTCATTCGCAATCTGATCGGGCAAGGCTTCACCCTGCGAGAGGGTCCCGCTTTCTCCGAGGTCCGCGATCAGCTGACATAAGGCGACTGAGACCAGGCGCTTCGTCCCGCGCGCCGCGGCTTCCACTCACGCCCTTTCTCCGGGCGATCCCTGGCCCGGGCTGGTGAACCCGACCCACCCCGGAGGGCCCCCGACCAAGAGCCAGTTCGCGAAACGGGGCACCCCGCTCCGCATTGCGGATCCCACCCGTTCCCCGCGCGACGGTGTTGGCGCATGTCGGGCCGGCCGTTCTCCACCTGCTGGTGAACCCGGCCAAGGCCTCAGCTATAATCCGAGGAGATGGCCAGTGCATCGAGATCCTTCGACGCCTTCCTGAGCTACAACAGCGCCGACAAGCCGTTGGTGAAAGAGATCGACCGCTGGTTGGCGGATGAGGCGGGGCTCCGAGTGTGGCCCGACGAGTGGGACCTGGTCCCCGGCGAGCCGTGGCAGGAAGGGCTCGATCTCTACGATCGGCGTTGCGGCGTGCGGTTGACGCTGCGGAGTTATCAGCAGATAGGTCGGATCGAGGGAGCGCTGACCCGGCGAGCCGAGGAGGAGTTCGAGAAGCTCGACCACGTGGAGCAGGAGGCGCTGCGCAAGATGTTCGTCTTATGCCTGTTCAGGGCGGGCAAGGGCACCGAGGATACCCGGCGCCGAGCCGGTCGGGAGGAGCTTCTGGCAGTCGGTGAGGATCCGCGGGTCGCGGAATCCGTCCTGGCGAAGTGGACCGACCCACTCCTGCTGACCACGCGCGGCGACGAGGCCCGCCGCCATCAGGTGGTGGACGCCGCCGAGGCCCTGATCCGCAAGTGGCGGCGGCTTACCACGTGGATGGGGGAGGGTCAGGAGGAGGCGCGGATGGTGGACGTCTTGCGGCAGGAGTCCAACGAGTGGCAGCGCGAGGGGCGCCGCCTCGATTACCTCTTTCACGGTGCCACGCTGGTCCAGCCAAGGAGCTGCTCGCGAGCCACGGCAAGATCCTGACGGACCTCGAGCAGAGTCTCTCCGACCGGCTCTGAGCAGGGCAATATAGGACGGATTGAGTGTCGTGAGCCCCATGTTGGATTACAACGGAGGGGAGGATATGACCTGCACTGAACACAACCTGCCATTCAACGAGCTCTCCGACCGGCAATTCGAGCAGCTCTGTTTCGCCCTGCTTCAGGCCGAAGGCCACAGCGATGTCCGCCACTGGGGTGACGCCGGCGCCGAGGGTGGATGTGACATCGTAAGTACCGATCAGAAGGGCCGGCGATGGGTGACCCAGGCCAAGCGGACGCGGGAGTTAGGTCCCACACCAGCCGTGAAGGAGCTCAAGAAGGTACTCGACGACCCGCCCGACCCGGAGCCGGCAGTGTACCTATTGGCCGCTTCCTGTGCCCTTTCGCGGAAAACTGAAAAGGCTCTCGCAAAGGAGATTGCGAGGCGTGGAAAAGCCTGGGAGGTCATACTGTGGGGCCGGACGGAGCTCGACGCAAAAATTCGAGATCATCCGGAGGTGCGGGGGCGTTTCTTCGGAGCCGATGCCTCTGCTGTGCCTCCTGATGTAGACACTGAGATCGACGAAGCCTTCAGATACGTCAGAGATGGTCGACCCGAAATCACAATCGATCTCCTCGAAAAGCTGAAGAGAAGACGCTGGGACCGGCTCTCGTCCCGGCAGCGGTATCGTCTGCTGGCCAACCTAGGAACCGCCACGCTAGGTACAGGCCAGGCCGAGACCGCTGGCCGATACTACATACAGGCAGCTAAGCATCAGAGATTGGATGAGGACGCTAGGTCGCTTGAAGCACACGGCTATCTGCTCCTGGGAGATGACAAAAATGCCTACGAACTAGCGGTCGCGTTGTGTCAGGATTCTCCGGACCTAGGCCGGGCACAAATGGTCCGAGTCCAGGCAGCCCCAAAGGAACTGTCGTTCGATGAATTACTGGATTCCGTGCCGAATGTGGCCCGTGGCCGTCCGCAGGTGGCGTGGGCGCTCCATAATCGTGCTGTTGAACACGAACGTCTAGCGGATTCGGAGCGGATTCTGAGGGAGGCCAACGCGATGCCCAGCTGGCCCTCTGTGGGCCTGGCGTTGGGAAGTACGATTCTGCAACAGGAACTCGAGCGGATCACGGACTTCTTTGAGGGCCGTATAGTGACCGAGCGATTGTCGGAGGCTGAGGAACTGTTCACTAATGTTCTTGAACAGATTCCAAAAGGGGATCCAGAAAAGCTATCCTTTGATGCGTACCTCGGCCGCGGGACCTGCCGGAGATACTTCGGAAACCTTGACCAGGCCCGTGCGGATTTCCGCAGAGCCCGTGAGTGTATGACATCGGACGAGCGGTCCGTCATCCGCCTCGCAGCATCGGCATACCCAGACCGGGAGGATCCTGATGGCGCGATTCGCATCCTGGAGGCCTATCTCAGCGAACAGAAATCACTCCATATCGAAGTGTTTCTCGCTGAATGTCTCTATAAACGTAATGGAGGAAGAGACCTTGAACGAGCCCGAGTATTGCTCGAGCCTCTTGTGCCAAGGCTCTCTGAGTTCGAGGATGGCGAGTTCCGGGAGCAAATCGTAGCTATTCTGGTCGACATCTACCAGAACACTGAGAGAGGTGAGTTGGCAGTTCGTCTTGTAGAGGAACTAGCAGATGGGACCCTGGAAGCCGTGGCGCGGCATGCGATATCGGGCAAACTCTTGCTCAGACTCGGGAGAACGGAGGCGGCCCTTTCTGAGGCTCGCGCTGCCAGGGATGCCCTCAGTGATTCATCCCCCAGAACCGAAGTGGCGCGCGTTGCCTTTCTCCTGGAAAAATTGGAAAGGTATGACGAGGCCTTCGAGCAGTGGCGTCGGATCGCGTCGCCGGAGTTCGTTTCGCTCGAAAACAGGCACCTGCTCAACTGCGCAAAACTCGCAAAGGATGATGCGTTCATCCTCAATTACTGCCGAGAACTCCGCACGGCAGGCAACTTCGATCGCCTAGCGGTAGATATCGAGTTCAACACTTTGATTCGCTACAGCGAATACACGTCGGCACGCGATTTACTCCAAGCGTATCTGGCAGCGATTCCCGAGGACAAAACCGCCCGCCTCAACCTGAGCGTTCTCGCGATCCAGCGTGGTTGGGAGGACCTGATCGAGCAGGAACCGGACCGGCTGCCCTCCGTAGAAGAGTTGGAGAGCCCGGAAACCGGTGAAATCGTCGCGTTTGTTCTTCGGGCGGGGCCTGACCGCACTCAAGCGGTCGACTACTCCTATGATTTGTACCGTCGTTTCCCGGACGAGCCGGCGTCCCATAGAGCCTTGATCGCGGCAGTGCACGCACCCGCCCCCACGGATCTCCGAATAGAGAAGCCAAAAACTGTGCTTCCTGGAAGCGCGGTCTGCTACACTGAACTCGGTACCGACGAAAGGCATTGGCTGGTGGTAGAGGATGCACCGAACCCTAGCCTTAGCAGAGGCGAATTCGCCAGCTCTTCCGGCCTGGTACCGGCTTTGTTAGGAAAGAGCATTGGATGCGAGTTCCCTCTGTCTGATGGCGGTCTTCTGGAGCGCACTGGTGCCGTGATCGATATACAAGATAAAAGGATTTATAGGTCAAACCAGCTGATATTCGCATGGGCGGATAGGTTCCCGGGAGATCCGTTTCTAGCGCCTGTCCGGATTAAGGTCAGTGACTCCCCTTCCCAGGAAGATTTCGCGGACATGATCAAGATGATGGAGAGGTTGAACGAACAGCGTGAGAAGATCTTTGATGACTACAGGAACGGAAAGATTTCGATCAGCACGATCGCTCGGCTCAATGATCGGTCTGTCTTTGAGACAGTAACTCATCTCGCCAGCGAGCCTGAGCTTCAGATTCGCACCTGCGGCGGCCCAATCCAGGATCTAGAGCAGGCCGTCCGGCTCTTGGATGATGTGAGATCGACACTGCTGGATCCAACGGCCATTGCTACGCTGGCTCTAATGGGAGAGATCAATATACTGGAGTCACTGCCTTTCAAATGCGTGGTGACCGAAGGCACCCTCCAGGAGCTGCGGAACCTCGTTCGTGAGGACTCCCCAACCAGACAAGCAGATGGCTTTATAGGCTCCAAGGATGGACGACTCTGGATTCATGAGGTGGATGCGGAAGAAGAAGCCAAGTGGTTGCAACGTCTCAGGAAGGCTCTCAGCGACCTCGAGGGAAAATGCAACGTGATCGGTGGAACAGATCTAGCCAAGGTTGACACTGACCTGCGGGAGCTGCTGACGAAGTACGTTACGCAGGGGTCGGCAGAGACTGCAGCTGCGGCGGCTGAAAGGGGCAAAGAGGGCACTGCGATATGGACGGACGATCACATCCTGTTCACTCAGGTAAGAACCGAACTTCCGGCACCACGCGTTTGGACGCAAAGTGTACTGGTTTGGGCATCCCGGAGAGGATTCGTGGAGAGGAAGTTCACGAGCCGAATCTCCGCACGGCTGCTGCGGTTTGGCTACTTCTTTACAAGTTTGGACCCTCGAATGGTGCTCGACACGTGTGAGGCGGCTTCGTGGCGTCCGGAGGACCCAGATCTTTCCGCTGTGCTCGCGGATTTCGGCAACCGAGGATGGGAACGAGGGGTGGCTCTTCGTATGACGGCAGAGACGGTCGCGAGGATCTGGCAGGAGTCCCCAACGGAGGAGCATGCGAGGCTGGTCACAGCAAGGCTCCTAGCGCACCTTGCGGATCGCGATGACCACAAGGATATAGCCCGATTTCTAGTTGCAAACATGGACTCGTTGTTGGGCCTCGCTTTGACCAGGGAAGACGGTCTTCGACAAGTCCTTAGAATGTTTCTCCAATGCGGAGTGGTGTCACTATAGTCTTTCGGCGATCCGCAGCGTTGCGGCACTGGAGGTGAGCTCGCCCTCCACGCGCCAGCTGGCGCAATGATCGCTGAAGCGCCCCCTTTAAGGTGCCTGACGCTTATCAAGTCAAGTAAAATCAGTAAGTTAAGGGATCGGATAATCATTTCTAAGACCATTGATGGCATGCCGAAGAATTCATTTGTAAGTCGCGCGTTATCAGCTAGGTAGAAATTCCTAATTG
>JAAEPZ010000547.1 GCA_024231955.1 bacterium | reverse complement strand
TCGCCGGCCGGGTCGCGGAGATCGAGGACGAGATCAAGGCGCTGCGCGCCGACGAGCGCGTCGAACAGATCGAGGCCCGGCTCGAGTCCGAGCACGACGAGCTCCGGCGTCTGATGGCGCAGCTGTAGGGCTGCGGCCCGCCACCGCGAGGCGCAGCCGAGCGCTCCGGACATCTGTCAATGTCGTAGGGGGCGGCGCTGCGTGGCCGCCCCTTGCGCACCACCACCGCGATCGCACCTACCAGCCGCCGGTGATCGCCAGGCATTGAAGAAGGGAATCGATGATAGGCTAAACGGGTCTTTTTGAGTGGCGCGACGATGAACCGCGGGTTCGGCGCCAGTGCCGAGAACACGGTGATCTTCGCTACGGAGGCCTGTGCATGAAGAGTTCGTCAACTGCCGTCGATTCCGGTTCCTGCTTCACCCTCCTCCACCTCTCCGATCCCCAGTTCGGGAGCAACCATCGCTTCGGGACGAAGGAGAAGCTCGATACCCTCGCGACCCGGCTCCAGGAAGACCTCCGAGGGATCCGGGCAGACCCCGGACTCCATCCCGATCTGCTGATCGTAACAGGAGATCTGGCGGAATTGGGACGCAAATCCGAGCTCGACGCGGCCTGCCGCTTCCTGGAAGACTTGGCCGAGTTCCTGGGCCTTCCCCGTGACCGCGTAGCGATCGTTCCCGGCAATCATGACATCAATCGAGATTACTGTGAGGCATACTTCAAGGGATGTAAAGCCGACGAGGTAGATCCGCAATCGCCGTACTGGCCGAAGTGGAAGCACTATGCCGATTTCTTTGACTATTTTTATCGCGGTCAGGACAATGTAAGCTTCTGCGAAGAGAAGCCGTGGAGCTTTTTCGAGATCCCCAGCCTCAAGGTGGTGGTCGCGGGTCTCAACTCGACGATGGCCGAGAGCCACCAGGAATGCGACCACTACGGCTCTGTCGGCGAATCCCAGCTGCACTGGTTCCGTGATCGGCTGGATCCTTACCGAAACAAGGGTTGGCTACGGATCGCGGCGGTTCACCACAACGTGGTCCGTGGTGCAACAGACGACAATGAGAATCTCCGTGACGCCGACGACCTTAAACGCATTCTGGGACCGTACGTCAATCTTGTTCTTCACGGCCATACCCATGACGGAAGGCTGGGTTGGGCGAATCCGCAGACACCCATCCTGTCGACCGGCAGCACCGGGGTAAATAGAGAAGCTCGACCGGAGGAAGTTCCGAACCAGTACCAGATGATCCGGATCTGGGCTGGCAAACTCTGTCGTTGGACCCGGCAGTACGTACCAGGCCATAAAAAGTGGATCGGTGATACTCGCGTCTCCGAGGCAGGAGATCTCTGGTGGGACGAGCAGTTAGTGTTATTTGATCAGGTTTCGACCACCTGTCGAGAAGGGTGCAACTCGCAGGGCTCGAGTGAGCAAGTAAGATCTCAACCTGATGAGAATGTCGAAGAGGGTGACCCCACAACAATTGCCTGGAGCGAAAGAAGCGATACGGCCGTGAGCTTTTTTCTTGGAGCATCCGGAAGGGCAGGAATCTCCGAAAGCGAACTGCTTCAGGTTCTATATGATTGGTCACTACTAACTGCGCCCCAGGGAGGGTTCTTCACGGTCGCCGGAGCCTTGCTATTTTCCATGCCGAGTCGAACCCCAAGGGGAGTCCATGTGGATGTTCAAGTTGACGATAGGTCGAGGGGGCGGATTATAAATCTTTTCGATCTAAATTTACTAGAACTCTACCAGGCCATGGTGAAGATTTTATCGGAGCTAATAGGTGAAGACTGGGAAGATGTCGGTAAAAGGGATTCCGTCGGCAGGCTTGCGGTTATTCAGAAATATCCGCGCGCCGCAATCCTGGAGGCCTTGGTGAACTTCATTATTCATCGCGACTATCGCAGCTGTGATCTGGCATACCTAACGATCACAAATACCTACGTAGAATTCAAGAATCCCGGCTCAAGCGCATATAGCTCAGAAGAGTTACTCTCAGCCGAGGAGCCCCTGCAGCCAAAGGCCGAAAGAAATGGAATACTAATACACGCCCTTGGTCGGACAAGACTGAACCAAAGGCGTGGCGGCGGGATAATAGAAATTCGAGGATTACTCAGGCGGAACGGCAACGTAGACTCAGAGGGGAGACCAACCCTTGAGATTGACAATGATGTAGCCCTCAACAGGTTCAGGCTGCGGATGTATGCTCGACCTGAAAACGATAGAGCTCTGGGCGCAGCGTCTTTATCTCGCGGGAGAGACGACTTTCTCTCGCAGGTAGAGGGAATCTGTCGTCTTCGAGAGAACGAAGATACCGTGATCGAGCGGATTAGGCCCGATGCTCAGTCGATCGAATATCTGAGCATCTCGGTCAGTGAAGGCGATATCGCGCGCAGCTTCCCGATAGGCGTAAGTCGTGCCGGCGTGAACGACGCAACGCTCGACGCATTCCTCAAGATTCACCACCAGTACCAACGGACCGATCCCGCCGTGATCTCCACGCTGGTCTACGGCGGCGCCCCGGCGCCCGTAGAGCTCGTCCGCCGGGCCGCGGCCCAGCGCGTCCGGTTGCAGAGTTTCGTCGAGTACCAGGGGATGATCGATTTCCGCGACTACGTCCGGCGCCACACGCAGAAGCTCGGCGCCGATCCCCTCTATCCGCCCGGCCTCTATGTCCCGCAACGACTGCGGTTCCAGATCGGCCAGGACGAAGCCGAAGGCGATGCTCTCGAAACCGTGAACCGCTGGCTTGCCGACCCCTACGGCCGCTTCGTCCTGATCCTGGGCGATTTCGGCACCGGAAAAACCTTTCTGCTGCATGAGCTGGCGCGGCGCATGGGCGAGGAGCAAGGGCCGTTGACGCCGATTCTCATCGAGATGCGCGCGCTGGAGAAAGGCCGTAACCTCGACCAGCTGGTGGCCCAGCATCTCGCCGGGGCGGGCATGGATCGGATCGACCTCAAGGCATTCCGCTACATGCTGGAGAAGGGCCGTATCGCGCTTCTTTTCGACGGTTTCGACGAACTGGCCTTGCGCGTGACCTACGACCGCGCCGCCGAGCACCTGGCGACCCTGGCCGAGGCGGCTCGGGGCGAGGCCAAGGTCGTGGTCACCAGCCGGACCCAGCACTTCGTCTCCGACCGGCAGGTCAGGACCGCTCTCGGCGAGCGGGTCGAGCTCCTCGCCGGTCGCCGCATTGCCAGGCTGCAGCACTTCGACGAGACGCAAATCCGCCACTTTCTGATCAATCGGCTCGGCAACGAAGCCGCGGCCGAAGCGCGTTTCAAGACCATCGACGAGGTCAAGGATCTCCTGGGGCTCTCACAAAACCCGCGGATGCTCGGCTTCATCGCCGATCTGAGCGACCACGATCTGTTGTCGGCCAACGCGCGGGGTGGCGAGATCAGCGCTGCGAGCCTTTATCAGCTGCTGCTCGAACGCTGGCTCGAGCACGAGTATGAACGGCATCAGCCCAGGGGAGCGCTGCCGGCGCTCACTATCGAGGAGCGGTGGGACGCCGTCACCTATCTGGCCTTGCGTCTGTGGCAGAGGACCGAGCGCGCGATCAACGTCAGCGAGCTGACCGAGGAAGTGACGCGGGCGCTGGAGTCGCTCTCCGAAAGTCGGCTCAGCGAGGGAGTCGCGGCTCATCAGGTGGGCTCCGGCACGCTCCTGGTGCGCGACGCGGAGGGCGGGCTTTCGTTCATCCATCAGTCGGTGCTGGAGTGGCTGGTGGCCCGGCGGGCCGCCGAGGAACTGGCGAATACGGAGGGCTCGGAGGTTCTCGGGGTGCGGGAGGCATCGCCGCTGATGGCCGATTTCCTACGGGACTTGGCCGGCCGGGAGCGTGCGACCTGCTGGGCCCGGAAAGTTATGGTCTACGGCGGCAACGAGTTCACCAGGAAAAATGCTTTCCTTCTTTTCGATCGTCTGGATACGAAGGTGCGTGAGCCGCTGCGGTTGGCCGGCCAGTATCTGCGAGGAAGAAACTTCTCAGGGCAGGATCTCTCCGGTTCCGACCTGAGCGGTTGCGACCTGACGTCAGCTCGTTTGATCGGGGTTCGGCTCAAGGATGCTCAGCTGACCAGCGCTCAGCTAGTGGGTGCTGACCTATCGCGTGCAGATCTGCGGGGAGCCGATCTGCGCCACGCTGACCTTTCGAGGGCTCGGCTTCTGGGAGCTGATCTGCAGCAGGCGAAGCTTGAGGGAAGCGTTCTACGGCAGGCGAAGCTTGTGGGCGCCGCGGTGGATGCCGATGCTCTGCCGAACGATCAGCTCTTTGGGGCAGCTCTCCCGCATCCCGAGGTCACGCTGTCCTGGGTAGCCACATCTTCGCCCTGCAACGCCGTGGCATGGAGCCCGAATCAAACCTTGTTGGCGACTGGCCACGCCGATGGTAGCGTGCGAATCTGGGAGTTCGTCACCGGTGATGAGGTTCGCCGCTTTGTGGAACATCAGTCCGGAGTCTTGAGTGTCGCCTACAGTCCGGATGGGCAGTCCCTGGCATCCGGCTCCGGGAAAACCGTGCGGATCTGGGATCTGGCGACGGGCCGCGAGCAGCGCGAGCTCGAGGGACATCACTCCGCGGTCTTGAGCGTCGCGTACAGTCCGGATGGGCAGACCCTGGCATCCGGCTCCGACGACAAGACTGTGTGGATCTGGGATCTGGCGACTGGCTGCGTGCAGCGTAGGCTCGAGGGACATCACTCCGCGGTCTTGAGCGTCGCGTACAGTCCGGATGGGCAGACCCTGGCATCCGGCTCCGACGACACGGTGCGGATCTGGGACCTGGCGTCGGGCTGCGTACAGCGTAGGCTCGAGGGACATCACTCCGCGGTCTTGAGCATCGCGTACAGTCCGGATGGGCAGACCCTGGCATCCGGCTCCGACGGCATGGTGCGGATCTGGGACCTGGCGTCGGGCTGCGAGCAACGCAGGCTCGAGGGTCATCAGTCGGGAATTCTAAGTGTCGCGTACAGTCCGGATGGGCAGACCCTGGCATCTGGCTCCTACGACCATACGGTGCGGATCTGGGATCTGGCGAGGGGTCGCGAGCAACGCAAGTTCGAGGGCCACCAGTCCGTGGTTCTGAGCGTCGCCTACAGTCCGGATGGGCAGAGCTTGGCCTCCGGCTCCGACGACCACACGGTGCGGATCTGGGATCCAGCGAAGGTTCGTGAGCAGCGCAAGTTCGAGGGTCATCAGTCCGTGGTCTGGAGCGTCGCGTACAGTCCGGATGGTCGAACCCTGGCTTCCGGGTCCTCCGACAAGACGGCGCGGATCTGGGATCTGGCGCGGGGTCGCGAGCAGTGTAAGTTCGAGGGCCATCAGTCTTGGGTGTTGAGCGTCGCGTACAGTCCGGATGGGCAGACCCTGGCATCCGGCTCCGACGACCACACCGTGCGTCTCTGGGATCTGGCGCGGGGTCGCGAGCAGTGCAAGTTCGAGGGCCATCAGTCCGGGGTCTTGAGCGTCGCGTACAGTCCGGATGGGCAGACCCTGGCATCCGGCTCCGACGACAAGACGGTGCG
>JAAEPZ010000546.1 GCA_024231955.1 bacterium | reverse complement strand
GGGCGTGTCGGGCTTGAACCCCAGTTCCACGGCGCGTTGCTTCCACCCATCAAGCAGCTGTGCGCGATCAACGGTGACCTTGTGGTCCCTTGTCATCAACGCGGCGTTTGCCGCCGTCTTGGCGTTTTTAACGTCATATCCTTCCAGTGCCTCCCGGATTTCCCGGGAGCGGGTGGAGAAGGCTTCCATCACGGACTCAGGAACGCCTTTCAGGTCGAACCGGCCGTCCTTGTGTGTACGCTCAATCTCATAGCCCAGTTCGCGCACGTTCATTGCCAGTTCATTCCTGTACATGGCTCCCGCCGCCATCTTGTTCTGGAACAGGCTGGCAGGCTCGATGGATCGCCACTTGCCGTCCGCAGAGCGGGCCATGTTGGCTATCACGCTGTGAGTGTGTAGTTGCGGGTCCTGGTTGCGATTGACTTCGTGACGGAACAGGGCGGCGACCATATCTATTCCGCGTTCCTTTATCTGGGTATTTGACGCGCCGTCCCATACGCGGGTTTCCAGTAGCTTTTTCTCGATACTGTCGAGCGTG
>JAAEPZ010000545.1 GCA_024231955.1 bacterium | reverse complement strand
TCCGGTGGGACAGTCGATGGCTTTCGAGGCGTCGTAGCAGTGCGCCTGCGCGGTGTCGACGACGCCGCGGACGCCGCTGGCGGGCGCCGCGGACGCGGGTCCGCTGACCGACAGCCAGAGGATGACGAGCGCGGGCGTCGCGAGGGTCGTATTGAGAATGGCGAAGAATCGGGTCGGTTGGTGCATCTTGAACCTCCTTTGCGGATGGCCCCGCTCGGGGCGCTGGCAGGGGAGAGGAGCAATCGCCGTGCCATCGGCTCCGATGAATCATTCAGGGGTTTTCGGGCCGATTCCGGGCCGACTGAGCAGAGATTATCCGGTGGATGGGTGCCACTGTGCAAGCTCTTCACACCGGTCCCCCTCCTCGTTTGCCCCTACCACCCAAAGCGAGCACCGTGCTCCGCTCGGAACGTCCACCAACTCATTCCTTGAATCGACAGCTCATGCGCATAGAAAAGCATCTCATTCTCTGCAATGACCGTCTATGGACTGCAAGTCTCTGAGCCCGATAGAGGGCGACATATGCTAGCCTGGGAACTGACCCGGCTCCACCATCGGCGGCACCTGGTCCCCATGAGTTGTTGATTCCATGAAGGTTACGGGATCAAAAGGCAGTCTGTCAATCCAGGGGGTAGCCCTTTGAGCAAACAAGGAGCAAACACCTGGGGGCGTGTTCCAGCGTAGTGAAGCGCGCTCTGGGGGGTTGGCCCGGGGGTTGAGCCCCGGGGAGGGCGAAGCCCGGTCCACGACGGCAGGCTGGCCCCAACGTCTGCCTGACCTCGGTTCCTGCGCCTCACCGACGAACCACAGATCCGTAGTGCCCTGTACGCACCGTTGACGCCGGCCTCCGCGGCGAGCAGACAACTGCCTCCCTGCTCGCGACAGCTGATCGGAGATGGTGGGGAGAGCCTGCATGAGCCGTGCTTCTGGGCGGTCTCCAGGAAGTTGGCTCGAACTTCGTCTCGGCCACCGACCCTCGGCGCCCACTGTCGCGGTGTTCCTGTCCGCTCATATCATTCGTAATCAGCAGGTCCGCGGTTCGAATCCGCGCGTCGGCTCCAG
>JAAEPZ010000544.1 GCA_024231955.1 bacterium | reverse complement strand
CCGCACTTCGCACATCGGGATGGAGAGCGATGAAGAAGGTCACTTCGAGGGCTACCTGCCGGAAGAGGGTGACTGGCGGGTCCGGTTGCTTGGTATTTCGCCGCGTTTCCTCAAGCGGCTCAACGGGGTGGAGGTTCGCCGGAGGCCGGGAAAGAAGGTGGCCGAAGTTCAAATCGTGCTCCCCGACAACCGAGTAGGCGGCGTCGTGGTCGACGAGCTCGGATTGCCGGTCCACCCGGGCGTCGTGCACGGCCTGCTCCTGGGTGAAGACGGCCTGCTCGCGGCACCCGTCGATCCCGAGGGCCGGTTTGAGTTCCGTGGTCTCGGGCCCGGCACCATTCGCCTGACCGCTGATGCAGAAGGCGACAGGTTATCCGATGAAGTGACCGTCGAGGTCGTCGAGGACATGAGACCGGCACCGGTCGAGCTGATCGTCCGGGAGCGGATTACCGTCCGGGGCCGAGTTGTGAGCGGAGGTGCCGGCATGCCCGAGGTGCGTATCCAGGCCTGGCCGGCCCACCTGCCCCTCACCATTGGAGGCCCGATTGGCACCGACATGGAAGGGCGATTCGAGCTAAAGCTCCCCAAGACGACCGCTGAGGCCGCCGTCAACGTTCTTGCCCGGGGCTTTGCACTGCGGATGCTCAGGATCCCCGTCTCGCCTGAGCGCGAGCTCATCATACCGGTTCACTCGATCTCCGGAGACCTGCTGTTGGAGTTCGAGGCTCCGCCGGAGACGGATTACCGCATGGGCTCGACGGTTGTCGTGTTGCACAATGGTTCCTGGATGGACCTCTCGGTGGCCGGAAGCTGGGCCGCGTTATCGGGTGCCGGCCCCGATTTGCCGGCAAACAAGATCTTGATACCCGACCTGGAACCGGGCAACTACACGGTCTGTGCAGTCAAGACTCCGGAGCTGGCGCGGGTGATAATGAGCAATGGCGCAGCGGATGGATGTGTCGGCGGCTATCTCGCTCCGGGAGGCGAGCTCGCATTGGAGGTTCCAACGGCTTCTCCCTGATCAAGGCACGTATCCAGCGTTCTCCACGTATGCTTTGCTCATGCGTTGAAGTCAACCGTGGAGGCGGCAAGAGCGGCACGCTCGTCGGTGTCCCCGATCGCTACCTCCTCCGCCGACGAAAAGTCCGTCTCCCCAGGCTCTTCAGGCAGGCGCGCCGCAGCCTCGCGCACGTCGAGCTTGCCGGTCACGACGTCGGCGATGAGGCGGGTGCGGTATTCGTGTAAAAGGTTGATTTCGCGCCGAACTCTGGCCTCTGCCGAGGTCAAGACATAAGAATTGTCATGCCACTCATACAAGATTGTACCCTGTTCTTTCAACGGCGGAATAACTAGCATCAGCTTGCCGAGAATCTGCATATTTAGGCCCTCCATCGTGGTCCCCTTGGCGGCCTCTCGTAGCTGCGCCTGGGAAGTACTACCCTGCATAGCAAGCTGGAGATAGCGCGCTTGAACCTGAGATTCATCAGGTCTATAACGCACGAGCCGAGGATTGATGATCCCGGGTTCAGCGCTCTCTGGGACGACTGCCACTCGGCCTACCGTGCCCATTACGCTCACAAGTACATCGCCTGGAAACACTTGGTACCTTTGCATCTGAGCAAACCGTTCCGGCGAGATGTAGTAGTCACCGATATTGAAATCGTCGGAGATCACCTGCTGTTGCCCGTAAACTCGGTACCCATGGCGTGTATACATGGCCTTGGTCAAAGAAGAGCCATAAGGCCCTGCAACGGACTCTTTGACCAGCTCTTTCATGCGCTTGACCTCCCAATGCTCCGGCACCTCCCCCAGCCACTCAACCCCCGAAGGCTTGAGACGGACGCTGGAGTCGAGTCCGCGGGTCACGGCGCGGTGAATGAGGACCTGCTTCTGCTCGTTCAGCAGCGCGATCAGCCGGCGTTTGGCGCGGATGTAGCGTCGGATGCGGCGGTCGACATGGTCGAGGAATCTTGCCAGGGCATCTTGTTCGTGTTTCGGCGGCACTGGTAGGAGCTGAGCCGCGAATCCGTCGAAACGGAAATCTGTGGAGCGCTCACGAATACCTTTGGCAAGTGCTGTAATCCATTGGCTCCGGGCCATCTCGCGAACGATATGGGCGTAGAAATGAGCACTGACCTGCCGGTGTGGCCGGCATACGGAATAGACCGGCGTGCACTTGCCATCCGAGTCGGAAACGCCAACTGCTCCTGCGAAAGCATCCATCGCGTGAATTACCAGGTCACCACGACGTACACCCTGGTAGCCAATCTCCTTTAGCGATTCCGTAAAGCCTCTGATACGGCGATTTTCTCGTAGAGTGACGATACCATCGCGGAAACAAGTCACAACACGATCCTGCGGCCGAGTTGTCCGGTCGATTTTTTGAAATAGCCACTTTGCCCTTTTCAAATCCCAATGCTCCGGCACTATTCCCAGCCAGGGCACACCGGAGTCCTTGTACGCGGGGTAGCGCGGCAATGAAGATCTCATCTAGGAATAATCCTCTTCGGTAACCCCCGGGTGCGCAGTATGCCGCATGCCACGGATGATTGAAGCCCCAGAGGTTGAGGGCAGCAAGATCCAGCGCGGAGCGCGACATGGGATAGCCTGGGGTGAGCTTGCGAACCCCAGGGAAGAGTCCCCAAAAGACCCGAGCCCCGGAGGGGCGAAATATCTTCTCGGACGTGCTCGATGTGCTGTATGCCGCCCCTCCGGGGCTTCGGAGTTCTTTGTTGTTGGTACGGCTGCCCTGGGGTTCGCAGACTCACCCCAGGCTACCATATGTCGCCCTCCGGGCTTGGAATGTCGGACGCATTTCATTCCCTTTAGGGTTCGCGCTTCACCGCTCATCGAGTAACCCCCTCCCACACACGGTCCGGCGATCTTGGCCCTGAAAGGGCCCAAGCGTAAAGCCCGGGGCCTCGGGCGGAGGTAAACGCCAGGACCTGTGCACCTCCTCGCCGGTGCGGCAGGAGAGGAACTTAGCTCGCTTCGCTCGCCACATCCCGAGGGGTGGCAAGGGCAAGGCTTGGGCAAATTCACCAAGGCACTGATCGTGGCTTGGCTCCCTCCACCTGCTGCGATCAGCACACCTTGCCCTTGCTCGCTGACCGGGCAAACAAGGGCAAACCGTGATACGCT
>JAAEPZ010000543.1 GCA_024231955.1 bacterium | reverse complement strand
CTCGACCGCTATGTGTTCGCCACGGAGGCACGTCCCGGAGTTCGATTCGCAACCACATGGCGCAAATCGCCCTTGGAGTACTCCTCGCCGGACACGGTCAAATTTGAATTCTTGAGATAGGCCGCCGAACTCCGTTCGAACAGCGAACCGTCTCGCTATGTATCGTCCATGATTATTCTCCGACTGACAACTCAGTTCTCGGCCTGTTCTCTTTCACGATCTGGGATGCGGGGCCGAATCCTGCGTATTGAGCACCGGCGCCTTGTTCGACAGGCTAACCACGGCGGCTTCGACTTCGGCTATACATTTTTCGGCACCCCCCCTCCAAGCGGTGAGAAGATAGGGCCGAAACTTCTATCGCAACGACGTCGGTAGCAATTTCACCACCGGCACCAGGAAGGGATGATGCATGAGACGAAGCTTCCGGCCCCTCGGCACGAGCACCACCGCTGATCCTGGTTTTGGGTTCCAGGGTCGATGCCATGCGCATTAGCGCCGCCGGCTGCACGGCTCGGCAATCGGTACGAAGTCCCAAAAAGAGATCGCTATGAGCAACGAAAGCAGAATTTGCGCAGGTTATGGCCTACTTGTTGTCCCCACGGCTAAGGGTCAGCGATAGTCCTGGATCCGGGGCTCTTCGGACCTGTCTCCGCCTTCTTCGAAAGCTCGGCCAAAGGGTCAGCGCGGAGAGAACATCGGAGATCCCGCAACACGGCCGTCGTTACGGTCTGTTGATGAAGAGCATCCTTGAGCAGTCCCAGTTTCAACATGGTCTCACCTCCCAGCGTCAGCGTCTCGAAGAAGCTGAGAGCGGCCTCGGAGGTTCGGAGGGCGTGGGCCGGTCTGCGAGTTTCCGTATACAGGATAGAGATATCGAGGTCAACAAAACCGATAAAAAGCGGCTGGCCGAGTGCTTCAAAGCCGGCGCGTGCCTCCAGGTACTTTTCTTCGGCTAGAGCGTGATTTGAGAGGCCGTGTTCGGCAATACCTTCTACCCACTGCACCTGGTGCAGCACCAGTGGATTCACCAACTCACATGAGTGGCTGTCGACAGCCTTCACAACTGCTGCACCACGCTCGAACTCCCCCGAATTCACCAATGCCATACCCAGGCTGATGACCACCTTGACCTTCAGATCATCGGCCTTCAGCTCGTTGACGACACCAAGTGCCGTCGTGAGGTCTGAAATGATCATTTCGGTCCAGCCGGCGTAGGAAGCTGCCGCTGCCCTCGCCATCAGCGCCTCGGCTTGCCGCTGGCGATCGCCCGTCTTCTCGAAGATGGACAGACTGCGGTCGAGAAGCTCGACGGCCTCCTTGAACCGCCGCTGGAAGATGCGAAGCGACCCATTGAGCTCGTAGATGTCGGCAGCGACGACGGAGTCTTCCCAGCCCTTGACGAGGGCGAGCTCTTCCATCGCCTTCTCGAACGTCGCCTCGGCACCGGGGAAGTCGAGCACGAAGCGCCTCGCGTCGCCCAACCACGCCCAACCGAGGGCCCGGAGCTCGTGGATCCGCTCACCCAGGAAGTCGGCGCTGACGTCGAGGCTCAGAAGTGCCAGCTCGGCCAGCTCAATTCCCCGTTGCGGGTTGCGTCGCCGCTGCTCGCGTGACTTTTGCCGGAGGAGGTCGAAGAGTGCCGGTGACGTGAACGGATAGCGCGCAATCATCTCCCGCTGCGCACCGTAGTCCAGGTCGGAGAGTAGGGGCCATAGTTGGTTCTCGGCAAAGGACCGCACCAGGAACTCGCGGTCGACGACGTGTACTCGCTCGGCGCCAGGGAGGATCGGCTGAGGCCGACCTGTGGCCAGGATCGGGGTCGGACCACCGTTGCTGGGCGGAGCTGGACCGGCGCAGCAGGCGGCTTCGTATGCTGCGGGCCAGGTGTCGCGGACGTAGTCGACGAGTTGTTGTTGCTCGGCCGGCGTCAGGTGACCGCGGGCCACACGGTGCCACGCCGCGGGAACTTTCGGGTCGAAGGGCCGTTTGAGGCGACAACTCGATGGTGGCTCGCAGAGCCACTCCTTGCACATGCGCCGCAACCGCCATCCGGTGAGCCCCACCCACTCGGCAACCACGTCCACCTCGATTTCAGGATCGGCGCGGAGCCAGTTGATGGCCGTTTCGAACTGCAGTGCCGCGATGTACTCGGAGAGAGTCTGCCCGTTGTATGCCCGGAGCCGCCGCGAGACCGTCCTATCGTTCGTGGCCCCCGCGCTGGCCACGGTGACGGCCGTCACCCCGCCCTCGAACAGGTGCTCAGTCAGGAAGGCCAGGACCGCGGCCATGCTGGCCTCGCCATGACGCTCGAAATGCTCGCGGTCCTGGTGGAGGGTCGCAAGCGGTTCCTCGGCGGCGCTTGCCAGCGCCTTCTCCATGTCGGTACGGCTCGGAATCATGGGTGCCCCATCCTGGCGACAGTCTACCGGATGCGCTCGCCCCGACCAGGGAATTTTCGGCACGCCGACCCCGATCGGTGAGAAGATGGGGCCGAAAACTGCTGCCGGCCGGTGCCGGTCGTAATCTCACCACCTGCACGAGGAAGGGAGGTTGCCATGAGACGAAGGTCGTTCCCCCGGCGAGCACCGCCAAACCGGACTGGGCACGGGCCCCAGGGCCTATGGCCTGGCGCTTGGTTCCCGGCGGCCCGACAGCTCGTGAAATTGGCAACCGAAACAAGGCCAGGAAAGGAGAACGGCATGAAGATCAAAAGCGGCCTTTGCGCACGATATCCTCTGTTTATCGATCCGAACGGTTAAGGATCAGCAATGGCCTTGGAGCCAGGGCTTTTGGACCCTGGCGCCTGGCTGTTTATCGCGCCGGGCCGCAGGGCTCGAGAACTCGTCAACCGATACGCCGCAACGAAAGGAGAACGGCATGAAGATCAAGAGCGGCCTTAGCGCACGGTATCCTCTGTTTATCGATCCCCACGGTTAATGGCCTGCAATGGTCTTGGAGCGAGGGCTTCGGGCCCTCGCTCCCCCTTCATCGAAGACGCGGTCACGGGAGCAGCCCAGAGGCAAGTCCGGAAACCCGGTGCACGGCCTCCGTTACGGCTTTGTGGCGCAGAGTCTCCTTTGGTGGGCTCAGAGGCAACCCTTCAAGGAACCTCGCGCCGGGCCGCGGCGCGCAGGGCTCGTGAACTCGTCAACCGATACGCCACCACGAAAAGAGAACGACATGAAGAACAAGATCGGCCTTCTCGCACGGATAATTTTGCATATAGATCCCAATTGTTAAAGGCCAACAATGGTTATGGGGCCAGGCCTTTCAGACCCTGGCTCCGCCTTCTTCGAAAGCGCCGCCAGAGGATCAGCCAGTAGAGAACACCGGAGATCGCGCAATACGGCCGCCGTTACGGCTTGGCGTTCGAGCGCATCCTTAAGCAGCCGCAGGCTCATCATGGTCTCACGCCCGAGCGTCAACGCTTTGAAGAAGCGTAAACATCCCGCGGAGGTACGGACCACGGCGGCCGGTCTGGACGTTTCGGCGTATAGGATGGCGAGATCGAGGTCTACAAAGGCGCAGTAGAATGGTTGGCCCAGATCTTCAAAGCCCGCAAGCGCAGCCAGGTACTTTTCTTCGGCCGAAGCGTGATTCCCAAGGCCGTGCTCAGCAGCACCCTCTACCCATTTAACGTGTTGCAGCCACAGCGGATTCACCAGCAGACAAAAGCGCTTGTCTACAGCCTTCACAACCTCCAAGGCAGGCTCAAACTGCCCCGAATACACCAATGCGTTGCCGAGGTTGATGGCCACCATGACGCTGAGATCCTTGGCGTTCAGTTTCTTCACAAGGCTTAATGCCACCGTGAGGTCCGAGATGGCGATTCCCGACCAGCCTGCGTAGTAAGCCGCCGCTGCTCTCGTCATGAGCTCCTCTGTTTGGCGATAGCTATCGCCTGCCTTCTCGAAGATGGTCACACTGCGGGCGAGCAGCTCCAGAGCCTCCTCGAACCGCCGCTGAAAGGTGCGAAGCGACCCCTTGAGCGCGTAGACGTCTCCGGCCACGACGGAGTCCTTCCAGTCCTTGACGAGCGCGAGCTCCGCCATCGCCTTCTCGAAGGTCTCCTCGGCCCCGGGGAAGTCGAGCGCCAACCGTCTGGCGTTGCCGACCCACGCCAAACCGAGCGCGCGCAGCTCGTGGATCCGCTCGCCCAGAGCGGCGGCGCTGGCGTCGAGGCTCAGGAGGGCCAGTTCAGCGATCTCGATTCCCCGTTGCGGATCGCGTCGCCCCTCCTGGCGCGACTTCTCGCGCAGCAGGTCGAAGAGCTCGGTCGAGGTCACGAGGACCCGCTGCACCACGATGCGCTGCGCGTCGTAGGGCAGGCAGGAGAGCAGCGGCCAGATCTCGTGCTCGACCACG
>JAAEPZ010000542.1 GCA_024231955.1 bacterium | reverse complement strand
GGACGCGACGCGTCGAGCGATCTGTGACGCAACCGATTTCGACGAGCGAGAGATCAATTACAATTTCGACTACGACTACGAAGCCTACGACGAGGTGAAACGCAACTTCCGCCGCTTGGTCACTCAGGGAGAATTGCACCTCGCAATGGAACTCTCGCTGGAGTTGATGAAAGCCGGAAGCTATCAGGTAGAAATGAGCGACGAAGGCCTGATGAGCGACGACATCGAAGAGTGTCTTATGGTGGTCATCAAGGCCCTCAAGAAGTGCGACCTTCCGTCAGATGAAGTCATCGCCTGGTGTTCGTCGATGCTCGCCGCCGATCGTGTAGGCTTCATCTCTGATCACGAACTGAAGTCACTGAGACAGCACTTCGAGAAGTCCACGTCGTAATCACTCTCTGCCAATCCCGCCGCGCCACCTCCACGCACACCCCCGTTATCCTCGAAAGAACCCCTCAGTACCCCACGTTCGCCTCCTCCCTTAGCCGTCTCAAACCACCAGGTCGCAAGCCATATCCGGTCGCCAATCAGCTTTTACACGCTTGCCGCAAGGACACAGAACGCCTCGATCAATGCCGATCACTGTTGGGCGTCAAGACCGAGTTACCCGAAGAAACAGAAGAACCTATCGCATC
>JAAEPZ010000541.1 GCA_024231955.1 bacterium | reverse complement strand
CGCGCGTGGGTGATCTCGTACCGCTGTCCCCGATAGTAGACAAAGTTCCCCGGCGCGTACTCGGTCAGTGCAATCGCCGGGGCGCGCGCGAGTTCATCCTCGCGGTCGTTGAACGATAGAACAGTGGCCTGTGGCGGGAACGCATATCCGGGCAAAAAGCCCTCACCTCCCAGATAACGGTAGAGGTACCATCCGCCTTTACCCTCGCGCATAGACTCCAGTTTGACCTCGATGACGACCCGTCGCCGATTCAGACTGGCGTCTACACCCTCCTGGCCCAACTGCCGATTGAGTGCCTGACGCTCGGTGTCCAGGCGCGCGTACTCGTCACGCCAGCGGTCCAGCGCCCGATCCAGGGCATCCACAAAACAACTGACCCGTTCTTTGACGAATGCTCGGTCAAACCACTCGAAGCGCTTGATTTCCTCCGCAAATGCTTCCTCCACCGCCGCGACAATGGCAGCAAAATGGTGCTCAATTCCCATCTGGTAAGCGGTCTTCCAATCGGCCATCAATGGGAAATTGGGTGGAGCATCCAGGTCCATCAAGTCCTGGGGTTTGCTGTATAGTTTTTCCGCTCCCTTGAGACCCATCGTCTCCAACACCAACGCGTGGATATGCGCCGTGACCAGCGCCTTGTTATCCAGCCGGAAGCGTGGAGCCGCAATCGCTCCGGCGATCATCTTTTCGGGAAAGCGATAAAAGTACTGGTCGTGCGGACCGCGCGCCGAACCGACGCCCGCAAAGACGCTGATGAGTGAAGCCTGCCCGCTGCGCCCGGCCCGCCCGGCCCGCTGGGCATAGTTGGACGGACTGGGCGGCACGTTGCGCAACGTCACGGCGTTGAGGTGGCCGATGTCAATACCCAACTCCATCGTCGGCGTGCAGATGAGCACGTTAAGCGGGTCCTCGTCATCGCGGAAGCGGATCTCGATTTCCCGCCGCTCCTGACCCGGAACCTGCCCCGAGTGCTCCTGGGCCTGGATCGGGATGGCCTCACCCAGCGGCGTGGCATAGACCTGTCGGAAATAGTTCTCCTCCAGATTACGCCGGTCCAAGGTCGTGCGGCAGGTAGAACCGGTGCAGACCTGTAAGTCACGAAAGCGATGGACGGTACCACACTTGGGGCAGCGCCAATGCTCGGGATTGGTATCTGCCTGCAAGGTGATGATCTCTGGATTGACCATCCACAGGTCATACCGCTGCCGCCGGTAGCCGGTGACGGTGTGCTGCATCAAGAATTCGGCGCGTGGATCGCCCAACTTGTCCGCGATTCCAGTGACCAGATCGACTGCATCGGTGTGTTCAAGGGACATTCCCAAGGTCTCAAAGACACGTTTGATCCAGATAACCGGCTGGGTATTGGTTCCCGTCAGCCGGTACAACCGGTAGCTGCGCCCGCGCTCCGCCGTGTCGCTGTACCCGGTAGGGCCGCGAAACAGCTCGTCGTGGATGTGCGCCCGTTCGTTGATCTTTGCAACCACATCGTTGTTGAATCTGACCGGTTCGAGGATCGCTTCGTGCCGGATAGCCAGTCGTTTGCGCATCAAATCCAACAGGCCCAATAACACATCGTAACGAGCGGCGGTATCCAGGTCCGCCATCTGCGGCACGTCGGCCCAATAGTCAGATGCGGCGGCACAATCGTCCAGGCCATAATAGTCCACGGTCAATAGACCCACGTCCTCCAGGTTCTGATGGGTGCGCCGGTGCGTACCGCCCAACTCCCACAACGTGACGAACTCTAAATAGTACTGATACCGGTTTTCCGCCTCTCGATCGCGACCAAATATGCGCTGGCTGGTCTCGAACGTTGGCAGAACATCGTGACGCTTTTGGACATCATACAATAGACCGCCCACGTTGCCCAGCGACACACTTTCAGACTGTCCAGCCACGTAATTACCCTCCACGAGCGCCGTGTAGAGCGTCTGACGAAAGGCAAAACGGTTGTGTAGGCTGTTCATATGCGCGGCTTGGAGAGCCGTATCCTGCCGGTTATCGGAAAAGGCGATGACCTTGTTAGCCTCCTTGGGCAGGGCCTGCACCTGGGCGCTCACAAGGACGTCGGTGGCGGTGGATCGACCTACCGAGCCAAAGATAAAGAGCTTGTTGTATTCCCTCGACCGCCGGTCGTGGACGATGCCGCAGGTGGGACAGAGCAGGAACGGCGCGGGGAGAAAGGTAAAACTGCGCTTTTCGTGCTCGCAATCACCCTTCATCTGCCCACAAATCGGGCAGACGGTGTGTTGCTGTGGAATGATGTCACCATACCCCTTGCGTATTTTGCCCTTTGGTGTCAGCCAGGTGCTGGGCAGTTCAATCTCTTGATGCCCGGCGAGCAGGTACCCCATCCGCCCCGATACGTCCACGGCGTCCAGGTCTGCCGGGTGCAGAGTGTCGTCCTGGTCAACGGCCACGCTCCAGTATTCTTGCCCACAAGCACGGCAAAAGACGAGGGGGAACGTGGGAATATCCTGACGACCCTCGGCGATACAGATAGGACAGACCAGTTCGCCCCGGTCGTTGAGATGTGGGCCGGAGGGGTCGAGACAAGCAGTGATCGCCCGGCCTTGGGAAAAGAATGCGTGCAGCTTGGGAACCGGGTGATTCTTGATCGAGGATGGCAGGATCGCCAATTCGATTTCGGCGCGCGTCACGTCCAGTTCGAGGGCCAATTGGGGGATGGTCTTGGGGCCTGCCTCGAGTGCTTGCGCGATTGCCCGGGTGAGCGGTGGCAGATCGTCGGGCAGGGGGGCATAGATTTCGGTGACGACGTCTCGGGCTGCAAATGGCTCGCCAAAGAGCTTTTGGGCAAAGCGGGCAATCGCCTCATCCGCGCTCTCTGCATCGCCATCTCCTGCTGGGGCTTCCACGGTGGCGCTGGTGGCGATGCAGCGCAGTTTACCCACGGTGTGCGTGTGCTGCTTTAAGCGGCGGATCAACGCCGCAACGTCGGCCCCGCGCTTGCCAGTGTAGGTGTGAACCTCGTCCAGCACCAAAAAGCGCAACACATCCGGCGTGGCAAAGAGCTTGCGGTCGTCAAAGCGGGTGAGCAGCAATTCCAGCATCACATAGTTGGTCATCAGGATGTCGGGCGGCGCGGCCTGGATCTCTTCGCGGGAGAGGATTTCGCTGTCATAGGGCTGATCTCTGCCGGTGACCCCTGTATAATTGCTCAGGGCCTCGGCAGGAGAGAAGGCTGTGTCACCAGTGTAGCGAGCGATGGTCAGCCCTGAGCCGTGCAAACGCTGGGCAAAATCATCATATTGAGAGTTGGCCAGGGCGTTCATCGGATAGACGATGACAGCCTTGATCCCACGCACATCCTGTGCGCCAATGCCCTGGCTCCGCATCCGTAACGCCTCAGAGACGATCGGGATGCCAAAGGCGAACGACTTGCCGGAACCGGTACCGGTGGATACCACCACGTTGTGCTCATCCAGAATGCGGCGGACGGCCTCGCTCTGATGCCTATGGGGATGGATGGGCGGCGACGAGAGATCGTCGCGCGCGCTGCGAAAGACGGACGGGGTACGTGGATGCAATACCCCCTCGGCGATCAGGTCGGACAGCGACTTGCCCGGCGCAAAGGGGCGCGAGAGTTGGACGTAAGGCGGCTTCCAGAGCAGCGTGCCGTTGTCGATGCGTTCCCCAATCCATTGCTCGATTTCCTCGTTCTGGAATTGTTGAAAGGTCTGGACGTAGGT
>JAAEPZ010000540.1 GCA_024231955.1 bacterium | reverse complement strand
GAGCCCACCGTCGGTCAACACCTTGGTGCCAGCCAAGAAGCAGCCTCCGATCTGATCCGCTCGGTGCTGTGAGGCTATCTCGGCCTTTTGTGCTCTTCCATGCCGGCCAGGGCTCGCCGTGACAGAGTCAGGGGTTTTGGTTCTCACCGAAACGTTCTTGGTGCTGGCGGCTCGCATCTTGGTTCTCGGGATGGCGTCTCCGAGATTCCTGGCAAGGCTCTTGAGCCCGATGGCGGACATACCGCCACTGAACATGGACGACAGGAAGTTGCCATCGATCTGGGCTTTTGCAGCTGCACCTACCCCCTGCACGATACCTATGCCGGTGTCGATCATCTCCAATGTCCTGATGCCTCTCTTGAAAAGACGGCTGCTGCGGATGGCAGCGCCTGCGCCGCCGGGGGCCAACGGCAGTGCCACAGCCACTCCGTCGAGGGCCATGCCGAGCAAGTCGACGGCAATGGCGCCTGCACCCGCGTCGTTGGCTATGTTGTCGAGAAGACTATTGTAGCCCATGGTCAGGGAGGCGATGTCGATTGCGGATTCGATGTACATGCCCTGGGGGTCGATGTTGCTGTGAGGACCCCAGCCCACAAAGGCGTAGAGATTGGCTGAATCGATAGCACCGGCCGGGTCTTGCTGCAACCAGGTGGCATGGCGGGGGTCGTACCAGCGCGCCCTCGCATAGCTGATCCCGGTTACCGGATCTGTCCACAGGCCCTGGAAGAGGTGGGTCTGGCCGCCGCGAATGGCGTTCTCAAGAGTCGCTCCAGCAGCCTCGACACTGTCAAACCGGAACTCGAACTCCCTGGTACAGTCGGGTGGGGTGG
>JAAEPZ010000539.1 GCA_024231955.1 bacterium | reverse complement strand
AGACTTCAAACCTGTGTTGCGACTGATCGCAGCAACGTCAGTTTTGGATTGCCGAATCGCTTCGTACGCAAGCTCAGCCTCTGTCTCTGGGACCTGACCTCTTCCCCAACGCCAGGCTACCCTTCCTCCGCCCTTTGGGACAACAAAGTCCAGAGAAGGCGCGAAGGATGCCCCGGGATAATGCATCGCCGGCAGTTCCGATCGGGCCGGAGTCGGTGCGCGCGCTCCCGGTGGGCGCGAGAGGCTGCCAGTGTCGTCGTACTCCCGCATCGAGACGTCGAAGCGGTCGACAGTGGTAGCTGCATGAGCTGATGGGATTGAAGCGACCGCAAGCAACAGTGCCGCCAGCGTCAGCATGCTGATGACACGGAACCCCAGGAAGCTACGACCTGGCATCAGCGAGCCCCCTCGCGTGCCGCCGTAGAGATGCGAGCTCGTCGTCCGACAGAGCCTGAACAGGGAGATCGGGATCAACCGCACAGCTGAACTCGCCCGCCGACGTGATTGCCGCTAGGACCCCGCCCGACATCCACTCCGGCGAAAGGAGGCCGGGAGGGTCGCTAAACGGGCAGCCCTCCGCGCCTACCCAGGCGACGACGGCACCGACGTCGACCAGGTACTTGAGGGTGCCATGGACACATCGAGTCCAATCCCTGCCTCTGGGCCATTCGCCGACGGCGAGATCCCAGCCATGCACTTCCCAAGACTCTCCCCCGAGCCGGAACGGTCTGGCCTCTCCTCTCGGCCAAAAACCGATCGGGAAGTCGATAGAGCTTGTAGTGCCTGGCCGCGTTAACGCGTAGAAGATGACTCCGGGCGTTTCCTCGCCGTCGAAGAACACCGTCAAGCCCTCGCGAGCAGGAACGCTCATGGGATGCCCCATTTCGAAAGCTGGCTCGCTGACGGCACAACGGACGTCGCGAGCTGGCCTTGGTAAGGCCCCTGTTTGTAGACAAAGAGGACCACCTGCTGACCGTTGACATCCCCCAGGAAGCCCCTGACAGGTGCTCCACCTCGCAGGACGTGATCGAAGGTGGCAATAGGTCGTTCCAGCACAGGACCGAGGGTGTCCCTGATCAGCTGCGGGCTGGTCGAGCCTCGCCACGGCTGAAGCACACCGGCCTCGGACAGATGGCGAGTGCCGTGCTGGAGGCGGTTCGCAGTAAGAGCGCTTACACCCTCACCAGGCGCGAACCCGGTTGTCCCCCTTGGGACCTCTGCATTGTTTCGAGCAACCCTCGAAACACTCGGGGCCAACTCCTCAGCCCCTTCCCTGATTCCCCGCGCCGCGGCGTCGCCAAGGTCGCTGAAATCAAGCGTCCTCCGCAGCTTCTTGAACGCCTTGGCCGCAAGAGCACCGGACTCACCGATAACGAAGTTGAATCCGGCACCCTTGAGAATTTCT
>JAAEPZ010000538.1 GCA_024231955.1 bacterium | reverse complement strand
GTCAATCGCCTCCAGTTTGGCGATTTCGACATTGAAGCGCAGTGCATCCCCTTCACGAGAATCAAGTTCCAGTATGGAATTTGACGCATCCATGGGGATCACTTGCGTCGCCGCCATTGCCGTTGTTGCCAGCAGCAACAGTAAAAGACTGCATAGAAGACCCGTAACTATTCGCATGGGATGTCCTTTCGCATGTATCGGATTCCAGGAATACAAAGTATCCATTGGTGAGGTGTGAATCCCCCTCATTATATCGCATCACGAGGGGGGATTGAAGCGAAACCCTGCGGTAGTCGTTAAGAATGAAAAGGGCATTCTGTCTGGCGGGCCCATTTCCCGGCTCCATAATCAAGGAGATACCACTAATGTGATTCAGCTCCGTAAGGCATTGATTCCCATAAGGGAGGAGAGGGTGTAAGCCCCTGTGGCGCAAACGATTTGCGCAAAACTGGTATATCTTCTGCGCACTCCCATGTGATACATTTGTGCTATCCTGGATATTCTACACCTTGATTATCCAGTTCATCCCCATCAGATGAAATGACATCCATGCACTCACTTGCGCGAAGATGCGCAGGGTCGGGAACGGGCTGACGGATTGAAGCGATGATGATGCTCCCGCAATCAACCAAGAGGTATGAAATGCTTCGACGACATCTCCTGTTTTCGCTGATGCTGATCGCGTTACTGACATTTGTCAGCTGTCGTGATGCCATCAATCCCGCCGATCAAACGGCGCCAACCCCAATGGGCATCAACGCCACTCTCCTGCCCGAAGGCGCTGTAATCGATTCGGTGCTGGTCAACGTCTACATCCACAGTCCGAGCAATACTACTGTGGAGATCCATGACATTTTGGCTGCCTGGGAGGAGGACCAGGTCACATTCGATAATTTCGGCCTCGCCTTCGCGCCTGAGATCGCGGGCACGTTCCAATCCGATCTCTATGGCTGGAAAGCCTTCGATGTCACTGCTCAGGTTCTGAACTGGCTGGACGGCGCTCCCAATCATGGTCTGCTGCTGCGCCAGGAGGATCCCGGATTCCCCCGCACCGTATACGCCAGCAGGGAGGACGCAACCAACCAGTCTTTCGTCCAGATCCACTATACCACCACGGCCGGCAGCGGAGTCGAAACCGACGACGTTCTGGCGGACGCCTTTATCTGGGAAACCTACCCGACAAGCAATTTCGGCCTGCTCAACAAGCTCTACACTGGACGACATCTGGAATCGGATCTCGAGAAGCTGACCCTGATCCGGTTTGAGACACCCGAGATTCCCGCCATCCCCGATCCCGCCGAGTTGGGCGACCATGTCTGGCTGGATAGCGATGGCAATGGCGTCCAGGATGCCGATGAACCCGGTGTCGAGGACGTAACCGTGAACCTGTACGACTGTGACGGCAACATGCTGGCCACAACGACCACGGATGCCGACGGCTACTACCTGTTCGGCGATCTGGATGCCGGCGACTACACCGTCGAGTTCACGCTCCCCGACGGCTACATCTTCACGGCACAGAACCAGGGTGATGACGCTCTCGACAGTGATGCCGGTTCTACGGGCATGACGGAGTGCATCACGCTGGGTCTCAGCGAGTCCAATCTCACCATCGATGCCGGTCTGGTCGAAGAGATCATTGAGGACTGCAACGAGTGCGACGGCAAGATGACGCAGCTGACCCTGAAGTATCACGGTGTTCCCGGCCATGTCGAGATCTACGAGGGCGGCCACCGGCATCACCACAAGCTGCTCTGGGAGGGGGATCTGGTCACCGGAGACGAGTTCACCTTCAACGGTATCCGCAATGACGGCACGATGCACCCCGAGATCAGCTGCTGGGTAGATGGCGACCGCAACGTCAAAATCCACACCAGTTGCTCAAGGCCCATCGGCGTCGGCATGATCGCGGGCGACTTTGAGGTCGTCAGCGGCTACAGCCGCAACGGCGGCCTGCTCTGCCCCATCGACGGCGGCGGCGACGATTGCGGTGAATGCGATGGTCAGATCACACGGCTGACGATGCAATATCTCAAAGACACCTCGGCCTACGTTGTGGTCTACAAGGGTAAGGACGCCCGCCCCGACAAGATCCTCTACGAAGGTCAGTTGACGCAGGGCGACGAGTTCACCTTCAACGGTGTCGGACACCACGGCACAATGGGTGCCGAGATCAGCTTCTGGGAAGACGGCGTGCGCAACGTCAAGCTCCACACCAGCTGCTCCCGCCCCATCGGCGCCGGACTGGTCGCGGGCGACTTCATGGTCGTCAGCGGCTACAGCCGTCACGGCGGCCTGCTCTGCCCCGTTGAGGGTGGTGACCCCGAGGAGCCCGGTGACGATTGCGGCGAGTGCCATGGCAAGCTCACGCAACTGACGCTGCTCTATCAGGGCAGTCAGGCGGAATACATTGAAATCTATGAGGGGAAACATCAGCATCACCACAAGCTGTTGTATGAGGGCTTCCACTCACCGGGCGCCGAGATCACATTCACGGGCATCCGTCACGACGGCACGATGCACCCTGAGATCAGCTGCTGGCTCGGTGATGATCTGGATGTGAAGATCCACACCAGCTGCTCGCGGCCGATCGGCCCCGGCCTGGTCGCGGGCTCATTCGAGGTTCTCTCCGGCTACAGTCGTCACGGTGGCCTGCTCTGCCCCGTCGAGGAGGGTAGCGGCGATCCCGCCGACTCCTGCGACGACGGCAAGGCCAAGGCGCTGGTCATGCGCTACACCGGTGAGGGTTGCGAGGCGTCCGTCCACAACCAGCCCGCCGACAAGGTTCAGTGCGACGGCGATCCCGCCGATGAGGTCGTGGTGCGCATCGTGGCCCTGGACAAGGAGAACCCCAACGATCACCACGCGAAGATCTGGTTTGAGGGCAACGTGGCGCTGAACGACACGTTCACCATCGATGCCGAAAACGGCGGCGACCACAAGCTCAAGGCCAAGACCTTCGTCTACATCTTCGACCTGAGCGGCAATCTGCTTCAGTTCCTCGAATTCCACACCAGCTGCTCAAAGCCGCTGGCCGTGGGCAATCAGTTCGGCAGTTTGCTGATTGAGGAATTCATCCCCGAACACTAGATCCGGGGAAACACATGAAAGCAAAAGGGGCGGTCACCGATTGGTGGCCGCCCCTCTTTACGAACCAGCCGCCCGCCGCTGCTCACGGCAATGCGACAAAGTCATCCGATCAGTACAATGATTTGACCGCACTCCAGGAACGCTCCTCCACGGGGGTCACCGTGATGAAATCCGCGCAGATGGTTCCGTTCAGCAGCGTTCCCGCCGGCAGACCGGTTCCGTCGTTCCACGCGGTCGTCGCTCCGAATCCGCAGTCAAAGTCGGCTGAGGTAATCGCTTCGTCGCCCAGGAGGTCGAACGTCACGGTCCGGGGGCCGTAGACTCCGGGACCGTCGTCAACATCACCGAAGGGATATCCGCCGTTGAGCACCCAGGCACTCATCCAGACCCCGATGAACAGCTCGCTGGCCCAGTTGGAGTATGGGGCACCGGTGTTCTCATAGACCTCGATCGTCAGGTCCGTAATGGTCAAACTTGCGAGTTGATATCCATCCAGAACCCACGTGTCTCCCAGATAATCTATAATGACCTCGTAGGAGTAGTAATCGTAGGGTTCCGTCAACTCGTAACAGAACGTGACAGCGTCCTCTCGCAACGATACCTCATCAGTGATGATGCCGATATTGAACAGATCCTCGTCATTCACAACCTTATCTTGAGCGGCTAAAGCATTGCTGCAACAGGTTGCCAGAATCAGCAGTACCACCGCTGCCCTCCCAAACCTCTTCATGATTTCTCCTCCTCAAGATGAAATGGAAAACGATTCATGTCGATCACTCGGTGTCATTGAACCAGCTGCCGCATTATATCATCACACAATCAGGGCACACAAGGTCAACACACCTGCTCACTACTATTCTCATTCGAGCAGCCATCTCATGACAACCCGGCACCCACCCCGGCTACACGACATTTACAGAACTATTCTCGCACTGCACTCATCTACACCGACTTACAGAACCAAGTAACACTTTTATCCCTTTTGACCACATCACAGCTTTCCGGTCACGTGTAATATATATTTAACAGCCTGCAAGGGGGCTTGCGATTGAATCGGGAGAGGCTCCGCACGCAGGCGAACATCGTGGATCCGCATACAGACCCGGTCAGGGTGTCTCGCAGAGTGGAATCCGGTCGGACTAATCAGGCGGATCGGCCCATCGTCGCGATACGATCAAACAGGGTCGCGAAACCGAGTACGCCGAAGACCAGCATCAGCGGCTGGATATCCAGGATATAGCGTCCCCGCACCGCGAAGTTCATGTAGAACAGCGTGGCCCAGATGAACACGGCGAAGACGAGATGGCGAACCTCGCCCGCGGGCTTCCTGATCGCGACAACCAGCCCCGTGATGAACAGCGGCAGCAGCAGCGACATCAGGATAATCGACGCCAGCCCGTCGCGGAAATTGTAGATGATCACCGTCGGATTGCCGCTCCAGTAGCAGGCGGCGCGAGTCAGGCACCGCACCGCGGTCTGACCCGGATGTTCGACCATGTAACGCAACCCATAGCGTAGAAGCTGGCGATCGAATTCCCCCTCACTCACCGTTTCGATCGCGTCGTAGTCGATGATCTCGGCACACCGCGGTCCCGCCTCGCAGAGCGTATTGTATGAGGTTGAGGCGTAGGGGTTGTTCGAACCGGCCAGATTCAAACCGATGTTGCTCGATACCGGAACGAAATCACCGAGTACGACGGCATTGCGGATTATCCAGGGCGAAAGCGTCAGCAGGGCCGTCAGCAGCACGATCGTCGGCAACAGGAGCGCACGCCGCCAGGTGAGCCCGGCCCTTTTCAAACCCAGACCCAGGAAGGGGAGCGCCGAGAGAAACGCAGGCAAGGAATAGGCGAGCAATCCCCAACCGGCACCGGCGACGAGGGGGTACTTGAGTCGCCCGGTTTGTCTGGCCCTGTCCAGCAACAGGAGAAGAGCCGGAATCAGGGCGGCGTTGAACACGCTCGGGCTCAGCCGCGCCGAGTAGATCAGAAGGGGGGGCCAGAAGATCACAAGATAGCCGGCAAACCAGGAGAGTTTGTCGCCGTAGAGCCGGGCGGCCAGTCGCCGCACGCAGACGGCTCCACCCGCGAAGACAACACTCTGCACCAGTTGCAGCAGAGCGATCCAGTGGCTGCCGCCGCAGGTTTTCATCAAAGCCAGGAAGCCGGGATAGAATGGCGGGAAGAGCGCCTGCCGCGGGATGTCGGTGCCGTAGAACGGGTAGAGATAGCCCTTGCCGGCCAGGATGTTGTCGGCGATCTCGTTCCACTCCACGCCGGAACCCTGCCTGCCCTTGAAGATGACGGCAACGATCCAGACCATGATCATGGCCACCGGGAACAGTACGCGATCCCTGCGCAGGAGATCGCGTACGCGCATCATGACAGATCCCGTGTTGCTCGCTCGATCCGATTCAGTGTTCATCTATCCCGTCTCTCCATAACTCGTTCGCGACAACTGGCGGCATGTCTGCAGGATGTCCACAACTGAGGTCTCTTGATTTCGGAGTGGAAAAACTATCGGAAAGAACCGGTGCAGGCAAGGGTTAGTCTCACCAACCGACGGCGCCTACTCCGTACAATCGCCCATTGACCGGCATGCTTCCCGAATCAGTTGATAGCCGGGCAGATCGTCCCAGTCGTAAAACGAGAACTCACGCAACGTGCTCTCAAGTTCGTCAAAGATCGGCGTGTCGCGGCATCTGTCCAGGAGTGCATCCACCACCATCTCGGCCAGCAATCCCGAGTGGAACAGGAAGGCCAGGTAGGGCCCCGGATTCCAGATGGCGTGTATGACATGTTGGAGCGTCGTGTCGAGGCAGGCGCACATGTGCTCCTTGCCGTCGACGATCAGGTTCAGCCACTGAATCCCCCACTTCGCCGGCACATTGTCATCGCGATAATCGGCGACGAGTCGCACGCCGGGGATATCGACTTCATCGTAAATCTTGGCCACCACCCTGATGCCCCGCGCGGCGGCGGCGGCGATGTCGGCGATGATATGGGGCATGATGCCGGGAAAGACATCGATGAGCACGGTCTTCTCGGCCTCGTTCAACATGGTCCGGCAACGCTCGAGCGATTGGGAGACGGTCGCCAGCGTATAGACCTGAAAGTCGCTCTTGGCGGGCGGGATGCGAGCCAGGTCGCGCGCGGCTGCGGTACTCCGCTCCTGGAAGGATGCCGCCAGTTGGCGCAAAACCTCCTGGTAGGGCATTGCCCGGAATTGCCGCGACGTCCCCTCCTCCACAACCAGAATGCCCCGCAGAGCCAGAGCCTCGAGCGCCTGGTAGGTGTTCGAGTTTGGTCGGTTGATCGACTTGGCGACCTGGTAACCGGTCGCCGGACTGTTCCGGAGCAGGAAGACATAGGCACTGGCTTCCAGACGTGTAAACCCTAATTCAACAAGACTTTCCATAATCGAAGACTCCTCGACACGCATAGTAGTTGCTTTCGGTACGACTATATTGTAACTATGGCAATCTGTCAACGTATGACCCGTCATCCTGATCACAAGAGTCGCAATACGATAATCGACCGGGATGCGAGAAGCCCCCGGACATTGCCTGAAAATCCTGCCATCGGAGAGATCGCCTTGAAAAACATCATATTGCTGGGGCTGGGAATCGCCCTGATGACCGTGTCCCCCGAAACAGTCCGCAGCATGGAGACGGGCATTGCAGCTCAGCTCGATTCGTTGGTGCAGAGCATGATCATCACCGACAACGAGGACCCGATTCACAACGCAGCGCTGCTCGTCGCAAGTCCCCGACTGAACTGGGCGGGAGCAGCCGGTATGGCCGATGGTGTCGCCGAGCCGATGAGCGTCGACCATAAGTTCAAGATTGCGAGCATCGGCAAGACCTTCACGGCAACTGTCATCCTGCAACTCATGGAGGAGCGGAAACTGAACCTCGCCGATACGCTCGCCGAGATCTTCACTGCGGGTGAGGTCGATCTGGACAGCCTGCACATTCATGATGGTGTGGCCTATGGTCGGCTCATCACGGTTGAGCAGTTGCTTGGGCAGACCAGCGGCATCCGCGATTACATGGAGCACCCCGACTTCTTCCCCGACCTGGTTGCAGACCCCGGATATCAATGGTCGCCCGAGCGGATAATGGCGCGCTACTTCAAATACGGCATGCACAGGCAAGCGGCATCTCCCCCCGGCGAAGGGTTCGAGTACGCAGACCCGAATTATGTGCTGCTGGGCATGGTCATCGAAAAGGTGACCGGATCCTCGCTTGCCGATCAGTACCGGGAGCGGATATTCGAACCACTGGCGATGGTCAACAGCTACCTTGAGTTCTACGAACCCGCCCGCGGGGACAATCCGCTCTCCCACACCTTCTTCAGCACTGTGGATGTCTCACAGGATATCAACACATCATTTGACTGGGCGGGTGGGGGTATCGTTTCGACCTGCACCGAGTTGACCAAGTTTTTCCGCGCACTGCTTGAGGGGCAGCTGTTCCGAAAGCCGGCCACACTCGAGCTGATGCTGGCGGCCGCCGATCGCGGATTCGGCCTGACCGATGCGGCGTACGGTTACGGCATCATGAAGCGGGAGATCCAGGGATTGATCTTTTACGGCCACGGCGGCGCTTACGATTGCGACATGTTCTACTGCCCCACCGAGAAGATCGGCGTCTGCACCGTCCTGAATCAGATGAACACCCACGGCCGGCGTGACAAGTTTCTGCTCGGCGCCGTTGAGCTGCTCAGGCAGCCATAATCGACATCACCCGGGTTACGTCGGTAACCCGGGTGATGTCATGAACAGCCGCGTCATAGCCGATCAGCCTACTTCAGCAGCGTCATCTTCCTCGTATCGACAGTCGATCCGCACCTCAGCCGATAGAGATAGATCCCCGAGCCCACCGAATCCCCCGCATCATCCAGACCATCCCAGATCACGCTGCTCATCCCGGCGGGATATGTTTCCCCCGCCAGCAGGCTGCGCACCTGCCGCCCGGAGCTGTCGAAGATGTTCAGCGACACCTGATCCCGCCCGGCAAGCGAGAAGGTTATTTCGGTTGTCGGATTGAATGGGTTGGGATGGTTGGGCAGCAGACGGGAGGGCGACGGCACATTGGGAATGGCGGCGGAGCCCTCAATCTCCACGGGCAATTGACCATTGGCATAATCGCGAGCGAATATCATGATCTCCTCCTGCGCAACCGCCCCCGTAATACGGAGCAATTCGCCGCTGCCGCTGATGTCGACCGCCCCACCCAGCACGGCCAGGCCGGCAGCCAGGCCACGCTCATCGATATTCTGCAGGAATACGGGGGCCGCCTGCTCCGCCAGCAAAGTACCGGCAGTGACCTCAACACTACCGGCGGGAAGGTCGGCCACCAACTCAACGCCCTTGAGCCCGGGACAGGGTTGAATAAGCCGCAGGGCCAGAGTCGTATCATCGACCTGCTCCCAGGCCAGAAGCGGCAGACTCCGATCTACAGGGGGAATCGGCAGCGGCGACACGACGCCGACGTTCATGGAGAAGATCATCAGATCATTGAAGTCGACGGAACCGTCCGGAATGGGCACACCCAGGCGGCTCCAATCGTCGGTCGGACCGACATCGCAAATCGGCAGGAAGCCGGCCTGCTCCTCAGTTCGCCCATACCCTGAACCCAGGATTGTGATGTCGACCACATCGACATAGCCGTCATCGCCGCTCACATCGCCCAACCAGTAGTTGGTGCTCCGATCGCCCGCCAAGGCAGGTGAGCTGTAGGTGTATCCGGCATCGCGCGCGAAGATCTCGTAGTGATAGACACCCCGATCCTGAACGGCATCAACATGCTGCTCCACGCCGGGCGCGACCGTCGTCAGGAGAATCCACTCTTCGCTCGACTCGGCAGCGCTTCGATCCGGCGGACGGATCGGCATGACCGCATCCGGATCCGATTGATAAAGGGGATATACCGAATTGCCCCCGCCATCGGACCACAGGGAGCGCCAGATCTCCACCTCCACCAGATCCCCTATCGGGTCGGTCCAGGTCAGTGCAACCTCCCGATCGCCCGGCCTGGCGGCGATGTCAGCGGCAGGCTGAACGACCATCTCACCCGGCGTCGCTTCGCGGTCCATGAGATACAGAGTTCGTTCCGCTCTGATCGACTGGAATTGTGCAATCTCCTGCTCCGTCGGGAATGCCTGTCGCCAGTCGGACAACTGCGCGGCCGCGGCAGCGAAGTTCTCATCCTCCAGCGGGAAGGTATAGCGCTGAATGCCGCCCAGTCCATCCTCTCCAACAAGAGCAACGGTGTCGATGGTGGTGTCGCTGTCCAGATTATTGTAGCAGTACAGTTTCTTCTCCTGGATCGAGCCGCACAGAGCCGCCTGGTGCCCCGGATTGCTGACGACCAGAGGCGGCGTACCGGCGCAGGCCCAGAGCGGGATACTGACCCCGCAACTGGGTTCACCCAGCGTGCACCAGAAGGTGCTCAAGCGGGGATCTTCACCAGCGCCAATGCCGTGCACGACAACCGACGAGCGGGTTTTGTAGCGATTCAGGGCGGGCTCCAGTGTCGGCCATTGGCCGCAGGGCATTGAGGGGGGACCACCGAGGTCGCGGGCAACGGCCCTGATGAGGTATTCGTGATCCAGCGCACCGGCCAGGGCGGCATCACCGATCAATTGATTGGCGTTGAAATAGCGGCTGCCCATGTCGCCGCCGCCGGAAATCGAGTTATTGGCCCGAACGACATAGCCATCGCCATCCGCAGCGTCGTAACGCACATGATCCGTATCGGTGGTTTCGAAGATTGCCGCCGCACCCAGCGCATCGATCACACCAAAGTTGGTCCAGATATGTCCTCGATCCCCCGCAGTCGTTTCGAGAAGCGATTCGAATTCGGCGACAGAACCACACTCGCGCAACGCCAGTTTCATCAGAATGCCATGACTCGATGGAGAGCCGGAGGACAGATCCGGCGAAACGGAATTCATGATCGCAAAGCCAGCTTCGTTCAAGCCGACATAGGAGGTCGTGGTTTCGTTCTCGCCGGTAGTCACCAGAGCCAGGTATCCGCCACGAGACCCATCAGTGAAATACCGGACCTCTTGATCGTGACCGTTGACATCCCTGTTTTTCCAGAGCAGAGGTCTGCCATCGGGAGTTGCGTCTCCGCTGATGACGGCAATTGTGCAGGGTAGTGCGGGAGTAACGAGCAACAGGGAGATCAGAGTGATCAAATACAGCAGCTGTTGATGTTTAGGCATCGATGTGCTCCTAAAGATAGAGATCATTCGGACCGGGTGCTCAAATGCCGAACTGGCAATGAATCTGATTCTCATTTCAGGAAACGCGCATTCCACAGCATATCAGAATAGCAGCCGTCCGGACGTCATTCAAGCCGGTACTACGGAACTGACCATGAATCGCGGTCGGCACTTGAATTAAAAGGGCCAACACACGGGGGCGGGATGATTATCTCAACCTGCTGACGGTTGCAAAGGCTTGATGTCTTTGCGGGTTTTGTAGTCGCACCGCTTTCGACAAAATACTCAAAAGCTGTAAAACGTCTTCCGACAAGGATATGTAGCACGTGTATTCCCGACATCCCCTCTGACAATCCCCGAAATCAAGAGAACTTACGCGAGGTGAGGCAATGTGATTGCTGCGCGTGGTGGCGGCTCTGACGGCACGTCCTGGCAGCAATTCGGAAGGTTTGCGACATGCTTTCCCATCGTGATTGACAATCCCGGTCAAGCCGATACTGACATGGATATGCGAATGACTGGACAACCTGGCATAGAGAAAGTGAAGGACTCGAATGAACCTCAGATTGAAGATCATGTCGGGAAGCTGCCTGCCCTTGATCCTGGTGCTGGCGTTGGGAATAGTCTCAATCAACAGCGTCAGAGTACTGCTGAGGACAAATGGCTGGGTTGACCATACCCACGAAGTCATCGCCTCTGCCGAGTTGCTTCAGGCTTCGGCTGTCGATATGGAGACAGGGGCCCGAGGCTATTTGCTGGCAGGGGAAGATCAGTTCCTCCAGCCCTATACCAATGGGCAAGAAGTCTTCAGAGAGACGCTGGAGGAGTTGAAAGTCACTGTCAGCGACAATCCCGCACAAGTTACGCTGCTGGGTGAGATTGACACAACAATTGGCCAGTGGCAGACCAATGCGATAGAGCCGGCCATCAGCATGCGACGCGACATCGGTGATTCCAAAACCATGGACGACATGGCGGATCTCGTTGCCGCAGCCGAGGGCAAGAAATACTTCGATGCATTTCGGGGCTACATCTCATCCTTCATCGAGCGAGAAGAGAAACTCCTGGATGAGCGTCGTGCGGCCAACACGAACGCATCCGGCTCCGACCGGAGTTCCGCCTGGGTCGTACACACCCTTGAGGTTATCCGCGATGCCGAAGCCATACTCGGGGCGGCAGTCAACATGGAAACGGGTATGCGGGGATATCTTCTGGCCGGCAAGGAGGGCTTCCTGACCCCCTACGAGGAGGGCAGAGCAGATGCCGCCCATACGGCCAACAACACGATCCTGATCATCATACTGGGCAGTTTGATCACAATCTCGCTGGCCCTGCTGGGATCCTACTTGATCAGTCGCGTTATCGTCAGAGATATCGAGGCCATGACCGACCCGTTGAAGGAGATCAGTGAGGGCAATTTGACGGCGCGCCTTGAAGCGTCAAGCCAAGACGAGATCGGCAAGGTCATCGATGCCATCAACGATATTGCCGACCAGACCAATCTCCTGGCGCTGAACGCCACGATCGAGGCCGCCAGCGCCGGTGATGCGGGCAAGGGCTTCGCCGTGGTGGCCAACGAGGTCAAGGAGCTGGCCAATCAGACTGCTCAAGCCACCAATGAGATCGGGCGACTCATCAACGAGATGCAGGACAAAACGAATGATGCGGTCGGCGCGACCGCGACCATCTCCGACCTCATAGGGCAGTTGAACACAACCATGCAGAGCATTGCCGGCGCCGTCGAGGAGCAAACGGCTACGACCAGCGATATTGCGCGCAATGTCACCGGCGCCTCCGCATCCGCTCAAGACATCTCACACAACATTCAGGAGGCCTCGACCGTCTCCGTAGATGTTCTGAAGAACATCCAGAGCCTGAACTCGGCGACTGAAGTTGTGAAATCCGGTGCGGATAAAACAAACTCCGATAGCGGCAGTCTGGCGGACATGTCATCTCACCTGCGCCGACTGGTCGAGCAGTTCGTTACCGAATAGAGCGATCTGATCAATCCATCAAGATGACGCCGGTCCTGCGGAGGAGCAGATCCATATCAAATAGGGGAGCAGGCGGATTGATGCCTGCTCCCCATTCATGTTGGACCGTGAGCTCCACTTGTCGCGTTGCGCACGAAGGATCAATCACCTCGTATCCGACAGGATCACCAGCTTGCCGGAGCGGGTCTCATTGCCGACACGCAATCGGATCAGGTAGATCCCTGAGGCGAGATCACCGGTTCGGACAACATGATGACCTCGGCCCAGAACACCATTCGCCAACGTCTCCACCCTGCGGCCATTGATGTCATACAGCGCCAATTCCACTGCGGCTGCTCGCGGCAGATCGAAGGCTATGCTCGATTGTCCCGACGACGGATTGGGGCAAGCCGCAAGGGGAAGCGGGCCGTTCGCCGGCTCCGGATCGGCGACTCCCGTGACCGTGGCGGCCCAGGTGTGCGTAGTGATCCCGCCATCGAAATTGTAGTAGATGATGTGGGGACGGCCCGACGGATCGATCGCCATGGCTGTGTTCCAGCACCTGACATCTTCGGCGACATTCTCCGTCTCCCACTCCCCATCGGGGGTGCGCCTGGAGTAGGTGAGGGGACGGTTGGATGCAGCGGTATAGGTGCTGTAGCAGGTGTGGATGGTCCCAGCCGGGTCAATCGCGATGCTCGGGTACCCCAGCGCATAATCGTGAACTACTTCGATCCGCCAGGCCAGGCCATCAAACCAGGCGTGACGCTCCTCCGTGTTGCTGCCCCGATAGGCGAGATGGGGATACCCTTGCGCATCCAGCGCCATGTCCAGACCGCTCGTGGCGTAAACTCCCGAATCAATCTCGACTGGGGTCAGTGTCCATTCGCCCCCATCGTACAACCCGTATTTCACGGTACTCTGAGAGGTATTGAAGTAGACCAGGTGAATCCTGTTCTCCTCGTCGATCACGGCATGCGGACTCCCGCAGTCGCCGGAATCGATCTCCTCCTCCCGCCAGCCGTATTCGTCTGTCCAACGATGGTGCAGCGGTCCCGCACCATACCAGTCGCCGTAAAACAGATGCGAGTAGTTGTCCCGATCCACGGCAATGGTGGTTGGCCCGTCGACATACTCGAGATAGTCGGTCAGCTGCTCCGTATGCCAGACATCACTGTCGAAATGGGCGTACATGAGATAAGGGATATACTCCCAGTCAATATCCCAGACATACACCAGGCGCGGCAGCTCATCATTATCCAGAGTGAGTTCGTTGTCGTAGCCGGTGTACCCACCACCGTTGGCATCGACGGCCGTCAGGTGCCAGGTGTCGAGATCACCCGCTTTGTAGCCGTACATGATGGCGGAGTTGCCCAGAGAACCATGCTGACGTTCGAAGCAGATATGCAGCTTGCCGTTTGAGTCGATCTCCAGATCGCAATCCGAACCGATCCCCGAGTGATCAAGTATCTCCTCACTCTCCCATTCGGCAGCCGGGACACCGCCGGCGCTAAGTATGGCAATCATTGCCGTCACGGTCATTATCCGAAACTTCACGAAGACCTCCATATCCAAGATAAAATGATGAATCTTGAAGTCCCTGCTCCAGTTCTGCCGTCCGGGGCGATGGGATCGGATCATTCCAGAAGCACAAGCCTGCCGGCAGCAATCTCATCCTTCACCTGCAGGCGGCTGAAGTAGATTCCCGCCGGCAACGGTCGGCTGCGGTCGTCACAACCGTTCCAGCTCACTGTATGATTGCCCGCGCTCTTCATCTCCCCCTCCTCCAGCCGCCGCACCAATCGGCCGCCGACGTCGAAGATCCGGAGAGAGACGATGGCCGCTTGGGGCAGAGTGTATTTGATAGTGGTCACGGGGTTGAACGGATTCGGGTAGTTGGGAAGAAGACGGGGGAGTATCCCCATATCCGGGGATTCCGGAGTGGCGGTCAGGTCGCCCCGCTTGAAGATGCGGCCGCCGCTGCCGGCGGCGTAGGCGGCATCATCCTCATACCCAGCAGCCAGCAGCGTGATGGCCGGAGTGGTGGCGGCATCGAGAGTCCAGCTCTCGCCTGCATCATGACTGATTAGAATCCGCCCGGCGCTGCCGACGGCAATCCCGTTGTCACCCCGGAAACGGACACCCTGCAGTGTCCTGTTCGCCGGCCCGGTGTGCTTCACATCCCAGGTCTCGCCGCCATCATATGTCTTCTGCACCGTTTCGTAGCCGCCGCTGATCCCCACCATGAGACCCGTGTCCTCGTCGAAGAAGTGGATTCCACCGACGACAACCGCCCCGCCGAAGTTCTTCACATAGGACCAGGTGGCGCCGTTGGTGGTTTTGTAGACCATGTTCGGGTTGTTGTAGTTGGTGCCGCAGATGGCATAGCCGTGCGTATCATCGACAAATTCCATCCAGCGGAACACGTTGCCGGTGCCGCTCGAGAGCAGGCTCCAGTTGTCGCCGCCATTGCTGGTCTTGTAGATTCGACCGGTCCAACCGCAGGCGTAACCGATCGTGGCGCTGGGAAATTCGACCGCGTAAAAACCCCAACTGGTGGAGAAGGCGCGGGATATCCAGGAATCGCCCCCATCGGTGGTGCGCCAAATTGCCGCCTGTGATCCCCCACCCAGGCAACCGGCGATGAAGGCGGTCTGAGCGTCGACATGCTCGACATCGAACAGATAACTGTTGGCGGCGAGTTGGGTGCGATCCCAGTTGTCGCCGCCGTCGATTGTCCTGACCACGATTCCTCCCGGGCTGACGCCCCAGGCAACGGCATAGGCATTTAGCGAACCGTGGCAATCGAATCCGTAGATGTGATCCGTAATTCCGGAATCGAGTTGATTCCAGTCGGCGCCAATAACTGTCAGAGGGAGGAGAAGCAGGACGGTGGTCAACAGAAGCGCGGGTTTCATGCCTACACCCTTTCACTGGGAAACAACTGGGTATTGCCTGGAACACCATGTAATTATCACATGCAACACGCACCCTTTCAAGGAAATTGGTACCTAATTACAGTTTTCCCCTTATGAACGGATGCGCCCCGTCGCGAATGGATATTGGTTGATGCAACAAGACGGACACGGGGAGAACCCGTGCCCGTCCTGATACCATTCTCTTTGTAGGTCTTACTTGACCATGGTGATCTTTGAGGTGGCCATCTCCTCCCCATCCAGAGTCAGGCGAACCAGGTAGATGCCGCTCGGCAGCCCGGAGCCGTCGAAAGTGACCGAGTGGATGCCGGAGTTGAGGTTCCCCGATACGGGACGGGCTCGCACGGCGCCCTTCATGTCGAAGATCCGCAGATCGGCGCGACCGCTGCGCGGCAGCGTGAAGTCAAATACCGTCTTCGGGTTGAAAGGATTCGGGTGAGCCGTGAGACTCGCCACGAAAGCCGGGGGCTCTTCGACCGAAGTGAGGTCGCCGGTGATCGCGACAACCTCGAGGTCGTCGATCAGAGCTTCAACCAGACTACCCCCACCCTCATCGACCGCAACGAAGCGGAGACGCATCTGCGCGGTGAGGTCGATTATGCCGGCGAGGTCATTGAACTCGGCCTTGACCCAGGGATAGGCGCTCTCCAACACCGTCTCCAGGTTCTGCCAATTGTCCCCGCCGTCGTTCGAGATATCCACAAAGAAGTCATCGTCCAGAGTCGTGGCATCGGCGTACCAGCGCCAGTAGGAGAGCCCCGCCCAGGTGGCGTCGGACAGATCGAAGATCGGCGACAGCAATGTGGTGCGACCGCCATCCACGTCGTTGGTGCCGGCCGTATCGCCGGGATCGGCATTACCGGTGACGAAGCACAGCGTGCCTGGATCGGCGGAATGGTCATCCTCGGCCTGGTAGCTGGTGCCGACGGGGTTGGCCCTGATCCAGATGCCGGTGGTGGCGTCATCGCCGGCAGCCCCCAGCTGCCAGCCCTGATCGGTCTCGCAATCCTCAATGAAGACGAAGTCGATACCGGTACGGAATCCGTGCAACGCTTCGGGCGCATTGTCGGGACTTGTGGCCATGTTGCCCGACACATCGCCTGCGGCCAGATAGTACTCGATATGGGTACCCGGCGCTTGCACCGGAATCGTGGCGCCGTATTCATTCGGCGGTCCCGTCGCGACAAGGGGCAACGCGATAAAGTCGCCGCCGTTCGCGCGATAGTTCAGCTTCAGTGTCTCGGCAGCCAGCGGATCCGCTGCGACCAGCGTGGCAGTCAAGGGGAAAGGACCGGAAGCCACGCTGTTGCCCAGCGGATCGTGGTCAATCGACACATGGAAGGGGCGAGCCAGCGTGCCGGTGACGGCGGTGACGGCTCTGACATTCTTGAGCATGAAGGGGAAGTTGTTCGCGCTGGGGCCGATGACATCGTTGGCGGTGTGGAGATAGGGGGAGTAATCGCCGCTGTCCTCGAAGAAGAAGAGGGCGCGGAAACCGTGTGACCAGAAAGCGGCGTGGTCGCTTGAGCCGGAGGTGAGGAATCCATCCACCGCAACCAGGTCGGGCACGTAGGCGTCGATCACATCAAAGGCCATTTGCGCCATAGGTTCACTCGCGCTGTTGCTGATGATATCCAGATCCTCGGCATCACCTGCGGCCTGATAGCAGATCATATCGATGTTGACCATGCCGATGATGTTCATGTTGTCGTTCGCGGCGTCTTCGGCCCAGGCATCGGATCCGACCAGCCCCTCCTCCTCACCGCTGAAGCAGATGAAGACGAGCGTCCGCTCGAACTCGATATCCTTGAAGACCCGCGCGGCTTCCAGTACCGCCACGGATCCGGAGGCGTTGTCGTCGGCTCCGGGAGCATTGGCGTTGCCGTCGTAACTGATCGTATCGTAGTGGCCGCCGATCACGACGACCTCATCCGGGAACACCGCACCCGGCTTGACGCAGACGACATTGTCGTTCCAGCTGTTGTAGTCGTGCAGAGTGACGTCGGTGTAGCCGAAGGAGAGGAACTGGTCCTGAATCCAGAGACTGGCCAGATAGCCGCCGTTGTACTCGGAGTGACGCGTGCCGAAATCCTGCAGCGCCTGCACCTGCTCCTCCAGCGGACTCTGAGTGATCGCGGCCAGCGCATCGACAAGAGCCTGATCCAGAACGACGTCGCGGGCGCCGAACTCGGGTTCGGTCCAGGGGGTCCGCACGAAGCTCAGAGGACGCCGGTAGACCCGCTGCAACTCCGGTATGCAGTTGGGCTGCGCTTCCAGCAGAGTAGCCGGCACGCTCATGATGTCGTAATGCTCGCCTGCGAACAGCAGCCGGGCCGCAGGATGCGGTTGGGCATGGGCGTGCCCCTTTATCGATTCATGCTTGTGGACGATCAGATATTCGAGACTCTTGTCATCCCGCTCGACAAGCACCTCGAAGAGCATGCCCGAGTTGCGCAGGTGGGCCAGTTCGTGCTGATCGACGAAAGCCAGGTAGCCGTCCTGCAGCTCGGCGACGAGGTAGAGGCCGCCATCCTGAAGTGCTGGACCGTCCTCACTGGTGGCCTGGATGAGCACGAAGGCATCACCGACACCATGAGTGTAGTGAGCCAGTGCGGCAATCGGGGTGAGGAGAAGCAGGCAAAGACACAGAGACAGGATCGTGCGCATGGGGATCTCCCTGGGCTTGGACAGATGTGACAAGGGAAGCAGGCGTTAATCTGCTTCCCGATTATAGCACCTTGTGCCAACCCATTACAAACAATGATGATGATCTGGGGACACCCCTGCTCGTCGTCCGCACCGAAGCCATCGGGCTCGGAGGGTGGAGAGGGTAGCGAACACAGAACCTTCGTCATGGTTCTGAAGGGGTTGTACCGGCTGCCGATCTGGCGAATCCGCACATGCGACAAGACGGGGAGCGCATTGCGCCCCCCGTCTTCGGAATGATCCTGGTCGTTGTATTCGGCCTAGTCGTAGTACTCGGTGCCCAGGTGGGTGATCAGATCCTCGCCCATCAGATGGCGCAGGTTGTTCTTCATCTTCATCAACTGGATGAACAGGTCGTGCTCCGGATCCAACCCCTCGGCGGCCTGCGGGCTCTTCAGGTAGAAGCTCAGCCACTCCTGAATCCCCATCATCCCCGCGCGAGACGCCAGGTCCATGAACAGGGCCAGATCGAGTACGATGGGCGCGGCCAGGATGGAATCCTTGCACAGGAAGTCCACCTTGATCTGCATCTTCTGACCCATCCAGCCGAAGATGTCGATGTTGTCCCAACCCTCCTTGTTGTCGCCGCGGGGCGGATAGTAGTTGATCCGCACTTTGTGATAGAGATCCTTGTAGAGCTGGGGATAGAGATCGGGCTGCAGGATCGTATCGAGCACGGAGAGCTTGCTCTCCTCCTTAGTCTTGAAGGACTCGGGGTCGTCCAGCACCTCGCCGTCCCGGTTGCCCAGGATATTGGTCGAGAACCAGCCGGAGAGACCCAGCATCCGCGCCTTGAATCCCGGCGCGAGGATGGTCTTCATCAGCGTCTGGCCGGTCTTGAAATCCTTGCCGAAGATCGGCACGCCCTCACGCTTGGACAGGGCGACCATGGCGGGGAAATCGCAGGAGAGGTTAGGGGCGCCGTTGACATAGGGCACACCCTCCATGAGCGCCGCGTAGGCGTAGATCATACTCGGCGCAATCTGGTCATGATGTTCGCGCATGGCGGCTTCCATGCTGTCGATCGTCTGATGGACATCGCCGGGCGCCAGGAAGATCTCGGTGCTGCCGCACCAGACCATCACCAGACGTTCGCAATCGTTGTTCGCCTTGAAGTCGCGTATGTCCTGACGCACCTGGTCGGCCAGGTCCATCCAGTTCTCGCCCCCCTTGACGTGCGTGCCCTCCAGTTTTTTGACGTAACGCTGATCGAAGACAGCCTTCATCGGCTTGATCCCCTTGAGGAAGTCGCCGATGGAATCGAGTTGCTCTTTCGGCAACACGCCGGCGTTCAGCGCCGCGTCGTAAGCGCTGTCCTCGAAGATGTCCCAACCGCCGAAAACGATGTCATCCATCTCGGTCAGGGGGACAAAGTCCTTGATCAGGGGGCTGCGGTTGTCGGTGCGTTTGCCGAGGCGGATGTGGCCCATCTGGGTCAGGCTGCCGATAGGCTGGCCAAGGCCCTGACGCGCCAGTTCAACGCCGGCCATGAAAGTCGTGGAAACGGCACCCATGCCGGGCGTCAGAATGCCCAACTTGCCGGATGCGGGAAGAACCTGTTTCGTGCTCATATCTATGTATCCTCCAAATGGGAGTATTGACTTCGGAATTGCGTCTATCCAAGAGGTGGTCACATGCTAATCAAATACGGATCATCATTGAAGGTAATTATATTTATACTTACCATTAGTTTTCATTATCACACTGAAAGCGCTCCGCAAATCAACTCCCTCCAACAAAGGCGGCAATCGATCGGACTTGCCCCTGCTCTCCGCGATATGCTAGGCTTGAATTCCCCGATATACATTTCACGGATCAAACATGGAAGCAAGCATGATTATCAAGACAATAATCACAGTCCTGGTTGGCGCTCTGATCATTCTGCCCTCTTGCGGCAACGACACCAACCCCAACTCCCCGAGTGCGACCGGCACCGTCCATATAGATCCCGTACCCGCGGTGCTGGATCAACCCTGGACCCTGACAATGCCCGATCGCGGTGAGATCGTCGGTACGGGGGACTCGACCTTGACGTCGCTGTCCCCGGGGGACTATACGATCGCCTGGGGCGAGGTGGTCGACTGGTCGACGCCTGTCGCCGCAACCCTGACACTCGCCGCAGAGGACGCGACCACCTTCACCGGTCACTATCTCGACCAGACGGTATTAGCCACTTTGAACTTCGGCGCCGGGGGCGTCGAGTGGTCTGCCGCGCTGTGCGCAGGGGTCGAGTTCCGTCTGCAGTGCACGGCCGGCGATTACGCCTGGTTCTACGACGTCCAGCAAACGACATCGGGGCCGCCCCCCGGTTGCTCGTATCAAGCGGTAAGCGGCTCCTGCCTTTCGTCCTCCTGTTGTGATCGCCGTTTCGAGATCTCCGCCGATTACGGAAGAGGCTGGCAAACCCTCGGATCCGTGAACCGACCGGCGGAGCGCACATCCTTCAAGACGGTCTCCCCTAGCACCATAGCCACCCTGCCGACCTCCTTCTGCCTAGCTTGGGACGGCGTCGGCGTCACGGCAGGTTGGACGACTGATGTTGCCGAGGATTCGGAGTTTCGCCTATCCGGTCAATCGGACTCCACCGAGTGGATCGTAGCGCATTGGAGCATCGGAGCCACCTATTGCGCCGTCGACTTGTCTGATCACGTGATGCCGGGCAGGGTGCTGACCTACCGCCTATACGCCTATGAAGAGGGCTCCGGATGGATGATCCTATCAACGGAAACAGTGGAGATCCCTGCCGATGACTGATCGATCCCGATATCCTAAGTGGAGCATCATGCTGTCCCCAATGCGAAGGTTGATCCCGCTACTCGCGGCAATTGTCCTCATCGGCCCTCATTTGGGCTGCAATGAAGGAGATTCCACAGGTCCGTCCATAGGTGACACAATTACGATGGATCCGAATCCCGACCTCCTCGACGCCGGCTGGTCGATCCGCAGATCGAATGACTTCACCCTGAGCGGTCGCGGGGATTCGACCCTGGTCGAGATGACCGAGGGGGAGTACCGCGTCGTGTGGGAGAGGATCCAGGGCTGGCTGACCCCACTCAACGATACGCTGCAGTTGACGACCGGCAATGAGTTGACCTTCACCGGCGACTATACGGCGATAACGGTTCCGGACAATTTCGTGCAGATCTCCGCCGGCGGCTTCGCCATGGGTGCGCAGCAAGACGAACCGGGCGCCGAACCGGACGAATACCCACGTCATCAAGTGACGCTTAGCCGAGCATTCGCGATCCTCTCCACAGAGGTCACCAATTTTCAATATCTCACCATGGCCCAATGGGCAATTAACCAAGGGTACGCCAGTGCGTCCTCAGCAAGTCTTCGTGATGATCTAGGCGGAATGGCGGAGTTGCTGGACCTTGACGATGGTGAGAGCGATATTGAGTACACAAACGGGCTTCTGCATACCAACAGACCGAATCATCCCGTAAAAGAGGTCAGTTGGTTCGGAGCTGCGGCGTACTGCGATTGGCTGAATCTTCATAGAGGCTTGCCGATGGTGTATGACCATGTCACCTGGGCAAATTCGCCGAATACCATGACCGGGTATCGCCTGCCGACGGAAGCGGAATGGGAGTACGTCTGTCGCGCCGGAAGCGAAACCGCGTTCGCCAACGGGAACATCAATGATGAGAACTGCAATGACACCAACCTCGATCGGATTGGCTGGTATTGCGGTGACGAACTGGATTGGACGAGTCCAGTGGGTTTGAAGCAAGCCAATGCCTGGGGCGTGTACGACATGCACGGCAATCTGTATGAGTGGTGCAACGATTGGTACTCCTCAACGATCTACTCCACTACATCACCTCTGAACCCCACAGGACCCGTTACCGGCACCCAACGTGTGCTTAAGGGTGGAGACTGGCCCGCTGAAGCCATCCAATGTCGATCCGCCAACCGTCAATCCGAAGTACCGTCCTACGGTGACGGCGACATGGGCTTCAGAGCAATCTTCATAATTCCGTCCGAGTAACGAACGTGTACAGTCGCTGTCGCATTTTCCCTCCTTACTCTGCGGAAGGAGACGCCATGAACCGTTACTGCTCCCAACTCTTCATCATCCCGCTCCGCACCTCCGGTCCGTCGACCTCGGTCCACGAAAAATCCCGGCGGTAAGCCCGCCGGGATTTTCTGGCACTACCCAGGTTGAGTTCCCGATTCGATCCGGACCTGATGGCGCGGATCATCCTCACTCAACAGAATTCAATCGCTTAGTTGACGACCAGCACCTTGACGTTGGCCGGGGCGGCGTCAACCTTCCCGATATAGCCGATCGCCCCCTTGTTCGAGGCGACAAAGGCGATGATCTCGGCTTCCGTGGCAAAGGATGAGGGCGGCGTTCCCGTGCCGGTGAACACGGCCTTCTTCCAGAAGGTCGAGAACTTCTTCGCCGACTTGTTGAGATACTGATCCAGGAACGCGTCATGGACAGGTCCCTCGTCCAGGATCACCGGGACAATCGCGGTTTTATCTTCCCACTTCTTGGTCTTGCCGAGGAAGATCTTCTGTATCATCTCCGCATCGACTGCCGACTCGGCAACCGCCGAATTGACGATGATCAAGGTTTCGGCGGATGCTGTTTCCAGTCCCAGGCCCGTCATGCTGATAACAAGCAGGAAAATTGCTGCAATAATTTTCGTTTTCATGATTAACCTCCGCTATTTGTCTAGAAGAAGAAGGTGGATTTGACGCCGAACATCGTCCAGCTCTCCTCCACATCCCCATCCCAGGACCTGAAATACATGTCGTCGCCGACACCGTTAATATTGTGGAATTCAAGTTTGACCAACCAGTTGTCGGTAATATCTATGCGAGCCGTGGCGCAGATATCCTTCTGCCAGGCCTGCCAATCCTCGGTTTGATTCTCACCCTCCCGGTCGGCCCAGTTAGGATAGAATACCGAGTAGTAGGCTCCCAACTCAAACTGATCATTGAGCCTGTAGCTACCCTGACCATAGTAGCCGCCGCGCCTGTCTTTCATCTCCATGGGACCCATCGGGGTCTCCAGATCCAGATCGGCGAACAGACGGCTGAATTCACCGGCCAGAGTCAGGTTGCCGTAGCTGTACTCCGCCGAAAGGACCCACCATTCGGGGATATCCAACGTCAGGGATATATCGGTCGGCACATTCACGTAACCTGTCGGATCGCCCATGTTGACCAGGATTGAGTATTTGCCCATTGCATCCATGTTGAGCCCGCAAATACTGCTGCCCATGCGCAGTCCCTCAAGCGGGGTATTCCAGCGCAGAGCGACGGCCCAGGCATATTTGGATTCCGTGGTGACTTCGCCGATCAATGGTGCGAAACCCGACATCTGCTGCAGGTACGCGGGTGCGAAACTTTCATTGTCGAACTCCATCGCACCGTAAACCGCTTCGTACTCCCACTCGCCGCTGGCGCCGCCATCCAGATTCCCATAAACACCAACGCCGGCAATAGCGTTCATCGTGCTGCGGAACCCCTCCGAGTAAACCGACTGGGGCAACAGGATCGAAGTGCGGACCATGTCCACATCACGCGATGTATTATAGAAGCCGAAGGGCATCTTGACCTTGCCGGCCCGGATTCCGAACTCATCCCGAACATTGTAGTCTCCGAATGCCCAGTCGATCATAACGACATTCTGGCCGGACGGACCGAGGTCCCGTCCGAGCAGTTGGGCACCGACCCGCAGGTTATCAGATACATTCGTCGAGAAGTTCAGCATCGCCTCGGAGTAGGACCAGCTGCCGTCGGCAGTATAGGTAAGGTAATTGTACGCACTCGATTTGAGGTACGCCTGACTCACACTGCCGTGGATATTGATGTCGTTAGCGTTGACGGCAAGTGTGCCCGCCAGAATCAGCGTCACCGTCAACAGCACGCAGCCAGTCGTTTTCCCGTAGGTTTTCATCTCTCCTCCTCCAGAAAGAGGTTGCCTTTATTGCACCACTCAGGTGCTTGTGAGAGTTGGACAACACCATCTGCCCATCTGAACGCTCAATTGGGATGGTCTGCAACTCGAGCATGATATCGACATATCATCAGGTCTGCTGAACCGGTTTATCCGATTGTGTAATGTTTTCATTGGAAAAGATTCGCGCCTCGCTATTTCACCTAAAGTTGAAACAGGCAGATAACGATAACAGAATGCAGGTTATCGCCTCAAAAATCTCGAAGCATGCTGCCGAGTCGGCAGAACTCCGGAAGTTGAATTCCGGCGACAGAATGGCTGAGCACCCTGCTATAAGCTGTGCAAATGTGTAAAGCGAGGAGCCTTAATGAAGAATCTTACAGTTGGTCACAAGATCTATCTTTGCATCGGATTGGTTGTCGCAGGTCTGTTGCTGGTCTCAGGTTGGTCGATCACCGGCATCAACAAGACGATATCTCAAGCCGAGAGCAGTATTGACGGCACCTCCCTGACGGGCACGTTGAGCAACCTGGATGGCGTTCATCTAAAATGGGTGCAATCTCTGAGTGATTACTTCGTCATGGACGATGTGAATTCTTTCCATAAAGAGATTGATCCCCATAAATGCGCCCTGGGCAAGTGGATCGGAGAGGGCGGCAGGGACCGGGCCATAGAGGCCATTCCTGAGGTGGAGGATCTGCTGATGAGTCTTGATGCTCCCCACCGGCAACTGCACGAATCAGCTACGTCGATCCTGGCTGCGGCCACCAAAGTCGACTACACAATCGGCAGCATACTGCTGGAAGCCAAGACGGGACATCAGAATTGGTCACAGCAGGTGTTCGATGCACTGGAGGATGAGGACAGCGCCGTACTCGGCGACATCACCGATACCAACACCAGCGAGATCGGTCTCTGGTTGATCGCCCCCAAGACCCGGGAGCTGATGGAGAGAAGTCCCGAGTTTGCATCCCTCCACAACCAGTTGCTGGACAGGCACACCGATGTTTACCAGAGCTGTCAGCAAATGCAGTCGTCGCTCGCGGTAGGCGACATCGATACGGCCAATGAGATCCTCTTCGAAAGCATGATGGACAAAAACACACAGGTATTTGCGGCAATCGATGAGATCATCGGCTGGTACGATATTCAGATGGAGGGGATGACTAATGCGCGGCACATCTATGCCGAGATTTCCGTCCCCCACATGCATCAGCTCGACACGACATTCATCGACGCCATCAAGGTTGTAGAGGACAATATTCCCGACAGTCAGTTGATGCTCTCCTCCGCCAAAACCACTAGAGCCGCCGTTTTGATTATTGCGATAACCGCATCGCTGCTGGGCATAGGGCTGTCGACCTTCCTCACTCGTAAAAGTATCGTCGCCCCCATGATGAAGACGGTTGCCGCAATCGAAACCGTGGCGGATGGGGATCTGACAGGTGTTCTGGATATCCAGTCAAAAGATGAGATCGGACGTATCGCCGAAGCCTTCAACAGGATGAGAACGCAACTGCACACGATCATCATGCGCATAGATACGGACAGCCAGACTCTGGGGGCATCGACGGAGACGATCAACGATCAGGCGACCTCTTTGAAGGAGGACGCCCAGGTGATGTCGGAGATCTCCACATCCGTCTCCAGCGCTTGCACTCAACTGGACGGCAATATCAGCACAATGGCCACCAGTGCCGACGAGATGTCCGGCACCCTGAATTCCGTCTCCATCTCGATCGAAGAGATGAGCGCCTCAATCAGTGAGGTGGCCAAGAACAGCGTCAGGGGATCCGAGATAGCGACCAAAGCCGACCTGCAGGCCAAGCAATCCGTCGAGATAATGGGACAGCTCCAGGAATCCTCGATACAGATCAACAGGGTCATGGAGGTGATCTCCAATATCGCGGGGCAAACCAACCTGCTGGCGCTGAATGCCACGATTGAGGCCGCCAGCGCCGGTGATGCCGGCAAGGGGTTTGCGGTTGTCGCCAACGAGGTCAAGGAGTTGGCGCGTCAAACGGCAAGCGCCACGGATGAAATTCGCAGCCAGATCGAGGGCATGCAGAGCAACACCGAAAACGCGGTTCAATCCATTGAATCAATCAGCTTGGTGATCAGCGAGGTCAGCGATATCTCTCAGTCGATTGCCAGCGCGGTCGAGGAGCAATCCGCCACAATTCACGAGATCTCCCAGTCGGGCAGCAACGCCAACGTCGCCGCACAGGGGATCGCTCAGCAGGCCAACGAAAGTGCCGAGGGTACGCGGAACATCAGCACCAGCATCGTGAATGTAAAAAATGCTGCGCAGGAGACGGAGCAGAGTGTTTCACGAACCAGTGAGTCATCGCATGACCTGCACAATCTATCCGATGACATGCGGAGCATCGTAAGTCAGTTCAAATTGTAGCTGATTGCCGAACCTATCCGAATTTCGCTCGATTCAGCTCAAAATCGACCTGTGGTGTCGATTTTGAGCTGAACTTTTGTTTGCTGTCTCGGTGCCGAACACCGGTATCCCCCTCTCTCCGTCGCGGTCATCTCCCTATCCGGGAATCGGCCGACACTCTGTAGTAGCGCGCCTTTATGCGCGACGGCCTTGTCAGTATCCGCCATTCCCGATATGCTCTCCCAGATGCCGCAGTCGCGACAGATGCGACTGCTTGCACCTGGCGCAGTGTTGTGGACGATTGTGGGCGGGGAATCGGCTGCGGATATCAGACGATGTACCGGGGCATGGTGCTTACGGCCGTTGGCTCCGGTCCTACGCCCCCCAAATGCGAAGCAAGGTGTTTGCTTGAAACGGATCAGCCTGATTGTCGCCGGCGCGGGCAGCCGCGGAACAGCGTATTCCGAATACGCTCTCGCCCATCCCGACCGTCTCCGCATCGTGGGGGTGGCCGAGCCCCGCGAGTACTTCAGACGGCAACTGGCCGACGCGCATGAGATTCCCGCCGCGAATCGTTTCTCCGGTTGGCGGCAGATGGCCACGCGCGAACGGTTCGCCGACGGCGTGATCATCGCGACCCAGGACGCCATGCATGTCGAACCGGCCGAGGCATTCGCCGCCCGCGGCTATCATATGCTGCTCGAGAAACCGATGGCGCCGGACGCCGCAGGCTGCCGTCGCATCACCGGCGCGGTGGAGAGAGCGGGGATCATCTTCGCGGTCTGCCATGTGCTCCGTTATTCGAACTACACGCGCAAACTCAAAGAGCTGATCGCATCGGGAGTGCTGGGCGAGATCATCAGCATTCAGCACCTGGAACCGGTTGGTTACTGGCACCAGGCTCACTCATTCGTACGGGGCAACTGGCGCAACGAAACCGAATCGACGTTCATGCTGCTGGCCAAATCCTGCCACGATCTCGACTGGCTGCGCCATATCATGGGTAGCCGCTGCCTCTCGACCTCCTCCTTCGGCGCCCTTACCCACTTCCGTGCCGCCAACAAACCCGCCGGTGCGAGTGCTCGCTGCCTCGACTGCATCCTCAAAACGAGCTGCCCCTACTCCGCCCCCGTAATCTACTCCGGCTTCCTCCAAAAGGGGACAACGGGCTGGCCGCTGGATGTGGTCTGCGAGGAGGTCACCGAGGAGAACCTGCACCAGGCATTGCGTGAGGGTCCCTATGGCCGCTGCGTCTATGATTGCGACAACGATGTGGTCGATCATCAGATAGTCAATCTCCTCTTCGAAGGCGACCGGACCGCAGCATTCACGATGACGGCCTTCACCCGGGCGACGGCCCGTCGCACAGGCATTTTCGGCACGCATGGGGAGCTCACCGGCGACGGAGCCAAGCTCCGACTCTACGATTTCAGGAGGGACACAACTCGTGAGTTCGACACATCGCTGGACGACGACACGCTTGCGGGGCACGACGGCGGCGATTTCGGTTTGATGGACTCATTCGTCAGGGCCGTTGCCGCGGAGGATCGGAGTCTGATCCTGTCGGGTGCGCGGGAATCCCTGGAGAGCCACCTCATGGTCTTCGCCGCCGAGTTGGCGCGCCGGGAGCATCGGGTGGTTGATCTCGCCGAATTGAGCTGAGAGGAAAACGGAACGGCGGATCACTGAATCATGAGATCCGTCCTCGATCATTGATATTGATCACGACAAAATGTACTATCAATGCACCTTATCATATCACGTAACCATGTGTCCGATCGGATGTCGTCAAAGGGGTCGCGATGGAGCGTCGTCAACTGGAATGCTTTCTGGCCGTGATCGAAAGCGGCAGCTTCCGTGCCGCGGCGGAGAAACTGTTCATCACCCAACCGGCGGTCAGTCAGTCGATCAAGGCGCTCGAGCAGCATCTCGGTGAACTTCTCATCAAGCGCCCCGAAGGGCGCGGCAGACAGATCGGACTCACGGCGGCGGGGGAGATATTTCTCCCCGTTGCGCGGGACGTGGTCCGACGCGTCGAGGAGGGGAGGCAGGCGATCGCCCAGCTGAAGGGGCTGCTCAGTGGCCGCCTGGCGCTCGGCGCCGTGGATGTTGCGGCCATGATCCATCTACCCGATCCGTTGAAACGCTTCAACCGGCAGCACCCCCAGCTCGAAATCTCCGTGCGCGTGGACGGCAGTCGTCCGCTGCTCGCCGCCCTGAAACGGGGTGAGATCGACCTGGCCTTCGTGCTGGGCGAGGAGATACCGACGGGATTCGAGGGGCGCTCATTTCGGGATGACCCCATGCGCGTGATCGCTCCGGCCGAGGCTCAGAAGCGGCTGGGACACCGTCCCGGACGGCGCAAACTGGAGCAGGAGGGTTGGATCAGCTACCCGCGGCACTCCGTCTCGCGCTCAATCCTGGAGCGCGCGTTCGAGGAGGCCGACCTCCCCTTCCATGTGCGCATGGAGATCGATCGCCCCGAGGTGATCTTCCAACTGGTTCGCGCGGGGCTCGGTCTGGCGGTACTGCCCGAGCACCTGCTCGGAGATCGTCTGCCGAGTGATGAGGTCGTGTTCATCAGTCCGCCGCGCCTGAAGCCGTTGCGCAAGATTCAGGTGCTGCACGCGCCGATGCAGGGTCTGGCCCCCGCCGCACGTCGATTTTTGGCCGATCTTTGAGCTTCGCCACCGCTCTGACCATATCCGCAAGGAGAGATCATGACAGGAACCGGCAAACACCCCGACCGCCTGAAAGTGGCCCTGGCCCAGATTGCCCCCGTCTGGCTGGATCGTGAACGCACGCTGATCAAGGTTCTGGAGCGGATCGAGGAGGTCGGCTCCGCCGGTTGCGACCTGGTGGCCTTTGGCGAGGCTGCGGTGCCGGGTTACCCCTTCTGGATCGAACGCACCGGGGCCGAATTCGATTCTCCCGTCCACAAGGAGCTGCACGCCCTCTATCTGGATCAAGCAGTTCAGGTCGAGGCCGGTCATTTAACCGCAGTATGCGAGCAGGCCCGCAGGTTCAAGGTGGCGGTCTACCTGGGCCTGGTCGAACGCCCTGCCGATCGTGGCGGTCACAGCCTCTACTGCTCGCTGGCCCATATCACCCGCGACGGCGAGATCGCCTCGCTCCATCGCAAACTGATGCCCACCCACGATGAGCGTTTGACCTGGTCCCCCGGCGACGGCAACGGGCTCCGCACGCATCCCCTGGGCGCTTTCACGGTTGGCGGCCTCAATTGCTGGGAAAACTGGATGCCGCTGCCCCGCGCCGCGCTCTATGGCCTGGGCGAGGACCTGCATGTCGCCGTCTGGCCCGGCGGTCCCCACAACACGCGGGAGATCACCCCCTTCATCGCACGGGAGGGGCGCTCGTATGTGATGTCGGTATCCTGCGTTACCCGTCCCGAGGATTTTCCTCCGGCCACACCGCACCGCGACACGATTCTGGCCCGAGGTGAAAAGCTGTTCGCCGCGGGCGGCTCCTGCCTGGCCGGCCCGGACGGGAATTGGTTGATCGAACCTCTGGGGTCGGATGAGACCCTGGTCACGGCCGAGATCGATCATCGTCGTATTCGGGAGGAGCGGCAGAACTTCGACCCGGCCGGGCACTACTCCCGTCCGGATGTCACCCGTCTCCACATCAATAGGCGGCGGCAGAGTACGGTCTCCACCACTGATTGATGTTGGCTCAAGGCTCTGCACCGGATGTTACCCCTTGATTTATCAGGGCTTACAAGACCCACCCGATCTCCCCTTGCGGACGACAAGAGATCATTATATACTACTATCCGAATATGCGAATATCGGAATACGCTTGTCGAATGGAGACAACCGTGGATTACGACCGGGCAGGTTCGGTTTTCAAAGCGCTGGGACACCCCACACGGCTCAGGATCCTGGGCATGTTGCGGGGCACGAGCGCCTGCGTCCAGAGACTGGAGATGGACCTCGGCCTCAAACAGCCGAACATCAGCCAGCATCTGCGGATCCTCAAGGATCTCGGACTGGTCGACAAGACGCGCGACGGACAGACCTCGTGCTACTCGATCAACGAGGCGCTGGTGGAGCCGCTGCTCGCCCACATCGAGTTGAGATGCCCCTCAACCGAAAAAAAAGCCTGAAACAGGAGGCACCATGTCAACCCGTCTCTTGGACGACGAATCGATCAAACACATCCGCGAGCGCTTCAAGCTGCTGTCGCGACCGGTGGACGTCACGTTGCTCACCGGTCAGGAGAATGAGGAGGCCTGCGAATTCACGCGGCAGTTCCTGACGGAGCTGATCGAGGTGGACGACCGGATCACATTGACGCAGGGCCGACTCGGCGACGATGATCGAGCCGCGGGACTCACCTCCCCCGCGCTGCTCATAGGTCGCGATCTGGGCTATGCCATCGAGTTTCTGGGCGCCCCCAACGGCATCGAGGCGGGTACGCTGATCGAGACTCTGATCCTGGTGGCCGGTGGCGAGCACGGCCTGCGGGAGGAGAGTGTTGCGCAACTGGCGACCCTGACCAATCCCGTCACGCTCCATTCGCTGGGCACGCCAACCTGCCCCCACTGCCCGACCTCCATCCTCCTCAACTATCGTCTCGCGGTGGCGGCGCCCGACTTCGTGCGGGCGATCGGGGTCAATGTCGTGGACAACATGGACCTGGCCCGGCGCTTCAACGTCAAGAGCGTTCCCCAGCAGGTGATCAACGGGGACCCGGAGAGCATCACGATCGGCACCCAGGCCGAGGCGGACTACGTAACGCAGGTGCTAGAATTCAGCACCCGCACGAGCACAACCCGGGAGGGTGACATAGATGGCGAATGACAAGATGTCCGTGGACCTCAAACAGATTTCGGGAACAAGTTTCATCGCTCGCGCCACTACGGGTCACTGGACCGTCATGGACACGCCGGTGGAATACGGCGGCAGCAACGGGGCTTCAACCCCGCTCGAATTGCTGCTCATGAGTCTGGCGGGTTGCGCATCGGTGGATGTGGTCACCATTTTGCGGAAGATGCGGGTACCCGTCGCCTCTCTGCGGGTCGAGGCCGTGGCCGACAGGGCCGACACCATGCCCAAGGTCTTCACGAAAATCGAGTTGATGTTCCACATCAGGAGCGAGGCAACACCGAAACAGGTGGAGCGCGCACTGGATCTGAGCTATGAAAAACACTGTTCCGTCGCGGCAATGTTGAAAAGTTCGGTCCAGATCGAGTACAAATATTGCATAGAGCCGACAACAACCGAACCGGGACAGGAAGCCTGAGGGCAGTCCGGGTAAATACGAGGGAGTATCAAAATGAAAAGAAGCCTCATCCTGCTCACCGGTGCGCTGCTGATCCTGAGTCTGGCACTACCCGCATTCGCATTACCGGCCAAGGGCACGAAGGCGCCCGAGATCAAACTCATGGCTCTGAACGGCAAGGAGGAGATCACCCTCTCCAGTTTGCGCGGCAAGGTCGTCTACATCGACTTCTGGGCCAGTTGGTGCCCCCCCTGCCGCAAGGCGCTGCCCGAGATCATCGCTCTCCATGAGGAGTTCGGCGGTCAGGGTTTCGAGGTTCTCGCGGTCAGTCTCGACAGAACCGTCAAGGCCGCCCGGGAGCACATGGAAAAGATCGGCGCCAAATTCCTTCTCGTCTATGACGCCAAGCAGGAGGCTGCCCGCACCTATCAGGCATCCAGCATCCCCTCGGGCATCCTGGTCGATGTCGACGGCAACGTGGCCTGGACAGCCAAGGGTTTCGACCCCAGAGGCATGCCTGCGCTGAAGAGCCTGATCAAGGAGTTGCTGGAGGATGTGCAGGTCGAGGAGATCAAAGCATCCAATTAGCCGACGGCAGGTTGCTCAATCTATCGGAAAAACGAAAACGGGGCGCGCAGGCGTCCCGTTTTCCCGTATCGGCAGGTTGCTCCGGGAGGGTTATTGTCCGAAAATCTTCTCGAACTTCTCAAGCCCTTCGTGACTGCCGCAAATATACACCTCGTCCTCCGACTCGAAACCGAACTCCTCGTCGAAGCGGGTGAAGATCACGCCGTGACGAACCAGGGCCACGATCGAGCAACCGGTCTTGCCTCTGATGTCCATCTCCGCCGGCTTCTGGCCATCCAGCTCCTGGACGGTCAACTTCAGCAGCGAGAACTGCGGGTCGAGTTCGTAGGACTGCTTGCCCAGCAGACGACTCGACAGCAGGCTGCCTGCCACCTGGCTGAAGGAGAGTGCATAGTCGACGCCGGCGCGATGGATCTTCTCCAGGTTGTCAGTCTTGTTCACCCGCGCCAGAATCGGCACGCGCTCCCAGCGATCGCGGATGATGACCGTGGCGAACAGCGTGGAGCTGTCCGAATCGATGGCCAGGATTACCGCCTTGGCCTCGGAGATCGCCGCCTGCTCCAGGAGGTCGGGATCGAGTATGTCGCCGACGAGATCCACCCCCTCCGCGGGGATGCGATCCACCACCATAACCTTCTCGCCCGCCTTGCGGAGCATCTTGACCACCTGGACGCCGACCTCACCGAAGCCGATCACCACGATGCCGCCTCTGACCCGGCTATGCCCGGTCCCCTCGGCGATGCGGCTGAGGTTGTTGATGCTCGAATGGGAACCGGCCACCACCAGAATCCCCCGCGGCTGAATCACCATATCCGCCCCGGCGGCCATCCGCAATTTGCCGCCCACCCATTGACCCAGCACGATAGCGCCGGTCCGCGATCCGATCGCCGCCGTATTGAGATCCTGCCCCGCCAGGTCGCTCTCCGGCTGAATCCTGATCTGACGCACCTGGAGTTGGGCTCCAAGCTGATGAGCGCCGGCCACCGTGGGACTCACCCGATCGCTGGCCCGCGCGGCCAGGGCACCGGCGAGCAGATAGCGTGGCGTGAGGACATCGGTGCAGCCGACCAGCTTCATGTGTTCGAGATAGGTCGGATCGGTGACTATGGCGATCAGATCGCCCTGGTAGCCCAGTTGGCGCGCGGTGAGCGCCAGCGAGACGTTCTCCACGTCGGAGCCGTTGGCGATCACGGCCCTGGCGCGCATCAGCCCTGCGCCGCGCAGTCCATCCTCGTTCGGTTCGCACTGAACCACGCGGTACTTCCGATCCACAATCTTCCGCCCCTCGGTCTCATCATCCTCCATGACCAGAAACGGATGCTCGGCCTGCTCCAGTTGCGGCAGCAACGCCACGATGGCTGTGCTGCTCTTGTAGATGAGCACATGGTCCTCGATATCGGCCGCCGAGGTGGGCAGACGCTGCTCGAAATGGGTCTCCAGAAAGGGGACAACGTAGATCGGAAAGGCGAGAATGAAGAAGAACAGACCGGCTACCTGCAGGAAGAGCATGTAGAGGCCCATAGCCGGATGCTCCCAGTTCCCGTCCCAACCGTAACCGGTAGTGGTCAGCGACTCGAAGACCGTGAGCACACTGCGCAGGTAGGTGCGCTCCTTACCCTCGAGATGGAGCATCCCCATCTGATAGCCGAAACCGGAAACGATCACGAAAACCACGATACAACCGAGCAACAGCAGCACGCGTCGCAGCAGGCGGGAGTCCTTGCTCATAGGCGCCTCACAGGTCGCAGTGAAGAGATTCACGCCCCTCGCCTAGTCGCGGGGAGTCGTGAAAAGGGATAGCATCATCATCCCGATTTGAAAAGCTGCAATTCCCCGTTCAGGGGAGGCGGAATGTGATCGTCTGGGGCAGTATCTCCTGATGGCCGTAATAACGTCGCCAGATGACCAGCGGTTTGCCAGCGTATTCAAATGTGTACAGCGGTTCCGGCTCGATCGCAACGATCTCGGCCCCCGCGGGCAACTCGATTTTGCGCAGCAGGATCGTCTCCCCGGAGAAGCCGCCACTGAAGGTGTAGCTGAGCAGGTCGCCGTCACGCCGCAACGCGCCCCGTTGCGTCAGGCGCAGGGCCAGGTCCAGCGATTCGCCCGGCGCCACGGGCACTTCGAGTTCAACGACGACCCTGCGGCCGTGCTCCCCGTCGGCCTCCTCCAATCTGTGGACGAGCTCCTGACCGAACATGTCCATGACCAGCATCTCCCGTGTGGATGCGACCTCCCGGTCCGCCACATCCCAACTGGCATAGGTGAGGAGTTTTTGCGAGTTGTTGCCGACCGTCAGCGACCTCCACATCTCCACATCGCCATTGGGCATCACCCGTTCGAACCACTCGGACTCGATGATCCGTTTTCGGGAATCGAAGGCGGGCAGGGTCGATCTGCCGTCGACACCCCTGATCAGGTCGCCGCTGACCTCGAAGGCAACCTCCGCCGCGTTCAACTCCCCCTCCAGTACACCTTGCACGATATAGCGACTGGGGGCCACGGCGCGTAGGATACCGATCATGGTGGTGCCGTTGGCCAGGATGATCTCCGACTTCTCGCCGGCGGCTTTGCGGCTGCCGGCTTGGGCGGCCACCGTTCCGAGCGCATTGAACAGGATCATCGTCACAAGTACGGCTGTCCGGATCTTCATGTTAATCCTCCCGCTTGATTTGTGCGTCGATCGGAGTGCCCGTCATGATCGACCCCTCGAACTCCAGCCCGCCAAATTCGGTCTCGCCGCCATCGAAATCACTCTCATGGTAAATCGGCGGTTCCACCCTGATTCCGTGTTTGAGAGGGTACGGAGTGGAGCGGTCAATCCCGGTCACTAGCGCAACGGCGATCAACAGCAGTGCGACAACATAGGGTAGCACCCTTTTAAGCCGGGCAAACCCAACCATCTCCCCGCTGCCGGCGGCGATCTCGTCGCGCCCAAGCTCGCTGACGGCTGCGGTGGTAACAATCGAACAGCCGTCGATCTGATCCTCCCACTCCTCGCCCGTGAAGTCATCGTCCCAATCCTCATCCTCGATAATCGACTCATGCCCCGCCGACGTCGAGCGGATCGCCTCCTTGAGATCGGGCGGAGCCGGCGTATCGAGCACCTCCCTGAGCTTGCGACGCATCTCAAGACGCTCCGCATGCAACCGGGCGCAGTCGGAGCAGCTCTCAAGGTGAGCCGTCAACAGAGCGCTCTCCCCCCCCGGCAGCTGCCCAGCGATGAAGGTCTCCAGGTTTTCCTTGAAATCCTTACAGAGCATGGCCACGCACCTCCAGTGAACGGCGGAGACAGCGCACCGCCGCTTGTTTGCGGGAAACTATGGGTTCGGCCGACAACTCGGCAAGCGTTGCGGTCGAGTCGTGCGGAGCATGTCGGAATCTCCGGTCATGACGTAGATGAAACGGTAATCACTATCCCCGAAACGGTCATGAAGAGTGGTGAGCGCCCCCGTATCAGCGGTCACCCGATTCAATCGCCTCCTGGTCATCAGTGCCCCCGTCCGTGTTTCACCGGTTGAGGTTGACGCATCGATAGTCGTCTCAGAGAGAGAATCCTCCACACTTCCGACGATTTTCTCAGATCTCCACCCGTATTGACCAGCAGAAGATTGCCCATTACACTTGTATTCCAGGCAACAAGAGCTAACATATGGCATCCCGTAAGAACAGCGAACAGTTACATTCGGAAGCGGTGCATGATGGATAACGAACGGATTCAGATGCCTGAAGGCCAGGATCTCAAGGCCGAAATCGAGCGCCTCCGCAAAGAGCGCAACGCGGTCATCCTGGCTCATTACTATCAGGAATCCGAGATTCAGGATCTGGCGGATTTCCTGGGTGACAGCCTTGCCCTGGCCCAGGCCGCACGTACGACCGAAGCGGATGTGATCGTCTTTGCCGGTGTCCATTTCATGGCCGAAACGGCCAAGATCGTGAATCCGGAACGGATAGTGGTTGTCCCCGACATGGAGGCGGGATGCTCACTCGCCGATGCCTGTCCCGCAGATAAACTTGCCGCCTGGAAAGCGGATCATTCCGACCACGCCGTCGTGGCCTACATCAATTGCAGCGCGGCAACCAAGGCGCTGGCGGACATCATCTGCACCTCGGGCAATGTGGCCAAGGTGGTGGCCAGTCTGCCCGCCGATCAGCCGATCCTGTTCGCTCCCGACCGCAACCTGGGCAAATGGGTGAGCAAGCAGCTCGACCGCGAGATGGAGCTCTGGCCGGGCACCTGCGAGGTGCATGTCCGGTTCAACGAGGAGAAGATCATCGAGGAGAAGAAGCTGCGCCCCGCCGCGCTCTTCATCGCCCACCCCGAATGCGAACCCAACGTGCTGCGCCACGCCGATTTCATCGGCTCAACAGCCCAACTTCTCGCCTTCGTCAAAGATTGCCCCGCGCCAGAGTTCATCGTCGGCACGGAGATGGGGATCCTGCACCAGATGCAGAAGATCGCTCCCGGCAAAACATTGATCAGGACGCCGGGAGTTACCGGTGGTCCCGAATGTTGCGCTTGCGACCAGTGTCCCTACATGCGTCTCAATACGCTGGAGAAACTCTACCTCTGCCTCCGCGACCTGGAGCCGCGCATCGAGATGGATGAGGAGCTCCGCCTGGCGGCGCTCAAGCCACTGGAGCGGATGCTCGCCCTCTAATGCACTCAGTGACCGACCACAAACAGCCATTAGAATTATTTCAGAATTTACAGACAGCTGTTCCAAAATGAACAGGTGTGCACCCTGCCGACCAAAACACCTGAATTCAAGCCAAACTACCTACCTATGATTGCATCGTGACACCCAGGTTTACAAAAATATTATAGTTTAGTGATATTTATGTAAAGATTGCCGCCATTCCACCGAAAACCATATTGAGAATATGGGAATGGTGGACCGGCCGCCAATGTCAGTTAAACAACACAGGGTCTACCCGGTGTGCGAAGTACAATGATTCTCCCAGGAAACCTGAAAGGTAGAATTGAATGAATTTCTTCACTAAAATGGGGCTGAAATCCAAGATTATAACCTCCAATTGTGCGCCCCTAGTTCTGGTCGTCGCGCTGGCCGCAGTCTGCTTTACCGGCATCTCCAGCCTCCTCGAAAGCAGTCACTGGGTTGACCATACTCACGTAGTCGTTCAGGAAGCGATGGAGATCGAGGCGGCGGCCGTCGACATGGAGACCGGAATGAGGGGTTACCTGCTGGCGGGAAGAGATGAATTCCTCGATCCCTACCGGAATGGCGGGAAGAGATTCGAGAAGCAGGTTGCGGACCTGCAGGTTACGGTCAACGACAATCCGGCCCAGGTGCAACTTCTCAACGAGATCTCAAAGACGGTCGGCGAGTGGAAAGCGAACGTCACCGAGACCAACATCGATCTGCGCAAGGAGATCGGCGATGCCCAGACCATGGACGACATGGCGGACCTGGTCGGCGAGGCCCGAGGCAAAATCTACTTCGATGCCTTCAGGGGCCAGATTGCCACTTTCCGTTCACGAGAGGCAACTCTTCTCAATGAACGACTGCTGGCAACCAAGTCCTCCACGAACATCGAAGATCTGCGCAATTCCATGGAGTGGATCAATCACACTCACACGGTGATCGAGGAGGCGATGAAGATCGAGGCCGCGGCCGTGGATATGGAGACCGGTATGCGGGGCTACCTGCTGGCCGGCAAGGAGGAGTTCCTCGACCCCTATATTGCCGGCCGCGAACATTTCGGCACCCTGGTGAGGACGCTCAAGGGGACGGTCAGCGACAACCCGGCCCAGGTGGCGCTGCTCGGCGATCTCGAAGGGACGATCAACGACTGGCAGCAAGATGTCACGGAACCGGCGATCGCCTTGCGGCGGCGCATCGGAGACGCCAAATCCATGAACGACATGGCGACGCTGATCGGCGAGGCCAAGGGTAAGGTGTACTTCGATCGATTCCGCGACCAGATCAAAACGTTCCGGGACAGGGAACTGGCGCTCATGAGCGAGCGGCAGGAGGCGGCGGCAAAGACGGCCAGCAATGCGAAGACGATGATCATCGTCGCCGTATCCGCGACACTCGTCATCGCCATCATCCTCGCGCTGATCACCGCTTCGACGATCATGGGGAAATTCAAGGAGCTGTTCCAGGGCCTGCAATCATTCTCCAATCATGAACTCACCACCTTGAGCGGCCAGTTCAGAGGGATCATCACCGACATGACCAACGGTTCGCGGAACGTGGCCTCGGCTACGGATATTCTGGCCAGGGGCGCATCTACGCAATCGGCCTCGCTTGAGGAGGCATCCGCCTCTCTCAGCGAGATCTCAAGCACCACCAACAGCAACGCCGAGATGGCGGTCACGGCCGACAACTCCATGAAGACAGCCAAACAGGTGGTTACCGAAGCGAACAACAATATGAGTCAGCTGACCAATTCGATGGAGGAGATCACGCAGTCGAGCGAGGAGATTGCGAAGATCATCAAGACCATCGACGAGATCGCATTCCAGACGAATCTGCTCGCCCTGAACGCGGCTGTCGAAGCTGCCCGGGCAGGCGATGCCGGCAAGGGTTTCGCGGTCGTCGCCGAGGAGGTCAGAAATCTGGCGCAGCGTTGTGCGGAAGCGGCCAAGAACACGGCGGATCTCATCGCCAGTACCGTTGATCGGGTGACCGAGGGATCATCCCTCGTAACCTCCACCAATGACACTTTCGCGCAGGTCACCGAAAACTCCGAAGAGGTCGCCGAACTCGTCAGCCAGATGGCGGCCGCCAACAAAGAGCAGGCGCAGGGGATATCGCAGATCAGTACCGTCCTCACCGACCTGGAATCCGTAACTCAGGGGAACGCGGCCAGCTCCGAGGAGATCTCGGCGCAGACACAGGAGATGTCGGCTACCGTCGATTCCCTGGTCAATATTATTGAGGGTGATACCGGAGGCGGTTCACACTTCAACAAGCTGGGGTTCGACAATACGCATGCTCATCGCCAGACTCAGTTCAGCGCTACCGACTCGATGACGAACTCTCCGACAGCGTCCAGAGAGATCGAAGACATGATGGCGGTCAAAGACGACGAACTGATCAAGTTCTGAGCGGGAGGTATTGATGATGAACGCGATTCAGGATCAGCACACCGGCGGCGCAGCCGCCCTTGCCCCTTCAGCAGGTGATCTGGGCGGGAAGTACCTCGGCTTCAGACTCGGCGATGAGACCTACGGTCTGCAGATTCTGTCGATCCAGGAGATCATCGGCATCATGGATATCACCAAAATACCGCAGACCCCGGACTATGTCCGGGGAGTGGTCAATTTGCGCGGCTGCGTGCTGCCGGTGATCGAGTTGAGAGCCAAGTTCGGATTGGACTGCGTCGAAGATACCGAGCATACCTGTATCGTCGTGGTGCAGGTTGCCACCGATACCGGTCAAGTGACGATGGGTATCATCGTCGACAATGTTTCAGAAGTGATTGAGATAGCGAGCGATCAGATCGAGCCGCCACCGGATTTCGGAGAGAATCATGCGAACGACATGATTCTCGGCATCGGCAAGGTCGGCAATGAGATCATCATGCTGCTGAAGGTTGAGTCCATTCTCAGTATTCAGAATCTCGCAATGATTGACGAATTATCCCGCTCCTGACCGCAAGTGGCCGACAGCAGGCCTGCCTGCGAAGACAAGATTCATACATACTGACCGGACCATTTGGGTCGGAAGCTGGTTCATTTCAAGAGAACCAGCTTCCGACTCATTGTCTTACCGCCGATATCCACACGCGCAAAATAGACACCGCTGGCGAGCGCCCGTCCCGACGCTGCGCGCCCGTCCCAGGCAAACTCCCCCGCCCCGGCGGGCAGATCCTCATCGACCAGCACACGGAGCAGTCGGCCGTCGGCACCGTGCACACTCAACCGCACACGCCCCCAGGCGGGATTCGTGAAGCGGATAACGGTCTTCGGGTTGAACGGGTTGGGCCAGGCGGTCAGCATCGACGGCCGGCTCGCCTGCTGCTCGATCTCCGGTAACCCGGTCAGGGTACCCACGATCGCAAAGACCGTCAGATCGTGCGGCCCCAGCGGATCATTAGAGTGAACAATCACATCCGCCCGACTCAATCCGGCGGGCAGCAGATCGGGATCGAAAATGGCGATGAACCCCAGAGTCTCACCCGGCATGATCACCGCCTCCGCCGGCGAAATGAGCAGCCAGGGTTCAAGCCCCGCGAAGTCGGTTACGGCCAGCGGCAGTTGACCGGTGTTGGTGATGGCGAAACTCTCCCACGCGCCATCGGGAAGTTGCGCCAGTGCGACCGGTATGTCCAGACGCCCCGCGCCGGAGTTGTTGTCCCGGCCCGCAGCCATGATATCCACCACACTGTTCTCAAGAGTTTCGGCCAGGTCGGCCAGGGGCAAGCCGGGACAGGCCTGCAGCAGAATCGCACAGGCGGCGGACACCAGAGGTGTCGCCATCGAACTGCCGTCGTAGGTCGCGTAGCCGCCGGGTGTGGTGCTGGTGATCGACTGACCCGGCGCCACGAGGTCGGGCTTCATCAACCCGGGCGGGTAGGGATAATCGTCGAAACCCGGTGTGGTGGTGATCTCCCAGGAGGTCGGGCCGATGCTGGAGAGCACATTCATCTGATCGCTGCTGGTCGAAGCGCCTACGGAGATCACCGCACTGTGCCCGTGCGCGCCATAGAAGGGGTTCGGCACATCACCCGGCGTTGCGATGTCGTTCGGCGCGGGATTGTGCCCCCCCATGTTGTCGCCATTGCCGGCGGCGCAAACCCAGGCTATCCCGGCGGCGGCCAGGATATTCGCATTATCGCGGTTGGCCTCACTGAGCTCCGCCGGGGGATTGGACCAGCCCGCCGATGCGTTTATCACCTGCGTGCCGTGATCCAGGCAGAATTGCAGCCCCTCCACGAAGTCGGCGAAGTACCCGGGGACACAGCGCAAAGCGATCAGACGCGCACCGGGAGCCGCGCCGCTGGTTGTACCCAAGGCGCCGGTGCCGATGATGCAACCCGCCGTGTGGGTGCCGTGATGGTAGTCGGTGTCGCCGTCGTAGGGATCATTATCCTCGTCGAGACAATCCCAGCCGTGATGCGGGTAGCTGGAACCTCCGTCCCAAAGGCCGGCAGTCAGATCGGGATGATCCCAGGCCACGCCGCTGTCGAGGTGGCCGATCAGGATCCCGGTGCCGTCGTACCCCTGCGCCCAGGCGGCTGGGGCGCCTATCTTGTTCAGGTGCCAGGCCAGAGCGCGACCACCGGCGGTCTCCGTCTCACTCGGTTCGGTGAAGAACTCGCTCTTCAGATCGTCCAGCCAGAGCAACCCCACCTCCGGATTCTCCGCCAGTTCACGTACGGCGACGGAGCTCATCTCGACCAGCAACTGGCCGGAGAACCAAAGCTCCACCGGCTCCAGGGCCTCACCCCGCTCGATCAGAGCGCGGAGTTGAGGATCGAGCAAGACGCGATTTTCACGCATGGTGCTGCGAAGCGCACTGGCAGTCCGCTCCCCGCGACCGTCTCGCGACAGCCCCGCAAGCCGGGTGCGCAGGGCGAGGGCATCGACCTGACGCCGCGGCTCGACCAGAACGCGCAGTTTCTCCCCATCGCCCGCGTCGAACATCGCTTCGGCGAGACGCTCGCTGATCACCGGCACGCTCACACGATTGATCAAAGGCGTGACGGGCTGCGCGCCGCGCGCCTGGCCGTCGTCAAAGACATGTGTGAGCTGGGTCGGCGCCAGCAGGAGTCGCGGATCACCATCGATGAAATTGAAATTGTCGCTGGCGGTGTTGTCGGTTTCGTCGTCTTCGTCGATGAGGTCGGTGAAATCGAGTTCGAATTCGATCAGGTGAATGCCCGCGGGCAGGGTCAACGGATAGTCCTCCACCGCGCTGTAGTAACCGGTACCCAGGCCGCCGCTGAGCTCCCAGGTCGCGTAGGGCTCACCGTCCACCAGAAGACGCAATTGAAAATCGGCGGCGATGTCCTGCATGCCGCTATTCGTGAAGGCGCAGCTCAGGTAGGCGGTTTCGTCCGCTGCGAGCAGGCCGTTGCTCCGCTCCCCCGCAACCAGGTTGAGCACCAGCGAACTGTCCCAGCCGGCAGGCACGCACGCCGTCAGGTTGGGCAGCACCGGTCGCTCACTTGTGTAGATATTCATGTTCTGCGTGGGATAATCGCGTCGATCGGACCAGGCTGCGTGCAGTTTGTTGTAGCCGAAAGTACCCGCTGCGGTGCGGAACATGGGATCGACATATCTGTCTTCGAGTATCGTTTCTATTTCGCCCCAGGCATCGGGATGCCCGGACCCTCCGGCCTGACGGGCGCACAACATGAACTCATCATCGCCCGGCGCCGCGTCGAGCCACAGGCAGCCCACCACACCATCGTGGCTGTAGAGAACCGGTCCCACGCTGTCGTAATCGTCGCAGGCCATCTCGTAGGGACCATACATGCTGGCCAAGCCATCGTCCGAGTAGCAGAAAACGATGTCGCCATCGGTGTTGCCGATCCCGTCGTCGTACTCCATCTGGAAGACGGCGAACACGTTGTCGCCCTGTGCCGTCAGGGAGGGGAACTGGCAGTTGAAGTCGGTCCAGGAGGTGAGGTACCACGGCTCGTTGAATATGCCGCCGAGCGGGCCATCGGCCGCTACGACCTCGAGCACGCCCGTCTGGTAATCCTTTTCGGCATTGAGCAGGTAAACGGTGGAGTTGTTCATCTCGGCGTCGGGCCAGTAGTCGGGGTAGCCGTCGGGATCGAAGTAATCGTGATTGACCGTATCGCCGCCGTTGGTGCTGTACATCCAGATCAGGGTCCACTCATAGGTCATGAGATTGTAGTTGATCGTATTCCACGCCGCGCAGATGAAAACGCGGGCATAGTTGCCCGAACCGCTGACGGCGATGCAGGGGGTGGCGTGGGTTTCGCCGCTGCTGAGGCCTTTGACCCAGGCCCAGCTCTGAACGGATTCAGACGTCATGGAGCGCGAACGGAGGATCACACCATCGGCGCGAATCCAGGTGACGAACAGATAACCGGCGGCATCGATGGCGAGTTCGGCGTGGTATTCGTCCTGATCATAGGAGGGCATTTCGTAGACTTGCCAGGTCATGCCGTTGGAGAGACTCACGGCGATGTGGATATCGCGATCCGAACCGCCCAGATCATTGGCTTGCCAGACTGCGTAGAGGTGGCCCGCCGGACTCCGTTGCAGCGAGACGTACTGGTCCGCCATGTGGGTGGCATCCGCGAGCAGATGTGATTCGCTCCAGGGGGCTTCGCGGTCGGAGCCGCGTACGATCCCCCCCGCGGCCCCCTCGGCCTCCCTCTGGTGGAGCAGGTCGGTGAGCCGCGCCAACTCGGCCTTCATCTCGGGGGCGAGTTCGCACTCGCGGCCATCGCCGCCGTGACTCGCTTCGGCGGTATAGTCGCGATCGATGAATTCGGGCAGGGGGCGATCCGGTATCGCCTGCTTCGCCGATACCTGGCGACGTACATTGCGCTGTTTTGTCAACAGCGCGGCATCCGGCAGGTGGTGACCCGGAGCGGCAGCCCGCGTCAGTGTCGCAGCCGCGAGCGGTGCACGGAGATCCAATTGCCTGACCGGACCCGCCTGGGCCTGCGCCAGCTCATCGGCAAAGAGAAGCAGCAACATGAATATCCGGAATATCATGATCGATCTGATCAGCACGCTCTTCACGAGAACCTCCAATGGGTTTCGTCAATAATCATCTCGTCGGTTCGATATCCCTCAATATTAGCACGGACGCTCAGAGCGACTCCACTATCGCTTTATTTTCAGCCAGTTACCTGGCCGCTACAGGAAGCGACCAGGCCATATGGGAAGCCATCGGCAAGAACCGGAGCCGCGGATATTGCGATATTAATTGGGTATCGCGGGTGACGCCTGTTCGATCACCGCTCCACTGCCGGTCCATTGTTTACACTTGCGGAATTGGAGGCACCGAAGTATGTAGAGTCCGATTCACGCCTCGATTGCCCCCCTCGGACTTTTTCGGCAGCTCAATGTTTGATCAGGATCATTGGATCTGCTATTTTCCTGGATTGATGAACCGACCCGAGAGCAGAACGACATATCGAAACGGGCATTGCCCAGACCCGCTGACTCCATCAGATCGGAAGCCTTTGAAGCCGGATATCTCCATTATCGTCCCCGTCTACAACGAAGAGGAGTCAGCCCCGGTGCTGGCCCGGGAAATCAGCGATGCATTCAACAGTCAGCCCCGCACCTGGGAGTGCCTGTGGATTGATGACGGCTCCAGCGACGGCACCCTTGCGGGCCTGCGTGAACTTCACGAGCGGGAGCCGCGACATCACTTCGTCGCGCTCAAAGGCAACTTCGGTCAGTCGGCTGCGATGGCGGTGGGGTTCCGCACCGCGCAGGGTCGGATTCTGGCCACGCTCGACGGCGATCTGCAAAACGATCCGGCCGACCTGCCGCGCCTGGTGGATGAGTTGGAGCGTTCCGACGTCGAGATGGTCAACGGTCTGCGCGCCCGTCGCAATGACAGCGCCGTGCGTCGACTGTCGTCGAAAATCGCCAACAGCTTCCGCAACGCCATGACCGGCCGCACCGTTACCGATGTCGGCTGTTCGCTGCGTGTCTTCTACCGGGAGTGCGTTGAGGGTATCCCCCTCTTCAAGGGGATGCACCGCTTCTTCCCCACCCTGGTGGGGATGCGGGGCTACAGGATGAAGGAGATGCCGGTGAATCACCGCCCCCGAACGCTGGGCACCGCCAAGTACGGAATCAACAACCGTCTCTGGGTCGGGCTCTACGACACATTCGGCGTGCGCTGGTATCTCAAACGGCACGTGCTGCCGCAGGTGGCGACCACCTCCTGCGTGTCGAAGGGGGAGACCGATGCCTGAGTCCTGGGATGCCTGGGTCGTCATCGGCTTCATCGCGCAGGCGATATTCGCCGGACGTTTTCTGGTGCAGTGGATCGCAAGCGAAAAACGGGGCGAAAGCACCATCCCCATCGTCTTCTGGTATCTGAGCATCATCGGTTCCGCCATGCTGCTCACCTACGCCATCCATAAGCAGGATCCGGTCTTCATCCTTGGCCAGAGCACCGGCAGCATCATCTATATCCGGAACCTGATTCTGATCTACAGAAAGCGCGCGGCGCTGGCGACCGCCGATGAATCATCCTGAAGTCGGGGGGGCGGCCACGAGCATGACCAACCGGGAATCAGTCGGACGCGGCAATCACCTGCCGGTGATCCTGATCTCACTGTTCGTCCTCCTGACGCTGCTCATCTACAGTAATCGCCATCCGTTTTTCCACGAGGAATCGCGTCGCGCCATCGTCGCCCAGGAGATGATGGTGAAGGGCGAGTACATCGTCCCGACCATCTTCCAGCATCCCTACTTCAAGAAACCGCCGGCGCACAACTGGTTGATCGTGCTGGCCTCTCTCCCCTTCGGCGAGGTTACCGGCTTCAGCGCCCGCGCCATCTCGTCGCTGGCTCTGGCGGCGGCAGCGCTGGCCGTGTATCTGCTCCTGTTGCGCGTAGCGCCGCGTCGGGCTTTGCTCGGATTCCTGATCACGATCGGCAACGCCCTGATGCTCTTCGAATACGGCAACAAGGTCGAACCGGACATGCTCGTCACCGCCCTCTGCATCATGGCTTTCGCGGTCTATCTGCCCGATCCGCGCAGACCATGGCGTTTCGTTCTCTCCGCCATGCTGGTGGGATTGGGCATCCTGACCAAAGGTGTTTCACCACTGTTCTTCTACCCGCCGCTGCTGGTGCATGCCGTCATGCACGAGCAAGCGCGTGGACGCCGCCTGGCCGGGTTGCTGGGGCACGCCCTGGCCTCTCTGCTCCTGCCCGCCGTCTGGGTCGGGCTCTACTGCGCGCAGGGGGACATAATGGATCTCACGCGGGTCCTGGGCTCCGAGGTATCCGCCCGTGCGAGCGGCGAGGTCCTCGCCCTCTGCAAACACCTCGTGAGCTTCCCGCTCAGGATCCTGTTGCTCTGGCTGCCCTGGCCGCTTGTTCTCTGGTTCGGCAACCGCCGCAGCGAATTCAGGGAGGCTCCGCTCTACCGGATCAGTCTCTACGGGTTCCTGATCGCACTGACGATCTTCACCATCATGCCCGGCGCGGTGGATCGCTATCTTCTCCCCGCCTTCCCGCTCCTGGCAATTGTCCTGGCGCTGCATATCGATCCGGACAGGATTCCCCGCGCCTGGATTCAACGCGCATTCCTCGGCCTGGGCGCAGCAGCGGGATTGTTCGGTGGCGCATACTTCATCAGGGAGGGGCGCTGGCCGGAGGGGATCATCCTCCTTCTGGCGGCCGGTTATGCAGTTCGCGAAGGCCTGACGGCGAAACGGAGGTTGCTCCGCTTCGCGGCAACCGTGATCCTGTTGCTGCTGACCGTTCAGCAACACGGTCTCTACAACTACCGGGCGCTGCAACGGCGGGATCTGAAGCCCGAGGCCGAACGAGTCGTCTCCCATATGACCGATGAGACCGCGCCTCTGGTCATCAGCGACGCCGTGTCCTACACCACGCAGTTCTTCAAGACGGGCATATTCCTTCAGCAGCTGCTCGATCACCCCCTCTACCGCAGGAAAAACTTCACGGAGAATCAATTCGGCTCCTGGTACTTTCTCACCGTGCCCGAACGTCTTGCGCCCGACGGTCGGGAGGTCATGCGCTTTCGTCACGGTGATGGCGCGGAAAGCACGTTGATTTTGCAGTACATTGACGGCAAGGATGGTATGGAATCGGTGCCGGTGCGCTGACCCGGCGATTTTCCGCTTCCCTCCCGCCGTCAAGAGGTTTATCAATACAGCCAATCCTTGCCAGGTTGCCCGGTTCATATAAATTGCGAGCCGACAGATCCCTATCTCATCACAACGGATGAGATGATTTCAAACAGCGGTCCTGCCTGGAGTTTTTCATGTCTCAACGCCCCAAACAAAGATCAGCTGCCCACAACATCCTCATCAGCGCCAAGTATCCCCTGCTCCTCCTGATGCTGCTGCTGACCATAGGGGGGCTCTGCCGATGCGGCAAATCGAAACCTCCGCTCTACGGCACTGTGCCCGGAGAGATCAGCTTCCCCGAAAAGAGCTCCTCGCGCATGCATCTGTCCCTGATCATGTCCCCCGAGGAGCATCAGTCCTTTGTCCGGATTACCGACAAGAGGGAGCTGGATCTCTGGCTTGAGGAGTTCTGGCGAGTGCGTGATCCCAGCCCGACGACGCCGGTGAACGAGCGGCGGGAGGAGCACCTGCGCAGGCTCAAGCTCGCTCTGGATATCTACACGTCGGTCGATCCGCCTGGGTTCGATCATCGCGGCCGCGACTACATCATGTTCGGCCCCCCCGACCAGGTATACTTCGAACCGGTCGATATCCTGACCTACGTCAACGGCAACAGGCTGACCTGGGTCTGGAGCGACCTGATGTACATGATGACCTATGAACAACACTTGACCACGAGCGAGTACTTTGAAGCCGCGGGCAAGTATGTCTCGCTGCAGACCGTAAGAAGGGAGAACAAGGGGGAGGATCTCGGGCCGATAATGTCGCAGCTGCAGTACTCCTCCCCTGCGCCCTATCCGATCAACAAACAGACCATGATGCGGGCTTCACTGCAGAAGGCTGTGAAGAACGGGGAGGTCCACTCCACTCTCTTCACGGACAACCAACCTCTGTGGAGCGTGTTCGCGATGGACTGCTTCCGCAGCCAAACCGCAGCCATGCGGGTGGATGTGAGTTACCAGATCCGGCTGAACGATCTGGAGTTCAAGAGGAAGCCCGGACACAACAGGTGGGAAGCCGGGTTGCTGCAGAGTTGCACACTCTTCGATTCACTCGGCACAGCGGTCAGTGAAGTCAGCAACAAGATCCGTTTCGACAGGAGAACCGAGGAACCGGAAAATCAGGGGCAGCTGTTCTCCGGTCTGATGGTCCATGAGATCCTCCCCGGCGAATACAGCGCCGCGTTGCGTCTGGAGGATATGCAGGGCGATGCTCTGCAGATCTACACCACGAAGGTCACCGTGCCCGATCTGGGGGACAGCCTGCGCCTCAGCGACATCGCCTTCGCCAGCGCGATCAACGGCAACGCGGAACCCAAGCTGTTCCGCAAGGGTGAATGGAATATCTTCCCCCACCCGTTGCGCTCCTACAACAAGCATCATCCGCTCTCCGTATACTTCGAGATCTACAATCTGGCCACGGATGCCCACGGACTCAACGACTATCGTCTGAGCTATCGCATTCTCGAGGCCAAGCGGGAGAGCACGAGCGGCTGGCTGTTGAACTTCGACAGGGACAGCATCGACATCAGCTCGACACTGGCCAATCGTCAGGCCGGGGGGCAATCGGTCCATCCGCTGACCATCTCGGTTGACGACCTGGACCCGGGCGGCTATATCCTGGAGATCACTGTTGAGGACCGTCTCGGCAAGCAACAGGCAGTTCGTCGTGAACGTTTCGCGGTGAGTGACGCCATCAAACTGGGCGGTCATTGATCGCCTGAAGCGGGGAGAGGCATCCGTGAAGGTTCTCGTCGGTCACATCGGACACGAGTCCAACACGTTCACCCCACATCTGACGCAACGCAGTGATTTCCACCTCCGGTTCGGTGATGAGATGCTGCAGGAGGGTCCCCTCCTGCAGGCGGCGATCGGCGGCATTATCGACACTCTCGTATCCGAGGGTGTCGAACTCAAGCCATCGCTCATCGCCAGCGCCATGCCCGGCGGAGTGGTTGAGCGGGCGTCATTCGAGGAGTTCAGTAAAAGGCTGCTCGCAGCCGCCGTCGATATCGATGGCGTCTGCCTGCACCTCCACGGCGCCATGCGCACGGAGGGGATCGATTACTGCGAGGCGGCGATACTCGCGGAGCTGCGGCGAATCGTCGGTCCCGACATCCCCGTGGTCATCTCCCTGGACATGCACGCCAATATCACCGCAGACCTCGTGGCGCAGGTGGACGCTCTGACGGTTTACCACACCGCGCCGCACATCGACACCTACGACACCGGCGTACGTGCCGCCCGACTGCTCCTCGGCATATTGCGCCACGGTGTGCGTCCCCGCATCGGTCTGGCGCGCATCCCCTTTCTGTTGCCGGGTGAGATGGCGCAAACCGATCTCCCCCCCATGCTCGACGTAATGAACCGGGTTGCGCAACTCGAGGCCCAACCGGGTATCCTGGCGGCGGCCGTCGCCAATGGCCACTGCTGGGCGGACATCCCCGATCTCGGCGTGGCTGCGGTTGTGGTCACCGACAATGACCTGCAGTTGGCCCACGCCGGTGCCGCCGAACTCGCCGAACTGTTTTGGAGCAGGCGCGCCGACTTCGCCGCCAACGCGGAGGCGGTGCCCATCGAGGAGGCGGTGACCCTGGCGCTGGTTGCGTCTGAGAGCACCGTCTTTCTCTCCGATACGGGCGACAACCCCGGCGCCGGGGGCACAACGGATGTCACCGCGCTGCTCGCGGCCCTGCTGATGCGGGATGTTCAGGGCGCATTGTTCTCCTCGATCCGGGACGAAGCCGCCGTTGCCGCCTGCAGGGAGGCGGGAATCGGAGCCGATGTGGCTTTGAGCATCGGCGGCAAGATCGAGAGACGGCACGGCGAGTCGATCTCCGTGAACTGCGAGGTATTGGCGCTCTTCGATCAACGTGAATCGTACGATGGGCGCGAGCTCGAGGGACCTGTCGCGCTGGTCCGCTGCCGGGGCGTGGATATCATCCTGTCGACGGGACGTCTCAATTTCCTCGAGCCGATACAATATGAGCGACTGGGCCTCGACCCGCTAAGTTATCGCCTGGTGGCGATCAAACGGGGCTATCTGACCGCCGCGCTCCAGGCCATCTGCCCCCGTTCGATCCTGGCGCTCACGCCCGGAGCCACCGACTGCCGGATCGAGGAGATGCCATTTACGCGGCTGCGCCGTCCCGTCTACCCCATCGACAGGGATATGGCCTGGGTGGGGGATTGATTCGCGTCGATCCTGTTCGCAACCGATCCCATATGAGATCCGCCATCCCCCCTCGGTGTTCACTGCGCGTTGACAGTCCTATGCCGCCATGTTAATATTACTTCATACAGGAGGCTATTACGTCGCATCGCTATTGGTCCGTTCAACTAATATTCAGGGTTGACTGATACCTGCACAGGATTATGCAGGACAGCTTGTCTAGAGGTAATAATGCGCATCTCCGCCTGTATCTGTCTGCTCCTCTGTTTCGCTTCAACCGCCACCGCAATAACAATATCCGTACCTGAGGATGCTCCAACCATCCAGGCGGGTGTCGACGCCGCCGCCGCAGGCGACACCGTTCTGGTTGCGCCGGGCGTCTACAGCGGTCCCGGCAACGTCGACATAGAGATCAGTTTCCTTGAAATCGCCGTTATCGGGGTCGGGGGAGCCGCAGCCACGATAATCGATTGCGAAGGCGCAGGCCGCGGCTTCTATATTCTGATGAACGAGAACGTCCCCTACCGCATTCAGGGGTTCACCATCCGCAACGGCGATGTACCGGGATCTGGCGGCGGCATTTTCTGTCTGCAGGGAAAACCTGCCCTTGCCGATCTGATCATTGAGAATTGCAGCAGCGTGGGCGATGGCGGCGGTCTATACGCCATTCTGCCCGACCATCTCGTCATCGAGGACCTGTTGATCAGTGAATGTCAATCCACAGAGATGGGTGGCGGCATCTATCTGGAAACCCCCGGCTCAACCGATCTGAATCGGATCGTGATCACCGATTGCTTTGCCCGGGTAAACGGTGGCGGGCTCTTCAGCATGAACGCCTCGGCGGGCATATTGACGAATTTCATAATCAGCGGCTGCAGCACGGACGGCAGCGGCGGCGGACTCCACCTGAGCGACAACACCGCTACAGTGATCGAGAAGGGCGAGATCCGCAGCAACACATCGGCTCTCAACGGCGGCGGTATCTATGTCATAAACTCCCGCGATATCGAGATGGAGCAGGTCGATATCGTAGACAACGGCAACGGCGGCATCTATTGCGCTGGATCCTACAGCGAAGTTGAATTCCGCAACGGCATTATCGCTTTCAACCATGGCGACCAGCATGGTATCCACGCCTACAATTTCATAGTATTCGATATCTCCAGCAGCGATATCTTCGGAAACACGCACGGCAATTTCGGGGGCGGCATCCCCAGCCAGGTTGGTGTGGCGTGCAACATCGGAGTCGATCCGCTGTTCTGCGATCTTGAGGCGGGCGATCTGTCATTGGGGGTGAACTCGGAGTGTCTACCCGCAAACAATGACTGTCATGAGCTGATGGGTTATCTCGGCATGGGTTGCATCGGTGAGGTTCAATCCCATCACGTACCCGCCGACTACCCCACGATCCAGGCTGCCGTGGATGCCTGCCTCGACGGCTACACCGTGATTGTAGCGCCGGGTCTCTACACCGGCGAGGGGAACAAGGAGATCGTTCTCGGCAACCGGGACATAAGCCTGATCGGTGAGGGCGGCTCCGATGTCACGGTCATCGATTGCGAGGGCGCAGGCCGCGGTTTCGATATCCAGTCGTCCGCCGAGATGCCCTCCATCCGTATCCAGGGCATCAGCATCATCAACGGCAGCGTCCCCCATGACGGCGCCGGCATCTTCCTGGATGCTATGGATTTTACGTTGGTGGATATCCGGATCCAAGGTTGTCACGCTTCCAGCCAAGGCGGAGGTATCTACATTGCGGGCGCTGCCCGGGGGGTGATTTCGGATCTCCAGATCACCGGTTGCAGCGCCGAGCAGGCTGGTGCGCTGTATGTCGGACTCGATGCCGACTTGGAGTTGCACAACTCGCTGATCCGAGGGAACAGTGCCTTAACCAGCGGAGGGATATTCGCGTTGTACGCATCCGTAAGTTGCTCGGACCTCACTCTGGTGGAGAATAAAAGCCCGGCGGTTAAACTCCACGGCGGGGAATTCACTTTGACCGAGAGTATCATTGCTTTCAATATGGGCAGCATGCCGGCGCTCAAACAACCTTACGGCAGCGTCCTGACCATATCCTGCTCCGACGTATTCGACAACCTTGGCGGCAACTACTGCGAGAATCTGGGCGATCAAACAGGTCGGAACGGCAACATCTCCCTTGATCCCCGTTTCTGTGCCCAACTCTCCGGTGTTTATCAACTGGGTGCGAATTCTCCCTGTCTGCCGGAAAACAACGGATGCGGCCGACGGATGGGCATGTTCGGCCGAGGCTGCGACGAGGTCAGCGATTACCTGATCAGCGGCCATGTGCTCGATACGATGGGCGAACCGTTGGCGGATGTTCTGATCGACACCAGCGGCCTGTATGAGACCCGCACCGACGAGACGGGATATTACGGGATGGTCAGACAGACGGGCTGGTCGGACACGGCGACCCCCGTCAAGTTCGGCTACGACATGACCCCGGCGAGCCGCTCCTATACGGATCTGAACGGAGATATCCCCGATCAGGATTTCACGGCTACACGCCTGTCCCAACCCCATCTCGTACCCAGCATCTTCCCCGACATCCAGACTGCGCTGGACTTCGCCGTGGCGGGAGATACTATTCTGGTGGCGCCCGGAGAATACTCGCTCGCCGGGTATCCCGGGGGGGTGATAGATTTCCTCGGCAAGGATGTTGTCCTGATCGGCAGCGGCGGGTCGGCGCAGACCACGATCATCAACACGGACGCTTATCAAAGCGGGTTGATGATCCGCGGGAACGAATCACGTGCGCTCCTGATTGAGGGGTTCACGATCACGGGCAGCAGCAATTCCGGCGTCACCTTCGACAACTCCTCCGCCACATTGCGTGATTGCATATTCAGGGACATGGATTTTGACGATAGCTATCACATCGGGGGCGTACTCAACATACTTGAGAACAGTTCGCCCCTGATCGAAAACTGTGTGTTCATGAACAACTCCCACCCCAACTCCTCGCTCCGGATCGAGGCCGGCACTCCGGAGATCCGCAATACGCTATTCATCGAAAATGGTAGAGGAAGAGGAGGTGCCACGCAGATACTGGGCGGCGCACCCGTGTTCAGCAATGTGACCTTCCGCGACAATCTCGCCAAGCCTTTCCACTCTCAATCGGGCGGACAGATGCAGGGCTACGGCGGCGCCGTCTACTGCGGCGGAGAATCAACCCCCGTATTCGAGCATTGCCTGTTCACCGGCAATCTCGCGCAACTCAATCAATACTATGAGATATCGGGATACGGTGGGGCTATGTACATCGACAACACCTGTTCACCCAGCATCTCGAACTGCACATTCGTCGACAATGCGGTGGAGACATTGCAGGATCTCACGGGCGGGCACATTTTTCATAACGGAACGGGAACCCTGCATCTGGAGGATACGATCCTGGCCTACGCCGGCAATGGCGGCGGTATCGTCACCGATTCATCCGGAGATATCCGGCTGAGCAACTGCAACTCATTCGGCAACAGCGGAGGCTCCTATATCGGTTTTGACGATCCGACAGGCGACGACTGCAACATTGCGGTCGAACCCCTGTTCTGCGATCCGGCGGCCGGCGACTACTCGCTGAACGCCGCCTCCCCCTGCCTGGCTGCGCATAATCCCTGCGCCCGGTTGATCGGCAGATACGGCCAGGGTTGCGCCGAATCGTTGATCGAGATCTCGGGACGGATAACCGACCCGGACAACCAGGGTCTGGCCTTCGTCATGCTCCATGGCGCCGCGATGACGAACGTCAGCGATGAGGAGGGGTTCTACGGTTTCCATGTCCCGGTTGACTGGAGCGGCGTCATCACACCCCGGCACGACGACTTCACCTTCTCGCCCCCCGAGATCGTCTATAGCGATGTGTCAGCGGATCAGCCCAACCAGGACTATCTCGCCGGCTATGCCGTCTACATCGTCCCCGATGACTATCCGACGATCCAGGAGGCGATGGCCGTCGGCAACACCGGCGACTCCGTTCTTGTCCGCCCCGGCACCTATGAGGTGATCGGGGAGAATCACATCGAGTTCGGGGGGAGAGGCATCGTCCTGCATGCCCTTGCGGGTCCCGATTCCACGATTATCGAATACTCTCCCTGGGGCGACTGCTTCGGCAGAGCCGTCTGGTTCAACATGGGTGGAGACGACTACGCGGAGATCTCCGGCTTCACCATCAGATGTGCGGCAGGCGTGCGAGCCGAATCCGCGCTGTGCATCGATGCTGAGCACGTCGTCGTGAAGGACATGATCTTCGATTCCTGCGGAGGATCCTTTGCGACGGGGGGTGCGATCCTTGTCAGGGGGGACGGCGCGCCGCTCATCTCCGATTGCCTCTTTGCGAACAACAGCGCCATAGCCGGCGGAGCGATCAGCATCGCCGCCAGTGCCAATCCGACGATCAGGGACTGCACCTTCAGCGGCAACCACGCCGGTGCAGGCGGTGCGATCTTCGCCCGCGGCATGGAGCTGCACAACTGCGTATTCAGGGATAACCACGCTACCGACGGGTTTGAAAGCTACTATCAAGGGGTCGGGGGCGCGGTTTATGGATACGGCAACTTCACTGATGTTCTGTTCGAGGATTGCTCCTCCTACGTACCGGCCATCCATTATGCGGATGGGTGCGGCGGCGCCGTATATCTGAGCCAGGGCGGGAGTGTCATGACGCGAGTCAGTTTTCTGAACTGCACAAGCAGCATAAAGGGTGGAGGTCTGTATACCTTCTACTCCAGCGTCACCCTGTCAGAGTGCACATTCGTCGGCAATTCCAGCGGCCTGGCGGGCGACGCCATCGCCTTCGACGGCGCCTGTGTGAGCATGAATGCCTGCCTGGTTGCCTTCAACGACGCCCAGGGGGGCATCTGGGGCAACCCCGCAGCGGTCGATGAGCAGATTTTCACCATCTTCTGCAGCAATGTCTTCATGAACCTGGGAGGCAACTACACGGGCAGCCTCTCGGACCCGACCGGCTCGGACGGCAACATCTCCGCCAACCCTCTCCTCTGCGACCTCAGCGAGGGCAACATGACCCTGAACGCGCGCTCCCCCTGCCTGCCTGCCAACAACATCTGTATGGTGCAGATGGGCGCCTTCGGTCAAGGCTGCGACGACACGCCCGTCCTGCTCGCCGATTTTTCGGCCGAGACCGAAGAGGGGGTCGTGATACTTCACTGGTCGCTGGGGACGCCTGCCGAGGCCCCCGGATTCCGTCTGGAGGCGACTCACGCCGATACGCAGCTTGAGTTGCCGTGGCGGGAGATCGAACAGGGCAGTTACGAGGCGCGCAACACAATCCCGGGCGATTGGGCGGGTCAGGAGATCAGCTACACGCTCTTTGGCCGCGATGGCGAAGAGGCGTGGTTCCCGTTGGGGGAACTTAGTGTGCTCGCGCCCGAGCATCCGATCGCCACCTGCCTGCTGACGCCCTATCCCAACCCGTTCAACCCTCGGGTGACTATCGCTTTCACGCTGGCCGAGTCGGGCCAGGTGCGGATGAGTATCTTCGATCTATCGGGCCGCCGGGTGATCCGTCTGGCCGATACCCGCTTCGAGCAGGGACACCATGAACTCGTCTGGCGGGGCAGAGACGACAGAGGGCACGACCAATCCAGCGGAATCTACCTTCTGCGGATGGAGGCGCAGGGGTACACCAAACAGCAGCGACTTGTCATGTTGCGGTGATCGACAATCAAACCCGGTATGCATGCGGAAGCGGGGCTCCCGAGATTGTCGGGAGCCCCCTCTCTTTATTATGGAAGGATCCGATCACGGGCTTGTAGAGGATCGTCACCATTCATGACTGCGGAATCTGCAATTCCGACTGATTTTCCTGCCACTTGCCGCCGCAATTCGATAGATCCGGTTAACGGATCAGATTTCATCACATGTTTGTAACAATTGCTGATTGACGGATTTTCAATCCTCTTCGAAGATCTGTGCAGCAGCAGCATCCGGGATCGTTGTGTGATGCTCTGTTTCCAAACGCGCCGACTCCCATTCGGCGCGAAGTCGAAGCCCATGGATGGAAACGGAAAAGGATACATTGATGAGCGGGTTCGCAGCAATGATGTTGGCGCGCGAGAGGCCGCTTGAGGTCGCCAAGATTCCACTGCCACGGCACGAGGAGTATCATCCCTCCCCCACCGACTGGCGCGATGAGGTGCTCTACTTCCTGCTGCCCGATCGGTTCAGCGATGAGCGGAACGATCGCCCCCTGCTCGACCGCAACAGGATCGACGAAGCGCGGCCCGCAGGCCTGAACTGGGAGAACTGGGCCAAGTCGGGCAGCGACCGCTGGCAGGGCGGGACGATTCGCGGCGCCACCTCCAGGCTGTTCTATCTCAAGAAACTGGGGATCACAACCATCTGGCTGGGGCCCGTGTTCAAGCAGCGCGGCCATCTCGATACCTACCATGGCTACGGCATTCAGGACTTTCTGGATGTCGATCCCCGCTTCGGCACGCGCGCCGATCTGGTCGAATTGGTGGCCGAGGCGCACTGGCGGGGCATCCGGGTCATCCTCGACATCATCTTCAACCACTCGGGGGCGAACTGGTTGTACCCCCCGGGGACACCGGCCCGCGACGACAATAACAGCGGTGAACTGATCGCCCGCTACACAATGGACAGCTACAGCCGTATCCGCTGGCGGGATCGGCGGGGCCGGGCGACGGAGAAGATCACACAAGCGGAGGATGGTGTCTGGCCGAAAGAGTTTCAGTCACCGAATCGGTATACCCGCGCAGGGTCGGGCAATCTCGGCGGCGACACACCGGAGAACCTCGATGATCCCGCGTCCGAGTATCGTCGCACGGATTTCGAGGACATGCGCGATTTCCAGCTGCGTGAACCGGAGACGCTCTCCTGGTTGGCGCGCTGCTACAAGTACTGGATCGCCCTGACCGACTGCGACGGTTTCCGCATCGACACGCTCAAGCATGTCTCCAAGGAGGAGGGTCGCAATTTCTGCGGTGCGATCAAGGAGTACGCCGCCAACCTGGGCAAGGATGACTTCTTCCTCGTCGGCGAGGTCGCGGGCGCCGACGCCAATGCCGACGCCTACCTCGACGCGCTGGGTCGCAACCTCAACGCCACGCTGCGGATCGGCGAGTCGCGCCTCACATTGAATCATGTGGCCAAGGGATTACAGGCGCCCTCCGATCTCTTCTCGTTCTTCGAGAACCACAGCGACATCCTCGGCACCAAAAGTACATTGGGCAAACGGTTCGTCACCTGCCTGGATGATCACGATCATGTGTGCGGGGGCAAGATCCGCTTCTCGCATGGCGCGGCCAGCGACCACCAGATCGTGGCCGGCGTGGCGTTGCAGCTGTTCACGCTGGGGGTGCCCTGCCTGTACTACGGCACCGAGCAGGCGTTGACCGGCGGCCCGGCGGGGGAGCTGGGTCTGCCCTCATGGCGGGAACACGATCGCTATCTGCGTGAGGCGATGTTCGGTCCGGAGCATCCTCGCGCCACAGGTGTGGCCGGCAACGAGCCGGGCAACCTGGACGGCGAACTGCCAGGCTTCGGGCCGTCCGGCACGGTCGGACATCACTGCTTCGATGTGGAGCACCCGGCCTTTCGCCGTATCGCGGAGCTGAATCGCATCCGGGTGCTGTTCCCCGTCCTGCGCAAGGGGCGACAGTATCTGCGGCCGCTGGCCGTATTCGGCGATCACCTGCAACGGCAGGGCCCCGGCGAGTTGATCGCCTGGTCACGGATCCTTGATGATGAGGAATCGCTCTGCATTCTGAACAGCCACGGACGGGAGCAGCGGGGCGGACGGATACTCGTCGACCGGAGCCTGACCCCTGCCGGGAGCAAGATGACGGTGATCGTCAACACGATGCAGGCTGGTTGCGCTGGGGACTACACCGGCCCCTATGCGGTCGGCACCCGGCTGCCGGTGCGATCCGTGGAGCAGGATGGCTGGACGGCCGACGTGGTCGAGATCGGCAACCTGGAACCGTCGGAGATGCTCATTCTCTCCAACCATGTTTCGGTGGACAAACTCGTGCTGCTGCTGGGCGGCAACTGACCCGCACCGCCGTGGCGGCGATGATCCCGCCTGTGGACGACAGTCGGCGGCTCATCAGGACTAACCGATATTCGAACGGCTGCGGGTAAACTCTCTTGCCTGGGCAACCTTCTCCTCGGAGTCTAGCACCGTGCGCGTCGTAGTGCGGATATGCCTGAACAGGTAGATGAGAAACCAGAGTCCCACAGCGGAGTAGATCCCCAGAATCAATGAGGCCGCCAGCATCCCCATCCGATCGATGGCGCGTATCGTCGCCAGATACACAGAACCCGTGAAATAGACCAGGTACAACACGTAGAAGCAGATGGAGACGAATTTATCCACGGTCCTGGGATCGAAAGTGCCTTGAGTCTCCAACCAGGATTCCCACCCGAAAACCTCTTCGACATGAGGTTCGATCTCGAGGAGAATGTATCTCCCACAACGCATGAGGCCATGGTTCTCTGAAAGGTAGAGCAGCGCAACCACGATCACCAGCAACGGAGTTGAATAGAGCACTATCTCAAGCTCATATGATTTGGCGAGGTAATGAGCCGCGGGCACGACTATCAATCCGTAGGAAAGAGTCTTGTAGATGCGTGACTTCGTCTCCTTGATCTCCTCCCTTAGCGTTCGGTACTCCTCCTGAAGAAATGTGTTCGTATCCATGAATTCCCTCCATTGCGATTTGTCCAACGGCTGGCGGTCATAGCGATATTCATCGAGATCAAGTGAAATGCGCGGCAAATTCCGGCGAGGTGTGTCCCCGCCGACGCGAAGTTCCGTATACGACAATAACTCTGTCCGCGACTATACGGATCGGGGGGGTGGATATCAAGAGCTACCCATGTCGAATGAAGTGGTGCCGCCTTAGCGCGTGCGGCGGCGGCTGCCTCCGGGCCCCGGCGGACGGCCCCAGCGGCTCTGCCCCTTGCCCTCAGCCGGTCCGCTCCTGGAGCGATTGCCGCGCCACTGGCCACGCGGAGCGCCGCCGTGCTGATACGGTCTGGGTTCGTTGAAATCCGGCTCGAACCCGTCGACCTTCTTGCGGCTGATCTTGAAACCGATCATCCGCTCCGTTGCGCGAAGCCAGCCGTGATCAAACCTCGTGACGAACGTATAGGCGATCCCCTCGAGTTCCGCACGTCCGGTGCGTCCGATACGATGGGTATAGGCCTCGGGCGTGTTCGGCACGTCGAAGTTGATCACGTGGGAGACGCCGCTCACATCGATGCCGCGCGCCACGATGTCCGTCGCCACGAGGATATCGAACTTGTGCTTGCGGAAGCCGCGCATCACCTGATCGCGCCGGGCCTGGGACAGGTTGCCCTGGATACCCGCAACCCGATGTCCAGACTTGCCGAGATATTCCGTCAGGCGACGAACGCGGTTCTTCGTACGGGTGAAGATGATGGCCGAGCGGCAGTCGTCACCCGCGAGCAACTGCTCGAGCAGGTCGCGTTTGCACCCCTCGGGGATCATGATCAGCGCGTGATCGATCGTGGAGACCGGCGCGCTGGTGGAGAGCTCCACGACCTGCGGATCATGCAACAGATCGTCGGCCAGCTTGCGGATCTCATCGGGCATGGTGGCCGAAAACAGCAGATTCTGTCGCTTGCGGGGCAGGGCGTCCAGAATTTGTCGAACGTCCGGCATGAAACCCATGTCGAACAGATGATCCGCTTCATCGATAACCAGCGACTCGATATGAGCCAGATGGAGCCGTCCCTGCTGCAGCAGATCGAGTACCCGTCCAGGACAACCGACTACGATCTCCGGCCTGCGTCGCAATTGATCAATCTGTCTTTTCATCGGCACGCCGCCAAAAACGGTAACCACCTTTATCTGCGTATAGCGGGCAAGCTGTCGGATCTCCTCGGTTATCTGATTGGCCAGTTCGCGCGTGGGCGCGAGCACCAGAACGCTGGTTCCCCGGCGATGCTTGTACATTATCCTGTCCAGCAACGGCAACGCGAAAGCGGCCGTTTTGCCGGTACCGGTCTGGGCGAGGCCCAGAACATCGCGGCCCTCGCGGCCGGCGGGGATGGTTTCGCTCTGGATCGAACGGGGTTTCTTGAAGCCTGCGGCACGAATGCCGCGCACAATGGATTCATCGAGCCCGAACCGGTCGAAGCCGGTCGGGGCTTTGGCTGATGCTTTGGACATATTTTGTTTGATCTCCGCTGCGAGACTGCAGGACATACCTGTACAGCTCGGTCGTAATTCTCCGACCCACACAACAGCGAAGGGTAAGACGTGTCAGTTGGCGGCGTGATCTTTATGTAATGAATCGAGATCCTGTTGTTCGCCGCTCGGGCGGGAGCCCGATCGATGGGGTCATACTACACCATCGACCGGATTTTCGCCAGTGCTTCGTCAGGATTGCGGCGTCAGCTCATGGTTGCGCCGTCAATCCGATCTCTCCGGATGCTCCTCAAGCAGCGCCACCGCCCGTCTCAGATGGGGAATAACGATGCTGCCGCCGACCGTCAGGGCAACGCTGAAGATGTCGAAGAACTCCCTGTCCGGCACACCCTGCTCCCTGCACTTGATGATGTGGTAGGCGATGCAGTCGTCGCAACGGAGCACCAGCGATGAAACCAGGCCCAGCATCTCCTTGGTCCGCACATCCAGCGCTCCCTCCCTGTAGGTCAACGAATCGACACCGAAGAATCTCGTTATCGCCTTGTTGTCGGCATCCAGAATCTTCCGGTTCATCCGCTCGCGAAACTCATTGAACTCATCGGTGCGGCTCATGACACTCTCCTTGTTCCCCGGGACGATAATCCTTGAAAGCGGCAAGAACGCGGTTCATCTCGACGTCGTCGAGCAGCCGCGGTTCCCCTATCTGTAAAACGCGCAGGTACTGAGCCGCAAGCGCCTCCACCTCGATCGCCAGATCCAGCGCACCGCGCGGAGTGGCGCCCAGGGTGATGATGCCATGTTGGGCCAGCAGACAGGCGCGTCGCTCGGCCAAAGCGGCTGCCGCAGCGGTGGAGAGCTCCGGCGTGCCGAAGGTGGCGTAGGGCGCACAACGGATCGAGTTGCCCCCGGCCGCAGCTACCATGTAGTGGAAGGCGGGGATCTCCCGGTGCAGACAGGCCAGTGCTGTGCTGAATGCGGGATGTGCGTGCAGCACGGCGGAAACATCATCCCGCCCGGCGAGGATGTCGCAGTGGAAGCGCCATTCCGACGAAGGCTTGCCGCCGGACAGCACATCGCCCGTCAGGGTCATCTCGACGAGGTCACCCTCCCCCATCTCATCGTAGGGGACGGCGGACGGCGTGATCAAAAGGTTCCCGCCACTGCGGATGCTCAGGTTCCCCGATGTGCCCTGGTTCAGGCCGCCGGCATTCAACTGCCTGGCGACGGCCAGCAGCTCTGCGCGCGGCGATTGTCCCTTGCTGTTCATCTCAAGCACACTCCTCTAGCGCTTCGGATCCGATGCGAATTCGGGGAAGAGCCCGGCCAGTCCGGCACGGGTGGCCGGGCAGACGCCGCGTTCGGTGATCAGTCCGGTGATCAGTCGGGCGGGGGTCACATCGAAGCCTGGATTGCTCACCATCACACCGGCGGGTGCGATGTCCACATTGACGACCTCCCCCTCGGGCGCCAGGCCGCTCATTGTCGTGACCTCCTCAGCCCCGCGATCCTCTATCGGTATCTCGGCGAGGCCATCCTCGACAGACCAGTCGATGCTGGGCGATGGTGCGCAGACATGGAACGGCAGGTTGTTGTCCCGGGCAGCCAGCGCCTTGAGATAGGTGCCGATCTTGTTGCAGACATCGCCTCTCGCGGTTGTGCGGTCGGTGCCGACGAAACAGATGTCCACCCGCCCCTGACGCATCAGATGACCACCGGCGTTGTCGACGATCAACGTGCAGGGGATGCCGTGACGCGTCAACTCCCAGGCGGTGAGGCTTGCCCCCTGATTGCGCGGGCGGGTTTCGTCCACCCAGACATGAACCGGGATGCCCCGCTCATGGGCCAGGTAGATCGGCGCCAGCGCGGTCCCCCAATCCACCGTCGCCAACCAGCCGGCATTGCAGTGGGTCAGGACATCCACTCTGTCCGCGCGCCCCTTCACGTCCCAGATCGCCTCGATCAGGGGCAACCCCCGCTCGCCCAGTGCGCGATTGAGCGCCACATCCTCATCGCAGATCTCCCCGGCCAGCTCCCAGGCGACCTCCCCCCTGTCCCGCGGGGGCAGCGGCAGCAACACCTCGCCGACACGCTTCAGGGCCCACATCAGATTGACGGCGGTCGGTCGGGTAGCGGCCAGTGTGCGAAGGGTATGATCGAGGTTGGCATCCGAGGGATCATGATTCATCGCCAGAGCCAGACCGCAGGCGGCAGTGGCGCCGATAAGCGGCGCGCCCCGCACCTGCATGCCGGCGATGGCATTTGCGGCGTCGGCCATCGTGCTCAGAGCAATGGTGCGGAACAGATGCGGCAGTGCCGTCTGATCGATGATTTCGACCGAGCGGTTATCGTCAACGAGCCGGATGCTCCTGTATGCTTTGCCGTCAACGTTCATGACACCTCGGTGGTTTGGGGCCACCACTGTAGCACTCCCATCCCGGGAGGGCTATCGGTTCAGGTGTTGCGGATGATATTTTCGAACGGGATATCCGACGTCATCGGGGTATCACGGCCACTCGATTATCTCGCCAACGGCCGACTCCACGTAATTGGTGCAATAGGCTGAACCAAGTTGCCTCATCGCCTCGGCGCCGGTGCAGTGACAGGGCGCAATTCTCGCAACCCCCATCCCACGCAATTCGGCGATGACACCGGTCACCTCCTCATTGGACAGATCCTTGAGATGAAGCCCCCCCATGATCATCCTGGGAGCGGACCCCAGCTCCTTGCGGCAGTGTTGAACAAGATTGATCAACCCGGGATGCGCACAGCCTGTAAGGAGCAGAAAGCCGTGCCGCCCCTTGATCGCCAGCGCCTGTTCGTCGCCGGTCTCCGTGACGGGATTGATTCTCGGCAGCGGCCCCGTGCTCCAGATCTTGTCGGTCAACCAGCCGGGAGCGTCCACCGGAGCGAGCTGCCCGCTCCGTTTCGCCGTGTCGAGGAGGTCGCGATCAAAAGAGGGGAGGACATGGACCTGAGGAGCATCGCAGACGTCGAGTATTGCGGACAATCCACCTGCGTGATCCCAGTCGTCGTGCGAGATGACGATCCTCTCGATGGAGGTCGGGGGGATGTTCATGCGGCGCATGTTGTCGATGAGTATCTCACCTTCGGCACCGGTATCGAAAAGAATCCGTTCGGAACCGCTCTCGATAAGGCAGGCAAAACCCCAATCCTCAACCAGTCCGGGCACTCCGACCTTATTGTCGTATACTACTTTGATTTTCACCGACTTCTCCATTGCTGTCTGGAATCTCAGCCTCCCGGCGGAGAGAGAGGAGCACGTGGCGCTCCTCGTCAGGCTCGAATCCGATTCAATAACCGGCGATCCCCGGTTGCGCGACACCTGCACCCGGCCGACGCATCCAGAGTGCGCATGGTCAGGATAGCAGAGATTGATCAGCGAGCAAGACGGACAGAGCCGGAAATGTATGCCAGGATACAAATCGGCAAAATAGCCACTTCATGCCGGTCGGCAAATCGTATAAATCGACCGTCGGGGGCGAGAGTTGTCGCCCCGATTGCCCAGGCATGGATACCCACATCTCAATGAATCGTGTATACTGATTGTGCTATCAGGGGGACACAAGATGCGTGGACGAATCACAATCATAATGCTCTTTTCGGTCATACTGCTTGCGATTACAGTCGGTAGCGGCCGGACACCGGAGTGGGGCGCGCCGGTCGCCGCAATCCCCGATCATCTCTCCGGCGAACCCGCCCACCACAACTGCCGGCTGTGGGGTGCGATCTCCTCGGAGATCCGCTCCGAGCTGATCCAGGATCATCTCATCTACGCGCCCTACTCTCTCAAGGAGCTGAGTTCAACCAATCGCAATGGTTGGGGACTGGTCACCTTCGCCGATGAGGGTGCCGAGCCCGTCATCAATCGGAGCAGCCTGGCTGCGATCAACGATCCCGAATTCGACCCGACGGTAATCGCCAGAGCCGAGTTGTTTCCCGAAGTCTGTTTTGCCCATGTCCGTAATTGCTCCTCCGGTCTCTGCGAAATCCCCAATCCCCACCCCTTCTATCGCGAGCTGAACGGCAAGCACTGGTTTCTCGCTCACAACGGTTCGATTCTGAAGAGCGTGTTGCTTGATCTGATCCCCACGGATTACTTCACGCTGCACCCCCCGGTCAATGGCGACAATCCGCAGGATTGGATCGACAGCGAACTCTACTTCATGTATGTCATGCAAACCGTCGAGGAGCACGGCTGGGACGTCAAAGCCGGTCTGGGTGAAGTGATCCTGAAATTGCGGGCCTTCCTGCCCGGAGAATATCACTCGCTCAACTTCATACTGAGTGACGGCGCCACACTTTGGGCCTACCGCGAGGGTGCTGATCTGTTCTACACGAATGCAGCTGGATTGGATGCCGGCACCACGGCAATCGCTTCGCGCTATCCCGGCCACGAGCAGGCACGCTGGATCCGCCTGGAGAATGGCGAGTTGATCACCGCGACCAAAGAGCATCCGCCGCTCATCGAGGATATCAGCGACTACTTTGACTATTCCGTCATCGGAGAGACGCCGGCCGCCCCGGCCGGGATGTTGACCTGTTACCCCAATCCGTTCAATCCCCGCACGACCATCAGCTGTTCACTGCCGGCTGCCGGGGAGATCACGCTGAGCGTCCACGACGCAAACGGTCTCCGTCATGCCGTGCTGGCTCAGGGTTGGCGTAATGGGGGAACTTTGACGATCACCTGGGACGGATGCAACAGCCTGGGCGAGCAGTTGGGCTCTGGCGTCTACCTCCTGCGGCTCCGGACTGAAACGGCAACCGCGTCCCACAAGATCACTATGATCCGCTGACCGGCACATCGGCTCTCGGTGCCTTGACGCTGGGGAGATCCGCCGCAGCAGCTGGTTGCCTCGGCTTCAGCCTAGTCGCTGTTGACCTCCGTAAAATGCATCTTTGATTTTCTGCGATGACCCGTCTTGAAGGAGGCGATGGGCGAGAGAACGGAATTGCCGTCCAGGTCGATCAGTTCCGCCTGATAGTAGATCCGGGTGTTGGTCGGCAACTGCTCAAGTTCAAATTCCACGATCATTGTCGGATCCTCCACCTGCCGTGTCCACTCCCTACTCTCGCTCCAGTAGCGTAGCTGTCCAGCGCACACTTCGGACATCTCACAGCTGATCTTGGCCCAGCGGGGACCCGGTTGAATGCAACCGATGTCGACAAAAGAGGGGAACTCCATGGAGGCCGTCAAACTGGAGTTCAGGTCCCAACCGAATTCACTGCGAACATACGTCAGGTCGTGACGAAAGCCATGGTAGGTGAGGAGTATCTGGGCCGATTCCTCAAGTTCGAAATAGTGGTCGTCACATAGAATTCGGGCGTTTACCGGATCAACCGGGGAGTCGACACAGTAGGCGGCATGCGGCGGATGAGCGACCAGAGTATTGTCGTGCCAGTATGAATCCAGAACCTCACGTCCGGAATAGATATCGTCGGTCATCCGCACACACTCCCCGAAGGCATTGTTCACGTAGTTGCCGTAGTACTCGCAATCATGGCCCGCCTTGTCGACAATCCCCTGGCGGCCGCAATCGTAGATGGAGTTGTGATAAACCGCTGCGCGATCATTGCCCTTGATCCCCAATCCGAATCCGCCGCCATGGGAGACATTGTCCCTGATAACGGGATCCAGAGTGTAGCCGACGAAGATGTTGTGCTTCGTCGAATCGCCGGTGGGGATGTCCAGGATATTGCCGCAGATAAGTGATGACGAATTGGATGCGCCCCACGGATCCTCACGACCAACGCTGATCGAATAATCCGCCGAAAGAACCTGGTGCAGGAACACATTGTTGCGGATGACGATCCCGGCGACATCGACATAGACTTGACGAGCCCTGATGCAGCGGCCCTCCAGCATATGAAACGTATTGTGTTCTATAACGGGTGCCTGGGCATCCTCCACTACGACAACCCAATTATTGTTGCTGTCGTGCAGCGGTTCCGTTTGCGATCCGAACATGTTGGAGGCGATCAGGATATCGTCCGTCGCATAGCAACAGACTATATCGCCGGAATTGCCGGCAGTATGAAATGTGCAATCACGAACAGCAGAGTCGTCGGAACCGTTCAGATACACCCCTCCGGCGGCCAAAGGTTGATCCGGCGAACCAAAGAGGCAATCCTCGATCATGACGGCCGACGAGGCATGGATCTCTATTGCAAGATCGGTCACTGCCCGGAAGCGGCAATCAACGAACCTCTTGTTGCCGCAGTTGGCCTTGATTCCCCTCTCGACAACCGATTCCCCGTCAAAGGCAAATCCGTCGAATTCGATAAAACCGCTGCAGTACTGCAACAGGACGATCTGCTCCACCGCGCCGTCCGCCAGGATCCTGACCTCACCTGCCGCCTGCAGTCGCAGATCGGCCATCTCCGCAGTGAAGCTCAGACAACCGTTGCCCCCCGAATTCTCCCGGTAATCACCCTCGTGAACAATGACCAAGGCATCGGCATCTGCAGTATTGACGGCATAATCTATCGTTCGCCAGGCGGTCTCCAGGCTGAGGCCATCGGCATCATTGTTTCCCGTTACCGAGACATGGTACGTAGTTTCGCCGACAATCGCATTCAGGGCCGCAACATTCTCCACCTCGGTGACAAGCCGACAACTCATCAGCAGGGAGCTGACCGCGATGACAACACACACCATGACTTTGACGCTCAATCTGGATGTTTCCCCACACGGCATTCTTTGCACCTCACATATTCGGGGCCAAGGGATTCCGCTATGAGTTTCAATTCGTATAACGTAATTATCATAAAGCATACACGAATACCAAGGCCAATACAACAGACCCCGCAGCTCACGCTCCGGGGTCTCTCAATACATATTGCGGGGATGGATCTCAAATCAGTTCTGGCTGCTTGCCGCCGTCCTCTCCACCAGTATCGTACAGGTGTCGTCGGCCACGGTCAGAAAGCCGCTTTCGATATCGAGACCGAACAGCTCCTTGCTTTCGTCATCGACCAGCGAAACATGTCCCTCTCCCAGCAGGGTCATGTAGGGAGCATGCTTGATCAGGACCTCGAATCCACCCAGGAAACCCGGGGCCTTGACCCCGTTGACCTTGTCCTCGAAGACAATGCCCGTGGGCGTAATCACTCTGCAGGCGACGGCCCTAGCCATGCGCGGCCTCCATCTCCTCAGCCCGTTTGACTACATCCTCGATGGTGCCCTGGTAGAGGAACGCCTGCTCGGGCAGGTGATCCCACTTGCCCTCGACGAGCTCCTTGAAGCTGCGAATCGTATCCTCGATTTTCACATACTTGCCGGGGTAGCCGGTGAAGATTTCAGCAACCGAGAACGGCTGACTGAGGAAGCGCTGAATCTTGCGTGCACGCTGCACCGTGAGCTTGTCCTCCTCGGAGAGTTCGTCCATACCCAGGATCGCGATGATATCCTGCAGGTCGTTGAATCGCTGCAGAGCCAGCTGTACCGCACGGGCGACGTTGTAGTGCTCTTCGCCCAGGATGTTGGGATCCATGATGCGACTCGTGGAATCCAGGGGATCCACGGCCGGGTAGATGCCCAGCTCGGATACCGCACGGGACAAGACGGTCGTCGCGTCGAGGTGGCTGAAAGTGGTTGCGGGCGCCGGGTCGGTCAGGTCATCCGCCGGGACATAAATCGCCTGAACGGAGGTGATGGCGCCCGAGCTGGTGGAGGTGATCCGCTCCTGCAACTCGCCCATCTCCGTGGCGAGTGAAGGCTGGTAGCCGACGGCGCTGGGCATGCGCCCCAGAAGCGCCGATACCTCGGAGCCGGCCTGCGTGAAACGGAAGATGTTGTCGATGAAGACCAGGACATCCTTACCGCCGGAGAGGTCGCGCAACTCCTCGGCCATGGTCAATCCGGTCAGGCCGACACGCTGACGCGCGCCGGGAGGTTCGTTCATCTGGCCGTAGATCAGAGCGGTGCGCTCGAGAACGCCCGACTCCTTCATCTCGAGCCAGAGGTCATTGCCCTCACGTGTCCGCTCACCCACACCGCAGAAGCAGGAGTAGCCGCCGTGCTGCTTGGCGATGTTGTTGATCAGCTCCATGATGACGACCGTCTTGCCGACACCGGCGCCGCCGAACAGGCCGACCTTACCGCCGCGCACATAGGGCGCAAGCAGGTCGATGACCTTGATCCCCGTCTCGAAAATTTCACTCTTCGGTTGCAGGGTTTCGAACTTCGGGGGCGATGCGTGGATGGAGCGGGTCGTGGACATGTCCAGTTCGCCGAGGCCATCCACCGGCTCGCCAAGCACATTGAAGATCCGTCCCAGCACCTGTTCGCCGACGGGCACACTGATCGGTTTGCCCGTATTCACGGCTTCGACGCCGCGGATCAGGCCGTCGGTGCTGCTCATGGCGACGGCACGCACCTGACTGCGACCGATATGCTGCTGCACCTCGGCCGTCACCTTGATCCGTTTACCCTCGATTTCGGTATCGATCTTGAGCGCAGTCAGGATCTCCGGTACTTCACCCTCGGGGAACTCGATGTCCATGACGGGGCCGATGATCTGGACCACTTTTCCGTTCGCGCTCATGCCTGTCTCCTCTGGACTCACGTTAGTGTGTCTATTTCAGCGCTTCCGCGCCGGCAACGACTTCCAATAACTCCGTGGTAATCTGACCCTGTCTGGCCTTGTTGTAGGACAGAGTCAGTGAATCTATCATCTCTTTGGCGCTGTCGGTGGCGGCCTTCATGGCCGTGCGCCTAGCGCCGTGTTCGCTGGCGGCCAACTCAAGCAGATAACGGAAGACCGAATTGCGGAGGAACAGCGGCAGCAGGCTGTCCAGCAGCGTATCCGCATCGGGCTCCAGGATGAAGTTGTGGTTCCGGGTGGATTCCACCTCATCATCATGTTCGATCTTGAGCGGGAGCAACCGCTCGATCCTGGGTCTCTGCTCGGCCGCATTCAGGAATTCGGGATAGGCGATATACACTTCGTCGACCATGCCCTCAAGGAATGTCTCCTTCAGCAGCTCGGCGAAGTGGTCCCCCTCATCCGGGGTAGGCCGCGGACTGAGATCCTGGAATGTGCTGACCATCTCCTGCCCGATGAAGCGAAAGAACGCCGCCCCCCTCTTGCCGAGCAGGTGCAGATCGACCTCGTGCCCCATCTCCTCCTGTTCGCGCAGGAAAGTCGAGGTCACCTTGAGCAGATTGCTGTTCAAGGGACCACAGAGCCCGCGATCCGAGGTCATGACCAGCAGGGCGACCCGCTGGACATCGTCACGGCTGGCGAGCAGGGGATTGCTCTCCGCCTCACCCTCGGCGAGCAGGGCGAGCATCTCGGGCAGGGCCCTGGCGAAGGGCCGGGCCTGAACGAGACGATCCACCGCCCGCATGAAGTGGCTGGTGGCAACCATCTCCATCGTGCGTGTGATCTTGTGCGTGCTGGTGACGCTCTTAATCCTTTTCTGGATTTCCTTGGCGTTGGCCATGGGTCCCCTATACCGCGAATTGCTGCAGGAATTCCGTGAGAGCCGACTTCAGTTTCGACTCGGTTTCATCACTGATCACACCCTCGGCCGCGATCGCTGCGCCGACCTCGGGATGTTGAGCCTTCATGAAGCTCAGGAACTGCTCCTCGAATGTTCTGACCTGCTCCACCTCGACATCCTTGAGATGCCCGTTGAGCCCCGTGTAGATGATCATCACCTGTTCGGCCATACTCATCGGCACCCACTGATCCTGTTTGAGGACCTCGACCATCCGCTCACCAAGGGAGAGAGCGGCCTGCGTGGCCTTGTCCAGCTCCGAACCGAACTGGGCGAAAGCCTCGAGTTCGCGGTACTGGGCCAACGTCAGCCGCAGGCTGCCCGCAACCGAACGCATCGCCTTGGTCTGGGCGTTGCCGCCCACGCGGGAGACGCTGATGCCGACATTGATCGCCGGACGCACACCCTGGTTGAAGAGATCGGGTTCGAGGAAGATCTGGCCATCCGTGATCGAGATCACATTGGTCGGGATATAGGCGGTCACATCACTCTGCTGGGTTTCGATGATCGGCAGCGCAGTCAGGCTGCCGCCACCCAGTTCGTCGTTCAGCTTGACCGCGCGTTCGAGCAGGCGGCTGTGCAGGTAGAACACGTCCCCGGGGAACGCTTCGCGTCCCGGCGGGCGCCGCAACAGCAGGGATAGCTGCCGATAAGCGACGGCCTGCTTGGAAAGATCGTCGTAAACGCAAAGCGTGTGGCCATGCTTCTCGTACATGAAGTACTCGGCCATGGCGCAACCGGCATAGGGCGCGATGTACTGCAGCGGCGCGGGATCGGAAGCGGTAGCCGCAACCACGATGGTGTAGTCCATCGCTCCATGCTTGCGGAGATTCTCAACCACGGCCGCCACGGTGGAGGCCTTCTGGCCGACGGCCACGTAGACACAGATCACATCCGTGTCCTTCTGATTGATGATCGTGTCCAGCGCGATGGCGGTTTTGCCGGTGCTGCGATCGCCGATGATCAGCTCACGCTGACCGCGCCCGATGGGCGTCATCGAATCGATGGGCTTGAGGCCGGTCTGCAACGCCTCCTTCACGGGCTGACGTTCGATGATGCCGGGCGCCAGGAACTCCACGGGGCGGAAGTTCTCACTCTGGATCGGCCCCTTGCCGTCCAGAGGTTCTCCGAGCGGCGTCACCACGCGGCCGAGCAACCCCTCGCCCACCGGCACGGAGATAACCCGCCCGGTGCGCTTGACGCTGTCGCCCTCCTTGATCTCCTGGAAATCTCCCATGAGCACGGCGCCGATGTTGTCCTCTTCCAGGTTCAGGGCCATGCCCATGGTGCCGTTGGAGAACTCCAGCAACTCGCCGGCCATGCATTTGGAGAGGCCGTAGATACGTGCGATGCCGTCGCCGATCTCGAGGACCTGCCCGGTCTCCTCGACCTCCAGGCCACCCTCGAAACCCGCAATCTCAGACTTGATGATGGTCGTGATCTCTTCCGGGCGGATCTTCATCTCATTCCTTTCCCATTTCAGCCGACAGCAAGCGGTCCTTCATGCGCGACAGGCGCATCTTCAGGCTGCCGTCCACCGTCAGATCAGCCAGGTGGAGCACCATCCCGGCCATTAGTTCTTCATCCTGTTCCACGTCCAGCAGCACGGTGGCTTTGGAGGAGCGACTGAGCGCAGCCTCCAGCTCCGCGACCCGAGCGGATTCAAGTCCACGGGCCGCGCGGAGACGTCCACGAAGACGTCCCTCCTTTTCATCACGCAGCTGGTGGAACATTTCGATGATCGAGTACAGAGCCGCTTCACGATGCTTGCGCACAAGCAGCAACAGGAAACGGAGCGTGAGCTCAGTCTCCGCCGAAGCGACCACCTTCTCCAGGATTCGCCGTTTCTGGTCGAATCCGAGCTCAGGCGATTCCAGCATTTTCACAAAGCCAATATCCTCGCCCGCAATCTCGCGGAGAGCATCGAGATCGCGAGTCAACTCCTCAAGTTGATTCCGTTCCCCGCCCAGCTCAAGCAGGGCGGTGGCGTAGACTCTGGCTATTGCCGCATTCCTCATTGGATCCTGTCCGCCTGTGCCATGAACTCCTTTGCGAGGCGTTCGTGATCGGAGTCATCGAGAGAACGTTCGAGCACCTTGCCCGCGATATCGAGACTGAGCCCAACGATATCCTTGCGGAGCGCGTCGCGTGCTTTCCCGGTTTCCAACTGGATCTCATGACGGGCCGCTTCGAGCAGGTCCCCGGCTTCCGACTGGGCCTTCGCGATGATGTCATCCCGCATGGCCTTGGCGGCAACCGTACCCTTCTCGATGATCTTCTGCGCCTCCTGGCGGGCAGTGGCCAACTCGGCTTGCTGCTGCTCGAGCAGCTTCTTGCCCTCCTCGTTGGCTCTCTCCGCCTCGTTGATGGAGTTGCGGATACTCTCCTCGCGACGGTCGAGTCCCTCGATGATCGGTCCCCATGCGGTTTTGCGCAGCAGGAGGAGCAGACACACGAAGGTCAGAACCGTCCAGAAGATCAGGCCGGGATCCACGGCCAGCAAGTCGAACTTGCGCCCGTGTCCCGCGCCGTCGGCGGCGTTGAGAAGTAGAGGAAGCCCTGATAAGAACAGGTCACCCATTGCTCAACCCCTCTTTTACACGCCTTTGGTGGCGAGAATGATGCAGATAACCAGCGCGAACAGGCCGACACCTTCGATAAGGGCGGCAGCCAGGATCATGGAAGCGCGAATATCACCCGCAGCTTCCGGCTGACGAGCGATCCCCTCCATAGCGGAAGCGGCCAGTTTACCGATACCGAGACCGGCACCGATCACGGCGATACCAGCACCGATGCCGGCACTAAGATGGGCACCACTGATGGCAGCGAACATGGGAAGCATCTGAATCTCCTCCTGGAGTATTGGGGTCAGCCCCAAGTTGTGGTCCCCGGATTAATGTTCCGGATGGACCGCCTGATTTATGAAAATCGTCGACAAGAACGTGAAAATGAAGGCTTGCAGAAAGCCGACAAAAATCTCAAAAGCGCTGATGGCGACGGCGCCGGCAAAGGGCAGCGCCGCCAGGGCGCACAGCTTCAGCGACATGCCGAAGATCAGTCCGAAAAAGGACAGGATGATGATATGGCCCGCGATCATGTTGGCGAAAAGTCGCATGGTCAGCGAGAAGGGCTTGGTCAACATCCCCATGATCTCGATGGGGATCATGATGATCATCAACGGCCAGGGGACGCCCGGCGGAACGAGATTCCTCCAGTGCTGGAAGAAACCGTTCTGCTTGATGCCGCTGCCCTGGGTGACCATGAACGTCAGTATTGCCAAAGTGGCGGTGACGTTGATGTTGCCCGTGGCGGTGGCCATGGTCGGGATCAACCCCAGCAAGTTGATGAAGAGGATAAAGAAGAAAACCGTGAGCAGATAGGGGAGGAAACGTCGGCCGGTCTTCTCGCCCATCGTATTGTAGACGACTTCGTCCCGCACAAAGAGGATGATCGCCTCGAAGAAATTGCGCAGCCGCCCTTTGGGCACCATGTTCTCCTCCGCGCTCGCGGCTTTGCGCAGCAGCAGGAAGAGCAACAGCCCCGCCAACCAGAGCATGATGACATGCAGCGAGGGTGCGAGGTTCACTTCGAGTGATCCGATGTGAAAGGTCGGAATGGGGATCAACTCGCTGATGTTGAATCTCAGCGAATGTGTGATCTCCCAGAAATCGCTGTTAAGGATGTGCCCCATGGGATCCAGGGATTCGGCGCTTTCGACGGCATGCGTCGATGCTGCGTGCAGAGAATCCTGAACAGCCTCATGTCCGTGCTCATTGGCCAAAGCGCTCGCTGGAAACAAGAACCTCACTCCTTATTTTCCGCGCACCGGGTGGGATTTTCACCCGCCGACACGCCAAGCATCCGCCACAGAAAGTACGCCTCAATCATGAGGAAGAGCGGATAAGTCAAACCCAAAAGGATCAAGTACTGTCTGAGATCCCAATTCGTCGTCTGCCAAACCAGCAAACTGGCCGTAGCGATCATCAACACTCTCAACGCCATGCTGAAAACAAAGGCTCTGAAGAACACCAGGTGAGCGGCGGATAGCGAGCGTTTCAGTTGATAGAAACTGACTGCCACACTTGCTACAGCAACACCGATGCCTGCCCAACTGCCCCACAGCTTCACACTCGGCAGAAATGACTGAACAAATGCAACCGTTAGCGCTGACAGCAAAGCAAGTGCCAATATTGCATTAAGGAAACGAACCTGAAGTGATCTCAACTCTCCACCTGCTCCTCACCCACCTCGTTGTCGTCACTTCCCTCGATATTCCGCTCTTCCGCTCTGAGAACTTCGCGATAAAGCCAGAGAAAGCCACCGACCGTACCGACCGCCGCACCCAACAAAGTAAACAGCGGCAATACACCCAGTTTCTTGTCGAGCCACAGTCCAGCCAGAGTGTAGAGAGCAATTGAAGCAGCAAAGGTGACACCGAGATGACTCAGCGACAGTACGCCAGTACCTCGTCCGGACTGTTTCCTGATCTGACGCCTGGTCCTTTTGGCGATACTAAACAGAAAGCTCATCAGACAAATCCACCTGGGAGAATGCCCACAATCTCGGGGCGGAGGGGAGAATAATCACTCTTAGCATTATTTTGCAAGCGATATATTCACTTTAGGTTATGAAAAGAGATATTCACCAGTATCGTTATTTTTTTCACAAACATTGGCCGAAATTAAAGAGGGGCCACACCAAAAGGTGCAGCCCCTCCCCTCGCAACCAGGGGATGGGAGACCCGGTTACTCGGTATCACTCATCACACCACCGAGTCTTGCCCGGCGCCGTGGTGAGCAAATCAAGGAGGCTGAGCATGAACATCAGCAAACCAGAGCCCTTGATTCTCCGTATTGCATCCATACCGCCCCCTCCATTGTTTCAAGTCACAAATACAGCAACACAAGTTTCAAGTCACAAATACAGCAACACAAGAGCCCGACCTTTCCCTGCAACAAGGAAAGGCCGGTTCTCCATCATCACGAGCCTCTACATTTCAGATTCCCGGCTTTCGCCGGACGAGGTCGGGCTCCTTCCCAACCCGTCTTCGCCTCCTCGAATCAAATGGATTTGATGAAGCGAATTCCATCTATCTGGGCACCATACCACTGGGTTATTTTTCAGACAGTTCATGCAAAGCTGGTATGGCGAACCGAAATCAACATCGCACACTTGCGGGTAATCCCTACCGGGACCGCGGCTTCAGCCGCGTAAACTTCCTTAGCTGTGATCCCACCAGGTTTTGGTCAGGAAAGCTGTGAAGATCGAAGCGGTTGCGAACAGACTGAAAATCAACATGAGAAACCTCCTAATGATGTGGTCAAGTATTGCGGGCCCTCAGGCCCGCCATACAGTCATCTAACCGATGTTCCACCAGGTCTTGGTCAAGAAAGCTGTGAAGATCGAAGCGGTTGCGAACAGACTGAAAATCAACATTTTAACTTCTCCTGTTTTACTCGGGTACCGGGCCGCAGCCCACGTTAACTGTGCTTAGGAAATGTCCCACCAGGTCTTGGTCAGGAAAGCTGTGAAGACGGAAGCGCTGGCGAACAGACTGAAGATCAACATTTGAAACCTCCCGATTTCCGTTATTTTGTAGTGAGCTGACACTGGCCTTATAGCAACCCGGATGCCGTTATCACGGAGCGGACTTCCTCATAGCGCCTTCAGGGGCTATCATGTTTATTTACTGGGAGTTATGATTTTCAGGAATTGTCGGGAGCGAGTTACTTCCAACCTGAGTATGGAAACTACAGGCGACACAAAAACAACGTCAACCATATCGACATATATTACAGAGAGTTAGGGAGGCATCAAATCGGCGACACTTCGTAAACACATGTTTACGATTTCACTCTATTCGAGCTCCAGATCCTTGATCTTGCGATGTAGGTACTGCCGGGAGATGCCAAGTCTGGCTGCGGCAGTGGTTTTACGGCCCTTCGCCTGTTTCAGCGCCTGACCGATCTTGTCTTTCTCCATCCTGGTCACGAACTGCTTCAGACTCTCATCCGGACTTGACTGGGTCGCCTGCAGATCCGGTCGATCGGTGAGGGGGCCTGCGTCGAGCATCAGTTGGTGCTCCTCCATGATCCGTCGCCCCTCCCAGTGAGCCAGGCTCCTCTCAACGCACTTCTCGAGCTGCCTCACGTTGCCGGGCCAGGTCTCCGATTGCAAACGTCCGATCGCCGCCGGTGTGAAGCCGCGGCAGTCCTGACCCATCTTCTCCCCGTATCTCTTCAGAAAATACTCGGCAAGAAGCTCAACATCCTCGGGACGCTCCCGCAACGGCGGCAGACTGACGGTGAGGACATTGAGTCGATAGAACAGATCCTCCCGGAACTCCCCATCCCGAACCCTCTCCTCCAGGTTGCGGTGCGATGCAGCGATAACCCTCACATCGACACGACTCACCCGATTCCCCCCGACGCGGCGCACCTCGCCATTCTCCAAGACCCGAAGCAGTTTGACCTGCAACATGGCGGGCATATCACCGATCTCATCCAGAAACAGGCTTCCGCCGTCGGCCTGCTCGAAGAGCCCGGCCTTGGCCGTATCGGCACCGGTAAAGGCGCCCTTCTCGTGTCCAAACAGCTCGGACTCAAGCAGCGCTTCAGGGATTGCACCACAGTTGATGGTAACGAATGGCCGCCGCGCCCAGGCGCTTTCGTTGTGCAGAGCCCTGGCAATCAACTCCTTACCCGTACCGGTCTCCCCGAATATCCGCACGGTGGAGCGATAGCGGCACATCCGTCTGAGCTGCTCGATCACGTTCTTCATGCCGGCACTCGCCGCCAGAATATTACCGAAACGGGTGCGGTCACTCAGGGCGCTTTTCAGCTCCATGTTCTCCTGTTTGAGCTCACTCTTCTCCTCACGCACCTCCTGCAACTCCTCGAGGCGAACCATTGCCGCAGCTGCGAGACGGGTGAAGATCTCAAGCACAGGAACATCGGCGGCGGTAAAAGCACCAACGCGCGAACCGTCCAGATAAAGGATACCCAGTTGACGTTCGGCAGTCATAAGTGGCGTAGCGACTACTGTTTCCAGATCCAGGTCAATAATGCTCTGCCGCTCGGCACCCACCTGGGCGGACTGTCCCTGATGAACGATCGTCCGTTTCCCCAGAAGCGCGTCCCGTACGACCGAGTGGCTGATCGAGCTGAAAGTTGCACCTTCAGGTCGCACCTGTCCCAGATTCAGCGCCCCCTCCTTGCTGATGCGGAAGAACGCGGCGCGCTCCGCGCCGACCAGGTCCAGCCCGATCTGGAGAATCCGATCCGGAAGCCTGGCGGGATCCGCCGAGACCAGAAAATCGGCGTTCGCCTCGAGAAGGGTGAGCAAACGGCTATGAGAGTCATCAATAATGCGGAGCCGAGCGATCTCCTCCTGAGTCTCCTTCAGGCGATTGCGGAGAGTCTCAAGCTCCCAGACACTGCTGCCGGAAGCGGATTGTCCGGGTTTGGGAGCGGCATTGGTCTCGGTAATTGGGGCTGGTGTGGCGGCGGCGCCGCCGGATGTGGCTGTTTTTGGCGAGGAATCGACGGAACGCCCCAGCAGCTTCTCGAGAGCCGGTGATCGTTTGGGCAATGTCGGCTTGTCGTTTCCCGAATCCTTAGACACTGAGGTACTCTCCTGTAGACATGGTCTCCAGATTGTAACTTATCGGCACCACAGTGTCAACGATTGACGACAATATGGAGCAATAGATCACTATCCGAATCCATAAAGGAGATAGCCTGCAGGCAACCGGCCGGGATCAAGATGCTGAGATAGCCTCAAGGACCCGCGTCAGCACACGGTGTCGAACCTCCTCCAACTCGCCATCGATCTCGCAACCTGCTGCCGAGAAGTGTCCTCCACCACCGAAATGGGTGGCGATCTCCTGCACATTGACCTTGCCTTTGGCCCGGAAGCCGACTTTCCAGTTTTCACCGGGGACCAGCTTCATCTGGACGACAACCTCCACCTGGGCAAGGCCGCGCGGCAGGTTGATGAAATCATCCTCCCCAAAATAGAGCAACGCCTCCTCGGGAAGACCCGCGGCGGTGAGCGTCAACATGGCCAGGCGGCCTTCGGCATGGAACTCGATTGATTCCAGCGCCCGCTTGAGCAGCAGCAGATAGGAGGGATTCCGACGGTCATAGACCATCGTGGCGACCTCAGCCGGGCTCGCCCCCTGGTCGACCAGACGAGCCACGGAGTGGAATACATGGCTGTTGGTATTGGTGTAGCGGAAACCGCCGGTATCGGTCATCAGACCGGTGTAGAGGCAGGTGGCGGTGCCGGCGTCTATGCCATCCTTGTCCAGGGCATGGAGGAGATCGCTGATAATCAGAGCCGCCGCTCCGGCGGAGGTATCCACCAGATCGTACTCGCTATACCGACTGCCCCCGATATGATGATCGAGGCGCAACAGCCGTTTGAAGTCCCCCTCCTCGAAGCCCGTCCGATCCACCCCCGTACTATCGACAACCACGTAGAGCGTATCGGCATATTCGGGATTGCGGATCTCGTCTACACCGGACTCGACCTCCTCGAAGCCCGGCAAAAAATCGAACTTTGCCGCTCGCGGAAACGGACCAAAGACCCCAATATCCATCCCCTTCTGCTTGAGGAAGCGCGCCAGAGCCAGGCTGGAACCAAGGGTATCGCCATCGGGATGTTTGTGGAGCAGAAGACGAACCCGCTCTTGAGCCAACAGAAAAGCGCCGGTCGCCTGAAGTTTGTCGATGGGGATCATGTACTTCTCCTGCCGCTTGATTAGAATCCGTTAGAGATAGTGAGGAACAGGACACTATAACCATGTGCCGCGATGTCGTCCACCCCTAGCGGGGTATCTGTTTGGTAGACCGAAACCGGACTTTGTGATATCGCTATCCAGGTGAAGGACCAGTAGCGCTCAACGACCGACTGCCAAGGAGCGACGCCGGAGTTCGCACTTAGCAAGGAGACAAAGATGGAAAGACACCTGACAGTACTTGGAGCTCTCTACCTCGTCATCAGCGTATTCGGCCTGCTGTTCAGCCTGGTGATCTTTGTCACCATGACGGGCGGCGGTTTATTGTCCGGGGATCAGGAAGCGCTGATAGTCACCACTTCGGTCGGCACGATCATCAGCAGTTTTCTCACGCTCCTGTCGCTGCCGGGGCTCATCATCGGCTTTGGTCTGCTCCGCCTGCGCCCCTGGGCGCGCTCCGCAGGTGTCGTGCTTAGTATTCTCAACCTCCTCAGCATCCCCTTCGGCACAATTGTCGGCATCTATGGGCTTGTCACTCTGCTCAAACCGGAAGCGGCGGAGTTCCTTGCCGAGAAGGAGCGCATTCGTCGCGGACAATCATGAAGGCCTGAGTCAACCCCGCCCGATGAGCCGGAGCCAGGTGCTCTCTATACCCTGGAACACCGCCTCCCAGGAGTGCCCATGCAGGTTCGTTGCCAGTGAGGAGTCGCGTAACACCGGGGCCTGTCGTCCCAGCGCCTCGCCAATCCCCTCAACCAATCGGTGAATGAAATCGGGGATAGCCTCCGCCGCGGGGCGATCCACACTCGCCATTTCAGGTAGGGGGATCAGCGTGAGTTCATCCCCCAGAACCGGGAACAGCTCCGAGCGGATCCCCGGCAGATCGGTAGCCACGACGCGGCAACCGGCGGCGCGGGCCTCCACGAGCACAAGGGGCACCCCCTCGTAGAAGGAGGGGAGCACCAGCAGGTCGCATTTGCGCATCAGATCGGCCAGCTCCGCTTGCGACAACTGGCCATGTCGGGTCGCGAAAGAGTTCATGCCCGCCAGTCGGTTGCCGAGAGCGTTCGCCTCATCGCTATCTCCGCCGCCGGCTACATGCAGCTCCAGATCCGGGAAATCCCTTTGCAGAACCTCGCAGGCGGTCAACAGGCAGGAGAGCCCTTTCGCCTCACTGAATTTCCCCACGTAGCACAGTCGCCTTCCGGCGCTCCGATACGATCTGCCTCGATCATGAAAGAGGTCCGCACGATATCCCGGCGGCTGAACCGTCACCCGCTCGCTCTCCAGGCCCAGGCTATCGATGAGGGCCGTGGCGTGCTCAGCGGTCAACACGATGAAATGATCGTTGCGGGCGCATCCGCGTCGCACCTCGTCCGCCAGGCCGGGACACAACTCCATCTGCCGCAAACCTGTGGCGTGGCAGGAGGTGACGATGGGGATATCCGGCGCGATCTCCTTTAGTAACGAGCTGAGCAGCCAGATGTGATGGGAGTGGATCAGATCGGGTCGAAAGGCCGCGAGGACGTTGCGCAGATGATCCATCCAGGCCTGACGGTATTGATGAAGTCGGGTCTCGTTCATCGAGGAGAAGATGGTACTGCGGTAGGGCATGATGTCGCTCATGCCGGGAACCGGGAAATCGAGGAGCCCCCGTTCGAAGCGGAGAGGGAAAATACGCTCAGGCTCCAGGTCGCCCAGGGCAACCGGTTCGTCTGCGGGTACCCCTACAGCCGCGGCCTGCCGCCAACCGCAGGCGCGGGCGCAACGGACATAAGCGTCGAGAGTGATGCCGCTACCTGTGAGCAGCGGCCGCTGGGACAGAATATGAAGAACCTTACCGGAATACGGCATGCGACACCTTTCGGGAAACCGACGACGGCCAATCACGGCACAGTATTCCGTTACGCACCTTCGGCCAACAAATAACCTCTCCCCCGCAAACGGAGGAGAGGTAAATTTCGGGGCCCATTCCATTTGTGCTTCCGAAATTCGATTCTGCCGGAGCCTGTCCGGTAATGAATCTGGTCATGGGGCATGTACTGATAATAGGGACAACGACCTGTTCACGGAGTTGATTATAGCAGATCCGAAGGGGTTGCAGGGCATATTTTTAACGTGATTATCCCCTTTCGCTATAACCTGTCCCAACCGCGCGAACAACCCGTGTCATGACTGTTTTCAGTCGATAGTGGAATTCCGAAATGTGAACTACGCCTAAACAGGATCATCATCCCTATTCCTCACGCAGCGGGTTTCATTCTCGCGAAATCAACCTGGAAGCCGAATCCCCGGCATCATGGCAAACAGCCCATAGACCAGGCACACACTCTAGTTGTTAAACCATTAACAGAGGTGGAGGCGTGAAATGGTTGTCGAGAGTATCATTCAACCCTCCCAAGTGCCTGCAGTCTCTGGAGAACATCCGCCCTGTCCCGTCGAGACAGGAACTGATCACGGGCTGCACCCTCGGGGAAGTGCAGGGACAGATCGCGCAGGATCTGAGCCGCCGCAGTCAGTTCCGTCCGCGCCGCCCCCCTGCTGTCGCCGGCCAGGGCGAGGTGTGAGGATTCGACATGCAGCGGCCAGATCTCCTCAGGATTACCCATCTCCCCGGCAACATCAAATCCATTGGTCAGAGCTTGAGCGGCACCCTCAAGATCACCGGTCGATCTGAGATGCCGCGCCAACAGACGCCAGGCGTGGGGAAGGTGAAGACGACGTTCAATAGCCGTGAAGAATTCAATTACTTCGATAATCTTATCAACATCCTGGCAATCAACAGGTTGCAATTCATAATTCATCATCCTGCAATACATTACATCACTGCTGGCCCCAGCCTCCTCATGGATCTTTTTGGATGCCAGAATATCTCTTTGTGCATCTGTATTCTGAAGCCGATAACTGGCAATCATAGCACGCAACAATAGAAAGCTCGCTTGAGCTTGTTCAGAACTGGATGAGGTGGCAGCAAGCATTGCCTCTTCAATCATTACATCCGCATCAAGGAGATCTCCAAATGCAATTGAGAACAAGCATAACACTTCCTTGGAAGACAGCACGCTCTTAAGGGTTTGCTCTTCAATCAGACTATCACGAATTTGGTCACTGAGAGAGATAATACGGGAGTAATCACCTTGGTAAAAAACAGATAAAGCCAAATTGGAAAGATAGTATGGTGATCGATTGAGTTGCCCGCTATCTTTCGCCAACTTCACCGTCTGTAGAAAATATTCTTCAGAGCTTCGGAAGCTACCATGATTCATTTCCCAAAGGCCCTTGGTTGACAGGCATTCCAATATTAACCATGAATCACCCAGGTCATTCGCATAACTGAACGCGTTGTCAATCAGCTCAGGAACACTGTCCATATACTCTTGTCGCCCCCACAAGGTGTACCCCGAGGCAAGAAAGAGCATTAAATGGATCATGATACGCTGATCACCCTTATCCCGTTGAACTCCAGCAAGAGCATGTTTTGTATGCGCTAATGACTCAGCAATATCACGTTGCTCTGTAGCAATATTGGCTAGAGCCATATATAAGAACCACTCACCTCTGCGGCCTGCATAAGCGTCCCCATAGGTTTTCGCGCGCGCTCTTGCAGTCTCAACATCCCCGTATTGCGCATAAGCCGTAATCTCTCTCGCGGCCAACCGTATCTCCAGTTCAGTCCCGGCGAGTTGAGCGCTCCTCCCCTCCCGCCAGCGACTGAGAAACGCGAACCCCTCCTCAACACGACCTGCATCCAGTAATTGATAGGTCAGAAGTCGGCTCAGCTCACCGCTGCTCTCCAGATCCAGATGCTCCTCTATCGCCCAGAACTCGGTCCGGGCGGCAACCAGATTATCCTCCCTGATCTGCCGAATGACCTCCCAGATTCGGATGCGGGCATTCACCTCGGACGGGATATCCCCCATCGCCGCCTGGCTAATCACCTCCAACTGCGTCTCCCGGGGACCACGATCGGCAATAACGAAGAAATGATCGCCCGGCAAGGCGAGCAACCAGTCGAAACGCTCTGCGGAAAGCGCTACGCCGACAAGCTGCAGACGTCGGTCAAGCCGCTCGGAATTGTCATTCCAGACCTGAGTCCATACCTCATCACAGTCAGTCGGCTTCAGACCCAGCTCCTCCAGTCGATCCGAGAGGTCGGTGACGGCGCAGTCGCCCCCCCCTCTCAGCAACAGCTCCAACTCCGACCGCCAGACTGCTGGTGGTTCACGGAAACGCCCCCACCCCACATCATCCCGCAACCACTGATTGGACAGCAGGAACTCGATACAGATCCGCAGATGGGTCGGCGCGGCGCCGGCCAACTCCTCGATCACGATCAACTCCTCGTGACCCGGCTGAACGGATGTCTGTGAGACTGAATAGAGGGCGGAGGTCAACGCCCTCTGGAGATCGGAACCATGGAGGATCTCCTCCGGTATCTCGCGACCGAAAAGACAGCGGGGCGCGGGCGTCTGACCGAAGTGGGAGCGCAGCTCATCCAGCCAGGTCATCACGCTGGTCGCGCCATGATCGCCCAGAAGGGTGGCAGTGAAGAAGCGCCCGAGTTCGGTCGACAGTTCAGGACGGAAACGGGAGAGGTCCCGGAGTCCCCCCTGACGGATATCGGCCAGCAGGGCATCACCCGTATCGTGGTTGTAGGGCAGAACCCCCGCCAGTTTTTCGAACGTGAGAACGGCGAAACTATGGAGATCGTCCCGCCAGGTCAGCGGTGCATCCGCGAGACGACGCGGGGACAGATAGGCAGGGCTCCCACCTCCGGCACGTGCGTTCAACCGTGACACCAGGCCGAGATCGCCGAGCAACAGTGGGTAACGGGAGGTATCGGTGGCCAGCAGCAGATTTTCGGGTTTGAGGTCGGCATGTCCCCAACCCAGATGATGCAGCAGGTCGAGGGCATCGGCCACAGGCGCTAGATGGTCGAGCAGCTCGCTGTCGGCACCCGTCCAGTCCGCAAGTGTGCGGCCTGGGAGGAGGGGCATGATCAGCCAGGCCAGGCCATCATCACCCTGCCCCTGCGTCAGGATGCGCAACAGGGCGGGATGCCGCAGAAGGGCCGCCATCTCCGCCTCGCGCTTCAGCGTCCGGTTATCGCGAGAGGCCCTGGCGACCTTGAGTGCGACCGGCAGCCCCAGATGGTCACGGGATTCGAAAACACGCGCGGTGGCGCCCTCGGCGATCTGCGTCAGACGAACGGGAAAAGGGCTACTGGCGGACATGGACACTCATCCGGAATTGCCTCCCATCACAACATCCTGAAATGACTTCCAGGACATACTAGATAAGAAGAACGGACCCCGTCAAGACGGGGTCCGCACCGGAAGGGAATTAAGGAGAAACTCAACCAAAGGAGGAGTATGTTGAGGAATTAAGGCTTCAGAGTACCATCGGTGCCAATCCCACTCGGATCACCAGTATCATTGGAAACTTCAACGACGGTATTCAACTGAGCCTGCATATCGGCTTTGAGCAAAGTCGACAGGGGGCCAAAACCATAAAAAGAGACCAGGGAAACCATCAGCGCAAGTGTCAAGCTCTTCAACATAACCGCTCCTTCGGATTGAGTTCACCGCCTCTATAGCACTCTTGAGACCCTGGGCCATGTCCTCCCCCCATGGCGGCACCAAGTTGGTTGCAGGCGGCAACGCAAGATGCCCGAAACCGGGCCATCTTCTTTGATTACTATCCTTTGCGTCATTTCATTACGCGAATTGCAGCGATTGAAAAACCTGCCGAATCCGAGATATTTTGAGAGGCTGGGGTATATTCCGATTACAGTGGGGCATTTCACTCAGCGTCCGAAATCGCGATGAAACACGGCAGGCCGCTCCAGGGGGCAGCGGGATACAGCGCACCTCAACTCCACGCCCCGCAGATTCACACGCACAGGGGGATTTGACCCCATATGAGCCGAATCAGGTCTTCAGGATTCCTGTCCGTGGTCCAGGCCATCCAGAATGACCCGATTCTACGGTGACCCGAAGTGCAACTCATGCTAGCCTGTCGGTGAATTCCCGGCCCTGGAGGTATAATTTGGATTCGACAATGTTGACGAAGTTGCCCGGACTGGCCAGATGGACTCTGGAACAATGGTTGGCCGGGGAGGACTGGGAGATCGGCGGACCCGGGTTGACCGCCGACGAAGATCTGCCCATTGACGGCCTCTTCGTCACCCTGCGGATCAATCGTCGGCTGCGTGGTTGCATCGGCACCGTGGAGCGGCAACCATCCCTCGACAGGACGCTCCGCGACCTGACCCTGAGCGCCGCCATCAATGATCCCCGCTTCCCCCCCCTGACGGCGGATGAACTCCCGGGTGTCCACATCAGCCTGAGCATTCTGACTCCGCCCGAGCTGATCGAGGATCTCTCCGCGGTTGAGATCGGGAAACATGGCCTGATAATAGAGAGGGGGAGCCAGCGCGGGCTGTTCCTGCCGGAGGTGGCGACCGAGTGGGGATGGGATCTTGAGGAATATCTCGCCGAACTCTGCCAAAAAGCCGGGCTGCCGCGTGAGACCTGGCGACAACCCGGCTGTACTTTCTACACGTTCGAATCGATCAAGGCTGCTGAGTCCGAGGATTAGCCAGAGCGGGCGCAGGCAACGGCGTGTCCAGGATCGGCAGATACTTTTTCGACCTGGCGATCCGCTCCTTCAGTTTTTTCTCCCGCTCAATGATAGTGGGGAACCTCTGCACCACATCGGACGGCAGGGCATCCAGAACGGCAAGAGCATCATCCAGCCGATTCAGCTGCATGGCCAGAGCGTGAGCCTTGTCGATGTGGAGATCGAGGTTGCCCGGATCGTCGGCAAGACTATCCTCCAGACGCTTCATGAAGGACTCGTTGCGCTCATTCAACGTGGCCATTCTCGGTCCGATGTAGCTGTGCAGGGTCTTCATCTTGATCTGGAGACTGGGATCCAGGAGGAATGCCCGCTCCAGGCACTTCTTGGCGATCTCGATGCGGTTCATGGCATAGTAGAAATTGGCCAGGTTCCCATAGGCATAGCCGAAGGTCTGGTCGAGTTTGATCGCCTTCCACAAGCACTCCTCAGCCATGTCGAGATCATTTTCGTCCCGGGACAGGCGGAAGTAGGCGTAGCCCAGATTCTGCCAGGCGACGGCCGAATTCATATTCTTTTCACGGAGGGCCTGGGAATTGTACTGAGCCGATTTCTCCCAATTCTCCTGCCCGGCCCAATAGGTGCCGAGGGTGATCCAGTCGTCATGGAAATCCTTGTGGGCCACAAGCGGCAGGTTGAGGATCACCAGACTGGCCACGATAATGATCGCGGGTAACGGCAGCAACCGCCACCGACGTCGCTGCAGGATTCGCAGCAGGATCATGATCCCGGCGCCGGCGAAGGGGAGCATCCAGATCAACATGGGCAGACGGTACCGGCTGGTGACGAAGAAGAGCACAACACTGGCCGCGGCAACAATCAGGCTCCAACCCGCGACCCTGACCGCGCCCTTGCGGCGCATGCCGAAAACCAACCCGAGCATGGCGAACGGGAGCACCATCGAATACCAAACCAGCGGCACCCTCAACAGAGGCGAGTAATTCGCCTTGAAGAAGTAGATGCTGTAGTGGTTGGGGATCTCATAACTGCCCAGCAACAACCCCAGCTTGCGCAGATTCTTCCTGGCTGCGTCACCCGGTTGGGTTCTGTAATAGTGAAAAGCGCGTTCGGCCCAGAATCTGCTGGCCTCGGACGGCTTCATCTCACGCTCGTAAACCTTCTCGGGGAACAGACGGCTGGAGTTCTCCAGATCCTGCTGCATGCTCGACGGCACCCAGAAGCCCCCGCTGGCGTTGGGATTGTTGCCGATGAAGAAGTTGATGCCGCCGTTGCTGCTGATCAGTACCCAGTCGCCACCCACAATGCGATTCCTCAGGGTGAATGGCGCTATCGCCAGAACCACACCCAGGACCAGTATAAGTCCCCGTTTCCAGGGCCAGGCTTGCGGTTGTCCGAGGGGCCGGAGGAAGCCGATACCGATCAGGAAAACCGGCGTCAGCAGCAGAAGGTTCGGTTTGCCGACAGCTGCAAGTCCAAGGAATAACCCGATCCCCAGGAGTTTTTTCGGATCGGGTTTCTCGTCCGTGCCCAGCCAGACCGCAATCACAAGGCAGAAGAGCGTCAGGGTGATCTCCAGCAGTTCACCACTGTAAAAGAGAAACGGCGCATAGAAGATGGCCAGGATCGCCGTCGCGATACCCGCACCTCGGCCGAAAAGACGCGTGCCGATCAGAGCCAGAAAGCCGACGGTCAGAGCCGAGAGCACCGCCTGAATCACCCGCACTACCCACAAACCCGGTTCATCACCCTCACCCATCATCAGCGCCAGGAAATAGGGATAGAGGGGTGAACTGTGAAAACTGACGCCACTCCCCCAGAAACTGGTGTCCAGAATCTCCCTGGCCTTGTCCACATACACGATGGAATCGCGCATCGGCACATCAAACAGGGTCTTCCCCCTGAGGGGAATCAGATAGAGCAGCCGCATGACCAGGGCCAAAACGCTACTGATGATGAACAATAGAACCTTGAACTTCCCCGTGATGCCCTCTTCGGGTTCGCTGACTTCGGGAATCTCCACTTTGTCGATCAAATTCTCACGCACGTTTCTACATCCTCATATCTTGAAATCGGGTCGTATCGTTTCAGCAGCCTGCTGGTCCAACAGGTAGACTCTACAATCTCAGCGTGGTCATCGCAAGCAGGGACATTGACCCCATATTTCGGAGATGATATAATTACATATAGTTCACCAACTTGCAGATATCGAGGACATATCATGTATCGTCTATGCCGCATCCGATTTGCATTGCCGCAGCTGTTGGCTATCGCACTTGTGATCATGTTAACCTCACCGACAAGCGCCGCTGTCTCCTCCAAACTGTGTTTCTTTGATGATGACTGGGACCCGATCCAGCGCGGGCGGAGCTACATTGAGGATCCAGGCTACGAGATGTGGATCGAAGACGCCCTTCTCGCGGCGGGTATCGAGTACGACTATTACGAGATCCAGACCACACCCGATGATCTCCAATTGCCGACCCTGGCCGACTTGAGTCAGTACCCGTTGATCATCTGGAACTGCGCCGCCGAGGATGAGCACAGCCTCTCGCTCGATGAGCGCAATCTGTTGCGCGACTATCTCGCCCTCGGCGGCAAGGTCGTGCTGCTGGGGCAGGGGATTCTCAACTCACTGAATGGGTCCGATCCCGAAGTCGAGAATTTCATACATCAAGTGCTTTCGGTTGAGGATTACCAGCTGGACAATGAAACCAATGTCCTCCTCCCGCTGAACTGCTTCTTCTTCGAGCCGCTCCCCCCGACGAACCTGAGTTTCGATACTTTGCCCGACTTTACGAACATGCTGAGCGACCACCTTTTCCCCATGCCGAATGCCTACAGCTTCATCATGGGTTCGTCTGGCGCAGGCGGGCAGAGTGGCCATGTGTCGACCGACACCTACTATCCCAAGGCGATCCACTTCCAGAGTGCGATGCCGGAGGCCATAGGCGACCCCGCACTGCGCGGAGAATGGCTCCGGGCGACCACGACCTGGCTGGGGCTTGAGGGCGATCACATGATCAACTTCATCCATGGCTCCGATGATTTCTCCCTCGTCAATGCGTCTGTGGACGAGATCCTCGACTGGTCTCCCGCCGCCAATGCCATGGTCTTCTCTTCGTCCGGCAACGCGACCGACGCGACCAGTTGGGATCTCAACGTCGGCCCCGTGGGTGATACTCCGAACTGGCGCATTGGCTTCGCGGCGGACGCGCAGGTGCCGGGAGACAATGCCGGAATCACCGCTCTCGAACTCTCCGGTCGGAATGATCTGATCAGGATGAGCCTGCTGTCCGACCCGAATCTGCCGGACTGCATCGCGATCCGCTGTCAGATCTGTATCGCCGGCGACTGCATATTCGATCAGACCCATGACGGTATCCCGGCCGCTGCGCCACTCCGGGCCCAGGTGAGTCAGAGCAGCATGCCCCCAGCCATTGAATTTCGCGTCACCGACGAACGTGGCTATCAGTACTTCTGTTTCGAGGACCCCTACAGCAGTCCCGATTTCAGGCGTCTGCGGATATCCACCGGTGTGTATATGCAAAAAACAGGTTCACGCGCACAGATGCAGGGCTGGCTGGACGACTACTTCTTCGAGGGTGACCTCACCTTCAATCCGACCGGCATCGCCGAAAATCCCGTCCCCGCGGCAACCCCGCTTCTCAACATCCACCCCAACCCATTCAACCCGACGACGACGATCTCCGTGCGTCATCCGGCTGCGGGTCGAATCGCTCTCGAGATTTTCGATCTCACCGGGCGCGAGGTGCGCCGACTGCGCGACGGCTATCAGGCCGCAGGCGATTTCCAACTGACGTGGAGCGGGCGGGACGACAACGGCCACAACCTGCCCAGCGGTCTGTACCTGTTGCGGCTGGCGGGACCCTCCGGCTCGGACAGGGCCAAACTCGTCCTTCTCAAATAGGGGGACGGAAGAGGAAGATCATCATAGCCGCCGCAGCCCAGCCTGCGGTGGCTTTTTCATCACAGGCAGTCGTATCCCTTTTCGGCGACCAGGGATTCGAATTCGGCCTGCCGGACAGTGAGTCGCTCTGCATACGAATCGGGCCAGGGTGAAGTCAAAATCACCTGCAGTATTCGCGCCCGTCGATAGGGATCCTTGTCCTGCGGGTTCCTGTCCAGCAGTCCGATCAGAATCTTCCAGGCGTCATCGACCTGCCCTCCGGCGCGGGCGATCCCGGCGGCAACCAGGTCGATATCGAATTTGAACACGGGGGGCGGCCAGACGCTGCACTCGGTGCCGAGCGTATCCAGGATCGCCTGAACCTCCGCACCTCGCGTCGGCCTGTCGGATTGCAGAATGAAGTTCATCCTGTCGATCTCGACCTTGATCAGATCCTCGACACTGCCCTCGCTCCGCGCGATCCCGGCTGCCTCGCCGAACAGAGCCCCCGCCTTGTCGACACTCCCCCTGGCCGATTCCAGACGGGCCAGCGTGCGCAGGGTTGAGGCCAGAGCGCTGCGCAGATTGAGGTCTTCACGAATCTCCCGGGCAAGGGTAAGCGGCTCCACGGCCTCCTCCGGCTTGCCCATCTCCAGTAGCGCCTCCCCGCAATTATGAAGCGCCACGGCCGCACGCGCCCTGTTGCCCCCCTTGAAGTGGAGCCTCGCCGCTTTTTCGAAATGGGTCAACGCCTGCCTGAAACGGCCGCTGCGGGCCTCCAGGTTCCCCAGCGAGATCTCGACGGAGGCAATGCCGACCACATCCCCGATCCGCTCTTTGAGTTCGGTCGCCTCCGTCAACAATTCACGCGCATCATCAAGACGGCCGGAGCGCATGCGGATAATGGCCAGATTCGTCAGTATCTGCGCATACTCGATCACCAGGCCCAATTGCCTGCGGATTGTCAGGCTCTCCTCCAGACAGCGCGCAGCCTCATCGCTCTCCCCCTGCCGCCAGAGCACAGTGCCCAGATTGGCCAGAGCCGCGGTGCGGAGATACTGCTCCCGCTCATCATCGGCCCGAGAGACAATCTCCTCGAAAATGCGGCGGGCCTCGGTGAGATCGCCACGCGTCATGCTGATGGTGCCCATCGTATGCTCGATGGCGAGGACCTCCCGGGGATAGGCCTCCGAAAGGAGCAGCGCGGCATTGCAGGAGGCCAGGGCCTCGTCCCACAGATCCTGTTTCGACTCCATGAAGGCGCGACTGCGGAGAATCTTCGCCTGCTGCAAACGGCAATCGCGACCGCAACAGGCCAGGGCGGCCTTGAAGTCGCGGGCGGCCTCCTCCTTGCGGCCGGCATAGTGCATCGCCTCGCCGCTCAGCCGGAGAAGCTCGGAGCGCAACTCCTCCTCGATAATGGGGACGAGGAGATCGCGCGCCGACGTGAACAGGCGGGCGGCGGACTCGTACGCCCCCTCCGCCATCTCCAGAACACCCTGCTCCCGCAGTGCATCGAGACGGATTCGGCGAATCTCATCCTCGGGTTCAGCCAACCAGAGCAGATCGGCAATGTCCCGCGCCTGATCCAGATGGAGACGCGCTTCGTGAAAAGCATAGAGATCGCGGGCATGCACACCGGCTCGGAGCAGCCAGGGGACAGCCTGCCGCTGATCCCCCGCCCCAAGCCAGTGATGTGCAATTGCGCCGGCGCTGCCGCTTTGCTCCCCCTCGCTGCGAATCATATACTCGGCGATCAGGCGGTGGTATTCGCATCGGATCTCATCACCCAGGCTCTCGTACAGCGCGCGTCGAATCAGCGCATGGTCGAAGAGGAAACGCCCCTCCCGCGCCTGGATCAGACGTGTGCGCCGCTCCAGGGTCTGCAGGCTACGGAGAATCCTGATCTTGCGCTCCTCGAGCAGGGCGGCCAGGACCTCGGCGGAGAAGGCCTCACCCTCCACCGCCGCCAGCTCCAGCAGCTCGCGCTCCTCATCGGTCAATTCGCTCAGACGATGGTCGACCAGATCCTGCAGTCTGGCGGGCATGGGGAGGATCCACTGATCGGGATCAGCGGTCAGGGCGTTCTCCTCACCCTTGCGACTGCGGAGGATCTCCAGCAGCTCACGCAGTATGAAAGGGTTGCCGCGACTCTCCCCATGAAGACGTGCGGCAGCCTGCGGCAGGCGGGTGATCTGCGGCAGGACATTGGCGATCAGATCCTCGACGGCCTCCAGGGTCAGCCGCTCCAGATCGAGATGGGTCGCGCGCGCCTCCTGTTGCAGGTCGCGCATCAGGCCCGACAACGCGGAGGATGCAGCCAACTCCTCGGCGCGGTAGCTGACCAGGATCAGCGGCAACTCGTCGTCAGGACAGCGGGCAAGGAAGTTGAGGAGCTCCAGGCTGGCCTGATCGGCGCGGTGCAGATCCTCCAGCCACAGGAACAGCGATTCCTGCGCGGCAAGCGCGCCGAACAGGCTGCGCAGAGCCTCGAAGAGTTGTGCACGGTTTTCGAGAAGGTTGATCTGTTGCCCGCTCAACAGCGCCCAGAGCGGTTTGACCCGCGCGCCGTGCCCGGGTCGATATTCGTCGAGGAAAATCGTCAGCGCCCTTTTGTCGTACAGATCCCGTTCCCGCAAAGCAGGCCGCAAAGCCGCCAACCAGGGCTGATAGGGGAAATCCTCCCGACCCGGTTGAGTACGCCCGACCATGGTCGCAGGAGCGCTCAAACCGGCGTGCCGCAAACTCTCACGCACGAGGCGGGTCTTGCCGACACCGGCTTCGCCACCCAGAAAGCAGAGGGCCGGGCCCGATCGCTCACGGAACCAACCGGTCAACCTGGCTATCTCCCGCTCCCTGCCGGCCAGGGGCAGGGGGAAGCGCTCTTCGCCGACGGTCATGCGCCCCGGTACCGCAGACAGACTCAAATCCTCCTCGGCACATTTTCCCTGCAGCAGATCGACCAGGGCTTTGAGGTCGTCGGAGAATGTCACGGCATCCTGGTAACGCTCGGACCGACTCTTGGCAAGCGCCCGGGTCAACACCCAGTCAAACGATTCCGGCAGATCGGGCAAGCTCCGCCGCAGGGGCGAGGGCTCCTGGTTGATGATCGCATAGATCACACTCAGGGGAGAGGTCCCCTTGAAGGGGAGTCTGCCCGTCAGGAGTTCATAGAGGACGACCCCCAGGGAGAAGAGATCACTGCGGCTGTCGAGCGGTTCGCCCAACCCCTGCTCCGGTGCCATGTAATGGGGCGAGCCGAAGATGAGACCCGTCCTGGACATACTCGTCTCATCCGAAAACGTGGTGAGACCGAAGTCCATGAGTCGGGGTTTCCCGACGGCATCCAGCATGAGGTTGCCGGTTTTGATATCTCTGTGGATGATCCCTTCGGCATGAACGAATCGCAAAGTGTCGAGGATATCGATCAACAGCGATAGAGTGGACAGCGGGGAGAGCGGAGCCGAATCGATCGCCCCCTTCAGAGTCGGACCCGGCAGATACTCCATCACGAGATACGGTTGCGGAACGTTGACGATCTCGACAGCCAGCACCGCCACCAGGCCGGGATGGTTCAGATCCATACCGACACGGGCTTCCCGGGCGAACAGCTCCCTCTCCCGCGCGGTCGCGGTCGAACCGCCGCGGAGGAGTTTCACTGCAACACGCGTTTCATCACGCATGTCCAGCGCTTCGTACACCTGCCCCATGCCGCCCTCACCCAGCAATCGCAGGAATTTGTATGGCCCGACCTGTTCGATCATCACTACCTCCACCCAGAGGATAGAGGGCCGTCCCGCGACAGTAAAGAGTTTACACCCCCGATATCGGAGGTATACCATAATAGATGATCATACCAACCATCAGGTGAGGTTCGATGAAACTACTGCTGGAATTGATTCAGAACGATGATGCCCGATCGCCCATGAGTCACGGGCCATTCGAGGCGGCACCCGAGCAGGACATCATTATTGGGCGCTCCAGCGAGGCGACGGTTGCGCTTGAGGACAGGAGCATCAGCCGTCGACACGCGCGTATATTCTTCAAGGATGGCGATTGGTGGCTGCGTGACCTCGACAGTCGTTACGGAACCAGACTGAACGATGTGGCCATCGATGCCGACGTCAAACTGGTCGAGATGGATCGTATTCTGCTTGGTCGTCTTGAGTTCATGGTCGTCAACGGCGACGATGATATCGCCGCCTCCCCTCCGGTCGCCGTCGCCGAGACGGACCACAACCTGCGCTACCAGCTGCTGCTCGACATCCTGGAGACGATCGCGGGCAACCTCTCTCTCAACGAGATTATGGAGACTGTGATCGCCAAGGCCGGCGAAGCGGTTGATGCCAGCCGCGGGTTCATCCTGCTGCTGGATGATGACAGCGGACGCTTGCGCCCCGACACTATCGTCGCCTGGCGCAAAGGGGTCAGACAGACCATCACCGAACTGGTGCTCAGCAGCGAGGAGCTGGGCCAGATCAGTCAGACCGTCCTGCGTGAAGCTCTGGACACGGGGCAGAGCGTATTCCTCAAATTCGCCCTCACGGACCCGCGCTATCAGGAGGCGATGAGCATCCAGGCCCAGGAGGTGCAGACGCTTCTCTGCTGCCCCATGCTGGTCAGCGACAAACGGGTGGGCGCGTTCTACCTCGACAGGATGCACAAGGGCAGTCGTCCCTTCACCGATGAGGACAGGGAGTTGCTGGAGAGCATCGCCGGTCTGGCCGCGCGCACTCTCGAGAAGGAGCAACTGCTCACCGAGCGCAATCGTTCGGAGAAGCTGGCTCTGCTGGGCACGATGGTCAGCCGCATCACCCATGAATTGAAGAACCCGCTATACAATATCAGGGGGACGGTGGAGAACATTCTGGAGAAGCTGCGCGATGAGGGGATCCCCCCGGCGGATCTGAACAACCGCCTGGCCCGGGTGCTCAAGGGTGTCACCAAAGCCGAGCGTCGCATGAATGGTCTGCTCAAATTTTCGCGACCGACCCAGGGCAAAAGAAGGCGCATCCAGCTATCGCGTGTTCTCAACGCCGCCGCTGTCGAGGTGATGTCGCTCTGCGAGGAGAATGGCGTCAAACTCTCGCTGGACTATCGCAAGGGGATTCAGATCCTGGGCGACTCGGACGCTCTGGAGCAGGTGTTCAGCAATCTGCTGGTCAATGCCGCGCAGGCGATGCCCAATGGCGGCGAGATCATCATCTCCTGCAAGCTGGAGAGACGGTTGGGCGGTGAAACGCCGGACTGGCTGGTGATCAAGATAGCGGACAACGGGCCGGGCTTGCCGGAGACGGAGATCGAGCGGATCTTCGAGGATTTCTTCACCACGAAATCCACAAGTGGGGGTACCGGACTTGGGCTGGCGATATGCCGCCATATCATCGAACAGCATCAGGGTACGGTCAACGCGGAAAACCTGCCCGAGGGGGGCGCGCTGTTCCGTATCGGCCTCCCCCTCCCCAGTCAGAAGCTGTAACGTCCATTAACGCCGACCCGCCAGTCGAGGAGCAGAGTCAGATGAGCGAAAAGACAGTCCATATTCTGATTGTCGACGACGAGGAGCTCAACCGCGAGTACATGTCGGAGTTGTTGGAGGACAAGGGTTACCGCACCGATACCGCGGTCAACGGGCTCGAGGCATTGACCAAATTGAAAACGCACTCATTCGATCTTCTCGTCACCGATCTCAATATGCCCCGTCTCGACGGGCTTGGTCTGTTGCGACGCATCCGGGAGGAGGGGCTGAACGTCACCTCCATTCTGATCACCGCCTACGGCAGCATCGAGGCCGCCGTCGAGGCGCTCAAACTCGGTGCCTGCGACTTCCTGGAGAAACCGAGCGGCGGCGGTCTCGGACCGCGACTGCAGCTGGCGGTCGAGAAAGCGCTCAGTCGTCGCAATCTGGTCGAGCGCAATCGCAGCCTCGAAGGCGCTCTGCAGCCCTCGGCGGACGAATTGATCGGCAACAGCGCGAAGATGATGCAGCTGCGCGAGCAGTGCCTGCGTCTCGCCGAATCGGGGAAGACGGTGCTGATCCGCGGTGCGACCGGCACCGGCAAGGAGCTGGTGGCGCAGGCTATCCACCGTCAGGGCCGGCGGCAGAGCCGACCTTTTGTGGCCATCAACTGCGCGGTCCTCAATCGCGAGCTGCTCAGCAGCGAACTCTTCGGGCATGTCAAAGGTGCGTTCAGCGGCGCGGTCGGCGATCGTCCGGGCAAGTTCGAAGCCGCCGACAGCGGTACGCTGTTTCTCGATGAGATCGGCGAGATGGACCTGGAGCTGCAAGCCCGCCTGTTGCGCGTGCTGGAGACACGCCAGTTTGAACGTGTGGGCTCCAACACGGCGATACGGGTCGATGTCCGCATCCTCTCGGCGACCAATCGCAATCTTGAGCGGGAGATCGCCGAGGGACGTTTCCGGGAGGATCTTTTCCATCGTCTGAATACGATCACCATTCAGACCCCCTCGCTGCGTGAGATCCCCGAGGATATCCCCCTGCTCGCGAACCACTTCCTGCGGCGCGATCCCGAAGCTCGCGGCTTCACCTTTTCACCGGAATGTCTGACCCGCCTGAAGGCCTACGACTGGCCCGGCAACATCCGGGAGCTGCGCCACGTTGTGGAGCAGACCGTCTTCTACGCGGAGGGTTCCCCCATTCAACCCTCCGCCGTGCTGCTTCCCGACAACAGGAGCCGCCGCTCCGCGGACTCCGACCCGATAGCGGTCGCGATCGACGATCCCGCCAAGACGCTCAGCGATCTGGAGAGTGAGACGATTGCGCACAGGTTGAGCCACTTCGACGGTAGCAAACGGAAAACGGCGAAGAGCCTGGGGATCGCCGAGTCGACCCTCTACAAAAAAATCAAGGAATACGATCTCCGGTAAAAATGTCGAAAGCCGCCCGTGGTCGTCTCCACGGGCGGCTTTGCGTTAAAACATGTCGCGCGCTAGTCGGACTCTTTTTTCGCAGTCGCCAGAGTCACGATCACCCCGACGAGCAGCGCCGCCACCCAGGCCACCAGACGGTGGCTGACCAGCGCATCCAACGCGGCGAACTGTTTCCAGATGATGGTCACCAGCGTTCCCGTCAACATGGTGGACAGTGCGCCCCGACAGGCGAATCGGCGCCAGATCAGCGTCATCAGGATAACCGGGCCGAAAGAGGCGCCCAGCCCCGACCAGGCATAACTGACCATTTCGTAAACCGTATCCCGAGAGCCCAGCGCCATGGCGAAGGCGATGCCGCCGACCAGAAAGGTGATGACCCGCGACAGGGTCACCTGCGCGCGGGGAGACAGCTCTTTGCGGAAGATACGTCGCGTGATGTCTTCTGAGAAGGCCGAGGTGACGACCAGCAACTGGCTGTCCGCCGTGGACATCATCGCCGCGACGGCCCCTGAGATGATGATCCCCGCGAACCAACCCGGCAACAGATTCGTCGCCAGGGCGGGCATGATCTTCTCCGCATCACCGGCGAAGAACTCGCCGCCGTAAAGAGCCAATCCGATCAGACCAATGGCGAACGCGCCGCCGTAGGCCAGGATCGTCCAGCCACCGGCAAGCCAACGCAGCTTCGGCACCTCGTCGGGATCGGGAAGCGCCATGAATCGCACCAGCAGATGGGGCTGCCCCATATAGCCCAGGCCCCAGGCGAAGCCGCCGAGCAGCAGGCTGACCGCGGCCATCCCCTGCTTGCCGGCGAACCAGTCGGCCTTCTCCGGCCCGACCGCCATGAGCGCCGATCCGACACTCGCATTCTGGGCCTGCAGTTCGATAAAACCGACGATCGGCAGGACGACCAGAGCGATGATCATGATCAGCCCCTGCAGCAGATCGGTCCAGACGACGGCCCGGAAACCACCGATCAACGTGTAGCCGATCACAATGACGGCACCCAGGACAATGCCCCAGACCTCGGGCGTGAGCATCGTGCCCCAGGCCTCCGTGATGATGCCTGTCTTTTGCAGAATCTTGCCTGCGCCGACCATCTGGGCGGCAACGTAGAATGTGAAGAAAAAGATGATGATCAGTGAGGCCAGCCAGCGCACGTTATTGGTCTTGTCGTTGAAGCGTTGCGCCATGAATTCGGGAACGGTAATCGCATCGTATCGATTCAGTTCGCGCCGGAACCGCTCCCCGATGAAGAACCAGAGAAAGATGATCCCGGCCACACAGCCGATGACCGTCCAGATTTCGCCAAGCCCGACCGTCAGCGCCGCGCCCGTCAATCCCAGGAGCAGCCAGGCGGATTCGCCGGATGCTCTCTCACTGATCGTGATCGCCCAACCCGGAATCCTCTGCCCTCCGAGCAGAAACTCGGACTGGTTCTTCGCGGATCGGGATGTCACGCACCCGATCGCGATCACCACGACCAGATAAACCAGAAAAGCCATTATCAAAGCACTCATGTCAGATATCCTCCCGATTGAGATCCTCACTTCAAACGGGCTTACCTTAGCATATGCCCCATCCCCGTACAGCTAATCATTCCGAATGGCCCTGGATTCGACACCATTGAGATTAAGCCGACATGAGGAATATCGAGTGGAGAACGGCACTCACGCCCACATACGAGCGCAACAATTCCACCATAGCGTAACGCATACAATCATCAATCGAAATGGACAGATTGTGTGTAACCATTCACAGTGATATGAGTCTGATACTATCGACCCGCCTAAGCGGGATCAACCCTCTCCCCTCAATCTTGCCCGAACACTAGAATCGTGAGGAATCTGATGACGACCCGTCTGCTGCTCCTGCTGATCATTCTCACAATGATGATATCAACCGCCCTGGCGCTGGAGGGTTTTGACCCCAACGGCAGCGGTTCACAATACCCCGAGTCCGCCAACGGCAAGCTGACCCCAAAACCGTCTCTGGCCGCCCACCGTATCACGAACGGTGAGATCAAAATCGACGGCAAACTGGACGAAGCCGATTGGCTCAACGCTTCCGCCGCCACCGGTTTTACGCAGTTCTCGCCGGAGCGTCTCGGTGAAGCTTCAGAAGAGACCGTCGTCAAGGTTATCTATGATGACGACGCCATCTACTTCGCGGTGGCCTGCTGCCGTTTCAACGATTCACCGGTCACCAGTTGCCTCTCCAGACGGGATCAGATCTTCTCGTCGGACAGGATCCGAATCTATATCGATCCCTACCACGATCTGACAACGGGATATCACTTCAGGATCAATCCCCACGGAGTGAAGCAGGATTTCTACAACTACGACGACCTCTACCACGACAGTTCCTGGAACGCCGTCTGGGAGGCCGATACGTTCATCGACGATGAGGGTTGGTACGCGGAGATCCGCATCCCCTTCTCTTCGATCCGCTATCGCGCCGCCGATTCCATGACCTGGGGCTTCAATGTCTTCCAGTACATCCACAGCAAGGCCGAACGTTCCGCGTGGTCGAACTGGGATCGCGAACAGCCCGGCTTCATGAGCCGCTGCGGTACGTTGACCAATATCGAGGGAATCCGTCCCCCGCGCCAGCTTGAGATCACACCCTATGTCGTCGGCAGCATCACCGATCCCGCCGATGAGTCGGCCAGTGGTTACTACCATGAAGATTGGGACAACAGCGGCAATTTCGGCGTCGATCTGAAATACGGCGTCACCGCCGACCTGACGCTCAACGCCACGATCCAGCCGGATTTCGGACAGGTCGAGGCGGATCCGTCGGAACTCAACATGTCCCCCTTCGAATCCCACTTCGAAGAGAAGCGCCCCTTCTTCGTCGAGGGTGCCCAGTTCTTCTGGCATCCGAACTTCACCGTCTTCTACTCCCGCCGCATCGGCACCGGCAGCCCGAATTCGCGCATCCGTTTCGCCAGTAAGCTGACGGGCAAGGTCGCGGGGGACATCTCCACCGCCATCCTGGTCGCCGCCACCGATGAGACCGAATCGGGTCAGGCGCACAACCTGTTCAAGGGCGGTTCGGAGAAAGCGCTCTACGCCATCGGCCGCTTCGGCAAGCAGTTCAAGAATGGCCAGCACCAATTCAACATCATGCAGACCGGCGTATTCCGCGACAAGGACAGCTTCGGCTATCAGACCCGCAACGGCTACACAACCGGCGCCGACTTCAAACTGACGTTCAAGGATCGCAAGTACGAGGTCACCGGCTCCTATGTCGGCAGCATCGTCGACCCGCACTCCTATCTGAACGATGAGGGTGAAGAGATCGACCCGGATGCCGTCCACGGCACCGGCGGCCGTTTCGAGATCAAGAAGCGGGGCGGCAAATGGGAGACGGCGGCCACGGCGCGCCTTCAGGGTTCAAAGCTGGACATCAACGATCTCGGCTATATGACCAATCCCAATCACTATGCCCTCCAGTACTGGATCGAGCGCCACTTCAACGGCTCCGACACCGACAGATTCATCAACGAGGGGAATGTACACCTGCGCTGGTACAGGAGCTGGCTCCACACCGACCGCACCTGCATGGATCCTGAAAACGCCGGCGAGGAGCTCTGGTCCTACAAGAGCGGCCAGGATCAGTCGCAAAGCGTGAATCTCGATGTCTGGATGGGCACCCGCAACTTCTGGAGTCTCTGGTTCGGCGGCGATTACGAAGCCGAGTTCACCTCGCTGTGGGCAACACGGACGGATCCGCAAACCGGCGAACGGGGGCCGCTTTACCGCAGTCCCGCCGGCCAATCGCTGTGGGCCGGATTCAATTCCGACCACACCAAGAACTTCGAATTCGGCATCAACGGCAATTGGAATCGCGACGATGCCGGCACTCACGGCTATCGCGTGGGCGGCAATCTGGAATGGCTGCAAAACACGCGGTTGAGCCACAACCTCCACGTCAATTACAGATTCCAGCACTCCGACGCCGACTGGTTCTGGAACTTCGAGACACCGAGCGAGGGCATCGGCGGCACCAGCTACGTGTTCGCCGAACTCGATCGTCGCACCTGGGACATGACGCTCAACAGCAGCATGCTCTTCAGCCGGGACAAGTCCCTGGAGCTATACCTCCAGCCCTACCTGTCCATCGGCGAGTACTCAAACCCCCGCTCACTGGTGAAACCGGACAGCAACGAGTTCACCCCCTTTGATGGATACGATGTCTCTCAGGACGACTTCAGCTGGGGCGCCGTCAACCTGAGCATGGTCTATCGTTGGGAATACCGTCCCGGCTCGACCTTCTATCTCGTCTGGGCCCATACCCGGGGTTCGAACAGCTACAGGGGCAGCGATCCGACCGGATTCGAGACGGACTTCAGCACCAGGCCCCTGCTTGACAATGAGGCCGAAAACCGGTTCATGGCCAAGGTCGACTACTGGTTGCCGATCTAGCGCCTTTGCTCCGACAATCCGGCTCCCGGCTCTACAGGGAGATCGCCCCGGCGATCTCCCTGTTTTCATTTCTCTCCCCATCCCCATGAATACCTTGCCCCCCGTGCTGTAGCTGCTGAGTGGTCGGAAGATCATCGGCCCGAACTCCAGGGAAATAGTGATGACATAGGTGAGATCCCGGGCATGATTTTGGCTCAATCCAGGCAACAAAGAGAATTTCACTGTAATTAATCGTCCAGGCCCCTTATCCTGCACCCGATTTGCCGGTTCCGGCACAGTAAATTTCCGAAAGGGATAGAGATGAAGAAATTTCTGATCTTCGTGGTTATCGCGGTCATTCTGAGCGCCATTGTTTTTGTGAATGTTCGCAAACGATCGGAGTCCGCCATCAAGGTGAAGGTGGAATCCGTGACCCACCAGGATCTGACGGAACTCGTCAGTGCTTCGGGCAGGGTTCAACCCAAGGTGTCCGTTGATATCAGCGCCGATATTTCGGGCAAGATCACCGAGGTAGCCGTGGAGGAGGGTGACGTGGTTGAGGAGGGGGACCTGCTCCTGCTCATCGATCCCACCCAGTACCGCGAGTCGGTTCGCAGCGCGGAAGCTCAGTACCAATCGACGCTGGCCTCCAAGAGCGAAGCCGAGGCGCGCCTCGAGCAGCAGCGGTTGGAATGGCAACGCTCCAGAGGGCTCTACGAGGCCCGGGATCTCAGTGACAGGGAGTACGAAAGTGCGCGAACGGCCCTGACTCTGGCGGAGGCGCAACTCGTCTCCGCGGAGCGCAATGTGGATCAGAGTTCGGCTTACCTGGAGCAGCAGCGCGATCAACTCGACAAGACCGAGATTCGCGCCCCCATGAGCGGTGTGGTCATTCAGCGCAATGCGGATGTCGGCGAGATCGCCATCCAGAGCTCGCTCAACATCCAGGTTCTGCTGGTCATCGCCGATCTATCGGTGATGGAGGTCGTCGTCGATGTTGATGAAACCGAAATCCCCCGAATCGCAATTGATCAGAAGACAGAGGTGGAGATCGACGCTTTCCCCGACTCCACCTTTTTCGGCCGCGTGACCGAGATCGCGAACAGCCCCCAGCAGAGCTCGGGTTCCAGTGGCGTCGATTTCCGCGTCGTCGTCACGTTGAACGAAAGTTATCACCACCTGCGTCCCGGACTCTCGGCCACGGCCGAGATCACTACGGCCGAACGTGAGAACGCCGTCGCTCTGCTCATTCAGGCCCTGACCATGCGCAACTCCAAGACTCTTCTGGCGGATGAGACCAAAAACGGCGCCCGTCTCACCGCTCAGGGCATCGAGGTGCCCCCCTTCTCCTTCGAGGAGGATGATATGGACATCGAGGGTGTTCTGATCTATCGCGATGGACGCGCGATCTTCACTGCGGTTCAGACCGGGATCGCCGGCGAAGAGCACTTCGAAGTGATCAGCGGTCTTGAGGGAGATGAACAGGTGATCGTCAGCCCGATGCGGGAGATCAGGACGCTCCACCACGGCCAGAAAGTGCAACTCGCAAAGAGCGACGAGGACAAGTCCGGCGAAGAGGATGACGACTAGCATGCATCTCATGGAGAGCATCCGCATCGCGCTGGGGGCAATCTGGGCCAACAAGGTTCGCTCACTGCTTGTCATGCTCGGTAATGTCATCGCCGTGGCGAGCATCATCGCCGTCGTCTCGATTGTGGACGGAATGAACTCCTACATGCAGGAGAAGGTATTCGCCGAGGGCAGCGGCGTCGTCAGACTCTCCCGCATCGACGAAATGCAGATCCTGACCGACCTCGATGCTTTCCTGGAGAGCATCTACAACCCGCCGCTCACGCTCGATGATCGCGAATTTCTGTTGGATCACCTCCCCAGCGCGACCGAGGTGGGCGCCCAGCGTTCGACCCGCAGCGACATGATCTATCGTGATGAGAGGATGAAAGGCGTTTCGCTGCGGGGCTACACCTCCAACTATCCCATACTCCAGAATATCGAACTGGACGCCGGCCGTCATTTCACGGAGATGGAATTCCTCCGCAGCCGTTCGGTTGCCGTTCTCGGCTCGGATGTAGCCGAAAACCTGTTCGGAGATCTGGACCCGCTCGGACGCAAGATCAGAGTCGGTCGACGTCCCTTTGCGGTGATCGGCATCACCGAGGCCAAGGGATCTGTGATGGGCGAGAGCCAGGACGCCTTCGTCGCCATCCCCCTGACCACTTTCCAGAAGATAACCGGGCGCCACGGACGGGCGCGCAGTCTGACGATCACCGCCATGACCGATGATACGGAGAATGTGCCGCAGCTCATGGATGAGATGAGAATCGCCATGCGCCAGCATCATCGTCTCCGCCCCGGCGACAAGGATGATTTCGCGATCACGACCAGCGACCGACTGCTGTCGCTCTGGAGCAAGATCAAGAACATGCTGCTGGGGGTCCTGATGATGATCGTCGGCATCAGCGCTGTAGTGGCCGGCATCGTGATCATGAACATCATGCTGGTAAGCGTCCAGGAGCGCACCCGTGAAATAGGCATCCGCAAAGCCATCGGCGCCCGCAGTTCCGACATCCTCTGGCAGTTTCTCATCGAGGCTTTGACCCTGTCGATCTGCGGCGGTCTGATCGGCATTCAACTTGGTTATCTCACCGCAGCGATCATCGCAGCCGCCAGCCCTCTCCCCTACGCAACCGAATTCTGGTCGGTCGTGATGGGCATGGTCCTGACGGTGGCGGTCGGCGGCTTCTTCGGCATCTATCCCGCCCGGCGCGCCGCGAAACTCGATCCGGTGGAGGCACTGCACTATGAGTAATTCATCCGGGTCCGGCCTATCGGTTCGTCAGTTCGCCGCCTTGCAGGAAAACCTGAAAATGGCGTTCCGCAACCTGCGGGCCAACAAGGGACGCTCGGGCCTGGTGATCCTGGGGGTGGCCTTGGGGGTCACCACCCTCATGGCCATGGTCTCCATCATCGAGGGTTTCAAGGGGAAGCTCGAGAGCGAGATCATGTCCACGGACACGACACAGATCTACGTCACCCGTGATGACCCCTTCCAGGATGATGAGGAGGTCCGGAATCGCCCCAGACTTGAGATCGATGACATGGAGGCGATAGAGGAATCCTGCCCCTCCGTCGGTAAGGTCCTGTATTATGCGGATTTCGGCAGTGTCGCCCGTCATGGCTCGGACAAGGCCAGTATGATGAATGTCAGAGGGGCGACACAGAATTATCAGGAGGTCATGAACGACTGGGTGGAGGAGGGCCGCTTTTTCAGCCCCGCAGAATACGCGACGGGCAAGAATGTCTGCGTCATCGGTCGAGCCCCGGCGGACAACATGTTCGGCGGGCGTGATCCCATCGGCCTGAAGATCCGCGTTGACGAGTACCAGGAGTTCACGGTGGTCGGCATCCTGGCCGAAACCGAGAGTATCTTCGGCAGCCTGGCCACCAATTACCTGGTTATCCCCTTCTCCACATTCCGCAAACACTTCACGTTCGATTACCGGCCTGTCATCATCGCATTTCCCGAAGATGACGACAACCTGGGCAAAGCGCAGGAGGAGATGGAGACACTGCTCCGAATCCGACACAAACTGACCCCCGGTCAGAAGAACGACTTCAACATCAGCACTCAGGATCAGGTCATGGATTTCACGCGCCAGATCACGGGACCGTTGACCCTGGTGGGGCTGGTTCTGGCCTCAATCGGTCTGATGGTGGGCGGCATCGGCGTGATCACGATCATGCTGGTCAGTGTGCGGGAGCGCACCCGGGAGATCGGCATCCGCATGGCCGTCGGCGGCACGCGCCAGGACATCATGCAGCTCTTCCTGGTTGAAGCCGCGACCTTGACCGGTCTCGGGGGTGCTGTCGGTGTCGTAACGGGATTGATCCTCGGCTTCACCATCAGCCTCTTCGCTCCGGTATCCGCGTCCGTACCGGTGCCCTACGTCCTCGGCGCCCTGCTGGTCTCCACCACTACCGGCATATTCTTCGGCCTCTATCCGGCAATTCAGGCAAGCCGACTTGACCCGATCGAGTCCTTGAGTTACGAATAGACGCACCAATTCCGGCAAGACGAGGGTCGTCTCGTTCCTCTTGCACGGCGCAACCAAAGGCTGACATGGCTGAACTTCGATATCGGCAGATATTCCAATTCTATTTACCACTGGTTCTTACGAGTCAGATGATGACGCTGGCCGCACCCATCATCAACTCCGGACTCGGACGCTCCAGCAATCCCGAAATCCAGATTGCCGGCTATGCGGTCGGGTTCGGTATTCTCGTCTTCTTCAACTCTCCGCTCTTCCCGTTCTTGCAGGCGGTTGCCGTGCAGGGGGTGGGTCCCGTCAGTCGTCGACAGATCTTCAGCAAGATCATGGTCTTCGCCGTTGCCCTATTCATTCTCGAACTGACGCTGGCGCTCCATCCCGGCGGCAAGGATATCATCGCCTGGTTGATGGGTTCGACGCCCGAAGTATCGGCGCTGGCGCAGAAGGTGTTTCTGGTTCAATCGCCGATCCCCCTGCTGCTGCCCATCCGCTCGCTGTTCTCGGGCGTGGTGATGCGTCATCACAACACCTGGATCATCAGCCAGGCCACAGGTCTGCGGCTCGCACTGCTCAGCAGCATCATCTTCGGCTCCCTGGCCTTCGGTCACATGCCCGGCGCCGTGCTGGGCGCCAGTTCGCTGACGTTCGGGATTCTAACCGAGACGATCTATATGGTGCTCAGGGCGGGCAAGCTCCTCAGGCGCAATGCCTCGAGGATCAACGAACCGGGTGCAGACGGCCCCGTGAGCTGGGCTGTCTTTTTCGCGTTCATCGGCCCTTTGATGGTCAACGCCGTCACCTGGTCCTCCCTGCGCCCTCTGCTCAATGCGGTGCTGGGCCGCACGGTCGATCCGGATCTGGCGCAGGCCGGCTTCGGCTTCGTCTTTCCGTTGCTGGTGCTCTTCGCATCGCCGCTCTGGGCGCTGCAAAGCACAACGGTCGTCCTGTCCAAAAGGCATCAGGATCTGCCGCGCATGGTCCGGTTTGCGTGGGTCACGATCAGCTTCTTCGTTGTCGGCATTGCGCTGATCGTGTGGACGCCCCTGCGCATGTGGCTCCTCAATTCGGTCTACGATCTGGGTCCCGAGATGATCCTCTACGTCACCCCGGCGCTGTTCATACTCCCCTATCAACCGATCACCCTTGGTGTGCGCACGGTGTCACAGGGCTTTCTGATGGCGCAACAGCAGACCGTGATCATCGGCTATGCGAGCATGATCAAGGTGTTGGTCGTGGCCCTGATCGGCTTCCCCCTGGTCCATTTCCACCCGGAGGTCAACGGCGCCCTGCTGGCTACGCTGCTGATGATGGGTGGCGAAACACTGGAATCGTGTCTGGTCGCGATGACCTGTTTCCGCGCATTCAAGAGAGCCGGGCAGCTCGAGTCGAAGATGGAACTCGAACCGGAAGCGGCCTGAGCAGCCATCAGCGCCTGCCGGATCGAATCACGGCAGGAAACCCGGACAACCTGCACTTTGGCTTCAGGTCAGGCTATCCGGGTCAAAGATGGAGCGATCGGCAGACTAATGTGAATTGGTGGCGAAGTAGGTGCGGCAACGCTCTTCGAGTGTCCGCTGATGCTTTCTGATTTTGCCGCTGTTGAACCCCTTCTCCCGCATATTCGCCAGTAACGTGCTCGTATCGACGCAGGTCGACTCGTCAAGCGCCAGCACCTGCTGCAGCAGTCCGTCACCCTCCTCGTTGAGCAGAACGGCCAGATCGAGATAGTTGGCCCCGGACCCTCTTCTGAGCGGATAGACCCGATCCCGCAGCACCGTGGTCAGGGCGTTGAGACGTGTCCTGTCGGTCCGATCCTCGGGCAGTTCGATAAACTCCGGCAAATCCAGCCCCCTGTCCACCCAGACAGGGAACACGGGCGTGACCAGAGGCAACCCCAAAACCGTCCACATCGTGGTCAAACGGGGGTCCTCATCACCCTTCACACCCTGGATGACCATGGCGGACACGGTGTAATACCGGGCCAGGTAGTCGCTGGAGGGGACCATGGTTCTGACGTGGGAATCGCGGGGATAATCGCCGCGCAACAGATCGGTGCCGAGCAGCGAATGACGCAGACTGCGCACCGTGTTCTGCAGCAGGAAATCCGCCGCTATCCCATCCCCCACGGCAAACTCCCCGAAGACATGTTCCGCCGCCGTCTCGAATCGGATGAAGCCGAAGCCGGCGTCATCGTTCCCCGAGTGGGAATAGTTGGTGCGGATGAGATAGCCGTTCGGGGCCGCGACGGGATCGTTGACGTCATACTTGACATATGTGAATGATCCGGTCTCAAACCAGGCCGCACCCCCGACAGCATCTATTACGCCGAAATTGGAGCGGGTGCCCCGCGCGCCGGCGGTCTCGTCCAGCAGCGCTTCGAATTCGGCAACCGAGGCGCAACGGCCCAGGGCCAGCTTCATGAACTCGCCGGACCCGGCGTATTCCGGTCCCTGCAACAGCTCCTGATCAATATTGTAGGTCGCCGTATTCATGATGGCGAAGCCCACCTCATTGGTTCCGATCCAGACCCGCGTGTCCGCCGTGGAATCCGCCGAGACGATGCCGGCAAAAGCATGCTTCTCACCCTCGAAGTAACGGATGGAGTTCTCCATGATCTCCGTATCCCGCTGTTTCCAGAGCAGGGGACGCCCATCGGCACTGGCCGCAGCGGAGATCACGGCCGCCGTGCAGGCCTCGGCCGCCGTATGGAGACATAACAGGCAGATGATGGTCAGCAGTACTCTCGACATCGCATCTCCTTTCGCGACTCCGGACCGGCCCGGTTCGCAATAGTCGGGAACCGGCAGGATTCCTTACTGTTCTCATGCTTGAGCTCTCACTCTAACACATTTCCCGAGGTTGACCATGCTTAACCACTCGCTGAAAAGCCGCCTGTACCACTTCTGGCGCCACTGGGTTCTCTTCCTGCTGATAATGATCGTCAGCGTGACCTCCTTCCGCTCCGCCATCGCCGACTGGAACGACGTCCCTACCGGCTCCATGAAACCGACGATTCTGGAGGGGGATCGGATCTTCGTCAATCGCATCGCCTACGATCTGAAAATCCCCTATACACAGAAACGGATCGCCACCTGGAGCGCACCCGAGCGTGGAGATATCGTCATCTGCAATTCCCCCCACGATGGAACACGGCTGGTAAAACGGGTGGTCGGTTTGCCGGGTGATGAGATCGCGATGCGCAACAATGTCGTGTATATCGATGGCGAGCCTCTCCAATACAAACCGCTCGCCGTGGAGACCGCCACCGCGCGAGGTGGCGACACCTCAGGCAGGGTAACCTACCGCACCGAGGTGCTGGGCGAGTGCAACCACACGATCTCCATCATCCCGAGCAAACGCGCCTTGCGCAACTTCAAGACGGTACAGATTCCGGAAGGGCAATACTTCGTGATGGGTGACAATCGCGACGAGAGTGCGGATTCACGCTATTTCGGCTTCATGGCGAGGGGCAATATCCTGGGTGAGGTCAAGGGTGTCGTCGCATCGGTGGATCCCGAACACCACTACCTGCCCCGCTGGAATCGGTTTTTCACCAGCCTCGACAACTAGACCTTATCGAGATCACAGATCCTAACAACGCCGCTCATTATCGGGCGGCGTTTTTGTCAACGCACCTGCCTGTCGGCTTTGGCCATCAATTCGGGGATCGGCAAGTTGTAGGGGCAGCGGGGCAGGCACTCGCCACAAGCGATGCAGTCGCCGTATTTCCGCTCCAGTCCCGCCAGACGTTCCAGCGCCCAATCGGCCAGGTCATAACGCTCGTAATAGGCCTGAATCAGCAACAGGAAAGGGATCTGCAGTCCGTTCGGGCAGGGCAGGCAATAGCCGCAACGACGGCAGAACTCGCCGTCCCAGGTTTTCTTGTCGGCGGCGCAGGCCTGCAGGTCCGCCTCATCCGGTGGACGCAGATTACGCCCCACCGCAGTGTTCTCCTCCAGCTGGGCCAACGAATCCATACCCGGAATCAGAACATCGATGCCGCTATCAAGTTCGAATCGCAGAGCGGCCGGCACGCTGCTGATCGCCCCACCGGCAATCGGCTTCATGGCGATAATCCCCATGCCCGCCCGCTTAGCCGCAGGGATGACATCATCACTCCATTCATCTTCGATCGGATTGAAGGGGTGCTGAACAGTGTCGAACAGACCCGTCTCGATTGCCCTCTGCAACACGGGTCGCCCGTGGCCGGTAACGCCAATCGACTTGATCCGACCCTCCTCCCGTGCCTGGGCCAGAACCTGATAAGCTCCGCCGGGCGCAAGGATATCCTCCAGGACCTCAACCGAAGGGAGCGCGTGGATCTGGTAGAGGTCGATGCAATCGGTGCGCAGTTCACTCAGACTCGTGGCCAGTTCGGAGGCCATCCCCTCGGCGTCGCGGGAGAGCGCCTTGGTGGCCAGGATGTACTCATGACGGCGATCCCGCAGTGCGCGGCCGATCTTCTCTTCGCTGTCGGTATATCCGCGAGCCGTGTCGATGAAATTGATCCCCAGATCAAGCGCCTGATGGAGCAACTCCGTCGATCGCTCCCGGCTGAGCTTCTGGAGAGGGATGCCGCCGAAGCCGATAACCCCGGCCTCGAAGCCGGTTTTGCCGAGAGTCCGTTTCTGCATGCTGCCGATCCTCAGTAGGTGGATATGGATAATCAATCCGAAAACACCGGTTCATACTGGTGCAGGCCGGGGCGATCGTCAAGGGGGGCAAATAAAACACCCTCCGATCCGAATCGGAGGGTGCTTTGGGGGGATAGCAGGGGATCGTCAATCAGCTAGAACCAACCGAGGTCATCCAGCTCCTCGATCTCATCGCGGAGATCGTCGTGGGTATCCTCCAGATCTTCGGCCAGCTCCTCAATCTCTTCGGCCTCCTCCTCAAGCTCCTCGGCGATCCGTTCGATATCATCGCTCATCTCTTCGAGTTCATCCTCCAGATCCTCGGCGAAATCCTCCCAATCGCCCTCCCAGTCTTCACCCGAAAGCAGATCCTTGAGCGCATTGGCGATTGCAACGCTGGCGAGTTTGCCGCCCTTCACGCCGACCTTGGCACCCTTGATCCCTATCGCCGTGGCCTCCTTGATCAACCTCGAATACTGCTGATGGTACCGCTTGACCAATTTCTCCTGCTTGCGATCGAGTTTGATGCGCTTGCGATCGATCTTCAATTCATAATCGTCGGTGATCCTGACGACACAGTCTTCGTCCCAGTTGGTGATGACGATAGTGCCGTCGTCGATCTCCATCTCCACGTCATGATCACGGAACAGGCCGTGGTTATCGTGGTTGTGCCTGACATAGTGACGCCTGTGTCGAGCCGACGAGTCGCTGGTTCCGATCGTGACCGTAATTGCGATAAGTGCGAGTATTAACATGAACTTTTTCATCGGGGTCCTCCTGTCGAATTTCAGGCTGCTAAACCTGGAAGAGATACTGCAATTTCAAGAAGTACTGCCGCCTGTTCAGACGGGTATCCGTTTCGTTTCCGTCCGGTCCCAGACCTTCGTATTGCTTGTAATCGAAGGTGGACCCCATGTGCAGAACCGAGAAGGGGTTGATGCGGTAGGTCAGGAGCGGGTCCAGATCCCAGGAGTCGCGGAAATCGTTGTACTGGACAACCATCCGCACGGACAGCTCCTTGAGCACCTGCAGGCTTACCCGGGTGCGGGCGATATACCCCTTGAACAACTCCTCATCCGTTTCCGACTCGTAACTGGAACTGAAGTCGTACCAGTTTTCGATCAGCAGTCGATTAAGCGGTCGGATATCGAACCAGAGACCCAGCGTTGTCTCCCGACCCATAACCAACTCCTGCCGCGCGATCTGATCGCCGTACTCTATGTGCCCACCGAAGGCAATGAGGCGATTGGGAGTGAGGTTGGCGCACATGTGGTAGTTGAAGATGCCGTCGAAGTCGATACCGCCCAACCGCTCGTTGCTGGCCAGATACTGACCGTGGAAGTAGCCCTGGGCAAAACGGAACTGACCCGCCAGGTTCAGACGGATGTACTCATCCTTGCGCTCCCCGTCGAAGTTCCATTCCCTGCCCATCTGCACCTCCGGACGCAGCCATTGGAACAGGCCGCTGTCCATCCGATAGGTGTAACTGCCGAACCCCGAGAGAAGCCGCTGATTGTTGCGGGGCTGGTAGCCGTTATCGGCACGGAAAGTGGGACTCAACTGATCATACTCCAGGCTGACATCGGAATTGCGGGTGCTGCGCCCCAGGTAGGTGGAGATCCCGTGCCCCCAGAACTGTTCGCCATCGAAATCGGTGGTGTATTGGCCATCATCGAAAGTCGAACCGTTGAAGCCCTCGGTCATTGACGCATCGTCGGGTTCTTCGGTATGAGTGGCGATAATCTGACCCTTGAATCGGAACGACTGGGAGATCCGCAGGTTGCCGTCCAGACCCAGCAAAGTCCCCGAGCCGCCATCAATGAGTCGCCGATCCGTACCCAGGAAGCCCAACTGTGAATCCTCCGCGAATGTGCGGCGGACTCGCAGCAGATTGGAGACGCTCTCGCCGTTGAGCAGGTAACCGCTGCTCTCCTCGAAAGGGAGAATCAGGGGTGAGTGTTCGTCATAGGCGGTCAGGTAGGCGATGCTCAATCGCCCGCTGCGGCGAGTGAACTTGGCGGCCACGAGCGGGTCGTTGATCGTACGCGTATAGACGACATTGAGGCGAGTGTTGAAAAGGTCGCTGCCCTCCTGGAAGAAGGGACGGCGCTCACTCTTGAACAGCGCGAAATTGGTGTTCACGTCGATCTGGCCGGGATCGCCCTCTATCTGACTGAAGTCGGGATTGACCGTGATCTCCGCAGTGGTGTTGGAGGAGATCGAATACTTGGCGTTCAACGATGCCTCGAATTCGGTGTCCTCGGTCTGAAAGTCGAAAGGATCATCGACACCATCACCAGCCAACGCACCGCCCTGGGTAGTGACGATGGCGGGGAGGATCTCTATCCCCTTGCCCGATTCCACGTTGTTGATGCCGGTGACGGTCCCCCACTGGCAGGGCCAGCAGGACTCGTCCCGGTCGTAGGCCGCCCAGGAGTACTGGCGACGGATGTCGCGCGGATGGTTCCGCCAGAAATCCACCTTCCAGACCTGCTCGGCCTTATCCGGGAAACGGAGACTCGCGAAAGGTATCGCCACCTCAATTTGATAGCCCTCGTCCGTGATCTTGCCGGCGGAATCCCAGATAATATCGAAGCGGGAGTCCTCGCCGTTGTCCTGCGACCACAGAAGATCACCCTGGATACCGTAAGGATTGACGTTGAATTCGTAGGCCCAGGCGGCATCGCCGTAGGTGTCGATGAGGAGGCAGACATTGTCATCGCTGAACACGCGGTCGCGTTCGCACAATGAGGCGCGAATCGTCGTCGGATCATCGTAGCAGATCATCGCGATGTACACGTTTTTGTCGTCATAGGTGATCATGGCCTCGGTATTCACGGGAGGGCGCGTCTGATCACCCGGTTGATGTTCGGCAAAAGTGTCCGCTCGGCCGGCGGTGCGCCAGCCGCTGTCGGTCAGATCACCATCGATGACAATTTCGCCACTCATCCTGGAGATATTCAGAACAGGGTTGCGAACCGGTTGGTATGCTCCATCCGCCAGCGCAAGTGTAGTACATGTGAGTAGGGTGACCAGAGTGACCATAAACCTGAATAGGTTACGACGAGCAGGGGGGAACATGCAGGGTACTCCTAACTTCTCGGTGCTTATGCCGTCAGGCGACATGAAGAGATATCGGGTGTGGGACCGCTTTCTTTCGACGCTCCAATCCAATTGGACACATGCCGGGGACGGATGGTTGCAGACAAATGCATAACCCTCATCCGTTTCAACTCAGTCGCGGTTTCAGGATAGTGGTCGGATACGAAATAAAACTACATATCCCGCAGTTATACCGACAAACAGGGTCCGCAAACTGCGATCAAACAGGCAAGCCCCGTATGTCTCAACATTGTATCGGACATGAGAGAGCGTCACTGAAACCTTCCCGCACGTAATGAGTAAGCACGAGGTCAGTTACCCAACTCGCCGGAATTTCTGAGAGGATCATTTTGAGTCAGTTACTAACCGAGAAACTTACGGGAGTTTCTTGCGGCAGGATTCTGGATGTCGCCACCGGACGCGGTGAATTTCTCCTGCAAATCACACAGGCCAGCGGCAATTACACCGAAGCCGTCGGTATCGATTGCGAAGAGCGGATCGTCAAGGCCGCGCAAGAATTCATGGCGGATCAGGAGCTCGCCAATGCCACCTTCCTGACCATGGACGGCAGTGCTCTGGCATTCCAGGACAACAGTTTCGATACGGTCGCCATCAGCAACTCGTTGCACCATCTGGCAAACCTTGAAGGTACACTGGACGAGATGTACCGCGTGCTCAAGCCTGGCGGTCTCTTCATCTGCCAGGAGATGTTTTGCGACGGACAAAGTCCCCGGCAGCAAATGCATGTGGATTTTCACCATTGGTGGGGCGATATCGATCAGGTGCTCGGCATCACGCACAATCATACTTTCGCACGGGAGCGGATCACCGCGGAGCTCACCAGGCTCCAGTTTCTGCAGGCGGAGACGCTGGACACGACCAGAGGTGCGGATGAGGAGCAGAGTCGCGAGGAGCTTCAGAATCTGGCCGACCTGAACGACAGGGTCATTGAGCGGATCCGCGACAAGGACGCCTTCCGGCCCCTCAAAGCGCGCGGCGAGGAGCTCAAGCAACGGTTGTTCGAGACCGGCTGGGCTCTCGCCACTCAGGTGCTATTCCTCGGTCGCAAGTAGAACACGCATTTTCCCCCCAATGAAGCCCCCTGCCCCGGTTACGGGCAGGGGGCTTTACAATCGGTAAGCTTCAATGACTCTTGCGGATATTGTAGCAGATGATCTCCTGCGGCGTGGCCTCGTCATCATCGGAGTCCAGGGTGGTGCCGCTCCCGAATTGGGCCGCGAGTGCCGCCATGGCGTCCTTGAGCAGGACAATCTGGTTATCCGAAACCAGGACCAGACTGTCGAAATAACTGTCCCCGGCGCAGACGACCGCAACCTGATGGGTGAAGTGCCCCTTCCGGTCGAACACATCGTAGGTCACCATCACACCAGGCTCGTCATTGTGTAATCCGCGACCCGTACTTACCCAAAGCGAGCCATCGGCAGCCACACGCAGACCTCGGTGAAAATAGTCCACCACCGGTTCCGTCTCCTCCACCACGGTCTTGACCTCCATAGGCATAGTATCCATGGCGCTGAGAAACAGGTCGCGTATTCGCTGTTTGCCCCTTCGGGATCGGGGCAGGGGGTCATATTCACGTTCGATGATGCGATCAACGCTCCCATCGGCGTTGAAAACCGTGATGGCGTATTCATCACGATCGGGTGCGACAAACACGCGACCGTCGCTGCCGACGGCGAACCCCCACCAGAATGCCGGAGTATGTTCCATCTCGCTGAACGTGAAATCGCGGAAGTTGTACCGGGAGTGCGCCTCCGCATAACATACCAGCTCCTCCCCCGACGGGGAAAAAGCCGTGAGGAAGTTGCGTCGCTCACTGATGCCCGGATCGTCGCCGTTGCGGCTTTCGGTGCCGCTGATAACCAGGTTGCCGCCTCCCCAATCCGCCGCGGTGAGGGAGATCATCGCGTTGTTCGCTCCCACCCCTCCCATCCGAATATAGTTCAGGGGCAGCCCTGAGCGATCAACCATGATCACCTTGCCGGGAAACTCCTCGACAACACCAACCCCGTCACCGGTTATGACAAGATCCCGCGGATTCAACGCCTCGCCGGGCCCCTCGCCCTGACCGAACAGGGTACGCAGATGCTCTCCCGCCGGCGAGTAGACATGTGTGACGCAGAGCTGGGCGTCCATGACGTAAATGTTCCCCTCATCATCACTGGTTACCTCGCTGATCAGACCGAGCAGCACGCTCTCCTCGTCGTCTCCGCCAATCCGCCAGGCCTCCTCAAGTTCTATTGTCTCCAGTCCCCGACTCGGAGTCGCGCTGTTTCGAACATGAAGGACGCCATCGATCCGAACCTCCTCACCCGCACCGGCGACGGGGGGGCAGGCGAAAAGGAGCATAATTGACAGAAGCAACACAGCAACGGGACGAGGCGACGGATCGACCGGTGGGTTATTGATGGTTTTCATGAATGTCTCATTTCGGGGATACGGGATAAAACGGCGATTAACCACACCTGAATGTTAGTGTACTCAAGCCGCAAACGGATCCGGAACCCGCTGGAGGGGCGACAGCTGCGACAGAATGCATCCCGGTCCGACAGGCGGTATCCCGTCCGGCAATTGCCCCCCCTGTCGCCCGGCTGTGCACTCCATCGGTTCCCGTTCAGGGATACTCCCCGAAAGAGGTATACTGAACAGAAGACAGAGCGCGAATCGCCGCCATTGCGGTAAAATAACGATAGTGGTATGGCTTATCCGCTCGACTGCCCGGAAGATCGCGGGGTGAGCTGTCCGTCCATCAACAGGAGTGGGGATGAATAACTTCGGAACGATTCTGAAACGGTTGATTGTCTGTATTCTGATCAGTTCGTTCACCCTGGCGTCGATCATTCTGATCCTGGACGCGGACGATGGACTGTTGATCTATCCCAAGACCCTGCTGTTCGCGCTACTGCTCGCCATCTTCGTCTCCCCGCTGCTCTACCTGCTCTACCGGGGATACAACCGCCTGCCCCGGACCATCTTCTACACCTGGTTCTTTGTTGTCGTCGAGATCGGCGCTTATGGAGCCGGAGTCGTGGGCAATCTCATTCTCGGTGAATACGACCATCTGTGGAACGAGGAGATCGGCATCTGCCTGCTGTTCGGTCTGGCGAGCAGCATCGCCGTAGCCTCCTACTTCCATCTGCGTGGCCGTCTTGAGCATCAGATCGATCTCAGCCGGGAGGCCGATCTGGCGCGCGAACAGGCCCGTCACCATGAACTGGAGGCCAAGCTGTCGAGTCTTCAGGCGAAAATGAACCCCCATTTCCTGTTCAATTGCCTCAATACCGCCGCCTCGCTGATCGGGAGCGATCCTCCTACCGCCGAACGCTACGTTGTCCGGTTGGCCGAATTGTATCGACGCGTACTCTCGATCTCCGACCGCGCGCTGATCCCGCTCTCCGAGGAGCTGGAGCTGATTACGGACTATGTCGAGTTGGAGGGGGCACGTTTCGGTGAGGGTCTGAACCTCAGTGTCGACTGTCCCGTTGAACTTCAGCACTGGACCATCCCCGGGCTGTTGATCGAACCGCTGGTGGAGAATGCCATCAAGCACAACCGCACGCGGGAGACGCTGCACATCGCCCTGAGCGTGCGGCAAAATGAAGGCCGGGTGTTGATTACCGTCGAGGATGACGGTGTGGGCTTTGCACCCGACTGGAGCGGTGAGGGCTTCGGCCTGAAAGGTGTGAGTGAACGGCTGAAACTGCTCTATGGCGGCGACGATCGTCTGCGGATCGACTCGACACGGGGCCGGGGATCGACAATAATACTCACGCTGCCGATCGAACCCCCAACGATCTGGAACCGCAACCGGGAACGTGCACAATGATTCGAGTCCTGATCATCGAGGATGAAAAGCCCGCGCGGGAGCGGCTGATCCGATTGCTGTCGGCGTACGACGATGTCGAGGTCGTCGGCGAGGCCGCCGACGGTCGCGAGGGGATCTCCCGTATCCGCGAGCTTGAACCCGACGCCATCTTCCTGGACATCAAAATGCCGCGACTCACCGGTTTCGAGATGCTCGATAAGTTGCCGGGCAGCCCCTACATCATTTTCATCACGGCCTACGACGAGCACGCCCTCCGCGCATTCGAGGAGAACACCGTCGACTACCTCCTTAAGCCGGTGGCGGAGGAGAAGCTCGAACGAGCCATCGTCAAGCTGCGCCAGATTCTCGCCGGGGGTGCTGTCGCCACGGACCTGCGCCGCCTCCGCGAAAGCATGGAGGGGCAGGAGCGTCTGTTGAAGCGCTTCTCGATCACCGTCGGGCGGGAGATCGTTCTGGTGCGGGCAGATGCCGTGGACTATTTCCACTCCGAGGACAAGTACACCTTCCTCCACATCGGCGAGAAGGATCACATCATCCCCTTCACCATCAAGGAGCTGGCGGAGCGTCTCGACACGGACACTTTTCTCCGGGTTCATCGCGCCTATGTCGTCAACCTGGACAACATCGATTCGGTGCATCGCTGGTTCGGGGGACGGATGCTGATCAAGACTAAAAGCGGCCATGAGGTGCCCGTCAGCCGCAGTTTCGTCGCCGAGTTCCGCAAGCGGATCAACCTCTGATCCATACGAAAACCCGCCCCGATAAAATCGGAGCGGGCAATTCGTTCGACTGCTCCGACCCTCTAGCCCTTGCTCAATTTTTTCTCAAGCTTGGCCCAGGAGTCGCGCAACCCGACAGTCCTGTTGAACACCGGCTTGTCCGGAGCGCTCTCCACGCTATCCAGGCAGAAGTACCCGTGACGCATGAATTGCACACGCTCACCCTCGCCGATCTCCCCGAGCGCAGGCTCAAGTCTGGCGTCGGAGAGTTTGACGAGTGATTCGGGATTGATGTCCCGCGTGTAATCGCCGTCATGATCGGCCCCGGGCACCAGCGCCGCAAAGAGATGGTCATAGAGACGCACCTCGGCTTTGACGGCGTGCCGCGCGGAGACCCAGTGCAGCGTGCCCCGCACCTTGCGGCCGTCGGGTGAGGATCCCCCGCGCGATGCGGGATCGTAGCTGCAGCGCAGCTCGATCACCTCGCCTGCGTTATCCTTGACGACCTCATCGCAGGTGACGAAGTAGGCGTGCTTGAGGCGCACCTCCTTGCCCGGCGCGAGGCGGAACCACTTCTTCGGCGCGTCCTCGCGGAAGTCGTCACGCTCAACCCAGAGTTCGCGGCCGAAGGGGACCTCGCGCTGCCCGGCGTCGTCATCCTCGGGATTGTTGTCGCACGGAATCATCTCGATTTTGTCCTCATCGTAGTTCGTTATCACCAGTTTGAGGGGACGCAGTACGCCCATGCGCCGCGGAGCCGTCTTGTTCAGCTCCTCCCGGATGCAGAATTCGAGCAACGCGTGATCGGCGGTGCTGTCGGCACGCGCCACCCCCACCCGGTCGAGGAACTCACGGATCGCCGCCGGAGTGTAGCCGCGACGCCGTAATCCGCTGATGGTGGGCAGGCGCGGATCGTTCCAGCCCGAAACGAACCCCTCCTCGACCAGGCGGCCAAGATGACGCTTGCTCATCACGGTGTAGGTGAGGTTGAGCCTGGCGAACTCGATCTGCTGCGGGTGGAAAACCCCCAACCTGTCGAGGAACCAGTCATACAGCGGGCGATGGGTGTCGAACTCCAGCGAGCAGAGTGAGTGGGTGATCCCCTCGATGGAATCCTCCAGCCCGTGGGCCCAATCGTAGAGCGGGTAGATGCACCACGCGTCACCCGTACGATGATGGGTTGCGTGGCGGATGCGATAGAGGATCGGATCGCGCAGCAACATGTTGGGCGAGGCCATGTCGATCTTGGCGCGCAGGACATGGTCGCCATCGGCAAACTCGCCGGCCCTCATACGGGCGAACAGATCGAGATTCTCCTCCACCGTCCGCTCGCGATAGGGGCTATTCGTACCGGCCACCTTCACCGTGCCTCGACCGACGCGACTCTCATCGCCGCTCTGGCTGTCGACGTAGGCATCCCCCTGCTCGATCAGCTGCACGGCATAGTCGTAGAGCTTTCCGAAATAGTCGGAGGCGAAGTAGAGTCTGTCCCCCCAGTCGCACCCCATCCAGGCGATGTCCTCCTTGATCGACTCGACGAACTCCACATCCTCCTTGAGGGGGTTGGTGTCGTCGAAGCGGAGATTGAACAGACCGCCGTTGGCCTGGGCAATGGCATAGTTGAGGTAGAAAGCCTTGGCATGGCCGATATGCATGTAGCCGTTGGGTTCCGGCGGGAAACGGGTGTGGACGCGACCGTCGAAACGCCCCGTTTCGTTGTGCTCGTTGATGGCTTCCTGGATGAAGTTGATGGCAGCGGTTTCGCCGCTTGCCGGCTTGTCGGAATTCATGACGCGCCCCGTCCGCTTGATCCGCCCCTTTCAGGAGGTGGCCGAATCGTAAATGAAATATGGATGACCGTAACAAGCTAGAGCCGGAGCCCGCGAATGTCCATGGGGAAACGTTCCCACACGCCAAGCAGAATTCCAACTGCCGAATCCACAACGACAACGGCCTCCCCTCTTTTACGGGAAAACCGGATATACCGCCGCTCCAGCTCGGCGGCGGCGACCGTTTGAATCGGGTCGGAGGCTATTTTGCGGGTTTCGTTCAAGTCGCACAATTTACTGCCGACAACTTGACAGCGCCCCACATGGGACTTAACATTGTGGGCAACACCAACCCTGGAGTCCGCGTGAAACACTTCGTTTCGGGAACAAACGCACAAGCGATGATGGCAATGACCGAGGCCATGGCGATGCCCTGGCCGGTTCGTTGCGCGTTCCCGAGGAGGACCATCAGGTAGCTTCTCGGTGAATCTGGAATAGGAAACGCGCAACCGACCGGCCTCCCCCGGCGGTTTTTTTCGTTTACATACCCAGACCACTGAGGAGATGGCATGAGCCAGTCCAACCAGCATTTTCAGACACTCGCCGTGCGCGCGGGCGTCCGTCCGGACCCCCGCACCGGCGCGGTATTGACCCCGATCTACCAGGCCACCACTTTCGTCCGCAACTTCGAGGGGGACGAGCAGGAGTTCTCCTATAGTCGCGTCGGCAACCCCACCGTCGCCGCGCTCGAGGAGAAACTCGGCACGCTCGAGAGCGCGCCGCCCGCCGTCTGTTTCTCCACCGGCATGTCGGCCATCACCACCCTCTGTCTCGCGCTGCTCAAGGCGGGCGACCGGGTGGTGGCGTCCGACGTCGTCTACGGCGGCACCTTCCGGCTGCTGCGGCAGGTCCTGGAGAATTTCGATGTCCGCAGCGATTTCGTCGACACCTCCGACCCCGGGCAGCTGCGGAGGGCGCTGCGTGAACCCGCGCGGCTGCTGATCCTGGAGCCGCTCGCCAACCCCACGCTCAAGGTCAGCGACCTGGCCGCCTGCGTCGAGATCGGCCGGGAGGCCGGCGCGCTGGTGGTGGTCGACAACACCTTCCTCACCCCGGCGCTGCAAAGGCCGCTGGAGCACGGCGCGGATCTGGTCGTCCACTCGACGACCAAGTATCTCGACGGCCACAACGCCACCGTCGGCGGCGCGATCTGCTCGCGGGACGAGTCGCTGCTGGAGCAGCTGCGGCTGTGGCGCAAGTCCACCGGCACTATCCAGACGCCGTTCCAGGCCTGGCTCACGCTGCAGGGGGTGAAGACGCTGTCGCTCCGCATGGCGCAACACAGCCGGAACGCGCTGCGGGTGGCCCGGTGGCTGGAGGGGCATCCCGACGTGGCCGCAGTGCGCTATCCAGGATTGGAATCGTTCGTCGAGCGTGAGCTTGCCGCAAGGCAGCAGAGCGCCGGGGGCGGCATGCTCAACTTCGTGCTCAAGGGTGATCCCGCGCGGGCGCAGACGTTGCTCCGTTCGGTCAAGCTCTGCTACCCGGCCGAGAACCTGGGGGCGGTGGAAACGTTGATCACCCATCCCGCCACGATGACCCACGACTCCATACCGCCGGAGACGCGGCGGAGCCTGGGGATCGGCGACGGTCTGCTGCGCCTGTCGGTGGGGATCGAGGATCCGCAGGACATCATCGCCGACCTGGAGCAGGCGATTGCCGTCGCGGTTGCAAAGAGGCCGAGTGACATCGCCGTCTCGGGGGCGATCACGGAGGCGGGAGGTGCGCGATGCGTGGCGAAGTGAATTTCTGCGGACAACCCCGTCGCCCTGTGGCGGTGCTCGGGGCTACCGGTATCGTCGGGCAGCGGATCATCGAGCTGCTGATCGATCATCCCTGGTTCAGGGTTGGTGAACTCGTCGCCTCCGAGCGCTCCGCGGGCAAGGTCTACGGCGAGATCGTCAACTGGCAGGCGGCGGAACAGGTGCCCGCCGAGGTGGCGCAGCTCACGGTGCTCGGGCCGGGTGCGCGTCTGGAGGCGCGCCTAGTCTTCTCGGCGCTCGACGCCACGGCGGCGCTCCGTCTCGAACCGCGGTACGCGGGTCGAGGGCATCTCGTGGTGTCCAACGCGGGGGCGTTTCGTGGGGATGCCACCGTGCCGCTGCTGATTCCGGAGATCAATCCCGACGCGCTCAAGCTGCTGGAGCGGCAGGAGTGGGCGGCGGTCGGCGGCGGCATCGTCACCAATCCGAACTGCTGCGTTGCCGGTCTGGCGCTGGCGCTGGCGCCGCTCGAACGGCGGTTCGGCATCGAGGGGGTGCTGGTCAACACGCTGCAGGCGCTGTCTGGTGCGGGTTATCCGGGGGTGTCGTCGCTCGATGTGCTCGGCAACGTGATCCCCTTCATCCCCGGCGAGGAGGAGAAGATAGAGCGGGAGCCGCTCAAGATACTGAACGCCGATTTCCCCATCGACGCGGCCGTGCACAGGGTGCCGGTGCGGGACGGCCATACGCTGACGGTACATGTAAAGCTGAAAAGCGCTGCCCGCATTGAGGAGGTCGAGACCGTTCTGCGGGAGTTCGTCGGCGATGCTCCGCCGACCCTCCCCTCCGCGCCCGCGCGGCCGTTGCATCTCAGTGATGATCCCACGCGGCCGCAGCCGCTGCATGACATCACCCGGGGCGGCGGGATGACGGTGACGTTGGGACCGATCACCGAGGACGGGGTGTTCGGCTTCCGGTTCACGCTGGTCGTGCACAACACGATTCGCGGCGCGGCCGGTGCGGCGTTGCTCAACGCCGAGCTGCTGACCGCGCGCGAGTGGGGCGACGAGTTGGGGATCGCGGCGCAGGCTTTCGGCTGTTGAGATCTCCGGCAGCGACATTGGCGGGGACACTATCCAGGTCGTGTCCCCCGCCGATACAGCGGGCGTTTTTACTTTTATTCTCCGCGGCTCTTGATTCCGGACCCGGATTCAGCAACAATTGCCGGCGACACCAATGCAGGAGCGTGGGGATGGCCAATAAAAAGGTCGCAGCAGCCTTCATTACTGCGGTAGTTGCCCTTCTGTCCAAGTTCGGCGGGTGGCAGGGGAAACTGCTGGGCACATCCATCAGCGTGATCTACAAGCTCTGGCCCGAGGGATCCTTCGAGAGCGAGTGCGCAGCTCTCATTGCGAACATGGCGGACACCGTACCCGATGTGGACACCAAAGGGGCGGCATTCGGTGCGGCGGCCATGCTTGCCGGGAGTTACATCGCGAGCCCCAAACTAGCGGTCGACCTGGCGGACGCTGCCGAGGATCCGGCGCTGCTCACGGATCGCCTGATCGAGCAGCGGCCCAACACGGTGTTCGGGTTGGAGGAGCGCCAGTTGGGGCAAACCCGCAGCCTGCTCAAGACCTTTTTCGCCGCCTATGCCAAGCAGCCCGCCGTAAAGGGGGAGTTGTCCAAACTCAACCGGCAGTTCGTCCGGACCCGCTTCGATGAACTGCAGTCGCAGGGTCTCGAATTGGCGGCGGGGCAGAGGCAGCTCCGCGATGTTCTGAAGGGCTATCTGGCTGTCGATCTGTTCTCCGAAACCCAGGCCGATATCTACAAGGTCGCATCCAGTCCGAAGGAGCTGTCCCGCAGCTCCCTGCTCAGGGCCGAGTATGCCCTGGTCCCCCTCTTCGGCCGGAGTGCCGAACTGGCGACGCTGCGCGACTGGTGGCTGGACGATGCGGACTTCAACACCTATTCGATTGCAGGCCCCGGCGGTCTCGGGAAAACCAGGTTGATGATGACGGCTGTTGAACTGGCGCAGCGGGATGGGCTGAGCGCCGGATTCCTCGACAGGTCGATCTCCGTGCCTGACCTGAGGAGAGCTCTGACGAGTGCTCGGGGCAATGGCGTGAGAACGCTGCTCGTCATCGACTACGCCGAGGATCGCCTGGAGCTTATCGCGGAAGCGATCAATCATGGCCTCAGCACGCCTAACCCGAATCTTCGCCTGGTCCTGCTGATGAGAAACCGGCTGGATGTATCGGAACGGGTCACCGGTGTCGTCAAGGATTACCTGAAGGTCTCCGACAGGATGAGGTGGCAAGAGGAGGATCTCCGTGTTGCCCTCTCGGATCGGCCCGCGGCAGTAGAAGCGGCGCAGGCGGCCTATGCCATTGCGCTTGACCAGTCCGAGGAGGATATCCCCCCCTAACCGCAATGCCGGACCCCACGTTTTCCGATCCCTGTTTCGGGATCAATATCTATCTGCACATGGCGGCTCTGGCTTCGCTGGACGGTCGCTTTCTCTCCACACGCATGGACTTGCTCGCATATGTCCTGGAGCGGGAGTACGCCTACCTCGATCGACTGCTCGCGAAGGAGGTATCCCTGCGGGGGCAGGTTGACGGGAAAGCCCTGGCTGAGACGCTGACTCTCGCGACATTGGTGATGGCGGCGCGCCCCCAAGCGGCGTCCGATGATCTCCCGGATATCTCTGCGATTATGGTCGGGTCCGGCGGTGAGGAGCTGGCGGCGACCGCCCTGGGGAGGAGACGTCTCACGGAGCTGCTGGCCAAGACCTACACCCTACCAGAGGCCCCCAAGACTACCTCTCACATGGATGCCCTGCGCCCCGACCCTCTGGGCGAGGGGCTGGTATTCTCCACCCTGGAAACCGATCCGACGTTGCTGGCCGTTTTCGCCGCTGACGGCTGGCGGGCACCGGATCTGGACAGCGCCTGTACCGTGCTGAAACGCTCCGCCCTGGCCCTCAGCGACAAACCCTCCGCATGGCTGTTCAATCGTATCGGGCAGAGTGGGATTGATCAAGATGAACGCTTCCTCGGCCGTCTGAACGAAAGCATCATTCAACCTCAGCTCTTCGATCTCTCCAAGGATCTGGCGGGAGTGCTGGTGGCTATTGCCCGTGCAGCGTATGATGGGGACGCGTCTGATGATTCGACCGACACCGGCAACCGTCTGGCAGGGAGATTGAACAACTTCGGCATCAATCTTTCCCGCGCAGGCTATCGAGAGGAGGCCCTGGAGGCGACGAGTGAGGCCGTCGAGATCAAGCGGGAGCTCGCAGCGCGGAACCCCAAGGCATTCAACCCCGACCTCGCGATGTCCTGTGGAGCTATGGGGGCGAGTCTTTCGGCCGGCGCCGATCCCGATACCGCGCTCCTGGAGCCCCTGCTCCCCTACTTCGAGGAGAGCGCTGACGCCTGACCCTTCCGCTGCAGCAGACCTTTGAGGAACTTGCCCGTGTGGCTGGCCCGGCAGCGGGCGACATCCTCGGGCGTCCCCTGCACCACCAGCCTGCCGCCGGCGTCGCCGCCGCCGGGGCCGAGATCGATGACATGATCGGCGGTCTTTACCACATCGAGATTATGCTCCACCACCAGTATCGTATTGCCCGTGTTCACCAGCCGCTGCAGCACCTCGAGCAGCTTCGCCACGTCGGCGAAATGGAGGCCGGTGGTGGGCTCGTCCAGAATATAGAGCGTGCGGCCGGTGGCGCGCCGCGCCAGCTCCTTGGCCAGCTTCACCCGCTGCGCCTCGCCCCCCGACAGCGTGGTGGCGTTCTGCCCCAGCTTGATGTAGTCGAGCCCGACGTCGCTCAGCGTCTGCAGCAGCTTGCGGATCTTCGGCACGGCCCTGAAATGCTCCAGCGCCTGCTCGACATCCATCTCCAGCACGTCGTGGATGTGCCGCCCCTTGTAGGTCACCTCCAGCGTCTCCCTGTCGAACCGCCGCCCCTGGCATACCGCGCAGGTCACCCAGACATCGGGCAGGAAGTGCATCTCGATCCGCTTCTGACCATGCCCCTCGCAGGCCTCGCAGCGGCCGCCCCTGACGTTGAAGCTGAAGCGCCCCGCCTTGAAGCCGCGCGCCTTCGCCTCGGGCAACTCGGCGAACAGCTTGCGGATCTCGTCGAACACGCCGATGTAGGTGGCCGGGTTGCTCCGCGGCGTGCGGCCGATGGGCTTCTGGTCGATCTCGATCACCTTGTCGAGTTGACCCAGCCCGACCACATTCTTCAGCTTGCCCCCCTGCTTGCGGGAGCCGTGATACTGCCGCGCGAGATGGGGGTAGAGCGTCTCGGTCACCAGGCTGCTCTTGCCCGAACCCGACACGCCGGTCACGGCCACGAACACACCCAGCGGGATATCGACGTCGAAGCCGTCGAGATTATTGTGCCGCACTCCGCGCAAACCCAACCGGGAGCCGTTGCCGCTCCGCCGCTCGGCGGGCAGCTGTATCGCCAGCTTGCCCGACATGTAGCCGCCGGTGACGGACCGCCGCTTCGACTTCACCTGCTGCAGGCTGCCCGCCGCGACCACCTCGCCGCCATGCACCCCGGCGCCGGGGCCGAAGTCCACGATGTGATCGGCCAGGCGGATCGTCTCCTCGTCGTGCTCCACCACCACGACGGTGTTGCCCAGATCGCGCAGACGGATCAGCGTGTCGAGCAGGTTGAGGTTGTCCTTGGGATGGAGACCGATCGACGGCTCGTCGAGAATATAGAGGACGCCCGTCAACCCCCGCCCGATCTGGCTGGCCAGACGGATCCGCTGACTCTCGCCGCCGCTCAGGCTGGGCGACTGGCGCGACAAGGTGAGGTAGTCGAGCCCCACGCGGACCAGGAAGCCCAGCCGCTCGCGGATCTCGAGCACCAGCTCCCCCGCGACCTCGGCTTCGTCCCCCACCAGTTCGAGCGTCTCGAAGAGGTCGAACAGCTCGCCGACGGGCAGTTCGCTCATCTCGTGGATGCCCTTGCCGCGGAACGACACCGCCATGCTCTCGGGTTTGAGACGGTAACCGCCGCAGGCCTGACAGGATCGCTCCACCATCATGTTGCCCCAGTGCCGCCGCGAGGCGTCCGAGCTGGCGTTCTTGTAGCGCCGCAGCAGGTTGGGGATCAACCCGCCGAGCCGCCACTCCTTGGCGCCCCAGTTGGCTTTGGCGTCGAGCGGCACCAGAAAATGGTCGCGCCGCTTGTGATCCTTCACCGTGGGATCGCCGTAGAAGATGATCCGCTTGTGCTTGGCCGTCAGCTTGCCGAAGGGCTTGTCGATATCGATGCCGTAGTGCTTGAAGGTGTTCTGGATCGAATCGCTCCAGTGCGCCTTCCCCTCGATCCAGTTGGCGATCTCACCGATCGCACCCTTGCGGATCGTGAGCTCATTCTTGACGATCAGATCCGGGTCGGGTTCGTTGACGACGCCGAGCCCCTGGCACTCGGCGCAGGCGCCGAAGTGGCTGTTGAACGAAAAACTGCGCGGCTCCACCGGCTCGAAACTGAGTTCGCAGGCCTGACAGGCGTGCGCCGCGCCGAGGAGTATCTCATCGTCCGCGGTGGTCAGGATGCGCACCGAGCCCTTGGCCAGGCCCAGCGCCGTCTCCAGCGCGTCGTGCAGACGCGAAGCCACGCTGTCGGTGAGCGCGAGACGATCGACCACGACCTCGATGTCGTGCCGCTTCGTCTTGGCGAGCTTGGGCGCTTCATCCAGGCGGTGGATCTCCCCATCCACCCGCACACGGCTGAAGCCCTGTTTGATAAGATCGGCGAAGAGCTCCTTGAACGTCCCCTTCTGCCCGCGCGCCAGCGGGGCCAGCACGAAGAAGCGGGTGCCGACCTCCAGCTGGTGCACCCGGTCGACCATCTGGTCCACGGTCTGCGAACCGATCCGCTCGCCGCAATGGGGGCAGTGGGGAGTGCCGAGACGAGCGTAGAGGACGCGCAGGTAGTCGTGAATCTCGGTGACGGTGCCGACGGTGGAGCGCGGATTGACGCTCGCGGTTTTCTGGTCGATGGAGATCGCCGGGGAGAGCCCGGTGATCGAATCCACCTCGGGCTTCTCCATCTGCCCCAGGAACTGCCGGGCGTAGCTGGAGAGCGATTCGATATAGCGCCGCTGCCCCTCGGCGTAGAGGGTGTCGAAGGCCAGGCTGCTCTTGCCGGAACCGGAGACGCCGGTGAATACGGTCAACGAGTTGCGGGGGATGCGGACGTCGACACCCTTGAGGTTGTGGATGCGCGCACCGCGCACCTCGATGTGCTTGGGCGAATAGCCCGCACGCTTGCGTCTGTTTTCGGGCAAGGGGGATCCTCCCGGTTGAGGGGTAATCTTGCTGACGGCGAAACGCCGCGGCCGGGACTTCGGGAGGGTGCCCGGCAATCGATCTCGAACGGTCTCAAGATACACAATCCGCTCCGGCGGCACCAGAGCGGAGTTCCGGCGGCTGCCGGCGTCGGTTATTTCAACAGCACGGCCCGCGCCGTGGCGACCTCACCCTCCGCGCCTGTCAGGCGGCAGAGGTAGACGCCCGAGGGCAGCGGCCGTCCGGATTGATCCAGGCCATACCAGGTCAACTCACGCAGGCCCGCGGTCAGATGCTCATCCAGCAGAACCGCCACGCGCCGCCCGGCGGGATCGTGGATGGACAGGCGATAACGCCCACCGACGGAGATGTTGAAGCTGAGCCTGGTCGACGGGTTGAACGGATTGGGGTGGCAGGTCAGAGCGAGCGCCGCCGCCGGCGTCTCCGGCGTCGAGGTCAGCGACGTGAATTCATGACAGCCCATATCCACCCGCCCGCCCGCTACACGCGGCAGGCCGGCCAGGTCCAGCAGCGGCAGGTTCAACCCGGAGATATCCTCAATACCTGCATCGATGCAGGGCGAGCCCTCGAGCAAAGTATAGGGATAGGGCCACTCCTCACCGAACAGGGGCTCGGCGTCGATATTCATCTCGCCGGGATAACCACCCTCGATGTTGCACCAGCCGGTATAGAACTCCTTGGTGCGGTAGAACTGAAGCTGTTCGAAGTAGGTGCTCGTGTTGCCCCAGGCGATGCAGTTCGTGGTCTGCGGCTTGGAGAGGAAGCAGAAGAGTGCGGCCGTCGCGAAGTAGTATTCCGGACTGAGATCATGATTGCCGACGATGGTGCAGTTGGTCAGTCGGGGATAGGAGTCGTGCAGGTAGATCGCCGCCCCCTGGTAGAAAGCGTAGTTGGCGGTGAACAGGCAGCCGACAATCGTGGGTGACGCATACAGGCCGGTGAACAGCGCGCCCCCGTGCACGGCCGCGTTGTGGCGGAAGATGCTGTTGCTCACCCGCAAGCCGGAGCCGCCCGCGAAATGGAGAGCGCCGCCACAATTATCGGGGAAGTCGGGACCCAGCGCCTTGGCGTACTCAAGTATGCACCAGGAGAGATGGGAGTCCGGGTTCGAGGCCGCGACCCTGTCGAAACGGATCCCCCCCCAGGTGCCGACGAGGGTTGAATCGGGCTTGAACTTGGCGGGCTCCCGGCTGGTGAAGCGTATCATCGCGTCGGGTTCGCCCACGGCCAGGAGGCAACCGGCCACCTCGAGCTCGAAGTAGTCCTTGAACTCGACCAGAACTCCGGGCGCGATGGTGAGGGTGACTCCATCCCCGATTTTGACGTTGCCGGTCACCCGCACCGTATCGGCGCTCCAGGCGGTATCCTGAGCGATAGTGCCGGACACCTCAATCGCGGACCGGTCGCCGACCGTGCTCCAGGCGAATGCGGGGGTGGCGAGATCATCGGGCTGCCGGAGGGCTGCTATTGCCCCCGGCGCCGGGAATGTCCGGCATCCGTAATCCGCCGCCGGTGAGCCCGGCGCAGTGCGGTAATTGCCATTCCCGGGATCGATCAGTTGTGGATCCTGACCAACGATATTGTCAAAAGGAGGCAACCCGGCCTCCTGCCACACCGCGGGGAGTGTTCAACCGTATTCTCACAAGCCGGTGAAGTGGTGCAGCAGATCTCCGTTGATGTCGGGATCGGAATGCCATGACCAGTTGTCGATGACCACCGGCACGCCGTAGGTGCCGGTCTGCACGCTGAGCCCGAAGTTGATCCCGGTCGGGATCAGCTTGTTCGGCATCCCGTTGGAGAAGGCGAAATCCCAGCCGGTGTCGATCGCGTCCACGATGATGTTGCGCTCGAGCTTGACGTGATCCCCGGTCCCCTGCAGCCGGATACCGTAATCGTGCGGTTGAAAGATGGTGACGTTACGCACCGAACCGTATGGCTGGTAATCGTAAACCGCCTCGCCGCGAAAGCGGATGTTGCCGTTGATCACCACGCAGTCGCTGATGTCGAGACGATTGCGGCAGTAGGAGATGCAGAGCTGGCTCCCCTCCAGATCGAGAATCGCGCCGTTGCCCACGATTCGCACATCCTCACAGGGTCCACCGAAGACATCCACCAGATAGGGGATCAGACTGCGGCCGATGAGCAGACCGCCGGTGTAGGTCACGCCCGTCTCCAGTTCAAGCCAGCGATCGTACCCCCCGGCCGGACCGGACTGCTCATAGACTTCGCGCAGGGTCGTGGCGGAGGCCGAGGTGATTGCGCACAAGCTCGCCCACAGGACGAGGAGATGAGCGGCTTTGCGGAGGTGGCTGATCATTGAGAAACGAGCTCGCTGGTTCGGGAGCGGGGCAGTTGCGTTTTCTGTCAATATTGATTCTACCACAGATCGGGATTCGGACAAAACCCCGTCGGATCGGGTCGCGAACAAAACGGCCCCCGGCGGTTCAAACCGGGAGCCGCGTTCAAGCCATGCTGTCGTTCGCTACTCACTCTCCAGATCGTAGCGGGGGAAGAGCGGATCGCCCGATTCCACCGGGTCGCCCCCCTTGAGCAGCGGCCAGGTGAGCAGGGAGTCGAAGTCGGTCGGCTCCGGTTGGCCCAGGCGCTGCAGCAGACCGGCGCACTTTTCGGGCATCACCGGATGGAGCATCACCCCCACCCAACGCAGCGCCTCGGCGGCGTGGAACAGCGTGGAACCGGCGGCCTCGCGGCCACCCTCCTGCTTGATCGCCCTCCAGGGCGCCTTGCCCTCGAGGTAGCGGTTCACCGCACCCGACAGCCTGCGCACCTCGGTGATCGCGCCGTTGGGATGGTAGTCGCGGATCTCCTCACGCACACGCCCGGCAACCTCCTCGGCCAGCTTGCGCAGCTCCCTTTCGGGATCGCCGTAGTCGCCGCCCTCGGGCAGCTTGCCCTCGAAGTGCTTCTCGATCAGTTTGGTGACGCGATTGAGCCCGTTGCCCAGATCGTTCGCCAGTTCGCCGTTGTTCCGTTCGACGATCAGGTCCTGGCTGAAACTCGAATCCTGCCCCGGGGTCATCTCGCGCATCAGGAAGTAGCGCAGCACGTCGCGACCGTAGAGGTCCATCGTATCGAGCGGCTTGACCACGTTGCCTTTGGACTTGCTCATTTTCTCCTCGCCAAACAGCCACCAGCCGTGAGCCAGAATCGTCTTCGGCAGGGCCATGTTGGCGGCCATGAGCATCGTCGGCCAGTAGACCGCGTGGGTGGTCAGGATATCCTTCCCGATCAGATGCAGGTCGGCGGGCCAGAAGTCGCCGCTCTTGTCATCGTCGTAGCCGAAGCTCAGCGAACTGAAGTAATTGAGCAGCGCGTCGAACCAGACGTAGGTGACGTACTCCTCGTCGAACGGCAACGTGATCCCCCAGGACATGCGGGTCTTGGGACGGCTGATGCACAGATCGCCCAGGGGCTGCTTGAGGAAGCCCAGGATCTCGTTGGCCCGCTTCTTCGGCACGATGAAATCGGGGTTGGCGTTGATGTGGTCGATCAACCGCTGCTGGTATTTGCTCATTTTGAAGAAGTAGTTCTTCTCGCGGAGTTTGATCACCTCGTTGCCGGCCGGGCTCTTGCCGTCCACCAGCTCCTTCTCGGTGCAGAAGCGCTCCTCGCCCACATCATACCAGCCCTCATACTCCTTGGCGTAGATCTCGTCGCGCTCCCAGAGATCCATGAGGATGGCGCAAACCACCTTCTGATGTTCGGGCATGGTCGTGCGGATATAGAAGTCGTTGGAGATCTCCAGCCTGCGCCAGACCTCGGCAAAGCGGGGACTCAGCTCGTCGCAGTGCTGCTGCGGGGAGACGTTCCGCTTGTCGGCGGCCTGCTGCACCTTCTGCCCGTGCTCATCGGTGCCGGTCAGAAAAAGGGTCTCATCGCCGAAGAGGCGGTGATAACGGGCCAGGACATCGGCCAGCACGGTGGTGTAGGCATGGCCGAGATGGGGCTCGTCATTCACGTAGTAGATCGGGGTCGTAACATAGAAGCGCTTCATGGCGGTCCTTTCTGGGGAACTCAAGCGCTTAATCTAGCTAAAAGCGGCCTGTCGGTCAACGAAGCAGCTGAGTCAGGCTCCCGGCAATTTAGAATGCAAGCCCCGCTTGACCCTCCTCGATCATGATGCTAGCTTGCTGTAATCCCTAATTACCCGAATCTGCAGGAGTGAACATGGCTGAGACCGTTGTTACCCTCAAAACCGTGCAAGGGGATATCAAGGTCCGTTTCTTCCCGGAACTGGCCCCCGAGCACGTCAAGAATTTCGTCGAGCACAGCAAGAGCGGCCTCTACAAGGGCTGCACCTTCCACCGCGTCATCCCCGGATTCATGATTCAGGGCGGCGACCCCAATACCAAAGAGGGCGCCACGGGTATGCCCGGCACGGGTGGTTACAGCTACATGGGCCCCGGCACGGAGCTCAAAGCCGAGTTCAGCGACCGCACTCACGTACGGGGCATACTGTCCATGGCCCGCAGCCAGAACCCGGACAGCGCCGGCAGCCAGTTCTTCGTCATGCACGCCGACTCGCCCTTCCTCGACAACCAGTATTCGGTTTTCGGCGAAGCGTTTGCCGGGCTGGATGTCGTGGACAAGATCGTCTCGTCGGATCGCGACGGAAACGACAAACCATTTGAAGATCAGCGCATTGTGGATGTTCTGGTCGAGGAGATGGAGACCGAGGACATCGAGGCCGCCAAGCAGTAGGCCCGAGCGATAACTACAATCCAGCAACGGAACAAACGGAGGATACCATGATCCGTAAAGCAACGATTCTACTGGCGGTTTTTTGCCTGACTCTCGGCCTGGCGGCCACCGTCATGGCCGGTGACGAGACCGAAACCGTGGTTACCCTGCAGACCAACCGGGGCGACATCGTCCTGCGCTTCTTCCCCGACGTCGCTCCCGAGCACGTCAAGAACTTCATCGCGCACAGCGAGAGCGGTCTCTACAAGGGCTGTCTCTTCCATCGCGTCATCCCCGGCTTCATGATCCAGGGCGGCGATCCGAACTCCAAGGATAACGACCCGAGCAACGACGGCATGGGCGGCTACAGCTACAAGGGTGAGGGGACCGAACTCAAGGCCGAGTTCAACAAGAGGAAACACCTGCGCGGCACGCTCTCCATGGCCCGCAGCCAAAGCCCGAACAGCGCCGGCAGCCAGTTCTTCATCATGCACGCCGCCGCGCCTTTCCTGGACGGCAAGTACTCCATCTTCGGGGAGGCCATCGACGGCATCGAAGTCGTGGACAAGATCGTCAACTCTCCGCGCAACAAAAGTGATCGCCCCGACAAAGAGCAGAAGATCCTGAACGTCCTCGTCGAAGAGTGGACGACCGAAAAGATCGAAGCCACCAAGGCCGAGATGCTGACGCCCGCGCAAGACACCGAGAAGTAGCGACCAGGCTCTACTCGAGCGCCGGATCGAATTAACCCCCGCGGCCCAGGCTGCGGGGGTTTCTCTTTGCGCCTTGCGCCGACGCGCGATCGACCTGCAAGAGGAACGGGAGAGGTCGCCCTCTCCCGTTGGAATCGTATTCAATTTCCGGAGACGACCGTCTCCACGAATCAGACCCCTCAACCGCCGGCCTTGGAGGCGGGACAGCCCTTCGCATCGGGGCAGGGTGCGCTCTTGCTGCCGCCGCCACCGGGGGCGCCGACCGAAGCGGGCATGGAGAAGAGAGAGAGCAACCGGCGCGGTTCGCCCGCTTCACATTCGGGACAGGTCAGAGTCTTTTCCTCTTCGTCGCGCTTGCTGATGCTGAGCATGGCCGAAAATTTGTGGTCACACTTGCTGCACTTGTATTCGTAGATTGCCATTGTCGCGTATCTCCAGGTTCTGACTGCGGCCGGTTGGCCGTGGATCCGGCGCCGATCGTTTAATCCGGACAGGTCGCTTCAAAATAGTCAAGCGGTCGGAAACCGGCCAGTCTCAATCTCGCAATCATGCGGATTGAATCGGTTCGCCGCCCGTCTGCTTGCCCCGCCCCGAGCGCAACTCGATTACCGGGGCCTCGGCCGGGCAACAGAAGCGGAAGGGGATCCACTGCCCGGCGCCGGAGGTGGTGTAGAGTCGGCTCCCCTCACGCTTGTAGAAGCCCCAGGGGAAGGGGTGAGTGCCGCGCAGCTCCTTGTGTGAGTGCCCCATCAGCCCCAGTTGCCCACCGTGCGTATGACCCGCGAGGACAAGATCCACATTGTAGTTCGGTGCAAGATAGAAGGCCATCGGGCGATGACTCATCAGCAGACGGAACCGATCCGGCGTGTCGGTAAACGCCTCTCCAAGCGCCCTTCGGTAGAACTGCCCCGTGTCCTCCCCCCCCCTGGCGCCATCCGGGTCGTCGACGCCACCCAGTGTGAAGTCGCTACCCTGTCGCGTCAGCGTCGCCGACTCGTTGTTCAGGAGTCGCACCTCATGCCCGTCGTAGGCCATCAGCGAACCGCTTACGCCGTTGCCGTGCTCGTGATTGCCCAGACACGCCCAGGCGCCGAGAGGCGCCCTGAAGTCACGAATCATGTTCAACGCTGCGGGCATCACACGCAGGTCATCCATGAGATCGCCCGTCACCAGCACAAGATCGGGATTCATCTCCTGCGCACGGGTCAAAATGGATTCCAGGTCATGCAGCGTGACGAACAGCCCCAGATGGAGATCGGAGAGATGCAGAACCCGCAACCCCTCCAGGCCGTGGGGCAGATTCGGCAAGCGGGCCTCCAACTTGATGACTCTGGCGGTGAGGGCGGATCCGATCACCCCGGCACCGCTCAGTGCCATGGCCCCCACCGGCAGCGCGGCCAGTCCTGTCTGGAGAAAGCGGCGACGTTCAAGATTGGGTTTGGCGGGTTCGGCGGAACGGCGGCCGGAGACGATGGCATAGCGCACAATGGCCGTGAAAGGGAGAACGAGTATCAATGCCCCCTCCCAGAGCACGATAAGGAGCATCGTCAAATAGCCGGCGCCCACCAGATCGGTATATTTGGGATCATAGGGGACAAACAGCACAAGAACGCTCAGGGGGGCGATAACGCAGAGGGTATACGCGGAGACGCGCACAACACGATTCCACCACCAGTCCGGGTGCAACTTACGCAAGAGGAAGCACAGGAACAGCGCCGGCAGAAGGAGAAGTATCGCCAATATGGAGGTGTAGACAAGCGTCAGCATGCTCGACATACGACCTCACCTCTTCGGGGTTCCATTGTGTGTGACATTGAATTTACGACAAGCCCGTTAGCAAGAATCGGGTGCCACGATCTCACTCAGAAACCATCTGTGAACGCGGTTGTCGGCAGAGAGCTCCGGGTGGAAAGTCAGGGCCACGAAGTGACCTTGACGCACGGCGACGGGTTCGTCCTTGATCGTGGCCAACACCTCAACACCGACGCCCTGGCGGGTGATCCGCGGCGCGCGAATGAAAATGGCCTTCAGCATCTCAGGCGCGGCGGAGCCGTTGCCGGAGGGGAGCGCCCAGGGGATATCCTCGTGGAACGAGAAGATCTGCCGCCCCCAGGCGTTGCGATCGACATCGATATCCAGGAGAGCATACGGTTCGTAGGGCAGGTTGTCGACCTGACTCGACAGCAGGATCATACCCGCACAGGTGGCAAGCACCGGATGGCTGCGCATGAAGTCGCGCAACGGCTCGAACAAACCGCTCGTGCGAAGCAGACGGCTCATGGTTGTCGACTCGCCGCCGGGCAGGATGATGGCATCCAGCCCCTCCAGATCGGTGGGCAACAACACGGGCCGCGGGATTGCCCCCGCGGCCTCGAGATGCCGCATGTGCTTTTCCACCGCCCCCTGCAGGGCCAGAACACCGACGCGGGGAGCCATGCTACCAGCCGCGGTTCTGGAGGATCTGATCCTCGGGGATCTCGGCCATGTCCAGACCACGCATGGCCTGTCCCAGACCGGTGGAGATCTCCACCAGACGCTCCGCATCCTCGAAGTGAGTCGTCGCCTCGACTATCGCCTTGGCCATCCGCTCGGGATCGGAGGATTTGAAGATACCGCTACCGACGAACACCGCTTCGGCACCGAGCATGCGCATCAGCGCCGCATCGGCCGGAGTGGCCACGCCACCGGCCGAGAAGTTCGGCACGGGCAACTTACCGGTCTCCGCGACCTGCTTGACCAGTTCGAAAGGCGCGCCCAGATTCTTGGCCTCGGCCATGAGCTCATCCGGGTCGAGCAGGGTTAGACGGCGGATACCGCCGATCACCGAACGCAGATGACGCGTTGCTTCGACGATATTGCCGGTGCCCGCCTCACCCTTGGTGCGGATCATCGCAGCGCCTTCGCCAACCCGGCGCAACGCTTCACCCAGATTGCGGCAACCGCAAACGAAGGGGATCTTGAAGTTGTGCTTGTAGATGTGATTCGCATCGTCGGCCGGCGTGAGCACTTCGCTCTCGTCGACGAAATCGACCTCCAGGGCCTCGAGCAATTTAGCCTCTGCTATATGCCCGATGCGACATTTGGCCATCACGGGGATGGTGACCGCAGCCTGGATCTCCTTGATCATCTTGGGATCGCTCATGCGGGCGATGCCGCCGTCCGCACGGATATCCGAGGGGATGCGCTCCAGCGCCATCACTGCCGCTGCCCCGGCGTCCTCGGCTATCTTCGCCTGATCGGCATTGGTGACGTCCATGATGACGCCGCCCTTGATCATTTCAGCCAGTCCGACCTTCTCCTCGAAGGTACTTACTTTCATTGTGACCTCCATCATGACCTGCTGTGGATGTCTGAATTCACTTCCCCGACTCCGCGCAGATACACGGGGGGCGTCTGCATTATAGGAAGGCATTGGCTGGGTGTCAACCAGCCCTAATTCCACAATTGCTTGAATAGCAACGGATTGGCCGGGAAGCATTGGATGGCTCCGCTGATCCTGTTGAGCTCATGTATTGAGCCGAACAAAAAAAATCCTCTCCCAAAGGGAGAGGATCTTCTCTAGTGCCGCGCCAGGAGCGCGCCCTAATCTGTATTCCCTAGTCGGCGTGTTCCGAAAGTCTTTTGCCGACCTGGCTGTTGCGAATGCGGCTCAACGCTTTCACCTTTACCTGGCGAACGCGTTCACGGCTGATGCTCAGCTCCTTGCCGATCTCCTCCAGCGTCATGGGTTCCCGTGTGCCCAACCCGTAGTAGTTGCGCAGAATCATCGCTTCACGAGGGTTCAGGTTGTCCAGAGCCTCTTCAAGCAGATGATGGAATTCGCTCATGTCGAGATTCTCGACGGGCGAAGGTTGATCGGGATCCTCCAGGGTATTGAGCAGGATGTGATCCTCCTCATTGCCCAGCGGCTCGTCGAGGGAGCGATAGGTATTGGTCGCCAGTTCGATCTCGTTGATCACCGACTCCGAAATACCCATGGCCTTGGCCAGCTCCAACTTGGTTGGTTTGCGTCCGAATTTGTCCCAGAGAACGCGATTCCGCTTCCTGATCTGATAGAGGATGTTCGCCTTGTTCATCGGCAAGCGGACGATGTTGCCCTGCTCGACGATCGCCTGCATGATGGATTGACGAATCCACCAGACGGCGTAGGAGATGAACTTGAATCCCTTCTTCTCATTGAAACGGTATGCAGCTTTGATCAGTCCGAGGTTGCCCTCGTTGATCAAATCGAGTAGGCCCAGGCCTTGGCCCACATACTGTTTCGCGATGGACACGACGAACTTGAGGTTCGCGGTGATCATCTCTTCGAGCGCACGCTCATCTCCCTCGCGGATACGGACGGTAACTTCCGCTTCCTGCTGACGGGAAAGGCTCTCGAAATCGCCGATCGATTGGAGATAGGCGTTCAGAGTATCGCTCTCTGCCTGATTGTAGATAGCTCCAGCCATGATTGAAAAGGCTCCTGCAAACATGTCAGTCTCGGGGAGGAGGATCGCCCTTTGCGATTTACCGTCCTTGTTTGTGAGGAAAGTCACAACCCGATGAGAAAAGTATGAAGTTTCGCATTGCTCGAGTCAAGGACAAAGCAAATCTTCAGCCATAATACAATTTTGCCACACTTTCGCTAGTATACCCAAAAACCAGAAGTTACAAAGCGGCAAAATTCCGTAACGGCAAAACGTATACCGTTTTTGTAATTTAAGACAGGAAAATTCCACCTACCGCCCTTTAAGCCGCTTGTTATTTAAAAAACAACTCGGGGTTGGTATATCGGATTATTACAGTCCTCCACCTGCATATACCCAGACCCAATTCGGCTTGAGTAGATAGTCATTCGCTAAAGTTGCCAGTTCTTCAGCAGTTAGCTTACGCTGCCTGCGAACACGATCCCCACGCCCACCAAATGGATCCAGCCCAAGGTGTGCATTCAGGCCCATCTGATAGGCCTGATGGATACGCGACAAGTTGCGCATCAGCCCCCTACCCCACGAATCGTTGACGGAGAGGAAAACCTCCTCCTCAGTCGGCGGCTCATCCGCGAGATGTTGCAATTCGGTCAAAATCCCCTCGACCGCCCGTTCGCGATTGCCGGCGGCGGTGGAGATCTGAAACGAAAGTAAAGCGAATCCCGGGTCGTCGCTGTTCAAGCCCGGAACAACCCGCAAACCGGCCCCGAGTGAATAGGCCAGCCCCTGCTTCTCCCTGAGTTCCAGAGCCATCCTGGTGGAGAGGACATCCACCAGGACAGGCAAACCGGCTTCAAGGCTGCGCCAGTCGGGAATCACCTGCCCCCCCAGGATCGTCACCTGGGTTTTGTCCATCGGTACCCGAATCTCCACGGGTCCACCATTGGGCACCGTAACGCCGATCTCACCAACCCCCGACTCGAAATCCCCGAATTGTCGCTCGATCTCTTGCAGCACCTTGCGCACAGGCAATCCGGATACGACCGACAGCACCATCCGCCGGGGGTCGAAGTAGCGGCCATGGAATTCACGCAAGTCGGCGGCGGTAATACTCATAATGCTGCCGGGCGTTCCCTTGATCGACATTCCGCGAGTGCTGCCCTCGAAAACATGGCTGTAAAGCGACTCCTGCGCTTGTGATGATGGCCGCATGCCGCCACGCAACGCACCCATCATCCGCGCCTTCGCCGCACTCACAGCCGTTTCCGGGTACTCTGCCCCCCCGACCAGATCCGCCAGAAGCGCCAGGGCCGCCAGCCCCGACTCGTCCAGGCACTCCAGGCGCAGCCAGGAGAAATCCTCGCGGGAATAGTAGTCGTCAAAGGGGATCCAGGGATTGTCCACCGTCTTCAGACGCAAACCCAGACGTGTGATCTCCGCCTCAATCTCCTCTTCACTCCTGCCGGCAGCGCCGGCCTTTAGCAACTCGTGAGCCAAGGTGACGATCCCAGCCCTCCCCTCAGGCTCCATTGCGGAACGTCCGCGAATCAGCAAGTGGGAGGCAAACACCTCTCCGGCGGGATCCGACTTGATCAGTACGGTCAAACCGTTGGAGAGGACAACGCGCTTCGTCACGATCTTCGCCGTGCGGGAGCGTTTAGCCCTCTTCTCCCTCTCCAGGTTGCGACTCCGGTAACGGGGCTTGACCGAAAAAGCAACGTCCCCCTCAACTGCAGCGGGCAGCCTGGGAAACGCAGCCAGGACCTTATCAGGCAATGTTCCCGAACCCTCCGCGACTGTGCTGTAGATGATCCTGGGCGCCGACGCCAGTAAGCTGGTGCGCAGTGCTCGCGTTATGGCTGCCGGTGTGAGCTCGCGCAGGGCCTGATCGCTGCCGGACAGGTAATCGTATCCGCCGTAGTGCAGATCGGGGGAGGCCATCATCGCAAAGAAGTGGAAGGTGTCGCGCAGCAGGACATCGTCAAACCGCTGTCCACGGGCGACATCCCGCACCAGATCGGCATCGGGCGCCCAATCGACCAACCCCCGCAGGCGGTCGGCCAGCAGTCCCAGCCCCTCCTCCACGCTCCGCTCACCGGGGTCCAGATTCATGTGACAGATGGCGAAGTCCTCGTACTGCTCGATACTCAATCCCAGATCCAACCGGCCGCCCTCGCCATTGCTCAGAGGCGAGCGATATTCGTTCTCCAAGATTCCGGTCAGAACCGCCTGGGCCGGGTATTGCCCCTCGGCGATGCCGGGCACCTGCCAGTAGAGATCCAGTTGCGGCGCTCCCTCCTCGGCCCGGTACAAAGTGTACTCACCCTCTTCAGGCCAGCCGAGAGACACGGGGGCCATCTCCGGGACGGGTGCGTCGGTGAATTCGCCGAAGAGTTCATCCAGCAGGTGCAGCGTCTGTCGTTTCTCGAAATCGCCCATCAGGTATATTCGGCAATTGTCCGGACGGTAGCGCTCCCGGTAATAGTCCAGCACTCGTTGGCGCGACAAACTGGAGATCGTCTCCACCGTCCCGAGTATAGGCGATGCGTAGGGCGTACCGGCCATGAGCGTCTCGTTGCGAAACAGATCTCCCCGATAACTGCCGCTGTCGTAGTCCTTGTTCATCTCCTCGATGACAACCAGCCGCTCCTTGGCGAACTCCTCCTCGGGCAGAGTGGAGTCGAACAGCATATCCGCCTGGATCGCCAACCCCTCCCGCAGGAATTCGCTGGGAATCATCAGGATGAAACAGGTGTAGTCCCGTCTGGTGAAGGCATTGATATAGCCGCCGTAGGCCTTGATCCCCTCGTTGATATCCTCCCGCGTGCGCAGGGAGGTACCATTGAAGACCATGTGTTCCAGGAAGTGACTTGAGCCGAATGTAGCCTCGTCTTCGAAACGACTGCCTGCACCGATGGTGACGATGGAGGCGACCATCTCGCTCCCATGGGCTTCACGCAACAACACCTCGAGGCCGTTGTCGAGTTCGATCAACTCGATGTCCGCGGCAACAGCTGTTGTAGCGAAGAGGAGAGGCCCAAGAAGGCAGGTAAGTAATCGCCTGGTCGTGCTCATCGCGACCCCCATGGAAAATGTTTGTCCCAAGTACGATGAATGACTACTATCAGATTGATGCCCGGCCCAAGTTGCCACAATTGCATCCGGGAATCAAGGAATCCGAAATCCAGTGAGGAAATAATGAAGAAACTCATTTTGATACTGACCAGCCTGACGCTTCTGCTCTCCATCTCCGCAGCAGCGGAGGAGACGGTTCACATGCGCGATGGCAGTATTCTGCAGGGGACCGTATTGTCGTTGGACGACGATCTGGTGGTACTCAAGACCCAATATGCGGACGCTCTCGAACTGCCGCGCGGACAGGTGGCGGCGATCGTCCTCGATTCAGGATTCGAGCTTCCTGGAACCAGGATCGCCAGCATGCCGTCGGCTGATATGCCTGTTGTGCTTGACGGCACAGGCACCCTGGAGATCACATTTACCGGCAGGCAGGTGCGAACCTCCATGCACTTCCAGAAGGAGAAGGAGCGGGAGCGGGTAGAGCAGACCAACAGCATCCACGTGCGTGTCTACGTTGACGACGAAGAGCTCTATACGTTCATCGATGACGAGATGGACAAGGAGTTCAAGAAGGGGAAGCTGATCTACCTGCGCAACACTTGCAGCCTCCAGCCGATCAGTATCGAAGTCCCCGCCGGGGAGCATGATATCCGAGTCGTCGTCAGCAATCCGATCGAGCTCGCTTTGCAGGATGAAGACCAGTCCGATCTGGTATCTGCGGAGGTTTTCGTGGAGAGGATAATGGTCAAACCGGACAGGAGCACGCGGTTGATCATCAAGGGTTCGGGCAGTCGTCTGGGTTACGGCAACTACTCGATGGAGCTTCTGACCACCCGCTAACCATTCCGAGCAGTCATCTCAACGTGGCCCGCCCGCACCGTACGGTTGCGCGGCGGGTTTTTCACAGGCAGTCGGTTGGAATTGCTCTTCATGTAATCAAACGTCAGATCAGCTGTCGCCAAGTTTGATCTTTGAGTCTTCCTGCAGTTTATCGTTTTGCTCGCGGGTTTCGGCGGGAGCAGCGGGCTCCTCGCCGGCGGATCCATCTGAGGAACCGGGCGGCAACGGCTCATAATCCTCGTCGGATTCCTCGTCCTCATCATCCAGATCGGTATCCAGTACGGTGTTGGAAACCTTGAATATCTCCCGTGAGAGACTGATCGAAATGCGGTAATCATACATCTCGGGCTCTGCCCGTCTGCTATCCGAAGTATCAACGGCCAATTCGAAACGCCACATATCCTGGAGACGCGCCCTGTAGCCGCAACCAATGTTCCACCAGGTCGGGCCCTCCGGTGAGGTGGACAGACCGGCTTTGAGAAAAAGGCCATCGAGTTCCAGACCCGCTCTCCCCAGCCTGAACAAGGCGGACCAGCGCTGCGGCCAGACACCAACGGCTTCCCCCCCCATACCGACCATCTCCCGCCGGAAAGCCACTGCTCCCAGTATCTTGAATCCACCGCGGTCGAGGTTGGTGTGGAAGCTCAATCTGCCGTATGCCCGGCGTTGCTGCAGAGGATAGAGATCGTCGGCAGAGAAGGCCATCCAGAAGTCCGTCGCCAGGCGGCAGTATCCGCGCCCGGGGCCGAACAGCTTGATGCTGCCTCCCAGATGCAGATTGTCCCGTCCGCCGTGGCCGGGAGAGTTCCAGGAGGAGTAGAGCCAGGGAAGCGTGATCACCCAGTCGAGCAGCTCACCGCGACAAGCCTCATAACGAAACGAGTTGCGCAAGCCCGTCCAGTTGGTCGCACCAAAGTACTCGCTGCCCAGCGTCAATCGATGACGCTCGGGCAACAGCATCTGATGGCTGCTCAGAGGATCCTCAAGATGAAGAAGATTGGCGTGGACAGAAGCCGCACCCGAACCCGACAGTATTAACAGAAGTCCGATGGCCCCGATGCCGCATATGTGTCGTTTAACCTTCATCCGCCGGCACATTCTCCAACAGGTTCACATCTCCCTGATTGAGGAATTGCACTCGAATGGCCTGACGATCACCGGGAAGAATCAACTTCTCGACGACTTTGCCGTAGTCATTCCAGGAACGATGGTAAACGACATTGCCGACTTCGTAGGTTCGTTGCGAGTCGTACTCCACCACATCAGATTCGGCGATAGATTCAGCTGAAAATTCATCTTCATCAGCCTGAACCGTCTCCGTATCGTCAGTCAGTTTCATGTAAGGGAGAATACCCTTACACCGAGGACACTTCAACCAAGTGACTTCGTTCTCTCCGCCCTCTTCGACCACCTCCATGTCGAAACGGTCTTTGCAAACGGAGCAGTACTGTTTCATGAGAACCCTCTCCAACGACTCTGCATCACTTCAGATTCTGCGGAAGTTTGCAGCATGCATCGGCTTCGTCGAACGTCATGAACCGCATCCCGCAAACGGGACAACGGTACTTCCCATCAATACGTCCTTCTTGCTCGGCTTTCGCCAACAGACGATGGAACTTGACATATTTTTGATTGGAATCGAGATCCCGCTCGAGGAAACCCGGAACGGAATTACGCTGTGTTGTGGAATTACTCATCGGCTCACCCTTTCCTTTGAGTAATTTTATATTTCTCTGTTGACGCTGTTTAAGCACAATCAAGATGTTGTGGAAAACCACGCCATGTCTAATCGGTAGACCCCAGATGTTGTACGACCCTAAACAAAGCAAAAACTCGTGTCAACCGCAATCGTTAAAGTTGTCGCAGATGCGGGAAAATTAAGGGTAATATGCATACCGCATACTTGAAAAATGCTCTAAGCCTTACACCACACAGGTTTCAGGCGGTCAATAGATCGTTCACTCAGCTATAGTCATGGAAACGAGAATCCAGGTTTCTTCACTTCGCTCTTCATTACCCGTGAAACTGCGTCCGCCAAATTCAGAAACCTTGGTGGCAATTCGCTCTTCTCGATAACGCACCCACCCCCCGAACGGCACTTCATCGCAAATCCACGCATCTCCCTTGACGAACTGATTCGTTCTGATTGTGACGCTCTCCCCCTCTTGCACCACCTCACTGCTGTCGCTCAAGCTGTAATACCTGCACATCAATGCTCTGCCCCCGACCGTCATCGTGGAATCCGCTCCGGTCTCAACGGGGCGCAAATGCTCCTCCATGGCGCTTAAGGTCGCGAGCAATTCCAGGTCCGCCGGAGCCACGGGCGCCCAGCCTTCATCCCAGAAACAGGTTTCGGTAAAGCGCTCCAGGGCAAACGCCGATGAATCGCCACCATCCCGATAGACGGCCTGATAACGCAGATCACTCTCCTCATCACCAAGACGCAACTCCAGACGCCACGCGTTCGGGGCGGCCTCCTCAATCACCTTCAGGGTCAGCGTCTCATCCCGTCGCTGGCCCTCGTTCAGAACCTCCACCCTGTACTCCAGAGAAAAACCCGGCCCCAGAGGAGCTTTCACGCTCCCCTGGGATCGGGTCGGATTCAACATGGAGAACAGGAGGAACAGGCAGAGCAGATATTTCCGCAAACCGGTTACTCCTAGTGCTTGATCGTTTTCCAGTAGATCTCGAAGTCGAAATCGGGACTCTGCTCTTCCGTGTGGCAATCCAGACAGAGTTCGCGAGCCCTGGTTCTTGTCGCGAGATTGTTCCGTTCGTGAGCCGTTCCATAGCCGTGGCAGGCTTCACACTGCACACCGCTCAACATGAGACGGTTTTGCTTGTTGATGCCATAGCCGCCTGCGGAGTTCCAGCCGGTAACGTGGCAGCCGATGCACTCGACGTTGGCGCTCTCGCCGGCCTCCTCCAGCAAATGCATGGCGCCGGCGTGAGCACTGCTCTCAAAAACAGCAACCTGCTCACTGTGGCAGCGCGCACAAACATCGGTGCCGAGATAGGTCTCGGATACGGGAGTATCGCTGAAGTTCCGCGCCATCTCCTCAATGAGTCTGGCCCGATCCTTACGCTCCTTGGCCTCGGCCTTGTAGGCATTCACCCTGGCGAGGACATCGGGATCGTCTTTGTAATTCTTGTCGAGCTCGTGGATCATGATCGGCGACAGATCGGTGGTGCCGTCATCGTTGATCGTCAGTATGATCTCTCCGAAGTCCTTGCCCTTGGCGGCGGCCGAATAGACATACGTCCCGGCAGCGGTTTCGGCCGGCACCCGCTGACTCATGTGGGAATTACCGTAGAGGATCAGATCGATCCCCTCAATGTCGGCGCACTGCTCAACGGTCTTGTCGCGCCGGGCACCATACATGAGGATGACGGCATCGCAGCCCTCTACTTCACGCAGTGCTTTGACGCCCTCCCCCACAGCAAGAGCGGGATCCTCGTACTTGAAGTTCGCGGGCATTTTATTGGCGCTGTGCTGCATCGCGGGATCGACAACCGACAACACACCGACCCTCTTGCCGCCGAACTCGAACACCTTGAAACCCGGCAACATGAGTTCGCCATCTCTCTTCAGGTTGGCGCACATGTAGGGGATGTTGTATTTCTCGCCGCTGGCCAGCAATTCATCGTAGCCGGATCGCAGATCCACGCTCTGAGCACAAACGGCATCGACGCCAACCTGGCCAAACAGCTCCAGATAGACTTCAGATTGCAGAAGCAGCTCATGGACGGCCGAGTTGGTGGTGACGCAGTCACCGCCCGAGAGGATCAGGACGTGGTCGTTTTGCTCTCTCAAATCCGAAATAAGGGCCGCCCGCCGGGCGATCCCACCTTTTTGTTTGGACTTTCAACCACAGGGTTCTATTTCTCCGACATTCCTAGTTTCATATCCGATCACGATCGACACCTCCGCCGCTGCCTCGGCTGGTGCGACAATCGCCGTCAGCGTGATCGCCAACAACAGTAGAAGGCCTCCATTCAGAAGCCTGAATAATGATCTGTTTGCCATATCCACTCCTCTTCAAGGCGCCGAACGCCCCAAGAATCTAGCCTGAGAAACGTTCTTTGAGCGATTTGCCCGCCGAGAAGGCAGGTACACGCGCTGCAGCGATTTGAATTGCTTCACCTGTTCGGGGATTACGACCGACTCTGGCTTTACGCTCCCTGATTTCGAAAGTTCCGAAACCCGTCAGTTGCACTTTCTCGCCATCCTCCAACGCATTGGCGATAACGCCGGCACGAGGATCCGTAGCGAATATTGCGTCCACGGCGGCCCGAGCATCCTTGCGACTCAGATCCGCAGCTTCGGCCACCTTCTCAATTAAATCTGCCTTGTTCATGATTCCCCTCCCGGGAACTGGGTGATCTACCTATAGCCATAACCGGCGCTTCTGTCACCCGATTCAATCTTGATATCATCCGGATGTGCTTTCAAGTAGATTCGGAAATAATACTGCTCAACTCCATTGATTACAAGACGTGAGAAGGTAGCTTCCCAACAGTGCAAGTCCCGTGTCAAGTTCAGGGTTTGCCCGTTAAGCTGCCCGTCATTGAGATTCAGACTCGTCCGATAGTCCACTTTCCAGTTGTCGGTGAGATTGATGCTGCCGCCTAAAGCCAATGAGGGACTTGGGTTGGTGTTCGAAGTCTGGTTGAGACTGAAGCTGACACCGAGGTTCCAGGATTGGGCCTTGCCGTCGCCCCGCCCCGATCTGCCCTCATCGCCCCAGACGCCGTCATCGTCACCAAAAGGATAGAAGTCGTCATCATCGTCAAGATCCTCGGCCAACGGATCCTCATCCTCCCCGTCGTTCCCTTTCTGACCATCCTCGTTGGCGGTCACGACGTTTTGCGCACGATCCACCTTCTCAATCCTGCCGTAGTTGAAACGCCCCGCCAGACGGAGGGAGCCATTGATGCTCGAGCTGATCTTCTTCGCATTATTGAGGTCATGCGAATAGTTCATGCTCATTGAGACCCCCGGGTGAGGCGACAGTCGCAGCGAACTGCTCAAGGAGCCCCACGGATCCTCATCCGGCTTCTTCTCCATGTTGTAGTTCGTCCCCAGATTCCAGGAGACGACGCCCGACTTGCGTCGCACTTTATCGTCCTCACCGAACTTGAGATCCAAGGTATTGCTCACGGACATGGACATGGTCCGCGAAAGGGAAAATCGCTGACCTCGGCTTTCGCTGTACCTCCAGCCCACGCGGGGCGCAATGGTATGCCGCATCCCCGTGAGGGTGCCGATCCGCGGGTAGAAGATTCCGTAGAACTTGGTCGAAGCGTTTGCCTGCGCACTCCAGTTGTGGGACCACTCGCTCCCCACCTCGGATTCGATCAGTTCACTGAAGTACAATCCCGTCTCCCCGAGCGGACTGACGGGAGTTGTGGAATCCAATTGATCGAACTTGCCGAAGGGGACGACTACCGAGTTCGATTCCATCGCCGTGCTGCGGGTCCAGGATTCGCTGGCGCTCACCGACGGTTGGACCTGAACAAAGCCGAGTTTCCAGTTGAATCCCATGCTGCTGCCGGTGCTGGCGCTTTCGGAGATCACCTTGCGATCTTCATAGGTGCTCCGCGTCTGATTGTAGGAGATGCGGGGTTGCAGTTTGATCTTGGCCAATTGCCCCTGGATCCCCCCCTTGCCCACGCCGTGCGGCCAGAGCGGGATGCTGGTGGTCGAGATATTGAAGGGGATCCGCTCCGTGAGAAGCAGGTCATCATCCTCTTCGTTCTCATCCTGGTTCAGGAGCTGCGTCCGCGAATAGCTGGTGCTGACCGAACAGTTGTTCCAGCGCCTGGTCAACGACACGTTGGAGGTCAGCCGCTGATCAATCACCTCCTGCACGGAATAGTGATTGATGTCATCGCGCATACTGCTGCTGCTGGCATAATCGACATTGGCGTTGAGCCGCGTGTGATCACCGAAGTTCTGCTGATGGCTCCCCTGCAAGCCCCAGGAGCGGCTATCCGAATTGAGATCCTTGGTGGTGCTCCAGCTCAGGTTGTTGCGCAGCGACCCGCTCATGAAGTAGCGTTGATAGTAGCGCAGGGAGACGGCCCCATACAGCGATCGCTGCTCCACGAAGTCAAAACGGGTCTGCAGATCGGCATAGTCGTTGATCGCCCAGTAGTAGCCGACATCTCGAACGAATCGCTGGGGATGCCCGGAGCCGGTGGAGATGCCGAATTCCAGGTCGGGCTGGATGAAACCGGAGCGACGCCCCCGCTCCAGATTATTGAACAGGAACGGCAGATAGAATAGCGGGATCTTGCCCAGGTAGAACCGAACGGGCGCGCCGACCATCTTGTCCTGAGTCTGCACCTGGATGCGGTCGATCTTGAAGTGGTAGTGCGGGTGTTCCAGGTCGCAGGTCGTGTACATGGAGTGGCCGACGTTGATCGTGTCCTTGCCCAGCTTCTTCAACTTGGCCCCGGAATAGAACCCCTCGCCATACCGGGTAACGCCCTCGAAAACCAACCCGGCCTTATCCGGAATGGAGTACTCCATCATTTCGCCGTAGAGCTTGTCATCCTTGTCCACCAGGACTGGCTCACCGCGGGCGTCGAGGAAATCGTCGCGGGCATCGAAACGGATGAACTGGGCCATCAACGTGAAATCCTCGTTCTCCACCTCGGCCATCCGCTCCAGGTAGACCCGCTCCTCCCTCGCGTTGTAGACGATATCCCGCGATTTGTAGGCGATCTGGAGAGCGAGATCGGAGAATCCGGCCACGCCAATCTGCTCTGAGGGCGTCTCCGGCACCGTCGCCGCGGCGGGGGGCGTTGTCGGCAGACTGTCGGCGGCAACCGGCTCCCGACCGGCCATGGCCGCCTCCCAGTCGTCCAGATAACGGTATGTCCCCTGGGCCTCACCGAAGATCATCACCTCCTCAAGATCTCCGGAGGCGAAACTGAGGATCATCGAATCACCGAAGGCCTCGTTGATCGACGCCCGACTCGTCACTTCGGGGATATAAAGGCTGCGCGGCTTGCCGCTCACATTGACCTTGCGGATGTCGCCGTCCTCGAATTCGATCTGGAATCTGTCGCCGGAGATCTCGCTGAACAGGCCGGGGAACACCCGCGGATCGGCAGGTTCGTCCTGAAACCGAGCCCCGCCGTCAATGGTCATGGTGCGCAGCTCTTTGCCGTCAAAGGACATCTCGATATTGTCCCCGGTCAGCCGGGTATCCCCCTGCGTGACCTCGGGCTTGCCGAATACGGCCAGGAAATCGAGGTCATGGAAGTAAGCGGCGGAATCGCAGAACGCTTCGGTATTGCCGCGAGAATAATGGACATCGCCCACGGCAATCGACAGGCCCTCGTTCCGCCTCTGGCGCATCGTTCGGGCAATCACCGTCACCGTATCACCGGCCGCCTCGACACTCATCAGGCTGGGATCGTCATCCATCACCGCCTCTTCGGTCAGATGATCGAAGGTGCCGTGCTGCCCGCGCAGGATGGATTTAGCTTCGAGATCATGTACGGCCACATCGAGGAAGGCCTCCGCGCACTTCGTCTCGCGGTTGAATATTATCCGCTGCGCCTCGATCCGATTGCTCTTCTGGAGAATGATCACGTTGCCCGACAACACGATATCCAGGGTGCGGCGATTGTAGGCGGCCTCCTCGCAGAAGATCTCCACATCGCCGTCGACAATCCGCGCGTTGCCGACCACCGAGGCTATCTCCAGCTCCCGGTCTATCATCCCGTCATCACCCGTGATTGTGGTGGTGCCCTCGACAATCCGCACGTTGCCGTGCAGATAGAATTTCAGGGTGCCCGCCTGCTCATTGTCGTGTTGCTCAGCACGGTCGGCATCGATCCGCAGCGAGTCGGATATGATCACGGCGTTGGTCAGCGTCATGATCCGCAGATTGCCCTGCTTGCGAGAGGAGAAATTCACGCCCTGGATATTGTAGACCGTGAGCGGCTCCTCGGTGGTGGCGCTTACCTCACCGGGAACAGCCAGTGCACAGACAATCATGAGCAGGAGAAAGAGTGAGGGCACGGCCCGCCTCATGAGATCCGCTCCTCAGCGAGGAGCGCGACACCGATGGCCGCGCCGTCATTGCCCAGCGTGCGGCAGCGAATCGCCAGGGTCTGGGTTGAGGGATCCATCAAACGAGCGGTCGCCTCCCTGCGAGCAGGGGCGAGAATCAGGTTCCCGGCGGCGGCGACACCGCCGGCGAGCACGATGAGCTCGGGAGCGAAGATATTGATATAACTTGAAATAGCCACACCCAGTGCACGCCCCACTTCGTCGTAAAGTTCCAGAGCAAGTTTGTCGCCCGCTTTAGCCGCACGGGTGAGAAGAGCCGGGGTCGGATCGGCATCGCCGAGGTGATGCGCAAGCGCCCGCCAACCGGGTCGTTTACGGGCCAGAGCACGGCGGATCGAGCGGATGATCGACTGCCCGCCGATGTAGGCCTCCAGGCAGCCGCGATTGCCGCAGATACATTTGCGGCCGTCGCTGTTGATCACCATATGACCCAGTTCTCCGCCGAACCCCCTGTGTCCGGTGTGCAGCTCACCCTCGAGGATCATCCCGCCGCCCACACCGGTGCCGATGGCGATGCAGAGCATATTGCGCGCTCCTCGACCGGCGCCGTGCTTCCACTCGCCCCAGGCGAGCGCGTTGACGTCATTCTCCAGCGCCACCCTGATCCCCAACCGTTCGCTGAGCAGAGCGCCCAGCGGCATGCCTACCCAGGGCGCCAGATTGGCGCACTCCTCGATCAAACCCTCTTCACGATTGATGAGTCCGGCGCAGGCCAGCCCCAGCGCCTTGAGCTCTCCGGCGACCAGCTTCTCGCGGCGCAGGAGATCCTCCGTGCAGCGACACAGACCGTTGATGATACTGTCGACGTCGGTCCCGAACGAGGCCGTGCGCCAGCGCCCCCGCCGCACGACACGGTGGGACCCATCCAGCAGAACCGCTTTGATGTTGGTGCCACCGACGTCCAGGCCAAGAGAGAGACGAGGCATGTGCGCCTTTCCATGCATAGTGCTGAATTAAACCAGGTGTTCCTCGGTCTTCGCATCGAAGAAGATGACCTTGTCCATGTCGATACACAGCGGCAGTGCTCCGCCGACGACGGCCTTCTGCCGAGGATCGATCCGCGCCACCAGCGAGGCACCGGCCACCTTCACGTAAAGGAACAGCTCGTTGCCCATGGGCTCTATCACATCCACTTCGCTGTCGATCTTGCTGATTGAGGGGATGTCGGGACCGAACTCCACCGAGTGGATATCCTCGGGTCGAATACCCATGAACACCTCTTTCCCCTCGTGGGGCTTGAGGTGCCCGGCATCCTCGGCGCCGAGCGGCAACGGCCCCATCTCGGATTCGAACACCAGCCCGGCATTGTCGGCGAGACGTCCGGCGATGAAGTTCATGGCCGGGGAGCCGATGAAACCGCCGACGAAGAGGTTGGAGGGCTTGTTGTAGAGATTGAGCGGCGTATCGACCTGGTGGATGACGCCGTCCTTCATCACCGTGATCCGATCACCCATGGTCATGGCCTCGGTCTGGTCGTGGGTGACGTAGATCATCGTCGCCTGGATGCGGTTGTGCAGCCGGCTGATCTCCGTGCGCATCTGCACGCGGAGCTTGGCGTCGAGGTTGGAGAGCGGCTCATCGAAGAGGAATACCGAAGGCTGACGCACGATGGCGCGCCCAACGGCCACGCGCTGCCGCTGCCCCCCCGACAGGGCCTTGGGTTTGCGCCCCAGATATTCGGTAATTCCCAGAATATCGGCGGCGGACTCGACACGCTCCTTGATCTCCGTCTTGGAGTACTTCCGGAGCTTGAGCCCGAAAGCCATGTTGTCGTACACGGTCATGTGCGGGTACAGCGCGTAGTTCTGGAAAACCATCGCGATGTCGCGATCCTTGGGGAGGACATCGTTGACCAGCCGGTCGCCGATGTAGATCTCCCCCCGGGTGATCTCCTCAAGGCCGGCCACCATTCTCAGAGTCGTGGACTTGCCGCACCCCGAAGGTCCGACCAGAACCATGAACTCGCGGTCATTAATCTCCAGGTTGACGTCACGCACCGCGACAACGTCTTTATCGAATGTTTTCCACAGATTTTGCAGGACGACTTTGGCCATTATCTCATTCCCGGGTCAGAGTTTCCTATTTACTAAACGCTTGATGGGCCGCTGTCAAGACAGCTCCCTACCTGAGACTGTCTCCTCTATCGCCAAATTGCTTCATGGTGATCGCCATCTCGGCCAGGCGACGGTCCACCAGGTCATTGACGCTTCCCGAAGTCCAACCTCCGGCGGTTCGCCACTGTCCCGCCGGGCAGCCGGTGAGCAGGTGCAAACCCTGATCGATGGTCTTGATGGCAAACACGTTAAACTGCCCATCGCGGCAGGACTGGACAATATCCTTGTTCAGCATCAGATCCCTGACATTCGCCGCAGGTATCACCACACCGTTTTCACCTTTGAAGCCACGATCGCGACAGACGTGGTAGAATCCCTCGATCTTGGCGTTGACGCCACCCACCGCCTGGATCTCCCCATATTGGTTGACCGAGCCGGTCACCGCCAGCCCCTGTTTGATCGGGAGACGCGATATTGAGGAGAGGATGGCGAACAACTCGGCGGCGCTGGCGCTGTCGCCGTCGACGCCGACATAATTCTGCTCGCAGGATACCGATGTATGCAGACTGAGCGGTTTGTCCTGCCCGAACCGCTGGCGGATGAACCCGGTAAGGATCATATGACCCTTATCGAAGGAGCTGCCGCTGAGTTCGGTTTCCCGTTCGATACTGATGATATCCCCATCGCCCAGCGATGAGGAGGCGGTGATCCGCATGGGCTGCCCGAAAGCGTAATCCCACTGTTCCATAACGAACAGGCCGTTGACCTGTCCCACCGCCATACCGGTCGTGCTGAGGAGAATCGTCCCCTCACGGAACATTTTAAGGAAGTTCTCCTCGGTACGACCGAAACGACGCACCCGCTCATCCAGCGCCTTGTCCACATGGAGCATGGAGACCTCCGCGCTCCCGGCCTGCCTGGCGAAATAGTCCGACTCGATCAGAATCTCCACGATCTTGCTGAAACGGGTGGAGAGCCGGTCCTGGCGGCCGGCCAGCCGCGCTCCGTACTCCAGAATTGTGGCGGAGCCATCAGAGGTCAGGGGCAGCAGTTCGTCCTGCTTGCGGACCTTGTTCATGAAACTCAGATAGCGACGGATATTGTTGCGGTCGCGCCGCATATCCGTTGCGAAATCCACCTTCATCTTGAAGACCCGTTGCAGATCGGGATCACCCTGCAGCAGCGTCAGGTAGAGATTGGTATCCCCGACCAGGATCACCTTGACATCCAGCTTGATAGGCTCGGGCTTCAGCGGTCCCACAACCATCCGGTTGCCGACATCGTAGGCCTGAATCTGGAGCTCCCGGTTCCGCAGCACACGCTTGAGCGTGGGCCAGACCATCCCCTCCTCCAGGAGATCCTGGGCCATGATCACCAGCGTGCCCCCCTGGGCGCGGGCCAGGGCGCCCGTCTTGATCCGGCGGTAATCGAAGAAGGCTGCGCCATTGGGCAGGTGGCGCTGGTCGATGGTGCCGAACAGATTGTGGAAGGTCGGCGTGGACTCGATGATCACCGGCGCACCCTCAAGCCGGGAGTTGTCCACCACGACATTCACGCCGAAACGATAGAAGGGTTCGACCAGCTCCTCCTCCTCCTCATCACGAATCCAGCTCTCCTCCAGCAGGCCCTCCTCCACCGTGTCCAGCCACTTGTCCACATCGACATTGTCGAAACGGGTCTTGAGCATCTCGATCGAATCATGGATCAGCGGATGGATCACGGACTTCATCACCCGCTCAAGCTCCTCCAGGAAGGTCTCCTCCAGACGGGCGTTGGAGCGGACAAGCTCCTTCAACTCATCGGACAGCTTCAGGTGACTGGCCTCAAGCGCGGTTGCCGTCTCCTGGTCGAGTTTCCCCTCCTCGACCAGGATGCCGAGTTCGGTGATCTCCCAGGCCTCATCCTCTATGACGACCTGCAGCTCGGGGCGGACATAAGGTCCCGTCTGCGTCTCGACCAGGCTCAGACCGCACTGCCGCGCCTCCTCGGCGAAGTCCCGCACGGCATCGCTCTGGGCGCCGCGGTAATGGCGCTCGAGACGGCCGACCCGCTTTTGATAATCCTCTCCGCGGAAAAGCTCCGGGATGTGTCGCCGGAGGCTGCCCACCATCGAATCCATGCGGCGGGCGAAGTCTCGCCCCTTGCCGGCGGGGAATGTCAGGAGCAGCGGATGATCCGCCGCTTCAAAGTTGAAGACATAACAGAGGTCGCTCGGCGACGGACTATCGGTCTTCCGCTCCTCGAGAATCCGGCGGATCATGGTCGTGCGCCCCGTACCCTCGGTTCCCGTCACAAAGATATGATAGCCGGCCTGCTTGATATCGAGCCCCATCCGCAGGGCGTCGAGCGCGCGATCCTGTCCGATGATCTCAAGCGGCAAACGGGTCTTCTCCCCCACGGCAGGGAGTTTGGTCGGGTCGATCGACCAGCGCAGACGTTCCGGGGATAGACGGTAGGGAATCCCTCCACTCTTCATGAAGCCTCCAGACAGGAAAAAGACTGACCACACCGCCAAGAGAGTTACCAGATCACTGGGGATATCACCAGCGGGAAGAGCCGCAGCTTAACACAGGATCAATTAATGCTCAACGCGGCGAGTAATTTCTGTTATGCATTGTTTCGGCATGGTACGAAGAATGCTGTTGTTCAATTCGACGGCGGAGCAGGCCGTCTGTGTTGGTTGGGGGGATTAAATTCCCGGGGAAGCCAAAACTGCGATTTGTTGGTTTTATTAGACAGATAGCGGGAGAAGCCGATCAATGCGAGCAACTGAAAAAAGTACCGGCATCGCCGGGATGTCTCGATATAACATACCCTTCAAACGACTTTGCGGAACCCTGGCCCTCTTTGTGGCCCTGCTGGCGCTGGCACCGGCGCTGGCCCTGGGTTACACTTGGCCAAGCGACGATTTCACAACGGTTTCCAGGACAATCGAGAGCAACGACGAGGATGTTCCGCTCGACGAAGACATCCACGTCACCTGGTCCGTTCAGCTGGATGAGGGGGGAAAGCTGAGCAACCTCTTCATATCGGAACAGTTGCCGTTCTGGATCGCGGTACGCAATGTCGAAGCCTATTTCGGCCCGACGCCGCTGCAGGTGCTCTACGAAACCGGTGAGGTCGGCGAGGTGGCGGACGATCTGGTGCCCCACAGATTCATATTCGATGCTCCCCAGGGGGGACCGAACTTCATCATGCAACAGGGTGGTCGGATCGATCTGCACTTCAGTATAGCCGCGCAGAGCGCTGGTGAGGTCCGACTCGACTTCAACGGTTGGTTCGCCGGATTCGAGTATGGCGAATATCCGGATATCACCTCGATGGGCGGATACATGGAAAACTCGCCCGTGCTGCGATTCAGCGACACACCTTTGGTGCTGCAGTCATTGACGGTCAGTGATGAAACGGACTACCTCGCCGTCAACTGGGTTCTGTTGCTCGACGGCGAGAATCAGTCTTTCCGTCTGCACCGAGGCGTCGATGACAACCCCTGGCACTCCGCGCCGATACTCGCCGCCGGTGGCTATGGACCCGGCTCCTATCACTATAATGACCATGATGTCCTCCCGGGGCGCGAGTATCATTACTGGATCGCCTTGCTGGACGACCACAACCAACCCGAATCCTATCTGGGACCGATCCGCGGCCAGATTCGGATTGCCGACAGGCTGGTGTTCGCCCAGAATTTCCCCAACCCCTTCAACCCGACGACCAATCTCGCCTTCACTCTACACGAAACGGGACTTATCGACCTGTCCATCTTCGACGTGCAGGGCCGTTTGATCCGCAACCTGGCGTCGGGTGAATGGTTGGCGGGCAATCATACGCTGCAGTGGGACGGTCGGGACGAACTCGGCAACGATCAGGTCTCCGGCATCTATTACGCCCGCTTGCTCATGTCAGGTCACCACTCCGAGATCCGCAAGATGACCCTGATTCGCTGATCATTTCTCGCCACACATTGATGATGCGCCGAGATGAACCGCCCGGATACGGGCGGTTTTTTTGCAGTCCCGAAATTCGGCGAAGTGATCTGCGATGGCGAGAGGTCAGGCGGCGCGACCGATCAGCCATGTGCTCGCGCCAGGAGAGCCGCTTTGCCCCAGATCCGAAACGGGTTGGTGTTTTCCGTTCAATCACCTATGATGCGCCTCCTATTGAAAAACTCTGGACAATCATACTGAGAGCCGACATATCGAGTAGATCACAAACCGATCAGGATGGGGGATTGCGGAATTGACCAAAAAACGGAACCTGGTCCACAGGGCCTGGGCGGGAATCCCGATTGCGGGAGAACTGATCATACTGTCCGTCAGCTGTGTGCTCGTATTTGTCATAGCGGGACGACTGGATATTCTGGAACGGTTCGTTGATCTCTCCCGGCGACATGAGAGTTGGGAGCTCGACGAACTGCTCATAGTCTCGGTTTTCCTGGTGTTTGCCCTGGCGATCTTTGCCGTAAGACGGCTGCGCGAATCACGCTCCACCCAGATATCGCTTGAACGACAGAACGTCAAACTCGAAGAGGCGCTTGTTGAGATAAACCAGTTGAGGGGGATTATACCGATCTGCGCCGAGTGCAAGAAGATCAGAGATGACGCAGGCGCCTGGCATCAGATTGAAGCATATATCGGGAAGCATTCGGAGGCGAAGTTCAGCCACGGAGTCTGCCCCGAGTGTGTGAAATCACTGTACCCGGAGTTTTCGACGAGGGATAATCCGGATCGCACAGAGGGATCCGAATAGCACTCCCCGCAAATCGTCATCCCCGTTGACTCCACCCCGCCCCAACGGTTCTGTTGCCATGAATCCCGTTCTGACCTAGTATCGCCGTGTCCTCCGCTGGAGTCCGCACCCCGACCCGGAAAGATCAATGACCGCCAGACGCCCGCACATCCCATGGCTCACCGGCAGTGTCGGCACGCGGAACATCCAACTGGATGTTCTGCGTGGTCTCGCGATATTGCTGGTCATCGGCAACCACTTCATCACCCCCCCGGACTCCGCCGGCTGCTTGCGCCCCCTGGCGCTGTGGCTGTTTCGCTTCGGCTGGACCGGCGTCGACCTGTTCTTCGTCCTCAGCGGCTTCCTCATCGGCGGCCTGCTCTTCAACGAGATCAGGAACTCGGGGACCTTCGATTTTCGCCGCTTCATCATCCGCCGCGGGCTCAAGATCTGGCCCGCCTATCTCGTCTACATTCTCGCGGTATACGCCCTGCTGGTCCTGTTCGGCGACGACACGACAGGCTCCGCCCTCCATCGCCTCGTCCCGAATCTGCTTCATCTGCAAAACTACCTCGGCAGCCCCCGCGGTCACACCTGGAGCCTGGCCGTCGAAGAGCACTTCTACCTCCTGCTGCCGCTCTTCCTGCTCATCGCCCTGCGCGGCAAACGCAATGACACGCCTCTGACGGCGGTTCCCATTGCCGCCATAGCGCTGATGACGCTCTGCACGGCCCTCCGTCTCGGCACCGCCCTGCACCTGCCCTTTGATTTCACCACGCACCAGTTCCCGACTCACCTGCGCCTCGACAGCCTCTTTTTTGGCGTTCTGCTGGCCTACCTGCGCAGTTTCCGGCCCGACCTGCTGAAGCCCTTTGCGCATCACCGCCGTCTGACCGCCCTGGCGGGTCTGGCGCTGCTCACGCCATTGATGATGCTCGAACTCAACACGAGCATCCTCTACCAGAGTCTGGGCCTGACCATGCTCTACCTCGGCTGGGGGTTGATCCTTCTGGCGGCCGTGCTCCGGCCCCCACACGTCCAACCCGCGCGTGCGACCCTGCCGCTCAAGCTGCTGGCCTGCACCGGTTACTTCAGCTACTCGATCTACCTCTGGCATCTCGACCTGGCCTGGCAGCCCATCCGGTTCCTCAGTCGGCGTGGATTCCTCGGTCTCGATAGCGGCCCCGCAGCCTGGATCATCACGATGACCCTCTACACACTGCTGTCGATCGTCACGGGCGCGCTGATGGCTCGTATCGTCGAGATGCCCATCCTCCGTTTGCGTGATCGCCTTTTCCCCTCCCGCGCCCGCGCGCTGCCGGCTTCGGCCGGAAACGGTCAGGCGCAATAGGGAATCATCTCCAAGGTAACACTCACCGGCATATTCAGATATTCGCAACTCACAAATCCAGCATATTTGAAATAGTTGAGTAATAGAGATGATATTGATATTATACGTCAATCACATCCAATCTCATTGCCTGCCGTCCGCACGGCTGAAACGGATAGACTGAAGTGCGCTCAGAAAAACCTCTCCGGCTACTGATAATTGCGGCCGCCCTGGCTGTAACCATCCTCCCCGTCTTGATACTCATGCCACGCAACGAACAGGCGCAGGATAATCCCCGACTCAACCTGCCGGAGCATGCCGCGCATGTTGACCACGCATCGCTGATCGAGGGCCCTTTTGCCGACGGCCCCTCCGTGACGAGGGCCTGCCTGGAGTGTCACGAGGATGCCGCGGGTGAGATCATGGCCACCTCCCACTGGACCTGGGAATCGCCCACGGTCTTTCGCGCCCACTTCGGCGATTCGGTTCGCCTGGGCAAGCGGACAGCGATGAACAACTTCTGCATCGGCATCCAGTCCAACTGGCCCTCCTGTACGTCGTGTCACGCGGGCTACGGCTGGGATGACGCCGACTTCGACTTCGCTGAGACCTCCAACGTAGACTGTCTGATCTGCCACGATACCTCCGGCGGCTACGCCAAAGGCAAAAGCGGACTGCCGGCGGAGAGTGTCGACCTGGTGGAGGCGGCCAGGAGCGTCGGCAAGGCCACGCGCCAGAACTGCGGCTACTGCCACTTCAACGGCGGCGGCGGCAACGCGGTCAAGCACGGTGACATGGATCAGAGTCTTTATTATCCAGACGATTGGGTGGATGTCCACATGGGCAAGCACGATCTTCTGTGCACCGACTGCCACCGCACCCGTGATCACAACATCGGCGGTCGCGCAATCTCGGTGAGCCTGGACACGGCCAATCAGATCGCCTGCACCGATTGCCATATCGATCGCCCCCACAACGACAAACGTCTGGATACGCACATCGACGCAGTAGCCTGTCAGACCTGCCACATCCCCCGGTTCGCCGTGAAGGAGTCCACCAAGATGCACTGGGACTGGTCCCAGGCCGGACGCGACGACATCGTCGAGGATGAACACGAATACCTGAAGATCAAGGGCAGTTTCGTCTACGAAAAGCAGGTCAAACCGGAGTACGCCTGGTTCAACGGCGAGGCGGAGCATTATATCGCGGGGGACAGGATCGCGGACGAGGGCCCGACGGCGATCACCCGTCCCCGCGGCGATATCGAAGACAAGCGCGCGAAGATCTGGCCCTTCAAGGTGCACCGCGGCAAGCAGGTGTTCGACGTCGAGCACCGCTATCTGCTGCAGCCGCAGACCGCGGGCACAGGTCCGGACGATCAGGGCTATTGGAACCACTTCGACTGGGAGCGCGCGCTGTACGATGGCGCCGAGGCCAGCGGCTTCCCCTTCAGCGGCGAATTCGACTTCACGGAGACCGAGATGTACTGGAATGTCTCACATATGGTAGCCGAAGCCGACCAGGCTCTGGCCTGCGTGGACTGCCACGGCGAGGAGGCCGACAGGATGGACTGGCGCGCGCTCGGCTACGTCTGCGATCCCATCGAACATGGAGGACGTCGATTCCAGCACAACGAAGACAGGGCGGAGGTGACGCGATGAACAGGTTCGGTTTCATGTTGGCGTTGATAGCACTGCTGCTCATTGCCCCGCCGTCGTCTGCGGATCCGTCGATCGGCGATCCTCTGCACCCACTCTTTCCGCTTCTGGACGGAGATGGCGCTCCCGTCGTCGAATCGGGGGGCGCGCTCTCCTCGATCGTGACCTGCGGGCGGTGCCACGACGTCGAGTACATCATCTCCCACAGCACCCACACCGGGCTTGAGTGCTCCTGCTCCGCGATCCCCGAACTGAGCTGCGCGCACGAGGATCCCCCCGGGGATCAATTCGACTGTCTGCTTTGCCACAGCGCCGATCCCGCGAATCGGGATCGTCTCGCGGAGGTGAACGCCGGACGCTTCGAGTGGGCCTCCACCGCCATTCTCGCCGGCAAGGGGTTGGTCGAAAAGACGGCTGCCGGAACCTGGCGCTGGCGTCGGGACGCTTTCGACGCCGACGGCGCGGCGGTCAACCCCCGCCTGACGCCCCAGGCGCCGGCCGACATCAATTGCGGCTTCTGCCACGGACGCATGGACGAGACGCCGCTCCTGCCGAGTCTGTTTCTCGAGTCGGTGGAGAGCGCCACCCACACCGGCGCGGTGTTCTCCTCCGCGCTCATCAGCGAATCGGGGCTCAATCTCGCGGGTAAAGCGGATCTGGATCGTCCCTGGGATGTGCACGCTGAGCGTCTGGTCGAGTGCGTGGATTGTCATCACGCGCAGGACAACCCGGCTTACGAGAGCAAGAACGTCGCATACCGCCCCGACCACCTGCACACCGATCCCCGGCGTCCGGACATTTCGGAGTACCTCAAACGGCCCGGCCACGATTTCGACACGGCGTCCGCTCGTCCCCGCTGCGAGAAGTGCCACGACGCCACCGTCACTCACGAATGGCTGCCCATGAGGAAAACGCATCTAGCGGCGTTGGCCTGCGAGAGCTGCCACGCGCCCCGCATGTATGCGCCCGCTTTAAGCGAGCGGGACTGGACTCTGCCCGATCCCGACGGCGAGCCCCACCTCCACTTTCGCGGCGTCGAGAACGGCCTGCCCGCTGCGCGCAACATCATCGACGGTTTCGAACCCGCCCTGCTCAGCCGCACCATCGATGGCGCAACACGGATCGCGCCCCACAATCTGGTGACGACCTGGTTCTGGGTCGCCGGATCCGATGCGACTCCGGTGTCGCGTGAAGATCTCCGTGCGGCGCTGCTGAACGGAGATGGCGGTTACCATCCCGATCTGTTCGGGTCGCTGGACGGGAACCGCAACGGGATCATCTCCGACGCGGAAGCCCGCCTCGACAGCGATACCAAAATCGCCGTAGCCGTCAAGCTGCTCTCGGCGCGGGGCCTCACCAATCTCGAGATTCGCGGTGAGGTGAGCAGCGAATCGATTCACCACTCGCTGACGCGAGGTGAATACGCGCTCTCCGAATGCAGCGACTGCCACTCGCAAGAGGGACGGCTGAACGCCGCCGTCGCACTGGCCACGGCGGACAGACCCGTCGTCGGCGAACTGAGGCGCATCGGCGCGGCGACGGAGGGCGACCTTGAAGTATCCACCGCGCAGCTTCGATTCATCCCCGATGTCGACGGCTATTACGTGCCCGGTCGGGACATCGCAACCCTGGCCGACATTCTCGGCGTCGGCGCATTCCTGATCGTGCTCTGCGGCATTCTGATCCACTCGGCCATGCGTCTCAGGGCGGCTCGAAGCCTGGACAAGAAACGGGTCCGCACCGAGAGAACCTTGATCTACAGCGCCTGGCGCCGCTTCTGGCACTGGCTGCAGATGCTCAGCATCACGGGCCTGATTTTCACCGGCCTGGTGATCCACCTCCCCGATCTGTTCTCTTTCGTCTCCTTCAGAGGCGCGCTGCTCCTTCACGGTCTGCTGGGTCTGGTGCTGCTCGCGGTGTTCTCGCTGGCGGCGTTCTACCATTTCGTCAGCGGGAAGATCAGGGATTTCCTCCCCGATCCCGACGGCCTCGCCGGACGCTTCACGGCTCAGTCCGTCTACTATCTCCGCGGCATCTTCAGGGGCGACACGCACCCCTTCCACAAGTCGGCGCGAGAACGACTCAATCCGCTGCAGCAGGTCACCTATCTGGTCGTGCTCAACATTCTGCTGCCGATCCAGATGCTGACCGGGCTGGCGCTGTTCTTCGAATTCGACTGGCCCGCGAGCCAGCCGGCGTTCCTGCCGATGATCCACACACTCGTGGCGTGGCTTTTCTGCACGTTCACGCTGCTGCATGTGTATATGACCACCACCGGCGTCACTGTGACGGCGGACATGAAATCCATGATCGACGGATATCACGAAACGGCGATCGCAAGCTCGTCCAAAGGCGGTGAGACGGCATGAGTCAAACCAACATCAAACAGGGCGTTCAGCCGACGAAGGGGAAACCCTACGCCAACCCCTATCTGGGCGGAGTGCTGCTGGGCGTCGTCCTGTTCCTCGCGTTCTTTCTGACCGGCAACGGCCTCGGCGCGTCGGGGGGGATGAACCGCGTGGTCGTCTGCGTACAGGACCTGTTCGCTCCCGATCATGTGGACCGCACCCCCTACCTGCTCAACATGGCCGGCGGCGAGAAGAACCCGCTGGACCATTCGCTGGTTTACGTGATGATCGGCGCGATCTTAGGCGGCGCCGCATCGGGTCTTATCCACGGACGCACGCGACCTGAGACCAACAAGGGTCCGGGAATCAGCGTCAAGCAACGGTGGGCGCTGGCGTTCATCGGCGGCGCGATCATGGGCTACGGCGCCCGTTTCGCCCGCGGGTGCACTTCGGGACAGGCACTCTCAGGCGGCGCGTCGCTGTCGGCGGGAAGCTGGCTTCTGATGTTCTGCATTTTCGGCAGCGCCTACGGGCTTGCATATTTCCTTCGCAAAACGTGGAATTGAGGTGAGATCATGTTGGCCCCCTTCGCACTCGAAATAGTTCTCGGCAAAGCCGGCGCGATCGCCATCTACCTGCTGATCGGCTTCGGATTCGGTTTCGTGCTGGAGATGTCCGGCTTCGGCAACTCCCGCAAACTCGCGGCGCAGTTCTACTTCAAGGACATGACCGTGCTCAAGGTGATGTTCACCGGCATCGTCGTCGCCATGGTTTTGATCTTCTGGACCACCGGGCTGAAGCTGCTGGACTTCTCGCAGGTGTGGGTCAACCCCACCTACCTCTGGCCCGGCGTGGTCGGCGGTCTGATCATGGGCGTGGGCTTCATCATCGGCGGGTTCTGCCCGGGCACATCGCTGGTCTCCGCCTCGACTTTGAAGATCGACGGCATCTTCTATCTCGCCGGAGTTCTGTTCGGCGTGTTCGTGTTCGGCGAGACCATCGACAACTTCCGCGGCTTCTGGACCTCCTCCGATTTCGGTCGTCTCACGCTGACGGACTGGATGGGGCTGCCCACGGGGATCGTCGTCAGCCTGCTGGTCGCGATGGCCCTGTTCATGTTCTGGGGTTCCGAGCAGCTCGAGAGGATATTCGGCAAACGGGACCTGACCCGCGATCCCAAGCTGCGGATCGCCGGCGGCGGCCTGCTGCTGCTGCTCGCCCTCGGCCTGATTCCGCTGGGCCAGCCGTCGATCATGGACAGGTACGAGATGATCGCCTCCGAGAAGGAGCCCATGATCGAGCAGCGGCAGGTGCAGATCCATCCGGGTGAACTGCTCGACCTGATGTACGACGACATGGTTCAACTCGTCATGCTCGACCTGCGCGAGGAGCGAGATTTCAACATCTTCCATCTGCTTGGCGCCGAGCGGGTTGATCCCGCGAACCTAGCCCCTCTGGCCCGCGAGCTGAGCACCGGCCCGGAGGTGGCGGTGCATGTGCTGATGGACAACGACGAGAGTATCGTCACGGATGCCTGGCGCGAACTGACGGCGCGGGAGCTGCATAACGTCTACATACTCGAAGGTGGCCTCAACAACTGGCTCGATCTGTTCGGGCACGAGGGGCACGACCTCTGCACCGCCTCCATCTCGAAAGAGCGGGACGGTCTGAATCACGAATTCCAGGCCGCGCTCGGTTCGTCGCATTATCCGGCCCTGCCGGAGCACGACGCCCTGGACCTGCAGTTCGAGGCCAGAGTCAAGCTGGAGAAGAAACGGGCGGTCAAGGCCGGCGGCTGCGGCGGTTGATGCCTTGACGCTGAGGTGAGTCCCCGCGGAATACCGACGGAGCTGTCGGCAGGATAGTCGGCCGTCTAACAGTCCGGAGCGATCCGCCGGACCGACACCTCAGGCAACAGCGGCAACGATCCCCACGCACCGCCGCCAAGAATGCGATTGACTCGCATGCTCCTCTCGATATTGTTCAGGGAAAGCAATCAATCATCCGATCCGACCGAGAACGACCTGTGAAATTGCCGCAGAGATACCGACAACTGATCACCATGCTGCCGATCCTGCTCCTGGCGCTGCTCCTCAGAGCCTGGTCGCTCGGGTGGGGCCTGCCCTCCGTCTACGAGGAGGCCTTCCCCCTGAAGGTGGCCTGGACAATGTGGCACTTCGGCTCGCCCCAGGCGGTCGATCTCAACCCCCACTTCTTCAACTATCCCAGCCTGACGATCTACCTGCATTTCATCACCCAGGGCCTGCTGTTCCTGGCCATGAAGCTCGGTGGCCTGATCGACACCGGCGTCGCCTTCAGCGCGCGCTACCTCACCGACCCGACCCCCCTCTACCTCACGGGACGGACCGTCTCCCTGCTTTTCGGCGTGGGTACGGTCTGGTTGACCTGGTCCGTCGGCCGTGTCGCCGTCTCACGCCTGTCGCCCCTCATCGCCGCCGCGCTGCTGGCGGTCAACACCTATCACATCTCGCGCTGCAACCTGATCGAGGTGGATGTCCCGCTCACCTTTTTCGTTATGCTGGGTCTCGGATTCTCACTGCGACTACTCGGGCGGGCCGATATCCGGAACTGCATATTGACGGGGCTGGCCATCGGCCTGGCAGTGTCGACCAAATACACGGGCGCCATACTGCTCCTCCCCGCGGGCGCCGCCTTCGCCTACGCCTTCCGGCGGCCAGCCAGACCCCGCTACTGGTATCCCCTACTGACCCTCCTCGTTGCGGGCGCGGTTTTCCTGATGACATCCCCCTACACCCTGCTCGATGCGGCCGCCTTCCGGGAGCACCTGCAGAACGAGCGGCAGCACATGCAACTCGGCCACTTCGGCCTGGTGAGCACCTCCAGTTGGTCCTACTACATTTCGATCCTCGGCAACAAAATCCTCGGTTGGCCCGCCTTGATACTGGCGCTGGCCGGCATGATCATCTCCTGCAGCGGCCGACGGCGCTCGGCGTTTGTGGTCTTGACGATATTCACGGCGCCCTACCTGATCGTCATCTCAAGCATGGAGATGCACGCGGAGCGCTACCTGCTGCCGCTGATCCCCGTCCTTTTGATATTCGCGGCGGCGGCCATCGGGGCGGTGCGCGAGAGGATCGGCAAAACCCGACTGCCGCACAGGGCGCGGATCGTGATGGTGGCCGGCCTCTGCCTGCTCTGCCTGTGGCCCGCGGCGACCTCGTTCCCCGCCTATGTGCAGAAGGTCGGCACCGACACCCGCAACCAGGCGGCCCAATGGATAACCGCCAACATCGAAGCGGGCTCCCTGCTGGTGGTCGAGCAATATGGACCGGAACTCTTCTCCCCCCAGGTGACCCTGAAACTCCGGCCCGAGACCGCACAGAAGGTGCTTGAGCTCATGGAGGGCGAACCTGGGCACCATGTGCTCAAGATACCGATGTTCCAGGTGATGCCCGCGCGCTCCGGCGTATTCTACGATATGACCCTCTACGACGACGCCGACTACATTATCACGGTCGGGTCCATCCGCTCACGATATGAGGCCGACCCCTCGCTGTTCCGGCAACAACTTGCGTTCTACCGAGAACTGGAAGAGACCTGCCCGCTTGCGGCGGAATTCAAAGCCGGGAAAGGGGGCGGCAGCACGATCAGCATCTACCGCAATCCCGAGCAGCCGACACCATTTCAGAAGCGGCAACCCTCATTGCCGCCGCGGATGGTTGCCGTCGCGAACGGCATCTCGACCGGATCCGAGGAGCTCTTCTACTTCGAGTACGGTACGATTTTCGAGTTCAGCGGCAGCAGGGAGCTGGCGATCGAGTGCTATGACCTGGCGCTTCAGTATCCGATCCTGCGCCCCGGCGTGTTCAAGAACATCGTGCGCAGACGTTCCCACTGCACACTCGCCACCGGCCGCAGGGAGGAGACGCTGCGCTACCTGGCGGCGGTTGCCCGCCAGGCCCCATCCCCGGAGGTTCGGATCTGGATTGAGGGTTTGGGCAGGCAGATCGTGGCGTTGAGGTAGTCACGCCGGATGGAAAAGTGAAGGCCGCCCCCGTCCGGGGAGCGGCCTTGATCATCAACTACTGTATTATTCCCCATTGCTGGCGGGCCATGATGCCGTCTCGCGCGATCGCCCCCTACTGCAGCAGCAGCATCTTGCGGGTCTGCGCATGACCCGGGGCGTCGAGCCGGTAGAGATAGACTCCCGAACTGACCTCAGCCCCGTCATTGTTGCGGCCGCGCCAGATGATCTCGTGCCTTCCCGTCCCCCGATACTCATCGACCAGGGTCGCGATGGAGCGCCCGGAGACATCGATGATCTCCAGATGAACCCGCCCCGCCTGCGCCAGATCAAAGCTGATCGTAGTGGACGGGTTGAACGGGTTGGGGCTGTTCTGGTGGAGAAGCGACATCTCCGGAGTTGCCTCATCATCAATGCCAGTGCCGCCCTCACCGATCACTTCGATCCCCAGGCTCTTGCAGTTATGCCAGGCGGGGACAATACCCGGATGGTTCCAACCGATCGGGTAGCCCTGACCGGGAGCGATGTTCGTCCTCGAGTTGCCCCCCTCGCCATCCTCGTCCGCGGCGAGCATCCACCCGGCAACAGCGCCGGGCCAGTTGCCCCTGTAGCCCACCCACCAGTCGCCGTCGACCGACAACTCCAGCTCGATATTGTGGAAACTGATCTCGGGCCACTGGGCGACCGGGCCGGGATCGATATCGGTGAGTTGAGCAAGCACGACACCAGGATTGCCCAGATGGTCGTCCTGCCACACGAACAGATCCAGCGTCTGGTCGGTCTGAGCGCCGATCTGGGTGAGACGGAGCTGAACCTCGCAGATGTCGAAATCCCCCGTAAACCCCTCGGCGAACGCTCCACCCTCCGGCGGAACGATCCCGGCGGCGGCCCAGGCGTAGGCATTGTCCATGCCGCCGTCATGATTGACCAGAGTGAGGTTGCCGCAGGCCGGCGGAGGCTCCTCGATCCAGGGGTAGTTGCCCACCACCTCGATCCCGAGGCTCCTGCAGTTCGACCAGGCCCCTACGATGCCCGGATGATTCCAACCGGCGGGATACCCCTGCCCGGGAGCAATCCGGGTTCTGGAGGTCGTCCCCGGCGTTCCGTTCTCGTCGGCCAGGAGATACCAACCGGCCTCCTCGCCGGGCCAGTCGCCCCAGACACCAACCCACCAATTCCCCTCCACCTCCGCGGATATGGGGATCGTAACGACACTCATATCCGGCCAGGTGGCCAGATATCCCGGGTTGACCCCGGAGAGCTGCGTAACCAGCTCTCCGGGGTTCCCGGTGGCGTCATCTTGCCATATGAAAACATCCAGGGTCTGACCGGCCTGATTCCCGGTTTGCGTGAGATACAACTTGATCTCACAAACCTGGAAAGGTCCGGTGAAACGCTCGGCGAATGCACCCTGATCCGGTGAGTTGACGGCGGTGTACGTCCACGCGTAGATGTTTTCGAAACCATCGTCGTGATTCGCAAGCAACACATCACAATCCCGATCGCCTCGAGTATCGAGGTGAACCGGACTCTCTGATGCGGTGATCGCGGCCTCCGAAGCCGCCGCCGGGAGCGGAAGCGTCAGGAGTACGATCACCGCAAGGATGCTGAGCCGTCTCATTACTTCACCACCAGGAACTTGCGAGTCTTATTGAAGTCGCCCGCCTGCATCCTGTAGAGGTAAATGCCGCTCGGCATTTCATGCGTGTCGATCGGGACGGTGTAGCTGCCCGAATTCATCACATTGTCGACCACGGTGCTGACCAGGCGACCCCTCACGTCATAGACCTTCAGGGACACATGAGTGCTTTGCGGAATCGACCAGCTGACCAGCGATGGGCTGGAACCGACAACCGGGTTCGGATATGCCCGTGACAGACTGAACCGGGTCGGCAAGCCGGCCACGACCGACGAGTTGGCGTGCAGAACGATTGGCTCGTTCAACGTGCCGTGCATCCAGTCGGCGTTGAAGGTCAACGACTCCTCGATATCGAACACCTGATCACTGGCCGCATCGTAGAAGCGGAAGGTGACCGTCTCACCCTCGACGATATCGCTCTGGGCCATGATGAACGCGTAGTTCCGTCCCAGAGGACCGACATGGATGAGTTCGGTGTAACCGCGCGGTTCGTCGCCGACGAAGGCCGACAGGATACCCGCATTCGCTCCACCGGATTCGTCATCCACCTGCACCAGCGCCGTCATGGTCATGTCGAACTGATAACCATGATCGAGAGTCCAGTCGGGCAGGTTGCCGAACCGATCGCCCCGATCCCCGTTGCTCGCGGCAGCGGCCTGAGCCCGTTCGCGCTGCATGACCTCGCTCTTCGCGGCCAGCCTGCGGACTTTGCCCGCAGTACTGGTCGTACCGGTCCACGCCACCAGCGGAGGAGCCGGATTCGGAATCGGATCGGGATAGATCAGATCGATACCGGCAACCACGGCGTTGTCAACGTAGAGCTTGTAGCCCAGCCCCGGCTCCATCATGCCCAGGCTGCCCACCCATCCGGGAATGTTGGGCACGTACTCCTCGAACTCGGACTGACTCTTGAGCAGATCGCCGTTCACGAAGTTCAGGCTCGACAGGGCGTAATCCACGTCGAGCGGATCCGAGACCGGGTAACCGATCCAGTTCCAGCCGTCGTTCAGCTGTATCGCCTCGTCGAGAGAGGCGGGCTGACCCTCGTGGAGGATCGTGCCGGCTTCGCTGAGATAGATCGCGTAGGTCTCCTTGGTGCTTAGATCGGAGAGGGATCCGGTCCAACCCAGCGAGGCGTCGTATGTACTGACGTAGCCGATCGTACCCCGGACGGTCTTGATGGCGTCCCCGGGTTCGGGATTCAGATCACCCAGAATGGTGACGACGCTCATGTCCAGCGAGTCGACCAGGTTCAGGGAGAACCAGGTCCAGCCGCTGTTCATACTGATCGACTGCAGGTCGCCGGCGGGCAGATCGAGCGCCGTCATCGTGATCGGCACCTCGGGCGTTCCGTAACGGCGATCACTCTCGAAGAGCAGATAGTTGTCCGTCGAGTTGTAGAGGAAGCACGCATCGTCATTGTAGACCTTGAAGCGTACGTTCTCCCCGCCCAGGCGGTTGCTGTAGATGTTCATGAAGGCCAGCACGCGCACGGGCGAAAGATCCACGATCGAATCCAGGTAGGCGACACCGCGCACCTCGTTGCCGACGAAGGCGGCGACGACGTCGCTCTCGTCCGTCGAGATGGCGCCGTCGATGCTCAGCTCGATGATCGCGGTCATCGAATGCTGGTAGTCGGCCGGATTGACAGCCCATGCCGGGGGCTGACAGCCCACGTCGACACGAACCCTGAGCTGCGCGCTGAGACCCTCGGAGGGAACATCGGCGGTCAGCGAATCGACATAGCTGCCGATCGAGAGCGTGTCCGCGATGGCGAACTCGATCTCCAGGTCCTGGCCGGCTATGACCGTGCCACCCATGGTGTACGTCGTCAGCCATTCCGGCAGATCGTTCAGGCTGAAGGTCAGATCCTCATCGGAGCCGTTGACCAGCGTGCCCGACATGGTGCCGGGATCGGAGTAGGCGGCATCCTTGTAGATGCTGCTTGAGCTCCAGGTGAATTCGCTCCGGCGAACCTCGAACGACCAGGTCGTCGTGCCGTCCAGGGTGTTGCCCGCGATATCCTTGACACCCGCAACGCTGGCGATCAGCGTCTTGCCCTCCATCAAACCGATCACCGGCGAGGTCGGCGTGATGATCACCGAGGTGCCGTTGCAGACCAGCGACGAAGTCACAGGCGTGTCATCGCCGATCTCCTCGATTTTCACCAGGACTGTTGTCCCGTTGACGGTCTCGCAGTCGATCTCCTCGTTGAAATTGATGATGATCTGATCGCCCAGAGCCAGAACCTCATCGGCCGGCTCGAGGCTGAGAATTTCGGGATCCTCACGATCGAGGATGCCGCGGACAGCCTGGCTGCGTACACGTCCACCATTCTCACAGTAACTGAAAGCGCACAGCTCGTAGACGCCGTCGTTGAATGGGGGTTTGACATCCCAATAAACGTTGACGGACATCGGCTCTCCCGCCAGCAGATGATCCACCGGATAGAGCGGGATGTCCTCCATCAGAACCTTATCAATCTCCGTCCACAACTCCGTACCCACCTCGCGGTACTCGCCGCCTATGTGGGTGATGGTTTCGTCCTCATTCATGTTCAGGGAGAACTCGTCAAGCATCATCTTGAGCGAATCGCCGTATAACGTCGATGAACTCTCGTTGAACACCCAGCCCGGACCCGGATCCATGAGCGATATATCGGTACAGGGCGAGTCGAAGTAGACGTCGATCTCCAGCGTGTCCGATACGGCCAGCGTTCCGCCCGCCTCCCAGAGTTCGTACTCGCAGGGGGCGACGGCCATGAGCCTGAGGTCCTCGTACGTGAAGTTGGAGGGCCCCCGTTCGACGGTCAACGTCGCCATCTGGGTAGCGCCCGGCTCGATGAAGTAGGAGAGCCCCTGATCCAGCAACGACCCGTTGACGCGCAGGATGGCGCCACCGGGGTTGGTGGTCTGAACGGCCCGCAATTGATATTCGCGTGCCTCGTCGGACTGGCTGTCGTTGACTATGGAGATCGCGAACTCCGCCAGGTCGTCCGGCGGAACGTTGGACGCGGTGTTATCCGCCGTGGCCAGGATCACACCGTCCCGCGGCTGGGTTTCGGCCTCCCAGGGGCAACTGCTGCGCCCGCTGCGGGTGGCGAAGACCGGAGTTCCGTAGACCGGATCGGTGGCCACATCAATACTGAAGTAGTCGCCCGGGTCATCGTCGCTCAGCATGTAGCCGGTGGTGAGGACCGTCTCCTCCTCCACCGAACCGCCGAAGGAGGCCTCGAAGCGGAGCGTGCTCGTCAATGTGGCCGAAGCACCGGAACCGGCAACCTTGAAGCCGATCTCGGTGGAGGCCTCCATCTCGGAGTAGACCCCGATCTCCCAGGAGAAAGACTGGCTTTCGGTACTCTCGTGAGTGTAGCCGAACTCGGCGCCCGCGCTGAAGGAGCGGTTCTCGTTGACGTTCTGCAGCGCCTCGGTGCGCAGGTCGTCGTTGAGGACGATAAGGTTTTCCCAGTTCCTGGCGGCGCCCTCGAAATACACCGAATCCGCCGGCGCCAGTTTGGCCAGATCCCTCAGCTGGGGAATCAGGTTCCCCTCGATGTGGCCGGTGGTGTACAGGTAGATCGTCTCGAACGGCTTGTCCCCGTCGGCGCCGAAACGGACCTTCTGGGAGTGGACGATCTGACAATCGTCGGGATCGTAGCCCAGCACGTCGGTCTTGGCGAAGAGCAGGTTCAACGCCACACCCAGCATCAGGTCGGCGCCGTCGCCGACGAAGACCTGCTCGTCGGAGGTGCTGAAGGTCTCGGTTGTGGTCACCGAGAACTCAACGCCGCCCGTCGCGGTGGCCGACACTCCGATCTCGAAGCCGAGGGAGCTTTCCACTCCGGCGTCCGAATCGGTGGTGAAGAACATGCTGCCGGCCGTGAACTCGAAACCGGCCTCGACCGCCAGTTCAACGCCGCCGCTGATGGATTCCAGAACCGAGCCCTCGAATCCGTACGTGAAGGTCTTGCCCTCCTCCAGGAATGCCGTGGAGCCGTCTCCGGGGGGATCCCTCAGGATGAGCATCGGTAGCTCTTCGCTGACGGCGCTGACGAATGTGCCGATGCGCGGCTTGTCGCCGGTCACCATGGCCCACTCGGTTCTCGTGTAAAGATCCTGTCCCGGCACCTCGGCGACGAAACTGATCGGCTTCTGGTAGGAGCGATCATTGCCGTCGTCGTCGAGACGACCCGCATAGATGTTGGGCAGGTTGCCGATGGTGGTGTACGTCACCTGACCGTCGACGATATCCAGCACCGTCGGGGTATCGGTCACGTCCATGATCTCATCGTAGATCGTCACGGTGCCCGAATCCACCGGACAGGTGAAGTCGCCGTAGCGCTCGTAGACGCTTATCGTCAGCGGCACTTCGGCCAGCTGGGCGATGATCGGTGCGCCCACACTCACGGCGGTGGTTTCCGTATCGTTGAAGAAGGCGCAGGCGGCATCGGGGAACCCCTCGATGGTCATCGAGAGCGGCGCCCGGAAGAGCAGATCGAGCTCGGCATCGCCGTCGGTCAGATCGATCCGGTGCGTGCCCTGCGACTGGAAGTAGGCCAGCAACTGCGCCTCGGAGATACCCTCCACCGGAGAGCCGACGACCCCCTCGTAGCTGACGATATACTCCTGCGAAGGGAGCTGCAGACTGTAGGTGCCGTCCGCTTCGAGGAACTCCTCCAAGCAGCCGTCCTCGGTGGCGACCCTGAACCGGAGCGTGCCCACCGACAGGTTGCAGCTGCCGCCGACGAACCCGGACAGGATGCTGGTGGTGGTGTTGCTGAAGTTCAGCCCGGCGATGTCGCCGGTGGCCAGCAGTTCGTAGTTGACCGGCGAGAAGGTGTTGGTTCCCTTCTGGACGGAGAGGACATGATCGCCCGCCTGGGCCGAGATGGTGTAGCTGCCGTCGGCGGCGCTGACCCCGGCCAGATTGCCGTCGAGATAGATCTCGACACCAAGGTTCATGCAGCCCGTGTCCGCGATATCTATAATACCGCTGAGGGCGAAGGCGGTGATGTCGTTGAACTCGATCTCGTTCTGGATCGGGCTGTTCTCGTCCAGCGTGATGTTGGTATAGGTCGGGTCGAACGTGCGGCTGGGGCCCGAAGGTATAACCGCGAAGGTTGTCGCCTGGCCGTAACGGATCCCGCCCATGGCGTAGTTGCCGTCCAGGTCGGTCTGGACGATGGCCGCGACAGGCGCGCCGGCCGAGGTCCAGCCGGCAGCGTAGGCCTTGCCGTCGGCGCCATGCCCGGTGAGGTCGGCCGCGCCACCTCCGGAACCGGCGTCCAGGGGCCAGTAATGGAGCAGCCCGGCTTCGGAGCCGCTCAGTTTATTGAAACGGTTGGCGCTGATGGTCGGCTGATCGAGCACACTGTCCCAGATCCTCACCTCGTCCAGCACACCCTGAAGCGAATAGGCACTATTCCATTCACCTTCCTGGCCGCTCTGAAGCTGGCCCAGCATGAACTTGCCGCCGCTTTCCAGGCTGCCGGTGGGGTCTGCTTCTATAGCGAAAGAACCGTCAATATAGAATCTCAGATGACCGGAGGTATAGGACACCGCACAATGATGCCATTGGTCGTCGGCGATTACCGCCTCACTGTAGGCGACGCCCGTTTCATTGTTGTGAGCCCATCGGAATCGCATCGTGCCGGAACTCCACTGCATAACGCCGACCGCGAATTCATCTGCATCGCCGGGTGTGCGGTAGGAGATCATGGTGTGGTTATTCTGATCGCTGATCTTCACCCACCACTCCACCGTGAACTCGCCGCCCATAGAAAATTCGGCGGGCACCGGTGATTGGCTATAAACGCGAGATGACGCTCCATCGAATAGCAAAGCCTGGTTCGGCGTGGGATCGAGGCCGATATCCACGCCCTCCACGGGTGCGCCGGAGAGGGTGGTCACCCGTCCGGCGATGCCGCCGTCGGCCGGTCGCCAGCCCATGTCGGTTTCCCAGCCGCTGAAGCTGGCGTTGAAGCCCTCCACGCGATACTCGTGCACCGAGCCCGGGGCGGCGTCGAAGTCGTTGTAGGACTGGCTGTCGGGGTCGAGGGTCTCGATGAGCAGGTCATCGCGATAGACCCGGAAGCCGTCCTCGCTGCCACCGGCATCTGTCCACTCCAGGCGGACCCGGTTGTCGTAGATCAGGTCGGAGGCCGTGAGGTCGGAGATGAAACCGGCCGTGTTGGTCGCCGCGCTGACCGACGAGGGCATCATGCCGGTGTCGCAAACGGGTGTGGTCTCTGCACCGCCCGATGTCGCGACTACGCAGTATTCATACTCCAGGTCCTCATCCGGCACGGAGCTGTCGAAGTACGTGATCGTGGATCCGCCGAGCGAACCACTGATGTTCGTGCCGTCACGAGTGACATAGTACCCGGTATTGAGGGCCGAGTCGTCGGTCCAGCTCACGTAGACGCCGGTGTCGTACTCCGTGGAGGCCGACATCGATGACGGGGGCAGCATGGCCGCGCCGCCGTCGTCGGCCGTCGTCAGGGACGGACCGTAGCTGTCGTAGGTCTCGACGGTATAGCTGTAGACGGTGCCGATGGCCGGCGAGTCGTCGTCGGTGAAGGTGAGCGAGCCGTCGGTAACCACGCCGAGGGAGGCGCCGTCGCGCCGGATCCGGAAGCCGTCTTCAGCGCCGGAGTCGTCCATCCAGGTGATCACGACCTGATCCTCGTAGGCGCCGTCGGTGGCGGACACGTTCACCGGCGGGATGAGCCGGCGGATGCCGTTGTCGCTATCACGGACCGATTCGCCCAGATCGTCATGGGTGGCGACGAAGTAGGTGTATTCGACATCGGACGAGCCTGTCTCGTCGAGATAGGCCGCGTTGTTGACGCCGACCGAACCGATCAGGGTCGTATCGACGGGAGCGTCGGCCAGGGCCCGGTAGATGTTGTAACCGGTCTCGGCCTGAGACGCGCTGGCCCAGGTCACCAGCACGCGGGCCTCGGACACCTCGTCCTCGGCGGCCACGTCGGTCGGCGGCAGCAGCTCACGATAACCATCGTCGCTGTTGCCCGAGGCAAGGCCCTCGGCCGACACCGCCTCCACCGTATAGGTGTAGGTCACCCCGGGGTAGAGATCGAGTTCGGCGCCGAGATCGAAGGCCTCGCTGTGGGCGCCCGCGATGGTCTGGAACGGCTCGCCATCCCGGGAGAGACGGAAGTAGACCGTCTTGCTCGAGCGGTTCTCCCAGGTGAGCTTGACGTGGGTCTCGATTTCGCCGTCGGTGGCAACGACATTGATCGGGGCCAGGATGTCATCCCGCTGGCCAACGTTCATGTCCCCATAGGGAAGAAGTGAGGTCCCCCCGGCATCGGAGGCGGAAGTCACATGGTAGGCGTAAGAGGTTTCGGCGGCCACATCGAAATCATCATAGCTGGTTTCCCCAGCCACGATCGTGTCGATGACGGCAGGTTCAAAACCGATTTCGAAGCGCCAGATGACGTAGAAGTCCTCGGAGGGGGCATCGGTCCAGGTCACCCTGATGCGATCATCAAAATCGTAACGCTGCGAGACGACCAGATCGGTGGGCGGCAACATCGTGTCGGGACCGTAGATGCCGGCCGCACTGCCGCCGAGCAGAGGATTGCCGTTCGCATCGAGCACCCAGACCTCGTAGGTTTGCTCCACACCCAGCACGCCCGCGTCGGTATCCTCCCACATGACGACATTGGGATCGACGTCGACGGACAGGGCATCCGGAGTCCGTATGATCCGGAAACCGCTTTCGAAACTGGAGTTGTCGGTCCAGCTGATCACGGTTTTGTCCAGGTAGATGCCATAGCTGGCGGCGATGTCGGTGGGCGGTTCGATGGTGCCCATGATGCCGTCCGAGCAGGTCCAGCCGGTGGCGATATCGACGGGGATGTCGAGAATATTGTAGTCCCCGTCGGCGGCGATATGCAGCTGATCGTTCAGCACGGCAAGTCCGCCGGGGTTGGTCTGGTCGACTGTGCCGGACAGGATGGGGAAAGGCGGATTCGAGACATCGAAGATCGCCACGATACCCGAAGCGTCGGAGAGGTAGGCGCGGGTGCCGGAGAGGGCGATGTCGGTGCTGTTCGTCAGCAATCCGCCACCGTCGATATTGGCCACCATCACCGGGATCGCCGGGTTGGAGATGTCGACCACCACGAGCCCTGCGCTACCGGCGGCGATGAGAGCGTAATCGCCCTCGACCACGATATCCATCGCCTCGCCCGGAAGAGTCAGGCTGGTGATGAACGAGACCCCCACCCCCCAATAATCACTTGCGTCGAGCACCTGCAGGTCACCCGCACCGTCAGCGACGTAGGCGATACCGTCATTGTCCGCCACGGCATTGTAGGCGATGCCAGGAGTGTCATAGTATGCAAACTCATCCAAACCCTCGGTAATCATGGCGACGGCTAAACCGGCCGTGCCGTCCGCGACCAGAAGCAGCGTTTCATCCCATGGCCCGAACTCGAGGCCGAAAACACCGAGGGCCTCACCGTCAGTATCCTGAGAGGCATATTCCCACGGATTTTCCGGATCATATTCCCATTCGATCAGCTTGAGCCCGAAGGTACCGTCGGCCACCAGCGCCCACTGACCGTGTACATAGACATCGTTGAAGGTATCTTCCGCCGGGAAATTGCTGATGAAAGTAGGATTCGCGGGATTACTGACGTCCACGATCTCCAAACCGTTGGTTCCGTCGGCGATCAGAGCAGTCGTGCCAAATAGTTCGATGCTCTGGGCAACGCCGGGCGTGGGGTAGCTGCCGACCAGGCCGGTGCCGATATCGCTGGTATAGTAAGCGGAAGCGCAGTACTCATAGCTCGTCAACGGTTCCGCAGTCGTATCGTAGTAGCCAATGGTGTTGGCCGCGGTGGAGTCGATGGCCACACCGTCGCGATAGATGATGTAACCGGTCTCGATGGAGGAGCGATCCTCCCAGCCGAACTGCACGCCGCCGAGGTCGCTGTACTGCGTACTCCACGCGTTGCGGGGCTGGAAAAAGCCGGGAGTACCGACATCTCCGGAATAAACCATGGGGTCATCGGGATACCACAGAGCCCAGGTCAAAAGTGTATAGTCGTAGGTTCTCAGAGGCTGGACATCGGTATCCAGGTAAACCGAGTCCTGAGCCGAGAGCTGCATGATGGGGATATCGTTGCGCAGGATCTCGTAGTAGACCTCAAGATCCGGATCGGTCGGCCAGCTGAGCAGGACTCCGGTCTCCAGAATGGAGTCGGTGGCCGTGAAGTTGAAATCCCTGTCAATCAAGGGGGGAATCTCACCCTCTCCCCTGTCCTGGCTGGCCTGAGCCCGGGCGACCCAGTCCTGCACTTCCTCGTTGGTCAGAGCTTGCGCGCCCTGGGGAATCAGGAGGGTTGCCGCCAGCAGCAGCAAGGTAAACAGACGCAAAACATCAAGACCCGGCAACATGCCCCTGGTCGTGGTCTTAAGCTCCATTACTGGAGTATTAATCCAGGTCATCTCGAGGCTCCATTCAGTTTTGGCCCGCTCTGATCCAGGCCCGTTCCGTTTCAAGATCGACGATTCGTTTCTCTTAATTCATCTAATTCATCCGTGCCGGGCTCGCACACTCAAGACAGATTCCCGGGGAGGTGGGGTTGCACTGCCTCCCCAAGCCGAAACACGTCATTAACGGCGGTAACCGGCCGTAATTATCCCGTGCCGTCTCGAACCTGCACCCAGCCCGACTATTCCATACCTGTCTCTAGCTCCCGGCATGTTTGCTCATGGGGGAGACGTAAATGTCACCCTCGGCGGCAGCCGACATCGCCCGGGTCAGATCCTTGGCCAACCGGCTTTTCAGTACGAAGGCGTTGGCGCCCAGAGCCGATGCCTGCCTGGCCAAAGTCTGATCCTCGGTCACGGTGATGATGATGATCAGGGCGTTCGGCAACAGCGAACGTAGCTGGGGAAGCGCCTCCAGGCCGGAAAGTCGGGGCATGTTGATGTCCACGATGAGCAGATCCGGTTCGTGATTACGGGCAGCTTCCAGCAATGCCTCACCATCGCCCACGGTCGCGACGACCTCATGGGTCGAAGCGAGCAGTCCTGTGACGGCTCGGCGAACGAAGGCGTGATCATCGGCGATGACGGCGCGGGGATGGCCAGATTTCGGTATGGAACACATGGACGTCATGATGTCACAGGCGATCAACAACAACAATCGGAGGAGATACAGGTGAGCGCAGAATTAATTACAGGATAAGACCTGGTAGAATTACCAGGTCGGAGTAACGGAGTCGGCACCGGGATGATCTCCTCAGAACCCCTTGCGGATCGCAAAGCGGATGAGTTCGGCCGAACTGGCGATGCCCAGGGACTCCATCATCGTATACTTGTGGTGGGCCACCGTACTGGAGCTGATCTCCAGCTTGCCGGCGATCTGCTTCATGGTCAGACCCTCGGCCAGTAGGTGCAGCACCTCCCGCTGACGGGGGGTCAGCGCCTGCTGTTTGCTCAGGTCCGCGGCGGCAAACACCTCGCCCGCCAGTTCGGGCGTCACGTAGGTCTGGCCCTTGAGAGCCGCCTCGATGGCCTGAATCAGTTCCCGTCCGGCTCCGCTTTTGAGAAGGAAGCCGACGGCGCCGTCGCCGATCACCTCGGCCGCCAGAACCGGATCCCTGCTTGAGGTCAGGAAGATGACCTTCGCCTGAGGCAGTTCACGTCTGAGCCTGCGCGCCGCCTCGATGCCGCCCAGGCGCGGCATCTTGATATCGAGGATGATCACATCGGGCTGCAGCTTCGGCGCGACCTCCAGCAGCTGCAGGCCGTCATGAACACTGCCGACGATGTCGTAGTCTGGAGCCAGAAGCCGCTCGAAGGCCTCGACCACCAGAACGTGATCATCGGCCAGCAGAATGCGTGCGCGTTTAGCCATCAGGGTCCTCTTCATTCAGCGGGATGGTGGCCCGGATAGTCGTGCCTTTCCCCTCCCATGATTCAATCGCCAACTCCCCCCCCGCCGCCGCCACACGCTCGGTCATGCTCAGCAGGCCCAGACCTTCGCTGGTCTTCATCTCCACATTGAAGCCGTCTCCCTTGTCCGCTATCGCCAGAATCAGATCCTCGCCGACCTTGAACAGGGTAACCCTGATCTCTTTGCCGCCGCTGTACTTCTGCGCGTTCCGGATCGCCTCCTGGGCAATGCGGTAAAGGCAGAGGGCCAGGGGCTTGGGCAGAGCCTCGGGCACACTCACAGCCTTGAATTCAATCGTCTGCTCACCGACGCGGTTCGACTCCAGACACAACCGTTCGAGAGCTCCCACCAGTCCGATCTGCTCAATCCGCCCCGGATGCAGGTTGTGCGACATCAGATGCAGATCCGCCGACAGCGCCTGGGCATCAAGAGCCAGATCCTCGGGTGCGCGCGACCGTCCCAATGCCATCATGTCCAGCTCCATGGCGAGCATGGAGACCCGCTGATTGATGTCATCGTGCAGTTCGCCGGCGACGCGACGTCGCTCGTCCTCCTGGGCGCTCAGCAATCGGCGGCCCATTTTCCGCAGCGACTTCTCGGCCTGCAAACGCCGCGTCGATTCGGCCTCCACCTCACACAGATGGAGCTCCCTCCGCCGAACTCGCCGCCGGTGGGCTATGGCCAGGATACCGATAACCAGACCGAACAGCGACAGCCTGAACCAGATCGTCTCATGGTAATAATGGGGGACGATGATGGTGATGTCATCCCCGCTCAAGGCCCACTCCCCCGAGGCGTTGGCGGCCTGCAGCTCGAATTGGTGCACGCCGGGGGGAAAATGGGTGATGAACACTTCACGCCTTTTGCCGACATCAATCCAATCCTCCGACAGCGCCCTGACTCTGTAGCGAAAACGGATCTGTTCGGCGTCACGGAGATTGGGCGCGGTATAGCTGATGGAGAAGTCGCGTTCACCCTGCGGCAGTCTCATCTCGGATGATCTCTCCAGCCGTCGATTCCCGATGCGGATGGCATTGACTCTGGCGGGGGGGGGCGCAGTGGCGCCCGGCAGCTTGTCCGGCTCGACGGCGACATAGCCCGTCAGCGTATCGAAATAGAGCCGCCCGTCCAGGCCGCGCGCGGCCCAGAATGATCCCGATTCCACCCGCGTCACCAGCCTGCAGGGGAGATAATCGCTCTCCGCGCGCGCGAAGCGATCCAGGGCGCTGATGGCCACGACAAACAGCCCCCGGTTGCTGTTGACCCAGAGGTTGCCGTGGTCGTCGGCCAGCATGCCCCCCACCGTGTTCTCGGGTAATCCGTTCCGGATCGTGGCGACACGGAAATGGCCATCGACCAGACAGGCCAGACCCGATCCATGGAGCGCCAGCCAGAGTCGGCCCTGCGGGTCCTGCCAGATGTCGCGGATGAACCCCGGCGGCAAACCCTCGGCCGGACCGAAGCTGTCCGTAGTGTCCTCCAGGTGTCTGAACAGCTGATCGCCGGCCTGATACCAGCAGGCCTGATCGGGAGTCTTCCCGATTATCCTGCCGGCGAAGGTGAGACTGTCCATGCCGGATGCCGAAGCCAGGACGACGGCGCTGCCCAGATCGTAGCAAAACTCTCCACCCGGCAACTCGGCAAAGAACCCCGCCGGCCAATCCGGATCCGCCGGCTCGAGTTCGAGCAATTCCCGATCCTTATAGAGAAACAGCGATTCGTCATTGTATAGAAGAGCGCCGGCGGAGGGGGGAGCACTGCGGATCAGCCTGATCGTCGATCCCAGGTCACGAAACGTCGCCACATCGCTCCCCTCCAGATTGCGCAGGCACATGGTTACCGATTCATCCGCGGCGGAGAGCGAGAACAACCAGGGGACATGATGCTCCCTCCTGATCATCGTACCCGCCGTATTCCAGGCGGGGGGCTCGGAGATGGGAGATGTGATCGTCGGCGACAGGCGGAACATCCCCTTTACCTCCGTACCCACCCACAGGTCTCCGTCCCTGTCCTGAAACGTAGTCCGGATCGTGCCGACTTCAGCTGCGGACAACATCGTCACCGCAGCCGATGTCCGCGGCGCATGCGGTGCAAAAGGGGCGACCGGCGTCATGAACAGCCCCTGATCGGAACAGATCCAGGTCCTCCCCTGCCTGTCCTCCATCACATCGTGCGGTATCCATTCGCCGGACGAATCTAGCATCCGTCTGAGGAGATCGGGGGCAACGGCCTGCTCGACAGGATGCGACAGAATCCCCTCGGCGGTTGCGAAGATGAGGGAGTCCGGCGTATGGACGATCACGCCGTCGTCATTCCAGGGGCTGAGCTTCAACCCCTCCGCGAAGGGGATCTCCCCCCTGAGACATTCGCCGCCATTGTCCAGACACAGAATTTCACACCGGGGATCCACACCCGACGAGGAGAGCGTGAGCCAGCAGTACCCGCGGTTGTCGAACAGGATATTGCCGACCGAGCCGACCGGCGAAAAGGTGAAGCTGTCCCCCTCCACGAAGCGGACGAGCCCCAGCGAGGTGCCCACGAGAATCTCCCCCGCGGGGCTTGTGGCCAGAATCTGAGCGTCGCCGTAATCCGCTTCCAGCGGAGATTCGAATGTTCCGCTTCTGTTGACGAACACACCCCACCCGTGGGCGATAACCCAGATCCGTCCCCGACCGTCGATCTGAATCGCACCGATCTGGGAGTTGCCGAGTTCGGGAGTATTGGTCAGATCATAGGTTTCAAACTCCACGCCGTCGAAGCGCACCAGTCCGCTCAAGGTGGCGATCCACAGGAAGCCGTCGGGATCCTGGGCCAGACCTCGCAGCACATTGGTCGGCAGGCCGTGCGCCATGGTCCACTGTGTTGCCGAAAACGACCCCAAGTCGTGTTGAATCTGCCCGCTGCCCGGAACGGCCGCGAACATCATGCAGACGACAATCAGCAGGAGAGTTGGGGTGGATTGTCTCAAAATGCGACGCCCCTTCACGCGCATGGGTAATTCAGGCAACCTGGTGCTGCGGTCACATGAGGTGTTGTCGGAATGACGATATGAGTATACGTGTTTTGAGCGATTCGGGGAATAGGGCATCGGAAACAACCTGGGAGTCGTTCGGCGTTATGAACCTGAGACCTCGCGGCAAACAGGCGCCGGGAGTCGGGCGGAAAATCACCAACAGACAAGCCGCTTATGCCCAGGGATCAACGCCGAGCAGGTGGTAGGCCTCGGCGGCGAGATAGAAGGAGCCGGTGATGAGCAGCGGACGCTCCTCGCCTACCTGCTTCAGCGCAGTGAAGAGGTCAGGCGCGGTGCTCCAGTTCTTGCCCGCCGCGGCGGGATGCGCCAGGAAGTTTTCCGGCGGCAGAGCGCGGCCTTGATTCGCGGCGGTGAACACGATCTCGTCATTCCGATCGCCGAGGAGGGTGATGAGATCATCGATCTCCTTGTCCTCCATCGCGCCAAATACAATGACCGCATTGTCTTTTGGGAGAGTGTCCCAATACTTCAAACTCTCGGTCAGCGCGGCGGGATTGTGCCCGCCGTCGAGCACCAGCAGCGGTTCCTTACGCAGCAGGTGGCAGCGTCCGGCCAGACGCGTGTTCGCCAGTGAGCCGACGAGATCGTCCGGCAGCAGCTTTTCGCTCCGCCCCTGCTCCAACTCGGCCAATGTCGCCAGAGCCAGCGCCACGTTCGGCGCCTGCACCGGATTCAACCCCGGCAGCGTCAGATCGGCTTTCAATACGCCATCAAGTTGAAGAACGTCGTTCACGAAACGCCAGGGCAGAACCTTGTGCAGCTCCCGCAACAGGAACCCCTTGTCCTTGGCTTCGCTCCGCGCCAGCTCCAGCAACGGTCCCTCCGGCAACGCGCAATGAAACGGCACGCCCGGTTTACCTATGGCCAGCTTTTCCAGAGCTATCGCTTCAAGCGTGTCGCCGAGATAGCGGGTGTGATCGAGCGCGATGCTGGTCAACAAAGTGGCCGTCGGATCGACGACCCGCGTGCAATCAAGTCGTCCACCGAGTCCCGTTTCCCACAATACCCAGTCCACATTGCGTTCGCGAAAGTGGAGCAAGGCCATCAATGTCAGCGTCTCGAAGAACGTGGCTTCGAGTTCGCTGACGGCGCTCTCGATTTTGCGCACCAGCGGATCGAGTTCGTCGTCGGTGAGCGACACGCCGCTCACCCGCAGACGTTCTCCAACATGCAGAATGTGCGGACTGGTGAAAAGGCCTGTGCTGTGACCGGCATCGCGCAGAAGCCGGTCGAGGAACAGGCAGGTCGAGCCCTTGCCGTTGGTGCCCGCGACATGGAGGAAACGGAGATCCCGCTCGGGATGTCCGAACCGCTCCAGCAGTTCGTTCATATTGCGCAAGCCCGGCTTCATGCCGAAGCGGGTCAATCCGTAGAGGAAGATCTCGGTTGCGGTTTCCGGGGGGAGCAACGGCGATTCCGGGAAGTGAATGAACGCGCCGCCCGTGTCAGGCACTCGCGTCATCCTGAATCGGCTCGACATCGACCGGATCTTCGTCGGCCGTAACTATCCGACCGTCGAACAGCGCCGTGGTGGTGGTGTCGTCTTCGCTTTTTCGCTCGCCGTTGTCCAGGAACTCCATGTTGGACGCAGTGCAGAAACGGAGCACATGGCTCAGCACCTTACGCAGGTCGTGGCGGGCAACCACCCGATCGACCATGCCGTGCTCGACCAGGAACTCAGCGAGTTGGAAATCGTCGGGCAGATCGGAATTGATCGTCGATTTGATCACGCGACGGCCCGCGAAGCCGATCAGGGCGCGCGGTTCGGCCAGGATCACGTCGCCGAGCATGGCGAACGAGGCGGTGACGCCACCCGTGGTCGGATGTGTGAGCAGACTGATGAAGGGGATGCCCCGCTCCCGCATACGGCCCAGCAGCGCGCTGGTCTTGGCCATCTGCATGAGCGAAAGGATGGATTCCTGCATGCGCGCGCCGCCCGAGCTGCACACGATGATCAACGGTCTCCGGGTTTCGAGGCTGTCGCGGATAGCCCGCGCGATCTTCTCCCCGACCACCGAACCCATGCTGCCCCCCATGAACGCGAAATCCATCACGGCCACGGACACCGGTTGCCCGTTGATCAGACCGAAGCCGCAGATGACGGCGTCCTCCAGGGAGCTCTTGGTCTTGGCTCGCTGCAACTGGTCGGAATAGCTGGTGCGATCGGCCTTGAACTTGAGGGGATCCAGACTGGTGAGACCGGAGTGGCGCTCCTCGAAGGTGCCCTCATCCAGCATGAAATCAAGATACTCATGCGCCCCCACCCGGAAGTGGAAGCGGCACCCCGAACAGACCCACAGATTCTTCTCCAGCTCCTGCCGGTAGAGGATCTCGCCGCAGCTCTGACACTTGACCCAGAGACCATCGGGAATCTCACGCCGCTCGGCGCGGGACTTCCCCTTGAGGCCTTTTTTATCACGTCGAAGCCAGGACATCGGCAGCCTTCCGCTGAGGGTGTGGCGCTGTTGCGCAGTGGGAGCAGTATATGAAGGTTGAATGATCCGTAGCAAGGGGGTAATTCAGGTTAGTGTCAGTAATTTGTCAACACGCTCCCCGGAATCGATATTCCGTAAGCTGTAATCACCCTTCGAGTTCCGACCAGGTCCCCAGAATTCTGCCGAAATCCTCGGCGGCCCTCAAACCGACCTCGACCACCTCGTCATGGGTCAGGGGTTCCCCGATCTCCTCGCGGATCTCGTTGGTGATGCAGCTCATCGCCGCCACCCGGATATCCAGATACGCGAGCATCATGCACTCGGGAAATGTGGACATGCTCGCGGCCTGCGCGCCGAGGTCGCTGCTCATCCGGATCTCGGCCCGGGTTTCGTAGGTGGGACCGGTGGCCACGTTGAGCGTGCCCTCGTGCATCGTCACGGAGTTGGCGCGTGCGGCCGTCAGCAGGCTCGACGACAGCTCCGCGTCAAACAGGGGACGACGGGGAGGCACGCGCACGCCACCACCCGGCAGGCCGCGAAGGGGATCATCGAACTGGAATGAGAGTATGTCGCGGATGAGCATGAAATCGCCGGCCTTGTAGGCGGGGTCGAGGCCACCGGCGGCGTTGGTCACGAGCAGCCCCTTGAGGCCGAGGCGGGCCATCATGGCGGCGGGGAGCAACACCTTGCTGTCGTGATGCCCCTCATAGCGATGAATGCGTCCCTGCAGGAAGAGGAAATGCGCGCCGGCCCCCTTGGCCAGCGACAGACGACCGACATGCCCCTCAACCGAGGCGCCCGTGATGCCGAGTTCGGCGAAGGTGCGACTCCAGACGAAGGGGAACTTCTCGGCTGCCGTGCCCAGACCGCTGCCCAGGATCACCCCCAGCGTACCTGCGGGGACATCGAGACCGGCCAGAGCCGGTTCGACTTCGGCCAGCAGCTGCTGGAGTTCCGGCGGCAGGGCTTTCATCTCAGACATCCATATCTCCTCTGTTTGCGAGCAGTCTCACCATGATGATGGCATCCTCGCCATTGTCGGTGTAGTAGCCACGCCTTCTGTAAAGAGTAGCAAAGTCGCGTGATTCGTAAAGGCTGATTGCCGCATCATTCGATTCCCGCACCTCCAGATGGATGCACGAAAAGCCCGCCGCCCGCGCAGCGTCGCACATCCAGTCCAGGATCAATCCACCCAACCCTTGCCCCTGCAAGGTGGGATGCACCGCAAAGTTGAGCAGATGCACCTCGTCCGCCACGGTCCAGCAGAAGAAGAAAGCCTGGAGTGCGTCATCGACATGGACAACCAGATTCCAGGAGCGCTCCTTCAAACCCGCCTCACGGGCCAGGAGATCCTCGCTCCAGGGCGCGGGGAAACAGGCCTGCTCCAGCGCCATGACCCCGGGCAAGTGGTGCGGCAGGAAGGACTCGCCGCGCACACTGCGGGTCTTGAACTCGAGATCGAATGACAACGGCAACATCATGAGCGCTCCGCTGCGGGCGGTTTCGGCCGAGGCAGCGTCACCGCCGGCTCCAGCAGGTAGTCGGGCAGCAGCCGATCGAGCTCCGCGCCGAGAAGGGCATTGTCGCTCTCCCGCGCCAGCGATGCCAGGGCAGCCAGTTGCAGGTCAGTCTCCGGCTCCGGGCGGATGGTCAGGGGTGACGCATCGGCAAAACCTGCCGGGGGTTCACCCAGGATGATCGCCTCGGGGGTCTCTGTGGCCAGAGATGCAGCCTCGGCATTCAGTGCCGCGAGATCGAGCAACCGGCTCCACTCGGGTGTCATTGCACCGGGCCGGCAGAGTGAGCCCCACACCTCACCGCCCCGGGCGCGACGGACAGTCAGACAGGGCGTCTGGGCGAATTCGGGCAGCGCCCAGGCGGGAATCAGAAGACTCGCCAGCGGGGCAAGCGGGATATCCCGTCCGAAAACCAAGCCCTTGGCGGTGGCGAGGCCCACCCGCAAGCCGGTGAAACTGCCGGGACCGATGGTCACGGCCACGCGGCTCAGCTCGCTCCAGGGGCGACCGGTTTCACGCCGCAGGTCGCGGAGGGCGTCATCAAGGAAGGTGGTGTGCTCGCGCGGCTTGTCGGAGACGCGGGTCAGCACGTCGCCGCCCACCTCCAGAGTGAGCAGGCCGTTCGTGGCGGAGACATCAATGGCTAGAATCACGGCGACACCTTTTAGAATACAGCGATATCAAAGATGCGCCCGACACGACGGGCGACCTCTGAGACTAACGCATATCGTCAGAATAGCAAGTGTTGGTCATCGAGCTCTGAACGATTCGCAATTATAGAGGCCGTGATGTCCCTGTCCTGCGCAGGCGGCAACCCCAGACTGCAACGGTTGGGGCAGAAACAACAGAGCGACAACTTATTGACAAAATCGAGCAATCCCGTAAGCAGCCCAAGCCAATTGACTGTACAATGAACATACATCCTGATAATCTTGAATGACTCGATATCTTCACAAACTAAAGTCCGGGGAGATTTCTGATGAAAATAATCGCAACGACTCTTCTGGTGCTGCTCGCAGCCAGTGGCGCTCAAGCCGCTATCCTGTGGTCCTGGTCCAGCCATTCCGGAACAGAGCAGGGCTATATCATCACCGATGGCGATCTTGTCGGCGTCACCGTCCCCGCCGGCAGTTATACGGTTCTGGATTTCTCCGTAACAGCAACCAATTACCCACTGCCGATCGGTGCGGTCTCCAATGGTATCTACCATATTTCGCAACCCGATATCGGCTTTGACTGGTCGGGTACCGAGCCCACCATGTTCTGGCGATTATCCGGCCAGAGCGACAACGGTTTCGCGTTCTATCTCGAAGATACCGAACCGGGTGATCCGGATCGGGTCAGCTTCGCCATCAACAGCTTCGTAGTTGATGAATACTATGGAATTGTCTATCTGGACGAGTATTATACCGCCGTGATCACCCCCTTGGTCACGCCTGCCGCAGAGGTCAGCCTCGGTGCGGTGAAGGTGCTGTACAGATAGAGAACATCAACCAGTTCGCCGAATTGGGATGAATTACCGCTCCTGGCGCACGCCACCGGGTCGATTGACCCGGTGGCGCTTGCTTGCTATCATGCTGGGCGGAATGGTTAGACTCCGATCTGCACATGAGGTTCAATGAAATTCCGCATCTACCCGACCCTGATTACCCTGATCGATATCCTGGGCCTGAACGCGCTCTACCGTCATCTGAATCGGGACAAGGGGATCATCCTCTGGTATCACGGCATCTGCCGGGATGACTTCGATTACCTTGAAGGATTCGGGGCCCGGCACCTGTCCGTCTCCATTTTCAGGAAGCAGGTGATGCACCTGAAGCGCGCGGGCTATCGGTTCATCACGATGTCCGAGATGTGCGATCGTCTGGAGAGGGGCGAGAGTCTGGGGAGGTGCGTCACCCTGACCTTCGACGACGGCTTCCGCAACGTCATCGAAAAGGCCTATCCCCTGATGCGCGAGCTGGGGCTGAAGGGCTGCTTCTATCTGGTCACGGATCAGATGAAGAGCGGGGATATCCTCTGGACGGATCGCGTCGATGTCGCCGTGCTTGATTGCGACGAGAGCAGTCTGAGTTTCCGTTTCCGGGGCGAGGAGCTTACCTATCCGCTGGCTACACGGAGGCAGAAGGTCCAGACGGTGATCGACATCAAGGGGCGTCTTAAATCGCTGCCCGACCAAGAACGTCAAGAGCACATGGAGCAGTTCGCCGCCGTCGACCCGGCCAAGGCGCCGCCCGAATTCCTGTTTGCCGATTGGGACGAAATCCGCGCCCTGGACCCCCGGATTCTGGAGCCGGGTTCCCATACGCGACGGCACCCGAGCTGCGCCAGGCTCACCGGAGACGAGCAATACGCGGACGAGCTGGGTGAATCGAAACGGGTGATCGAAGCCGAGACGGGTCAGGCGGTCCGCCATTTCTGCTACCCCTCGGGCTCCTACAACGACGAGACCGTTCGACAGGTCAAGCGATTCGGCTATGACTCCGCCGTGACGACCGACTTCGGTTTCGTCAAGGGGGGCGACGATCCTCTCCTGCTGCCGCGCATCTCATTCAGCGAGAATTTCCGCCTGTTCAAGGCCTATATCAGCGGCAGTCACTACCTGGCCTCGCGGATCACGGGTCTGCTCCGTTTGCGCCGCCCCGGACGCTGACCGGCCGCGGTAATCCATCCCGGGGAATGAACTTGTCAGTTTCGTTGATACCGTGATACCAATGAACCGGCAATAACACCGAAACAGGTCTAATAAACTCGTATGAAATCAAATCCGGAAAACATCAGATCCTATCAGGCAGGAGACGAAACGGGGATCCTGGATTTGCGGGGGCAGGTGCTGTCCAGCGGCAGGAATCTCAAACACTGGAACTGGCAGTTCAAGGATCACCCTCACGGACCCGGGTGGATCACAATCGCGGAGTCCGGCGAGTCGATCGTCGGCCAGCATGCTCTCATGTGTGCGGATCTGAATTACACCGGACGGCGGTTGAGCGGCGGACAGTCCTGCGACACGATGATTCGGGATGATTTCCGGGGACAGGGTCTGTACAAAAAGATAGCGGAGATCAACTACGAGAAAGCCGCTGCGGAGGGTTGCCAGGCCATCTTCAGTTTCCCCAATCGCAACTCCTTCCCCGGCCTGGTGCGCAATCACGACTGGTGCAAGATTACCGAGCTGAAGTACCACTACTTCCGTCTCGGCGTCGCCAATCTCTGTGGGCGGGGAGTCGATCGCATCCTCCGTCTCCCCCGCATGCTTCTGTCCAGACTCAAACTGACTTTACTGAAGAGATTGCAGCGCGGAGTCGAGATCACGGCCTCATCCCGGTTGCGGGACACCCTGGCTCCGATGCTGCTGGAGATTCTCGACCATGAGATTCTGTCGATCTGGAAGGACCTGGACTACCTGCGCTGGCGCTACGAGAATCACCCGGAGCACGATTACCGCTTTCACACGCTGGCCGTCGCCGGCAAGCCGGAAGCCCTGGTGATCACGAGGGATCGGGGGGATGCCATCGCAATCTGCGACATCCTCCACAGAACCGGGAATATTCCGCAAACGGCCATCCTGGTGCAGCAGATCATCACGGAGGCGTTCTCATCCCGGGCACAGAGGATCGAGTTCTACGGTCACGACGGCGGCTTCTTCGAGGCGGTGTCGAACCGCTGCGGTATGCGGGTCGTCCCGACCTCCGCCCTGACGTTCGGGGGCCGGATCTTCGTGCAGGGAAAGATCACTCCTCTTTTCGTGCTTCCCCAGAACTGGACTGTCGCTTACGGCGATTCGGACATCGTCTGATGCGCGGCCTGGAGGTGGGGGACAATGGCTGATACCGACAATCGCGGCAAATTGCGTCGTCTGATGGGCGACGGCGCCTTCATGATCTTCGGAAACAACTTCACGACGATCATCTCCCTCTTCATTAACATCATCCTGGTGGAGAAGCTGTCCGTCAGCAGCTTCGGCGTCTATTCGATACTGTTCTCCATCTCCATGTTCGGTACGGGTCTGCTCTCTTTTGGGGCGGTCCCGATTATCACGCGTTACCTGCCCGAGGCTATTGCCCGGAAAAATCGTCGAGGTGGTCTGAGACTTACCATCTTCGGCAGTTTAGTACATCTGATCTCCGGGCTGATCATTGTCCTGTTCTGCTACCTCAATTCCGAGTGGGTCGCCACACATCAGCATATCGACCCGGAGGTCTTCAGGGACCTGCTCCCCTTCTTTTCGCTCTTTGTGGTCCTCAAATTCGAAGCCGCCGTTTTTGAACAGATTCTGATGTCCCATCGCAGCCACATGATGCGTAATCTCGGCACAGCCATATTTCAGTTACTCAAACTTGGGCTCTACTGGTTCTTCCTGCCCCATGACGGTTCTGTTCAGCAGGTCTTCTTCTTCCTCGCGATCAGTAATCTCTTCCTGTTGTTTATTTTCGGCGCACGGATCCTCTCGCTCAGTCTTAAGATCCCCGGCGGGGAAGATGCCCCCCTCGACCTGCGCCGGATCGCACGCTATGGCGCGTTGCGTTACACCACGCAGGTGTCCGGCACGGCCCTGGAATCCTACATAGACGTGATCTTCGTCGGTTACTTTCTCGACGAAGTCCAGGCGGGACTCTACGGCTTTGCGACGCGCCTGGTCTGGATGCTCGGGATGGCCATCCCCGCGCAGAGTCTGGTCAGCGTCATTGTCCCCGCCTATATCGCCGAGTACACGAGGAATCGGGATGTCAGCCAACTGACCCGGGTCTTCTCCTTCTACAACAAGGTCGTGACCACCTTCCTGGCGCCGGTCATGGTCGGCTCCATAATGCTGATCGGACCCATCATCACCGTTGTCTTCCGCAAGCCCGAATACCTGGAGTCGATCTCGGCCTTCAACATCTACTTCGTGGGCATGGGCATCTTCTTCTTCTTCAACAGCTGCAGCTTTCTCCTCTCTATTCTGGAGAAACCGGAGATCACATTCTACGGACGCATCTTCATCATCTACAACCTCGCCATGGACTGGATACTCATTCCGCGCCTGGGGATCAACGGTGCGGCCATCGCCACCGGCAGCGCCATGGCCTTCAGCTACATCTTCGTCTATCTCATGCTCAAGCGGGTAATCCCGGTCAAGATCCCCTGGCTCTCCACCCTGCGCACCCTTCTGTACTGCGGAATCATGGGATTGGGAATCTGGCCGCTGATCGACTGGATCGGCAACGTCGGACAGTTGGCTGCGGTGGTCCTTCTGGGAGCAACCATCTATGGCCTTCTGGCCTGGCGCCTGCCCGTGTTCAGCAAGGAGGAGCGGGTGCGGCTGAATTCCGCCCTGGGTCGCCCCCTCTTCCCCCTCTAGACTCCAGCGATTGCGCCGGTATCGACCCGAATCCCAAATAGCTTACGACGGCAACGTTTTGTCAGCTGAAGCTGCTCCAGACTATTGGCTCTCCAGGCAACCCCATCATCACGATATTCAGATCAACATGAAACAACGCGGCAGCCGTTACATCTTACCGACGGAATTCGAGTAAGTACTCGCACGACATTCAATATTGGCTACCTAATCAAGATAACGATTAAGCACTCATATTAGGTGCCGAAGAGTGTGCTATATGCACAGACTTCAACGATTCCGAAAGGGGGTAGCCATGGGTGCACAGTTGGTTAGCTATTACGTACAGGCAAAAGAGGCGGGTGGATTGAAGGGGAAGATGAGAATGGCAATGATCACAAACATACCATCGACCAAAGCGGAAAATGAACCGGATTCTCCTGAGAACATTCAGAAATTCGAAGATGCGCTTACACAGATCAAACTGGAAGCCTAAAGGGGGCGATTATGAGTTCAAACACAAACACTGTCTGTCATTCATCCAGCAGTTCGCAGGTCGAATTCCAACCTGAGCGCTCCTTCGATGATCAGAAGATGCGCCACTATCTCGAGGGGCAGGTTTCGGTTCTCCACTGCCATCACTACGCAACACTCTTCACGCAACTCGCCTGCGATGCCGAGAGCATGGATGGCATCCGTCACCTGACTGAGGCCACCACCGAGGCACTCCAACCGGTGCTCTCCGGCTACTACAAGAAGAATGCCGTCAATGACATCAGTGATCGCATCAGTATCGCCGAACAGTACTGGAGCTTCATCGGCATGGGGCAGGTCAAATTAGAGTTCGAGGACAAAACCGGCCACGCCTCCATGAGTCATTCCCATATCGATGAGGGCTGGATCAAGAAGTGGGGTCAGCGCAAGGAGCCGGTCAACTTTGTTGGCCAGGGCTATATCAAGGCTGCCTGGGCTGCGATCTTCGACAACGATCCTGCCGGGTGCCGGGTGACCGAAGACAAAAGTATCGTATGCGGTGACAGTAGTTCTGAATTCACGGTCAACTGGTAAGGGGGATAGACATGGCTATCAATCGTGACAAAGTGATCAAAGACATGTCCAAGATTCAGGTCAAAGGCAACTCCGAGGGGTTGATTCCTGCGTTCGGAGTCATGGTCAACCAGATGCCGGCTGGCTTCTGGAACGGCTTCTCCAACAGAATCATGAGCGCGGCGGGAGATGATCTGCAGGATGCGGCTGAAGGTCTTCTGGAGAATGCAGCGGCCGAGTGCGGCTACCATACCGGCTACGGCATCATCACATCCGAAGAGTTCAACTCGGTCGTAGGTCCGATGATCAGCGAGGAGTCGCAGGCGGAAGATGTCCTGCATGGAGCCTATGGCGTATTTACCGCCTGGGGCTGGGCCAAATCGGAGATTGTCGAGTTGATCCCCGGTGAGAAAATGGTCGTGCGGGCTTATGATTATTATGAGGCCGACTCCCCCAGCACCAAAGGCAACTGCTCCTATATGATCAAAGGCGTCTCCCGAGCCTTCATGGATCTGGCCTACAGCAAGACCTATCCCGATGGTCACGGCAAGTACAAGTGCGAGCAAACCAAGGGGATTGAAAACGGAGACGCTTACGGCGAATTCGTGGTCACAATCGACGATGAGTGAACCCTGGTTTGATGACGGCAATTGCCTGCGGTTCGGAGTTTTGTCTCCGGACCGCATTTTCGCGGGATATCCGGAGACGGGACCATGATCTACTTCAACAACGCTGCGACCGGCTACCCGAAGCCACCTGAAGTTCTGGCCGCCTTCCGGCGCGGGCTGGAAGAGCCCCCCTTCGATCACTCACGCAGCGGTCATGAAACGGCTGGAGAGGATCCGGCGGCGACTTGCCGTCTGCGTCTGGCCCGGCTTCTCAACGTTGACGATCCGGCCGACATTGCCCTGAGTTCCGGGGCGACCGAATCATTGAACCTGGCGATATTCGGACTCGATCTCGAAGGCGGACATGTCATCACATCGATGGCCGAGCACAACTCGGTGCTGCGGCCTCTCAAACATCTGGAGCGGACCGGCGGGATAGAGTTGTCGATTGTCCCCTGCGATCGACAGGGGCGGATTGCGCCTGAAGCGGTCGAGGCGGCCATCCGGCCGACGAGCAAAGCTCTCGTATTGACCCATTGCTCCAATGTCACCGGCGCCGTGAATGACCTGACGGCAATCTCCCGGATCAGCCGAGATCATGGGCTGTCATTGCTCATCGACGCATCGCAATCGGCGGGGGCGATCCCGATCGATATCGCCGCCATCGACCCGGATCTGCTGGCGTTCACCGGTCATAAGGCGCTCTACGGTCCCCCGGGAACAGGTGGACTGTATATCAGCAAACACTGCCGGCTGCGGCCACTGGTGATTGGCGGCACGGGTGTCCGGAGTGACCTGCTGGAGCAACCAACAGACAGACCCATACGATATGAGGCCGGGACACCCAATCTGCCGGGCATCGCCGCTCTCTCCGCGGGTGTCGATTTCGTTCTCCGCACCGGTCTTGAGACGATCAGGCAGCGCAAACGGCGGATCATGAAGATGCTCGGCGACGGACTCTCCCGGATTGAGGATCTGTCGATATACGGCAATCCGGGTGCTCCGACGGACGGCGCGATCCTGAGCTGCAATATTCCCGGGATGGATCCCGAGGATGCAGCTTATATTCTGGAGCACTCCTTTCGGATCTGCGTGCGCAGCGGCCTGCATTGCGCCCCCCTGATCCATGAGTGTCTGGGGACGCATCCCCGGGGTTCGATCCGCATCAGCCCTTCGTTCTTCACCAGTGACGCCGATGTGGATTCACTGATCGAAGCGCTGCGCCAGATCAGTCTGATCCGGACCGGCGCCTGAGGAGTGCTGATGAAAGTACGATCCATCCGTGAACTTGAAGATTGTTTCGACGGCTCCTTCATCAAGGAGGCGACCCTCGACGGCAAAATCGACCGCGATTTCATCAAGTACCTGGGATCATTCGGCGAACTGGAGTACCACTCCGATTTCGCAAGACCTTACTATCGAGTCGATCGGAAGGAGATGTTCACACTCAAGGGTGTGGAGGGCAACAGCTCCCTCAGGCTGATCCTTGCGCGCAAACGAATTGAGGAGGCCGAGAGATTCTTCACTTCAATCGTCGAGGAATATCTCCAGGCGACGAAATGAAATTCGGCTTGTATTAAAATCATCGTTGCATATATCTGAAATGCAAAATCCCAAACTACAGCAATACCTGATGATCACAAAACGCCCCGACGGGATCCCGGCGGGGCGTCTTTCAATTCGTCGAACCGGCGCTTCAGTCTTCGCGGAATCGAGCCAGGGCTGCCCGTACCCGCTCGTCCGGCTCGTTGACATGCAGTCTGCGCTGCTCTTCACCACTGATCTCGATGCGCACCCGGAGCGCATGAGCCGGCAGGAATCGTTCGACCCGGTTGGCCCACTCCACAAGTACGATGCCCTCATCCAGTCGCTCATCGAAAAAACCCAGTTCGGACAGCTCCTCGCTGTTGCCCTCCAGACGATAGGCGTCAAAGTGGTAGATCGGCAAACGCCCCGCATACTCGTTGAGCAACACGTAACTGGGGCTGTCCACTTCAACGGGATCCACGCCCAGCGCCGCGGCGAAGGCGGATGTGAACAGGGTCTTGCCCGCGCCGAGGTCGCCCTCCAGCGCCAGGTAGTCCCCCGCGCGCGCGACCGCGCCCAGGGCGGCGGCCACGGCCTCCGTCTCCTCCGGACCACGCACGGTCAGGGTCAGGGCTTTGGATCCAGAATGGCGCATGGGATGATCAACTCTTCCATCGAAAGGCCTCCATGCTGGAAGCTGTTGAAGTAGCGTTGCTCATATTCGTGGAAATTCGTCGGGTAGACGAAGTAGTGGTTCTCCCGAGCCAGGATATAGTTCTTCGTGCGACTGCTCGCGGGCAGGCGATAATCCGCCGGATTCACCACTTTGATCGCCTGCTTGACATCACATCCCAGATTGTCGCCGTACTTGTAGCGGATGCCCGAGGAGGTGTCGCGATTGCCGTAGACCAGTGACGATTTGCGACACAGAACCGAACCGTGATCGCTGGTGATGATCACCGTCGAGCCCTGTCGCGACAGGGTTTTGAGAATGTCGAACAGCGCCGAGTGGCGGAACCAGGAGCCCATCAGGCTGCGGAAGGCCGCCTCGTCCGGGGCGATCTCCTGCAGGATCTCCGATTGGCTACGCCCGTGAGCCAGAATATCGATGAAGTTGAACACCAGCGAAACGACCGGAATATTCTGAAAGCTGCCGATCTGTCTGAACAGCTCGTTCGCCTCGTTGATGTGCGACACCTTCGCATACTTCGAAGTGAGGTTGGCGAACCCCAGACGACCCATCTGCTCCGTGAAGAAGTGCTTTTCGTAGCGATTCAGACTCGTCTCTTCGTGGGGATCCTCCAGCCAGAAATCCGGGTATTGCTCGGCCATCTCATCGGGGAACAACCCCGAGAACAACGCGTTGCGCGCATAGGGTGTGGCCGAGGGCAGAATTCCGAGGTACTCCTCGGTTTTGATCTGGAAGTAGGGTTTGAGCATCTCCTCGACAACGCGCCACTGGTCGAATCGCATGCAGTCGATTATGATGAAGAAGATCTGCCGCCCACTCTCGAGATAGGGGCTCGCGTAGTGCTTGAAGACTTCGGGGCTGAGGAGCGGACGATCGACGTCGGTACCGCACACCCAATCGGGATAATTCGCCTCGATATACCTGCCGAAGGCCAGATTGAGATCGCGATGAAGATCATGGTGCGTCTGCTCGAGCCCCGTCCCCTCGAACCGGTCGAAGCGGATATCCCAGTCGACCAGGAAACGATTCACCTCGAACCAGCGGCGCCAGTGAGCCTTCTCCATGTTCTCGTTGCTCACCTCGGTATAATTCGAGATGTAATCCTGCGTGAGTTGGGACTCCTGTACCTTGCGCCCCTCGAAGAGCCGCTTGATGGCCGAGAAGATCTGCACCGGGTTCACCGGCTTGACGAGGAAGTCCTGGACCGAATGGCCCAGGGCCTTGTTCATCAGATCCTCCTCCTCGCTTTTCGTGATCATGATGATGGGCAGGTCCTGCTTGATGCCCCGCACCTCGATCAGAGTCTCGATGCCGTTCTTGCCCGGCATCATCTCATCCAGAAGGAGGACATCAAAAACCTCACTCTCCACCAGACTGATGCCGTCGTCGCCATTGGACACGCCGGTGACCGAATACCCCTTCTCCTCCAGGAAGAGGATATGGGGCTTGAGCCTGTCGATCTGGTCGTCAATCCACAATACCCGCTGGCGATGAAGATTCATTGCTCCTCGTTTCCGATCACTCGCCGCAGAGGCGAAGATTCAACCGCCTGCTCCAGACATCAGACTGGAAGGCGGATCACAAAACAGGTTCCGTGGCCCTCGTGGCTGTCCAGCAGCCGGAGCCGCCCGTCGTGGTACTCCTCCACCAGACGTCGGCTCAGCGTCAAACCCAGCCCCCATCCGGCGCTTTTTGTGGAGTAGCCCGGACGGAAAATCTTGCGACGTTGCGAAGGGGTCATGCCGCGTCCGTTGTCCCGCACCTGCAGGTCCACTGTCCGCTCGGTGGCGTTGTAGGCCAGGGTCAGCCCGATCACCCCCTGAGTCTTGTCCATGGAATCAAGGGCGTTCTTGATCAGGTTTTCGATCACCCACTCAATCAACTCCATGTGGAATTTGATCATGGGCACCTCATCATATTGCTCCTTGATCTCCACCTGCACCTTCAGATGGGGCAAGCGACGGCGGAAGTACTCCGCTGTGCGCGCCACCACCGGTTGCAGATCATCCCGTTTGAGTTGAGGTGAGCCGCCGATATTGTTGAAACGGGCGGACACCTTCTGCAACCGCTCGACGTCGCTGCTCATCTCGGACATGGCGCTCAAGATGGCCTTGTCGCCGTCGCTTATGGGCAGACCCGGCACTTCGGGCTCCAGCCTCGCCTCGCTGAGTTGGATCCAACCCAACAGGCTCGTGAGCGGCGTGCCCATCTGGTGGGCGGTCTCCTTGGCCAGCCCCACCCAGATCGACTCCTGCTCATATCGCTTCATCAGGAAGAATCCCAGTATCCCCACGAAGAAGAAGACCAGCATCATCACGAGCTGAATCACGATCGCCCGCCCCAGCGCCTCCGCCAGGTCGCTCTGCCCGAAGCAGATATATCCCTGCGGTTGCATCAGCATGCCCGGCTGATGGAAGACCACCGATTGCCCCGCCTCCCGAAATTCCCTGGACATACTGATCAGAAGAGCCAGCCCGGGATCCGTGGGATTATCGATATCCTGATGCTGGAGGTACTCGAAGTCCTCCTCTTCATAGGTCTTCATGAACTCCACACCCTCGACCTTCCAGAAAATCGGCCGCCCCGACAGATCGGTGATGATCAGCGGGAAGGGTGCTTCGGTGGCTATCTCGTTGAGAAGATTGCGGAGGCGCGGTCCGGTGTTCTCGATATCCTCCGATTCGAGATGCAAAGCCAGCATCTCGACGATCACTTCGGAGCCGAAATTCGATTCATTGCGCGCGCGCTCATTGAGGTGGCGGACATAGAGCACCGCCATCAACAACAGAATAAGGCTGCCTATGAAGACATAGAGTTGCAGCAGGAAGCGAATTCGCTCACTCGACAAAGATAATCGGGCCGGCAGCTCTCACCTCCTAATGTTCGATAAACTCCTGGCCGCCCATATAGGGGCGAATAACTGCCGGCAAGCGGATCTTGCCCGCCGGAGTCTGTCCATTTTCAAGCAATGCAGCGACAAGCCGTGCAAGCGCTACGCCGCTTCCATTCAAAGTATGGATAAACTGCGGCTTTTCCCCCTTGCCGGGTCTGAACCGGATATTGGCGCGTCGCGCCTGGAAATCTTCGAAGTTGCTGACGCTGGACACCTCCAGCCAGCGCTGCACCCCACCGGCCCAGATCTCCAGATCGTAGCACTTGGCGGCGGCGAAGGAGAGATCTCCCGTGGCCAGGGTGAGGACACGATAGGGCAGTTCCAGGGCCTGCAGCACCTTCTCGGCCTGTTCGAGGAGCAACTCGAGCTCATCGTAACTGGTCTCGGGACGCACGAACTTGACCATCTCCACCTTGTCGAACTGATGAACCCGCAGCAGGCCGCGCGTGTCCTTGCCGTGCGCGCCGGCTTCACGCCGGAAACAGGGCGTATAGGCCTGCAGGTAGATCGGCATCTGTTCCGAGTCGAGAATCTCGCCTGCATAAATGTTCGTTACAGGCACCTCGGCCGTGGGGATGAGCCAGAGGTCATCGACCTCGGCATGGTACATCTGATCCGCACTCTTCGGCAATTGCCCGGTGCCGGTCATGGCCGCGGTGTTGGCCATGAAGGGGGGCAGCACATCCTTGAAGCCGCTCTCCCGATGCAGATCGAGCATGAAACTGATCAGGGCGCGTTGCAGCCGGGCGCCATCCCCCAGCAGCAGGGGAAAGCCGCTGCCGGTGACCTTTGCGCCGCGAACGATGTCCAGAATCCCCAGCTCCTCGCCCAGATCCCAGTGCGGCTTGAGTTCGAAACCGGGATTCTCGTCAACTTCACCCCAGCTCTTGACGAAGGCGTTGTCCTCCTCGCCGCCCACGGGCACCGACTCGTGCGGGATGTTCGGCAGCCGGAGCTGCAGGGAGCGGATCTGCTCCTCCTGTTCGCTCCGTTCGACGTCCAGCGCCTTGATCCGCTGCGACAACTCGCGCGTGCGGCCGATGGCCTCGGAGGCGTCCTCCCCCTCACGCTTCATCATGTTGATCTGCTCGCTGGCGGAGTTCCGTTCGGCCTTGAGCTCCTCGACCTCTTTGAGAATGGCTAGATGCCGGCTGTCCAGCTCGAGCAGGGCGTCGACATCGCCCGACTCGTTCTTGTCGACAATCGCCTTGCGGACAACATCGGGATTCTGTCTGATGAATTTACGGTCGAGCATTCCGATCCTCCGACGGAGAGATGACTTGCCCGACGGCATGTTAACCGTCGGGAGGACGCATCAGGGATAAGGGGGTCAGGGTGAACCCAGAATCAGGGTTTCCAGCTCCTCGCTACCGAGGGTTAGCAGTAGTCGAGCCAGATTGGCGCCGAGCAACTCGGCCTGTTCGGGCAGCCCCTGAATCGCATCCCGAATATAGTGAGAACCATCCTCGGTGGCCAGGAAGCCCTCGACTATCATCAGGCTCGAATCCAGTGCGGCGCGAACGCCTACGGCAATCTCCGGGTTTCCCCCCAGGTGCCCCAGAAACGCGCGCTCGGCGATAGTCTCGAATCGGCTGGTTTGATCCTCGAGCGGTTCGAAGAGCAGGGCGAGTTCATTGTCTTCGCGACGAGCCAGGAAACCCAGGCACCCCTGACCGGGAGCCGGCAGCATGATGTCACCGGAGATGATCTCATTGGCCTGGTCCTGACGTTCGACATGTTCCAGATTTTCGGCGCCGACGATCAGGGCGGCCAGACGGTGATCCTCCATCCGCTCCAGGCGGCCATCTATCGAACCATGCACCTCGATCGGTGTGAAGTCGGGACGGTAGAGGAGCAGCTGCGATTTCTGACGCAAGTGGCTGTAACCGACACGCGCTCCATCGGGCAACTCGTCCAGCAAAGCGAATCGTCGGGAGACGAAAGCATCGAAAGGGGTGGTTCTCTCGGTGACGCCGATCAGCCTGATCTTCTCCGGCATCGCCACCGGGATCTCCCGGAGCAGGTGCAGCACTATATCGACATCACCGACGATCAGGGCCTCCTCCAGCTCGCGGATCGCGGCTTCGGGGTCGTCCGGTGAAAAATGGATAGCGGTTTCGACGGACACGATCTCGACTTCGAGATCCTGGTGGTGCCCGAGAAGTTGCTTTTTGATTTTCTCCGCCGCATTACGAGATACGCGGCGCTTGCAGATGCCGAGTTTGATTTTCATGGTGAACCGATGTTAAGACGCGGCAGGGCGGCGGTCAAGCAAAGAGACGGTCGGATACGATTTACTTGGGCGATACGACTTCGATCTCGAAGAGGCGGGGCCAGAGTTTCCCGGTGACGAAGATCCGGTTCTCCGCACTGTCCCAGGCGATGCCGTTGAGCACCTTGGCCCCGGCCTTGATCTCCTCCACCGTGAGCAACCCGGTGCAATCCACCCAGCTCCGGACCTGGCCAGTGATCGGATCGATACGGGCGATCCTGGAGTGGGGCCAGACATTGGCCCAGAGTTCACCGTCGATATACTCCAGTTCGTTGAGCCCCTTCACGAGATCATCTCCGTCACGCACCAGGATGGAGCCGATCTGACTGCCGTTGCTCGCATTGAGAAAACGGAGCGTGGAGGTGCCGTCGCTCATGATCAGCCGCTCGCCGTCGAAAGCGATCCCCCAACCCTCACCACTATAGCTGAAGGTGCTGAGCAGCTCAAAGTTGTCGCGATCATAGATGAAGCCCATGCGGCTGCGCCAGGTGAGCTGCAGGATGCGGCTGTCGAGCACTACGATCCCCTCGCCGAAATAGCTCCCCTCCTGCAGACGTATCTGCTTGATTGTCCCATCGGCCAGGTTGACCAGGCGGACACTGGAGTGATCATAACGGCCCGTACTCTCGAAGAGCTGGCCGTCGATAAACGCCAGACCTTGCGTAAAGGCCTCGCTGTCGTGGGGATAGGTGTTGATGACCTTGCAGGTATTGACGGGAGCCATCGCCCTGGCAACTGCCGGGAGAATCAGCATGGCGGCGAGGATCATAACCGAGATCGAATTGAGATGGTTTTTCATGATACTAAAGTACAATAATCCCCTGATGTGAAAAGGGAAATATCGGATATTCCCGAAGATCGTCCCGTGAGATGACGGGAACGAGTTCGCTCACCGGGTCTGTCAGGGTAAACGATCAATCCGTACCGCGTCTTGACGGAAAAGGGGGATGAGCACGGCGTTTCGCTTAGAGTCATACCCGATATCTGCCGGTGACGGGAGATCCCTGATGATGGGCGCGACATGTCGTTCACGGTTGACCATGAATACGGAGGATTCGCTCCAGCTGGATACGAGCATGCCGCCATCGTTCAGACAGATCAATCCGTCGAGTCCCCCGCCCGGGATGCCGATCTCCGCAATCACATCACCGGCACGATTCAGCTTGCACAGCCGATCGGGGCTGGAGACTGTAACCCACAAGGCATCCCCCCGAAAGCTGACACCGTTGGGTCCAACGGCAAGCGGCCGGGAGTTGAAGGTGCTCACCTCACCAGCAAGTGTGATCCTGATGATCTCATCGGTGGCCATATCACTGACATACAGGGCGTCGTCGGCTCCGACGGTGAGATCATTCAGGAAGCCGGCGCCCGGCACGGGGATCGAATCCACAGGCAGGCCGCTCACACGATCGAAGCCCCGCACCACGTTGATATCCGTCACCCAGAGGCGGTCGGCGGTCAGGCCCATCCCCTTGGGAGCGTTCAAGGTGACCGCGTTCGCCCCACCGGCGATCCACTTGAGGTCCTGCACCTTGCCGTCGGGTGTGATCCGCGAGATGAAGCCGTTGTTGTCCTTCTTGGTCGGTTGACCGTTGATGTTCGCCACAAGGTAGAGGTCGGCCAGAGGGTCGTAGAGCACGGATTCGGGCGTTTGGAGGCCGACGTTCTCAATCACCTGACTCGTGTCAGAGGCCTTTCCGGAACACGAAAGAGAGCCGCACAGAGTCGGAAGGAGAACCAAAAGGGCAAGATATCGAGTTGGTGGTCGCACGGAAACCTCCTGATGACAGTAGTATAGCGGTATTCGCCAACCACCCAAAGGTCAAATCGCTCATCGACAAACGATTGCCCACCCCTGTGTATCCATTTGAGACACGACAGTCCGGGGACACAATGCGCGCGCTCCATCAGCTCCGCATTGTGTTCCCGGATCTATTTGGTCAGGACGAGTTTCTGGGTCAGTACTCTTCCACCCCAGGACAGTCTGGCGAGATAGAGACCGCTGCTCAGCCCCCGCGGTTGCCATGGAATTTCGTGATGACCCGCGGCGAGGAGTTCATCGACCAGGACGGCGATCATGCGGCCGTTCACGTCGTGGATCGTGAGCGTGACCCTGCCCGCAACCGGGTTGGTGAAGCTCAACCTGGTTGCCGGATTGAACGGGTTGGGCCAGGCGGCACCGAAGGTCAATGCCGACGGCCCCCCCTCCGGCACGGCCACAGCGGAGCGGATCGAATTGATCTCCCCGGGAGTGCCGTGGGGAGCCGCAGCAGCGGACGCGCCCCAGGAGGCGGCATCGCTGTTGTCCAGCTGATGGTGGATCAATTCCAGAGTCGGTCCCTGTCCGTCGGGCGTCGACGGCCAGGGATCCGCATCATCATAGACGACGAGGTCCTGGATGATGCCGTCGGCGGAGAACAGGCGCAACGCCTCGCCGCTGCCGCTGAAGCCGAAGCCCGTGTCACCGATCCTGTCGGTGACGGTCGGGAAACAGGTGGCGAACCGAGCCTCATCCACACAGAGAACGAGATAGCGGCGGGCAGCGATCACGGTATTCTGAGGGAAAGTGAAGATGTGGGCATCATCGCTGTCCTTGAAGATCCAGTCGGAGATATCGATCGGCTCCACCGACGTGTTGTGCAGCTCGACCCAGTCACCGGAATCGAAATCGTCCGCCGAGTTGTAATTGATCTCATTGATGATCACCGCCCCCCCCGCAGGGCCCGCCGGTATGAACGTCGCCGTCAGCGAGTACGGGGACTCCTCGGGATCGATCCAGATCGTGGGCGAGACGGGCAACTCGGGATCGGACCAGCTCTGGAAGATGTAACCGGGGGCGGGAACGGCCTCCAGCCGTACCGGATTCCCCTGCAGATAGATGCCCGACCATTCGTTGGAGACGGTCAATGCGGTCAGCGCGATCCGGCCGCAACCGGAGGGGGCGATGTCGAGGTTCAGCTCGTACTCGCCGGTGTAGTCAAACTGACTGCGCAGGTGCTCGCGGGCATGGTCGGGCCGCTGGGCGATATACTCATGCAGGACAGCCATATGGCCATACCAGATCGACGGATCGAAATCCCAGCGCAGCATGTGACGATCAATCCCGGATGCTATCGCCCCCTCGCAGAGACCGGCGAGCGGCTCCATCGTACCGGGGAGGAGGATGGAGTTCATCATGTCGCAGTATCTGTTCACGAAACCGATACGGAAGTCGTCATTCTCCAGGAGTCGTTGCAGCAGAAATACGCTCCAAGGCGGGTTGCATCCGAGTCGATACTCCTCGCCCAGAGCGTAAGCCAGCATATCGAAGTCGTATGCCGTATGTCGTCCCAGGCCGCAATCCAGATCGCAGAATTGCCACCGCCAAAGACTCCCCGGATCATGGGCGCGCCAAAACTGGATGTTGTTGCCGGGCCAGTCGATATTGCCGAGATAGATTTCGAGGATCTCGTAGGTCGTGAAGTTGTCGATATCCATTTGAGTCCGGACATAATCGTAATTGGCTTGCAGTGAGAGGCTGTTGTCCTCGATGAAATCCACCAACGCCAGATAGTGAGTCGCGCTGCCCAACTTGACCCTGGCGTTGTCCTCAAGGATATCCACCATATCCGGATCAACGCCATGATGCCTCTCCAGGTAATGTTTATCCAGTCGCTCCCGGATGTTCATGATTCCCCAGTAAACGCCATTGAGAAACAGAGTGGCCGGTCGATAGCCCTGGGTGTCGATTCCGGTAGCGGAGGCGATCTCATGCTGCAACCCGTCACGCAGGTGAGTCTTGCTCCAATCGGTGCCGGCATTGCGGAGGATCAGGGTTTTGAACTCCTGGACGTCCCGGTTCGGGAAAAGGGGGTAGGCAATGGTATCCGTTTCGTATCCGGCCCTGGAAATACATCGGAAAGATTTCTGCTCATACGAACGTGACCAGCCGCCATGGATCTTGATCCCCAGATTGACGGCAAAGCCGGGGGCGTCAGCGGTATCGAAGAATTCCAGATGGGCGGGTTTCTCCCATTCTTCCCAGAAATTGGCGCCGAAGTAGGGGCGATCCGGTTCGTAATCATCACCGAGGACATAGATCCCGGTATCCTGATCCCAGAGATTGTCCGGATCAGTGACCAGCGAAACCACGGGCAGATCCGAGCTCTCATCCAGGAGGTAGGTGCAGGTGACGATACGGCCGGGCAATTTCCCCGTCCGGAAACAGCGCGCACGCAGCACTGTCGAGGCTGTGATCTCAATGGGGCCCTCAACATGGGTTCCGCCCGGTTGCGGATCCCAACCCTCAGTTGTCCAGACCATGTAGTCGGCTTCACCGGTCGGGTCCGTGATGGTCACCTGAAACGGCGCCGAATACAATCCGCCCGCCACGGAGATCACGGGTTCGCCCGCGATGCCGGAATAGGATCTGCCTCTGTTGGCCTCCCCCGGCGTCGGCGCATCAAAGAGGCACCACTCACCGGTGCCGTCGGGAGAGCGGCCGGTGGAGACATCCACGGGCAAGGATCCGACCTCAATCATGTCGACAATCTGCCCCTGGCGGTTGGTCAAAATAACCGTTTCGCCGGCGGAACTGATTCTGAAGTTGCTGTGCAGCTCCAGGCCGACCCGATCTTTGCCGGAGGCGAAAATCAGAAGATGCTCCCCCGCCTGCAGCACATGGGACGGCAGGGTCCAGAGCCCCGGGTTGTCCTCATCGTCGGAGAGACAGAAGCCGTAAACATCAAAAAGTTCGGGACCGGTGTTGATCAATTCCAGCCAGTCGGAAGTATCGTCATCGAGATCGGTGATGCCGTTGATATTGCAGGAGACGATCTCGTTGAGCAGGATCTCCGCGACGCAGGGACAGGAGCAGAGCATCGTCAGGGCAACGAGGAGTCGGCAAGCCGCTCCGAAACAGGAGTAAAATCGAGAAGGCATTATCTCTCCCGCCAACGAACATCAAGACAATAGCGCGATATAGACATATAACAATACACGATATGGAGCCGCGATGGAATACCCAGAGGCAGGACGGGAGCTGCCGCGCGCTCTCCCCTATCTCCGGCTCAGCTTGTAGCAGACAAGTTGCATGTTATCGGAATCGGCTTCGGTCAACCCCTCGCTGCCGCCCCCCCGTGCAGTCACCAGCGCATCGAAGCGGTTGGTGCCGATGAAGAGATAGTCGCCTTTGAACATCACCATGTCCCAGACCAGATCGACGGTACGCTCCGGTCGGTTGAAGCCCACCCGCTCACGGTTCCCGGCACTGTCGTAGACATCGAACCAGCAGAGCAACTCCCGCTCACGGGGACGCAGACCCTGGCTGGACAACACCCACAGGCGCCCCTCCGGGCCGACAAGCAAACGGATTATGTCCGGGTCATGCTTGCTTATCCTGATTTCGGCACCAGTCATCCCTGATGAATAACGCTCCATGAGGATCCGCTTCCGGTCCCGCTCCAGCTGCGGTCTGACCACAGGCTCGTAGTCGGGCACCTCCAGCGGCGATAACGATGCGCCTGCGCGCCAGCGGTCGATGCGATAACCGGTGTATGGGGCCACCCAGACCAGCGTCTCGTCGGGGAGAATCAGCCAACGACGTTCGAAGAGATCCCCCCTCTCCTCGTCGATCACGATATTGACAAACGAGAACTCCCGCTCCTCCTGGTGATGGAACCTGCCGATCTCCCCAGCGGCCGTGATCTCGGCCAACCAGTAGTTCTGCGTCATCCCGCCTTCGTAGAACTCGGAGGTGTTCCCCATCGCAACCCTGCAGTCGCCCATCACGCGATAATCGAAGATTACCTGCCCCGCAGCTGTGGTCTCCTGAAATCCGGTCTCATCCACCCAATCCATGGCGGCTATCGAGAATTCGCTCAGACGCGCGGGACGACCATGAAATACAGCAAAGCCGGACTCGTCGAGCGGGATGATGTGGTGACAATCGCGCAATCGCCCGGGTCCTTCACCCTCCTCACCCAGAGTGCCTACGTATTCGCCCTGCATGTTGAATATGAGAACGTGATTGAGCTGGGAATCCATCACGGCAAGATGCTCCCCTATGGCGGCAATGTCCGAAATCTTGCCGAAGATGAGATCGTCATCATCCGTACCTCTGACCCAGACCTCTCGCAGATCGCATGTGACGTCGACACCGAAAGCGAGCGCCGTCATGGGGACAGGCGTAAAGGTCATCAGCAACAATACCAAAATAATGATCGACGACGGAGTTATCCGCCCAGCAACTGCAACCACGACGCTCATCGCCACCCCCTAAAGTGAATTGCCATCAACCCTAGCCCATAACGCAGATTACACAAACATTAATAGGAAGTTCAACCCAAATCCGGGGATACGCCGAAAAAGAGCAGGGCGCGCAACCGTCAGGTTGCGCGCCCTGCTGATAGTCCCAAACGAAATTGCTTACTTGGCCCAGCCCTTCAGCACCTCGACGATCCTCTCGGCGGCATGGCCGTCCCAGAGCGGCGGCGCCTGCCAGGGCTGGGCTTCGCCCTCGAAGGTGTCGATGATCGTCTTGCGGATATTGTCCGGGTTCACCCCCACCAGCGTGTTGGTGCCGATGTCGCAGGTGATGGGCCGTTCGGTGTTCTCCCGCAGCGTCAGGCAGGGGATGCCCAGCACGGTGGTCTCCTCCTGGATGCCGCCGCTGTCGGTCATCACCAGACGCGAGTCCTTCATCAGCTTCATGAACTCCAGGTAGCCGAGCGGCTCGACCGGACGCAATCCCATCGCCTTGGGGTCGATGCCGAAGCTCTCGATCATCTTGCGCGTGCGCGGATGCATCGGCCAGATCAACGGCACGCGCGATCCGGCCTCGCCGAGCGCATCGAGAATGCCGCGGAAGGTGTCGGGATCGTCCACGTTGCTCGGTCGGTGCAGCGTCACCAGTCCATAGCCCTGCGGCTTCAGCTCGAGATCATCGAGAATCGTGAGCCTGTCCGCCTTGGGCAGGTAGAACATGAGCGAATCGATCATCACGTTGCCGGTGAAATGGATCTTCTCGGCGGCCACCCCCTCGCGCAACAGGTTGGGCTCGGCCTCGGCGCTCGTCGTGAAGAGCAGATCGGCGAGGATATCGGTAACCATCCGGTTGATCTCCTCGGGCATCTCCCTGTCCCAGCTGCGCAGGCCCGCCTCGACATGGGCGATGGGGATCATCAGCTTGGCGCAGACCAGACTGCAGGCGATGGTGCTGTTCACATCGCCCACGACCATCACCAGGTCGGGCTTCTCCTTGAGGACGATGTCCTCGAACTCAGTCATGATCTTGGCAGTCTGCTTCGCATGACTCCCGGAGCCGACCCCCATGAAGATATCCGGGCGCGGCAACTCCAGGTCATCGAAGAAGACCTTGGACATGTTGTCGTCGTAGTGCTGCCCCGTGTGACAGAGCATCGCTTCGAAATCGGATTTGGCCAGGGCGCGCATGATGGGCGCCATCTTCATGAAGTTGGGTCTGGCGCCGACAATACCGATGATCTTCATGCTCTACTCCGTTTCCACTCTGCCGAAAGAGACGTACTTGAGACCGGCCTCTCTCATGAGCTTATCGTTGAAAATATTGCGACAGTCCACAACCACATTCCTGGCAAGCAACTTCTCGACGCGATTCAGGTCGAGTACCCGGAACTCGTTCCACTCGGTCACGATCATCAGCGCATCCGCCGCAGTAATGCATTCGTAGATGCCGGTGGCCAGATTGAGATCGGGCAGCTCCAGTTGGGCATTGGGCATCGCTACAGGATCGTAGGCGATCTCACTGGCGCCCTCGGCGCGCAGCTGTTTGATGATCTTGATCGCCGGAGCTTCCCGCACATCATCGGTGTTCGGCTTGAAGCTGAGGCCCAGGATCGCCACCCGCAAACCGGTAAGATCATCGCCGGCAAGCTGCTTCAGCTTCGTTACGGCCCGCCCGGGTTGACGCTCGTTGGCCTCGATCGCGGATTTGACCACACCCATCGGCAAGTTCATATCCTCACCGGTGTGCACCAGCGCCTTGGTATCCTTCGGGAAACAGGAGCCGCCGAATCCGACGCCCGCATGGAGGAACTTCGGTCCGATGCGACCGTCCAGCCCCATACCGCGCGCGACAAACTGCACATCGGCACCCACCAGCTCGCACAATTCGGCAACTTCGTTTATGAAGGAGATCTTCGTCGCCAGGAATGCGTTGGCCGCGTACTTCAGCATCTCGGCGCTGGCGATGTCGGTGAACATCATCGGCGTCTCGTTCAGGAAGAGCGGGCGATACACCTCCTGCATGATCCTTTTGGATTTGTCGCTGTCGAGACCCAGGACGACACGATCGGGGCGGAGGAAATCGCCTATCGCCGATCCCTCCCGCAGGAACTCCGGATTGGAGACCATGTCGAATTCCACATCCGGTCCGGCCTTCTCACTGATGATCTTGCGGATCTTCGCGTTGGTGCCCACAGGCACCGTGCTCTTCTGCACAATCACGTGGTAGCCGTGAATCCGCTCGCCGATCTCCCCGGCGGCCTGAAAGATGTAGTCAAGGTTGGCGCTGCCGTCCTCCCGTTCGGGCGTGCCGACGGCAATGACGATAACCTGACTATCCTTGATTGCGAGATCGAGATCGGTAGTGAAACTCAGGCGTCCCGCATCTCTGTTCCGGGCGACCAGATTCTTCAGCCCGGGCTCATAGAACGGAATCTCACCGTCGTTGAGGGCATCGATCTTGTTCTTGTCGATATCAAGACAGATAACCTTGTTACCGAAATCAGCCATACAGGCTCCGGACACCAGACCCACATAGCCTGTACCGATCACCAGAGTTCGAGTCACGCGGCTTCCTCCTCGGAAACATGTTTGCGCCAATATGCAAGCACACGCTCCACCATTGCGGTGAATGAGACGTGCGGGGACCACCCCGTCGCTCGCCTGAACTTCTCAGCGCTGCCCACCAGCAGCGGCGTGTCGACCGGACGCATCAGCGCAGGGTCGGTTTCAACCTTGATCTCCCGGGTGCTTCGCGCCAGCATCAGATTCAATGCCTCAATGATGCTGTGCGCCTCACCCCGACACAGGTTGTAGGTCGCAGCGGTCTGCTCACCCTTCAGAAGCAAGGAATAAGCAGCCACCACATCTTCGACATCAAGATAATCGCGCTGTGCGGCGAGATTGCCGACCCGCATCACGGGCTCCTGCAATCCGGCCTCGATCCGCGCAACCTGCCGCGCGAAAGCCGGTATCACGAACAGGGGCATCTGCCCCGGTCCGGTATGCGTGAAACTGCGCATGATCACATACGGCAGATTCCAGGCGCGACCATACTGAGCAACCAGCAACTCCGCCGAGGCCTTGCTGGCGCCGTAAGGGTTGCAGGGACGCAGCGGGTCGGTCTCCCGCAGGGGCGCATCGCCCGCCTGCCCATAGACCTCGCTTGAACTGATGAAAATCAGTCGCGCGGAGGGGACGGTTTTACGCTGCGCCTCAAGCAGTCGCAGGGTACCGGTAACATTGGCCTGGAAGGTCCCGACTGGATCCTCAATTGCCAGCCGTGGCGAACTTTGAGCCGCCAGGTGATAGATCACATCCGGCTGATATTCGATAACCAACGATTCGACAGAGGGTTCGGTGGCTAAATCTACGTTGTGGACCTTCGCGTCACCCAGCTGTGTGCAAGAACCAGGCTCAGACTCCGGTTGCCAGGCAATCCCCTGAATCCGATGGCCGGCGGCCGCCAGATGGAGTGTCAGATGTTTGCCCACGAAACCGGTAATGCCGGTGATGAAGATCTTCACGAAAGCTGCTCGCGCCAGTAATCCAGCAGGTCCTGCATGGTTTGTTCAAACGGGATTTGCGGTTTCCAGCCCGTGGCCTGATGCAGACGGGTAACATCCCCCTCCAGCCGGGGCACATCGGACGGCCGCAGACGATCGGGATCGTTCTCCACCTTCACCTCCACATTGGCGAAGCCGATCAGCAGATCGAGGACCGAGCGGATCGACCAGCTCGTGCCGGTGCAGAGATTATAGACCTCGCCCGGCTCACCCTTCTCCAGGGCCAGCCAGTAGCCGCGGACCATATCGCGGACATCCGTAAAATCCCTCTCGGCTTCGAGATTGCCCACGCAGATGCGCGGCTCGCGCAGGCCGAGTTCGATCTCCACGATCTGACGCGCGAAATCGCTGCACACGAACACCGACGGTCGGCGCGGTCCCGTATGGTTGAAGCCGCGGGTGCGGACGATCTTCATCCCGTAGCTCATAAAATACTGATAACCCATGGAATCCTGCCCGACCTTGCTCACCGCATAGGGCGACAGGGGGCGCAGGGGCTGATTCTCGGTGATCGGCAACTCCTCCGGGAGCACCAGACCATACTCCTCGCTGGAGCCGGCGATCTGAATGCGGCAATCGAGATTGGCCGCCCGGACAGCCTCGAAGATGTTGAGCTGGCCCAGGATATTGGTGCTCATGCTCTCGTGAGGTGCTTTCCAACTGGTCGGCACGAAACTTTGCGCCGCCAGGTGGAAGATCATATCGGGTCGCTCGGCGGCGATCAGGGTATTGCAGGCGGTGGCGTCTCGGATGTCGCACTCCAGCAACTTCACCTTGCCCTGCAAATGCTCGACATTGTCCAACCGGCTGCGCCAGCGCATCGTGCCGATCACATCAATATCGGGCTTTTCCGCCAACAGATAATCGGCGAGGTGACTACCGGCGAATCCGGTGATTCCGGTTATCAGGACTTTCATTACAACAACCTCTATGGCTTTCAGGATCGAACTATCCTAGGACAGCTAATCAATTGCGTCAATGTCGCATCACCAGATAATTTAGGGCCTTTCGCGTGGAAAAGCACCGGGAAACAGCCCACTATCTGCCAAGCTGGGCTTTTCTCGCTCGCGGTTCCATAATCGGAAGGTTGCAATCGGTGATTTCCCCCATACTTGGAGAGCTCCGGGCGGTTCCCGCCTGGCTGCTGTTGCGACGACCGCAATCGTCTGCCTGGTGCCAAGGACGCCCGCAATTCACGCGGATGTGGCCGCCACGTAAAGGGCTCGCCACCAGATATCCCATTTCATGCACACTGACGAGATCGACGAACCTCTGCTGATGATCCGCGGTGAGGTCGGCACCTACACCAAGCAACGCGAACTGCTCTACGGTCCGCTCATAGAGGGTAAAAAAAACCACGCTCCACTCCTCGAAATGGTATCATGTTGAGATATGATTATCGGTTTTCAGTTCGATTTGAATAACCGGCAAGGTCTTGCAGACCCGGAGCGGAGCCAGTCACATTGCACATCATCCTTGAATCTCTACAGGAACACCCTTGACAGTAGAGGTTCAGAAAGCTGGAGAAACATATGAAACGGTTCACAGTGGTTTTGACTCTTATCCTACTATTTCTGGGGAGCGGGAGCGTACTTGCTGAGCCGACCGGCTACATCGTCGGCTGGGGGGATCAGGTTCTTGTCGAGCCCTCGGTTCTGGAAGATCTCGTCACGATTGATGCAGGATGGTATCACAGCCTCGGACTCAAAACCGATGGCTCAATCGTGTTCTGGGGGGACAACCGCTGGGGTCAGAGCCTCGTTCCCGAACCCAATATGCACTTCGTGGCTATCGCGGCAGGTGGCCAACATGACCTCGGTCTCAAGGCCGACGGCACTATCGTGGCCTGGGGGGACAATGAAGATGAGCAATGCAATATCCCCGCACCCAATGAAAACTTCGTGGCAATTGCCGGAGGGTGGAAACACACCCTGGGCCTCAAGGCCGACAGCACCATTGTTGCTTGGGGATACAATGAATGGAGCCAGTGCGATATCCCCGAACCCAACGCGGACTTCATTGCCATCGCAGCCGCAGGACAGCAAAGCCTGGGGCTTAAGTCTGATGGATCAATCGTGGCCTGGGGGGCCGATCATGAAGGTCAATCCAACGTCCCCGAACCCAACACGGATTTCGTAGCTATCGCAGCGGGCTCCGGGCACAACCTGGGCCTCAAGGCTGACGGTACTATCGTGGCCTGGGGGGGCAATGGAAATGATCAATGCAATATCCCCACTCCCAATGAGAACTTCGTGGCCATCGCAGCGGGCTCCTGGCACAGCCTGGGCCTCAAGAACGATGATTCGATCGTGGCTTGGGGAGATAACTACTCAGGCCAATGTGACGTCCCCATGCCCAACGTGAACTTTGAGAGCGTTGCGGCTGGATACGGTCACTGCTTGGGGTTAAAGAGCGACGGAACTGTCTTGGCCTGGGGTCGCAATGTCGATGGCGAGTGCAACATCCCAGTGCCCAACACCGATTTTGTGACCATTGAGGCGGGTGGGGGACACGACCTGGGTCTGAAGTCTGATGGATCGATCGTGGCCTTGGGATACAACTTCTTTGGCCAGTGCAACATCCCCGAGCCCAACACCGACTTCGTGGCAATCGCGGCAGGCCATGAACACAGCCTGGGCCTCAAAGCCGACAGCACTATCGTGGCCTGGGGGAACTGCACCTATGACCAGTGCAATATCCCCGAGCCCGACACCGACTTCGTGGCAATCGCGGCAGGCTATGGACACAGCCTGGGCCTCAAGGCCGACAGCACTATCGTGGCCTGGGGGAATAATGAGGATGGTCAATGCAATATCCCTGCACCCAATGAGAACTTCGTTGCGATTGCTGGTGGGTGGAGTCACAGCGTGGGCCTGAAGGCCAACGGCACCATTGTCGTCTGGGGGAGCAATGACGATGGTCAAGGCAACATCCCTGAGCCCAACGTCGACTTTGTGAGCATCGCTGCCGGGAGCTATCACAGCCTGGGTCTCAAGAACGATGGGTCGTGCGTGGCCTGGGGTAGATCCTATGATGGACAGTGTGACATCAATTGGTCCAACGCAGATTTCGTGGCCATAGCAGGGGGTTATTCCCACAGCCTGGGGCTCAGGACCGACAGATCAATTGAGGTCTATGGAGGGGGGATTAACGATTTCCACTACTACATCCCCGAGCCCAATACGGATTTCGTGGCTATTGCAGCGGGCGTCCATCACAGCCTGGCCTTGAGGGCTAGCGCCGTTGCAGTGGCAGAACCCGCTTCCCCTGAAGTCCCCGTCGCCGCGGGTCTTGCAATTCTCTCGGTTTTCCCCAACCCGTTCAACCCGACTGCGATGATATCTTTCGACCTCCGAAGAGCGGATCAAGTGAGCCTGGAGGTTCACGACGTTCAGGGTCGACGGGTCACGAGCTTGCCACTAGGACATCTGGAACCGGGTCCGCATCAATACAGATGGGATAGCCGGGACGCCGACGGAGCCAACCAGCCTTCAGGGGTGTACTTCATACGCCTGCACGGCACTGCGGGAGAATCGAACACGGTGAAAGCCATTCTACTGCGATAGGCAGCAATCGCGCGTGTACACGGCTATGGAAGCACGTATCGTGTGCGACCTTGTAGTATAAGGGACACATACCGGATTCCGGGCTTTGACATAATTCCGTATGTGTCCCGCGGGAAACCTCGGACTGGCTGGAACACTACGTGAAATGGGCTCCACCCCGAAATCCCCGGCAGTATCTCCACCAGTTCGAAGCCGAAGTTGTCCCGAGCCGCAGCCTCCGTGCGTCGGATCTCGTCCTGCCGCTTTACAGCGGTGGTCAGCGCCTCCACACGTTTGATCTCCGCAACATCCGCCGGGTCGCACCACCTATTGAGCGGATTGGGCGGTCGGCGACAACGATATAGGGGGAACCCGTACGGCTCCCCTTTTCGTTGGATGTTCGGGTAGAATTCCGCCCGTCATGTCCCAACGGCCAGAATCCGCCCTTGTCCGCGGACAGTGATCTCCGGAACGTCGGGCTCCGCCTGAATCGCTTTTGCGCTCGCAGTCTGCGGGAGCAGGACCCGGAATGTGCTGCCGTGTCCGAGTTCGCTGAGGATGTCGATCGAACCTGAAATACCCTATATCACGGAACCGGGTCGGTGATCTCGTCATAGTGGCCCTCAGCCGGATTTTAGCGCAACCCGGTGGCGATTTGGTGGCCGATTCCTCCAGGACGGAAATGGAATCGATTATGGATGTCGGGCTGTCGACCTCTGCCGCGCGAACCGAGGTCTCCATCGGCGGCAGCTACCCGGGGCGGGCATACTGGGCGTGCACAGGAGCTGTGATCACGACCGCGGACATCAGTGATGTCGGCGTGATAATGAATTCAGTTATTGTGGTGCTTTCAATCCAGCAGCTCGTAGCATATTAACTCGAAAAGCTGGGCTTCACGCTCCTCATCCTCATCATCCTGCTCCCTCTTACCCGGCAACACAGTGGCAATACTGCCTGCCGCCGTATTTGAAATGAGGACTCGAGGTCCGTTATTGACCTCTTTCAACAGGAAAAGGCGATCACCCCGGATTTGGACTTCATCGTATGCCGGATCGTGCGACAGCAAAATGGACATCGTGTGGCTGAAATGCCCCGCGTCATCGAAAACATCATACCGGCCCACGGTATCTTTGGCTCGCTGCTCTTCACCCCGACTCGAAAGCACCCAGAGTTCACCATTTGATCTGGCTGCCAATGAAACGATGTCGCGCCGGAACGGGTTGTACTCCACCTTTGTCTTACGGCCCTCGATCCAGGTATCGCTGTAGCGGTCTTCGATTGCCTTGATATCGTCCCGGTTCCGCTTGACAGGTTCATATTCGCGCTCGATGAAGCGCACCGTTTTACCCTGATCATTCAACACCTCGATACGATAACCCGAATACCAGGGAGCCAGGTAGCTGTGATGGTCGGGAGCAAGAGTCCAGTTGCCGACGAACTCCATATCCGAATCGGGATTGAGGACAATCGTACCCCCGCCGCGATTCACGTTTTCGCTGATCTGCTTCCAGACACCTGAAACGGAACCATCAAGATCACAGGCCACAAGCCCCTCGACAGCTACCTGATCATTTTCGGCGAAAGTGGTTTCGGTCCAGCTGAACAGAAGCAGGTCATCCATCGTCTGGGCTTCGTGAATAGAGTACATCATGGTGTCATCATGCGAGCCGGGCAGGAACATGTCGGCCAATCCATCACCCTCGGTTGTCATCATGGCGATGCGTGCGGGCAGCATCTGGATTACGCCGATGCGATCGTCCGACAGGATAAAGAAATCGATGGCATTGCGAAAATCACCGGGTCCCTCGCCCTCCTGCCCGATGTTGCGCAGGAATTCGCCCGAGGGTGAAAAGACACTGATCTTGTGCAGCTGAACATCCAGGATATAAACATTGCCTTGGGAGTCCAGGCGAACCTGCTCGACCATGCCGAACAGATCCTGTTCAGCGGTGCTTTCGCCGCCGAGGCGCCAGAGTTCGCGCAACTTGATGTCGCGATGATCTCTCATCGGTTCGGCAGGGTTGAGAACGATGGGGATACTGCCATCGTATTTGACATCCCCTTGCCAGGGAGCAGCTGCCACCGGAAAAATCAGAATGTGAAGCAACATGATCAAAATCGCGCAACGGGTAACGGCAGTCACGGAGACCTCCAGATTCGGATTGGTGGGTAAATTGGTTAGATGATTCGACACACCAGATCGCGAAATGGTTGCCTATTTTGTTAATGATTTGACTCGCCCATGTTATGTGCTGCCCAGCGCCCTTTTTCGCACCTGAACCTGAGTGATCAAGCCCGGCCATATATGGATTCGGTGGAGATACTCTTCTGAGGTGCCGGAAGTTTGCTCACTTGCATTCGATCCGGCTGCTACATCAATGCTCCCCGCTCTTTCGTCTGAATGGGGATCGCGCAGCCGGCGGCAGCCAGACAGGTCACTAATAGCCCGATTGCTGCACGGGAGACGATGCCCCCATGCTACCTGATTCGATTTATCGATTGAGTGACGAACGACAATGTTCCCCTCCGTCATGAACCGTCAAATCAGATCGCCCTGTCCTTGCCCAGCAATCTGCGCGTCAACGACAGGCATCCCGTATGATGGGCCTCGTGATGACTCAGGTGAATCAGCACCTCGCCCTTGGTCAGAAAGAACTGCGACTTCACGCAGGGTTCGCTTCTCAACTCCTCGAGGGTGACGTTCTCCAGGAAATCCTTCAGATCCTCCAGACGAGCATCCAGAAAGGCGAGACAGGTGGCGATGTCCGGGTAAGCATCCGCCTCCTCCTTGTCGCAACCCAGCCTGAACAGGGGGATCCACTCCGCGTCGTATGTACGTCGTCCCGTGAGCAGTTCAAGCATCTGGGCGCGCTGGAAAGCAAGATGTCCGATCGTCCAGATCGCAGGATTGGGAACACCCTGCGGCTGTTGCAGCCAGTCGTCGCCATCCATGCCCGAGGTGAACAATCCGATGAACAGGTTGCTCCGCTCCAGCCCCATCCAGAACGCTTTGGCCATCGGTTCCATTTCCGATCTCCCCCTGTTTGTCCGCCTGTTCATTCATGTATGCAACGAATTCGGATAGCGGCAGAAGAGTAGTCTCCGCCCGGTTCCTCTCGGCATCGCCAGAGAGGTATGCGAACAGATGAAACGGGTCGGGTCTCATAGTCACGCTACCGTGCTTGATCCAGAGACGTCTCGGATCAACCGCCGAAACTGCGCCAGATCAAATAGACCCAGTAGGCAATCAGCAGCGCAAGCCCCTGGGGACGCGTTATCCGCTTGCCCGGCGCCAGAGCCAGAACGAGCAACAGCAAAGACGCTATCGCCAGAACCACCAGGTCGGTGAATCCGCCGGCAGGTAGCGGAATGGGTCTGATCATGGCGGTCGGACCAAAGACAAGCAGTAGATTGAAGATGTTCGAGCCGACCACATTGCCCACGGCCAGATCGCTGTGCCCGGCCCGAACGGCGGCCAGACAGGCCACAAGCTCCGGCAGGCTGGTGCCGATAGCGACGATCGTCAAGCCGATGATCGCATCGCTGACGCCAAACGCCAGGGCGATGCCGGTCGCGCCCCGTACGGTGAGATCACTGCCCCAGATCACGGCACCGAGGCCACCCAGCGTCAGAAGCCAGGCTGCGACCATGCCTATCTCCCGGCCATGGACAGCCTCCTCGGCGGACTCTTCGGCCTCTCTGAACGCTTGACGATCACGCCGCGCTCGCCTGAACGTCAAATAGATAAAGAGAAGGAAACCGAGCAGCAGGAGCAATCCATCGAAACGGGAGATCACACTGACCCCGCCGAAGAGCGGGTCACCCAGAGCGACCAATACGGCCAGCGTCGCCAGCAGCATGATCGGCAATTCCCGTTTGCTGACGCTGGGCAGAATCCGAAGCGGGCGGATCATCGCCGCCGCACCGAGGATAAAGATGGTGTTGGCGATATTCGACCCGATGATATTGCCGAAGCTGAGCCCCATCTGACCGCGGAACGCAGCCATCATGTTCACTGCCAGCTCCGGAGCGCTGGTCCCCATGGCCACGACGGTCAGGCCGATCACCAGCGTCGACACGCCGAAACGACGCGCCATCGCCGTGGCACCCTGCACCAGTATTTCACCGCCGCCGAACAAAAGCGACAGGCCGGCCAGCAACAGAAACCAGTCCATACATCCTCTTCGAGTTTCAGAATCCAAAGGGAGTCAGGGGGACACGGCAGGTATCTCCCGGAACTCGTCTTTACTTCAGGCCGCGACTACCTGGCTTCACGGCCTCGCTGCCATCAGCGCACAGCGGACAGTCGGAGGGATCCCAGACCTGCACATCCAGCTCGATCAGGCTGGTGAACGGTGCGCCGAAGTCGGGACGCCTGCCGCCGCTGCGATCGACAATCGAGGCCGTCGCCGTAACCTCCACCCCGGCGCCCTGCAGCAGTTCGACCACTTCGACCAGGCTGCCGCCTGAGGTGACGACATCCTCAACCACCGCCACCTTCGCGCCAGTGGGCAGTGAGAATCCACGTCGCAGCGTCATCTTACCCTCGACCCGTTCGGTGAAGAAAAAAGGCGTCCCCTTCGCCTTGGCAACCTCATGGCCGATAATGATGCCCCCCATCGCGGGGCTGACGACCAGGTTGAAGTCGGGCATGGCCTCGGCCAACGTCGCGCCCGCCCAGCCGGCGTGACCGGTGTGGGACAGCAGCTTGGCGCACTGGATATAACGGTTGCTGTGCTTCCCGCTGGTCAGGATGAAGTGGCCGTCCAGAATCGCTTCGGTTTCCCGCAGGCGCGCCATCACGTCGGCGGTAAGTTGATCCCTGTTCATTCGATCTCCCGGTTCGTATCTCGGTTAAGCCAAGGCTTCGGCAAGTTCATTCAGGATGGCCGCGCAGGCAGCATGCGGATCATCCGCCCTGGTCACGGGGCGTCCGATCACAAGGTGACTGGCGCCGGTCCGTATCGCCGCTGCCGGAGTGAGTACCCGTTTCTGATCGCCGACATCGGCTCCGGCGGGGCGGATACCCGGCGTGACGATCAGGAATTCGGGACCGCAGGCCGCGCGAATCGCCTCGGCCTCTTTAGCCGATGCGACGACGCCATCCAGGCCCCACGCCTGGGAGCGTTCGGCCAGACGCACGGCGTGCGCCGAGGCGTTCGGGTCGGCGGAATCTCCCCAGACGGCGCGCAGGTCGTCACCATCGAGACTGGTGAGGACGGTCACACCTATCAACCCGGGGGGTGTTGCACCCGTCTCCTGCGCGGTCGCATCGCGCGCCTCGACGGCGGCCCGCACCATGGCCTCGCCACCGGAGGTGTGCAGATTCATCACCGCAACCCCCAGCCGGGTGGCGGCGGCAACCGAGCGGCCGACCGTGGCCGGGATATCGTGGTACTTGAGATCGAGAAACAGATCGCCCCGCCCGGCCAGATCACGCGCGAGAGCGGGTCCTTCGGAGGTGAACAGTTCCAGCCCCATTTTCAGGCCGACACCCAGCGGCGCCACCTTCTCGGCCAGCTTCAGAGCCTCTTGCGCGGAGGGAAAATCCAGGGCGATGAACACCCGTTTGGCCGCCGCGCTTATCCTCTCATCAGGCAATTGCGTCCCCTTTGTTCTGTGTCCGACCTGCAGCGGGCAGATCGACCCGTGACGTTCTTCCAACAGATGGGAAACCGGCCGTTATCTCCAGGCGGTCTCCAGCTCACTGATACTGTCGCAGCCCCGCTCGGTCAGCCAGGCGGCGAGTTCATCCAGAATCCGTGCGGGCAAGGTGGGGTCGCGGAATACGATCGTGCCCACCTGCACCGCCGACGCACCGGCGGCAAGAAACTTGAGCACATCCTCAGCCGAAGCGATGCCGCCTATGCCGACCACCGGAATCTCCACGCTCCGGCTGATCCTGTAGACGGCCGCCAGCGCCACCGGCATGATCGCGGGCCCCGACAGTCCGGCTGTGGTCCGCGCGAAGGGACTGCGTCCCGTGGTCAGATCGATATCCATCCCCAGCAGGGTGTTGATCGCGCAGACAGCATCGGCGCCCCCCGCTGCCGCTGCGGCGGCGATGGCCGTGATGTCCGTGACATTGGGGGTCAACTTGACCCAGACCGGCCCCGCGGTAAACGCCCCCTTCACGGCGGCGACGATCTCCACTACCGCCCCCGGATCGGTGGCGAAATTGGCGCCCGCGGAGGCCACGTTGGGGCAACTCAGGTTCAACTCCAGGGCCGCCACCGGCTCGCGATTCAGAGCGGAGGCCATGTCGGCGAACCCCTGCGGATCACCCGCCGAGATCGAGACGATCGGTTTGATGCCGCGCGCAGCCAGGGCCGGAATCTTCTCGAGGATGAATGGCGAGAGCCCGCAGTTTTCCAGCCCGATGGAATTGAGCAGGCCGGAGGAGGTCTCACGCAGACGCGGGACGGGATTGCCCTTACGGGGTTGCGGCGTAACGGTCTTCGTGACTACGCCGCCGAACACCTCGGGCGGCAGCAGGGGATCGCAGTCGAGACCATAGCCGAAACACCCGGATGCGGAGCACAGCGGATTGGTCAGTTGGAGGCTACCCACCTCGACGGAAAGATCGGGCTGACCGGCGCGAATCCTACTCATTGTTTTCCTCTCCGCAACGGCAGGCGCTGCCCGGTCCGGTGAGCGGCGCTTCGAGTTCACCGTGGTGGAGAACATCGTCCGGGAAGACAGGCCCCTCACGGCAGATCGTCGCGTAGCGCCAATCGTCGCCATCCTTAACCGGCACTGCGCAGCCCCGGCAGATGCCGACGCCGCAGGCCATATGCTCCTCCAGCGACAACTCAATCTCATCCCCGGGTTTGCGCAGTCCACGCAGGGCGGCAAGCATTCCGCCCGGGCCGCACGCCTGAATTCTTGCCGGTGCGCGGTCCTGCTCGGCAGCCAGATAGTCCACGGGGTTGCCGTGGAAACCGCACGTTCCGTCTAGGGTGCAGATCTCCACCTTGTTTTCCATACCCTGCAGCAACCATTTCGGGATATCCCCGGCAGTGCCGAAGGCGAAGACAACCCGGTGGGCTATCCCCGCCGCCGACAATTGCTGCGACAGGAATATCAGGGGAGGGACGCCCACGCCGCCGCCGACCAGCAGCGGCTGCGGCTCAGCGTCGATCGTGAAGGGGTTGCCCAGCGGGCCGAGCAGATCCAGGCCATCACCCTCATCAAGTCGGGCCAGGGCCCGCGTGCCGCGGCCAACCACTTTGAAGAGGAAACCGAGACGGTCGTTTGTTGAGGTCAGGATGCTCAGAGGTCGTTTGAGGAGAGGATCCAGACTTTCGTCCAGGCTCTCCTCGGCGGCGACAAGGTAGAATTGTCCGGGTTGCGCCGGTGTCTCCTGCTCAACACTCAATTCAAGGTCGAAGTAGAGATCTCCATCCGGTTGGCAACTGATCACCCGACCCCGACGATAATTTGCGGTCAACGATGCTCTCATTATCGCCCCTCCACACCGGACGGCGTAAGTTCCTCGGTCCAGCCGGCGACGAACCTGGCCGCCTCGCTGTCGGGATAGCGGGTGAGGACAATCGAGATGGCCTCCAGTGCGCCGGTGGTGTCGGCAAAACTGTAGCGGTGGATATAGGCGATGGCGTAAGCGGCCGACGACGCCACCGGGTTGTCGGGATACAGATCCAGAATACTCTGGTAATCGATCAGCGCCGCCGTGGGATCTTCAAGATTGAGGAACTGGTTCTCGGCCATCCGGAACTGGATATTCGCCGCGGACGAATCGGGCGGAGCATCGCCGATTGCGGCGCGCACATCCAGCAGCTCCTGAATCGCCGTTTTCTTGCGCCGGGCAAGATCGGTGAAGAGGCTGCGGCCGATCTCCTTCGTCACTTGATCGTAGGCCTCGACCGCTCCCTCGAGATCACTCTGCTTGACCTGACGGATCAAACCGATCCTGTACCAGGCTTCGGCCGAATGGACGCTCCTCGGGAATTCGGTCGAGATGTTCTCCAGCGTGGTGATGGTGGTCTCCAGATCCTCCTGCTCCTCAAAAACGCGGGCCAGCAACAGCAGCGTCTCGGGACGTTTCTGGAAGTTGACCGCCGTCTCCTCCAGCCGCTCAAGCAGTTCGCGGCTCTCCTCTATCCGATTCAGGTCGATGAGTATCTCCGCCTTGAGGAGTTCGCCGTCGAATACGATGCCGCGATCCTTGCCCACTTCGGCCAGGGTCACGAGCGCCGTCACCGCAAGGGTGTCCTCGTGCAGCTCATGGTGAGACTTGGAGATCCGCAACCGCGCCTCATCATTCCAGTCGCTGTTTTCGAAACGGTCGAGCAATCGCCCGTAGGCGCCGATAGCGGAGCGCCAGTTCCCGAGACGATAGTCCGCCTCGCCCGAGCGATACATCCCTTCGGCCAGATGTTTGCTTTTGGGAAACTCCTCCTCCAACCGCTCCAGGGTGGCGATGGCGCGACTCTCCTCGTCAATCTCCAGGTAGCAGACGCCACGCATGTACAGCGTCTCCTCCCGAAATTCGTTCTCGGGAAATCGCTCCTCGAGTTCGTCGATACGACGGATGCAGCGTGAATATTCCCGCTTCTGGAAATAGGCTTTACTCATCAGGAAGAGGGCATCATCCACCCATTTACTGTCCGGATAGAGCTCCATGAGCTTCTGACACCTGGCGATCGCCTCGTTGTATTTCTTCCGGGCGCTCGAGGTGACATTGCCCTGGGGGTCGAGTTGCGTCTCCTCCCCCTCCTTGTACAACTTCTTGGCGTTGCTGAAGGTGTTGAAATAGACACAACCACCCAGAGAGGTCGCAAAGGCGCAAAGCACCAGGACGATGATCACCGTTCTCCCGCATCTCTTCATTCCGCTGCTCCTCTCTTTGGGTCCTTACCCGCGCCGCAACCCTCTTCGCACCACCCGTGAGGTCGTGCGAAGAGGGCAGGCCAATGAATCAGATAACCGGCAGTTCATCCCGCCAGGGCCGGGAGGTGAACGTCTCCACCCCGTCCGAGTCCCGACCGAAAACCAGTTGACCATCGAGGAGGGTAGCTCGCACGCGGCCTTTGAGTTCCATACCCTCGAATGCCGTATTCGCCGAGAGAGAGGCCATCTCCGCACCGCGAACAGTCCAGGTCTCCTCCGGATCGAAGAGAACCAGATCCGCGGGGCAGCCTTTCTCCAGCCGCCCGACGGGCAGCCCGAGAATCTCCGCCGGCTTGGCGGTGACCAGCGCCATCGCCCGGGGCAACTCCATCATCCCGGTGTGCACGAGGCGCGTCAGAACCGCGGCGAGAGATGTCTCCAGGCCGATCACTCCGAAAGGAGCGTAAGCCAGTTCGCGCTTTTTGTCGATCTCCGTATGCGGCGCATGATCGGTAGCGACACAATCGATAGTCCCGTCGAGCAGTCCGGCGAGCAGAGCATCCTGATCAGACTGTTCACGCAACGGCGGGTTCATCTTCTTGTGTGAATCATAACTGTAAAGATCCTCGTCCGTGAGCAGCAGGTAATGCGGAGCCGTTTCGGCCGTCACCCGCACGCCGTCGGCCTTGGCTCTCCGGATGCTTTCAACCGAATTGCCGCTCGACACGTGCGCGATATGGAGGCGACCACCGGTCATCCGCGCCAGGCGCAGATCGCGGTCAACGGCGACATCCTCCGCTTCGCGCGGGATCCCCTTGAGCCCGAGCCGGGTTGAGGCCGGACCCTCGTGCATGTGTCCACCCTCCGACAGGTTGAGGTCCTCGGAGTGGCTGATCAGCAGCGCATTCCAGGTCCGCAACATCTCGAGCGCGTGCCGCATAAGCGAGGCATCGGTGACGGGCCGACCGTCATCCGAAAACGCGGCAGCGCCGGCGGCGAGCATCTCACCCATGTCCGACATCCGCTTGCTCTTCAGATCCAGCGTGATCGCCGCAATCGGCATGACGTGGCAAAGCCCCGCACGGGAGGCCTGCTCGCGGATATGGCGCACCAGCGCGGCGTTGTCGATGACGGGATTCGTGTTGGGCATGCAGGTCATGGTGGTCACACCCCCGCGGGCCGCGGCCCGGGAACCGGTGGCCACCGTCTCGCGATACTCGTGTCCCGGCTCGCGCAGGTGGACATGCATATCCACCAGTCCGGGCGCCAGACAGAGTCCGCCCGCATCCAGCACCGGGAGTTTGCCTTTCCCGTCCGGCTTGGCGGCGATGTCGGCGATCATGCCCTCCTCAACCTTGATCGCACCCTCGCTCACGGTACCGGCGACGGGATCCACCAGGCGCGCCCCCGCGATCCAGTAGCGGCCCTCCGCAGAGTCCTTGCTCCAATTCTTCATGTTCTCCCCTTTCAGGCGCTTTCGAGACCGATGTTGGGCAGATCGGTATCGGGGGTTTCGGTTGTCGATGAATCCGTATTCCTGAGGCGTTTGCTCGATTCGCTGAGCAGGTAGAGGATGGCCATCCGCACAGCCACTCCATTGAGCACCTGTTCGAGTATCACGGAACGGGGACCGTCGGCCACATCCTGAGCGATCTCGACGCCGCGGTTCATCGGGCCGGGGTGCATGATGATGCCGCTCTCCGCCATCATATCCAGATGGTGACGCTCCACTTTCCAATCGCGCGAGTAGGCGCGCAGACTGGGCAGCAGGCCACCCTCCTGGCGCTCTTTCTGGAGACGGAGAATGTTGACGACATCCGCCCCCTCGACGGCCCGGTTGAGATTGAACTCCACCTTGGCGCCGAGCTTATCGATCTCGACCGGGATCAGCGACGGCGGGCCGCAGAGCACGACCTCGGCGCCGAGCTTGGTCAGTCCGATGACGTTGCTGCGCGCCACACGGCTGTGGAGAATATCGCCGACGATGACGATCTTGCGCCCCTTCAGGTCCCCCAGGCTGCGGCGCATGGTGAGCATGTCGAGCAGACCCTGGGTGGGATGTTCGTGAGTGCCGTCCCCGGCGTTGATCACGCTGACGGGGATATGCTTGGCGAGAAAATGCGGCGCGCCGCTGGCGCCGTGCCGCATGACGACCATGTCTATCTTCATGGCCAACAGGTTCTCGACCGTATCCAGCAGCGTTTCACCCTTGGACACGCTGCTCGTGGAGGCGGAGAAGTTGACGATGTCGGCACTGAGCCGCTTCTCGGCCAGTTCGAAACTGATGCGCGTGCGCGTGCTGTTCTCGAAGAACAGGTTGACTATGGTATAGCCGCGCAGCGTGGGCACCTTTTTGACCTCACGTTCGCTGACCGCGCGGAATCGCTCCGCAGTGTCGAGTATCAGATTGATCTCATCGGCGCTGCAGCTGGCCAGGTCGAGAAGATCCTTGCGCGAATAGGTCATTACTCGACCTCCCCGAGCAGAACGGCATCCTTGTCGTCGATCTCGACGAAGCGCACCTTGACCGCCTCGCGGCTGCTGGTCGGCACGTTCTTGCCCACGAAATCGGCGCGGATAGGCAACTCGCGATGTCCGCGGTCGATCATGACGGCCAGCTGGATGCCGGCGGGACGACCGTAGTCCATCAACTCCGTGATCGCCGAGCGGACCGTGCGGCCCGTGTGCAGAACGTCATCAACCAGAATGACCGTGCGATTGGTGATATCCCCCGGGATGCTGGTCTCCCCCACGCGGGGTTGCGGACCGATGGTGTGGAGATCATCGCGATAGAAGGTGATGTCGATACTGCCGACCTCGATCTCCACCCCTTCGAGCGTTTTGATATAGGCGGCGATCCGCTCGGCCAGAGGGACCCCGCGGCGGCGAATGCCCATGATCACCAGATCCTCGGCGGACTCGTTGCGCTCCAGGATTTCATGAGTCATACGCTTGAAAGCCCGAGCCATCTGGTCGGGAGTCATCAGCACGGCTTTTTGCCGAAACTTGCTGGGTGTATTGCTATCCATCGGACCTCCACCGGTCAGAGAGATCGGGAGGAGAGAACAGGGCACAAAAAAAGCCCCGGCCTGTCGGCTCAGGGTTGTCTGGTTTCCTGCCTGCTCATTGGTCCCTCCCCTTTCGACCTCACGGGATCGTTTTAAAGGTTGAAGGTTCTTGCGAACTGGCCCGCTCATCGAGCCGGAGATATAGTAGCTCATTCCCGGCCGAGAATCAAGAGGAGGGGGAGATGGGTCTGTTATCGAGCATCGACCTCTGTTAACCTGCAGCCGGCGAACCCTGAAATCCGGAGAAATAATGAAGAGCAACAGCGACCATCTGGAGTACTGGCTGCGGGAGATCCTCACGCTGCCCACCGCACCGTTTCACGAAGAGGCGATATCCCGACGCATCAAACGGTTTGCGGCCGAGCGCAAGCTGAAGGTCCGCGAGGACAGGGCGGGCAATCTGGTCGTGGAGTACAGGAAACCCGGCAAAGGGGTCAGCCCTGTGGCCTTTACCGGCCACATGGATCATCCCGGGTTCGAAGTGGTTGAGGTGCGTGGACGCCAGGCACGGCTGCGGCTGCTCGGCGGCGTGGATGAACCCACCCTGCGCAATTCCACCATTCGACTGTATACCTCAACCGGCACCGTCAAGGCGGAGGTCAGGTCGGTGAGGATGGCCGCGGATCGGCGCAAGCAGCACACCCTTCTCGATGTTCGGTGCGATAAACCGGTGCAGGTTGGCGACTGGGGACAATTCGACCTGGTGCAACTCTCCCTCGCCGACGGCAAGATCCGTTCGGTGGCCCTGGACAATGTGTGCAGCGTGGCGCTGATCCTCGCCCTGCTCGACAGACTCGCCGCGGGCCGTCGCAAAGGGCATGTCTATGGGGTGTTCACAGCTTGCGAGGAGGTGGGTTTCGTCGGCGCTCTGGAGTTGGTGCGGAGTGGAATCCTGCCGAAGAGGGTGCCGCTGGTAGTGCTGGAGACCAGTCGCGAATTGCCCTCCTTCAAGATCGGCGCCGGCCCGGTGATCAGGGTGGGGGATCGTCTCAGCGTCTATAACGACTTTCTCACCCGTTGGCTCACCGACACCGCCGGGAAGCTGGCTGAGCAGGATGATGGATTCCGTTTTCAGCGGGCGCTCATGCCCGGCGGCATGTGCGAGGCGACACTCTATCAGCTTGAGGGGTGGTCGGCCTGTGCTCTGGCGCTGGCTCTGGCCAATTATCACAACATGGGCAGGAGCGGCGCAGCGGCGGAATGGGTGAGTCGACGAGATGCCGAGGATCTGCTCCTATTATTGGAGCAGCTCGTCAAAAAGGGACCTGGATCGACCAGCGCCGACAAGCTCCGCAGTGGACTGGAGAGGCAGTACTTGCGCTATCGTCACCGTTTCCAACAGGTTAAATAGAATTGGCAGCCATGTGATGAGGATTACTCCTAAACGCAACCGTTGGCATCCTGGCGGGTCCGGGCAATGGTTTCGGACTTTAAGTCCTTTTCTGTGTTCCGTTTAACCGGCATAGGCTATTGAGCGAATGTGGCCTGATATGGTATAATAGGGCATGAGTTAGAGGTGCAGGGGTCACGGACTCTTGCACCTTAGTGCATTTCTGCACCCTAGATATTACACAATTGATCTGGCGTTTTCACCAAAGGGGATTCCTAATGCGTTCACCACTCCTGCGTGCTGCGTTGACTGCAGCGATTCTGCTAATCGCCGGAGGGCTGCTGGCGGTCGATACCGACAACGCCTGGGCAAAATCACAGATTCTCGAGAATATCTCGAGTGCGCTTGCCGACGGCTCAATCGATGCCGATCAGGCCGCGCTGAATACGATCTACTTCATGTTTGATCAGTCCAAAGTCGATCATGAGTTCTTCGTGCGCGACGACATGCGCGTGAAGTGCGGCACCCACATGATCCAGGATATTCTGAACGACGACGCGGTCAGCCGCGAGGTCAAGGCTGTCCTTAATGACTACCTGAATCAGAGTGAAAATGGCGGCTCACGCGCCTATTACTACCCCCCTGGCGGCCATTTCCGCCTCGGCTACGCGACCTCGGGCGACAACGTCGTCCCCCTGACCGATGCCGACGCCAGCGGAACACCCGATTTCGTCGAATGGTGCGGCGAATATATGGACTACTCCTGGCAGGTCGAGATCGACGAAGCCGGTTTCATGGCTCCGGCCATCAGCGGCAGCCACTACTCCATCTCCTTCGAGAACCTGAGCGGCATCTACGGTTACACGACACCCGTCAGCGGCACCACCCGGATCTCGCTGCACCACACATTCCTGGGCTTCCCCCCCAACGATGATCCCGAAGGGAACCAGAAGGGCGCCGCCAAGGTCACCTGTGCCCATGAGTTCAAGCACGCCAGCCAGTATACCAACAACCACTGGTCGGAGGGCGGCTGGGACGAAGTCGACGCCACCTGGACTGAAGAGTTCGTCTACCCGACCGTCAACGATTATCACAACTACATTGCCTATACCGGCAGCCCCCTGTACAACCCCGAGCAATCACTGGATCAGGGCGGCACCGGCAGCTACGAAGATTGCATCTGGCAGCAGGGGATGAGCGAAATGTACGGCCTCCAGATCATGCTAGATCTGTGGGACTACCGTCGTGCGCACTCCACCTATTCGATGCTGAACTCCTACAGGGCCGTCCTGCAGATGCACGGCTCCGATCTTGAGCCCTACATGGCCGCCTGGGTTCGCTGGAATTACATGACCGGCGTCAGAGGCAGGGCGGACTTCGGCTATCCCGACTCACCCAGCCTTTACACCTGCCGCACCGCCGCCAGCGTCTATGGCCTCGGCACGGCGCGCACCTGGTCGATCCCCCACCTGGCTACCCGCTACGGCCGTCATTACAGTGTGGGCAATATCGAGGGATATCCGAAGGTTGTCATCAATGCCTCCACAATGACCAGTGCGGATTTCCGCCCTTCGGTGATCGTGCGCAAGTTGGACGGCACCTTCGCCATGTTCGATCTCCCGCTCGATGCCTCGGGCGACGGCGAACTGATCCTGAGCACCCCCTTCAGCGATCTCATCGAAATCGGCATTGCACTGCCGAACTGCAAGCAGAGCGGCAGCGCCTACGCGGTCACCTACCAGCTCTTCGCTGAAGAGGAGGTAACGGGGATCAACCCGCTGCCGATTGAAGCCGTTCGGAACCTCGCAAGCTATCCGAACCCCTTCAACCCGCAGACCAAGATCAGCTTCGATCTGACCGCCGAATCGCAGATCAACCTGCAGATCATCTCCGCCGGTGGTCGCGTTCTCCGCACTCTCCTGAGCAACGAGTATCGCGCCGAGGGTCATCATGAAGTCGTCTTCGACGGTACCGATGATGCCGGCAACATTCTGGCCAGCGGGGTGTACTTCGCCAGGATCGACATGGGCAACACCAACTGGGAACTGACCAAACTGACTTTGGTGAAATAGTTTAGCTTCGGTTTGCCGACCATATTTCCGACGAGGGCCTCCCTCCTCAGGCAACGGATTCCACTCCGTTCAGAGGAGAGAGGCCCTCGTCTTGTCTGGAATATGTCCAATTCCCCCTCAAGGCATATTACCATTACTTAACGGTCTTCCCGGGAATGTCGCATCCGTGATATACTGGTAGCGTCCCCAGAGGGCGGAATCATGCCTTCCGCCCAGGGAAAAAACCAATGGAAGCATACACACGTAACGGGGGGTCGTCATGACTACCACTATCCGCAGGTCTCTGACGGCCTGCCTGTTTCTGCTGCTGATTGGCGCAATACAGCCAGCAATCGCAGCACAACCGGGAGCCTACCCACAGGCTCTGACATTGATAGACCGCGCGGAAAAGGACGGGACAATCGATCAGGACACCGCCGCGCTGAACAGGATTTACTTTGTCTTCGATCAGGAGCGATTGGCCCCATCCTTCCAGATCGAGGAGGACAATTTCCTCAAGTGCGGAACATCACTGCTTTACGAGATTCAGACCAATCCCGACCTGAGTCAACATGTACAGGCAACTCTGGCGAGTTACCTGGTCCCACCTGTCTTCAACGACAGGGCCTACACTTTTTCACCCAGCGGCCATTTCCGCATGGCCTACGCCACAACGGGAGGCGACGCCGTCCCCCTCGCCGATGACGACTCCTCCGGCATCCCCGACTTCGTCGAATGGTGCGCAGACTACATGGACGAGGCCTGGGCGGTACTGTGCGACGAGTGGCACTTCCAGGAACCCCTCGTACCTGTCGGCTACTACTACGTCAGCTTCGAGGCGCTCAGTGGCGTCTACGGATTCACGACACCCTATGGCCCCAGCACCAGAATCGTTCTGGACAACAACTTCCTGGGCTTTCCGGCCAACGACGACCCCGATGGCGATCAGAAAGGCGCGGCAAAGGTCACCTGCGCTCATGAATTCAAACATGCCAGCCAGCATACGACTTCCGGCTGGTCTTATGCCGAGGGTCTTTGGAAAGAGATCGATGCGGTCTGGGCCGAGGAGTTTGTGCAGCCACAGAGCAATGATTACAAGTGGTACGCCAATTTCTCTGGTAGCCCGTTGGCCAGCCCGGAGCTGTCTCTCGATGATGGCGGCACCGGGTCATACGCCGAGGGGATCTGGGAGATGTACATGAGTCAGTACCACGGGACGGCCCAGATCATTGTCGACCTGTGGGAGATCCGCCGGGCGACGCCGACGATGCCCTTCCTGCAGGGTTACGATGAGGTGCTGCAGGCCTACGGCAGCGATCTCAGCAGTACCTGGGGACAATGGGTCCGCTGGAACTACCTCAACTCGTATCGAGAATGGGAGGGCTACGGCTACGACGATGCTTCCTGGCTCTATCCGGCCCGCAACTGGGTCAACCTGCAGGGTCTGAGCGGCGAGCAGACGGCAACCGTCCCCCACCTGGCGTCACGCAATGCCAGACACTTCAATTTCAGCGGCCTGGAAGATCATCCGCGGATCATTTTCTCGTGCGACGCGGATGTCGACATTCGCCCTGTAGTCATCGCGACCAAGCATGACGACAATGTCGTGTTCGTGGATCTGGAGCTGGATGCGAACCATGACATCGACCAGACATTGACGATCCCCTTCAGTGAATTGCGGGACCTGACGATCTCATTCCCGAACTGCGCCTGGACCGGTGGCGCCGAGACGTTCACCTACGAGCTGCTTGAGGGTGTGATCTCCACCGTCGACGGGGAGATACCCGGCTACGGTTCTATGCGTCTGCACCCGTGCTACCCGAACCCGTTCAATCCGCTGACCAGCATCCGCTTCGAACTGGCCAGCCCTGCGCCCGTCGGTCTGAGCATTATCTCCCCTCTGGGCAGAGTGCTCCGGACACTGTCCAACGGGCGGGAGTTCTCCGCCGGCAACCATGTGCTGGAATTCGATGGCCGCGACGACAGTGGGGAGCTGTTGGCCAGCGGCGTGTATTTTGTCCGGCTGGATCTTGGCGGAGGCGAAGCACGCCTCTCCAAAATGACCTTGTTGAAGTAGTGAGGCATCCGCAATCACATGTAACTCAGCCCTCCCGGCTCTACCTGTGCCGGGGGGGCTTTGAATATACGCTATGGTTCACTATTAAGATAATGTGTTTCCATAAGGAACATATTGTTGATATCCGGAAATTTACGCACGGCTGTCGATTTATACGCAATTCAACATCATGGGATGGCTAAGGTCTGAACATCTGATTGATATAACGATGTCTCAGGAATATGAGCAGCCATCTAGCCCTCCCGCCCTTCTCATAGCCTAATTAATATCCCCGACATTACACCCGGCATGACACTGCCCGGCAATTGTCATTAATCAGTCACACCATCGTGCCGGCGGAGACTCATCGTTGTGATCAGAAATTGACCAACATCCTGGCCATATGCGCTTTACTATACCGTCACTCCTCAATTGCATCATGCTATTCACAGACGAATGTGACCCTACCCTACAACCCCCTGCTTATTGGTACGTTACGCTTTACGAAAACGGCAGAAAAATACAATGACGGAGATAGAAATCGGGTCCAGATATTGCGAACGCTGACCGATGATACATTTCTGCAATCTTTTCACAAATGATGAGCGGAAGATTACACAGGTCATAATCAGTTTGACGAAATCGAATAACCGGAGTAATGATCCCGGCGATTCAGATGGGGATCCAGTGGCAAACAGCACGTCTCAGTAGGCAATGGAAATTACATGACGGCTGTTATCTGTCAATTGCGGTCCGGACGGACGGTTGGATGGGAGAACGAATTATCATCGGAATAGTACTAATTGCCGAAAAGGACGTGAATGCTCAATCACGATAAGAACATTACCATCCGACAAGGTCACTTCAAAAGCAACTCCTGGGATGTCCAGTTATCCCAACCCGATATTGGCCCAGGCGAAATCGAAGCGGTTACGGCAGTTCTCACCAGTGGGTGGCTTAGCCTGGGGCCACGCCTGGGAGATTTCGAGCGGGAATTCGCTGCCTATACCGGCGTCAAACATGCGATCGCGGTCAACAGTGGTACCAGCGCCCTCGATCTGATTTTGAAAACCATGGATATCGGCCCCGGCGACATGGTGATAACTACCCCCTTCTCTTTTATCGCCTCCGCCAACTGCATTCTGTTCCAGGATGCGATCCCCGTCTTCGTCGATGTCGATTCGAAAACACAGAACATAGATCTGGATCTGGTTGAGGCGAAGATCAAAGAGATTCGTCGGAATGAGCCGGATCAGCCCAAAGCCATTCTGGGGGTAGATGTCTTCGGTCGCCTCGCGGACTGGGAACGTCTTGAGATGCTTGCCGAAGAGTATGATCTCAAACTGATCGAGGATGGATGTGAGGCTCTGGGTGCCCAGAACAATGGGCGTCGCGCCGGCGCTTTTGGAGATGCCTGCGCTTTCGGATTCTATCCCAATAAGCAGATCACGACCGGTGAGGGAGGTATGATCACAACCGATGACGACAGAATCGCCGAGCGCTGTCGTTGCCTCCGCAACCAGGGACGATCCGGCTCGAGTTGGCTGGCTCATTCCGATCTCGGCTACAACTATCGCCTCAGTGACATCAACTGCGCCATAGGCCTGGCTCAGATTCGGCGCGTCAACGAGATCCTGATGAAGCGCGACTACGTCGCAGAGATGTATGGGCGACGTCTCGCGGATATTCCCGACATCACGCTTCCCGGCGAACCCGACACCGGATCCCGTTCGTGGTTCGTATATGTCCTCTTCCTTGATGATCCCTCCCTTGAACGTGATCAGGTTCTGGCGGAACTGATGGATCACCGCATCCAGGTCAGCAATTACTTCCCGCCGATCCACCTTCAGCCATTGTACCGACAGCGCTTCGGCTTCCGGGAGGGTGATTTCCCCGTCACGGAGAGCCTCGCCCGCCGTTCGGTCGCACTGCCCTTCTATGGGAACATGGGCTGGTCGGATGTAAATACCGTAGCTCAAGCGCTTGAATCCGTATTCGGGATAGTTCCCGAACCCCAAGCCGTCCTCAGTCTCGCAGGAGAAATGAAATGAGCCCCACCACTCCCCGGAACAATTACCCCACATTGGAGAACTCTACTCCTGTCTGGAATATTGCCATTTACGGAGCAGGATCGGCCGGCAAGCTGCTGTCGAAAGAGATCACCTGCAACGGCAAACAGCGGCGTCTGGTCGGGATCTTCGATGATTCAGCCGTGCCGGGAACGGACGTCAATGGGATCAAGGTGCTCGGCGGAGAGGACAGTCTCGCCTACTGGATCAACGAACTGAAGATCGACGAGATCTACCTCGCGATCCCCTCTTTGGCGGCATCGGTTCAGGCCGCACTCGCCAAAAGGATCCAGGCTCACGGCATTCGCGTTCAGACCCTGCCCGTCATCCAGGATCTGCTCGGCGGATTGCCGCTCAAGAAACAGCTCAACGATGATCTGCTGAGCGCGGTGATCGGACGTGAGATCAGGGATATCGATCTGCCGCGGATCTCCTCCTTCATCACGGGGAAAACAATCCTGGTTACCGGAGCCGGCGGGTCGATCGGCTCGGAACTGGCGAAACAGCTGTCCCGCTTCGAACCGGCCCACCTGTTGTTGCTCGACCAGTACGACACGCACCTGCATGAGATTCAAATCTGGCTTGACGATCACAACTTCAAGAACTATACGCCGGTCCTGGCCAACATCCGTGAGAAGGATTCCCTGGCGGATCTGTTCATGTCCTGGAAAATAGATTTGATCATCCACGCGGCCGCCATCAAACATGTGCCGATGGCCGAGGACAACATCCGCGAGACATTGAAGACAAACGTATCCGGAACGATCAACGTTCTGGAGCTGGCTTGCCGCTATGATGTGCCCTACTTCCTGCAGATCTCCACCGACAAGGCCGTGCGCCCGACAAACATCATGGGTGCTTCCAAGCGTGTTGGAGAGCTGATCTGTCAGAACGTCGCGGCTTTCCCCTTCTATAACGGCAAGACAGTCGTCAGCGCCGTCCGCTTCGGCAATGTTCTAGGTTCGAACGGCAGCGTCCTGCCCCGCTTCATCGGACAGATTGAATCCGGGGGTCCGGTAACCGTGACCCATCCGGATATCGAACGCTTCTTCATGCACACATCGGAAGCCGCTCAGCTCGTACTGCAGGCCGCCAGCCTGGCGGAGGGTGGGGAGATCTTCATCCTGGATATGGGTGAATCGGTGCGGGTAGCCGATTTTGCGCAACGCCTCTGTGAGTCCTACAACCTCGAAGTCGGGAAGGATATCGAGATCCTCTATTCGGGTCTACGCCCCGGCGAGAAGATCAAAGAGGAGTTGATCATTCAGGATGCCGAAGAGGAGACCTGTTACGACTCGATCTATATCATCACCTCCAATATCCTCAACTCACGGGATGCCTACCATCTGGTCAACATGATCGGCCTGCCCCACAAATGGAGCAGTGAGGATGAGGCCTGCCGCTGGCTCTGCCAACTCGTGCCTGAATACACCTCAGCCAAGAGACAACAGTTCGATATTCAGGAAGCCCTCCGATTCGAATTGGCAAGTGTTTCAGCGTGACAAGCCACATGCACCTGAACGATTCATCAGTGTCCTCAGGTGTTTCTTCATGCGCTTAGTCGACAATATCAATAGTGGACCTGCAGGCAGTCCTGTATTTATAGTATCCCCACTGGAGCGGTTATTCTCGGTACCTCACGAATTGCGCATCGCCAACCACGCCATTGACGACAATTGGCCCTGCGACGATGATCGTATTCCAGTTATCTCCCGTCAGAGACCCGTTAAAACAGCTGCATTCGGTACGATCCGAGAAATCCGAAGACGGTATGTAAAATGACAACAAAATTAAAGAGCACTGATGGTCCCCCGCGTCGCTGGACCGGTCCGTTAACCCCTCTGGTCATTCTCATTCTGCTGTTCGCCGCCGGTGAGGGGGCGACGCGTTTAGCCGTCTGGTTTGTTTACGGTGATGCCAATCAGGCCATGGGTGAATCGCTCGACTACGCACCCTACCTGATCAGTCTCGGCGATGAAGCCGTTCTTGAATTCCCCGCCAAAGACCCCGAAACATTCCGAATCCTCGTGGTGGGCTCCTCAACGGCCAAGCAATTCTCAACGGAGGAGATTGAGGAAGCGTTCGCTCCGGTGATCGACCGGCCGCTTGAGGTTATCAACCTCGCGCAGGGTGGTTACATACTCAATCAGGAGCTGGTGATGCTCTGTCTCTACGGGTTGCAGATGGAGCCCGATCTGCTGCTCACGATCGATGGTGTCATGGATCTGGTGGCGATGACCAAGACGGGACAGGCCGGAATACCATACATGGACAAACGGATCCGGCACGCCATGACCAACCCGAACAGCTTTGCATTCCGACAGATGTTCACAACCTCCCAACTGGTCAACTCCCTCTTCAAGCTCAAGGAGCGCAGGGCGGAGAAAGCCTATCTGCAGGACACTGAGCTGATTGACGCTACGGTCCGTATGTTCGGGGACAATCTTCTCAAGTTCGCCCAAATATCCTCCGGCTCAGGGATCAAATACATCGGCGTGCTGCAGCCCTATCTGTTCCTCCGAGAGGAGCTCCCCGCGGTCGAGCAGGACCTGTCCGGAAGTTATCGATATCGGCGGGACGCGATGGTGCACTGCATGACTGAGATGAGCGAAAGTGTGGTTGTGGAGAGATTCCCCCCACATACCTGCTTCATTGATGCGACGGCCGCGTTTGATAATGGCCCTGCAAGGGCTGTTCAGTGTTTCCTGGACGAGGCGCATTTGAGCGAAGAGGGACGGCGCTTGCTGCTGGAGTTCATCATCTCCAAGGCTGTTGAATCGGGCGTGCTTCAAAACACTCACGGCTGACGCAAACGGGGCGATCGCCGACTGGGTCGTGCACACCTAAACAAGTGGAACGGTATGCTCTTCAATTCGGTCATTTTTCTGCTTTTCCTCCCTACGGTGTTCCTGCTGTACTGGTCATTGCAGGGCCGCAAGCTGGTTATGCAAAACCTGCTGCTTATCGTCGCCAGCTACATTTTCTACGGCTGGTGGGATTACCGCTTCCTCAGCCTGATCATCATCAGCTCGCTGGTGGACTACTCCATCGGTCTGCACCTTGGTCGTTCAGGCGACGCAGGCCGCAGACGTTTTCTGCTCATGATCAGTATGGTGGTCAACCTGGGCATCCTCTGCGTATTCAAGTACTTCAATTTTTTTGTCGATTCCGGAGCCGCGCTGCTTGAACGACTTGGGCTCCACGCCAACGTGCCGGCTCTGCGGGTAATACTGCCCGTCGGCATCAGCTTCTACACCTTCCAGACGATGAGCTACACGATCGACATCTATCGCAGGAAGCTCGAACCGACGCGCAACATTGCGGCGTTCTTCGCGTTTGTGGCGTTCTTCCCCCAACTTGTCGCAGGTCCGATCGAAAGGGCAACGAATCTGCTGCCCCAGTTCCTGAGGCATCGTCGGTTCGATGAGGTGCGGGCACGCGACGGTTTGCGCCAGATACTCTGGGGATTCTTCAAGAAGGTGGTCATTGCCGATACGCTGGCCCCCCATGTCGAGACGATATTCTCTGGTCATGCCCAACTGGATGCGGCGTCACTGTGGATCGGAGTGCTCTTTTTCGCGATCCAGATCTACTGCGACTTCTCCGGCTACTCCGACATAGCCATCGGTGTGGCCCGGTTGTTCGGCTTCGATTTGATGCGCAACTTCGCCTACCCCTACTTCTCCAGGGATATCGGGGAGTTCTGGCGACGGTGGCACATCTCCCTGTCCACCTGGTTCCGGGACTATGTCTACATCCCTCTTGGCGGCAGCCGCAGCGGCAAGTCGCGCAGGATGTTCAATCTGATCCTCACCTTCACCATCAGCGGCTTGTGGCACGGCGCCAGTTGGACCTTTGTCGTCTGGGGGCTGATCAATGGACTCTACTACATCCCACTGATGTTGGCAGGCATCCAGAAGAACCATACAGATAACCCCGGCGCAGGGCGCATGCTGCCGTCGCTGAAAGAGATAATGCTGATTGCCGTGACCTTCCTGCAGGTACTCCTGGCCTGGGTCTTTTTCCGCTCCGATTCTCTGCGCAGCGCATTCGGCTATCTCCGCGGTATGGCCGGGAGCGGCGGCAGTGGCGAGACGCCGTTGAACAGCTATCTGCCCTCGATGGGATTGATCCTGATTCTGGTGATAATCGAGTGGCTACAGAGGAGCAAGCAGCACGGGCTTGATATAGTCGCTCTCCCCGGCGGGCTACGTTGGACCGTCTATACGATCATTGTCGCGACGGTGCTGGCCCTGGGGAATAATGCGGAAGTTCAGTTCATTTACTTCCAGTTCTGAATCGACTGGGATTGCGGCTACCCTTTCCTCTCCTTGCGGGGGCTGATCAGCGCCTCACCATCCACCACCAGTGTATCATCCTGGTTTGTGCAGGTTGTCCGAAGCACAAGCCGATTACGTTCGGGATCGACTTCGATCACTTCGACACGGGCAGTGATCGTATCCCCCACACGAGCAGGCGCCTTGAACTTCATGCTCTGTTTGACATAAATCGCCCCAGGGCCGGGCAGCTTCATCGCGATAACCGCAGAGATGAAGCCCCCGAGCAACATGCCATGAGCTATGCGCCCCTTGAAGAAAGTATCCTTCGCGTACTCCTCGTTCACGTGCGCAGGGTTGAAATCCCCCGTGATCCCGGCAAACTGATAGACATCACATTCCGCGATCGTCTTGGCAAGCTCCGCGCTGTCGCCGATCTTCATTTCATCGATTGTTAATCCTTGCATGCTTGTACTCCAGTCTCAAGGCCGGGCCGTCAGGGCTATTTCTGTGGACTCGTCGTGCTGCTTGACTCCGGCACCGGTCAGCACGAGGCGGCGGGCGGCCGGGTGGGTCGAGGGAAGATGGATGGCGCTGAAGCCGAATAACCTCTTGGGCAGTCTGTCGACCGGCCAGCGCTTGATTACGCGAAATCCCTTGGTGAGATTGCCGCTCACCAGTTCACACTCCCTGGCCAGTATCCCGGGTCCCTTGCCCGGATCGAGCAGATCAAGGACCCGTTTGCCGGATGGCTCACCCGGCTCCACGGCCGTTGCAAACAGGTATTCATCCCCCAATTGACAGGAATAAATGGTCGAGCCGACCATCCGATACAGAGCTGTGGATCGCCATATCCCCTTGTGCTCCTGCAGGAAGCGGATGCTGTTTGGGTGCAGATGGGAGTCCGTGGCGTAGAGCAACCCCTCGGGCGTGGGGAAGCAGTTGCAGGAACGATAGAGTTGATGTCCCCGGCAAACGGGCTTGACCTCGCGGAAATTGTCCCGTGCCTGCCAGAATCCGGCGCCCTCGCCATAATCTCCCGTGAGGATCCAGACACACTGTCGGTATGAATCGGGTACGATGGCATGAATGTGATTGATCTCACCTGCGGCGAACACATACCGCTTGCTCCACTCACCCCCGGTTGCGGCCTGCCCCCAGATGAACATCTCCCCCTTGTCGGGATTGCTTCCGTAATCGCCGAAACAGACCATATCGTCGAAACCGGAGATGCCCTCGATCCTGGCGAAACTGAGTGGTCGCCGACCAGGTGCAAGTTCACCACTCACGCTGATCTCGTTGCTGGCCGTGTTCACCTCGAAGAGCGCATCGGTTGCGACCAGATAACGCTCCTCATCAAGTTGAAAACCGACCTTGGGCCCGTAACGGAACATGCGCCTCGTCAGTCGGGTCGTCGCCCCAATCCTGTTGCGTAATCCGCCACCCCGCAACGGCACCTGACCGATGGCGGAGAGATCATCCGTCTCATAGTCGTACAGAAACAGCTCGTTCTTCTTGACCAGCAGAGCCTTGTCCGCCCCCGAACACAGAGCGCGATACCCGGTCAGCGAACGGCAGAGTTCCGCCTGCTCGACCTTGCGGCGCATTATCGGCTTGCGGCATTTTCGCGGAATCATGAAGTAGGGGTACAGGGTATGATTGCGGCTGTTGAGGTAGTTGACCATCTCGACACCCGAGGCCATCTCGATATTCACACCATCGAGCAGAGTCTGGTTGGAGATGCCGGTCGTGAGCATGTCCTTGCTCAGTGTCCGTTCCCCGTAATACATCGCCCACTTCGGGTGACGCTCACCGACAACATGAGTTTGCCACTGGTCGTCAATCCTGATCCGGAACTTGCGGTCACGATACCAATCCTTGACCGGCCATTGCTCGCCCATCACATCCTCAGCGAGGTGGATCATTGTCAGGCTCTGAGCGAGATCGGCGCCTATCGCCACGATCTTGCAATCGTTCTCGTAGACGAACTGCCACGATGAGGTCGGCCCACAGGGCAGCGGGCGCTCGCCGGCGAGATTGTCCCGCATCATCGGTTCGGCCTGAGGTCCGATGGCGATCATCGTGTTGAGGGGATGCAGACTGCGCACCGCCTCGGGACGTTTCATCATGGCCCCGGGTACGGCACCGGTCCAGGCGGGGGTCTCGGCCGGATCGTAGTCGAACACCAGATCATTGACATCAGCAACCATGCGGTCATAGAGCTTGGGCGCTTCTGGCCAGTAGGGGATGGCGGGCATGGCCAGGGTGCCGGTGGGACCGATTACCGCCAGAAACGCGTCGATGATGTCATCCGGACTGGAGCCGCCCGCGCGAATGCCGCGGTAACCGGAATGCAGGACAACCAGGTCCCCTTCACCCAGACCCCAGCCGCGGAGCACATCGATGATTTTATGGATGTTGGTCGAGGCCTCCGGCGCACTATTCTTCTTGGAACGGGATTTCAGCACGGATTTGACCTTGGTCATGATGTTAGGCAAGATCGGCGACCGCCAGTAGATATTGCGGATCCCCACTTCGAAGTAGGGTGAGAACCTCATTAAATCGCGACCGTTCATGATAAGACCCCCGGTCTCCAGTCAACAGACTGTGGAATAGTGCCAGACATACAACCCTATTCCCCGAAACAATGTCAACGAGTTTGAATGACCTGATTCATGGATATAGCCTTACCTAGGGGGCTATCCTGATCGGGAATATAACACGACGAGTTGAAGGATCACGGAAATGGTTCAGGTTTGCGGTCGTCTGGACCACCATCTCGCTCACACGATCCGCCACATCATCGAGATCACTGCAGCACTTCACGGAAGTGCAGGCAAATCGGCAGCCACATCATTGATCGATATATTTAGGAGACTATTCCACCCTCTCTCAACCACTCTATCCGACAACAGCAAATTCGACCGAGATGATACGAGTTTAAGAGTCTCCGACATCATCTCCGAGCTAGGCATGATCCGGATTTCGGAGTAATATCGCCCTGCATATGATCTCCATGAGCAAAGCCGACGACAAGCACACACACTGGCCGGACTTGATACGCTGTGCAGGTTATTGATGTGGATACGCGGGCGAGTGGAAACTTCAGGTCAGCCATCAACGCTTTATTTCCGAGCATCATATGGGCATGTGAATTGCTGCCGCGTGGAGTAGCATGAATTCAGAAGATAGTCACATTGAGGCAGGTATCTGATGCTATCGAAAAGACAAACACGAATGGCTATCATCGGCCGCCTGGCTCCGCCATTCGGGGGAGTCACGATACACATCACCCGTCTGGCCAGGATGCTTCTTGAGTCCGGCATCCCATACAGGGTTTATGACACTGATGGACGTCCCGACCCGGTCCGTCATGCAGTTGCAGGTGGAAACTCCCCGAAATGGTTCCTGAAATTTCTGACCACCGTACCGGAGATGTGCGTTCACCTGCACACCAATAACATCAAGACGATCATGCTGGCGGCGGCAATCCTGCCGCTGTTTGGACGACGTCTTTTGATCTCTCTCCATAGCGAAGCCCCCATGCGCTGGTATGAGAGCGTCGGCTCATTGAAGCAGGCATGTTGGCGGGAAGCGATCAAGCGGTGCCAACATGTGATCGTGGCCAATCAGACTCTGTATTCCTGGCTGGGCGAACTGGGATTGGCGTCCGAGCAACGCAGCCTGATACCGCCATTCCTGCCGCCGTCCCAGGCGGAAATCACTGACGGGGATCTCCCGTCGGATGTTCTTGAGTTCCTGGAATCCCACTCGCCGATCATAGGTTCTCAAGGGTTCTTCGGTTATTTCGTGGACGGAGAGCATCTCTACTCGTTCGACATGATTCACGATCTGCTTGTGGAGCTCAAGCGGCAGTACCCCAGGCTCGGCGTCTACACGTTCATCAGTGATACCTACGATGACAATCACAAGGAGAAAACCCTGTCGGAACGTGCGCAATCCGGCCTGGATGACAGTTGGGTTTTCTTGAGCGGTGTCCCGAACTCCACAGCCCTCTACAACAGAACCGATCTATATTTGCGCCCGACCATAACGGATGGCGACTCCATGAGTTTGCGGGAATGTCTCTTTCTCGGCGTGCCTGTCATTGCGAGCGATGCCGTACCGCGACCCGAGGGGAGCGTGCTGTTTCGGAATCGAGACCAGGGGGACCTTACCGCCAAGGCTTTGGAAGTCCTTACGAATCTGGAACTGCATCGCGAGCAATTGCAGCGGTTGGATTCGGACCAATCGATCAACAATCTCAGGGCTATCTACAACGATGCCCTCAAACTGCCCCAAGCCCAACCGGATTCAATAGCCAGGAAGGCTGGGGGATAGCCTGTACTGCCATCGGGGCCAACAGGGATGGGCCATGGCGATCTCCATCCCAAGTAAGACGTTGACTCAACTTACCCCCCCCATCAGAATGCCGCGAAAGCGTGTGGATGGAACCGTTCCGACCTTCTCCCACGTTCACAACCTCAAAAATGAGGAGCCGAATGAACTCTCTCAAGCACAAGAAGATACTGGTAACCGGAGCCGGCGGCTTCATCGGATCGCACCTGGTGGAGACGCTGGTCGATTACGGCTCCGACGTTCGAGCCTTCGTCAAGTATAACGGGCGGGGCGACCTAGGATTGCTTCAAGATTTACCCGCCCAGACACGGGGTGCTCTGGACATCATCAGTGGCGACATTCGGGATCCGTTTTTTGTCAAAGAGGCGGTTAAGGGATGTGATATCGTATTTCATCTGGCCGCTCTGATCGGCATCCCCTACAGCTACATCGCTCCCAGCGATTATGTCTCGGTGAATATTCAGGGAACGGTGAACGTGCTGCAGGCTTGCCGTGAGCTTGATGTTCAGCGGGTAGTGCATACATCCACGAGTGAAGCCTATGGTACCGCCCAGTATGTGCCGATTGACGAGAAGCATCCTTTGCAGGGGCAATCACCCTACTCTGCAAGTAAAATCGGCGCCGACAAAATCGCCGAGTCCTACCATCAAAGCTTTGAGCTTCCCGTCACAATCGTACGGCCGTTCAACACCTTTGGTCCTCGTCAATCCGCCCGGGCATTCATCCCGACCGTGATCTCTCAAGCGTTGTGCAGAGATAAGGTGCGGATGGGCTCCCTCGATCCGGTTCGTGACATGACCTTCGTGAAGGACACCGCGGAGGGGTTCATCCAGGTCGGCCTAGGGGATAATTCCATCGGCAAGACGATCAATCTTGGTGTCGGCGAGGGTGAAACAATCGGGAACATCGCCAGAATGATCCTTGATATCATGAACATGAGCGACAAGCCCGTCGAGCAGGATGCGGCACGTCTCCGCCCGGCCAACAGCGAAGTCATGCGATTGATTTCCGACAACACATTGGCGAAAGAGTGCTGTGGCTGGCAGCCGAAATACTCCCTGCGGGAAGGGCTGACCCGGACAATCGAGTGGATCAGAAGCAACCACGAAATGTTTCGGCCCGATGAATACATGGTTTAGCAACTCAGCCGAGGGAGACTGAAATGCAGTTTGAAGATATCCGTGTGGTCATACTGGCCGGCGGCAAGGGCACAAGACTCAAGCCATATACCACAGTTTTCCCCAAGCCTCTGGTTCCGATCGGCGATATGCCGATACTTGAAGTTGTACTCAGGCAATTATACAACTCCGGATTCCGTAAGATCACACTATCGGTGAACCACCTTGCCGAACTCATCCGCACATTCTTCGGCGATGGTTCCAAAATCGGACTGGACATCACGTATTGCCTGGAGACGGAGCCTCTCGGAACGGCAGGGTCCATATCTCTGGTTGAGGATCTGACGGACACTTTCATCGTCATGAATGGTGACCTTCTGACCACAATCGACTACGGGGATATCGTTCGTCATCATGAACGGATGGAGGCCACGGCTACCATCGGCGCCTACAAGCGCGAGGTCAATATCGACTTCGGCGTGCTGGAGGTTGACGACGATCTGGATCTGTCCGCCTATATCGAGAAGCCTACCTTCGACTACCTTGTGAGTATGGGCATCAACATTCTCGACAAATCGGCATTGGAGTTCATTCCACATTGTCGATACCTTGATATGCCGACACTCATGGTCAACCTGATGACTGCGGGCAAAAAAGTGAGTACATACCGTAGCAAGTGCGAGTGGCTCGATATTGGACGTCCTGACGACTATGAAAACGCATCTCGGGAATTTGAGGCAGATCCGGACAAATTCCTGAAAGGATAACACATGCGTTTGCTGATCACCGGAGCGACAGGTTTCATCGGAGATTGGACGGCAAAATACTGGGCGGACATCAACTCCGATTGGGAGGTTTGGACTACCGGGCATGATGATGCGAGACCCGGTATGGCTGAGGACCGACACGTCAAACTCGATATGTGCAGCGCCGGTGACACGCTCTCCCTAATCCGCCGTATCCAACCCACGCATGTCATACATCTTGCCGGACTTGTCGGCAGCGATGATCTGGAAATGAATATGCGCATCAATGTTCTCGCAACCGACAATCTTCTCCGCGCTCTGACCGAAACCGAGTCGCGGAATTCTGTCAAGATTCTGCAGGCCAGTTCCGCTTCGGTGTACGGATTGATCGGTCCTGAAGACATTCCCGTTTCCGAGACTCAACCGGTCAAACCTGTCAGTCCATATGCGATCAGTAAACTGACTCAAGATTATCTGGCGCTGAAATACTTCCATACTCATCAACTCGACATAATGATCGGCCGAATATTCAACATTGTCGGTCCGGGTCAGCCGGAGCACCTGGTACCGATGACATTCATCAAACAGATTGCGGCTATGTCCAGTGATTCTCCAAGTGCTCTGAAAGTGGGCAATGTCAAACCGACACGTGATTTTGTGGATGTCCGCGATATAGTCTCGGCGTTTGCAGCCATCCTGGCTACAGGCAAGTCCGGCAACATCTACAACATCGCATCAGGTCGGGAGATCAGTATTGAGCGGATGATCATGCAGATCATTGAAATCAGCGAGCGGGATATATCGATCGAGGTTGCGGGCGACCGAGTGCGCCCAACCGATGTGATGCGCGTTCTGGGGGATATTTCCAAAGCATCATCACACACGGGCTGGAAGCCTGCGATTCCGCTTGAGCAATCGCTGCTGGAGATGTGGCGGGATTGTGCAAAGCGGGACAGTGGGTGAACGGGTAGAGATCATCAACCGGATATTCACGACCATGTTGTCAGCGCCCCCGGAGCATGATCTCCCTCAGCGCCGTATCGCCGATCCCTCCGCGGACTTTGCGCTCATGCTTGGGATATACTCCCTGATCTCCGCAAACTCGGTGTAGTTCTCGTACAGGTAACGGGCAACGACGCACATCAACTCGTAATCCTGTTCGCTATCGATATCCAGGACTGCGGTATCCTTCATACTGAAGATGACACCCGTTCCGTCGTATACGGTATTTTTGAAGACATTCATCAGAGAGTCTCTTCTGTAGCAGTAGATCGAGGCGTTCGTATCGAAGACCTCCGGAGCCTGCTGACGTGCGACATATTCCGAGTCGATGATTTTCCGAACGATGCCGTCCCGCACTTCAACCATGTTGAAATAGGGATTCTTCCTTGCCGGGACGACCGAATAGGAGATATCCGCGTCTTCGGCATCGAGAAGAACTTCGAGAGCATGTTCAATGTCGGCGACGGTTCTCAGGGGAGCTGTGATGTCCAGGTCGATGATGAAGTCATACCGCCGGGACCTCTCCCGCTCCATAGTCTCGAGGCAATGTCGAACGACCGGGACTTTGGCGCTGTTGTCACGAGCCATCTCCTCCGGTCGCACAATCGGATACACGTCGGATACTTGCTCGGCATAGGCCAGCAGGTCGGGACTATCGCTGTTCAAGCAGATCTCAACGACATCCTGATTTCGTGTGTCGGCAAACAGCTTGGCTGCCGCAATCGTATAATATACCAGGGGATGATCGAGAAACTTGCCAATGTTTTTTCCGGGGACCCCCTTGGAGCCGCCTCTGCCGCAAATGGTCATCAGTATATTCATCAGCAGTTCCCCTTTGTGAGATTGAGAATGCGGCAGGCATGCTCGACAGAGTTCTCCGATTCCCGATTATTGTCGACACAATCCAGGAAGTAATTCAACTCGGCCAGGAACATGTCGTTTCTCGATTGATCAAACGATTCCACCCGCCCGGATTTAAGCCACTCCATGCGGTTCTTTATCAGATCGCAGATTATCAAATCATCCTCGACAAACACTTCGACGACTCTTCTCGGAACCCGCCCGAAGTAGTCCAGGTGTAGAGAAATGGCGACTTGATCATGTTGACTCAGATAAAGTGAGATGTCATCAGAGTCGATATCGAGATTCGAGAAAGTACCTCGCATGTTCTGGATGCTTTGGGGCATCCCCCAGATATGTGTGAGGTAATCCAGTTCATGAATCAAATCCAGAGAGACTCCGCCGCCCAGCGACTTTATGGCGCTGTAGTTCTTCCGATAATCGATTTGTGGGCGCCAGTCAGGCAGGTAAGATGAGCAAATGCATCTCACCGCAAAGGCCTTCCGATTCAGCATCTCCTCTTTGAGGAACGAGATGACTTTATGAAATCGCATCTGACAAGCGACATGATAGATGCTCTCGGGCTTAAGGGCTATTCCTTGCAACGTTTGATCCGCGCTGCCGTCAAAGAGTGGCTTCTCTATATAGAAATGTTCAGAACGCGCTACATGTCTCTGCAGCGTTTCATGGTGCCGACATGTAGGGTTGGTGACGAAAAAGATGTCGTAGTCATTATCCAGATCATTCTCGTCAAATATCTGCTTATCGATTAGAGGCGTCAACTCCGGAGGCAACTCCTCCCGGGACGATCTCAAGGCATGTACTTCGACGGGCGAGTTCCGCGCCGTCGATAACTCATGCATATTCTCCAGATGTCTCCTGCCGACAGACCCTAGTCCCGCTATGCATATCTTCATGCTTCCAGGCGATCCATGATCTCCAGCACTTTCACATCCTCGGCATATGAGTACACGGGCTTCTCTTTCCCCTCGACGGATCGGAAGAAATTGCGGATTTCGTCGATGTACGGATCTTCAATGACGAAGTCCGCGTAATCGGACTCTTTGGTAACCTTCTTGTACAACTCTACGGTCTCGACTTTAGCTTCATCGATATCATAGAACCTCAACGTATCTGGAGTCCCGTCCCAGAAGATGTGCACGTCCTCTCCGATGAGCTCGAATTTCCTCACAGCTTTTCTGGATACGACATCGCAGCAGATGGATCCTACTGCGCCACTCTTATGCTGTAGCAATATCTGGTATGTATCGTCGTAGTCGATTTCAAGGTTGGTGAGTTTCCGCCTGACGATGGAGAAATCCTCTACGTCCCCACACATTCTGAGCAACCAGGGAAGCTCCATGACGAGGATCTCCCTTGGCCCGTTCGTCCTGGGGTCGCCTACGAAGAACTCGTTATACTTCTCCCAGGGATGCCAATCTGGAAGATACTGCCCGATGTGGTAATGGTATGAGTAGGCCCCCGATTGAGCCGCTCTCTCCATGATCCATTGTATCTCCTGCCTGTAGAGGAAGGTCGAGGACAGGAAGGCGATCCTCTCTCTCGTGCGCGCCAGTTCGATTATCTCATCATAGCCCTGGTTTTGCACATTGAGTTCGGAGAAGGTGTGAAGACCATGATTCAATGCCTGCTTCACTATCGCTTCATGGGCCAAAGGGGAGGTGGAGGCAAACACGCAATCCAGGGTCACCTCTGCCAATGCCCTCTCCATTGAGGGGAAGGTCGCAATCCCCAGTTTCTCCTCGGTCTCCAATCTGCGAGCCTCACTGCTGTCTGTGCCGAATACTTCAACCTCAGGGAAGTTGTCCCGGATCAGACGCACTCTTCTTTTACCCATTGATCCTAATCCGACCACCAGCACCCTCATAGGTTCCCTCCACTGTGGCTTATGCTTTTCATGTCCAGGAATGCTTTTTGAATCTGTGTATTCCACATAGCCTCTGTGTTCAGGATACTTACGAATTTATCCGCGCTCTTGCCGTCACCAAAGTAGTAGCTTCTCTCCGAACGCTTGGGCAGTTGCCTGAAGCAGTTGAGAATGTCATGGCAGTTTTCACTGACATTGATAATGGACTTGTGGCAATAGCGGTTATTCTGGCGCGTGCCCACGTTGATGGTCGGCGTGCCGTAAACAGGGGCTTCCCGGACACCGGCGCTGGAGTTGCCGTAGATGACGCGTGCATTCTTCAGGAGTGTCAGGAAGTACTCAAACCGCATTGATGGGATATGCTTGAACCGCTTGTGACCGGCCAGGCTACTCTGTATCTCGGAAAGTATGATATCCGTGCCTCGATCATTGTTGGGAGACAGCACGACAAATTCCATTCCGCTGTCCAGGGCTCCCTGAATGACCTGTCGGGTCTTCTCTTGCAGCTCCTGCACCTCGGTCGTCACTGGATGCCACATGAATATACCGTAGTTCTCGAAAGGCAAATCGTATTTATGACGGACCTCCTGTAGATCCGGAAGATCCTCAGACAGCATCACATCGATATCCGGAGAGCCGATGGTGTAGATGGATTCCGGTATCTCCCCCATCTGAACCAGCCGATCCTTTGCCTCCTCATTGGCGACAAAATGGAGATGCGCCAGTTTGGACGTGGAGTGTCTCAGAAGATCATCAATGGTGCCGGAAAGCTCCCCACCCTCTATATGGGCCACCAGAATGTTGTTCAGAGCTCCGACAATGGCTCCGGCAAGTGTTTCGACCCGATCACCATGAATGACAATGAGGTCCGGCGGGGACTCTTTGATATACAGAGAGAGCCCCTGTATGGTTTGAGCGAGGGTCATATCCATACTCGAAGAGTTGGCGTCCTGATTGATATACAGAAACAGGTCCTTCAATCCCACCTTATAAATCTCGTTGACCGTCCTGCCGTATCTCTCCAGCAGATGCATACCGGTGACGAACATCTGGACTTTAAACCGGCAGTCGTCATCAAGCTTGAGCATCAATGACTTGATCTTCCCGAAATCGGCGCGTGTGCCCGATATGAAGAGTATTTTCTTCGGCTCCATGGTTCTCCCTATTGGACATCTTTCCAATCAAGTTGCGTGTTGAGAGGGATATTGCGTGTTGCGGTCTTGCCTAAAAGTTTCTCGAAATCGATAGCTTTGATATTGCCGGTTCCTGGGCGTTTCACCCAGATATTCTTCATCGTGATCTCCTCGCCCTCTTTGATGTCGGCGATGCTGACCACACAGGCATACGCAAAATCGATTGTCGGCTTTTCCTCCGACAGGATCGACTTGCCCCCACCGAGAGCATCAAAAATAGCTTTGGCTCCGATGATCAGGTCTTTGAGCTCTCTCGGGTCGATGGATATCGAGACATCCGGTCCGGGCCAGGTTTTATCCGAAGTGAAGTGTTTTTCCAGGATCCTTGCGTTTAACGCAATCGAGGCAAAACAGGTATAATTCCCCAACGAATGATCACTCAAGCCTAGAACCGCATCCGGAAACGCCGTTTGCAGATCAGCCAGTCCACCCAGCCTGACTCGATTGTAGGGGGTTGGATACATGGAGGTGCAATGCAGGAGGGCATAGGGGACATTGTGCTCTCTGAATATTTCGACAGCCGGCAAAACCGATTCAATATCGTTCATACCCGTGCTCAGAATCACAGGCTTGCCGAAAGACGCGATATGCCGGACCAGGGGATAGTTGTTGCATTCGCCGGATCCGATCTTGTATCCGGCGACACCCATGGATTCCAGTCTATCCGCTGCAGCCCGGGAGAAAGGGGTGGATAAGTAGATCATACCCTTTTCCGCAACATAGTCCCGCAGCTGAATGTCCTCACTTTCGCTCAAGGCGCACCGGCTCATGATATCCCAGATGCTTTCGCTGGCATTGCCGGGGATAACGTCATTGGGGATCATCTCATCTTCAATGACATGGCACTGAAATTTAACGCACTCGCAACCGGCACTCTTCGCATCATCCACCATTCTCTTGGCTTTATTCAGATCGCCTTCGTGATTGATGCCGATCTCCGCCATGACAAACGGAGGATGGTTCAATCCGATGGGTCTGCCATGCAGGACAATCTCGCCACTTTTTGACATGGCCAAACCTCTTTTCTCCAACTGGTTCATGCTTGAAGTACCCTCATTTTCCGGCAAATCCTATTCCAGTATGCCTGCAGGTACAACTGATTTTTCCGAAAACGTAATGGGTTCGAATTTTGATACAAGACGAACTCGTGATCGCCCTGCACTCGGTAAATCGGGGAGGTTCAACCGGACTCAGAAACCTCTTCATCAACATCAAACCTCTCTGAGATATCCCTCCGCGACAACAGGGCGATCGGACATCAATCATCATTTACCACTGAATTTACCTTTCAACGATATTCCGACAGTTCGCAAGAGACGTCCGCACAGGGACAGGTCACCTGGCTTCGGCAGCAGCAATTCCCTCACGCCACACTCCATCAACCTGCCCGTCTGTATGACCGAGATGAGCAGGGAAACACTCGCGGCAATTGCGCTTGCCCAGGCAAGGCCCAAGGTATCCATTCTGGCGGTCAGGATGGGGATCAACAGAATCAGACACAGGACCTCGCCACTCAGCGTGATCGTATTGCGGCTCGGTTTACCAAGTCCCGCCAGGAAGTTGCCGGACACCCGACCAAGACTATGAGCGCCGCCAGTGATCAACAGAATGAGAGACAGGCTCCAGGAAGCGGTATACTCGGCGCCGAAGATCAAGATCAGCAATGGTTTGCCCACCGCGATATACAGCAGCGATATCGTGACAAGCAGAATCACCGAGAGGCGCATCACCTGCTGAGTAACCTTGAAGGCGGCAGTCTCCTCCTCGCTGACGCGCGAAAGCACCAGTTGACCCAGACTGCTGTGGAAGCCGAAAATGGCCTCACTGATATTCAGCCCAACAATGAACAGGCCGACCTGCATCTGCCCCAGGTAGTAGGCGCCCAACAGAACCGCCAGACGCGCGCCGCCGACATTGAGGATCACATTGGGCCAGGTCAACAACCCATAGCGCACCATCTTCCGCGCGTGTGCAGGGTGAAATCGTCCGCCCGACAACTCGCGACGCATGACGATCACATTGTAGATCAATGCGATAAGCCATACGCTGATTTGCGCCAGTACGGCGGCCTGAAGCGGCAGCACGAACGGCAGTGCCGTCAGGAATACGACCGGTATCAGAACACCAAGCAGCAGCTGCCCGATCGTGTATTGCAGAACCCGGTTCCAGGGGATCAGGATAATGCCCATGACATTCCCGAGGATGACCAACCCCAGGAACGGCGCCATCTGCGAAAACACCTCCAGACCAATCGGCTGCCTGGTCCAGAATCCCTCAAGCAGGCTGGGCACTAAAAGAACCCCGACTCCGGTGACGAAAAGCGCCACAACAAGACCCAGCAACAACGATGTCCGCAAGTGATCCCGCCGACTGACATCCTGCTTGCTGCCGTAGTATTGCGCAGCCGGCAGGCACCCGAAAGTCAACACGCGGGAAAGGAGCGTCGCCATGTTCAGTCCGACCCCAAAACCACCATAGTGAACTGGACCCAGCAGACGAGCCATAATGGTGCGGGCGATCAGCGCCGCCAGGATCTTGATCACATTGCTTGTGGATGTAAGGATATAGCCCTTGAGCAACCTCATGTCGACTCCGGTCGCGACGGGCAAACGAGTTCGCGCATCAGATCCCGTCTCAGAAACAGCACCAACAGAATCCCATTGATGATGTTGACCTGGAGTCCCGTTTTTGAAGCAAGACAGAGCTGTGCTCCCAGGGTATGGGCCGCAAGCAGCCAGAGACAGAACAGACCCGAGAACAGGCAGACAAGCCATTTGTCGGCATGCCGCAAACGCCAGAGATACAGCAGGTTCAGGCCAACCAGCAGGATCATGAGCCAGAACAGCCCCGTCCCGAACAGCCCGGTCTCGACGAGAAGATCGTGGGTCATTGAGTGAGCTTCCCCGAATCCCGATGCTGACAGTTCCCTGAAGGAGCCCCAACCGTGACCGATCAGGGGGCTTTCCGTAAAGAGTTCAACTGCATCACGCTTGAGCTCTGCCCGATAGGAGTGGGCAACCCCACCGGACAATACGGGCTGCAAAGCGTTGATCAGCGAGGTGCCGGTACTCATCGAAAAATCCAGGCGCCTGTACCAGAAATTGAACATCCCCTCCGTTTTCGACCAGGTCGACAGCCCGCCGAGCATCAACAGGACAATCAGGATCAGAGCCCCCAGCGATCGTTTTATGGAGCGTCTGAAAAGGAGCAGAAGAGAGATTGCCAGGATGAATGGAGTCAGGAACAGGGCGGTTCGTGAGAAACCCAGCGCAACGACTATGACCAGCAGAACAATCAGCAGCATCGCGCCGACAATGTTTTTGCCATGGAGGAAACCGAAGGCGAACGGCCAGAGCAGCAGCAGATAGGTGAAAATGCTGTTGAAGTCCCCCATGTTGCGAGTCCCGGCGATACTGCCTGCACCAATCTCGACACTGATCCCGAATCCCAGAAACACCGTGGCGATATTCCCAATCATCAACATGATGGCTGCCAGACAGAGCGCCAGTTGCAGGCGTTGGGGCAAGCGGGGATCGGTTGCTCCAACAGCACCGATATAGCAGTAGAAGAGCGGGATCATTATACCGACCAGCAGGAACAGAACCGGTCCTATTTTGCTGAGATCCATGCTCATGACCATGCCCAGCAAACCGACAAGGATCGTCAAACCCCAGATGGCCATCACCCGCTTAGGTATTCGATATGCGCGAAGGTGAAGGGAGAGGAACATGGTCGAGGTCATGATCGCCATGGGCACAAGACGCAAGGGGCTGGTTGCACCGTGGGCAACATCCCAACCCAGGGCGATGTTGTAGAACTGGGTGATGAAGGGGATCGTGACGACCATCAGGATCTCCCGCCTGGAGCGCACGGAGATCAAACTCGCCAGGAGATAACATAGGGCAAAGAGCACGATGAAGGTCCTGATCATAGGCATCTGCGAGAACCCGAAGGGGTTGATCGCCAGGGCCAGGAATGCGAGCGACATAATACCCGCCCCCAGAATGCAGCCCAGGATCACACGGATGTAGCCGAGCATGTCGGACTTGACGGACCAGTTGTGTTCGTTGCCTGCAGCCCGCTCCATCCAGTCAGGCTCCTCTCGTCATCGAAGCGGGAGAAATATCACGCAGCACATCCTCAAAACGGGTAACGGCGCTGACGTCACCACCCAGGAAGAGCTCCCGCACGGCGCGACGTTGATCCTCCCTCTTACCGGGGTTGTCCAGATTGTCGACTATGGCGGCGATCAGAGTTTCACGGCTCTCCACCAGATCCACCGCATCCAGTTGCAGGAAGGGGAGCTGGTGATTGTAGTCATAGGCGCTTTTGATCGAATCGATGAACGACAGCTCAGTGTCGCCGTCATAGGCTACGCTGATGATGGGGATTCTGCAGGCCGCCGCATCCAAGGCCATGGTTGAAGCTGCATTGATGCACAAACAGCTGTGGCGCAAACTCGCCGCGAGTGTCCACAAATCATCGGCGGGAGGGACAACCGAACTTTGTTTGACATTGTCCGGAACATCCGAGGAGGGCCAGATCGCAACCTTGCCCTCCTCCCGGAAGTGCTTGTAATCGGCCAACACGTCGTGTGGGTGAAGGCGGATCAGCAGCTGCAGATCATCCGGCAAAGTTCCGTTGTGCATGGCCTCAATGATATGGCCGATGACCTGAGGCTGAGCGGGATATAATTGTGTTCCCGTATTGGCGAAGATCATCATCCGTTTCGAAGGATCCAGCCCCAACCCGTTCATGAAGGGCTCACGTTCGAAATCAGCCGGGAAGGGTTGGCTGTAGACATCGAAACGTGAGATTCCGACTTCAACAACCTGCTCGTCCCGGTAGGTATCGTACATATCCAGGACCTCTTGCTTCATCACCTTATTCCAGACGAGAACTCGTGACAAACCGTCGTGGATAATTCCCTTACTGGTCAGATTGTCCCAACTGGGAACGAAGTTAACTTGAGGAATACCGCGCTCCAGAGCCTCATAGTAAACCGGATCATCCCGACGGTCGACGGCGTTGGTCAGCAAGACCAGATCAGGACGATCCACCTCGAACTCCGCAGAAAAAAACGTGGATGATGTTGTGCTGCACCTCATCCGTCTGGCGTAGTTGTACAGGGGGGTGGCAAATGGCGAATACATCACGACCTTCAAAAATAAACTGGCCAATCGACTGAGGTGAGACCGTCTCCCGCGGGAGCTCCTTCTGTCGATCTCTTCGGTTCCGACCTTATGGCGCTCGTAAATGATCCCTTTTTGAATCCGGCAGGCTATCTGATGTCGGCGGTTGGGGGTGGATGCGGGAATCTCCCGCCAGACGATATCCTGCAGATCCAGGTCTCCCGCCAATCGGACAGTATCCTCATACAGATCGTTCGTCACCCAAACCGTTTGCCTGAAGTTGACCTGCAGTCTCTTCAAGAGTCCCGTTAACACGACATTCTTGATCGCCCAGGTAGTACCCAGGAAAATCGCGAGATGTGTTCTATGATCCGGCTCACTTTGAGTATTTCGCAATGTTGCTTCAGACAAGAAATTCTCCTTTTAAGTACCTGTTCCGACCTGCTCACGTGCAACCACCCAAACCACGCTGAGCGCCGCGCCGAGGATCAATCCGATCAGGGTCAGCTTCTTGCGGTTGGGGCTGGAGCGCTTGACCGGAATCGTCGCGGGGTCAAGAATGTCCAGAGAGATCAACTCCTTGTTCTCATCGATCTTGGCGATCTCCAGCTGTTTGCGCAACTCCACCCAAACCGAAGTAGTAGCCTGAACCTCTCGCGATAATCGATTGTACTCCTGCAGAAGATCGGGAGAGGTGGAGTAGGATCGATTCGTTTTGATGAAACCTGTCCGTCGCTCCTCCTGCAGATCCAGATCGGCCTTGACCTCGACCAAACGGTCGGCGATGAACTCCCGCTGCTCGGCCGCCTTTGTACGTTTGAAGGATTGATTGTACTCCTCCAGTTGGGCGATGAGATAGTTGGCCAGCTCCGCAGCCAGGCTGGGATCTCGCGGGACACTCACCCTCAACTCCATGTAACCGGTCAGCTTGTCCCGGGAAAAGCTGATCACATCGGTGCGCAGAATGCCTTTGAGACGATAGCTACTGACGGCACCGGTTTGCTCTTTCGAGTCCGTTTCGATGTCGAAGGCATCATAGAGTGAGACCTCCCCGTCCCCATCTTGCCAGCGTCTGGCTATCGCCGCGTCGAGAATCCTGTCGGAGGTGAGGATGCGGGCGTAAAGCTCCTCATGCGAAGCGGAGGCGCCGCCCAGATTGAGACCCGTCATCCCCATGACCTGACCGAACAGAGCGGCGGAGCCGTCGGTTCGAATCTGCGGCAAGATCGTCACATGCGCCGTGAAGACGGGTGTGAGCAGGAGCGAATAGATCAGAGCGGCCAGGGTAACGACACCCGTAATGGCGACGACCGCAAGTCGCCTCCTCCAGACCGAACGGATGAATGCCTGGACATCGAAATCATCGGCATGATGCACATCTGAACGTCGATCCACATTCTCGGAATCCATCATCTTCTCCCTATTTAACTTATCCCTGTTCGCACTTCATCCATCCCGTTGGCTGCACGGGACGATTCCCTCTCGTTTATCACAATAGCATTATTGCTGCTAGATCTATTCTCCCGACGTAATCTCCATCAAACGTGGGCCTGATTGACGGGACATCACTCGGCCATCTGCTCCTCACGCAGCAGAGATTTCTTGAAAATGGCCGGATTCCCCGTATAAAGGGACAATTCGGGGATATCTCTCCGCACAACACTTCCCGCCGCCAACTGAGCGCCCTGCCCCACGATTTTCCCCGGAGTTACCGCAACGGCCGTCCCCAGGAATGAGGATTCCTCCAGCGTGACGTTGCCCGCCAGATGGCAACCGGGGCAGACCTGCGCCCAACTCTCAAGCCGATTGTCGTGATCTACGGTCGCACCGGTGTTGACGATCACTCCATCCCCCAACACGCTGTCGGTGCCGACAACCGTTCCGGCGGCGATGAACACGCCACTCCCCATGATGATCCGCTCGCTGATGACCGCCGAGGGGTGGATCAGATTCACCGCTTTACGTCCGCTCAGATCTTCACAGCGTTTCGTCAGCCTCCGCCTGATCTTGTTGTTCCCGATAGCCACGAACCAGTCCGCGGCGCCTGAGCGCAAATCGGCACAGTCCTCCGGCTCCCGCGCCAGAACAGGCGTGCCGTTGATCGACCCGCCCGGTTCGTGCGACAGATCCACGAAGCCGGCAGCCTCACGCCCCATGGTTCTCACGATATCCAGCGCCACTCGCCCATGTCCCGACGCTCCAATAATGATGATCGATCGCATAGTATTTACCCCGATCCTGCTTTGAATTTCTCGCTCTTCAGATCCTTGCTGCCCTCGAAACGGGGCATGCTGACCTGCCCGGCATAGCTGATACCTCTCCGTTTGCTGACAAGTCTCGCTGTCCGCCAGAGGATTTTCAGATCCAGTCCGAAGGAGCGGTTGGCGACATACCAGAGGTCAAACTTGAATTTCTCATCCCAGGTGATGGCGTTGCGGCCATTGATCTGCGCCCAACCGGTTATGCCCGGTTTCACATCGTGGCGTCCGTTCTGCTCTTTGCTGTACAGCTCCAGGTACTCCACCAGGAATGGACGTGGTCCCACAAGGCTCAAATCGCCACGGAGAACATTCCAGAATTGCGGCAGTTCGTCCAGGCTGAAGCGTCGCAGGAAATTGCCGAATGGCGTCATACGCATCTCATCGGGCAGCGGGGCGCCATCGCCATCGACCTGATTGGTCATTGTCCTGTACTTGTAGAGTGTAAAGATCTTGCCGTGCAGCCCCGGTCTCTCCTGGGTGAAGACCGCTGGAGCCCCCAGCTTCCTCCGTACAAGGAGAGTGATGATCAACATCAGGGGGGACAATACGATGAGAGCCAGTGTTGCGGCGCAGATGTCGAACAGACGTTTTGCGAAGAGACCCCGCTTCAGGCCCGTTTCCCGATTCAGCTTGCTCATCAAGGTGAGATAACGCTCCGCCATGGCGTCTCGTGTGGCGTTTGCCGACACCCAGATTCGGCCGCGTCGACCCAACTCCCGGCAATGCCCTGCATCATCGGCCATTTCGACCATGGTCGCCGCCAGACTCTCGGGATCCTCCGATGGCGTGAATACCCCGGCCTGCGCCTGATTGCAGACAAGCTCCCTGGCCACACCATCAATCGCCAGAAGAGTAGGCCGTTCGCAGGCCATGTAATCGAAAACCTTGTTGGGATAGATGGTGCGGAAGGTCGGGTTGTCCTGCAGCACGGCCATCCCCACATCGGCGGCCTGCACTATGGACGGCATGCTCTCCTTGGGTTGCGGACCGTGGAAAATGATATTACGCAACCCCTTGGCCCCGGCCGCAGCCTCATGCTTCAACCGCTCAGGACCATCACCCACACAGGCAATCAGGATATCCTCCCTGTCCCGCAGCAACTCGGCGGCGGCAACAAGCTGGCCCAGAGCATTGGCGCGGCCGTGAGCGCCCGCATACATGAAAACGAATCGATCTCCCCAACCGAATTGCCGGCGGGTATCATTGTCCCGCGGTCCCGGTTGGAAGAGGCGAGGATCGGCCCCGTTGGGAATCAGGGAGATCTCTTCCCGCCTGGCGAGCTTGCGCTCGATAAGATCATCGGTGAAGGCCGGAGTAAGTACTATGATGTGCCTCGCCCGTTTGCAGGCCCAACGTTCGAGGGCATAGAGCAGACGGGTAATAGGTGCCGTCTCTTTCAGTACGCCGGTTGTCACCGCACTTTCGGGCCAGAGATCTCTTATCTCGAATATCCAGGGGATCCGACGCCAACGCACCTTGGCGGCCAACCAACCGGGGATGGCGGCGATCAGCGGCGGAGAGGTCGCCGTCACCACATCGGGGCGACGCAAACGGAAAACGGCCGTGGCGGCGGAGAAGGTAAAGGCGAAGAACGCCAACATGCGTCCCAGGTAGCTGCGTCCATACGTGCCCGGCACGTAGCAGCGGAGAACTCGAACGTTGCCATCCCGCTCCTCGGTGATCCACCGTCGGCGATACCTCCTGGGCACCTTCCCCGAATTGTAGTCCACGGTGCCGGCGATAACCGTAACCTCGTGCCCGGCTTCACTCCAGTACCTGGCCATCTCGTTGAAACGCGATCCTCCAGGGAATCCCGGCATCAGGTAATACTGGTGAATAACGGCTATTTTCATACTCCGAGAATCTCCTTGATAGTGCAATTCTCCAGATTCCGGGGCAAAGCCTGTATCTCGATCGCTTCGACATCGCCAAGTTCGGCGGATGGTCCGATCAGAGTCGCAAAACGTGCGCTCGAACCGCGGACGGTCCAGGCACAGGACCAAGTCGGGAGTTTCTCACCATAGTGAAGCGAGTGCCAACCCCTCGGTGTCGAATCGTCCCCCCGGCACCAATCGACCGCTCCGCCTTGATCACAGGCCAGCAGCAGTTTCATCTCGGAGTTATTGTCGGGATCCAACTGAATGAGCGCCCCGCATTCACCTCTACTGATCTGGTGGTCAGCAATCAACCAGTGCAGGCGAATATCCAGCTCCTCCACAGCTTCTCCCATGTCATCCACAATGAGGTAGAGATCTCCCCTCCTCAGTATCTGTCGGCGATGCAGCATGGGTTGGTAGGCACAGTGTTCGCCGTCAAAATAACTCCCGTCGTCATTGTCTCGGAAATGCAAACATCGTGCTCGTGTCCAATTGCTCCACATAAACCGTGATTCCCGCCGCATCTGATCCCTGCCGTCGACGCAAACCGTGTTGTGCGCGGGTGTGCCCGAGAAGTAGTTCGTCCAGTGTGGGTCCGCGTTATAGGACCAGGTACCGGCATCGATCAACACTCCCCGCCCCCCGTATGTAAGATCACAGTGAAGCATGTCCGCCTGTTGCGGACGGTGGCGATATGTGCCGCATCGCAACAACATCTTACTCATCGCGCCCTTCAAGACGTAATAACCACCTGCCGGAAACGCCTTGATATCTGAGGAGTCGGCTGCAGGAATTGATCTGCCGGGGAGGGGAGTCTGACCGAACCAGAGCGCCTCTTCATCCCAGGGGCCGGAGACATAGGGGTTATCCCGACCAAGCGCCTGCGCCAGGGCACCAAGCGCGGGCCGATAATCGGAATAGGTGCATGAGGAGAGGGGAAACAGCAATGCCCCATCGTTGGATCCGTAGTTGGGCAACTCGCCGCTCCGTTCATCCTGTTGCGCAAGCAGGAAATCCAGCAGCAGGTTCCCCTTCTCGAGCAGGATAGCGGGCGGTGATTCCCCCTGCGCCTTCAGGAGCGAGAGAGTCCATGTCAGGAGCTGGGCCACCAGACGGGCATAGTTGTTCGAGTGTTGGATATAGCTGCCGTCCGGATAGATCTGCCAGATCAGCTCCCGGCACAACGACCTCATGCCTTTACGAGCCCAGCCATTTGCTCCGGGCAGGAAAGGGAGAAGACGCCCGATACTCAACAGCGCCACGGCTTCGGAGATTGTATGGTTGTTGCGCACGCAGCGCCGCGCATACCAGTGGACCTTATCTATGTGTCCGGCATGATGGGCGATCTGAGCCAGCAACCGCCCCCGACCGGCGGCAGCCTGTTCGAAGGCGTCGTCAAAATGATAGAGACCGAATATCCAGGCCAGGCACCGGAAGGACATCTCCTGGGCACAGCGCCAATGCGGACCCATCTCCGGCGGATTGGCCAGTTGCCAGCTCTCGGCCTGTTGCCGGAAACAGTCGGCATAGCGGCTGTCGCCACTTGCGGTAAATGCCCGCGCAAGGGTGAAGGTCTGGCTGAATCGGGCAGGCTCCCAGACAAACTTGATATCGCCCCTCTCCGGGGAGAGATCGGGAATCCGTGTCCAGTGACGATCCGCCGGCCAGTCCTCATCGGCTAGAGGGGTTGCATGCCATCGAGGCGGATTACCGGTCTCGTGTGTCGGCAGTGTCGAGAAATACCGGAGATGTCCCGCCAGGATCTCATCCGCCCTGGTCAGGGCCTCTTCGGAAACCTGATCGTTCGTCAGGCCCTGCGGGATGAAAAACGGTCTGCGCTCCCGGCGCCAGAGTTCCGCCAGGTGGATGGGTATTTTGTCGGACGGGATCCGCAGCGCGGGTGCCAGAGCCGAACAGGCATCCCGGCGAGCGGGCAGTGCCCGGCGCATGGCGCCCGATCGCAGGGATAGCGAATAGGCCGCCCTCCAGGCGACCCATCCCAAACCAAACTGCCTTGTTATACGAACTGCCGCCGCAGCGTTCATGAAGCCCCCGTACCGTATCGGGGCGCCGCCAGCTCCTCCTCAACCTCCCGGATACGCTGATGCCAATCCGCGAGGTACTGGGTATCGCCGGTGTCGACCGATTCGCGCGCAGCCAGACTGACCAGTGCGACCTCTTCGAGCTCGGCATAGGGGATCAGCGCTTGCCCCCCGGACTTGAGACGCTCCAGCAGAAGCCGGAACTGCTCCTGATGCCCTTTGTCCTGCTTGCGCGTCTTGAGGGTCTTGAAACCGGGAAGTCCCCAGGCCTGGGTGCGACGGAAGTTCTCCATGCGGACAACCGCACCATCGAAGAAGAGTTCGAGATTCTCCTTGGGATATGAACCGTGTCCATTGGCCCAGTAGTGAATTGTCCCGATACTGCCGTCATCGGCCTTCAGCAGGATACTGACCTTATCCGCATCAATACCATCCGCGGCTCCATCAACGGCCAGAGCTTTCACCTGTGTCACGGGGCTCCCGGTCAGGAAGCGGAAGACATCAATGAAATGGCAACCCTCACCGACGATCCGACCACCACCGACCGCAAGATCCTGTATCCAGACGTCGGCCGGGATTGCCCCCGCATTGACGGTATAGTTGAGGCACAGCGGACCGGAGCGGACCGCCGACCTTTCCCGAATCGCCTTGAGATGCGGAGAAAAACGGCGGTTGAAGCCGACCATCAGAGAGTGCTTCTCACTGCAGAGGCTGTAGGCTTTGCCGATCCGCCTCAATCCGGGCAGATCAATTGCCAGAGGTTTCTCCACAAAGACATGCTTGCCCGCCTGCAGGGCCGACACGGTCAGGTCGGCATGGGAATCGTGACGAGTTGTGATCATCACCAGATCAAGGTCGGTGGAGGTCAACAGGGCTTCCGTATCGCTGGTAGCCTGTTTGATCCCGTACTCCCTGGCCGCCAATCCCGCCATCCTGCCGCTGGCGGAGGCGATAATCGTCGGCTTGCGATTCAGCCTTTTCAGTGCAGGCAACAGGGTGCGACGGGTAAAATTGCCCGCGCCTATGATGCCGAACCTGTCTCCACCGGCATCTGTTGGCCCGCAACTCAGGGTACTCCGCAGCACACGGTTCTCGTCTTCGGCCGCATACTCGAGAAGGATACCCAATGTGTCCGCACCGGACACCAACTTGGAATAAACCGTGGGAGCCTGGGCGAACGGAACCCTGTCGCTGATCATCGATTTGACATCCAGGTTACCGGTGGCCAGGAGATCGAGGATGGCCTCGAAATTCCGCTGCTCCGTCCACCGCACGAATCCTATCGGGTAATCGTTGCCGCTCTCCTCATAACCGGAATCATAGCGGCCGGGACCGTAAGAGCAGGATACGCTGAAGGAGAGCTCCTTCTTGTAGAAGTCGTTGCGGTCGAGATCAAGACCGGTCACGCCGACCAGTACGATACGTCCCCGTTGACGACACATCCTGGCGGCCTGACGAACCGGATCGTTGCTGGCCGTCGAGGCGGTAATCAATACGGCATCCACACCTCGAGCATTCGTAAGCGCCATCGCGCTCTCAACGGGATTGGCGCCGGCCGACAGATCGACTGTATGGCACCCGAACTGCTCCGCCTGAGCCAGCCGGTTGGGATCAAAATCGGCGCCGATCACCCGACAACCGTTGGCGCGCAGCAGTTGAGCCGTGATCAAGCCGATCATACCGAGCCCTATCACGAATACGGTCTCCCCCAGCGTCGGTTTGACGAGGCGAATGCCCTGAAGACCGATGGAGGCCAAAACGGTAAAAGCCGCTTCGTCGTTATTGACATTGTCGGGAATCCCGGCGCACAGATTGGCCGGGGCGCAAACCAGTTCGGCATGAGGACCATTGGATATGACCCTGTCTCCGGGCGAGAAACCGGTGACGCCGGAACCGACCTCAATCACCCGCCCGACATTGCAATACCCAAGGGGCAGGGGTTCACCCAGCTTGGCGAATACCGCCTCGAGCGTAGGCATCAGGCCATCGGATTTGATTTTATCAAGGACTTGTCGAACCCGCTCGGGTTGTGAGCGGGCTTTCTGCAGCAGGTTGCGCTTGCCGAATTCCACGAGCATCCGTTCAGTACCGGGCGAGACAAGGCTGCACTGACTGCGAATCAACAACTCCCGCTCACCGGGGGCGGGAGCGGGGATCTCTTCGAGATAGGTCTCACCGCTCTTCAGATTCTGGAACACCTGCAACATGTTTTCCCTCTCCAACCTGTTGTATGGCTTGACCTGACGGCCGAGTCGTTACTGCGTTCTGTCTATAACCAGCCAGAGAGTAGCCAGGCTGGCCAGTATGGCCGAGATCTCCTTGAGGGTTTCCAGCTTGCCGTCACCCTTCTCCTCCATCCTCAGCGGGACGACAATGGTCGAGCCCGGCAGCACTTCCGGGTCGCCGCCAAAACGGTTGTTGGGTCGCGACAAGCCGTTGGGGTAGACCACCCGCGTCTTCCACTTGTCGGCACCCTCGGCGTAGCCGCCCGCCCTGTCGACGTAGTAACCAAGCCCCCTGCCCGGCTCGTGAATCACACTCGTCGGGAAACCGACAACACCTATCACCTTCACCGTTTTGCTTATGGCGGGAATTGTGATGACATCCCCCTGCGCAAGCGTGATGTCCGACTTCGAGCCGGGCTTTGCGAGCGCTTCATTGAGATCGAGTGCGATGTTGCCGACATCATCCAGACTGCGGGTGATTCGCGCGCCATTGAGATCGGCGGTTGGTTTCAGCCCGCCGGCACGCACGATGATCTCGGACAACTTCTCGTCAGGTCGCGTCAGGCTGTACTGCCCGGGATAGGTCAGTTCACCCTGCAGCGTTACGCGCCTTTGATTTTCCCACCAGGGCAAGCTGCGGATCGCAACCTCGTCTCGCGGCATAAGCGGGAAGTTCTCGGCCGGGGCCAACCAGTTGTGCCCCAATTCCACCCGGATGACATCCACCGTTTGCTTTGGCGGTGAACTGCCGTTACGGCTGCTCAGAGTCTCGACATTGAGCCGCGACACCTCGACCATCATGGCATCGGCCGCATCCAGCACGCCGCCCGCCAGCAGGATCAGATCGCGGAGAGTCATCCCATCGCGATACTCGAACTCGCCCGGCTCACGCACCGATCCGTTGATGGATATGGAGTAGCGCTCCTCCACCGTCCAGCGGGAGAACACGTGCAACTGATCCATGATCCGCAATGCCGGCGGCTCCTCGGATCCGGACATCACCCTGCCCAGATGGAAATCCAGCGTACTGTACTCGTGGGCATCCGAGGTGCGGAAAACGATCGCCAGCTCCTCCAGCGTATCGCCCCACAGACCTCCGGCGGCGAGGATCAAATCCCGCGCCGTCATGCCGGGCAGGTACTCGTAGCGCCCCTCCCTTTTGACATTGCCGACGACCTCGACCCAGTTCTCCAGGCGGTCGGAGATGCGATCGACGATGATCCGGTCGCCGTCGAACAGCTCCAGATCACCATTGCTCATATCGATATCTACCTGTACGCGGTCGGGCTGTCCGGCAACACGCTCGTGCGGCGGCAAGGTCCTCTCCAGATGGATGAACCCCATGGCGGCATCGCTTTCGAACCCGCCGGCAAAGGTGATCAGATCGGACAGCTTCTCCCCATCCTTCAACTCGAACAGCAGCGGGCGTCGCACCGCTCCATCCAGGCTGACGGTCTTGCCTCGACCGGGCACGAGAACGGTGTCGCCGTCGCGCAGAATACTGTCGCCCGCACGATGGCCATGGAGGAGGTAGTCGTAGATATCCAGCGTGGCGACGATCTTGTCGTCCCGCACCAGTCGGATGTTGCGCATGCTGCCATCGGCAGCGGGTCCGCCGGCGGCATATAGCGCGGTGAATATGGTTGAGAGGGAGCTGAGTTCGTAGGCGCCCGGTTGGGTGGCGTCGCCGACCACGAATACCCGGATGGCTCTCAGGTTGCCCAGGCTGACATCCAGAAAAGTACTGCCCGCAGTGGCGTCGAGAGAGATGCCGGAATAGGAGACGGCCAACCGTTCGCGCACAGCCTGCTCCACATCGGCTAAAGTGCGGTTGTAGCACATCACCTTGCCGCCCCGGGGCAGAATGATCGATCCGTCGCGATCAACATAACGCTCAATACGAAATTCTATCTCTCCCCAGACATCGACCGCGATCTGATCCCCGACACCGATCAGATAGTCGGGAGGTACGGGGCCAAACGTGCTCGGGTTGAAGAGCTCCGGCTCCAGACGGAAGAAGTCGGCTCCGAAATATCCTTTGGGAATCTCTGCAGGTTCGATCTCCTCGTCGGGCGGCAAGACAGCGCCATCCTCTTCGGCGAGGGACTTGTCGTTATCCTCTCCATCGACCGGCAACTCGATCAGCAACAGATCCTCCGGCAGTGCCTGGCGGCCCGGCGGCTGGAGTTCACCACCCTCATCGACATTTCCACTCTCGGCATAGCGTCTGAGGAGCTCCTCCTTGCTCAAACCGGTTTGCCGGGCCGCCTCTTCAAGCGCTCTGTCCGACAACTGAGCGAGAACCGGCCCCGAACAAGCAATGAGCATCAATAAGGTGAGGAAAATAGACAGAGAGCGATTCGAGAGCTGTCCCGTCATCCGATAGCCTCCGAAACTGGTGAAAGACCGACACGTTTTTGAGCAGTCGGATTGTTATTTGAGCAGTGCGACAATATGTGTATCGCACCAGGCTCCCTCAATCCGCCGTAAACCGGTTAGTATCACCGGGCTGCTAGTATTGACTAGCGTGGTTGCCCGAAACTGGCAAGAACTAATCCACGACCAGGGATAGAACGACTCGAGCGGCTCCATTAATCGAATACATCGGCCTCGGTGAAGGCAACGCCGGCCTCATCTTTTGGCGAGAGTTGCGGAGGGGCGTCTTGAACAAGCGGCCAATCGATGCTCAGCGTCGGATCGTTCCAGATAATCGAGCGCTCATGTTCCGGAGCGTAAACATCCGTGCACTTGTAGACAAACTCGGCGACGGGACTGGTCACATAGAAACCATGGGCAAACCCCTTGGGCACCCAAAGCTGACGTTTATTGTCGGCGGAGAGCAGAACCCCCACCCATCTCCCGAACGATGGCGAGGAGCGACGCAGATCAACAGCCACATCGTAGACCTCCCCCTCGATCACACGCACCAGTTTCCCCTGCGTATTCTTTATCTGATAGTGCAGGCCGCGTAACACACCCTGATGCGAGCGACTGTGATTGTCCTGTACGAAATCGAGGTCAAGACCCGCTGAGGCAAACTTGCCGGCATGCCAGGTCTCCATGAAGAAGCCGCGCTTCTCTTCGAAAACCCTGGGCTCGATTACGATCACATCAGGAATATCCTTAATCGGCAGAAATCGCATAACTCATCTCCATGATTCATCCGTCAAACCGGGCAATGCCATCTGTACTACTCTCTCATGTACTACAGCACGGCCAATCTTGGCAATAAGCGGATCATCCCCGCCAGTATGCGACAGTAATATACGGCAACGGAAAACGCCGAACGGAAATGCCGTCCGGCGTCTGTCCAGGTCCGATCAGCTTGCCAGGGTCGCAGCAGGCTGCGCGGAATCACGCACAATGAATCTACATATTGAACCAGTAGCTGACCTTGGCCATGAAAACATTCTCGGCCTCGCCCGAGAAGAAGCGATCCAGATCCTTCGACCAATCCAGCTTGTTCACGGTATCGTCGTCTTTCGCACATGCTCTGGTCCAGACCAGGTACATCGTGCTGCCCGGACCATATTCCCAACGGAGCAGCAATGTGGAGTTCAATGCCGAGAACAGATGGTCGTTGTCATAACCGGCGACCGGTCCACCGTATTGATCATTGCCCAGGAAGGGACGGTAGTTTTTGTAATCCAGGCCGGTCAACAAGCCCTCCGCCGACAACTGAACCGACAGGTTCGGACGGGGGACATAACTGAAGGAGCTCTCCACTTTGAATATGTCCTGATCCCTGTCGGCGAAGATCGTGGTGTCGTCATCGGGATTATCGACCCAGGACAGTTGCCCGAAGTCATGAGTAAAGCTGCCGTACAGTATGAAAGAGGCATTGGTGGCGGGACGATATCGGAGCAGCAGTTCGCTGGACCACCAGGGGCTGGTCAGACTGTTGCCGTAGCCGAAATCGACCTCCCACGAAAACCGCTTGCGGCTGTTGGAATCCAGCCAGAGCCAGGTATTCCAACTGGCGGGCCGCTCCCAAAGGCCATGTCCTCTCGTAGCCCTGTCGTCATAATCCCCAAAATTCTGGGCGAAGCCGAAACCACCCATCCAGTTGTTCGTGAACTCAATGCAATTGTTGAAATTCCACGACTTGGAAAGGTTGTTGTTGTCCCAGTTCCAACTGGCGTTGATGTTGACGTTGTTCCAGCTGTTGCGGACGATCCACCAGTCATCATTGGTGCGCCACTGCCCCCAGGCCCAACCGCTACGGGTGCCGTTGCGCCCCATGAAGCCCAAACGGTTCAGGTTCAGATTTTCATCCTTGATTGTCCCGCCCATGGATCCCCGAATATGCTCGCCGCCGTTCTTGCTGACATTGATAGTACCGCCAAAGCCGGTATTCTCGGCATCGACGCGGCTGAAGACACCCTGACCGCTGAATGCCCAATTGTTATTGGTGGTCACCGCACGCCAGTCGAGGCCACCCGTAACCGCGGGCAACGCCTGCTCCTGCACGGCCATGGTCATCATGCCACCCACACTGGAATTGCCGTGGACGTCCTGCTTGACGCGCAAAACCGAATAGCCGGCGCGGGGTTCTACAACCCCCTCGCCGGTCTCACCGGTCGTAGTTATATAGTCGGCCGATTCCTCGTCGGTTACGGCCGACAGGAATGCCACCGATGTGCCGCTGCTCAGCTTGCCGGTCAATTTGGCAGCACCGAGGATGGTGGTCGCCTTGGGGTATTCGGTGTAGTAGTCAAGATCCTCATCATCCACACTTTGCCACGGAGAGCGACCGATCCGACGGGAGTAGAACAGGTCCATACGGGTGCTGAAGAGATCGGATCCCTCCAGGAAGAAGGGGCGCCGCTCCGGGAACCAGGATTCGAACGTGGAGAGATTCAGCACCGGACTATCCAGCTCCACCTGACCGAAGTCGGGGTTGAAGGTCGCATCAAGAATCAGGTTGGAGGAGAGGCCGACTTTGATATCCACGCCGGCGTTGCCGCCCAAACGTTTACCGTCGGGATTGCCCTGGCTCTCCGGCTCATATTCCAAACTGGAGACGACATAAGGGAGGATCTCCATGTGTCGCGCAGGGCGGATCTCGGTCAGGTTCGACAGATGTCCCATCTTGGAGGCATCCCCGGAAACACTGCTGGGGATGTAGGACCAGACCAGCGATTCACCTTTACGGTTGATATAGCGTCTGAAATTGACGCCCCAGACATGGCTATCCTTCTCGCTGAAACGGAGGCAGTGATAAGGGATCTTGATCTCCGCCGACCAGCCCCACGGTTGCTTGTGCACCGCTGAACTCCAGATCCCGTCCCAGGAGCGGTCCCAGTGATCATCATTATAAAGACGCCAGTCGCGCTGCACGCCGGCGGCCGAAACCGAGAAGATGTATCCGGTTTGATGATCGTGAAAAGGGTCGATATAGAATGAGATGAAATCGGATTCACTGCCGCGGTCACGTCGCACCAGTTGTCTGCTGATCTGGTCCGGCTCGGAATCGTAGCACCAGTAGGCCAGATACAATGCCTCGTCGTCATAGGCAATCGCCACCTGGGTTTGCTCCGTGGGAGCATCGCCTTCATCGGGCTCATTCTGGGTGAAGGTGTTCATGAGATCCAATCCGCTACTCTTCCAGATCGGATCATCCAGCAAGCCGTCGAGAATCGGGGGGTGGGGATTGATTCTGTAGGCCTTGACTTCAGGCACGATTCGTTCAGTCGCTTCGATCTCTTCCGCACTTGACGAAGAGCCTGCCGCCAAACATACCGCAGTTAACAGACATACCAGTCCATACACTATCTTCATAGTGATCTGCCTCCAGGTTTTCCGGGATCAATTAGCGCAGCCGAGGTCCAGGTCGTCTCTGCGTGAATATTGGACACGCAAATCCGGCAATGGTTACAGTGGGACAATGAGATATTGCATCTGGAGATTTGAAGCTCCGGAGCCTTCATTGCATCGACGGGTCTTTCGCATTCACGACCAATCTATGATATTATTCAAGGCGATGAACATGTTTCGAGGAGGATCGGATGAGACTGAGACGATTGATAAGCGGCCTGGCCATATCCTCCGCTCTGCTGATTGCAGCGCAAAGCGAAGCGGCCACGATCCGCATTCCGATGGACCAGGACACAATCGCGGCAGGGCTTGAGGTGGCCGAAGCCGGCGATACCGTTCTGGTTTCACCCGGCACATATTACGAGCGCGATCTCGCGATGGTCAGTGGCGTGACGTTGCTGGCGGAGGGCAATGATCCCGACCGCGTCACCATCGACGGCAGCGGCTTTGGACGAATTATCAATTGTCTCGCTTGTGATGCGTCCACCCGGATCGAGGGTTTCTCCATTGTCAATGGGTCCGCCAGTACTGGGGCCGGAATTGAAATCGCATCCTCCAGCATGAGTGTCGTGAATTGCCGCATCGCGAACTGTCACTCCAATTATGGCGGTGGAATTTATCTCCGCACCGGCTCCAATCCGATTCTGGAAAGCTGCACCCTGTTTGCATGCGGCGCCAGCTTCGGCGGCGGCATCTGTATCAGGTCCAACTCCTCAGCGACCATAACCAATTTCACAATCGCCGAATGCTCGGGATACTATGGTGGAGGCATGAAACTGGACTCCGGCTGCCAGGCAACTCTGATCAACACTATTATCGCTTTCAGTACGAATGGCACTGCAATCCACACCGACGCAACCGCCACTGCAACGTTGAACTGCTGCAACCTGTACGACAACGATGATGGCGACTGGGTCGGTTCCATCGCCTCCCAGGACGGCAATACGGGCAACATCCGGGATAATCCGGAGTTCTGTGGCGTGATCGGATCCGGCAACCTCTATCTCCAGAGCGACTCCCCCTGCGCCGCCAGTGAGTGCAGCACACTCATGGGCGCGCTACCTGTGAACTGCCAGGAGACGGCTGCGCAGTCCACTACCTGGAGTTCTTTGAAATCCCTGTACTGAGGTAAGGCGAAAAAAGAGGAGCCCCGACCGCAGGCCGGGGCTCTTTGCGTATGCACGATTTCTCGGCGATTCTTTAAGCTAGTAGAGAGCTTTGATCGTCGACCAATCGGACGAATTCGTCGGTGTGCTGCAGGGCGGCACGAAGAATCCGACAGCACCCTCCACAACATGAGGATCATCTGCGTAGCCATCGCCTGTCAGGGTCCAACCGATGTCGTAGGTCAGATCACAATCGCAATCCAGTTGTACTGTACAGCAGAAAAAGGCTGTGGTCAGTCCGATCATGAATCCGAAACCGGTATCTCCACCGTGCCAATTGGCCACGTTGGTGTTGTAACCGGTAAATACGGGCGCTCCAGTGAACTCTATGCCGGCTTCGGGGGTGGCTGTCGCAACGTATGTGTCCAGGATTGTGAAGCATTCGGGGAAGACGAAATTCAGATCGACCAAATACTCGAAATCATCGCTGCCGTTCCAAACCTCGAAACAGACTTCCAGGGTTGAATCGTACTCGGCAACGGCAGGAGTAATGATGACCGTTGAGCCATCAACACTGCGATCGAAATCCGCCAGAGCGCCGGGGGCTGCCAGCGCCAGAACAAATAACACCAAAAGCAGTTTCTTCATATGGATCGACTCCTCAGCAAAATGATGTAGCGGAAATGGGTACTGGACCATTTCCGAAGTTTTTTGATGGAGATTCAAAGATGTAGTGGCGATATCTTCAGAAATCCTACTCAATCCCAAGTAATGATGAGTATACACTATCTCGCATGAATATTACAACATCGCAACCGGGGAGAATTATATCCGGTATTTCTGACAACTCTCTCCGACTCCCGAGAACGGGCGTCAGTTGTTCGACACTTTGTCCCATAGTGCCAGCAGCTCCCTTTCCCGCTTCCGACTCAAGCCTGCAATGAGGGGCCTCTGCTCCAGGGTCTCCATTCGCCAGTTCAGAGTATCGCGAGCGCTATCCGCGAGTGGGCGGAATCGCAGTCCCCGCTCCAGGGCCGCGGTGATGTCGGCTCGAACAAGCGCCTCATCCCTGCGGGGGACCCAGCAAGGTAACTCGCTGAAGGGCTGCACTTTACTGTCGATGAGGAATGATTCCTCAACCCACTTCAGCGTCGCGGGGTTGTCATCCGACTGCGGACATGCGGCAAGCAGACCGCCCATTGTCGACATCGTCTCAGGCCCGGTGGCGTTGAAGATACCGGTCGCCCGTTCAGCAACCAACTTCAGAATCCAGATGGACAGATCACGGACATCGATCACCTGAGTCGGCGCTGCCGGATCAGCGGGCGCAAGGATGTCGCCCCCGGCGTAAATCCGTAGAGGCCAGTAGGTAAAACGATCTGTCGGGTCGTACGGCCCCACGATCAGACCGGGTCGAACAACAAGTGTCCGCCCCGGCAAGACCTCCTCAATCGACTGCTCGCATAGCGCCTTGAGCGGGCCGTAGGTCTCGCCATCGATCACCTCCGTCGCCGGATCGGACAGAGTGCCGACGGGTGTGCACTCATCCGGTCCCTCGCCGCCCTTCAGGTCATAGACGGATATGCTCGAGATGTAAGTATAGTGGCCTACCCTGTCGACCAGGTAGCGGGCCGAATCTCCGGTAATGCGTGGTACGTAACCGCAGGTATCGATCACCGCATCCCAGTGACGATCCCCGAGCGCCGCCAGACCGCCATCCCGATCACCCAGGATGCGTTCGACCTCCGGAAAGAGATCCGTGTTGCTCTTGCCGCGATTGAAGAGCGTGACGTCATGGCCGGCCGCGAGGGCGTCCGTAACGAGTTGCCTGCCGAGAAATACCGTGCCGCCGAGAATGAGGAGCTTCATGGGTTGTCCTTTACGGTTAGCGTCGTAGGCACTCTCGGATATTCTCAACGTCCTGACAAGCGTCATTACGACGGGATATCCGCTTCCTCCACCTCGAATCGGTGATCAGTACGCAATCGCCTGCTAAACCTGTTTATACCGGAAGCAGGATGTGAGGTGGTCATTGACCATCCCGACCGCCTGCATGAACGCATAGCAGATTGTCGGACCGACGAAAGTGAAGCCACGTTTCTTCAGGGCTTTGCTCATGACGATGGATTCCTCGGTCTGTGCAGGCAATTCATCCAGACGGACAAAGCTGTTGCGGATCGTTTTGCCGTCGACGAAGCTCCAGATGAAGGCATCGAAGCTCCCGAACTCACGCACTACCTCCAGAAACGCATTGGCGTTCTTGATGGCGGCGTTGACCTTGAGGCGGTTGCGGACGATTCCCGGGTCCTGGAGGAGCTCCTCCACTCGTGTCTCATCGTAAAGGGCGATCACTGCGGGATCGAAATTGGCAAAGACCTTGCGGTAGTGCTCCCGCTTGCGCAGGATCGTGATCCAGGCCAATCCGGCCTGCGCCCCCTCCAGGATCAGGAACTCGAAGAGCAGACGATCATCATGGACGGGCACGCCCCACTCTTCATCATGGTATTTGACGTAGAGCTGATCCTGGCCGGCCCAATCGCAACGATTCGTTGATTCAGGCATTATCTGCCTCACTATTCTGTTATAGGGCAGAGAGGATTGTCACTTGCGTTAACACAACATCCGGATACTGGCAACAGCGTTGACACTTCACGACCATCATTTTCTTTTGAAACACCCCGTCATTCCGTCTTCTAAACATGTCACACATCCCCGGCAGCATGTCGTAACCGGTCACAAGTGCGATACTTGAAGCCCATCCGGGAGACGAGACATGCGGATACGGGCGCCAGCATCCCATATTAGATGCTTCCGGCACAACGCCTGCCAACACCGACATGGCTCCGATAGAAATTTAACCATTGATCCACTTCATACATTTTTGTATAATCGCTCGCATCCCCATCAAACAAGGAAGAAAGAACATGCAACCAGAAATGGCACATCTTGGTTTGTCCATGCTTTTTGACCGTCTTTCATGCTTCCCCGCAGCTGTCTCTTCCTTATTCGAAATTAATCCAATAAAACGGGGAAGCTCCCCATGCTTCCACTCAAGTGCCTAATATCACGCAAGGAGTGAAATCCAATGACGCGGCAGAAACTGATTATCAAGCTGACCATGATGGCCATCCTTTTCCTGGTTCTGTGCCCGACCACGCTGCTGGCCGATACGCCCGATACCCCCCCCGACAGCGAAGAACCCGCGGTTACACCCCCATTTCGCCATGCCAAACTCTATATCAAGGCTATCGGTGATGATGATGATGACACTCCATTTTGTAAAACTCAAGGACAAGAAGCTGATGCGAATCAAGCTCCATATCCATGCAATATCTCTCCAAGTAGGCTTTTCAATATTGAGTTTGCTCAAATGGTATTAATCCGAGTTGCTTGCCGCCTTTACCGATAGAGAACCACACAAGAGGATTGGAGATAGGGCCTTGTCACAAGCAAAACAGAAATTCATAGATCGGTTCATCATAGCTTGGGACTATCTAGAAGCTACTCAAGCAATGAAACTTGAAAAACTTGTCCAACAACCTAAGTTTGAGAAACAGCTACACGCTTTGGGGTGTGCAAAACTCGCCTGGCATTATCTGATTATAAATAAGCCTGAAAAATTCAGCACCTACTATGCTAAAGTCCTGACGAGCCAGTCACCTGATAAGCTCATCAAAGTAACTCTTGCCTGTATCTCGAGCATGATAGCCTATCAAGAAGGTGATTACTCTAAGGCCCTTTCCCGTTTAGAACCGATTACACTGAGTACTATTCCCTTTGAGTACCAAGCCCGAGTACTAATTACTTCAGGTATGATACTCACAAAAAGTGGTGACCTTGAACTAGCCATTTCAAAGATTGAGCAGGCCAACTATCTACTAAGCGAAACAGATTACTCTGCTCTAAAGGGAAATGTCTTAGTTATGTTGGCCATAGCCTACAAAACATCAATGGATTTCTCCGTCGCAACAAAAATGTACACTCGTGCAATCGATCACTACAAATCTGGAGAATTCCGGACTCTTGAGTATCGGGCCAGACTGAATCTCCTCATCCTTCACCGCAAAATCGGCAACCTGCAGAAAGCTCTGCACGAATACAAAACGCTGAACTCATATTCAATTCCTCATTCAGCGAAGGTTCGCTTCTACAACGAGTTTGCCCGCCTTTTCCTGGCTTTGGAGGACAAGCAGAAGGCCAAGCAGTATCTCACCAGGCTCATCAAGGCCACCAGCGAGAAAACGCCGCTGCGCAGCCGGATCATCAGCAAAGAGGTGGAGTCGGACTTCCACTGCGGCAACGAGCAGTGGGATGAAGCCCTGCTCACCCTTGATGATGGCTTGGAGCTTGCGCTGACGATTTCGGAGCAAAACGATCTCGTCGGCGAGATCCTCCGACGTAAAGCCCGCGTGCTGTACGAACTGGAACGCGATGATGACGCGTTCACTACCGCCAAGCAGGCCCTGGAGATCTGCGAATGCGTGGGTGAAGTGTACGAGATCGGCGCGCTTTTTCGCACACTCGCCCTTTTGGCGGCTCGGCGCCACGATCTGTGCGAAGCCGAAAATCTGTTTCTCAAATCGATAGAATTCTATCGCGACCGCGACGAGAAATTCGAACGTGCCCGCAGTCATCGCGAACTGGCGCTGTTCTACCAGCGAATCTTCCATATCCGCAACAACCAGGAGTGCCTGCAGGGTGGATTCAAACACGCGGCCTTTGCCTACAGCCTATTCGACGAGATGGGGAACTCCGCCCGTCGCAGGGAGATGCAGAAACTGAGCGATAGTTTTGCCAGCCGCCTGCCCAGCCGCCCCTTCTCCCCACCCGCCGGCAGTGAGTTGGTTGAACTGGGACGGAAGCATGGCATCATAACGGCAGACCCGACCATGACCCAAGTTCTCGACATATTGGGTACGGTAGCACCCTCGACAACCGCCATTCTGGTCACGGGTGAAACCGGCACGGGTAAGGAGCTCATCGCCAAAGCCCTGCATGAACTCAGCCCCCGTAAGGGGAATGCGTTGGTTATCGTCAATTGCGCCGCCATCCCAGGCGAATTGATGGAGAGTGAACTATTCGGACATCTTCGCGGATCCTTTACCGGCGCCCACGCCAACCGCAACGGCAAATTCCTGCAAGCGGACGGCGGCACCCTCTTCCTGGATGAAATCGGCGACCTCAGTCCCGGTCTCCAGGCCAAACTGCTCCGTGTACTCCAGGATGGCATCTTCACGCCAGTAGGGTCGGAGGATCCCATTCACGTTGATGTGCGCGTCATCTCAGCCACTAACCGTAACCTCAATGCCCTGATGGCCTCCGGGGAATTCAGGAGAGATCTCCTCTATCGCCTCAACCACGTTGTGCTGCATCTGCCCCCGCTGCGCAGCCGCGGGGCTGATGCCGAGCTGCTCGCCCGCTTTTTTCTCCACGAGGAATCCCAGAACCTGGGGCGCAAAATCGAGTTCGACAACCACGCCCTGGACAAGATCAAGCAGTACCCCTGGCCCGGGAACGTGCGTGAACTTCAGAATCTGATCCGTCGCACTGCCCTTTTCGCCATGAAATCAGGTCGTTTGACGCCAAATCACTTTCCGGAGAGTTTTCTCCAACCTATTGAGGGCCACGGTAACGATCTCGCCACCATCATCCTGCAAACCGAAAAGGAGGCGATCCTCAACGCCCTTTCACGCTCCAACGGCAACAAGGCTGCTGCAGCGCGCGAACTGGGCATCAGCCGCTCGACCATTAACGAGAAGATCCGCCGCTACAACCTGACACCTGACTTCTATGAGCGGGTGGATATGAGCAGTCTAGAACCTCACATGTGAGATTCCAGGCCCTCCTCCGGTTGAGCAAACCTGCCAATGTGAACCTGAATCAAAAAAGCCGAAATATCCAGACTACCTTATTGACAATTTCGACATATTAACCCTACTATAATTACGTAAGCGTAAATTTCCATCATCTGAATACATGCATAATCTTCTTTCTCGACCTTGGGGGGAAATGATGACTGCATACCCAGCCAGAGAATTCGATGACAGTTATCGCACATCACTACGGTTACTCGGCATGGTGTTCAACCAACCACGCACGGCCTCGGACCTGGCAAACTATCTGAATCTTACCAACGGTGAGGAGTTGATCCCCTACCTGGCGGAACTGACTGCCCGCAACTGGGTTCTGCCTCGCGCTTTGGGGTACATAATTGACGCTACGGCAGGCGAGGCCTCAGAACTGCAATCCCGGCTTAATTCACTGCGCCACAAGGCAGAGTTGCTGCCAAGATTACTGGACAGATCGCGGCTCTGGTTCGCTTTCTTCACCGAGATCTCCGGAAACAGATCGACGTGGTTATGGCGAGGTAATCTGATCTTCACCTCGACGCGTCAGGGTGAACGGGTTCTCGATCAGGAAACCTGGTGCATCGATCTGATGACCCGGTATCCAAGCTCTGCAATCACCCGCAATCGAGTTTAGGAGGGATGTGCCGTATCAATACCTGCTGGCACTAGGGGTCTGGTCGTTGGAGGTTGTCATCTGTCTGAGTGTCGCCATGACGGCATTCAACATGAAGTTCCGCCGTATCTGCTTCGATATCGGTGCCAATGAGCTAAAATACTACCGTTACAGCACATTGCTTGGAGGTGTCGTTGCCATCGATGAGGTCCATAGCGCCCGTCGCAAGTACCTCCTCTTCAGCCTTGGCTCCCTGATCATCCCTGCTTTGATCCTGGCCAGTCCCCCGGCCCAACTCCTGTGGGACCGCATACTTCCGCATATGGTGGTTCTATTACTTCATGATACTCAGCTTCTGGCCCCGCTCCAGTTCCTGAATTACTACCTGACGATACAGATGTTCACACTCGTGATTTCCCACAGCCCCACGCTGATATTCTATCCGGAGGAGATCGAGAGAGAGAATGTAATCAAAGCCTCCACACGTAAAGGCATCTCAATCATGGGTCGCATCTTCGCCTTCCAGCGACACAATCTCAAGATGCGGATGGTCGAAATCTTCCGGTTCCAAGGGCCGACGACAACGGAACAGAACCTGTTCCTGCTCGGATTGACGGGCAATACCGTCTCCAGCACCCTGGCGGAGACAATCCTCAAAGCCAAGAGGGACATCAACGAGGAGGAGATCGAACGGCTCTACTCCATGGTCGTACAGCTTCAGAAAACAGGGATCGGCTTTCGCGACCCGGAGCCGGGAGAGATCGCTGACTTACTGGCCCACCGAGAGGCCGACGACCCGGGCAGCACAGATCTCGACATCGATCTCCACGCCAGCCGCCTCAGCCGCAAGCTCCTGCGGATCATCAACGCGCTGGGCATCCCCTTCGTGCTGGACACTCTCGGCTACAGCTGGCGCAGCAGGAACCAGCCGGCCAATGCGGTCGTCCACTTCCGCAAGGATGAGGAGGAGTTCCAAACCAGACTCATCGATATTCGGAAGTCCGACGAACGTGGCTGGTTCATCGATTCGCTCAAGCTGGTCAAGGATGACATCAAAGTGCGTGAGGGGGAGACGCTTGATCTGCTTGAGATCAACGGCGAGGATCTGCGCCCCCTCGGGCTCCGGTTCTATATCTGCCGTGTTGGTGAAGAGACCCTGCCTGCAGAGGGGGGCATCAGGAGGCGCTTTTTCGCAGGGCAAGTGGAGGCACCCGGCCCTCAAGGCATGAAGGTGCTGCACAAGGCCATCGGGGCCTGATCCCCACATCCGGTTATAACAAAAGTACCCGGTTCATCGCTGAACCGGGTATGTCTCGAACTCTAGTGCCTATTTCTAAATCGCAGCACTGGCGCCTTTCACCAGAAATACGATCAAGCCAATCACAGCCAGCGGCAGCGCGAACACGACCAGAAGGAAGGGTAACGCGACGCCGATGAGTGGCAGCAACAAGACCAGGCCGATGAGCCCAATCGCAAATCCCAAAACGCCCTTCAATAACCAAGCGCCGAGCTGAATCGGCAGGATGATGAGCTTCAGAATGACACCCAGAATGGTAAACACCAGGGACAAAACCAGCCCTAATCCCGCCAACAGGACTACGAGAATTCCTAATTCAATCATTGGGGTTCCTCCGGAATAGTGCGGGGGGATATAGTGAAAGTGAGCGTTTGGTATTTGAGTTACTGTAGACTCGGTTGAGTATTCGGCCAAAATCGCTTTTTGTTACCGCTGATGGCAAAATCCTCACAGATCTTCAACTCCAAACCCACCTTCCCGCAATAATGCGGCAAAGTCCATAGCTCCGGGAAGCTCCCGCTGGGCATTGAAAAGGCTCCGGACACCCTGTCTGTCCGGAGCCTGCACCCTCTCCCCTGCTCCTGAATCAATTAGCGATCATCGTCAATCAACCTGGCGGCACGATCCAGCAGATGACGGAATTCACGCAAGTCATCACCCCGATCCGCGTACTCCACCACCTCGTCGAGCATCTCACTCAGATCACCAAGGTTGCTCCCCCGCGCCCAGAAGCTGCCTCGCAGGATCTCGGCGAACTCGGCGACGATGGCATCCAGCTTCAGGTTCCGGCTGGCCTCATCGAAGCGGCGACTGAACTGGTTGAGGACGATATCCTCTTCAAGCTCCACCACCTGACCGGCGCGATCGCGATCATGTCTCGGATACTCATAGCGCAAACGGGCGACGCCAAGATGAAGATTCCGGACCCGCCCCCTGTTGCTCCGACGCAGAGCATTGTCGGCATTCTGGGTGAGTTTGAGTTCGTAGAGCGCCGTCACCACATGACCCGCGCCGATCTCGCCAGCGTCGACGGCGTCGTTGCGGAAGTCATCGTCGGCCACGTCGCGGTTCTCGTAGCCCAGGAGGCGATACCGGAGCACATGCTCGGGATCGAACTCCACCTGGATCTTCGCGTCGCGGGCAATGGTCTGCAGCGTGCCGGTCAGGTTCTCGCGGAACACCCGATTGGCCTCGTCGATGTCGTCGACGTAGTAGTAGTTGCCGTCACCCTTGTTGGCCAGCTTCTCCATGAGAATGTCGTTGTAGTTGCCCATCCCGAAGCCGATGGTCGACAGGTAGATCCCGCGATCCGACTGATAACGGACGTTATCCAGAATCCGTTCGGCCTGGGTTTCGCCGGTGTTGGCGACACCGTCCGAACAGAGAATCACACGATTGATGATGCTCGGATCCTCGATCTTGCTGGCCATGGTATAGGCCAGGCTCAGCCCCTCCTCGGCGTTGGTCGAACCGTTGGACACCAGCGAGCGGATTGCCTGCTCGATCTCACGACGATTCTCGACCGAGGTGGGCCTCAGCACGATCCGGCCGCGACTGCCGTACTCGACGATCCCCACCGTGTCGGCGTCATCAAGTTCGTTCAGCAGAACGCCCAGCGCCCGCTTGACCAGACCCAGCCGATTCTCCCGATTCATCGAACCCGATGTGTCGATGACGAAGATCAGGTTCGCGGCCTTCCGCTCCCTGGGCGTCACTTCGCGCCCCTGCATGCTGACCCGGAGCAGGTGGTAGCCGTCGGTGAAGGGGGTCGGCGCACCATCCAGACGGATGGCGAAGTCGCCCTCCTCCACGGATTCGTACCCCTGATCGAAGTAGTTGACGAACTCCTCCACCCGGATCGCCTCCTTAGGCGGCAGGTTGCCCTCATTGATGTAGCGACGGGCGATGGTGTAGGAGGCGTTGTCCACGTCGATGGCGAAGGTGGAGAGCGCATCCTCATCGGTGATGATGAAGGGGTTCACGCCGTAGTGCTCGAAGAACATCGCGTCGTAGAGCTCGCCGTTGGGCAGATCCGCATCGGGCGGCCACCAGCAGCGGCCGTGGGAGCGATGATCTCTGCCACGCTTCACATCCTCATCCCGATTACGATCCCCCGCCCGCTCGTCACGCGAATCCGAGATCGGCACGCCGGAGATCATCATGTCGACCTCACCGGCACGACCGCCGCGTTTATGAAGCGGATTACCCTTCATGGCGGGTTCCTCCTCCAGAGCCTGCACTTCACTGAGATTGTCGACCGCAGGGGTACCCGGGGCGCCACTGTCCTTCAACTTCTTGATTGTAGACCTGTTGCCACCGCCGATCGGACCCTCACCATCAACGAAGAAGGTCTGCACCCTTAACCCCTCGTTTCGCGTCAGCGCGAAGTCCTGATCGAGTAGCGACTCGTTGCCGACCACGAGATCCGTAATTGTCGCGGCATGAAAACCCATATAGGATGTAACGATGGTATATTGGCCAATCGGCACGTAGAAACAGAAGGAGCCATCCTCCTTGGTCATGGCGCCGAACTTGGTGCCTTCGACAACGACATTGGCGAAGGGGAGGGGATCTCCGGTATCGGCGTTGATCACCTTGCCGCAGATCATGCCGGTGCCGGCCCTAACCGGATCCTCGATGCTGTCCACCAGCTCAGGTTCAAGGACGAGTACCGTCATGTCGGCCGCTTCATCCGACTCCGCCTCATCCACCTCAACGCTCCCGCTCAGGGCCACGGGGGGCTGCCCCGCCTTTTTGGCGGTCGCATCCGCTATTTGCATCGCCTCGTAATCGTGTGCGGAACCCTTATCGTCATTGCTCCGCCCGGCGCCCATGGCCACGGCCTCCCGGGGCGTCGGATCCGAAGCGGCGACGGCAGGATCTTCATGTGACGCGCCCGGGGCCGAGGCCAAATCCTTACCGATAACGGACTCCTCGATCTCGCGGCGGATTCTCTCGGTGGGCAATTCGCCCGTCTGCGGTTCAAGATGGCTCACCGCCAGCTTGTCGAACCGATCGGAATCGTGAGGTCCGAAATTGCCGATGAGCATCACGGCCAGGATGATGGCCACGGCGCTGGTTATCAGCCCCAGCCCGCGCCAGAACTGCACCCTGTGCTCCGTCTCCCGATTGCGCGGCTCGGTGATATCCTGCCAGAGGGATTCCTTTTCGGCATCAGTCTGCCGATTCCTGTACTTGTCGAATTGATCCTTCATGGCTGCATTCCTTCCATTTCATCGACTCTGTCATCGTTACCGGCACCGCACGCGGCATCCCCCAGAATCCGGCGCATCGCCTCGCGGGCACGATGGTAGTGCACCCGCACGGTGGCTTCGCCGCAGCCCAGGATCTCCCCAATCTCCGCGAATGAGATCTCCTCGATCTCGCGCAGCAGAAGCGAGGCTCTCTGGCGGGGGGACAGTTCGACCAGCGCCTGCCGGAAATCGGTCTCCTCGGCACTGAAACGCACCAGTTGCGGCGCCTCGCTCGTGCTCGAGGATTCGATCAGGACCGCCAGCCGCTTCCTGGCCTGCCGCACCAGCGAGCGTCGCCAGTCCAGGCACTTGCGCATGGCGATGGTCCTGAGCCAGCCGCCCAGGGAACCATCTCCGCGAAACCCCTCCAGGCTTTTCATCGCCTTGACGTAGGTCTCCTGCATCAGGTCCCGGGCAGTGTCGCGATCGCCGGTTTGCCAAGTGAGCAGGTTGAACAGTCCGTCGGAGGTCTCGTTGTAGATCTCCCTCCAAGCGGCCTGATCGCCCCGTGCGGCCCTCTCGGCCAGCGTCAAATCTTGTCGATGTTCTTGTTCAGTTTTCACCGTCGCATCTCCTCGGTTCACGCAGATGACGCGCTCAGCCGGTGATCCGTTTACAGCCATCATGGATATTCTGAATATAATAAACGGGAAGCCCCGCAACCCCAAGTCAACATTGGGGAAACGGGGTATAATCGGTTGGCATGAGACGCAATCAGTCCCAGCAGCGGGTTTTCAGGCAGATCATGGCCCGTGCGACAAACACGCCTAGCGCGATTATCGCAGCCGGCATGGCCAGGGGAACCAGACGGGGTTGCAGTACCACACCCCACCGGGGTCCGAAATAGTGGAGAATGAGGATGGCCAGGCCCATGATTCCCAGGTAGAGGGGCAAATGCTCCGACGCCCGGAGCGGCAATTTGAGGCGACTGAGGATCATGCCGAGCAAACCGAGCAGCAATCCAGCAAAGACCAGAACAATCAACCCACCCAAGATCAGACTCAGAAACTCACCACCGGTCATCCCGACCCTCCTTGACGGAAACTACCGGGTCGGGCCAGACGACCCGACCCTCTCGATTCTCTAGAGCACATACTCCTTTAATACCTGACGGGCGATCACGATCCGCTGGACCTCGCTGGTGCCCTCGCCGATTTCGCAGAGCTTGGCGTCGCGATAATACCGCTCCACCGGATACTCCTTGGTGTAACCGTAACCGCCGTGGATCTGGATCGCCTTGCTCGCGGCCCGCGAAGCGACCTCGCTGGCGTAGAGTTTGGCCATGGACGCCTCCTTGCCGAAGGGCCTGCCGGCATCCTTGAGGCGCGCCGCGTTGTAAACGAGGTGCCGCGCGGCTTCGATCTCCGTGGCCATGTCCGCCAGCATATTGCCGATCGCCTGGAAGCCGGCGATCGGTTTGCCGAACTGCTCCCGCTCCTGGGCATAGACGGCGGCCTTGTCCAGTGCGCCCTGCGCGATCCCCAGCGCCATCGCCCCGATGGAGATGCGCCCCCCCTCCAGCGTCTTCATGAAGGTCTGGAAACCGGTATCCTGCTCACCGAGGAGATTGGCCACCGGGACGCGGCAGTCCTCGTAGATCAGTTCGTAGGTCTCGCTGGCGCGGATCCCCAGCTTGTTCTCCTTGGTGCCCAGCTTGAAACCCGGCGTGTCGGTGGGCACGACGATGGCGCTGATGCCGTGGCCTCGCCGAGCCGAGGGGTCGGTTTTGGCCGTGATAGTGATCACGCTTGCGTGGCCCGCATTGGTGATGAACTGCTTGGTGCCGTTGACCACGAACTCGTCGCCCTCGCGAATCGCAGTGGTGCGACAACCGCCGGCGTCGCTACCCGCGCCCGGTTCGGTGAGCCCGAAAGCGCCCATCGATTTGCCCGCAGCCAGATCGGGCAGCCACTTCTGCTTCTGCTCCTCGTTCCCGTTGAGCAGGATCGGTCCGATCCCCAGGCTGATCGCCGCGGCAACAGTGATACCGGTGCTGGCGCAGACGCGCGACAGCTCCTCGACCACGATCGAATAGCTCAAGGCATCCATACCCTGACCGCCGTATTCGGGCGGCACGGTCATCCCCAGAATTCCCAGCTGCGCAAGTTTCTTGATCGCCTCCTCGGGGAAGCCCATGGATTCATCCAGTTCGGCGGCAACGGGTTCTACCTCTTTTATGGCGAAATCCCGAATCATGTCGCGAATCATCCGCTGGTTGTCGTTAAGCTCGAAATTCAACATCGAATCCTCCCTAGAGACTTGCGTCCTCATTTTCCAATCTCACCGGCCAGCTTCATGAAGTGCGCCGCCGCTTCGATACCACGATGATATTGATCCAGATCCATTTTTTCATTCGGTGAATGCAGGTCGTCGTCAGGCAATCCCAGCCCCATCAGCACCACCGGAGCCTGCAGGCATTGGCTGAACACGTCGACCACCGGAATACTGCCCCCCTCGCGGGTCAGCAGCGCCTCCTGCCCGAAGGCCTGCCTGAGGGCCTCCTTGCCCGCCATGATATAGGGGCTGTCCGGTTCGATCAGAAACGGGCGGCCGCCGTGATGGGTGATGAACTCGAGTTCGATGCCGGCCGGCGCCAACTCACGCATCTTCTCTTCGAATGCGGCCGCCACCTGCTCGGGATCCTGATCGGGCACCAACCGCATGCTGATCTTGGCGCCGGCTTCGGCCGGAAGCACCGTCTTCGCACCCTCGCCGGTGTAGCCGCCCCAGATGCCGCAGACCTCCAACGTCGGTCGGGCCGAGAGCTGCTCCAGAGTAGTGAAGCCCTCCTCACCCACCAGACCGCCGACTCCGAGGGACTCCTTGTAGGCCTCCTCATCGAAGGGGAGCGCCTTGTAGCCATCCCGTTCGGCCTGACTCAGTTCTCGCACCTTGTCATAGAAGCCGGGCAGGGTGATCCGTCGCTTCTCGTCATGCAATGCAGCAACCATGCCCGCCAACGCATCCGCCGGATTGCAGACCGCGCCACCGAAACTGCCGCTGTGGAGATCGCGGTTGGGGCCACGGGCGATGACCTCGATATAGGCCATGCCCCGCAATCCGTAGACCAGGCTGGGGACGCCTCGAGCGAAGAACCCGCTGTCGCTGACCATGATCGCGTCGCACGCCAGTTTCTCCTTATTTTCCTCGACGAAAGGCTGCAGGTTCGGACTCCCGACCTCCTCCTCACCCTCGATCACGAACTTGAGATTGACGGGAATCTTCTCGTGAACGGCCAGCCAGGCCTCGGCGGCCAGCAGGTGGGGATAGAGCTGCCCCTTATCATCCGAAGCGCCCCGGGCATATATCTTCCCGTCACGCACATCGGGCTCGAACGGCGGCGAATTCCACAGGTTCAGGGGATCGACAGGTTGAACATCGTAGTGTCCATAGATCAGAATCGTCGGAGCATCACCGGCGCCCATGTACTCGCCGTAGACGATGGAGTGTCCCGCAGTGGGGATGATCTCGCTGCTGATGCCCAGACTCTGCAGCTTCGTCAACAGCCACTGGGCCGTTCTTTCCATGTCGACCTTATGAGCCGGGTCACTGCTGATGCTGGGGATACGCAGCATGTCGAGAAGCTCTTCGCGATGCTTCTCCTGCGCCGCTCTGATTTGACCGATTACCTTTTCCATGAATCAACCTTCCTTGTCGATAATGTGATCAAAGCGAGAGTAGCATAATGGTGAAAAAGTTTCAAAGTGACAAACTGATTGCACGCCAACGGATTGCTATGGAGGCAGCTCCTCATCCCAGGGGTACTGCACGGTAAAAGCCACCTCGGCGCCGATCAGCATCACCGTCCAGACCAGGAAGAGCCAGATCAGGAATGCCGGGATCACCCCGAGCAATCCGTAGATGCGGTCATATGTGCCGAACGTGCGCAGATAGATGGCGAATCCCTCGCGGACGATGTGATACAGGACGGCAGCCACCAGGCCGCCCGCGAAGGCGGCCTTGACCCTCACTATCGTGTGGGGCAGCATCCAGTAGGCCAGACTGACGGACGCGGTAAGCAGCAGGAAGGGGATCAGATCGGCCAGGAACCAGGCCGTTACGGGTTTCTCCATCAAGCCGCCGAAAATCAGGGCTCGCTCCAGCAACTGGTTCAACGTGGCGCTGGCTATGAAAAGCAAAGGCACCATCACCACCGCCACCCAGAAACCGACTATCTTCTTGATGCGCCCACGTCTGTGACGCACATGCCAGATGTCGTTGATGACCAACTCTATCGACGAGGTCATGCTCCAGGCGACGACGATGAAGAACAGCAATCCAACCAGGCCGAGCGCCGTCGCATTATCGGCGTAGTGAGCCACGTTGACCCGAACCAGCTCATGCAGCTCATTGGTCGGGGCCAGGAAACGGGCCATCGGCTGAAACAGCCCGGAGAAATCGCGATGAAACGGGCGGGTCAGCCAGCCCATGAGAGCAAACAGGGGGACGATACTGAGCAGGGTGCCGAATGTTAGAGCCGAAGCGGCCTGGGCGCAGCGATCATTGTGATACTCGCGCCAGAGAAAAGTCAGGTAGCGACGTATTCGCCACCAATAGAAACCGAATGTGTTTGGCCTGGATTTCACACTCAAATACCTCTCCCGGTCAGAACTCCCTTAGACGTCCCTCCTCAAGTCGCAAGCAGCGATTGAAAAGATCATCGCAATCAACTGGCGGACGGCAATCGGTCCAGATCAATGCGCCAGGCCACGCTCTCAGCGTATCGCGCAGACAACGCGCTCCGACAGGATCAAGCGCCGCACCAGGTTCGTCGAGCAGCAGCAGATCGGGGGACAGCGCAAAAACCGCCGCCAGCGCCACTCGCCTCTGCTCCCCCACCGAAAGGGTAAATGGATCGCGATTCAGGAAATCCTCCGATGGCAAACCGAACGAGCGCAGTGCGTTTGCCACCCGCTCATCAAGATCACCCGTCGGCACCCCCAATCGGCCAGGTCCGAACGCCACCTCGGCTCCGACGGTTTCCGCAAAACAACTCCGCTCGGGCTCCTGAAACGCCAGACCTCGCCGCAGGTGAGCGGGAGCCAGCAGCTCCCCCGCATCGGCATCCGCAAGGTCGGCCAATAATAGCAGAAGAGAGGTCTTGCCGCTCCCATTTCCCCCGTAAATGAAAATCTTTTCGTCGGCATGCAGATCCAGGTCGAGACCATTCAGCACCGCTACCCCATCCCCCGGACGACGCAGGACAAGCGCACGCGCGCGGAGGATGAAATCCTCCTCCGGTGCTCTCCGGGTTCGCCTGGGGACCGGAACGGCTGCGGTCGCGGATTCGGGACGGCTGGTCTCCCAGGCTGCGACCCGCGGCACGACAATCCCCTGTTCACGCGCCTGTCTATAGACCTCACGCGGAGGACCGGCCAGAACCACCCGACCATGCTGCATGATCGCCAGGCCATCGGCTTCGAGTACCCGTTCCGGCACATGGCTGATCTCGAGCAAGCACCGATCCTCTCTGAGAAACCAGTCGTCAATCAGACGCGACCAGGCGCTCCAGGCCTCGGGGTCGAGATGCAATTCGGGTTCATCCAGAATCAGCGCTGCGCTTTCAAGAACACAGAGCGCCGCCAGATTCACTCGCCGTTTCTCGCCGCCGGAGAGTCCGTGGGGATTGCGGGTTGCGAGCGGCTTCAGGTTGAATTCGTCCAGGATCCGCTCGATCCTCTGCCCGACGGGACCGGGCGCATCGTAGCGTACATGCGGTTCCCCTTCGGCTCGGGCACCAAGGGCGATCTCATCCCGCACGGTGGCGGCCGCCAGTTGGGCGTCGGGGTCCTGGAAGAGCATGGGTATTGGCGTCGTCAAAGCAGGATCGCGAATGATCACGCCGGAATCCGGCTCGCAGAAACCGGCCAGCACCCGAGCCAGGGTGGTCTTGCCGGAGCCGTTGGCCCCCCAGATGACCCAGCGCTCCCGCGTCCTGATCCGTAGCGATACATTGTCGAGAACGGTGCGATCGCCCCTGCGCACACACACCTCTTTGCATCGGATCAAGGGCCACCCTCCAGATGCCGTTTCGCCTCTTCGCCCCGAGCACTGAAGGGGTCAAGTCGAATATACAGGCTCCAGAGTTTGCGCGCCTTGTGCAGACGCCCCTGCCTCTCCAGCAGGAGAGCGAGTGTGTAGATCGAGGGCAGGTGCTCCCCGTCGTGCTTGATCGCATCATGCAGGCACCGTTCGGCGCGCTTCAGGTTGCCCAGATCGCGGGCGGTAATCCCTTGGGCGTACAGGTAGTCGCTGTTGCGGGGGCGAAGTTTGCAGGCCTGCCTCAAAGGTTCCGCCGCCAGATCGAAACGATTCGTACGACGGTAGACGAGACCGAGGTTGTAGTAGGCGGGGGCAAGCCGGGAATCCAGATCCGTCGCCTCACTGAATTCGACAATCGCCCCGGGATAATCTCCCCGGCGAGCCAGCTCCAACCCCCGGTTGTACGGTGCCCGAGCCAGAGCGCGGTGATTGAAAGCGCGGCACTCGGCATCACTGAGAGGCACCAGAATACTTGCCCCCACGGCCAGCGGCCGCTTCTTCAATTCCGGATTGGCGCGTCGAAGACGCGGAGCGAAACGGGGATCGCCATAATAATCTTCGGCCAGAATCCTCCAGGTTTCACCCGCCTCGACCACATGGGTGACGCCAACGCGGTTCTGCTCCCGATCCGCAGGCAACGCGAAGGGATCCACACGCGGCGAGGAGCCGCGAGGTGCGCAGGCCACCACCAGCAGCAGGAGCAGGAGGAGAGAGTGCGTGGGGAGCCGTCTCAAGAATCAGCCCCCTCCACCTGCCAGGCGGAACGCGCCGCCTCCTCCACCACCGCGAGAGGGAGGCCCTGTTCCCGGGCCAGCCGAGCGCAATCCTCGTACTCGGGCGCACCGCGTCGCGTACCGTCGGGCAATGTCGCCACCTTTATCCGCACCTCTCCGTGCGGTGTGGTTAAAGGGATGATCTCGCGCGGCAACTCCAGTCGCTCCTCATGGCAGATGCGCAGCCCCAACGTGGTGGTCTCCGCGAAAACGATGTTGACGATCTTATCGAGATCGGCCTCGGTCACCAACACCTCGACCTCGAGGCCGGGCCGATTCTTCTTCATCTGCAGAGGGCGATAGTGCACGTCGAGTGCGCCGTTCTCCAGCAGGCGCTCCATCAAGAAACCGAACCGCTCCGGGTTCATGTCATCGAGCGTGCAGCGGACCACCGGCAACCGACGTCGCGTCAGACCCTCCTGCCGGGAGGTCCCATCCTCGGCCAGGGTCAACCGCAGAAGATTAGGCAGCCCGGGCATCTCCCGGTGACCGGCGCCGTAACCCGTCGCCAGTGCGCGCCAACGGAGATCCCGCGGCAGCGGCGTCGAACATCCGGAAAGGATCAGCGCACCGGTCGGCGTTACCAACTCGGCGTGACGGTCGCTCTGGGTCAGTTCAAGCCCCTTGAGGAGTTCGAGCGTGGCGGGTGCCGGCAGGGGCAGTTCGCCGTGAGCCACATTGATCGTGCCGCAGCCGACGCTGAGGTGACGCAGGTAGAGATGACCGACACCGAGTCGGTAGAGGGCCAGCGCCGCGCCGATGATATCGAAGAGAGAGTCGACGGCGCCGACCTCATGGAAATGGACATCCTCGGCGCTGTGGCCGTGCAGCCCCCCCTCGACCTCGGCCAGGCGACGAAACAACCGTCGCGCCAGATCGGCCGCTTCGTCGGGCAGCTCCAGCCTGTCGATGAACTCCAGACAGTGGGACAGGTGGCGATGCGGCTGCGGATCGACCGCCTCGCATTGCAGACGACGTCCGCGCAACCCGCCGCTGATCACCTCCTCGACCTCAACCTTGAGGGTGATGCCCCCCTTCGCGTTGAACGCATCGACCAGCTCGGAGATATCGAAACCGAGATCGACCATGGCCATGAGGAACATGTCCCCGGCGATTCCGGCGGGTGCGTCCACCAGAAGCAGTTTATCCGATTGGGTGAAGAGCTTGTCCATGTCACACATTCCTCTCGGCGCGATCCCTCTTGACGGCCTCGCCCACACTGCGGGCGAAGCGGGCGGCGGTGAGACCCGCGCCAAAGCCGTTGTCGATATTCATGACGCTGACCCCCACCGCACAGCTGTTGAGCATCCCGAGCAGGGCGGCCACGCCACCGAAGGAGGCGCCGTAGCCGACACTGGTGGGTACGGCGATAACCGGTACGCGCACCAGGCCGCCGACGACACTGGGCAAGGCCCCCTCCATGCCGGCGACGACAATGATGGCGTCTGCCCAGGCCAGTAGATCATTGTAGGCGGTGAGGCGGTGAATCCCCGCCACGCCGACGTCGAACAGCGTTTCGACATGACAACCGACCATCCGGGAGGTCCAGGCGGCCTCATCGGCAACCGGAATATCGCTGGTGCCGGCGCTGATCACGAGCACGCGACCGCTGGCGTCGTCCCGGTCGGGGAGGTTTTTAAAGAACAGGCGGGATTTCTCGCGGTAGGTCAGCCCCTCGACCACGCCGGCGACTGCGGCAAACTGCTCCTGGCTGCAACGGGTCCCCAGGAGGCGACCGCCACGTTCGTCCATGGCGCTGATGATCCGCACGACGTCATTCACCGTCTTCCCCTCGCAAAAAACGACCTCCGGGAAGCCTGTGCGCAGAGCGCGGTGATGATCGATATGCGCATCTCCAAGGGATTCGGTGCTCAAAGCCGCCAGTCGCTTCATGGCGTCCTCGATGCTCACATGCCCAGCGGCCACCTCTTCGAGCTCTTTGCGTATCTCTTTCTCTTCCATACTTCTTTCCTGTCCTGCTGGTGTTGAGCGGGCGAGAGAGCCCACCTCAAGCTCCCTGCTTTGAGGGCTTGGCGCAAGTAAAATCGGCATCATAATCGGCCACTGACGACGATCCTGATCCATGTGAGGCATTTTCGGTCGATCCGGATAGTTGCCATGGAGGGGAGAATTCCCCTACGGTGGCTTGGCAGGCTGATCGGTCCGGGACGATTCCACAACCGACCTCAGGACAAAACAGGGGGCAATATGTCGACATCACTTAACCAACACTCCCCGGATGATGCCGGCCAGGGGAATTCCCGCAACCGCGGCAGTCTGCGCGATCTGATCGTCACCATTCTCCAGAGCACTCTCCTCTTCCTGGTCATGGCCCTGTGGTGTGGCGGATCGATTCGATACATCAGCTTGAATGCGCCATCAATCTCGTGGTTCACGCTACTGGGCGAAGATAGTCTTTGGACGGAGGCAATCCGCATATCAGACTCTGAAGGCATGTCACATCTGAATAATTCAATAACGGTATCTTAATTGCACGTTGCTCCAATTGCCTGAAAACGACACTTCTGAATCCCGTTTTCCCGGCAAAACTTACTGATCCCGGAAGGAGATTCCGTGCAGATACAATCGATACCCGGTAAAATGGAGTCGATCTGGCACAATGAAGCCAAAGCTGTAATTGACACCTGGACCAAGTACTCGGTGACATTGGACGAATTTAAAAAGGCAGTTCAGGATAAGGGGCTGTCCTTCGGCAAAGCCCGAAATGTCCAGGCCTGGATTGTCGATTCCAGCCAGGCATCGGGAGCGTTCTCGCAGGAGATCCAGGAGTTCATCGGCACCGAGCTCTTCCCCGCCTTCGCCGAAAACGGAGTCAAGTACTTCATCACGATCACATCCGACAGTGCCATCACCAAGATGAGCGTTTCATCATACAGCGCCAAAGCGGGTCCCAGTGGACTCCAACTGGTTGAGGTCGCCAGCGTCCAGGATGCCGTCGAATGGCTGAAATTGAATGCCGGAGCGGGTTCGCCCGCCTGATCTCTGGGAGATTTCCGACAAGATTCGCACGTCCATCATGACGATGGGCGTGCTTTTATTGGGATTGATCCGGGGATCAGCTTCCCAGGGAGGATGCGAATTCACGCGCCAGTCGACGCACATCCACGGGGTCGTCAATCGCGAAAAGTTCGCGACGCAGCGCGCTGACTCCGGGCATCCCCTTGAGGTACTGCGACATCTGAAAGCGGAAACCAACCACACCGCGATGCTCGCCCATCTCCTCGATCCGGTCGTCAAGATGATCGATCATCTGCTCCACCCGCTCAGCGGATGTCGGCGCGCGCCAGGGCACTCCGCCGCGAGCGGCTTCGATTTCGGCGAAGATCCAGGGATTGCCGATGACCCCACGCCCCACCAGCACCATGTCGACACCGGTCAGATTCAACATCCGCTCGTAGGATGCGGCATCGACCACATCACCGTTGCCGATCACCGGCACCGACACGGACTCACGCACCCGCCTGATAACCTGCAGATCGGCCTTGCCGGCGTAGAGTTGCGCGCGGGTGCGCCCATGAACCGTCAACCAGGCCGCCCCTGCAGCCTCAGCCACTTGCGCCGCCGCGGGTGCGTTGATCGATGACTCGTCCCAACCGGAGCGCATCTTGACCGAAACGGGAATGTCGACCGCCTCGACCACCGCCTGCGTGATCTCGGCCATGAGTCCGAGATCCTTCATCACGGCAGAACCACCGCTAACCCGCACGACCTTCCGCACCGGGCAGCCGAAATTGAGGTCCAGAAAATCGGGATTCATCCGCGCGGCAGCCGTAGCACCCTCCGCCATGGCCTCCGGCTTGGAACCGAAGAGCTGGATCCCCAGGGGCCGCTCCTCTTCGATGAAGGCGGCCATCTCCACTGTGCGCTTGCCCCCGCGGCGAAGCCCCTCGCTGGAGAGGAATTCGGTGGTGACGAACAGCGACCCCATGCGGCGACAGATCCGGCGAAAAGGTCCGTCGGTGATTCCCGCCATCGGGGCCGCCGCCGCACCGCCGCCTCGGATCAGAGCGCGCATGGCATCGGTGCGGGATTGCTTATCGGGTCCGGGTTGCATACAGTCACCTGTCGATTCGGGATGGCAACACTATAGGGCCGCCCTGTGCCGTGCGCAAGAGACCGGCCTGCAACGGACCTCGTCATTCACCCGCACTGTGAGGATGCCGACCTTGCCAAGCCCGTCAACCGGACCGCCCTGACAAGATTCCGCTGGACAATATGCCCGTTCTGGCATCTGTTGGGGTCACCCCGAAAGGATGTCGGGACGATCAAGATGACCCACATAACCACAGGAAAACGGAACAGCAATGATCCTGCAAAGCCCTACAACCTGGATCGAAGTGTCCCGCGCGGCGCTGCTCCACAACGCCGGTCGGTTTCGTGGTGCTCTCAGACCCGGACAGACGCTCATGCCGGTGCTCAAGGCCAACGCTTACGGCCACGGACTTGAGGAGATCGGGCGCCTGCTCATGGAGGAGAATTTCGATCTCTTCGGCCTCCACACGGCCGAAGAGGTGTTCCGGTTGGCCGCCATGCCCGAAGCGGCGGATAGACGTTTTTTGCTGCTCTCCCCGCCTCCGGCGGAGCGGATCCCCGATCTGGTGCGGGCCGGTGCCCGTCTGGGCCTCTTTGATTTCGAAGGTCTGGATGAGATCGTCTCTGCGGCCAATGAATCGGATCTGACCGTACCGATACACATCAAGGTTGAGACGGGTGTGCAGCGACAGGGATTCACGACGGAGCAGCTCACCGAGTTGAGCGAACGGCTCAAGGCCGCCTCGGGGCTCCATGTCGAGGGTATCTACACACATTTCGCCAATATCGAGGACACCACCGACCACACTTTTGCCCGCAAGCAGATGAAACGTTTTGCCTCGGCGCGTGACCTGCTGGCGGCGCAAGGCATCAATCCGAAACTGGTGCATTCATCCTGCTCGGCGGCGGCGATACTCTTTCCCGAGACGCATCATGATCTGCTGCGACTGGGCATTTCGCTCTACGGTCACTGGCCCAGCACGGAAACACGGGTCAGCGCTCAGGCCGCGGGTCGCAATCGACTCGACCTGCAACCGGTGCTCACGTGGAAGACGCGCATCAGTCAGGTCAAGGAGGTGCAGGCGGGCAGCTTCGTCGGCTACGGATGCACCTGGAGGGCCGAAACCGATACCCGGCTGGGCATTCTTCCCGTCGGCTACAGCGATGGCTATGATCGCGGACTCGGCGCCGCCCACGTTCTGGTGCGGGGACGACGCGCACCCGTGCGGGGACGCATAATGATGAATCTGCTGTTGGTGGATCTGGGTCATATCCCAGAGGCGAGGCGTGGCGATGAGGTTGTGCTGATCGGCCGTCAGGGGGCGGATGAGATCACGGCGGAAACGCTGGCGGGTCTGGCGGGGACCATCAATTACGAGATACTGACGCGCATCAATCCTCTGTTGCCGCGGCTGCCGGTCGACTGATCCGTCGCATAAGCCGAACCCGGCAAACAAAGACCCGGGGTCCGCCGGATCCCGGGTTCGAATTCCACCAACATTGATAGCAGGTCAGTACTCTCTATTCTCTGGCGGAATCGGCAGAATGTCGTCGTTATTCTTGAGGACGATATCCTTCAGCTGATCCTTCATCATCATTCGCATCAGGATGCGCTCAACGTCCCGAAGATTGTTGATCTGCTCGTAAGGGACCTCATGGTCATTGCAGGCCTGAACCAGTTCTCCACGAGCGAAAACCAGATCGGCTGCGCGCGCTGCGCAGAGGTCGTGCGACTTCTCGCCGACGAACACGAGCGGGATGTCCGGACGCCGGAACCGCTTCACGTGATACAGCGTGCAGTTCGGACAGTAGTCGCAGCCCAGCTTGTTGAAGTGGGGGAAGCGCAGACGGATTGTGAAGGGTTCAATCTCCAGTCCATTGGCGAATACCGGGATATGGGTCAACCCTTTGCGGCGGAGGATTGTCTCGACGATCCGTCCCATGCGCTGGGAGACGACGCCGAAAAGGATCTTCCGCTCCATAATAAAATCGTGGAAATCGAGGAAATAGGGATCCACATTCTGACTCTGGATATAGTCATCAACCACATCCATATCGATATTCTCGAAAGCCGCCGAGGAGCTGCCCTCATCACGCCAGTGCCGCCAGGCCCGATAGGCCAGCTCGTTGGCGGGATGCGCATCCTCAAGCGTGGCCAGCACACCCGAATCGGCATCACAGATGAGAGAAATCTTATACATCCCTTATCGCCTTCATCGGCCCCAAGGCCGCAAGGCGATGGGACTACTGAGAATTCTCGGTTGCCTCGTCCTCACTTGCGACGAACAGGTTCTCGAGCGTCTCCGCGCTCCGCATCAACTCCAGAGTCGATTGCAGAACCTTGTCTTTGTAGAGCGACGCGCGAGCTGCCTCTTTCAGACCGAACTGCTTGTAGATTACCTCGCGACGGATAGCGTAGCGAATGTAATCCTCCTCCTCGACCAGCGCCTCAGGGGTCAGATCCTCATCCTGCAGATCCTCAACAAACGTGTAGAATCTGGCGAGAGTCTCATCGTCGACCGTGTAATCGATGTCGACATCACCTTCGGACAGCAGCTCGACTGCGAAGTTAAAGAACGCAGAGCGTCGGATCAGGTCAAGGGCAACATTGGATATTTCCTCGCCCTCGTAGATGATATCGGGCATGATTCCGCCGCCGCCACGTACCGGTCGGTGCAGTTTCAGAGTTGAATAAAGAGGCAGACTGTCGGCATCGACGGGATTCTCCGGCGCAGTCTCCAGCTCATACTCGGGATGCGAATCATCTTCGCTGAAGCGTCTGTTATTCTCATCCTTGTGGATGCAACGTCCACTCGGCGTGTAATACTTGGCGGTAGTGAGTTTCAACGCCTCCCGGTCCGAAACCGGAAAGATGCTCTGCACACTACCCTTGCCGAATGAGTTTCGTCCAACCACCAGACCGCGATCCCAATCCTGTATCGCACCCGCCACGATCTCACTGGCGCTGGCCGAAAAACCGTCGATCATCACCGACAGCGGATAGTCTTTGGCATAGTTGAAATTGTGGTTGGCGTGGAGTTCACTCAGACGCTCGCCATTACGCCCTTTGGTACTGACGATCATCTTGCCGGCATCCAGAAAGAGGTCGCTCACATCACGCGCCGAATCGAGCAAACCGCCGGGATTCCCGCGCAGATCGAGAATCAGACCCTTCAGCCCCTGACTCTCCAGGTCGCGCATGGCTGTCTCGATCTCCTGGGCCGTTTGCTCGCCGAAATTGGAGCAACGGATGTAGCCGATATCGCCGTCCAGCCGGAAGTAGTAGGGTACACTCCAAACGGGGATGATCGCGCGCACGATCTCGTAGGGGAGAATCTCATCGACGCCATAGCGACGGATGCCGATATTGACCGCCGTACCCTGGGGGCCGCGGAGGAGATCCACAGCATCCTGCACACTCCAGCCCTCCGTGCCCTCACCCTCGATCTCCACGATCTTGTCGCCGCCGCGTATTCCAAGACGAGCAGCGGGGGTATCCTCGATGGGGCTGACGACCGTCGGGAAGTCGTCACGAACCGAAATGATGATGCCCAGTCCGCCAAACTCGCCCCGGGTCTTGACCATCAGATCTTCAAGCAGATCCTCATCCATGAACTGGCTGAAGGGATCGAGCTCTTCAAGCATCGCTTCGATTGCGGCGTCGATGAGCTCTTTGCTGTCCTCCTCCTCAACATAACTGGAGACGATCTTCTGGTAAACCCGGCTGAACTTCTCGAGGTTGCGCAGCGTCTCGGCCCGATCGGTGTAGGCGGATGCGCTGATCGTGGTCATGACGAGACCAACCAACACAAGAAGGAGGACAACAACCTTGCTGCGATTCCTGGATGTAAACACGGAGACTCCCTTGGCTGGGGCGAGGGTTATGCCTTTAACATACCTGTTTTCGCCGCGCGGGACAAAGATTCAGATCGACTCTTTGCGAGTCAGTAATTCCTGCAGAATCAAGATCGCGGTTTCCGCCACCTTATCGGCGGGCTGCCCCGCATCGAGAACCCTGATTCTATCCGGATAACGCCGGGCCCAGGTGCGGTAAGCGTCGCGCACTCTGTGGTGAAAATCCAACGCCTCTCTCTCGATACGATCACCGCGTCCATCGTTCTCGGCGCGGGTGGCGGGCCCCCTGCGCATCCCTTCGGCCGGATCCAGATCCAGGAAGAAGGTCAGCTCAGGAAACATACCATCGATCGCTTCGAGATTCAGACGGTCAACCCTCTCCAATCCGAGCTCCCTGGCACCACCCTGATAGGCGATGCTGGCGTCGGCGAAACGATCACTGATCACCACGCCGCCACAATTCAGCATGGGACGTATTCGTTCGACCAGATTCTGTCGGCGAGAGGCGAGGTAGAGGAAGAGCTCTGTCAGAGGATCCATTGCTGTATTCTCTGGATCGAGCAGGATGCCACGTATCGCTTCGGAGATGGGCGGACCGCCCGGCTCTCGGGTGATAAGGACGTCGTAACCCTCTTGTTCCAGGAATCCTTTGATACACCTGATAAGGGTGCTTTTTCCACTGCCCTCTCCACCTTCAAGCGAAATGAAAAGGCCGCCATCAATGCGATTTGGCAATTTTCGAGCCATGCCCGAACTCCTCGAAAACCTTTGGGGGACTGGACGCCGCAAGGGGATGATCGCCCCCCGCGCCGCAGAAATGACTGGGACTAATCCTGCTTCTCGGGAGCGTCTGCGGAACTCTCGACCATCACCTGCTCCGCCGGCTCATCAGCATTTTCGAACCGTGGCCCGGTCTTGCCCATCACATGAAGAATTCGCTGGAAGGTAGTGATGTAAGTGAACACCGCCTGGAAGGCGATGACCAACTCGAGAAAACCGATTCCGCGGAAACGCCAGGGGGCGGCGAAGAGGCCCAGGATCAGGAGCACCAGGCGCTCCGGACGCTCCAGGATACCGACCTTGCACTCGACGTTCAAACCCTCAGCGCGGGCGCGCGTGTAACTGGTCAGCAGCGAACCTGTGAGTGTGAGGAGGATGAGAACCTGGATAATGATGTTGTGATCGCGATAGAAATAGAACAATCCAAGGTAGAGAGCTACTTCAGCCAGGCGATCGAAAGTGGAGTCCAGGAAAGCCCCCCGAAGACTCGTACGATTGCCGCGCCTGGCCATGGCGCCGTCAAGCATATCACACAAGCCGCTGAGCAGAAGCAGGATTGCAGCCGTGGTGAAATAGCCTCTGGCAATACAGCCACCTGAAACCAACGACAGTATGAGGCCGGCGAGGGTCAAGGCGTCGGGGCTGAATCCCATACGAAGAATCAGGCCCGCAAGGGGGTTAAGAACTTTCCTGGCCCAAGCCTGAACCGCACTCTTGTCAAGTGGCATAAGCCCTCACACTGTATCGAGTTACAACGACAGCCCAACCTAACACAGCGGACTGGCAGTGTCAAGGGAGGTGCTTTGCCGGAAGCGTCGCCCCACAGGGGCCGATAACCAGCACATACTCGCCTTTCAATTTTTTCTCATTCAATGCTGTGGCCAATTCCATGGCCGTTCCGCGCCAGAACTCCTCAAACCTCTTGCTGATCTCGCGGGCCACAACCACAGGACGCTCCGGCTCAAGTTCGGCCAGACAGGCCAGGCTCTTTGCCACTCGATATGGAGATTCGTAAAAGACGACACTCCGGGACTGTGTCAAAGCGTCGCTCAATTCCCGTCGTCGCGCTCCGCTTTTACGCGGCAGATAACCCGCAAAGACAAAGCTGTCACAGGGTAGCCCGCTGCCAACCAACGCGGGGACGAAGGCGGTCGGCCCCGGCAGCACCTCAACGGCAAACCCCGCCTCCAGCGCAGCCCTGACGGCACGGAATCCGGGGTCGCAAATCCCCGGAGTACCAGCATCGCTGATCAACGCCATCTGTTGTCCCGCTTCGAGCTCGGACAGGAGCCTTGAGACCTGCCTCTCCTCGTTGTGTTCATGGAATGACATGAACGGCTTCTTGATGCCCAGATGGGACAGCAAGCGACCGCTATGGCGGGTATCCTCGGCGAGGACGATATCCGCCTCCTCAAGCACCCGCTTCGCGCGGAGTGTGATATCCTCAAGATTGCCAACCGGGGTTGGTACGAGATATAGACGCCCTTCACTCATTCAGATGCTCCGGAGCAACTCGCGGCAAAATCCATTGAGAGCCCGGCTATGAGCGGCAGACGCCTCTTGAACTCGGAGCAGCGATTCAACTCGGCAACCCGATCCACAAAAGCGGCCTCGAAACCGGCATCGATACATCCCTGCCGGCCGAGTTGACGGTTGAACATCAGGTACAGAAGAGGGTCCACGGTTTCGTAGGTAAACCCGAGCTCCTGTTCATCGCTTTGCCCGGCCCAGAGATCCGCACTGGGAGCCTTGTCGATCACCACAGCAGGCACTCCAAGCAGACGAGACAGGATACGCACCTGGGTTTTGAATAACTCGCCAATCGGATTCACCGCACAGGCCAGGTCGCCGAACGCGGTGCCGTAGCCGAGCAGAATTTCACTGCGATTGCTTGTGCCAAGCACCAGGGCGCTCCGCTCGGCGGAGAGATCATAAAGGACGCTCATGCGCTCTCGCGCCATCTTGTTGCCGCGTCGCAGACTGTCGGCAGTCGGTCTGTTGTCGAAGTAGGCGTCAACCATAGGGGTAATCTCCACCTCGGTTAACCCCACGCCAAGTTCACCCGCGACGAGTTTGGCATGAGCCAGGCTTTCGGGGGAACTGCTCTTGTAGGGCATGGCGACACAGGAGATGTTCTCCGCTCCAAGAGCCTCCACCGCCAGCCAGGCTACCAGAGCGGAATCGAGTCCGCCGGACAGGCCGATTATGCCGTGTTTCAGACCCGTTCGGCCGATTTCGTTGCGTAGGAAATGAACCAGAATCTTGCGAACCAGTGAATAGTCGATATCCATAAAGAGGTTTGTCATAGTGAATCTCTCCCGGTTAATCAGCCATAACTGACCTGATCGGAACAATTGTGTCAAGCATTCCCGATTTCGCAATCAATTCATGCGCAATAACACTGTAATTCCGCTGATCGCCTCATTCTAATCCAAGCCCTTCAGCACCGCAAGGCGATGAAAATGATGTCAGCAATGCATTTGAAAGGTCGAATCCCATGCTCGGACTTGATTTAAGATCGTTCTCATTGTAATCTCCCCGCGTGCGAGTGTTATCTCGCCGACACCCACGCCCGCCAATCTGGAATTCCGAAGGAGTACCATGAAGAAACTCATTGCGCCAATTATTGGTCTAGTATTGTTGGCCAGTGTGGCCGATCCTAGCCTGGCTTTCCAGGAATACCCCAGCATCGAAATTATGCCCTATGCCGGCTATCTGTTGTACGACAGTGATATGGACACATATAGCAGCAACCTGACATACGGAATGCGCATCGATCTGAGAACCATGGCGTTGGTGGGATTCCAGTTCAACTACGCGTTGTCGGCCAGCTCCGCTGATTTCCCGAATTCACATTTCGGCAAGGATGATTATGTCGAACGGATTCAGTTGAACCTGACGCGTGATCTGCTGCTCACCCGCGGAGTCTTCATATCGGGGTATGGCGGCATTGGCAGCTTCAACAGGCGGACGGCACAGTATTATGAAAACGATTTCAGTATACAGGCAGGCCTAAGTGCCAGGCGAAATATCCGGGATTTCCTCTACCTGCGTGCTGATGCTGGTTGGACCGGCGCTTTCCTGCACGATACCGATCCCAATGCCATGTTCGGCGACGGCAGTACTTTGACTCACCATTTTGAGGCGGCGCTCAGTTTCTCGTTCCTGTTCGACAACTAGAAGATTCGCTCAGAATGATAAGATCAAAATGAAAAACAGGAGAACCGCCCGGCTCTCCTGTTTTGTTTATCTAACTTGTATTTCCAGAGGATCGTTATAATGCTGGCTGCGGCGGATTATCCTCATCGATGGGATTAGTTGCGGCAACCAGATCCTTGAGTTCCTTACTGACTTTAAACACTGGCACATTGCGCTCAGGGACAGGCACAGGATCACCTGTTCTGGGATTTCTGGCCATTCTTGACTTGCGATTCTTCACCTTGAACGTCCCAAAGCCCCGGATCTCCAGGTGCTTGCCCTTCGCCAAGGCCTCCGAAATTGCCTTGAGAAACTGATCAACGGTCTCCGCAACATCCTTCTTCGTTAAACCAGTTTTCTGGACGATTTCCTCGACAATCTGAGCCTTCGTCATGGGCAACTCCTTTCACGGATTTGCACTTCCCCCTTAAGTCATTGATGGATAGCAGATTAGATCAGTGTGGCTATCGATGTCAAGCGGGAAGCCCAAGGAAATCCTTCAAAAAGTCATCAGGTCTCTCTCCCGACGTCGATATTATCTCTTACCCAGAAGTGAGATCATCGCTTCTTTGCACGAATGTGAAGTGCGTTCTGCAAAGAAAAAAACTTGGCAGTATATTTGCCAAGCAACAGGCCCTTTAGCGTAACATATTATCAATACGCAACTTACCGAGATGTAACATATGCATTTCACCACTGGTATATGCCTTGCTGTCTCTGGCTCGGCTGCGGGGAACAACCTGACCTGCTTCCATTGACACGACCTCCCGTTTCTCGCAGCCATATTAAAAGACTCAATTTTCTGCTTCTGCGCGCCCATCTGATAGGAAGGATGGAAAGGAGTGACAGTGATGCAAAGGATCTTGACGCTACTGTGTTTAGTGGCGCTTTTCGCTCTGATGACGAGCGGCTGTTCTGATAGCAACTCTATTACAAGTGTTGAGGATACGACTCCCCCGGCAACACCGCTGGGTCTTGTGGCACACGTTGGTGGCGACGGAGAGGTTAAACTTCTCTGGGCCGACAATACAGAATTGGACTTTGCCGCCTACAATGTCTATCGCCATGAGTACAATCAGGACTTTGCGCTTCTGGAGAGCACTGAAACGTCGCACCTCGTGGATACGGTTGAAGGTGCTTCGCTTCACAACCTGAGCTACTGTATCACCGCTCTCGACCATACGGGTAATGAGAGTGCCATGACACAGACAATTCAGGTGATCATTGAATCCAGTGAAGAGCATTACACGGAAACGAACTGGGAAGACGGTGGCATACCGTTCTAGAGTTCGGTATTTCAGGATCAGTACAACCGGTTGAACTGATGTAGTATGAAGAGACCTTGCTCGTGCAGGGTCTCTTTTTGTTTGGTCACCGCTGTCGTCTGGAAACTATCGAGTGCCGCAATAGGATTCGACGCTTCGCCGATACATCGAACTCAGTCGGCGGGTAATTTCACCGGGCGTGGCCATTTTGGGGACATGATCGTCGACCCGAGACACAGGCAGAATCTCGATCGTGCTCGCGGTGATGAACACCTCGCGGGCGCCAAAGAGATCGATTGCCGACATCTCCCCCTCGACCACCTCCACATTGTCCCTCTCCGCCAATTGCAGTATCAACGCTCGAGTAATTCCGGGGAGCAGGCCGCTGGCCAGAGATGGGGTGTGTAATCGTCCTGCGGCATCCACCAGGAAGATATTGGTATGCGTCCCCTCGGCGATATTCCCCAGATGGTTCGGCAACAATACCTCGAAGGATTCTGGATCCCTCTTCTCAAGGCGAGCGAGAACGTTGTTGAGCAGGTTGCCGCTCTTTATTGCGGGATCCAGAGCCGCGGGATGATTGCGCACGCGGTCGGCAATTTCGACCTTAACACCCTGTTGATAGAGGATTGGGGCAACAGGCTGGAATGGCCTGGCCGTAATCACCAGGCGCGGCGGTCCGAGTTCCTCGGGAGTGCAAGCCCGCATGTCGCCATCACCGCGGGTGACGGTTATCCGAATCCGGGACTCATTGAGAGAATTGGCCGTCAGCAGACGTTCCAGTCGCTCACGTAAATCGGCATCGGACCAGGGGAGCTGCAAATAGATCGCATCCGCAGAACTGCGCAGTCGCTCAAAATGCTCTTCAACCAGGAATGGCCGCCCATTGTACGAGCGCAGTGTCTCATATATGGCGTCACCGAACAGGAACCCCCTGTCTGTGACCGGAAGACACGCCTGCCCCTCCGGGATCAGGGTCTCGTCGATCAGGACATAGCGCTGCCCGGAACTACATCGATCCATAAGGTGATACTACCCGCTGAGAGAGATTGCAGAAGCAGAGATAATCTCTAGACTTTCTTGACTTCGAAAGCCTGCGGGCCTTTGGGCCCCTCTTTTACTTCAAACTCAACCGCCTGACCTTCGCCCAATGAGCGAAACCCATCACCTTCGACCTGAGAGAAATGCACAAAGACATCATCACCGGTTTCCTGGATGATGAACCCGAAACCCTTGGCATCGTCGAACCACTTCACTTTACCAGTAACACGCAACAGAAACTCCCTTGAATAATGACACAGCAGTTGAGTCGATCTCCTGCCAGCATTGTTGAGATCAGGAAAAACCGACTCCTCTACCGCACAAGGAATATCATGGGGCAAGATGCCGCGTCAAGCCGCTCGGATGATTGAACAGACTTTCCCGCGATTCCCGTAAGATTCTATTGTTCTTCTGGCATACCTCTTGATGTAGCGACAGCGATGAGCAACCAAACTATGATCTCAAGCGGCTCCAGCGTCCAGCTGGGGGATAAGTACACGATGCACCGCCCGCTCGCTTCAGGTGGAGCTTCTCGCATATTCCTAGCTCGGCAGCTATCCCTTGACCGCGAAGTCGTCATCAAAGTTCTCCGCAAACAGCTCTCCACACAGAGTGAATTCCGCGATCGCTTCGCTCAGGAAGCTCGGATACTTGCGAGACTTGAGCACCCTAACATTGTGCAAGTCATAGACTTCGGTGAACAAGAGGGTTTCTACTACTTCGTGATGGAGTATGTCCGGGGGGGCACATTACGTGACCTGCTGGAGCGAGCCGATCATATCCCGCTGGATGTGGCGCTTGCCATCGCCTACTTCATCGCCCGCGGTCTGGATTACGTCCACGGGCACAAGGTTCTGCATCTGGATGTCAAGCCCGGCAATATCCTGCTCACCCGCAGCGGTATAGTAAAAGTTGCCGATTTCGGCCTGGCTCGGTTGGTTGATGGAGCGGAGGGGCAAACTGCAAGCCGACAATATCCGGCAGGCACCCCCCTATACATGTCCCCCGAACAGGTTCAGGGCTCCAACCTGGATGCCCGCAGCGACATATTCTCCTTCAGCGTATTGTTCTACCAGTTACTCACTCTCAAGAATCCGTTCGCCGGACGCAATACGGATGAGGTGTACCGCAACATCCTCTCCTGCCGCGTACAGCCCCCTTCGGAATTGAGATCCGACATACCCGTTTTCGTCGATGATGTGGTAATGGGTTGCCTGCAGAGGGATAAAGCCACCCGTTCCACAAGTATGAGCAGTCTCATAGGCGAACTGCACGGAGCATTGGAAAAGCTGGGTGTCCATCGCCCCGAGGAGCGTGTAACCCGCTACCTCAGCGATCCCAATCATTATCGGACCGTGCTCAAAAAACCGTCGGCCAGGCTCAATATGGACACAGGCAGCGGGAGGAGCAGAAGTTGGCGTAAGACCATCATCGCGCTGCTGCTCGCCGCCGCCCTGCTGGCCGCCGAAACCTGGGGGCTGGCTCGATTCTCCGATCTGATCCCCTGGCTGAAGAGCAAGACGACAACCGAAGAGCCCGGGACCGGCACTGCCGACGATCAGCCTGTCAATCCGGATTGATCATGAGCGTCCGGCAGGATCGCATATTCCGACCGCTCCCAAACCATCCGCAGGTGTCCGCCCGATCTCATCGGCTCAAAATCCCAGCTTGCCCTCTCTGATCGACTCCAGGATCCGGAGATAGCTGGTATACCGCTTCCCGTTCAAAGCACTTTCCTCAACCGCCGCCTTGATGGCGCAATCGGGCTCATGCGAATGCGTGCAGTCCGGATAGCGGCACTGACGCAGATATTCCCGGAACTCCGGGAAACAGGTGTCCAGATCCCGCTCCTCAATGCCCCACAACCCGAATTCCCGCACACCCGGTGAATCCGCGATATAGCCGCCGGCATCAAGACCATGAAGTTCGGTGTAGCTTGTCGTGTGTCGCCCCTTGCCCGTGGTATCGCTCACGCTCATCGTTGCGATCTCAAGACCCGGTTGGATCTTGCGCAGCAAGCTGCTCTTGCCTGCGCCCGATGGTCCGAGAAACAGACTTATGCGACCGATCAGCGCACTCTTCAACTCGGCCAGCCCCTCTCCGGTCTCCGCACTGGCCTGAAGGATGGTATAGTCAGCCTCGCGGTAGGGCGCAGTCATGGGCAAATACTCCATGGAGTCGGCGAGGTCGCACTTGTTGAGGCAGATCACCGTCTCCAGATCCTGGTGGGCACACCCGACCAGGAAGCGATCCAGCAGACCGGGGTTGAAATCGGGCTCACGCGTGGCCATGACAATGAACACCTGCTCCAGATTGGCCATCAACACCTGTTCACGCTTGCCGCCGCCGCTGGAGGCGCGAGACAGCATCGTGTCCCGCGTACACACCGACTCGATCACACCCTCGCTTTCGGGATTAGGATCGGACCCGGTGAGGTGTATCACCACTCGATCGCCGACGACCACATTCCGCACTCGGCGCTTGCGCTCCTTCTTGATTTTCCCCCGCAGGCTGCAGGGGACGACATGCGTGCCGTCGTCCACCAGGAAGCGACCACTTTCGGCCCTGATCACACGTCCTTCAACCGAATCGTACTCAAGTTTGTTGTTCTTCATACCAACATCGTAACAGATGAGAAAAAGAGAGGAAAGTCCAACGTCAGACCTTGTTGCCCGGGAAACGATTTGTTAGCGTGTATTATAGTTTCCGTCAATATCGCATCCATCTGCGTGTCTTCGGCTTTCGGCTGCTCGCAACTCTTCCAGGAAGGTGTCCGTTCCCATGAGCCACGAGGAATTGTTCACTCTCTTCAGCAAAGATCTCTTCATACCTGAACTCAAAGCCAAAAACCGAGACGGCGTCCTGGAGGAGATGGTCGATCAGGCCGTCGAAGCCGGCGTTATCCGCGATCGCGATGTGATCCTTGGTATGCTCAAAAACCGTGAAAGCCTCGGCAGCACCGGGCTTGGCGAAGGCGTTGCCTTCCCCCACGGCCGCTCGCTGGCTATCCCCACGCTGATGGCTCTGTTCGCCCGCTCCAGCAAGGGGATCGACTATGGCGCCATCGACGGCAAACCCGTCAAACTCTTCTTCATGTTCATCGCTCCCCCCATCGAAAAAGAGAATCGCTACCTGCCCGCACTGGGACAGGTTGTCGAACTGATTCGCGACGAGACCTCGCGCGAAGAGCTGATGGGTGTGAAAACGTTCGAAGACTTCCAGAAAATCATCCTGGGAGGCGAATAAGATGGCTACGGTTCAAGAGAAGCTGCTCGTGCTTGTGGCGCTGCAGGATCTGGACATCATGATCCGCGAGTGCGACGATAAAACCCATACCGACAAACTCACCGCCATGGGATTCACCCAGGAGGGCAGGGAGGACCTGGAAGAGGCCAGGAAAGAGCTCGTTGGTACAATCGACAAGGCATTGGTCAACCGCTATGAGCGGACGGCAAAACGACTTGGCCGGGCGATCGTACCGATTACGGGAAACATCTGTTTGGGCTGTTTCACAATAATACCAACGAGTTACACATCGTCAGAAAATCGTGACAAAATCATGCAGTGCGAAAACTGCGGCAGAATGTTCTATTGGCCCAAGGGGTCTTGACAAGCAGTACGTGTTTCTGATAGATTTTTACTTTCTCTCACCCTCCTGCGGGGGCAAAGCTTCTTGCGAAGCTCCTGCAGGTTTTTTTTATGCCCCCAGGTTTCGCCCCTTTACGGAATGGTCAAGACGCCTCCCGCCCTGTCTCCAAGCCGATTTGCATCCCTTACTCCCATACTGCCCCCCCCTCTGAAGGACCGCCGCGGCGGCAGATCGCGAGCTTCGGATCAGAGAGTGTCAAACAGGGCGACCTCCACCTCGGTGCCGACCGACAAAACCCCCGCCGTAGCCGGCAACAGAATGAAGGAGTTCGCCCGGGTCAGGCTTTGAAGGGCGTGACTCTCCTGCAAGCCGACCGGTTCTGTCCGGAAAACACCGTCACACAATGTTGTTCTCGCGCGTGCGAAGAAGAAACGGGGCGGCTGCGCCGCAATCGTTGCGGTCAGCCGCGCTGAGAGATGCAGCGGGTCGGGCCGCGCATCACCCATCATCCTCTTCAGCGCCGGGATGACGTAATACCAGGTGCACATGAAACTCGAGACAGGATTGCCGGGCAGTCCGAAAATCGGTTTGTCGCCCCGCTTGAGAAAGGCCAGGGGCTTGCCGGGCTTCTGAGCGATCTTGTGGAAGATCCACTCGGCCCCCAGCTCCGCGAGGATATCCCCCACGAGGTCATAGCGCCCCATGGATACACCGCCACTGCTCACCAGGACATCCAGGGTGTCATCAGCGAGAGCGACCGTCAGCGCCTCACGGAGAGCGTCGGGGGTGTCCAGCGCCACACCGAGATCCCGTACCGGGAACCCCGCAGCCTGGAACTGGGAGACGATCAGCGGCGAGTTGCTGTTTCGGATCTGACCTGGCCCGGGATCCTGATCGGCCGTGACAAGCTCATTGCCCGTGGCCAGGAAGCCGACCCGTGGCAATTTACGGACACTGAGCGAGGTGATCCCCTGCCCGGCCAGCAGTCCGAGAACCGGCGGAGTGATCCGCGCCCCTTTTTCAAGCAGCAGATCGCCGATCCGAACATCCTGGCCGGTTGCACGGAGATTGTCCCCGGTTCGAGCCAGATCCGCCGTGAACCGGATGCGACCACCGGCGACCTCACTCGTCTCCTCAACGGGGATGACGCCATCCGCCCCCTGAGGCACCGGCGCACCTGTCAGGATGCGCAGGCAGGCGCCTGTTGGCCATTTGTCATCCGGGAATCCCCCGGCGGCTATCTCCCCGGCCAGATCCAGCGTGACCGGGCTCTCGGGACTAGCACCGGCCACCTCTGTACGCCTGACGGCAAAACCATCCATCGAGCTGTTGTCGAAGCGGGGCAGGTTGTCGCGGGCGAACAGATCGGAGGCGAGTAATCGCCCCAACGCCACGTCACATGCGATCTCCTCCGCCCCGAGCCGAGGTAGAGCCCCGGTAATCAACTGCTGCGCCTCGGGGATTTCGATATAGCTTTTCACTCCCCCTGCCCCTTTATGCCGCGTTTCCACACTCCGCTCTTGCCGCCGGACTTCTCGAGCAATTCGATCCCCGTCAGACGGATCTCCCTGTCCACGGCCTTCAGCATATCGTAAACGGTCAGAGCCGCCACAGAAACGGCGGTCATGGCCTCCATCTCGACACCGGTGCGGCCCGTGCAGCGAGCGACACCGATTATCTCCACGCCACGCAGATCGTCATCCTCAAAGAGAGTGAAGTCCAGTTCGACATGGTCGAGTCCCAGGGGGTGACACAGAGGGATCAACTCCCCCGTCCGTTTGGCGGCACAGATGCCGGCCACTCGGGCGACACCAAGAACATCGCCCTTGGCGACGGTGTTATCCCTGAGAGCGTCGAATGCAACCTCGCCCATCTCCACCCTGCCGGCGGCAGCCGCCTGACGTCTGGTAATCTCTTTGTCACCGACATCAACCATGCTGGCTTTGCCGGTCTCATCAATGTGTGTGAGCTTTGACACGGTTTTTGCACTCCGGGGCTACAAGATTGCTAATGCGTTGGGCACGTCTTGCCGATACCAATCCGCGTCAGTGTAACGCCGTCCAACGTTGAATTCAAATCAAAGTATCGAACAAGGTACACTGTGCAACACACGGCAAGTATCGGGAGCACTATTCAATGGATGGAAAGAGTGTAACGATGAGCAGCAGTGCAACATTATTGCGAATCATCGAAGATAACATGGAGCTTCTGCTCGACAATTTTGCGGCCAAAATTCGCAATTCGAAACGGCAATCCTTTCAAGCCTTCCTGCAGGATGGGTTGAGAACATTGGCCTGGAGTCATCTTGATCCGATTATTCAATCTCTCCGTTTCGATGACGATTATCTGTTTGTCTTCTTTCTGGACTATGCCAGCAACCGCAATGCTGAAGCAGGTCTGCCGATCGATGACAGCCTGTTCACGATCAATACTCTGAGCGAAACCCTCTGGGAGCTCATCGCCGATCAGTGTCCGCCGGAAGAGGTGTATCCGACATTGCACCGCCTGGAGTCTATCCTGAATAAAGGTAAAAACGGCATAGCCGAGAAATATCTTGATCAACGCGATTCGTTGTTGAGGGAATTGCGCAGAAGCAACACCAAGCTGGTCAGCATGGCCAATCACAGGCTTGAGTTTCTGGCCAAGATCAGCCACGAGTTGAAAACTCCGCTGACTTCGGTTCTGGCCTATTCCGAGCAGCTCCAGGAGCCCAACCTCCCATCGGATATCCGACAGGAGTTCATCGGGGTGGTCCATTCCCAGAGCACGAAACTGCTGCACCTCATCGAGGATCTGCTCGACCTCTCCAAACACGAAAACGAGCATACGCAGATGAATATGGTCAAGTCGGACATCCAGACGGTGCTGGAGGAGGCCATCAGCACCGTGGAGGTTCGTGCCAGGGAGAAGGACATTCAGCTCAAACTCGAGCCGTGCCCGGATCTGCCCAGAGTCATAATGGACCCCTTCCGGATTCAACAGGTCGTCTGGAACCTGCTCACCAACGCAGTCAAATACAACCGTCCCCAAGGGGAGGTTCTGGTTGCGGCCAAACGGCGTGGGGATGAGTTGGTGGTTTCGGTGGCGGACAACGGCATCGGCATCAAGGATAACGACATCGACAAGATCTTCGCCACCTTCCACCAGACCTATGAGGCAATCGCCAGCAACGAGGGGGGCGCCGGTCTGGGGCTGGATATCGTCCGCCATTTCCTCAGTCTGCACGGTGGAGATGTCTGGGTCGAAAGCCAGTGGGGTAAAGGGAGTACATTCTTCTTCAGCATCCCCGTTAACGGCCCCCCCCTAAAAGAGCGGAACGAGGAGGAGAGCGCAGTGGACGAGGAGAGGAGCGGCGACTCCAGCCGCGCCAAAAGGACAAAGGACTCAGACAAGGCGTCCTCGACGACCTGAATGAAAAAATCGGAGCAGTTGGTTCCGGCATAGCCGTTCGTGATTAAATCCATCTTATAAAATGCGTTGGCCCCGACCAGGTTATGGTCGGGGCTTTCTCATGCGCCCTCGCGGCTCCCGATCCCAACCTCTCCCCCATTGACGGACATGTTCAGGTGAGTAGATTATGGGTCAAATCATGTTATCGAGCCTGTCCGGGACCGAGCAAGCTTGATCTGATGCTGCGACATCGGCATTATGATGCTTTAACCACCTGCTTGGGCCGGGAAGGCCATCCATGTTTTTCGGGAGCCGTCAATGATCCATACAATCCTTGTCATCAACCCCGGCTCCACGAGTACCAAGCTGGCCCTGTGGAACGATGACGGCCCGATATGCGAAGAGAACATCACCCACCCCGTCAAGGACATTGCCGGTCGAAGTGTAGTGGATCAACTTGCTTTTCGTGAGCAGGCTATACTGGATTTCGTCGCCAGACATGGTGACATCGTCCCCGACGCCATCTGCGGACGCGGTGGCCCGATGCGATCGCTCGCCGGCGGCACCTACACCATCGACGACGCCATGCTTGCCGATCTGCGGTCAGCAAGATATGGGGAACACGCCAGTCTCCTCGGAGGATTGATCGCCTCGAAGTTGGGCAAACGCTGGGATATCCCCACCTTCGTCGTCGACCCGGTGAGCGTCGATGAACTGGTTCCGCAGGCCCGTTTGAGTGGTGTGCCTGCGATCACGCGCAACAGCCGCAGTCATGCCCTCAGCCTCAAAGCCGTCATGCGGCTCGCCGCCGACGAACTCGGACGTGAACTCGCTTCAACCAGCTTCGTCGCCGCCCACATGGGTGGAGGCATCACAATCGCCGCCGTTGACGGCGGGAAGCTCACGGATGTCAACGACGCCCTGCTCGGCATGGGACCCTTCTCCCCCTTCCGCGCCGGCGCGCTGCCGTTGCACGGAGTACTGGACCTCGCCTTCTCGCCCGGTGCGATCCGATCCGATGTGGAGAAACTGCTCGCCACGGAGAGCGGCCTCTATGCTTATCTGGGCACGGGCGATCTACGCGAAATCGAATCGCGCCTTGATGAGCCTGAAGTGAAGTCGATCTTCGATGCGATGGTCTACCAGATCGCCAAGGAGATCGGCGCCATGGCCGCGGCCCTTGGCTGCAAAATAGATGGCGTGATCATGACCGGCGGCATGAGTCACTGCCGGCCGTTGATCGACGGCCTCCAGGCCTACATCGCGCCCCTGGGGCGCCTCTTTCTCTACCCCGGCGAGCGGGAGATGGAGGCGCTGGCCCTGGGCGGCCTGCGAGTTCTGCAGGGCAAGGAGAGGGCCGCGACCTATCCCGCCAACCACGAGGATGGTTCAACATGATCACCTCGTTCGCCGCCCTCCTCGACAAGGTGAAACTGGCCCCCTCCAAGCGGGTGGCAGTCGCCGGCGCCGACAGCGTCACCGTCATCGAGAGCCTGTCGGAAGCTCAGAAGCAGAATCTCATCGAGCCCGTGCTCGTGGGCAAAGCCGGCGACATCGTCCGTTTCGCCGACAAGTGCGGCAGGGACATCTCCGCCATGCGCATCGTGGATATCGATGGGGACGAGAGCGCCGTGAGCTCCGCCGCCGTAGCGGAGGTCGTGGAGGACAGGGCCGACCTGCTCATGAAAGGGAGCGTCAGCACCGAGAAGCTCCTCAAGGCGGTTCTCGACCGGGAACACGGTCTGCGCACGGGGCGTGTGCTTTCGCATGTGGCTGTAGTGGAGATCGACACCTATCACAAGCTGATGCTCCATACCGACGGCGGCATCAACCTGCATCAGAATCTGGCCACCCGGAAAGATATCCTGACCAACGCCGTCGAGCTGGCGCGCTGCCTGGAGAACAACCATCCGTTCGTCGCAGGGCTGGCTCTGGTCGAGAAGGAGAATCCCAAGCTGCCCGAGACTTTGGACATGAGCGAACTCATGGTCTGGGCGGGCGGCGGTCCGCTGGGGAACCTCTTCATCGAGGGTCCCATCGGCATGGACATGGCCTACTCCCGCGACGCCGCCTACCTCAAGGGGATCACCAGCCGCGTCGCCGGCCAGGTGGATATCTTCCTCCACCCCAACGTCAGTGCCGCCAACTTCGTGGTGAAGAGCCTCATCCAGTTGGCCGACGCGCAGGTGGCGGGTATCGTGGTCGGCGCCCGGGTGCCGATCGTCCTGCTGTCGCGAAGCGACTCGACACATATTCGCATGCTCAGCCTGGCGCTGGGCGCGTTACACGACGAGAAAGAGATCGAAAGCCGCAAGCATCGCCCGTTCTTCGGCTAGCAATCGGAAACAGGGCGTTCATCTTGATAAAGGAGCGAAATGGAAGCCTCATCGAAGGATAATAAGCAGCGCTTCATGCTCTCAGGCAACGAAGCTGTTGCCATGGGCTGTCGCGAGGCTGGAGTGCATCTGGGTTCGGGATATCCCGGCACCCCGAGCACGGAGATCCTGGAGACCATCGCGAAGATGGTGCCGGAGATGTATGTGCAGTGGTCCCCCAACGAAAAAGTGGGTCTTGAGGTCGCGGCGGGCGCCGCCTTCTCCGGCGCGCGCACCATCTGTACCCAGAAGCATGTCGGTCTGAACGTGGCCGCCGACCCCTTCATGACCCTGAGCTATATCGGAGTCAAGGGCGGCATGATCGTCATCTCGGCCGATGATCCCGAGCTGCACAGCAGTCAGAACGAACAGGACAACCGGCACTACGCGCGTTTCGGCAAGGTGCCCATGGTCGAGCCCTCCGACAGCCAGGAGAGCAAGGATATGATCGCCTCCGCTCTGGATATCAGCGAGGAGTTCGATACGCCCGTCCTGTTCCGGATGACCACCCGCATCAGTCACGGCAAGAGTATCGTAGAACCTGGTGAGATCCAGAGTCACGAGATTACCGGTTTCAAGAAGGACGCGCCCAAGTTCGTCATGGTGCCCGCCCACGCGCGCAAGCGCCACGTCGTCGTCGAGGAGCGGATGGTCAAGCTGCAGGAGTTCAGCGAGACCACGCCGCTGAACTTCATCGAGTGGAGCGACAAGAAAATCGGCGTGATCAGCTCCGGCGCCGCCTACAGTCCGGCCCGCGAAGTACTGCCCGACGCCAGCTTCCTGAAACTGGGGTTCACCTATCCTCTCCCGTTGAAGAAGATCCGCGAATTCGCCGATCAGGTGGATCGTCTGCTGGTTGTCGAGGAGCTGGATCCGTTTATCGAGGATCAGCTCAAGGCCGTCGGGATCGCCTGCGAGGGGAAAAACGCCACGACGCTCCTCGGCGAGATGACCCCGGGGCGGTTGGCCACGGGTCTCGTCAAAATCGGCGTGCTGGATTCCGCTCCCGCCGTTTCCGATCCCACGGATGTGCTGCCTCGCCCCCCCGTGCTCTGCTCCGGCTGCCCGCACCGCAGCATCTACGTCGAGTTGAAGAAGCGGCGCGGTTTCGTATTCGGCGACATCGGCTGCTACACGCTCGGCGCCTTGCCGCCGCTCAGTTCGCTGGATTGCTGCCTGGACATGGGTGCGTCGATCAGCACCGCCATCGGCTCCAGCAAGGTGTCCGACGGCGCCAAGCCGATCTACGCCATCATCGGCGACAGCACCTTCCTCCATTCGGGAATCACAGGCGTGCTGGACGCGGTCTACAACAAAGCCAACATCAACGTGTTGATCGTGGACAACCGGATCACCGCCATGACCGGCGGACAACAGCATCCGGCGACGGGCATGACCCTGATGGGCGAACCCGCCAAAGCGGTGAACATCGTCGATCTGGTGCGGGCGCTGGGCGTGGAGGATATCCAGCATCTCAAGAACAACGATCAGGAGAATGTCCGGCGGGGATTCGAGCGGGCCGAGGCCTATGAAGGCGTGAGCGTGCTCATCGCCCAGAGCCCCTGCATGCTGATGCCCAGGAAACTCAAGGGCACCCCCTACTTCATCGACCCCGCCATCTGTATCGGCTGTCGTCGCTGCCTGCAGATCGGCTGTCCCTCACTGAGCCTGACCGGAGAGTTCACCGCTAAAGAGCGGCAGCAGGTGGTAATCGATCCCGCCACCTGCACCGGCTGCAGCGTCTGCGCCCAGGTCTGTCCCCAGGAAGCGATCCACTCCACGGAGGTGAGCGAATGAGCACACAGAACGGTAAAATCACCAATGTGCTTCTGGTCGGCGTCGGCGGCCAGGGCGTGCTCCTTGCCAGCGACATCCTGGCCGATGTCGCCATGGAGGCCGGATTCGACGCCAAGAAGAGCGAAGTGCACGGCATGGCCCAGCGGGGCGGCGTCGTCTCGAGTCATCTTCGCTTCGGCAAAAAGGTCTGGTCGCCGATCATCCCCGAGGGGCAGGCCGATGTGATGATGGCTTTCGAACAGGCCGAGGCGCTGCGGGCCATGCATCTGCTGCGTGACGGCGGCGTGCCGATCGTCAATCAGTACAGCATCATCCCACCTATTGCCGGTGGGGGAAAATTCCAGTATCCGGAGAGTCCTCTGGCTGGTGTGCTGCAGCGGTTTCCGAACCTGATCACGATCGACGCCTTCAAGGAGTGCAGACTTCTGGGCAACGAAAAGATGGTCAGCGTTCTCTTCCTGGGCGCACTTTCCAGTCAACTGGAGTTCTCCGAGGATCTGTGGAACAGCGTCATCATGAAGCGCGTGCCCAAAGGCACCGAAGAGGGCAACTGGAAGGCCTTCAAGCGTGGTCGGGAACTGGCTTCCGCCTGATATCCCTTGGCGTCATTGATTGAAAGCCCCCGCAAGGGGGCTTTTTTTTGCCCAGGAATGATGCCGACCGGTATCCGCCGCCGGCATTACGTCAACATATTGTCCGTCAGCCGTAGTGGAGAAGATTCAATATCCGCAAGAGATATAACCATAATCGTCACTCTGCGCCTCCGCCCGGGCTGCAGCGTCCGCAAGCGTAATACGCCACTCCCCGTCGTTCCTGATAGTTGATCGCCAGGGTCGATGGTCGCTTAAAATATTCACAATCACATCACAGCATGTGTTAGAATTGTATAACTGACCCCTTAATAGATCATTACATCAATTCGAGTCCTGGGCGGCGAGGAGACACGACATGAGGGCTAAGAGCAATATCCTGCACTGTATCCCATTGATCGCGATATTCATGATTATCTCAACGACCGCCATGGCGATCCCGCCGGATTACTTCATCACCTGCGACCCCGACAGTTTCGCATATATCTATGAGCACTACTCGGAGGATCACTACATCCCCATCACAGTCACCTACGGCGGCTATACCTGGCCCGACTGTCGCATGCGGATCCGGGGCGACAGCTCAAGACGATACGACAAGAAATCTCTCCGGGTCAAATCGGACGGCGAACCGTTCCTCAATGGTCTGGACGTCATGCTTTTCAATGCCGAGTGGAAAGACCCCTCCTATACGCACAGCATTCTGGCGGCGCGCGTCTTTCAGGAGATGGGCTACCCCTGCTTCCAGGTTGAACATGCGCGCCTGAACCTGAACGGAGTATACCTGGGTCTCTATGTCCGGGTCGAAAACATCGACGAAAACTTCCTGGCCCGTGTTGGTCTCGACCCGAACGGGTCGCTCTACAAGGCCACCTACGACGGCGCCACGCTCAGCATCTTCGACGATCTGACGCTCAACTGGGAGAAGAAGACCAACGTCGAGTTGCCCTGGGATGACCTCTTCGCTTTGCGGGAGCAGGTGAACGCCGTCCCCGACGCCGATTATCACGATTGGGCGCAGACAACGCTTGATTACGATATGTATATCGATCACATCGTGGCCAACTGGTGGCTGGCCAACGGCAGCACCTATTATCACAACTACTATGTCTATCATGATATTCAGAACACTGGTCGCTGGCTGCTGCTGCCCTGGGACATGGACAAGACCATCGACAGCTACGGCCCGCTGCCCTATCACTGGACCAGCAAGCACAGCCTGCCCGACAATCCCCTCATCGAGCGTGCGTACATCTGCGAGCCCATCATGGCCGATCTCGAAACGCGCATGCTCGAGGTGGGGCAAACCATCTTCACGCCGACGCGCTACTTCGCGATCATCGACAGTCTCGTGACGGAGGTCGAGAGTTCGGTCGCTGCGGACACGACCGACAACGTGCCGGACATGACCACCTACCACAACTTCGTTCAGAATGCGAAGAACCTCATCAACCACAGACAGTGGTATCTGCCCAGCCAGTTGGACGACTGGCCCGCCTGCTTCCGGACCATCAGAACCCCGTTCTCATTCCAGGATGAGGTTACGCTGAAGTGGCACCCGACGACCGACCCCAACGGCGATCCGATCACCTATGACCTGCGCTACTCGGTGGACAGATGGTGGGGCGAGGGGAACGTCCACCTCTTCGAGGGGCTCACGGACACCACCTTCACCCTGCCGAGTACGCCCAGTGAGGGGCTGTACTACTGGGAGGTCTACGCGCTGGATGACGACGGCGATGACCACGCCTATGTCCAGGGTTTCGACTCCTTCAATACATTCACCATCCGGGCCGGCACGACATTGCCCGCCGAGATCGACAGCGATCTGACCCTCACCGCCGGCAACTCCCCCTACCTGGCGCCGGACGGCCTGCACATTCTCCCGGATGTCGTGGTTGAGATCGAAGCCGGAGTGGAGCTGCGTCTGGGTCTGGATGCCGTAGTCGAAGTATCCGGCGAATTGCATGCAAACGGCACCGCAGAGGCTCCGATCTTTATCATGCCCGATCACGGCGTGACGGAATGGGATTGCATCTTCTGCTATTCCAGCACGGGAGCCTCCTCATTCAGTTACGTTGACATCTCGGGCGGCACCGCGGGGCCCTCCTCCTGGCAGGCGGCCGCCCTGGCGGTCAGAAACTGTGACGTGATCTTGGATCATTGCACATTCCACGACAATGTAATGAGCCTGCGCACGGTCCATGGCGACCTCATCATGACCGACTGTGTTTTCGAGGAGAGCAATTACGGCGAGCATGTCAACTGTCAGTTTGGCGAGGTCACGATCGAACGCTGCACATTCCTGGCGACGGCGGACGGCGGCGACGCCGTCGATTTCAACTGCATTGTCCCCGGTTTGATCAGTGAGAGCGCATTTCATGACGCAGTGTCCGACCATATCGAAATCGGCACCATCACCGGCGGCGACCCCAGCGATGTCACCATCAGCGATTGCTTCCTTGCCGGCGCCGCCGGCAAGGCGATCTCCGTCGGCGAAAAGTCGCAGGCGCAGATCAACGGCTGCATCATTGTGGATTGCGCCATCGGTGTCGCGGCCAAGGACAGTTCGCAAGCTCAACTCGATCACTGTACGCTGTATGGGAACAACTACGGCGTCTCCGCCTACATCTCCAGCGGCACGGACGGCGGGTTCGTGCAGATCAACAACAGTATCCTCTCCCAGAACAGCCACACCCTCAATATCGAGGACAACTCCATAGTCGCAACCACCTACTCGCTGTCGGACATGGAGCTGCTGCCCGGCGAGGGCAACCTGTTCGACGATCCGCTGTTGACCGACCCGGCGCTTCTGGATTTCCGACTGACCCAGAACTCGCCCGCAATCAACAGCGGCGACCCCGACTCCCCCGATGATCCCGACAACACGCGCACCGACATGGGGGCGATACCTTACGACTTCTCCCACTTTGCGATCGTCATCAATGAGATCAATTACAACTCCTCAGCCCTGTTCGATCCGGAGGACTGGATTGAATTGCACAACACGGCTCTGAGCAGCGTCGACGTGAGCGGGATGATCTTCAAGGACGATGACGATCTCCACGCCTTCGTCATTCCGGATGAGACGACCATTGAAGCTCAGGGCTTCCTGGTTCTCTGCAGGGACCTTGAGGCCTTCCGGAATCTGTTTCCGGGAATCGCCACCGCTGTGGGCGATATGACCTTCGGGTTGAGCGGCAGCGGCGAGGTTATCAGACTCTACACCGCTGAGGGGATACTGGTCGACAATGTTCATTATGATGATGTCGCCCCCTGGCCGACCGAACCCGACGGCAACGGCCCGACGCTGGAACTCATTGATCCTCTCGCCGACAATGCGCTCGCTTCCAACTGGGTTGCTTCAGCCGGAAACGGCTCTCCGGGCCGACCCAATAACACGATCGGTGTTGCCGGAACTCAACCGGTGCGCGCACCAATGTTGCGGCGCGCCTACCCGAACCCCTTCAACCCCCACACCACGATCTCATTCGCTTTGCCCGCGAGGGGTCAACTGTCGCTGGTGATCTACGACGTACGTGGTCGGCAGACAGCAAATCTTCATAATGGCATCCTGGATGCCGGATGGCACGAAGCGGTCTGGCAGGGTCTGGACGATGCGGGCGAACGCGCCCCCTCGGGCGTCTACTTCGTCAGGATGGAAACCGACAACGGAAGTCAATCGCAGAAAATCGTATTGTTACGCTAGGCGGAAAGTCGCATATCAAGGAGATACCACGATGCCCTCAAGGTCGTATTTGCCGCTAATATTTATGCTGTTGCTGATATGCGGGGTCGGTTTCTGTCAGAATGAAGCCGCCGCCCGGATCCGGATCAATGAGGCGATGAGCCTCAACAGCGCGACCATCTGTGACGAGAACGGCGATTTCGAGGATTGGGTTGAGCTGTATAACGCCGGGGCGGAGTCGGTCGATCTGGACGGCTATTACCTGTCCGATGATCCCGCCAACCCCTTGATGTGGCGCATCCCCGCGATTGCCCTGAATCCGGGGGCTCACACGATCATCTTCGCCTCGGGCAAGGATCGCTACGGACCCTTTGCGCCATTCTGGGAGACGGTCATCGCGCAGGGCGACACCCTGGGCTACTGGATCGAGACCACGGCCCCCCCCGGCGATTGGCGCGAGCCCGGGTTCGACGATGCGGGTTGGTCGCGTGGACCCACGGGCATAGGATGCGGCGACAACGACGACGCCACCGTGATCGAAACGAGAGCCAGTTGCTTCACCCGACTGACCTTCGAGATCGATGATCCGACCGTGATCACCAACCTGATGCTCCACATCGACTACGACGACGCCTTCGTGGCCTTCATCAACGGCGTCGAAGTCCAGCGGGCCCACATCGGTGAGGAGGGGGACGATCCACCCCTCTATACCGACACCGCCACGACGAGTCATGAAGCGCAGATGTTCCAGGGTTACGATCCCGAGAGCTACAATCTGGGCAGCTCACTGGACCTGCTGATTCCCGGCACCAACGTGTTGGCGATTCAGCTCCACAACCGCCCCTATTCATCCGACCTCACCTTGATCCCGTTCCTGACGCTGGGTCAGGTTACAGAACCGGCAAGCCCGCGGGGTATTGCCGAGGAGATCCTGCATCTCTTCGAGGGGATGCACACCAACTTCAAGATCTCCAGCGAAGGGGACATGCTCGTACTCTCCTCCCCGGAGGGGCTGCTGGAGGACAATCTTTATACGGGCGCCCTGCTGCCGGACATCTCCATCGGTCGGTATCCGGACGGCGGCGAGACGGTGGCTCTATTCCATGAGCCGACCCCCTGGGGGGCGAATACATCCCCCCCTCTGCAGGGCTATGTCTCCGACCCCCTGTTCTCGAGTGCCCCGGGACACTACTCGATACCGTTCGATCTCGAACTGGTCTGCCCGACGGAGGGGGCGACGATTCGCTATACTTTCGAGGGTCTGGCCCCCGATGAGACTGCGGATCTCTACGGCGCTCCCATCAGTATCGACAGCACCGTGGTCGTGAGAATCCAGGCCTTCGTTCCCGGTATGGTCCCCAGTCGCATCATTACGCAGACCTTCATTTTCGGCGAAACCGGCACCACCGTCCCCATCATCTCCCTGACCACCGATCCGGACAATCTCTGGGATGATGACATCGGCATCTATACGCTGGGTCACGGCGATCCGGAGGAGCCCTGGGAGGGCGCCAACTTCTGGGAGGAGTGGGAGCGGCCGGTGCACGTCGAGTACTTCTCCTCGGCGGGAGATCTTGGTTTCCATACGGATGCCGGCATCAGGATTTTCGGTGGAGCCAGTCGGGCGGCGGCGCAGAAGTCGTTTCAGATCATCACCCGCTCCTGTTACGGCGAAACGCCTATCCAGTACAGGATTTTCGATAATCTGGAGATAACCGAGTTCAAGCAGTTCATCCTGCGCAACTCCGGTCAGGATAACTGCAGCACCCATTTCCGGGATGGACTGATGCACGACATCGCCCGGGGCACCGATCTGGACCTTGAAGCATTCCAGCCGGCCGTGATTCTGCTGAACGGAGTGTATTGGGGTATCCTCAATATTCGGGAACGACAGCACGAGTTCTATTTCGAACAGCACCACGGAGTCGACGAGGACAGTCTCGATGTCATCCGCTACCGCGATCGAGCCATCGTCGGCGACAATGAGGATTTTCTCGCGATCACCGATTTCATCCGCTACAACTCCCTCGCCGATCCGGAGAATTACGCCTACGTCAAGACCCAGTGGGATACTCAAAATTTCATCGAGTACAACGCGATGAACATCTGGTACAACAACTGGGATTGGCCCGGCAGCAACATGAAGAACTGGCGCTCAACCCCCGGCAGCGGTTTCGGTCGCTGGCGCTACCTGGTGTTCGACACCGATAGCGGCCTGGGCCTGTTTGGGCACGAACCGTTCCTGAACGGTCTGGAGAAGGCAACCACCTACTGGGACACCCATCGCTACCCGTTTGTGACGATGCTCGACAATGCCGAGTTTACGCAGGACTTCATCAACTGCATGGCCGAGCGGATGAACACCAACTACCATCCTGTCTCCATGCAGGCCAAAGTCGATGAGATGGTAACACTGTTCGAGCCCGAGATAGAGCGTCACATGATTCGCTGGGGGTACACTCTGCCCCGCTGGACGTATCGCGTGCAGCTCTTGAGAAGTTTCATCAACGAGCGGCCGGCCTACGCGAAGGCTCAGATGATGGATTACTTCGGCCTGCCCGACACGTTGACCGTGCATCTGGCCATTGATCCCCCTGCGGCGGGGCGCATCGACCTCACATCCATTTCGGTTGAGGAGAACTGGAGCTGTGTGATGTTCGAGGGCAACCCGATCAAGCTGACGGCATCGGGCGCTGCGGGCTTCGCCTTCACGGGTTGGAGCGGCGCGAGTTCCGCCACTGACCCCGCAATCACAATTCTGCCCGGCGGCGATGTCACCATCACAGCCCATTTCACCTCCGCAGCGACGGTGGTGATCAACGAGATCAACTACAACTCCAGCGATCAATTCGACCCCGGCGATTGGATCGAGTTCTGCAATCCGGATCTGTCGCCCGTTGATATCGGCGGATACCACTTCAAGGACAGTGACGACCAGCACGACTTCATATTCCCCTCACCCACGTACATACCGGGTAATGGCTATATCGTGCTCTGTGAAGACGATGCTCTCTTCAATACTCTGTTCCCCGGCATCACTAATATCGTCCCCGGACTGGACTTCGGTTTCAGCGGCAGCGGCGAACTGTTGCGGCTCTATGACAGGGATCTGGCGCTGATCGACGAGGTAACCTACGACGATGCTTACCCCTGGCCCACCGAACCGGACGGCAACGGCCCCACACTTGAACTCCGCTCCAGCGCGATTGACAATGAGGCCGGCTGGAACTGGGGCGCATCGGAGGCCGAGCACGGCACCCCCGGCATCATCAACAGCATCGACGGCGTGGCCATTGAGGCGGACGGTTCGACTCCCGCCGTCGTGGTTCTCGCCCAGGCCTGGCCCAACCCGTTCAACCCCCGAACGACTTTCCGCTTCGGGTTGCCGACGGCAGCCGGGGTGGATCTGTCCATTTACGATATTCGCGGGCGCCTGATCGAGCGTCTGGCAAAGGGGACCATGCCGGCAGGCTGGCGGGAGATCACCTGGGAGCCGCATGATCTTGCCAGCGGACTCTACTTCTGCAGATTGCGGGTCGGTGACGAAACCAGGACACAGAAAGTTCTCCTGGTGAAGTGATCCGGCAGGCGGGTCAAGACCGGTTCGATTGGCACCTGCATCAAACTGCAGAGAGGGGACCGCAAGGTCTCCTCTTTTTTGATGAAGCTCCATAAACAGGCTTTGATGCCCGGATAAGGTCACGGATTTGCATCAGCTGCAAAGGACGAATCATGGCATCATCGGGAAGCATCAAACCCTGTACTCCGTCGTGAGGTCTCATGCACAGAATCACAAGCCTCTCCCCCTGTCGTCGTTTGGCGATACTGACGCTGATCGCCATGCCGTTGCTGTGGACAGGCTGCTCGGGCCGCGCTCCGGGACCGAGACTCGACACCGACCGCACTCTGACCGGCACCGCCTCCTGGTATGGCGGCAAGTACCATGGCCGCACCACGGCCAATGGCGAAACCTTCGACAAGAACGCCATGACCGCCGCTCACAAGACACTCCCCTTCGGCACCAGGGTGCGGGTAACCAATCTCGGCAACGGTCGCAGTGTCGTGGTGAGAATCAACGACCGCGGGCCCTTCATCCGCGGACGGATCATCGACCTGTCACGCAAGGCGGCCGAGCGTCTGGGCTTCAGGAAAGCGGGATTGGCGAAGGTGCGAGTGGAGATCATATCCTGAGGGCGCGCAGCGAATCGCTGTAGGCCTTGAATGGCTGCTCGTGATAGCCGCCCGTGGATATGTAATCAAGCGCCTCACCGAAAAGCTGCGGCTCCACCTGCCCGACCAGGTGGGTGATACGACGCCCGGCTGCGTTCAAAAACCAGACATGGGGGCACTCGGTTACGGCGTAGGTGTCCGCCAGATCCCGCCCGCTCGGCGCGTCGACGGCCTGACCCTGCTGTGCGCCGCTTTCGACATCCACCTGAATCCGGACAAACCTCTCATCCAGACGCGCACGCACACTGTCGGCCGCAAAGACGCCGGTGGCCATGACCTTGCACCAGGGGTTCCAGGCATTGTAGAAGTTGATCACAACGGGACGATCGTACTCAGCGGCCAGGGCCAGGCCATCCGTATAGGGATACCAGATGGTGAAATCGGGCTCGGGCTTCACCACCTCGGCGGCTGGAGGGTGCTGGGCGACGGGGGGCGTGGATTCGTTCCGGCTGCAGGAGTACATGCCGAGGCAGATACAGACGAGAATCAACAATCTTCCGGGCCTGGCGTGCATGCGATTTCCCTCCGCGTGAACCCTAATCGAGTGGGATGGAGAGGGACTGGATCATCTGCGCGGTAAGCACCTGCTGCTGCTGCTCCGTCTGCTTGAAGGGGAAACGGAACCATGCTTTCCTGACACTGGCTCCGGCCACCGCGGGCACAGTGGCCAGCACCTTGCCGTCCAGAAGCGCCAGAATCTCACCCAGGACCTCCCCCTCACGCAGTGGAGCCTCCAACGTCGCCCCCTCCGCCAGCCGAATGACAACCCGATCCGAATCTTCCGGGTGAACCAGATAGCTGAGCTGTTCGCCGGCGCGCACAGGTACAGATGAATTCCAGCTCCTGGCGACCGAAAACTCGTTGGGGAATGAGAGCCCCTCGGCCATGGCGTCCACCCTGATCCAGTTGTTGAAACCGCTGTCGAGAAGACGAACCGCAACGGCGTTGCGCACACGCTGCGACGGACTGCCGAGAATCACGGCGATGAGCCGACGGCCATCGCGAATGGCCGTGCTCACGAGATTTGATTTCGCCTTGTGATGGTAGCCGGTTTTCAGACCGTCCATCCCCTCGTACTCCTTGAGCAGCGTGTTGGTGCAACCGAGCACCAGTCCCCGCCTGAAGCGTGTCCAGGTCTTGCTTGTCCACTCGAGCACTCCCGGATGGTCCAGTACTATCTCACGCGCAAGCCGCGCCTGGTCGCGAGCTGTGGTTTTGTTCTCGGGCCCCCGATTCTCCGGCAATCCGGTCACATTGACGTAGTGCGTGGAGGTCATCCCCAACTCACCGGCCCGCTCGTTCATCGCAGCCACGGCCTTGTCGACGGAGCCGAACAGGGCCACCGCCACGGCCACGATGGCATCGTTGGCCGAGCCCACGGCGGTCGCCTCGATCAGCTTGCCCAGGGTGGCCCGCTCCCCCTTGCCCAGATAAACCTGGCTGCCGCCCTGCTTCTGGGCTCGCCCGGTGGCGATAATCGTATCGGCCAGACTCGCCCGACCTTCGCAAATGGCCTCCTCGGTGAGCAGCAGCATCATCAACTTCACGACTGAAGCGGGAATCCACTCCCTGTCTATGTCGCTGGCGAACAGAAGTTGTCCGGTCTCGGCCTCAAGCAGGATAGCGGAGACATACTCTCTCTGTCTCGCCACCGCATCGGCGGCAAACAGCGTGGAGATCAGGACGAAAAGCGAAATCAGCAGGGCGGTACGCAAAGGAAAACCTCAAAACACGGAAAATGCGGTTTACCCGGCATCTTGATCCGGGGTGTTATGGCGGTCGAGAGGATCGGAATCAACATAGCCGATCAGCCCAGGTTCCAACCATCGGACCGGGATCATAGCCGAGTCTTGTTTCTGAGGGAAGGGGCCATTTCAGATCACGCCGGGTGAGATTGACTCACCCGGCGACAATTCTGATCTACCAGAAATTGGCCGCGATGTCGGAGCTGGGGTCAATCTCTTCCCAACTGATCTTATCAACCTGACCCGTCGTCGGGAAAGCCGGCGGCGGGTTGTCCATCAAGCGGGGATCGTAGGAATAGGCCTTGCTGTAGCCTGTGACAATCTGATGCGAATAGGGATTGAAGGTCCCTACAGGTCCACGCTGCTTCTGAATCAGACCTCCATACAGAACCAGGTCGCCGCGGGGCGAACCGGAATTGTAGTTCTCGACCGTGAAACTCGTCCCCAGCGCCATGATGGCCGCCATGATGGTTTCATCGGCGGTGTCGGCATTGGGCCCGTAGGGATCCCCGTCCATGAAGACGTCCTCGTCCGCAACCAGACCAAGCAGATCGGTGCTGGTGGGATCGCTGCGCGGATCGGTATCGTAGACGATGTTGTCCATGATCTGGATATCCCCATCACAACCCACCGTGAGTTGCCCCTTGAGCGTACCCTTGATCTTGGTGTCGCCATGGACATAGCAGACGCCGTTGGACGGCACATCGTAAACAGTGGCGCCGCCACCGTTGATCTTCACACTCAGTTTGCCCACGCCACTGATGACGACCATCTCGATCTCGACCGTCCCCCCCGAGAAGTAGAGACCATCGGACTCCTGCCCCTTGATCTTCAACAGGTTGGTATCGGAGGGCAGGGGGATCGAGGATGCGTCCAGGGTCAGTCCCATTTCGAAAGTGGGATTATCCTGCGGAGGTCCGCCATGGTAGTAATCGATGGTCGAGGCGCCGGAACTGGCCTCATCATGGAAGATGGGATCCGCATAGATATGCATCTGATCGTTGGTATGGACAGGACCGAAGAACTCGTCCCACTCGGTGAACCAGATTGTCGAACCGCTCGGCGATTGCTCGAGATCGGTGAAGTAGGCGTAGCGGGAGAAGTTCTGCTGTCCCAACCGCACCTGAATCGCCTTGGTGACGCCCGAACCGGACAGAGTGCCCCGGACCGTCACCGACATGAAGCGCGTACTCTGTCCGGAGTTCGCATCCATGGGGTCAACCCAGGCGGTATAGGTGCCCTCGCCCGTCGACTTGTCGTTGAAGAGACAAACCGGTCCCCCGCCGTTCACGCCTGCCCCCACGAGTGGCTGCCCCATTTGGGCGAGGAAGGCGATCGACTCCTCGATGCCGCGCTCTGTCAGATAGAACGATTTCTCCTGCATGCTCTGGTTGCTCGCCAGTCTGGTTTCGGTCTGGGTGGCCATGAGCGCACCCAACACCAGGCCGGACATAGCCAGTGTGATCAGAAGTGTGATGACGAGGGCGTTACCCTCATTGCCGGGCAGAAGATTCCGCCAGGCGTCCCTAGTGCTCGCCAATGACGTCGACTTCATCAATATTCCATCCCGCGTAATGCCAACTGCTGTCGGAGGTGAGCCGGAAGCGGATCCTCACATCCGATTTGAAGTCGGCGATGTTATGGATATCAAATTCCATGTAATTCCAACTCGTATCGGTTATCTCGACGGTGTTTTCCCACAGAGTCGTCCAGGGGCCGCCGGTCCCGTTGCCGCTGATCTCAATAGATCCCTTGTCATATATCGGTTGTTCGACGTTCAACCAGCGCCGGAGCGAAAGCTTGGTGTTCTCCGACTCATGGCAATCGATCGCCGGACTCATCAACCAGCTGTTGGTGTTCTTCTTGTAGGTACCATTCCAGCCGGAGGCGCCGATATCGGTTCCGTAGACTTTGGCCCCCAGATAGGCATTGTCTGGATCGGATTCGCCGTAGCTCTGCGATTTTGCCGTCGGATCGCCACGCTGCCAGTCATCCTGACTGCCGCCATGAGTCCAGCCCAGGTCGGCTTCAAACCCATCGTGGAAGAGCGATGTCTCCATAGCGGCATCCTCGATCGCCATTACCGGACCGCGCTGATTACTGTCGACGGACTCGGTCTCACCATCGAAAGCGCGAATCATGTAGTAATAGGGGGTCTCGTTCTCGGGTGCCTCGCCAACACCGCTGCCGTTGTCGTAGAAGTAGTAGTAGTACTCACCTATCGCCGTCATGGTCCCAACCGGGGATTCCGGATAGGCGCCCCACACTTCGCTCCGATAGATGTTGTAGAGAACGACCGTATTGGTGCATGAGCCGTCGTCCGCGCTCCTCCGGAACTTGACCGTGATCGAGTTGCCGTCATCATCCGGAGTATCCACTGCGGTGTAGATATAGGGAGAGCCGGGAACGCTGCTCGATGTGCAGGTAGCGACGTTCGAGTAGCCGGACTCGTTGCCCATCGACTCGTTATAGGTCGTGACCACATACTCGTAGGTCAAACCGATCGTGGGCGGAGTCATCCCGCCGGCGTTATCGACGAAGCTGTAGGTATCCAGTATCATTGTCGGAACCCTGTCCAGCTCACCATAGGCTCCGCCACCCTGCTGTCGACGCCAGATCCGATAATACTCGGCGTCACCGCTGCCGTTATCGTGATAGGCTCGATTCCAGGTCACGGTGACCGAGCCGCTGGCATCGCAGGCAACCGGTTCGGCGTTGACATTGGTCGGCGGCAGAAGATCGTTGTTGTTTGTCGGGATGCCCGTCACCTCGTTGCCTATCTTCTCCTCGGAACTGCTCCTGGTCTCGACGCGATAGACATAGGGCTGCCCCGGCAACAGAAGCGAATCCTCCACCGAATAAGACGGATCCCCCGTCATTTCAAACCAGCCGATGTTGCTGAAATCCGGACTCAGAGGACCCTTCCGCTGCAATTCATAACCGATGACGGGATTCGGGACGCAGGTTTCACTCTGGGAGCGCGCCCAGGTGATGACCAGCTTGGTTCCGGAGTCGAAGGGGACATCCGCAACCGTCTCCAGCTGAGCGGCGCTCAGACCGTCACAGGCAGCGACGGGACCAAGTTCGTTGGAGTCCACCGAGACGATCGTGTCGTTCACCGCCCGCACCGTATACCAGTAATCAACCTCGTTTTGAGGCGGTGCGCCGGCCACGTTGTTGTCGGCATTGTCGTGGAAGGTATAGGTCGGCGAATCTGTGGCGTTGATGAATCCGATCAGGGTTTTGGCAAGGAAGTCTCCACCGATCGGACCCCGGAAAACGCGGTAGCCGTCCACCATACTGGCGGCTTCATCGGGACTCTGATCGAAGACGACCGTGATCTCCTCACCACTGTCGCAGGGGGTGTCGAAGACGTTCACCAGCACCGGCGGCGCGGAGCCGTTGGGTTGACTGGAGACGGGACCGGCGGAATAGGAGAAGCTGCTCTCCTGCGGCTTGCAATCCCAGGTCGTCAGGCAGTAATAGTAGTCCGTACCGTCGACCGGGATATCCGACACCTTGGGGGTGTGCAGATCGTTGGCCCAGACGTATGAACTCTGACCAGCCGCCGGAATCTGGGCAATCGCAGCTCCCCAGCTCCCTCCCGCTTCGCGACGGTAGACGTAGTAATGAGTGACATCCTCCTCGCCGCCGGCCTCGTCCGACGAGGCGTTGAAGTGGACGGTGATGCTGGACCCGGCATCGGCGGGGGTATCCTCCACCCAGACGCTGGAGGGGCGTTGCGGCGGATCGCCGCAGGCGGACAGGTTGGCCGGATTGACGCCGACATTGCGCGGCCTGATCCGCGTCGTATGATTCAGCTCCAGGTAGTTGAAGGGATCGGCCAGAGAGCCGTGATCGTGCCCCATCGCCGCCACCTCACCCTCGGTGAAGGTGGAGATGTTGAGATCCACATAGATGATTCTGTCCAGCTCATTGACGGATACCGGCGTCAGATTGCTGATCTCGGTCTGGCTCAGACTGCCGTCACTGTTGGTGTCGCCCCACAATGATAGAGCACCACCGCCGTATGTCCCCCAGTATGCGAACAGAGGGTCGGGCAGGTTGCCATCGGGAAATGCGTCCGGACCGCGCAGACCATAGGCCAGACGCGAACTACGCAGACCATTGACACTCCTGAACAGGGCATAGTCAATGGGATTGACGGTATCCACATAGTAGTCATTGCTGTCCAGAGTGCCGTCGAAATTGGAATCGAGACCGATCACCAGCGTCTCCGAACCGCCATTATAGCGCGGCAATGAGCCCAGGTTTTCATTGGGAAAATCGCCCGGATTATAGGTGCCGCCACTGGACAGTTTGATCTGCATCCCGGCGTCCATGGCCGGATCGCCGCCGATGCCGGAATTGATATCCGCGTTGAAGCCGATCTGCCAGGGACCGGCATCCACGATCCTCGGTTGCTTGTTGAATTCATCGACGCCGTGCCCGGCCATGCGGATATCCTTGGTCAGCCGATCGAGAGCCACACGCAGATTCTGCTGGGCATTCATCTCCTGACGCCGAGCCTCGGATGCTCGTCTCTCTCCGACCAGAACCTGAAAAGCAACCACCATGATGATGCTGGTGATCAGCGTTCCGATCATCAGCTCGATGAGGGTGAAACCACGCCTGTTCGCCGACACTCGCGTGGGCGATAGGCTGGATCTGCAGATGGAGGAAAATATGCTCATAGCTGAATGTCCTTGAAATTGGCGATCACCGAATTGAGGCTCACTGCCCGCTCACCTCCGGCTGCCTGCCATTTGACTTCAACGGTGATCTCCTTGAGTACGCTGTTCCCGAGCAGATTCAACGAGTCGGCGATAACGACCGACCGTGAAAAGCTGTCGAACAGATCGGAGCCGCCGTTCACTTCTCCATAGTCTTCACTGGGATAATTCGTTGTGTTTATATTCGAGTACTTCATGCTGTTCACGATCTCCTCCATGCGATCATGAGCGCACTGGGTAGCGGTCTCCTGACTGCGGGCATTGCCTTGCGCCCGCATGATGCCAAGATACGATTGAGACAGAGCCATGATGCCGATGGCGAACAGGGTCATGGCGACCACGGCTTCAAGTATGCTGTATCCATCCCGCTTCATGTTTGCCCTCTTCCGCTTAGTGCGTTGTACTCAAAACCCTGATCTCACCCGTGGAGGAGGTGACCTCCACCAGGAACTCGCGTCCGATCTGTTGCTCCAGAAAATCCTCCACCGGCATGACCGAGATCCAGCCGTCCTCGCTTGCCGTGCCGTCCGGATGGAATATCACCCTCTTGGGGACCCCCTGAAAACTCAACGATGCGTCCAGGAATTCACCCGTGCTGTTCATCCCGCCGGGGATATAGCCGAACACGACCCGCTCCTCCAGATTGATGGTCTGATAGACCGACTCATTGGCGTCGACCTGGCCGTTATTCCTGTTTGTCGCCGTGAAGGCGGGATCACTCGGATTGCCTGTCCCGCCACCGTTATCCACGTGCACCGTATAGGTGCCGACGCCGTTGCGGTTGAAGTAGACGACCACATCGGAATTGTTCGTCACCGATTGCGAACGGGCCAGACGCAGGCGGCCGCTGATGGCATCCGCGCATTGCCGCGAGTTCACGGTGTCCATGCTCTGCAGCAATTGGGGGAGGCCTATGGCAATCACGATGCCGAAAATACATACCGCAGCCATCATCTCGATCAACGTGAATCCGGCCCTGAACCAGGCCGTCAGGATCTGCGTCCGTTGATGTATTCTGATCGTCCCACGCAGCATATCGTTGCTCATCGCTTCCTCCGGGGGAGGGTAACATCCAAATACGGAAAACATTATTCCGGTGATGGTGAGCAGAAAGCATACCCAAAGGATCATCGTGCCCGGAAAGGGCGATGAGTTCCCCCTGGTGGATCGGCCGTTTGCATTTAGCGAATACGCCGGAGGGGGGACAGGCCGTATAAATAACGGTACCGGGGAGATTCAGCTTTCACGACGCCCGGTGCGGTAGGACACGGTACAGAGATCCCCCTTGAAGGGACATGCCTGACATGGGGGCTGTTTACCGGGCCCCTGGATGCGATCGATCAGTCCGGCCTCGGACGATGAGGATATCCGGGTCAATTCGAAGGCAAGGTTACCCAGATGACGAATCCTCCTCTCGGCCCACACCAATGATTTGTCGTCGATTTGCACTTGTCGGAAAGGATTTGCCTGACGAACGAAACAGAGTACGGCCTGCTGAACCGGCAAGCCCGCCGCCCGCAGGGCCATTGCGTAGAGTGCAATCTGGTACTGGTGATGCTCAACGCGCCGGGTGATCGCCTCCCGCCCCTCGACACGATCACTCTTCCAGTCCACCAGGAAGCGTTGCCCACCCTCCTCGAAAACAAGGTCGGTTTGACCGATCAGCGTCACATCGTCCAGATTCAATATGAAGGATTCCTCACGCCGGAAGTTTGTCCCCCGACGCAGACGCTCCGGCCACGGCAACTTGGCGGAGAACACCGGAATGAGCAACCTCTCGGTCTCCTCACGCACATCATCCGGCAAACCTGCAGGGCAGGCCGCCGCAAACGCCTCCGGCGCCGGGAGGGTGAAGTCCCATCTTTCCAGAATCAGATGCAACGTCGAGCCGAAATCGGCCCCGCCGGGCCCGTGGGGCTCCGACCCTTCGGCCGGGATCCAGGCGTCCCCCGCGAAGCCGGCTTTGGCCAAGCCGAATCGCCGCTCCAGCAGCCAGCGCAGTGGGCAGTTCTGGAGAAGTCCCAGGCTGGTGACCGGAATCTCCAGTTTGCCCTTGTCGTCAAAACAACCGGTCAACCGCGACCAGTTCCGCGCAGCCTCATCCTGCGGCGCTCCGGACGACTGCGAGCTCTCCTCGGTTGCGCGCGCAACCGTGGGTCCCGGCAACCACACCTCATCCCGATCGGTGAACGATATCCGACAGCAGCGTGCAACCTCTCTGTTGCAGACCGCCTCGCGCACGCGGTTCATGAAACTCGCCCCGGGATTCGCAGGCATCTCACGGAATCCGGTTCGTGCCGTCTGCGGATCGGCATCCGCCAGAATACCGGAAAGGATCAGATAGTCCTGGGCCCGGGTGAGCGCGACGTAGAGCAGCCGCAGATTCTCGGCGCTGTCACGCTCCTTTCGCACGCGCGACAGCATCACATGCACGGGGTCGGGATATCTCTCGCCCTCGATATCGCGCCAGCAGATGCCGAGAGGAGCATCGTTGTCGCCGGGTCGCTCCCCGGCGATGCGCAGACCGGCAATATCCTCCAGTGCTTCGTTGCGCCCTATCTCCCGATCGAGATCCGCCACGACCAGCAGCGGGAACTCCAGCCCCTTGGAGGAGTGGATCGTCAGAATCCGCACCAGGCTTTCACCCTCCTCCGGCACCCAGGCCTCCTCCCGCTTCGGCGCGACCTCGCGCAGCCGCTCCATAAGGTCCAGGAACTCCCGGACGCCAAGCCGACGCCCCCCCTCGAGCTCCAGAACCAGATCGGCCATCTGCCTGAGATTGCGTTGCACTCTCAATGCCCGTGGACCTGTCGCGGCAAGCAGATCGAAATCCGCCGCTTCGATCAATTCGAGGATCAGTGTCCTTAACGGCAAGCGAAACAGCCTGCCGGCGAATCTCCGTTTCAGCGCGAGGAAGCGGGCGAGACGACGTCGTCCATCCTCGCTTAGCCCAGGCGCAATGCGTTGCCCGGCTGCGATCTCCTCGCAGGCCGCAAGCGCCTCCCCCCGATCGCGTCCGGCGCCCCGCCGTGGCGCCGACGGCAGCACCGCCAGCAGATCGGCGGTATCGAGCCCGATGATGTCCCCCCGCAGACCGCGAGCCAGCTTCAGGCGATGCCAGGGATCCTCCAGCGCGGCGAGCAGATCCTCGAGATCGCGCAACTCCCTGCGGATGAGATAATCACGTCCACCGGAGGCTTCATGGGGAATCCCCTGCTCGGTCAGCGCCAGAGCCAGAAGACCGATATCGGTGCCGCTGCGCAGCAGGATGGCGATATCGCTCCACTCCACGGGTCGTCCGTCGCCGACCGCCAACCCTGCATCATGGACGCTCTTCAGCGTGCGGGCCAGGGCGCGGGCAGCCGCCAATCGCGCCTCGGTGCGACTCCGACCGGACGGGGCCGCCCCCTTCGTCGCATCGGCTTCCGTATCGAATTGGGGGGTCACCTGCACCAGGACGCGGGGATCGGCGCCTGCGGGGTCGGGCGCAACCTCCCGCTTCGCCTCCATCGGCGGGAAAGTCGCGTGGGGGAAGAAAGCGTTGAAGAGATCCATCAACGCGGGGTGACTGCGGTAATTGTAGCGAAGCGTCGCTGCAGCCCCCTGCCTCCCCATCCGCTCACGCTCCCCACGAAACACCTCGACATCGGCATTGCGGAACGAATAGATACTCTGCCGCTCGTCGCCCACCAGAAACAGCCTACTCTCGTCATCCCCCATCCCCGGCACGAGCAATCGGACCAGCTTGAGCTGGAGATGATTCGTGTCCTGGAATTCATCGACAAGAACGTGGATGAAGAGCTTGCGGTAGCGGGTCGCCGTATCGGGATTGCCCTCAAGCAGGTCGGCGGCCCGAAGCTGCAGATCCTCGAAGTCGAGCCAACCCCGGCTGTCCATCTCCCTCTCCAGGCGCAAACAGTAGCGTCCCAGCAGACGGAGGAACGCCGCGTTCAGATCACCGGGTCGTCCAACCGCCTCACTCCGGGGATCCGCCAGGAGCCGCAATAATCCCCCCTCGTTCTTGATTTCGGCCTTCAGCCTGTCCCAGGTGGAGGCCAAGCGGCCATTGTCGTCGATCTTCTTGCCCTTACCCGAAAATCGGGTCATGTCGCCGATTAAACCGTCCGACAGATCGGGGACGAGCTCATCCCTCTTCACAATCGCCAGCCGCGCCCGCGCCAGATCGATCTTCCCCTGCATCTTTTCGCTGGGATGGATGCCGCCGGGCAGGTGGGAGCACAAACCGGCGAAGCGCTCGGACAACTTGCCGCGCCACGCCAGGTGAGTGTTCGTCAGAATCGAAAGCGCCTGCTTCTCATGAGTCGCCGCCAGGGTGCCGGCGCGATCGGGCGACAGATCCGCACGGGACAAGCCCAGACTCCGCCTGAGCTCCCTGATCTCATCCAGAGCCTGCCTGACATTGTCGGCTCCCAGCTCGCCGACCGTGGCCAGCAAATCGGGATCATCCTCGGCATAGAGGGCGGCGATCACGCTCCGCTTGAGTTCGTGCAGCTCCACCTCACCGGGAATGGCAAAGCGGGGATCCAGTCCGGCCTCGGTGGCGTTTTCCCGCAGCAGACGACTGCAGAAACCATGAATCGTCGATATCGGCGCGCTCTCCATCTCCCGCACCAGTGCGACCAGTCGGGTACTCAGTTCCCGCTCGACTCCACTTGCCCGCTTCTCGAGACTGCGCATGATCCTCTCGCGCATCTCCAGCGCCGCCTTCTCGGTGAAGGTGATCGCGAGAATCCGCGGAGGCAGGGTGAGGTCCCAATCGGAATCCTCCAGGATTTTCAGATAGCGTTCAACCAGCACGCGGGTCTTGCCGCTGCCCGCCCCTGCCGACAACAACAGATTGCGATCGTGCCGATCAACCGCCGGCCGCTGCTCATCATTCAGGCTGAATTCAGCCATGATCGACCTCCTCCCAAACATTTCCGGACCCGTCCGCCGCTTGCGCCGTAACCGCCCCCCTGCAGAGCTGGGCAAAATCGCAGTACGGGCAGGTCCTCTCCCCGTCAATCGGAATCGGCGCGAACCGTCCCGCCTCGATCTCGGCCGCAACCGCCATGATCCGCCGACAGACATTGCTCAGCCACGCCTGCCAACCCGCATCATCCAGCCAGTGTGAGCCGCGGGGTCCACGAACCACCCAGGGTCCGAGCGCATCCTTCATTGATTCGTCGAAGTAACCGCGCAACGGTTTTTTCTCCTTCAGGGCGCAATAGGCGGAGCCGGCGACGGCAGCGCCTTCAGCCAAGCCGTAGAGCGCGAGCTGGAACAGATTCGGGTGATCAAGATCGGGCTCTTCGATCATCCGCTTGCTCCGCTTGTAGTCGATCACGAGTCGCGCCCCATCCGGCAACTTGTCGACACGATCGATAACCCCCACCAGATCGAATTCGGGCGTTGCGGGATCGGCACCGGCCAGATCCCGGGACTCCAGCGTGAAGAGCCGCTCCAGAGCCTGGACATCGGGTTCGGCTCCCGTTTGACGCAACCGCTCCAGATCCCTGACCAGGAAGGCCGTCAGAACTCTCAGCCGGCGGGGTCGTTCGGCCCGGAATCGACTCGACTGCAGAGCGGCAAGCCCCTCAGCCTCCAGTTTGTCGGAGGCCATGTCGTGATAGCGCGCAGACAGCGAGCTCAACTCCTCCTCATCCGGCGTCTTGCCGATGAGTTCATCCCTCAGTTCGGCCCAATCGCTGAACAGGAGTTCGAGCGCCTTGTGGAACAACCGCCCCTCCTCGAGGGCTCCCGCCTCGAAGTCCCCCTCCTCTTCGAGACCGAGCACCTTCTCCATGAGATAGCTGTAGGGACAGCGGGTATAGGCTTCGAGGCGACTAGCGCTGAACCGGCGGCGATCGGATCCCTGCAGAGCCAACGCCTGATGACCGGCCAGCGAGCGTTCGCTCCGCTTCAACCGGGCATCGAGAAGCAGGTGCTCCAGCCCCTGTTCGCGCAGCCAGCACTCCGCCTCCTCCGCCAGTTTGGAGGGCGCGGTATTTCCCGCAAGAAGCGTATCCCGCACCAGCGCTCGCAGGTTGAGCGGATCGCGCAGTTTTTCGTTCAGGGACAACGCGGGCACATCCACAGGTTCCGGAAGAGCTGCCGCCACGTGACGCAGCTCATCGAGGAAGAATGAGGGCGCCGCGACGCGCCCCTGCTCACCCCTCTGCGCCCAGCTCAACACAAGCCGTCCTGATGCGCGGGTGACGGCGATGTAGAACAGATATCGCTCCTCGGCCTGGCGGTCCTGCCACTCGGGCAGACGGGCATTGCGCCCACTGTTTGCCAGCAGGCGATTGAGTTGGCGTCGTTCGGACTCCCTGAGCAGGGGGTGATCCCTGAACGGAGGGGGGAAACAACCCTGATTGAGTCCGCAGACGTATACGGTGTCCAGCTCGGGCAACCGCAGAGCAAAGGGATTGCCGAGCAGCACCCCACCCAGATCGCCCCCCGGTGTATCGGCAATCGTTTCACCATCCAGCGCCCGACGGAGGATCGTCGTCCAGGCGTCCAGAGACAAACGCTGCTCCGGAGCCACCGCCTCCTCGGCCGCAATCGTGGCGACGGAGAGGAACCCCTGCAGGGCCAGCGATTCGCGCGCCGCCTCCCGCATGCGGGTTGCGCCTCCACCGGCGGCTTCATCCGCCTCGACAGGCTCCTGAAGCGCCGCCCGCAACGGATTGATCAGGTTGGTGCGGAGCAGTTCCACCAGGGGCTTGAGGACACGGGTCAGTAGTTCGGGACCTGTGAGTTTCTCATCGGGCAGGGAGCGCTTCCAGTCCACCCAGCTCCAATCGCTGTCGGCATTGGTTTTGCGGATGTCGGCAAGCAGATCGTCCCAGGTGAGAACGGTCGGTATCCCCGCAGCTCGGGCTTGCGCATGAATTTCGGCAAGCAGACGATCCGGAGTCGTCACCAGACCTCCGCGCAACCGCTGCACAAGATCGGGCACCGGTTGGCCGGTGCTCCAGTCGAGCAGGGCAAGGCAGGCGTCAACGGCCGCCTGCTTGAGCAGAGGCGACCTTTGGAGCAACCGGAAGGGGATCCGCTCCCGCCGCAGCAGCTCGGCAAGGAGTTCGGCGTACTGCTCGTCGCGATACAGAATCGCGACGGTCTCCGGCGACACTCCCGACGCAAGCCGCCGGCGCAGATCGCGGACAAGGCCATCGACCTCATCACGTCGTGTCGCCCCCCGAATCAGATGCAGGAGGTCGTCGTCGATGCCCTCGGCTTCGCCCGGCAATACCCTGAACAGTCGGGTGGCCAGCGCCTGCGGTAGCGGCGTCCCGTAGCGGCGCGGCTCGGGCAATGCTATCCGCCGCCAACCCGAGCTTTCCGGGAAATTGTCCGCAAGACGGTGCAGCCGTTCGAAGGGTGGACGGGGTGGGCCGTCCAGATCCGCAGGGGGCAGACAAACCGTGAGCAGACTCCCCCCCATAGTCGGGATCACAGCATTCAGAAAACGGAGCTGCAGGGGGCTGAGATTACTGAAACCGTCAAGGATAAGCAGGGCCTCGTCACCTGCGATCCGACGGCTCAAGTGCGGATCCGATTCAAGCAGGTCGGCCGCCCTGGCCATGGCCCGGGAGTCGTCCAGGCGACGGCCGGCATCCTGTTCGGCATTGAATCGTTCGTACAGGCGAGCAAGCGTGAGCAGGCGCTGCTCGTCCGAGCCCCCCCGTCTCTCTCCGGCAAGCGCGGTCAGGTCCGAAACCTGCAAGGCACCTTCCGTGAGTTCGCGAAAGAAACGATCGAGAACTTCGGGGAAGCCTGCGCTATTGGCGCTGCTCTCCAGCGGACCCAGACGATCCCGCTCCGCCGCCAGCAGACGCGTCAGATGCAGGCGCCTGGCCAGAGGCGGACGGGGACCCCAACCGGGCGCCCCCGCGTCGAGAACACGTCTGACCAGGTCACTGAAGCGGATGATCCCCGGCAGAATCAGACCGGGGGTGCCCGCAGCCGCCAGCAGACGTTGGCGCACCTGGATCGTTTCGTCATAGTTCGGTACGAGGTAGACCACCTCGCGCCCTGCGGCGAGAGCTTGAAGACATTGATCAATGCAGTATGTAGTTTTACCCGATCCGGCCGGACCCGTTATTAGTTCCTGCACTTGAGCTCCCGGGGCTTGGGTTGACAACGCGGACCGACAATCATTAGGATGAAGAGACACAGTGCGCAGCGCACCGCACCGCCGGAAGGTCCCGCAAGAATGAGAATATACCATATCGGCACGCGAGGGATACCAACAACACAGGGTGGTATCGAACGCCATATTGAGGAGATCGCCCCCCGTCTGGTCGATCGCGCCGAGATCATGGTCTATGCACGGTCATACTACGTGCCGCCGATGACGGAATACAAGGGTGTACGGATCCGTCGCCTGCCCACAATGCGCACCAAGCATCTGGACACGATCCTCTACGCGCTTATAGCTACGCTGGAGGTGATTTTCAGACCCAATGGCGTTGTCCACTTTCATGCTTTGGGTCCCAGCATCTTCGCCTGGCTGCCGCGGCTGTTCGGTCACAAAACGGTAGTGACGGTTCACGGACTCGACTGGCAGCGCGCCAAGTGGGGTCGATTCGCCCGCTGGTATCTGCAGGCCTGCGAGATATTCAGCGCCCGCAATCCCAACGCCACCATCGTCGTTTCGCAGGTGCTCAAGCAGTACTACAAGGACAGATTCAACAAGGATGTCCACGCCATTCCCAACGGCATCGAGGCCCCCGAGCTGCGCGAACCCGTTGAGATCTCCGAACGTTGGGGCCTGGAGAAGGATGGCTATATCTTCTTCATCGCCCGCCTGACGCCCGAGAAGGGCGCCCATCACCTCATCAAGGCGTTCCGTGAAATGGACACCGACAAGAAACTGGTGATCGCTGGTGAGGGCTTGAACGAGGAGCGCTACGTCGACAGCCTGCACAAGTTGGCCGAGGGCGACGAAAGGATCATCTTCACGGGATTCGTATCCGGATCCCTGCTCGACGAACTGTTCACCAATGCCTGCCTCTATTGCCAACCCAGTGAGATTGAGGGGCTCTCCATCGCCCTGCTGGAGGCGATGAGTTACAACTCCTGCGTTCTCTCCAGCGATATTCCCGAGAATCTGGAGCTGGTGGAGGGTGTGGGGCACTCCTTCATCTCCCGGGATGTGGACAGTCTGCGGAGCAAATTGATCGAATTGCTGGCCGATCCCGAGGAGATCGCCGCCGCCGGTGCGCGAGCCAGGCAACATGCTCTGGAGAATTACTCCTGGAATCGTGTTGCCGAAATGACATGGGACGTCTACAACCGGCTGAATACCGATTAACAGGCCGCCGGATCCATGGCTCAGCCAATGATTCCACAATTGCTCCTTGCAGGATATCAGGTCTCTCTCTAATCTCTCCTTGCTGTAGATGTGAATCCGGGCGCATCAATCCCGGTGTCCCAATGTTGGAGGAACTACATGTCCAGAAGTTTGATCTGCCTTATGCTATTACTGACCTTTGCCCTGCCCGGCACGGCGACCGGTGCGGACCAGGTGGGCAGCAATGGCGGTCACCTGGAATTCGGCCTGATGAAACTGGCGAGCGGCGACCATGATTACGGCAACATCGGCCGCAACCTCTCGGTTGGGTATCGCAGATTGCTCTCCCCTCGCTGGACCATGGTCCTCGGATGCAAGGCCGGTTGGAGTCAGGCTGGGATTGAGGAATCCAACGGCAGTTCCGGCTGGACCTTCAAGGGCGGCGCCGAGCTCTATTCGGTGGTCATTCAGCCGCGCCTGAGTTTCCTCTTCAACTTGCGGCCCGCCCGTAGCGTGTCACCGTACGTGGGGTTGGGATTAGGTCTGACCAAACTTTCGGTCAAGGGTCAGCGTGGCAACGGTCTGTTGCCCTCCGGCTCCAATCTCGATGGTTTCGACTACAACGGCAATGAGACCGAACTCTCCTTCACGCGGCTCACCGGTCTCTTCACGACAGGTTGCGAATTCTTCATCGCCCACTCTGCCGCAATCGATTGCGGTATCAGATTGCACCTCTGGCCCGGGAACGGCACCGACACCGTCGGCTTCAGCGCCCTGGACAACGATAACCGATCGGGACAGGCCTCCTACGGCATGATCGAGGGCTACATCGGCGTCAACTTCTACTTCGGCAACTCCGACAAGGACGGCGACGGCATCAAGAACGATGTCGACGGCTGCCCCAACCTGCCCGAGGATTTCGACGATTTCGAGGATCTCGATGGCTGTCCCGATCCCGACAACGACCAGGATGGCATCCTCGACATCAATGACGCCTGCCGCGATAATCCTGAAGATATTGATGGCTTCGAGGATGAGGATGGTTGCCCGGAGCCTGACAATGACCAGGACGGCATCTTCGACCAGCATGACGGCTGCCCCAATCTCCCGGAAGATTTCGACGGCTACGCCGATCAGGACGGTTGCCCCGATCTGGACAACGACGGGGACGGCGTTCTGGACACGAACGACAACTGCCCGTCGACCCCGCTCGGAATTGAGGTCGACGAATCCGGATGCCCCGTCGTGGCGGAGATCAAGGAGAAACTGATTCTGAAGGGTGTGAACTTCAAAAGCGGCAGCGCCGAACTCACCCCCTCCTCGCTCAGCGTGCTGGAGGTCGTGGCCTACTCGCTCATGGCCTGGCCCGATGTGGTCATCGAGGTCCATGGCCATACCGACAGCAAGGGCCCCGCGTCCTACAACCGCGACCTGTCCCAGCGGCGCGCCATGGCGGTGCGGGATTACCTGCTGTTACTGGGTATCGCACCCAACAGAGTGATGGCCATCGGCTTCGGCGAGGGTTTCCCCATCGCCACCAACAGCACTCTTGAGGGCCGCACCCTGAATCGTCGCGTGGAGATCCACCGCGTCAACAGGGACTAACGAGTCGCTACGATCGTAAACAGGACAGACCGCCGATCGGGGTAACCGGTCGGCGGTTTTTTGGGATCCTACTTCCGGTGCGGACGGGAGGGGGCCGATCACTCGCGAGTGACCGCTTTGCGACGGAGATCGGAGGAGAGAGCCACTTCGTATTTACGGCAGACGTCGGCGTTGATCTGCGGCAGGGGAGTCGGGTCGATCTTGATCGACAGATCGGCGCAGCTCCTGCCCCGAATCACGACATCGGTCACCGAATCCGCCAGCATCCGTCCCAGTTCGAAATCGTCCACGGTCACCGCCAACATGGCGCCCGCATCCAGGAATCCGGATGTAAAGGCGCACACGGGCGTATCGCCCGCAGCGGCAATCACCGTCCGCGATGCCTTGGCGAGCAGCGGTTGATCGGCGATGATCATGGCATCCACCTGGCCGGCCAGTTGCTTGACGCCGGTCGCCAGTTCATCCTCAGAGCCACAGATCAGCTCCCGATATTCGAGCCCGCGCGCGACACATTCGCTGCGCGTCCGCTCTCTGATATTGCCGGTTGCGGAATGATCCGCTTCACAGAGAAGACCGACTCTTTTGGCGTCCGGCAGCAACTCGTTCAACAAGTCAATACAATCCGCTATCGGTTGGTGTCGCATCACGCCCGTCACGTTTCTCTGCTGGAGCTCCGGACCACCCAGAACCTCCCCAACCTTGACGGCGCTGCAGGCCCCGATAAATCCAGGTACTTTCAGGGTGTGTTCGCCCAGGAATTGAACGCCGTCCGCGCCGAGGAAAACGATTCCATCCTTATCCTCTTCAAAGTGACGGACGAAGGTCTCCGCGACGCTGAGATCCCTCAACTCCATTCGCGTCTCGACTTCGATGGCGGGGGCCACCTCCCGGATCCGTTCCAGGAAACCTTTCGCCACCAGATCCACATCAGCGGAGCGGCCGACCCACAGCAGACCAATCTTGAGGCGCCCCTTGCCGACCGGACGTGAAGCGATCGGCGCCCAGGCCTGGTTGGCGGTTACGACCTCCCGCCACGTTTCGCTCTGGAGGAATGTCCTGAGAAGACTGATCACATCTTCATTTCGGTTACGACGATCGAATACGAGACTCACGGATCGCTCACACGCGAAACCCGCGATCTCGATCGGCGCCACCCCCCGAGCCCCGCGCAGCGACCGCGTTTCGCAGATACCCAGTGCCCCGGGAATCCGAGCTACGGTTGAGAGCACCTGTTGATCCCGCAGACAGGTCTCCTCGAAATCGATCGAGGCAAAGATCGGGTAGGTGTGCAGGAGAGCCCGGTTCACTCCGCTGGTTTCTGCGGGACCGACCAGAACGACAGGCAGATCCGGGCCGCCGACCTGACTCCAGTTTTTTACCCCTCCCGTGAAGATATCGCGCCACTGGCGCAAACTCAATTTCGTTACGCCCAGTTCGGATGGGGCAATCACACTAAGTCGGAGACCGGCCACCGGCAATTCACAGGCCTGCGGCAATTTCAGCTTGCGGCGCGTGGTCAGGGGATGTTCGAGACGGCCGAGCAGATTCCTGTCGCGCAACACCCAGTCCAGGGCACCCTCGTGACCGATGTTCTCGACCGGCACCTCAATCGAGTATTCCGGGTGGGCAAGGCGAAACTCGGAGGCCAAGAGGGTGACGACCTCAACACCATTCCCGGCGCCCGCCACAACCAGCGACTCTCTTTTGGAGCTATCGGCCAGAGAGGGGGCACCCCCCGCAACCAATAACGGAATCTGCATCAGCAGGAACATGAACATGGGTCTGAACAAAGCGCCACTCCTTGTGAATCTGCAGTCCAGCATACCGAGTGTGAAACCCCGGCGACACAATGCAAGAACCGGAGCTTTATGCGCCATATTGAACCGGCCGGAGCGACATCGTCTGACGCCAGTTCAAGCTGTTGACAAATAAAAAGATCCGCCATCTGCAAACAGATGGCGGATCTGATTTCAAGTCAGCGGACGAGCCGCGTGCGATTAAGTTCACACCTAGGCGGTTTGATCCTCATCAGCAGTGGTGGATTCCTGGCCAGCCTCGCTCTGGCTCTTCAAACCGACCAGGTAGGCGCCCAGTCGCTCCCGCACCAGATTGTGAATCGTCCCCTCGGGATAATCACCATCCGCATCGGCTTCACCGGCGGGTACGCCCGTAAGAATCTCCAGCCCCTGATCGATAGTCTCGACACTCCAGATGTGGAAATCGCCGGCCTTGACCGCCTCCCGCACCTCTTCGTTCAGCATCAGGTGGCGCTCATTTGCGGCAGGGATCATCACCCCCTGTTCGCCGGTCAACCCGGTGATCCTGCAGATGGAGAAGTAGCCCTCGATCTTCTCATTCACCCCGCCGATCGCCTGGATCTCGCCGAACTGATTGACGCTACCGGTAACGGCAATCGCCTGTTTGATCGGCACACCGGACAGACTCGACAGCAGTGCGTAGAGTTCGGTGCTCGAAGCGCTGTCGCCATCGACGCCGTCGTAGCTCTGTTCGAAGGCGATGGAGGCCGAGAGGGCCAACGGGCGGTCCACGGCGTATTTTGCCCCCACGAATCCCGACAGAATCAAAACGCCCTTCTGGTAGACGCGTCCCGCCAGTTTCGTCTCCCGTTCGATATCGACAACCCCGGCGCGCCCCATCCAGGTGCGCACCGTGATCCGATTCGGCTTGCCGATCCGGATATCGCCCAGGTCGAGTACCGCCAGACCGTTCACCTGACCTATCCGTTCACCCTCGACGGCGACAACCAGAGTGCCGTCCTCGAAGATCTGCCGGATCTTGTCCTCGACCAGATTGGAGCGGAACCGTTTCTCCCGCACGGCCTGTTCGACATGCTCACGGCGCACGAGCTTGCTGTCGCCGGTCCGGGCCCAGAAACTGGCCTCCCGGACAAGATCGGCGACGCCGGTGAAACGGGTCGATACCCGGTGGCGATCATCGACCTCGCGCGCCGACTCCTCGATCACGGAGGCCACGCCGCCCCTGTCGAAGTGGAGCAGATCCTCCTCCCGCACGCGGGTGCTGATGAAGCCGGGGAAATCGACCAGGGCCTTGGCCACCGGCATGCGGCTGTCGAAATCGACCTTGACCTTGAAGATCTTGCGGAAGTCCTCATCCTTGCTCTGCAGCAGGTGGTAGATCTGATTGGAGCCGATGATGATGATCTTCAGCTTCGTCGGCACAGGATCGGGTTTCATGCCCGAGATGGGAACCACGCTGAACTGCTCGCCCAGATCCTCGATCCGCACCTCTTCGTGTTTGATCACTTTCTTCAGCGATTCCCAGACACCGGGGCTGGTGAGCAGCTCCAAGGCGTTGAGAACGAGATAGCCGCCACGGGCCTTCAGGATCGAGCCGCTCTTGATCATCGTGAAATTGGTGATCATCGCGCCCATATAGCTCTTGCGCTCAATACGGCCGAACAGGTTGTAGAAGTTCGCCCGCGTTTCATTGACCACGGGTGCGCCCTCGGTGCCGCTGTTGTCCACCAGCAGGTTGACGCGGTACTTGCCCCACTTGTCCAGATCGGGCTCCGGGCGCATGGGGATCATCTGCGGTCCCTGCCCCTGGGCCTGCGCCCGCGCTCTCTCCTCCTCCTCGCCGAAATCCCTCAGGTTCTCGACGGCGTGGGCTTTCCAGGATTCCAGGTAAGAGACGATATCCGGATACTCTTCGTATTTTTCGCTGCAGATGTCCACCATGCCGCCAACGACAACATGCCCGATGCGGTGCTTGATGCCGTCGATCCGCTCTCGGGTATTCTTGTTGAGCTCCTTGGAGGCCTTGAGAAAGCCCTGAACCTGACTCTGCACCTCCAGCCGCCGCGTCTCCCACTGCTTTCGCTCCTCGGGTGGGAGCGCATTCATCCGTTCGGGGGGCATGGGTTCGCCCTCGTGCACCGGCTTCATGGTGATGCCGACCTTGGTGAACTCCACGGCGAATGAACGTTCGGTCGCGAACTTCTCCAGTTGGGACAGCATCCCCTGCTGTTGCTTCTGACTCTCCTGGGCGATTTGGGAGACCTCTGCCTCATACCCCTTGCCCTCGAACGCCTTGGGCACCTCGTCCTTGAGGCTGTCGATGAGCTGGTCGATATCCTTGCGGAACTCCACACCCTTGCCACCCGGAATGATGATGGTGAGCGGGCAATCGGAATCCTTGAAATTGTTGACGTAGCAGATGTCATCCGGCGTCGGGGCGAACTTCACCAGCTCCTCGAGATGCTTCTTGATCAGAGTTGTCCGGCCAACACCGGAGAGGCCGCTGACGTAGATGTTGTAGCCGTGGCTCTCCATCTTCAGGCCGAACTCCAGGCTCTGAATCGCGCGGGGCTGACCGATGATGTCATCCAGAGCGGGCACTCCCTGGGTATCCTCGAATTCGAAGGCATCCTCATCACAGACCCAACGTAACTTGTCCACTGACAATTTAAGACTGTCCCGCATGGATATTCCTACCTTTCCGCGATCGGCGTCACGCACGATCGGATCGACAATAATTTCAAACGAATCACCAGGTCAGTTTGGGAGCGGCACCCTGTATGGTTTGATCGACAAGCTGATCGCCCGCTCGATCAATCGTAGAAGGGCACATGGGCCAGCTCCTCGAACCGGGTGTAGTTCTTGACGAACGCCAGGTGCGCCGTGCCGATGGGACCGTTGCGCTGCTTGCCGATGATGATCTCCGACAGCCCCTCCAACTCGTCGTTCTCCTTGTCGTAGACCTCCGGCCGGTAGACGAACATCACCACGTCGGCATCCTGCTCGATCGCGCCCGACTCCCGCAGATCCGAAAGCATCGGCCGCTTGTCCTGTCGCGCCTCCAGCGCACGGCTGAGCTGGGACAGCGCCAGCACCGGCACGTTGAGCTCCTTGGCCAGCCCCTTGAGTCCACGGCTGATCTCACTGATCTCCTGCTGACGATTGTCCGACTTGCTGCCGCCGCGCGCCAGCTGCAGGTAATCGATGATGATCATGTCCAACCCCTGCTGGGACTGGAGCCGACGACATTTCGCCCGCATCTCCAGCACGGTGATCGCGGGGGTGTCGTCGATGAATATTTGCGATTGCGCCAGCTGGTTCGCCGCATCGGTGAGCAACCGCCAGTCGTCCTCACGCAGCTGACCCGAGCGCAGTTTGTGGGCATCCACCCGCGACTCGCAGGTGAGCATACGGAGCATGAGCTGCTCGTTGGACATTTCCAGCGAGAACACGGCCACATTCTTCTTGTGCTCGATTGCCGCGTTCTGCACCAGGTTGAGCGCAAAGGCCGTCTTACCCATACTGGGTCGCCCCGCGATGATCACCAGGTCCGAGTTCTGGAAACCGCCGGTCAGCTTGTCCAGTTCGGCAAAGCCGGAGGGGATGCCGGTAAGCGACTCGGGGTTGTCCTGCAGCTTCTGGATCATCACGAAGGTTTCCTTGAGCAGCTGGGAGGAGCTCTGGAACCCCTGCTTCAGTCGCCCCTGGCTGATCGACAGGATCGAGGACTCGGCCTCGTCGAGAATATCCATCGCGTCTTCGCGTCCGGCGAAACAGCTGTCGACGATCTCGCCCGAGATCGAGATCATCTGCCGCAGGGTGGCCTTCTCCAGCACGATCCGCGCATAGTGCTCGACATGCGCTCCGGTGGCGACGCTCTCCTGCAGCCCGCCCAGGTAACTGGTGCCGCCGGCAACCTCCAGCTTGTCCATCTTCTTGAGCGCCTCGGACAGCGTGACGATATCCACCGCCTCGCCCCGACTGTACAGGGTCACCATCGCGCGGAAGATCTCGGCGTGACGCGGCTGGTAGAAGTGCTCCGGTTCGAGCATCTCCATGGCGCGGTGGATGGCGTTGCGGTCCATCAGCAACGCGCCCAGGATCGCCTCCTCGGCCTCTTTGCTCTGGGGCGGGAGACGCAGCTCCCTGATAGCGGCGGTCGGTCCCGATCCGGACCTGTCTTCAAATGATGTCACAGCTTCTCATACTCTCCGCGTATTACCTTGAAGTCTTCCCAGGCGGGTCTCTTCCAGTTTGGATTGCGCAACAGGGCGGCCGGATGGTAGGTGGCGTAAACCGGGATCCCCCGATATTCATAGGGACCGGTCTCGCGCAGCTTCGTGAGGCTCATTTTCTGCCCCGTCAGCCACTGCGCCGAAAACAGGCCCAGAGCCACCAGGATACCCGGTTTAATCTCATCGATCTGCCGCTCCAGGAACGGGCGGCAGGCTTCGATCTCGACCGGAGCGGGATTGCGATTCTCAGGCGGTCGACATTTGAGGATGTTGAGAATATGGACATCCTCACGTTTCAGTTCGATAGCGGCCAGGATCTTGTCGAGTAACTGCCCCGCACGTCCGACAAAGGGGATACCCTGTCGATCCTCCTCCGCTCCGGGCGCCTCCCCGACAAAGAGCAATTTGGCGCGGGGATTCCCTGTGCCGGGCACCGAGCAGTTGCGTCCCGCAGCCAGGCCACAGGCCCGGCAGGCGTCAATCTCATGGGCAAAGGAGAGCAGCTCAGTGCCCTCCCAGGTCGGGTGTCGCTCCAGGATCTCCCCGGTCGTGATACCCTTGCCCAGCTTGGCGGCGGCTTTGCCGGTCGTACTCACGCTCTCCTCCTCCTGTGGCGTCTGAACGGACTGCCCGTCGGCACCATATTGCGGGACTTCCGTAGTCGCCGTCAAGTCGGCCGGGGTGGATATTTCCCCCTCCGGCAACTTGAAGTCATGATCAAATACTACACGCTCCACGCCGTTTTGGCGCTGCTGACGGGTCCATAACCTGAGGTCGGCCACGATGCGGTCGAGTTCACCCATCATCTCCCCCCTTGGCGCCGGCCATGACGGAGGCCGTCAGGTCGACCAGATGCCCGCCCAGCTCGAACTTATCCATACGGGGAAAACTCTTACGGAACCCCTCCCGACCAACAACCAGAACCTCATTGGTATCGGCACCGAAGCCCGAGCCCTCGGCCTCCAGGTTGCCGATGATCAGATGCGCGTTCTTGCGTTGCAGCTTCCCGGCGGCGCGGGATTCCAGATCGGAACTCTCCAGCGCGAAGCCGACGCGGAAGCCGCCCAGAGCTCGTTGCCCCAGTTCGGCAAGAATATCCGTCGTCGGTTCAAACTCTACCGTAAGCGTATCAGCCCCCTTTTTCACCTTTTCGCCCGTCGTCTCGCGTGGGCGCCAGTCGGCCACGGCTGCGGCCATGAAGGTGATATCCGTATCCGCCGCCCTGGCGAGGACGGTCTCGGTCATTTCGGCCGCGGATTCGATGTTAATTCTGGTGATGCCCGGAAGCGAGGGCTTGACGCCGGGTCCGGCTATCAAGGTCACACGGGCGCCACGCAGATGGGCGGCTGCCGCCAGGGCCAATCCCTGGGTGCCGGTGGAACCGTTGCTCCAGAAGCGAACCGGATCGAACCGCTCTCGCGTGGGACCGGCCGTAACCAGCACACGCTTCCCCGCCAGCGAGCCGGTCGGGTTCAACACCATCCGCTCCAGGGCCTTGAAAATCGCCTCGGGCTCGGCCATGCGCCCGGCTGCGTTGACGCCGCAGGCCAGTTCGCCGCTGTCGGGTCCGATCAGGTTGTAGCCCCGCTCCCCGAGTTGCTCGATATTGACCTGCGTGGCCCGGTTGTCCCACATGTCGACATTCATCGCCGGAGCCAGAAGACTGCGGGTAGGGTCGAAAGCACCGAAGAAGGTGGTCAGAGCGTCATCGGCGATACCGCCGGCGATCTTCCCCAGAGTGTTCATGGTCGCCGGGGCCAGAATCGCGAAATGCGCCCAGCCCGCCAAGCCGACATGTTCGATGTCGGTAGGCAGATCGGGGTCGCGCACGTTGTCCCAAAGGCTGGTGACGACGGGCTTGCCGCTCAGGGTCGTCATGGTCAGGGGGGTAATAAAGCGACAGGCCGACTCCGTCATGGCAACAACCACGTCGGCGTCGGCCCTTTTCAGAAGCCGGACCAGATGAGCGGCCTTGTAGGCCGCGATACCACCGGTGACCCCCAGAACTATGTGCAGACCGGATAGCCTGCCGCCGGGTGCCTCCTGGTTACTCATCGGTCGATTCCGGCTCCGAATCGTCGATATCCAGAACCACCTTCTCCACGGGGGTCTCGCGCAGTTCCTCTTCGCCGTAGAAGAATTTCACCTTGCCGTCGATCACATTGCTGAGGGCCAGCGAGGTCATCTTGGGAGTCGAAGCGTTCGGGTCGGCTTCCTTGAGCTGTACGATGCTGTTCTGCACTCTGGCCTCTTTGGCGGCGACCAGCACGGCTTCATACTTGTTCTCGACGACTTTGGTCAACTTTTCGATAGGCACGAACGGCATAAGACACACCTCTTACCTGGTAAGGATTTTCCGGAAACAGAAAGGGATAATAACAAAGACGGGCACTCATCTCAAGAGGGAGGACCAATCCGAACGGGAATTAATCGCCCTCACCGAAGTGGCGGTCCGGCAACAAGTTGCCTCAAATGATCTTACAGCGTCACGCCGAAATTCTCCTGGAGCCACTCCCTGCCACCCTCCCGGAGCCAGTCCGAGACATTGCAGCGCCCGGAGTCGAGCAAGAGCCGGGCCTCATCCACGGCGGCGGGCAACAGATCGTTGATCACAACCGAATCAAATTGCGGCAGATAGCCTATCTCCTCCAGCGCATTCTTCATCCGTTTCTCAATCACCTCATCGGCATCGGTACCCCGCCCTCGCAAACGCTCCTCAAGTACGCGGATATCGGGCGGCAGCACCATGATGGTCCGGGAACGATCCGGCAACGCCTGTTTGATCGAGACGGCGCCCTGCACATCAACATCCAGGAATACGCGGCGATTCTCGTCGAGGTAGGACTCCACCTCCCGGCGCGGAGTGCCGTAGTAGAGGCCGTGGACATCGGCCCACTCCAGCAGGCCGTCATTGTCGCGCAGATCCAGGAATTCGGCGGCGGAGATGAAATTGTAGTCGATACCGTCCATCTCATCGCCGCGCAGCGGCCGGGTAGTGGCGCTGATCGAGAAGTGACTGTCGGGATAGAGCATCATCAGGCGCTTGATGATGCTGGTCTTGCCGCTGCCTGAGGGACCGGATACTACAATGGCGATGCCTGTGCTGCTCTCTGCCGGCATGAAACGCTCTCCCGTTAAAGGTTGTCGGTGGATGAGGGTATTCGCTCCGGCCAACGCGGGCCGCAACGTCTACTCCAGGTTCAGGATCTGCTCCCGGAGCTTCTCCACCTCCTCCTTTATCAACAGAACTTCCTTGATGATCGTCAAGGCCTGGGCTTTGGAGCCGATGGTGTTTGTCTCCCGGAGGATCTCCTGGAGGATGAAGCCCAGCTTTTTGGACACCTCGCCCCCGACGGTGAGAACCTCGCCAAACTGATCCAGATGTGAATGGAGGCGTACGGTCTCCTCGGTGATGTCGCAACGGTCGACCAGCAGCGCCAGCTCCTGGGCCAGTCGCTGCGGATCAACGGCGACACCGTCAAGCAGCTCCTCAACCCGAGTATTGAGGTTGGTTCGGAGCGTCTCCCGCGCTTCGGGCACGAGCGCTTCGACCCGCGCCAGGGCATCGGTCAGAATCACCAGCCGCTGGTTCAACTCCGCAACCAGGGCTTCACCCTCGCGCTCGCGCATTGCGATCAGGGCGGCGAGCGCCTCTTCGACGGCCTCCATGGTCATGGTCCGCAGTTCGTCGCGACCGGGTCCCGGCTCCTCGCCCCCGAACAGGTCGGGCAACGACAGGAACTCCGTGGCCGAACCCCGCTTCTCCAGAGCACATTCCCGCTGAACCAGATCCAGCGATTCCCTGTAGGCCTGGAGCACGCCGGGGTCAAGGCGGGGGATGGTCGCCCCCGGTTCCGATTCCAGCGTAATCTGCACATTGAGTCGTCCCCGGGACAGGAGCTTGCGCGCGCGTTCGCTGATCTCCCCTTCGAGGAACTGAATTTCGCGGGACATCCGGCATTGGCAATCGAAGAACCGGTTATTCACGGATCTGAGGTCGGCTTGAATCTTCAGGCCATTGGCCTCTTTTCGGGCACTGCCGAAGCCCGTCATACTCCTGATCACGGATCACACCTCATAATGGATTGTCGTTGGCAGCGGGCGTCAGAACGACACCTTGCGCAATGACATCGCCAGGTTGGCTGCAGAACACCCGGAAATCGACATCCGGGAAAATGTTGTCTTTGGATTCGAGATCTGCGAGAACGGATTCGTCGATAGTGTCCTCGTTGCACATGGCAAGCAGGCGCAGGCAGCGGTCGATGTGCTCCTTGCTGCGCTTGACGGCGTATTCCACGACCGTCCCCGTTTTCATAATAAAGGCCCAATCGCTGCTTTGCGCCAACAGGATCTCACGTGTGGCCTGGTTGAGCGCCCGTATGCGCAGCGGATCGACCTGATCCCTGAACTTGTCGGCGGCGTGGGTCATCTCCTCCTGGATGTGATGGAGATGGCGATAGAGCCAGTCGTTGGATTCATTCAACCAGAACTCACTGTAGCCCTTGTAGCCCCAACTCGAGTTGGAGGGGGTCCCCCGTTGCAACACACGTTCGGAGTCGAGGATATCGCCGGCAGTCGCCAGACCGAGCGACTGCGAATCGCACATTGTCTTGCGGATGAAGTAGTCCAGGAAGCGGGGCCCCTCGTACCACCAGTGTCCATAGAGTTCGGCATCGTAGGGGGCCACTATCACAGGCGGCGTGTCCATGCGATCGGCGAGATGATTGACCTGATTCTCGCGATTGAAAAGGAAGTTGCCGGCATGTTGGTCAGCCATCTTGTCCGCAGCCCAGGGGTCATAGAGCTCCTTCTCGTGCAACTCGCAGGAACCCGTGACCCGGTGGTATTTCAAACCGGTGAACTTGCGGAAACCGTGGTGTCCCAGGAAGGGGCGCAGATAATCGAGATCCAGATCCCAACCGACATCGCGATAGAACTCGCGATAGATCGGATCGGCGGGATAGCCCACCTCGGCGCTCCAGACCTGATGACTCGTCTCCAGGTCGCGACCGAAAGCGGCGACGTTGCTGTCGGTGACGACCGGCGCGAAGATGCCATATCGCGGCCGGGGCTCGGCGTAGGCCAGCCCGTGGGTATCCACGAAGAAGTATTCAATCTCCTGCTCGGCCAGGAGTTTTTCGATTCCGGCCTGATAGCCGCATTCCGCCAGCCAGATCCCCCGGGGATCGCGGCCGAAACGGCCCTTGTAGTGCTCGCGGGCGACTTTGATCTGGGCACGCATGGCCGGTTCGTGCCCGTTCATAAGGGGCAGGAAGCCGTGGGTGGCGCAACAGGTGATGATCTCGAGATGACCGCTATCCTGCAGATCGGCGTAGCGCGAAACGATATCGCGACCGTAGGCGCCGCGGTAGCGGTCGACCATCTCCTGAATGAGATCGCGATAATAGATGGCCAGGCGGCGACGACCGTCGTCCCCCTTCAATCGGATCACCTCGGCTTCGGACAGCCGGAGCAAGCGCATCAGATGACGGTCGGTGCGATCCCTGAGCAGAGGATCGTCCAGCATGGAGATCAGCGGCGGAGTCAGGGATACGGTAAGTCTGAAGTTGATGTCATCAGCGCGGAGGCCTTCGAACACCTGCAGGAGGGGCAGATAGGTTTCCACGACCGCCTGGTGCAGCCAGTCCTCCTCCATGAAGTCCTCGTATTCCGGGTGCCTGATGAAGGGCAGGTGATGATGCAGTACTAGCATCAGGAAGCCCCGGGGATTCATGTCGGTCAACTTTCAGTCAACTTTCCTGCCTGCCTGGAGGCACTGAGGTTGGAGCCGGCGATATGCGCGGCAACCATCTGCTTCAATTCGGTGCGGGAGAAATCCATCCCGGCCAGAGAGCCGGGGAAGGGGCGGGAAGCGCGTTCCAGATATTCCCAGGTTTCCCGACTTAAGCCGACCCACTCCTCGTTCCATTTTTCGGAGGGTGAGTCGATCGGCGTAACAACCGTATTGCTGATGACCAGGCGGATGTAGCGCCCTGAGTCGTCGGTCAGTCCCAATTCAATCCGGAAACGCGTTCCGGGACGGTTGGACTGCAGATACCAGTTGCTTGCCCTGTCGCTGACACCCTGCTCCCACCCGTCGAACACATGATCGTCGGCATCGAGCATGTGGACACGCAGCACCTTGCGGCTGGGTCCATCGAATTCGGCGCGGGCCGTAGCAAGCAAACGGGGTGTGACCTCCCAGTAACAGAACAGCCAGCGAGGATCACGAACCATGAGCGTGATCCGGTTTTCGCCATAGGCTTCGGGCAATTCGGGGGGGTACCACGACGCATCACGCATGGCGCCGGGATCATGCTCCGGGAGAGGCTCCGCCTTTTCGGGGACAGTGGACGAAGCGGATGCACCGCTTGCCGCGACAGGTTTGCCGGGAAACATCTCGGCATACGCCCTGGCGCGCTCCGCCGCACTCTGCTTCTTGCTCTCCTCCATGGCAGTCAGATGGCGTGAAACCAGGCGGACAAGATCCGCCTTCCGCATCTGACTATAGCCAATAAGTTTATGTTCCCTCGCCAGTGCGCGAAGATCCGCGACGCGCAGCTTATCCAGCTCACTGGTGGAATGGTTATTCATACTATAGCCCTCATTCGCATTCATATGTAATCGCGCAAGTGATCATCTATTACAATGACTCGCATTCGCTCCCCGGATTTGAAGAGCCGGAGGCGCCTTATTACACTTAACATACAAATAGTCAGAACCGATTATGCCGTCAATAGCAGATACTGTAAAGCACTGGTTTTTATAAATATGGGTTCAATTCGATCGAAATATCCCTCAACAATTCATACTTGCTAAACTCGTCGAACCACCTCTGGGTGACGGGTAGAGCACCCCTCCACCATGTTATCCCATCAGGGCTTACGGGACATCATCAGGACTCATTGGCAATACTATTGCGTTAACGTCCGGGATGACAGGTCACAAACAAACCGACCGTAGTCACCCTGATAACACGGACAATGGATGGGTACACTGATGCAAACGAACAGGTGGAGCGAGCTTTTATCCGGCAACGATATTGTTACAAATCCGCAACCGGAGAGCTCGCGCAAGGAGGTCGTACGCAAACACTTACGATACTCACCCCGGTTCATGACTCCCCGAACTGACCAGGATTTGTGCATTGCCGGAAAAGACCTGAGCGCCATTGGGCAAAAGCTGCCGCAGAATCGCCCAGAGACCGGTTCCTGTGCAAACGACCCAACAATTAGCGAATCCGACGGACCTCTCAGGCCAGATTTCACAACAACAGACCTCAATACGGAAGTAATGGAGAGAGGGGGGGCAACTGCCCCCTCAGCCCCGGATAACGGAAATGTAAAACGGGGATCAAGTTTTCCGCCGACAGCCCGATTCATTCAAGAGAGCCCCATCGCAAACGTGCCGCAAAGCACAGCAGGAGAGGAGGATCAGACTCCGAATTCCGCGGCACAAACCGTGGAGCCTGTTCCCCGAATTCTCCTTGTCGAGGACAATGAGATCAACCAGATCGTCGCATTGCGGATACTGAAAAAACTCGGCTATGCAACGGATCTGGCGAGGAACGGGGTTGAAGCACTGTCTATGCTGGCCGCGGGTGGCCATGATCTCATTCTGATGGATGTGCAGATGCCCCGTATGGATGGGCTGGAGGCCACACGGCGGATACGGAGCGGAATCGCCGTAGCCGGCAAGAGTGAGATCCCCATCATTGCCGTAACGGCCAACGCTTTGCCCGAGAACAGGAAGCAATGCCTTGATGCAGGGATGAATGCCTTTACGTCGAAACCGATCGATCCCGCGATCCTTCGCGATCTGATCACGCGGGAGTTGGTGAAGGAGGACGGTCAACATCGGGACCTGAATAGGGAAAGGCGATTCGACCAGGTTGGATGATGAACAAAAACGAATTCTCACAATCGGTCATCGATTCCCTGCACGGTTGGGACAGCCTGTTCCTCCCCACCGGAGCGCTGGGCTGGATCAATCCGGTTGTGCTGGATCTAACCGGGTACTCGTCTGCGGATTGTCACGCAATGCCGGATTTCCCCCTCCCCCTGATTTACGAACAGGACAGGGATCTGGTTGTCGAAGCCAGGGCCGAGGCCGAGAGGGGCAACTCCGGCGAAGAGCACTCAGCGCGGATACTGCGTAAGGATTCCTCAACCGTTCCGGTCTCTTTGAAATGGGATGCGGTTTACGACAACCAGCAACTTGTCGGGACCCGCCTGAGCATCAACATAATCAGAAACCGTATCGAGCCGCTCACGCTCAGTGCCGCCGAACAGGGGTACCTCGAAGCGATCCATGCCTCCCCCATGGCGACTCTGATTTTCGGCGGAGAACACGTATTGGCCTGCAATGATGCCGCCGTCAGTCTGTTGAGGTATCCGGACCGGACCACTCTCCTCAAGATGAGACAGATCGACCTGCATCCTCCCAAGCAGGTCACGGGGCAGGATACCCGGAACCTGATCAAGGTAATGCGCAGACGCGTTCTCAATCAGGGCCCCCAAACCGCCGAATGGCTTTGCTGCCGTCATGACGGTAGAATCATCCCCGTCGAAGCCCACATATCGCTGACCCCCATGATGGGTCGGCTTCTCACCCGGGTTGTCTGGCGCGACATATCCCGTGAGAAGGTGCGCCAGGAGGAGGAGAACAATCTCCTGGTGCGCAGAGCCGCCCAGAATGTGGCGCTGGAGACCATGGTCAATCTGAATCTGGACTTCTCGACCGACATACGGGAGATTTATCGGAACGGCACCACCCTGATCTCCGAGATACTGGACGCGGATCATTGCAGCATCTGGCTGATGGACGAACAGCGGCGACAGCTCACCAATATTGATCTGTTCACGGCCGATTCCGGCAGCCATACCGTTGCACAACCCCTCCAGGCCGAATCCTGCCCCCGCTTTTTCGCCTCGCTGGGGATGGTGAGAACCATCGTCTCCCACGACACGCAAAAGGATCCCCTCGTCAAGGAGCTGGCAGCTGAATATCTGCTCAACAACGGAACCAAGGCTCTCCTGGGGGCGGTGATCCAGCAGGCAAACAGATGTATCGGAATCATACTTGTCGAAGCCGGGGGGGAACTCAGGAACTGGCAGTCCGACGAGACCAGCTTCCTACTCGAATTCGCCAATCATATTGCCCGGGTCACGCTGGCGTATGAGCATGCCGCCACGGAGGAGATGGTCAGGCAAAGCGAGACCCGGATGCGGACGATTCTGGCGAACACATCGGAAATCATCTTCACCGTATCTCTCGATGGAGCGTTCACTTACGTCTCCCCCGCCTCCAGGAAACAGCTGGGTCTGTCACCTGAATCCCTACTGGGCGAATCCTTCACGGATCAGGTCAAAGCTGAAGATCGTTCACTTGTCGCCAGAAGCATGCAAGGTGTGATTAGTGGCGACAGGGCCCATTGCACGTTTGAATACAGGGCTCTCGATGCCGACGGCGGTGAGATCTGGCACACCTGCACTGCATCGCCGGTCCGCAATGAAACCGGTGACATCACCCACATCGTGGGCAGCAGTCTGGACATCTCAAGTATCAAGGATGGGGAGCGGAAACTGATCGAAGCCAAGAGAGAGCTGGAGGAGATGAATGAGTATCTGGAGGAGGCGATCCAGCACGCCAATCGTCTTGCTCTGGAGGCGACGACAGCCGACACGGCCAAGAGTGGCTTCCTCGCCAACATGAGCCATGAGATCCGCACGCCGATGAACGGTATTCTCGGCATGACGGCCCTGCTGTCCGAAACCGTGTTGAATATGGAACAACGGGATTATGTGCAGACGATCTCCTCCTCGGGGGATTCACTACTGACCATCATCAACGACATCCTCGACTTCTCGAAGATCGAAGCCGGCAAGATGGAGCTGGAGAACATAGATTTCGACCTCTACACCCTGGGGGACGAGGTTCAGGATATCCTCAACTCCAAGATCGAGGAGAAGGCGCTCGAGTTCAACATCCTGCTGCCCCCCACAGTACCGACGGCGCTCAAGGGTGATCCCGTTCGGATTCGTCAGATACTGATCAACCTCGCCAACAACGCCATCAAGTTCACGAGCAAGGGTGGAGTCTCGGTCAGAATCATGCCGGTCGAGGATCAGGGCGACTCCATCAAACTCCGCTTCGAGGTCACCGACACCGGCATCGGCATCCCGCCGCACCGAGTGAACAGGCTGTTCCAGTCCTTCTCCCAGATGGACACATCCACGACCCGCGAGTATGGCGGCACGGGCCTGGGACTGGTGATATCCAAAAAACTCGCCAAGATGATGGGTGGTGAGATCGGTGTGGAGAGCGAGGTTTCTGTCGGATCGACATTCTGGTTTACTGCTGATTTCGGCAAACAGGAGCAGCAGATCGACTATGAAGCCGAATCCCGGGGTCTGCGCGGCAAGCGGATCATGCTCCACAGTACAAGTGCCATGAACCGGGAATGTCTACGCTTGAGCCTGGAAGCCTGGGGATGCATCTGCACCGATCATGACGGTGATGACGGGAATGAACTTCCGGATTGCCTGAGAGCAGTTCGGGAATCCGGTTCTCCCATCGACATTCTGATCTTCGACTACGGTGCCGACAGATCCCGTTTTACGGATTTCCGCAATGAGCTGATTGCCGACAAAAGTATAGCGGACACCATGTTGATTACCCAATCGAACATATCGAACCAATTGCCCAACGACGAACTGGAGCAATACGGGATCAGCGCCCAGATACAGCGACCGCTCAAGCGGAAACGGCTCCATGCAGCTCTCTGCGACGTCTTTGGGATCTCCATTGAAAGTGAACAACTCACCGACGGCGAAAACGTATTCTGCAGCGACGAGAGCTGTACCGCCCACATTCTTGTTGCCGAGGACAATCTGGTGAATCAGAAGGTCATCACCAGGATGCTCGAAAAGAAGGGCTACGAGATCACGATCGCCAGTGATGGCGTCGTGGCCCTGAAGTTGACCGAAGAGCAGGATTTCGATCTGATCCTGATGGACTGCCACATGCCCAACATGAACGGATACGAGGCCACCCGCAAGATCCGTTTGCGTGATGGTCACAACAGCATCCCCATCCTGGCCCTCACGGCCAATGCGGTGAACGAAGCTCGGGACAGCTGTCTGCGCGCAGGGATGGATGACTTCATCAGCAAACCCATCAACCCCAAACTCCTTTTCAAAACCCTGGATGACTGGCTCTCCGGCAAGAGGATCCGCAGTGAAGAGCTCAAGGATATGCGTATGGAGTTGGCGGAGATGGAGAGGTTCTAGCGACAGGGAGAATATCTTCCGCCCCCTCACGCAAGCGGGTCGTCGTCCCAAGCCGGTTTTTCGGCACCCTGTCCCGACTGCCGCTTTGCGTCCCTCTCCAGACATGCTATCTTCTTTACAGTATATCGCCATTCCGAATCACACTAAGATGGAGGCTGTCATGATTCGTTCGGTCATCCGACTGACAATGCTTCTGCTCCTGCTCCTGATCTCATCCGCCCATGCCCAGAAGTGGGTCAACATCTCAACCCCCTGGAGCCTGGTGGAGCGCAATCCGGCCGTTGATATGATCGACGACACCATCGACTCCTTCGTCTACGGCACCGAGCGCGGCTTCCTCTACTTCATGGAGCGGGATATCCTCACCGGTCGGATCAAGACCACCAGACAGCGGGAGGTCTGGGCTCCCGTCAAAGAGATTCGTGTGGCCGACTGCACCGGCAATACGCGTCCCAATCTTGTAGTGACCACTCGGCGGGGCGATCTTTTCGTCATCAATCTGGACAACATGAAGGATATCTGGCGGCTGCAGGAGGGCAAATACCAGGACATCAGCACCTTCACGGTGGCCAATGTCGATGAGGACCCCAAGCCGGAAATCATCATGATCGCCGATGGCCATCTGGTTATCATGACCGGTGACGAGGAGATCGAGGAGTTCAGCAGCAGCGAGGAATACACGGCGACCATGATCCGTGTGGCGGATGTGGATGCCGACGGGCACGATGAGATCGTCCTCAATACGGGGCATGTGTTGGATGCCCAGTTCCGCCAGCTCGAGTGGGAATTCGAGGGTGACTTCGGCCAGCAGTTCGACATCCTGGATATCGACGGGGACGGCAAGCTGGAGATCGTCTGCACCCTGCCCGGTGTCGGGCTACAGATAATCGATGCGGACGAGCGCCGCATCAAATGGGAATAGGACTCACCGTATTCCGAAAACCGCACCCGGCCAGGCCAGGTGCGGTTTTTTAATATCCGGCAACATGACGCAGGAGCCGATCAGCGTCCCTGCGGACGTCGGCGAATCAAATGCACCTCGATCCTTGTATTGGCCTCGCGTCCGACCAATGTAGCCCCGGACACCATGGGACGCGTATTGCCGAAGCCCCGAGCCGCGATCTGCCGCAAAGGATAACCCATCTCCACCAGGTAGTTGCGCACAACCTTGGCCCGATCCTCCGAAAGCTGTTGCTTGAAGGCGGCGGTGCCGGGCTCATCGACATGCCCCTGGATTTCGATCCCCTCCACACCCGGCGTACTCATCAAGCGAATGAATATCTCATCAAGCTCCGGCTGGCTTATCGGGTCGATGCCGGTGTTGTCCTCGGTGAAGCGGAGCCCCTGCAACACCACGAGGCGCGGCAGGGGTTTGGGGTTCAGCCGCTTCAGGTTGGCTGCCAGAGAATCCGAATCCATTGCGACCAGCAGTGAATCGAAGGCCACGGCCTTTGAGTAGACCGTCCTGGCGATGGCATCATCTCCCCTCTGGGACGATAGCGGGCTGAAGTCGAATGTGATGGACAAGCGGTGCGTATTGTCAAAATCGGACTTGGTGGCGAAGGTATAGTCCATCTGGAAACTCTCGAGCTTGACGCCGAAGCCATAGCAGAATCGATCGGCGTCCGGGGTTCCATCCTCCACCATGGTTCGGCGGTAACCGCCGCGCAGGACGAACAGGTCGGCGAACCTCCACTCGGTTCCGACGCCGAAGGAGCTGTAATTGTCGCGCGGACTCACGAAGTTGAAAGTGGTCAGCAGACTGGATTTCCCCTTGAGATCATTCACGTGGGAGGCGCCGATGCTCATCCGCAATGGCGAGGGATCACTGGTCTCGCGGAACCTGACCGCAGGACCGAAGTCGAGTATCGCCGCTCCGACCCGAACCCCGCCTTTGACGCTGGTCATCAAGCCGACCGAGGCCATGACGCCCGTTGCCCGCTCCCACCCCAGTGTCTTGTGAAAGGAGGTCAATCGCAGCCCGACATTGACGTAAGGCCCCCAGGGGCGCGCCAGCCCGAAGGCCAGCTGTATGTCCCGCGCTCCCAGACGCTCGCCGGTATAGAGACCATCCTCCAGCACCTCGTCGACCGTCCCCTGATCGAAGTGGAGCAAGCTGATGTTCACGACTCCGGCGTTCCAGAAGGGCAACGCCAGCGCCGAGCGGGTGACGCTGGAATCCAGGACCCAGTTCAGGTGCGCCAGATGGAAACTGCGTCCCGAGATCTCGGCGCCGGAGGCCGGGTTATAGTCCAGCCCAGCGAGCCCCATATCCACACCGGTTACAGCCCACCCGAGACCGGCCGCAGATGCGTCCATCCCCAGATTGCCGACAACGCTGTGACTTGTTCCGACGTCCGCGTTGTATTCTCCGCCGGCCACACCCGTTTCCGTCAAGGCGAGCAGGGCAAAGAACAGGACAATGAAGAGCGCCAGCAATATGTTGTATCGTTTGGTATTCATGGTTCTCCTAGTGTACGACCATGATTTTGTCTCGGATGACAGTAGTACGGTTGTTCAAGGTGAACCTGGCCACGACCAGATAGACACCGCTGGCGACGCGACGGCCGGAATCATTCTGCAGATACCAGCGGAGACTCTGCTGCGATATATCCGTGTAGACCATATGATTGCTCAATGTGAACAGTTTTTCGGTCGCCATCGTGTACAGGTCGATCTCAACCTCAAGCCCGGGTTCGGTTCGGAAACTGAACTCCGCATACGATATTTGATCGCTGTATATCGGATTCGGCGTGACCTGCAACTGCTCGCCGCCAGAGATGTCAAAGCGGACCAGAATCTTGGAGAACGGCACGGTGCCTGCCGCGCTGGCCGATAGCCAACCCTCGTAGATCCCCGGAGCAATCGTGCGGGGCATGTTCGCCTTGACCTCGATAATGCTGTCGTTGCCGCTCGGGAACAGATAGATCTGCGCGGGGAAGATCTCGATCCATTCCGCCGGCAAGCGTTTGCCGCTGGCCGAGTAAAGGTCGTCCAGCACCAGGGATACCGCTTCGACATCACCGGTGCCGGGGCCATCACTGACATCCGGATTGTTGCTTTCGTTGGTGTTCGTCAAAACTATGGAATCGATTACGGCAGTACCGAGATTCACGACAACCACCAGACTGTCCGCAGCCCAGTCCAAATCCTGAGGGGTAAAGGGGAGCAGGGGATCGTTACCCTGACCCAGTTCGAAGCCATCACTCAAACCATCGCCATCGGTATCGATCAGATTGGGGTCGCATTCGCCGCCATAACCCCAGTCGGTGGCTTCATCGGAGGGATCGCCGCCATCGCGCATCCCATTCTGGTTGGCGTCCTCGAAGCCGTCCAGAAGACCATCGCCGTCAGTGTCCGCCATCAGAGGCAGAGTGGTGGTGGCCGTTTCCGTATCGATGGTAAAGTAGATTTCGTTCGTATCGTTACCCTGGGGATACTCCAGCCCGATCTCCTGGCCATCGCTCAGGCCGTCCAGATCGGTGTCGATCAGGAGCGGCGAGGTGCCCAGCATCAGTTCATTGCCATCGGTAATGCCATCGTCGTCGGTATCATCGTCAACGAGCAGAGTGCCGAGAGCGACCTCCTGGCCATCCTGAACGCCATCGTTGTCCGTATCGGTCAGTAGCGGATTGGACCCGTACATGATCTCATCACCATCTCCCAGACTATCATTGTCGCTGTCGGTGTCGAGCGCGTTGATGGTGCCGTCGCCGTCGGTATCGGAATTCCAGGCCGGCTCCGCGCCGTCGATCACCCCATCGCCATCTGTGTCGGGGATCGTCGGCAATGTGCCCGCGGTGATCTCATTGAGATCGCCTAACCCATCCAGATCGGTATCCGACATTGTCGGGTTCGTGCCGTAAGCCACCTCCTCCGCGTCCTCCATGCCGTCCCCGTCGCTGTCGGCCAGATTCGGGTTGGTGCCGAGACTGCTCTCGACGCCATCGCCCAGGGTATCGGAATCGGAATCGGGGTTGAGCGGATCGGTGATATACCCGTCCATCCCCGCCTGCAACTCCTCCTGATCACCGAGATCATCGATATCCGTGTCGCCGGACAGGGCATTGGTCAGGTAGATCATGACCTCCATCCGGTCATCCAGACCATCGCCATCGGTATCGACAAGCAGAGGACTAGTACCGTAAGTGGAGATCTCCTGGAGGTCATTGAGTCCGTCTGTGTCCGTATCGGCCGACATGGGATCGGTGCCGTAATTGAATTCCCGGCCATCGGACAGGCCGTCGGCATCGCTATCGCTGATCAGCGGATTGGTGACATAGCCATCGGCCGCAGTATAGATCTCCTCGTAATCGCTGAGTCCATCGGCGTCGGTATCCCAGAGCGTCGCGTTCGTCCCGATAGCTACGGGTCTTTCATCGAAGTCCGTGAGACCGTCCCCATCGGTGTCGGCTAGCCAGGGGTTGGTCACGAGTCCATCGGTGCCTGCGATAATCTCCTCGGCATCGTCCATGCCATCGCCATCGCTGTCATTGCTGGCGGGATTCGTACCCGAGACATGAACCTCGAAGTAATCGTCGAGTCCGTCGGAATCGCTGTCGCTCTGCACCATATTCGTGCCGAGGCCGTTGACCTCCTCGCCGTCGGTCAGCCCGTCGTTATCGCTGTCCGGGTCCAGGGCATTCACTAGTCCGTCAAGATCGGTATCGGTGCTCCATTGAATCTCATCGCCGTCGAAAACACCGTCGTCATCGGAATCGACATCCAGTGAATCGGTACCCACGGCAGCCTCTTCGATATCGGTCAGCCCGTCGCCATCATCATCTTCCTGGCCCAGCGCCGGCGAAACCGCTACCAGAAGAATGAGAAAGAGACATCCGAATAATGCCGAGTTCAGCAAAGTAAACCGACGACGTTCGCTTGCGATCAATTTCATTGCGTGCTAGCTTCTCCTGTCTCTAACATCGGATCAGGCCAGGTGCGCATCTTCGGGTGCTCCGAAGTGCAAACCGTCCTGTTTATTGTTTCGGCCGGTTTCTCGTCCGGCTGAAGCGTGGAGAATGATTCCATGGACTTCCCAAGCCTTTTAATGGCCTCCCCATTGTTCGACCGTCTGCAGGGCATGCGGGTAGACAGGGTGACATGGAATGGACCCGTCGCAGTCATTGTCTTCAATACACATCGAGAATCTGAAAATCTGGTGATCCACCTGCATCAAAGCGTGCAGGGATTTCATCTTGATACGACGCTCAAACAGGAATTTGAGCATATTCAATTCCAAGACACTCGCCACGACTTCTCCTTTCTCCCGCCCCATCTCGAGGGTTCAATCTTTCTGGGCGCAGGAGTGCCTGTTGGACAAAGCTTGCTGCGCCTTGACTTTGCCGGAGGCGGCAACTTCAAAGACGACAGCCCCTTACACCTTTTCGTCGAATTCTTCGCCGGCGGCCGCATCATCCTCACCGATAGTGACCACACCGTAATCAGGGCCAGCCGGAAGGGGGGCAAGCACTACAAACCGGGTGCCCAGTACTTGAGTGGTGCGACCGATTTGACTGAATTCGGGCAAGAATTGCCTCTTCCCGCCTCATACTTCTCCGAATGGCCTCATGAGGTGCTGGATCGGGTCCGCATCGGTGGCGACAAGCCGTTGGCGGATGATGTCTGCCGCGGCATCCGCGGTTTCAAATCCGACTCCGTCCGTTTTCTGGCGCAGAGAGAGCGCTCACATCTCAACCGGGAACCGGAGGGTGTGCTGGCTCGACGCCTGGCCCGCTGGATCGACAAAAGCCGCCAGGGCCGACTGCCGGTTCATATTCTCTCCTACGCACCCGGAGTCAATCGCAGCTGCCAGGTCTACCCCTTCAACATCGACAAGTACCTTTCCAAAAATCTGATTGAGCAGGCGATTGACAACGCCTGTTTCCCCGATTTCGTCGAGGCGATCAACTTCATGGGACGGAATTGTCTGGCGCGCCTGCAGATGAATGAACTGCTGCTCACAATCGAAAAGGCGCTTCATCAGCGCCTGGCGCGCAACAAGCGGCTGCAGGCCAATATGGAACTGGATTGGGAGAAGGCCGCCGACGCCGGCGACATGCGGCGCAAGGCGGACACTCTCGCCGCTCATCTGATGAATATCCCCAGGGGAGAATCGGCAGTTCGACTGGAGGACATCCATGGCGGCGACAAACTGCTGGAGATCAAACTCAATCCGGCCAAGAGCCCCCAGGACAATCTCGACCGTCTATACAAACAGGCGGCCAAGGGCGAGCGAGGGTTGCAGACAATCGAGCTCAGGCTGGAGGAGGTCCGCACACGCATCGCCGAGGATGAGGAGTGCCTGCATCAGGAGTTGCCCGCACTGGCCGCCAGCCGGAGTCTGGAAACCGACGATATCGCCGCCCTGCGGGACGCCCTGCTCGACCTGGGGGCCAGAACCTCTCTGCTCGATGCACCCAGTCCCCGTTCTAAGCCGGCCGCGGCACCCGTCCCGACGCCATTCCGTCGCTACACGTTGCGCGGCGACTGGGTGGTTCTCGTTGGACGGAACAACAAGGAGAACGATACTCTCACCCACAAGCACGCCGCACAGCACGACCTGTGGTTTCACGCGGCGGGCGTACCGGGAAGTCACGTGATCCTGAGAACCGGAGGGCACAAAAGCGGTCCGCCCGCAGCCATAATCGAGGCTACTGCAGCAATTGCAGCCTTCCACAGCCGGGCTCGGCACTCGGATCTGGTGCCGGTCATCTACACGGAGAAGCGCTATGTGCGCAAACCCCGCAAGGCCGTTCCGGGTCTGGCGCAGTGTACTCGGGAGAAAACGGTTTTCGTCAAACCGGAAGTACATGGCGAAATTCCCCGCAAGCCCTGATCCCCCTTCCCCATTCTTCCTTATCGTTTCCGCCGGTCATAGAATCTCTGTTTCAGCCACTCTATTTGCCAACAAAGCGCTCAACCCGTTCTGAATAAGTGCCGATTTCACAAAAGCCGGTACTTCGATTCATGGCGTTTGCCTGAGTGTGGCCGGTCCTGTAACTGATCACCCTGGAGGCTGAAATGCGCTTCAAAGCTATCATGACTCTATTGCTTCTCTGCCTGGCGACTGCAGGTTCTGCAGCTACCCTCGATGTTCCCGGTACCTACGGCACAATCGCTGCGGCTCTGGCAGCCGCAACCTCGGGTGACATTGTCCTCGTAGCTTGCGGCGTCTACCTGGAAAATGACCTTGTGATGAAATCCGGCGTCACGCTGACCAGCAACACGGGCGGCGCTTACTGTGCGACCATTGACGCCAACGGCGCGGGGCGAGCCATCATCTGTACTGCAGTCGACAATACCGCCAGCATCGTCGGCTTCACCATCAAAGGCGGTGTGACCACAGGTGCCGACAAGGGTGCCGGCATCCTGCTGGACAACAGCTCACCGAGCATCGAAAACTGCATCATTCGCAACAACACATCCGCGGGTGGTGGTGGCGGGATGGCCTGCATCAACGGTTCGACTCCCACACTGTCTCTGACGACCATCACCACGAACACGACAACCGGAGCCGGCAATGGCGGCGGCATACTGATTGAAGGTTCGACACCGTCAATCCAGGACTGCATCATCGAGAACAACACCACCAGCAGCGCCGGTGGCGGCATCTATGCCGACAACTCCCCGTTCACGTTCAATCACAGCAACATCAACGAGAACACATCCACCGGTGACGGCGCGGCGTTCTACCTCAACAGCGACAGCGATGCCCAGATGACGTTGCTGACTATCTACGGCAACTACGGCGGCGGTTTTGGCGGCGGCATCAGATGCGAGTCATCGTCACCCACGATCACCAGTTGCACGATCGTCGAAAACGGATCATCCAATCCTGGATCCGGTCTGTCGATCACCGGTGCGTCCGCAGTGGAGATCACGAAATGCATCATTGCCTACAACACATTGGTTGAGGGTCTATACCTCGGTTCGGGAACGGCGACGATCACCTGCACCGACATCTTCGGCAACGTCAACGAGACGGACACCTATAACTGGGTTCCGGCAATTGTCGCGCAAAAGGACACCAACAGCAATCTCTGCCTCAATCCCCGATTCTGCGGCACAAACAGCAGCGGCAATTACTACCTGCAGAGCAATTCCCCATGCAGAGCATCCGGCGCTTGCGGCGAACTGATGGGTTCACGCATTGTCGATTGCGGCGAAATCGCCGCCCAGAAGCAGAACTGGAGCACGATCAAAAGTCTGTACTGACGGTTCACCGCTAACAGACATCAGGTACAGGACGGGTCCGGGAGTTCATCCCGGACCTTTTTCATTTCAGGATGGAGGCCCCACACAAGGCCAGATAGAGTCCAGGCGCAGCAACATGTATCGCAAATTGAATGAGCCATTGACGAACACCCCGACCTGACAGCAGAATATCAAATACGTAATATCCCGAGTGGAGGTTCAGATGGTGACCACAATCAAGAGAGCGGCGGTTCTTGGAAGCGGAGTGATGGGCAGTGCGATCGCCTCCCATCTCGCCAATGCCGGTGTCCCCTCAATCATGCTTGATATTCTGCCGCCCGATCTGCCGGAGGAGCAAAAGAGCCAGCCGGCGGCGCGCAACCGCCTGGCGCGTGAAGCTCTGAATCGATGTCTGCGGGCAAAACCCGCCCCCCTCTTCGACAACGCGTTGGCGGAGATGATCGAGGTCGGCAACTTCGATGACGACCTCCACCGGATCGGCGAGGTCGACTGGATCATCGAGGTCGTGAAGGAGGATCCCGAGATCAAGCGTCAGATTCTGACGGAGGTCGCCAGGCGGCGACGCCCGGGCAGCATCGTCAGCAGCAACACGTCGGGGCTCTCCATCGCGGCCATGGCCGAGGGGCTGGACGCTGATTTCCGCCGCTGCTTCCTGGGCACCCACTTCTTCAATCCGCCCCGCTATCTCAAGCTGCTTGAAATCATCGCAACGCCGGACACCGATCCGGCCGTAACCGAATTACTGCACGACTTTGTCGACCGCCGGCTGGGCAAAGGGGTGGTTCTGGCCGCCGACACGCCTAATTTCGTGGCCAACCGCGTTGGTGTTTTCGGGCTGCTGGATGCGATAACCGCCATGATCGAACTGGATCTCACGCCCGAAGAGGTGGATCGACTCACCGGCCCGCTGGTCGGGCGCCCCCGGAGCGCCAGCTTCCGCACCGCCGACCTCGTCGGCCTCGACACATTCATGGCCGTGGCGGGCAATGTCTATCACGGGTGTCCCGATGATGAAGCACGCGATCTGTTCCGCACACATCCTCTTCTGCAGAAGATGATTGAGGCGAATCTCCTCGGCGACAAATCGGGCGGCGGCTTCTACAAGAAGAGTCGCGACGAACGGGGCAAACGCAAGATCCTGACGCTGGATCTCGCCACGCTGAAATACCGCGATCGACTGAAACCGAAATTCCCGGAACTGGAATCGTTCAAGTTGATCCAGGACGTCAAGAAGCGAACGGCTGCCCTCGCCCTGGGACGCGGACGCGCCGCCGAGTTCACCTGGCGGACCCTGAGCCGCCTGTTCATCTACTGCGCCAACCGCGTCGGAGAGATTTGCGCCACACCGGTCCCAATCGACGATGGCCTGACGTGGGGCTTCGGCTGGGAGGTCGGCCCCTTCGAGCTCTGGGACGCCATGGGTGTCGGGCAGGTGCTCAAGCGGATGAAGAGCGACGGCCTGACGCCTCCACCCTGGGTCGACGCGATGCTGGCCGCGGGCGGCGAGAGTTTCTATCGCCTGCAGGATGGCAGTCGCGGTGTCTGGCATCCCGGGCGCGGCGAATACGAAACCCCGCCGGTGGAGCCGGGCAAGATTCGGCTCACATATCTCAAGCAGGCGGGCGCCGAGTTGCAAGGCAATGCCGGCGCCAGTCTCATCGATCTGGGTGAGGGTGTGCTCAATCTGGAGTTCCACTCCAAGATGAACACCATCGCCGGCGACATCATGGGCTTGACGAACCAGTCTCTGAAGAAGATGGAGGAGGGTGACTGGGCGGGTCTGGTCATCGGCAACCAGGGGGAGAACTTCTCGGTCGGCGCCAACCTGATGCTGGTCCTGCTCGAGGCGTTGGAGGGGAACTGGGAGGATCTGAATCTGATGATCGCCGCTTTTCAGAACACCACGCAGGCGATCAAGTACTCGCGCAAGCCGGTTGTCGTCGCCCCCTTCGGTTTGACACTGGGCGGTGGCGCCGAGTTCACGCTTCACGGCACTCGTGCCCGCCCCCATGCCGAAACCTACATCGGTCTGGTGGAGGTGGGCGTTGGCGTGATCCCCGCCGCCGGAGGGAGCAAAGAGCTCTACCTGCGCAATCTGGAGCATTGGGACGGGGGCGATAACCTGATCCCGCCCCTGCGCAAGACATTCGAGACCATAGGCATGGCGAAGGTGGCTACAAGTGCGGTCGATGCGCGCAATCTCAACTTTCTCCGCGCTACCGATGATGTCACCATGAACCGGGACCGCCAGATCAGCGATGCCAAAGCGACTGTCCTGGGTCTGGCCAATGCGGGGTTCGACCCCGGCAGTCCACGTATGGATATCCCGGTTGCGGGTCGTGCGGGGAGAGCGGTGCTTGAGGCCGGGCTCTTCAATATGCTGGAGGGCAACTTCATCAGCGCACACGATCGCCTGATAGGCCTCAAGCTGGCCCATGTGTTGTGCGGCGGCGACCTCAGCGGCACGCAGAATGTGAGCGAGCAGTACCTGCTGGACCTGGAGCGTGAGGCCTTCCTCTCGCTGTTGGGCGAGCGGAAAACGCTCGAACGGATGCAGCATATGCTGAAAACGGGCAAACCGTTGCGTAACTGACGCCGATCAACCGACTCACCAACAGGGAGATGAGACGATGCAGGAAGCAGTGATCATTGCGGCGACACGCACGGCGGTCGGGCGGGCGCTCAAGGGGACTCTGGCGGATACGCGTCCCGACGACATGGCGGCTACAGTCGTGCGGGGCTTGCTGAAACGGGCGCCCGGGTTGACGCCCGATCTCATCGACGATCTCGTGTTGGGTTGCGCTTTCCCCGAGGGGGAGCAGGGTATGAACATGGCGCGACAGGTCGTACTGCTGGCTGGTCTGCCTGAAGCGGTGTCGGCCATGACCCTCAACCGATTCTGTGCCAGCGGGCTGGAGGCGATTCACATCGCCGCGCTGAAGATAGCATGCGGTGCCGCCGATTGCGTGATTGCCGGGGGTGTGGAATCCATGAGTCTGATCCCCATGGGGGGCGGCAAGATCATGCCCAACCCCACACTGACGGCGGAGTACCCCGAGATCTACATGAACATGGGACTGACCGCGGAGCGGGTGGCCGAGCAGGAGGGGATCAGCCGTGAGGATCAGGACCTCTTCGCCTGCACCAGTCATAGCCGGGCGTTGACGGCGCAGGCGAACGGACTGTTCGCTGAGGAGATCACGCCCCTGCAGGTGCGGCAGGTGTCGCCGGCGGGGAAACTGACCCGGACGAACAGCCGGGAGATACTCTTCGAGCAGGACGAGGGCCCGCGCCCGGAAACAACACCGGCGGCATTGGCCAAATTGAGGCCCGCATTCAAAACGGGCGGTTCGGTGACGGCGGGGAACACCAGTCAGATGAGTGACGGCGCGGCGGGAGTGATCGTCACTTCGGCGGATTTTGCCAGGAAACACGGGTTAAAGCCCTTGGCTCGCTACGTGACATATGCAACGATGGGCGTCGCACCGGAACTGATGGGGCTGGGTCCGATCAAATCCGTGCCGCTTGCGCTGAACCGAGCCGGTTTGCATCTGGACGACATTGATCTTGTCGAACTGAATGAGGCTTTCGCATCCCAGAGCCTTGCGGTTATCCGTACGCTGGGTCTGGATACCGAAAAGGTCAACGTCAACGGTGGCGCAATCGCGCTGGGACATCCCCTGGGTTGTACAGGCGCCAAATTGACGGTGCAGGTTATTCACGAATTGAACCGGCGCAAAGGGAAAAACGCCATGGTTACCATGTGTATCGGTGGCGGCATGGGTGCCGCAGGGATTTTCACAAGAGCAGAATCCTAGAAAGGAAAAGAAATGGCAGAGGGCAACAACAGCGATTTGATCCGTGGGTGCAGCTTCCTGGTGGAGGAGCATCCGCTGGATATGGTGTTCATCCCCGAAGAGTTCTCCCAGGAAGAGAAGATGATCGGCGACCTGGTTCTGAAATTCGTCGAGGGTTCCGTACTCCCGAAGCTGGACGGCCTGGAGGCTCTGGAGGATGGCGTCATGCCCGGCCTCCTCAAAGAGGCGGGCATGCAGGGGCTGTTGGCCGTCGATGTCCCCGAGCAGTACGGCGGCATGGCTCTCTCCAAAGCGGTGGGCATGCTGGTCGCCGAGAAGCTGGGCGCAAGCGGCTCTTTCCAGGTGGGGCATGGCGCCCACACCGGTATCGGCACGTTGCCGATCGTGTATTTCGGCACACCTGAGCAAAAAGAGAAATATCTGCCCAAGCTGGCGATGGGTGAATGGCTCGGCGCCTACGCATTGACCGAAGCCGGCAGCGGCAGCGATGCCGTCGCGGCTCGAGCCAAGGCGATCCTCAGCGAGGATGGCACCCACTACGTGCTCAACGGCGAGAAGATGTTCATCACCAACGCCGGCTTTGCCGACATCTTCATCGTCTTCGCGCAGGTGGACGGCGACAAGTTCACCACCTTCATCATGGACAAGGATATGGAGGGACTCAGCGTCGGTCCCGAAGAGAAGAAGCTGGGGATCAAGGGCTCCTCGACCCGCACGCTGATCATGGAGGACGTCAAGGTGCCGGTCGAGAATCTGCTGGGCAGGATCGGCCGCGGCGCGGCCATCGCGTTCAACATTCTCAACGTCGGCCGCTTCAAGCTGGGCGCGGGGGCTGTCGGCGCCGCCGAGTTGTGCGTGATGGAATCCGTGAAATACGGGAAGGGCCGGCAGCAGTTCAAGCGTCCCATCACCGACTTCGGCATGATCAAACACAAGATCGCCGAGGGGGCGGCAAGAGTGTATGCCGGCAGGAGCATGGTCTATCGCACCGCAGGCTATATCGATCGGAACATCGGCCGCCTCGACAAGAGCGATGAGGCCTACGACAACAAGATGATCGATGTGGGTATCCGCGAATACATGACCGAATGCTCCATGATGAAGGTGTTCTGCTCGGAAGCCCTGGATTACTGCGCCGACGAATGTGTGCAGATCCACGGTGGTTACGGCTACACGCAGGAATATCCGGCCGAGCGTTTCTACCGCGACAGCCGCATCAACCGCATTTTCGAGGGCACCAACGAGATCAACCGGTTCATCATCTCGGGTGATGTCCTCAAGAAGGCCGCCAAGAACCAGTTGCCGATCTTTGCCAGGGCCAAGGAGGTTGTGGATGAACTGACCAGCCCACCTGCGCTGGACACCGGTGAAGCCGGAGACGGCTTCCTGGCGCCGGAGCAGAAGTTCATCGCGCAGGCCAAGAAGACCGTGCTTCTGGCGCTCGGGACGGTCGCCCAGGAGATGGGTGAAAAGTTGAAGGCGCCCATGGATCATGAAGAGGTGATCGCGCTGCTCTCGGACATGATCATGGATGTCTACGCCATGGAGTCCTCCGTGCTGCGTGCGTTGAAACTGCAGCAGCGCGATGATGCCGTCGCGGCCGAGATGGCCGGAGACCTGACGCGCATCTACTGCAACGACGCGATGAACAGACTCGAAATCAGAGGGCGCGAAACACTGGCGGCCGTTTGTGAAGGTGACATGCTGACCACATCGCTGGCCGGTTTGAGGCGAGTCGTCAAGCATACGCCGATCAACACGGTGGCGCTGCGGCGCAAGGTGGCGGACATGCTTGTCGACAGGGAAATCTGGCCACTTTAGGCGATCAGGTCCCTATTCGTCCGCTCGATTCGACACTGCACCCCGGTCCCGGACCGGGGTTTTTTATATCCCGCCGGCAAAATTGACTGTCCCGGAAATGGGTCTATACTCCACTTGCAGGTAAGATGAGTATCATTTAAGCGGGAAGGTCCCGCTCTCCAAGCGGGGAGTCGAGCACAACACAGGCGGTAAGAGGAAGGCCTGAGTGACTCCGGACATGGGATGGGAATCGAAAGGTTCCGAGACTTTGGTTCCTCAGGGATGGGTCACTTGGCTCTGGGTCTGCTTTCCTTCAATCCGCTGTTGCGCGGAGCTCCCCGCTCTTTTTGTATCCAGCCCGACCTACGCTATTGGCCGGCAGCCGTTTTCACTCATTCGAGTACATCTCACCCCAGACAAATGATTGCGATCCGGGAGACACTCGCCGCCGTATGCGGGACGGCGGCAGGTTGCTGCGATTCCATTGCTACGGAATTGGCCTCCTGAGATTCTGTATGATGGAGGGAATCCACCAGACGGTTTCAAGTCCCAATAAGCATTGTTTCACTCGACATCCCCACCCCCCTATGTCATAATTATATTGTTCACCTTATGATGAACACTCATGTAATTGGATTTTGCATAACCGCCCGTACCATCTGTCGGGAGATCATCTATTTTGACCGACATGACGAGATCTGCCGCCGGACACTATCTTGACGACATAAGGAGCTCCCTATGCGTAAACTGGTAATTGTTATCGCTGCACTGCTGCTGTTCGCTTCCTGCGGAGCTGTGCAAGCCCAGTACGAGAATTATATCGGTATGTTTGGTGACCCCATCCCCGAATGGCACTACCCGAATATCGTCGAAGTTGATCTCAATCAACCGCGTCAGATATATATCTTGGCGATTCTGGACATGTATGCGATCGATGCCTTGACAGGTGCTGAATTCAGCATTCCCGATATGCCTGAAGACCTGGGGGGAGCTCCTCTCGGCTCAATGAGCGTAACGTGGGCAACCGACCTGGTAATAGTTGAGACCGGTTTCAGTATTTCACTAGCCTGGCAGTCGCCACAACCGGGACCCGTCGTGCTGCTGGGCACGGTCGAACTGACGGATTTCGGCGGGTATCTCTTTGACAATCTGCTTATCACCTTCCAGCCCCATCCAATAACCGGTAACCTTGGCATTGTAGATGATGAGTACGAATACCATGATGCGTACGGCTTCGATGTGATCCTGAACACCGTCATATTCGTTCCGTCCGAGAGCAATACCTGGAGCGGCATCAAGAGCCTGTACTGAATTATATTCAAACTTATATGAGTTGAAAATGGGGAGCCGATGGGTTCCCCATTCTTGTGCCCAATCGAGCAGGGGACGGATCACCCGGAGGTACCCTGGTAGAGGCCGGATAGCTCAAGACGATTCGGTCAAAGCAGTGAAGTTCAAGCGTCATCAATTACTGAGCTGTGCTACACTGGGATCGATTCGGGGAGCAGGATCCGGATGGTTTCCCGGCTCGCCGAACCGAACCTTCATTCAAGCAGGTCGAACCTGGAACCGCTCATGATCTATCTGGACAACGCCGCCACCACGCCGCCCGACCCGCTGGTGCTCGAGACCTTCAACGACGTCTACGCGACCTTCTGGGCCAATCCGCACTCGCTGCATCGTCCCGGGGAGCGGGCGGAGCAGCTGTTGGCGCAAGCTCGCGCCCAGGTGGCGGAGGTGCTGGGCGGGAGCGGATACCGGACCCTGTTCACCTCCGGCGCCACCGAGAGCAACAACCTGGCCCTGAAGGGGATCCCCGAATTCTACAAAGCTCGCGGGAACCATATCCTGACCACCAACAGCGAGCATCCGTCGGTGGAGCAGGTGATGGTGTGGCTGGAGGCGCAGGGTTTCGTGGTGACCCGATTGCCGGTCGGTCCCGACGGAGCGGTCACGCCCGATCAGGTGGAGGAAGCCCTGACCGCCGACACGATTCTGGTGTCCATCATGTTCGTGAACAACGAATCGGGCGCCGTCAATCCCATCGGCGAGATCTCCCGGCGACTCGCGAATCACCGGGCCCTCTTCCATGTCGACGGAGTGCAGGGCGTAGGCAAGCTGCCGTTCTCCCTGGCGGAAACGCCGGTGGATCTTCTCTCCCTGTCGGCGCACAAGTTCTTCGGCCTGAAGGGCAGTGGTGCGCTTCTCCTGCGGGAACGGCAGCAACTCTCGCCGCAACTTCACGGCGGGGGGCAGGAGTTCGAACTGCGTTCGGGCACGGCCGATGTGCCGCGGGCGGCGGCCTTCGCCAAAGCGCTGCGTCTGGCCACGGAGGATCTGGAGAGCAAGCTGGAGCGGGCAAAGACCCTCAACCGAATGCTCCGGACGGGAATTGGCGACATCCCCGACATCGTCTGCAACTCGCCGGAGTCGGCCTCCCCGTTTATCCTGAACTACTCGCTTGTCGGCATCAAACCGGAGACCATGCTGCAGGGGCTCTCGGCCGAGGAGGTTTACATCGCCACCGTGTCCGCCTGCTCATCCAGAAAGGCCATGATCTCGCCGGCGATCCTGGCCCTCACCGGTGACCGGGAGCGGGCGGGTCAGACTATCAGGATCTCACTCTCGCATCGGACCACGAGCGAGGAGATTCGACGTTTCCTGGATATTTTCAACGCGACGATCAGCAAGCTCCGATAGGACATGGAATGAAATACGACGGCATAATCGCGACCTTCGGCGAGGCCTTCCTCAAGGGGAGAAACAGGCACCGCTTCACCAACTCGATCCTCCACGCGGTGAAACGGAGACTCGCGGGGCTGGATCGGTTGACCTTCGTCAAGGGCCCCGCCAATATCGACATCGAACTGCACGACACCGATCCCACGCTGGTGATCGAGCAGCTCGATTTCGTCTTCGGCATTCAGAGCTATCGGTTCTATTCCGCCTGCGCAAGCGAGATCGAGGCGATCAAGAGCGCTACGCTCGAGGTGGCCCGGGAGCTGGAGGGGTGTGGCCGGAGCATCAAGGTGGTCGCCAAGAGGTCGGACAAGGGGTTCCGCCCAAGCTCCCCTGAGGTGGCCAACATCGTCGGGCGCTACGTGGCCGAGCACTCCGCCGTCGCGGTCGATCTCGAAAATCCCGATCTGAAGATCACGCTCCATATCCAGAGGGGGAGAACCCGCATCGTCTCCCGGGTGATTCCGGGGCAGGGGGGGCTGCCCATCGGAGTCAACGGCACCTCGCTGCTGATGCTCTCGGGCGGGCTCGATTCTCCGGTGGCGGGCTACCTGATGATGAAGCGGGGTCTGGCGGTGGACGGTCTGCACTTCGATTCCCCCCCCTACACGTCGCCGCGCGCCCGGCAGAAGGTGTTCGACCTGGCGGAGAAGCTGGCCCACTACCTGCCCTCGGGAAAGTTTGCGGTGCACATCGTCCCCTTCACGGATCTGCAGAGGGCGATCTTCGAACAGGTTCCGGAGAGCTACGGGATGACGGTGATGCGGCGCATGATGTACCGCGTGACCGCCAGGGTCGCGGAGAGGATCGGCTGCGCGCTTCTGGCCAACGGCGAAAGCCTCGGCCAGGTGGCGTCGCAAACGCCGATGAGCATGCTGTCGATCAACTGCGTCACCACCATGCCGGTGATCCGTCCGGTCGCCTGCATGGACAAGACCGAGATCATCGATATAGCGCGCCGGATAGGGACGCACGACATCTCGATCCGTCCCTACGAGGATTGCTGCACGATCTTCGTACCCAAGAGCCCCGCCACGGCCCCCAGACCCGAGAAGTGCGACGAGTACGAGTCCCGTTTCGAATGGGAACATCTGATCAATGCCTGCGTCGAGGGTGTGGAGACGGTTGAGATAGAGGCGGGGAAACCGATTCGGATCGACTCCGATACGAGCGACGAGATAACGGAGTTGCTGTAGGAACCCTCTGTTGGATGGGGACTTTCCCTAATAAGCTCTATTTCACTCGACATTCATACCTTCCCCAATTATAATTACAATGTTCATCTTATGGATGAACACTCATACAATTGGATTTCATATAACCGCCCGTACCACCTGGCGGGAGATCATCTATTTTGACCGACATGACGAGATCTGCCGCCGGACACTATCTTGACGACATAAGGAGCTCCCTATGCGAAAATTAGTATTTGTTATCGCCGCACTCCTGCTGTTCGCTGCCTGCGGAGCTGTGCAGGCCCAATCCACCAGTTTCATCGGGATATCTGGTGATATGATTCCGGTTGCTACCGATGGTGACTGCACTCCCCCGCATATAGTCGAAGTTGTTCTTAATCAACCGCGCCAGCTTTTCATTTTAGCGTGGCTGGATAATTACGATCTCGATGCCATAACCGCAGCGGAATTCAGCATTCCCGATATGCCTGTAGACCTGGGGGGAGCTCCTCTCGGCTCAATGAACGTAACGTGGACAACCGACTTGTTTATAGGTGATATCAATTCCGGTATTACACTCGCCTGGTCATCGGTTCAACCGGGACCCGTCGTGCTGCTGGGCACGGTCGACCTGACGGATTTCGGCGGGTATCTCTTTGACAATCTGTGTATTGCCGTCCAGGAAGCTCAAGACTCCGGTATGCTCCAACTTGTGGATGATGAGTACGAAGCCTTTGAAGTGGTTGGATGCAATGTGACCCTGAACACCGTCATAATCGTTCCCACCGAGAGCAATACCTGGAGCGGCATCAGGAGCCTGTACTGAATTATATTCAAGCGGCAACTGAGTGTGCACTCCCACCGTCGCAATTACCGGCGGCCCAATTTCCGACACAAGATGTTGCATTCATGAAACTGAATATCGTATCATCAGCGAACCAACCTATTCGACTTCAACGGAAAAGGGAGGTAAACCCATGAACAGATTGCTCCTGATCACTCTCATCCTGACTCTTTCGCTCCTCGGTGCAGGCAACGGACTGGCTGATGAGATCTGGCTGGATATAACCGGCAACACAGTCACCCTGCATCACAGTAACGCCCAATATCACTGCGCCGCCGAGGTTGATCTTGAGGTCCAGTTCTTCTGCACGGCGATCGCCGCCTACGAGATCGATCTGGCTGAGTGGGCAGCGTATTGTATATGCAGGTTCGATCTGGAATTCGAGTTCGACGTCCCCGAGGCGGGAGACTACACGCTGGTCTTGTTCGATCTGGTTGGAGTGCCGATCGCCGAGTTCCAGTTCACTATCGATGAGGTCATCGACTTCCGCCCTCTCATCACCGTGGCGCAGAGCGATTGCGGCGGATGGGTCACGGGGATTCCGGAGGGTTCCGAGGAGAGCATCGTCTGGAGCACACTCAAGGCCCTCTACTGACCGGATCAACATCGAACCGTTTATCTATCGGCCCGCCCCGCAGGCGGGCCTTGTTGTTCCCCCCGAAGGGGACCCGGCAGTGTCCTTTTTTAAAGAGGACACTGTCCCCGTCAGAAGACGACACGTTGAACATCCAGGGGGGATTCCGTGCTCCCACTCCCGGCGGGGCAATTCACCCACCACCCATCTCATTGACAAGAAGCCAGTTAGAGATTTCCCGCAAAGAGTTCGGAGGATATTGAAGGCTGGCATCCACCCTGCTACGTATGGGAGCAAGCAGGGGTAGTAAAAGAGCAACCGATGCACTGACTGGCACGGTTGCTTTTTTTTGTGCCCTGAATTGTCACCCGCGCCGGCCCGCACCCTCGTGCCGATCGACCGGAGCGGGATCCCAGCAACCGTCCTCAGGCAACTATTGAGTATCCCCCGTCGACGACCACGGTTTGTCCATGAATCATCTTCGCTTGGGGGCTGACCATGAACAGGGTCACGTCGGCCACATCCTCCGGTGAGGTGAGACGGCCGGCCGGAGTTTTGATCCGGCTGTTGCCCAGGAGATCGTCACGGTTGGGGAAGTGTTTAAGCGCGTCGGTATCCACCACACCCGCAGAGACGATGTTCACGTTGATCCCCTGCGGCGCCAGCTCCACCGCCAGGTGACGCACCAGGGATTCCAGCGCCGCCTTGGAGGCCCCGACAGCCGAGTAGTTCGGTATCGCCCGCACGGAACCGATCGAGGAGATGGCCACCACCTTGCCGCCATCATCACCCATCAGGGGCAATGCGTGCTGCACCAGATGCAGCAGAGTGGCCGCATTGATGTCGAGCGTCCACTGCCAGTGCTTCCTCGTGAGCTCGATCGCAGGTTTGAGGACGCCGGATGCGGCATTGGAGACCAGGATGTCCAGCTTGCCGAAATCGCCTTTAAGGGACTCGAACATGTCATGAAGCTGCCCCTCATTGGCGACATTGGCCTTGTAGACAGCCGCCTGGCAACCGTGTGCCCGAATCCCCTCGGCAACCTCCTCCGCCGCCTTGCGATTGCGCCAGTAATTGATGGCCACATTGGCACCAGCTTCGGCCAGTTGCAGGCAGATGGCCCTGCCGATGCCGCGCGAGCCGCCAGTCACCAGCGCAGTCTTTCCTGAAAGATCAACCATATCCCGTCTCCTTGTGTTTGGTGGATTCCCCGATCATAGAAACGACCCGGATATTTTGCAAGTCCGAATACCTCTAGCGGTCGCCTCTTCCGAGAAGGCGTCTCTCCTGAACTGCGCAATAGAGAGTCGGGAAGGTGAAAACGGTCAGCAACACGACGATCATCCCCCCGAATGTGGGGATTGCCATCGGCACCATGATATCCGAACCGCGGCCGGATGAGGTCAACACCGGCACCAGCGCCAGGATCGTCGTGGCCGATGTCATCAACGCGGGTTGAATTCTCCGCCTCGCGCCGGCAATGGTCAACTCTCTGATCTCCCTGCGCGTAACCGGTTGCTTGCCCCGAAAAACCTGATCCAGGTAGGTCCCCATGAGCACGCCGTCATCGGAGGCGATTCCGAACAGCGCCAGGAAGCCCACCCACACGGCTACGCTGAGGTTGATCGGATGCACCTGAAACAACTCCCGCAGATGTACGCCGAAAACATGGATATCGAGAAACCAGGGTTGAGAGTAGAGCCAGATCAGAAGGAACCCCCCGGCCCAGGCCACGCTGATTCCGGAGAATACGAGCCCGGTGGTCATCACCGAACGGAACTGGAGATAGAGAATCATGAAGATGATCCCGAGCGCCAGGGGCAGAACGATCATCAGCTTCCTCTCCGCCCGCACCTGGTTCTCGAAACTTCCGGCGAAGCTGTAACTCACTCCGGCGGGCAATTCGAAATCCCCTGCCGCCAATTTGGCCATCAGGTGATCGCGAGCCTGCTCGACCACATCGACCTCCGAATAGCCCGCCCGCTTGTCGAACAGCACATAACCGACCAGGAACGTATCCTCGCTCTTGATCACCTGCGGCCCCTGCACATAGCTGATCTCCGCAAGCTGGGCCAGGGGGATCTGACGCCCGCCCGGCGCGGCGACGAGAATCCGCTCCAGGTCCTCAAGCCGATCCCTCACTTCACGCTGATAACGAACCCGCACCGGATATCGCTCCCGCCTGGCGATCACCGTGGTAACCTGTTTGCCGCCGATGGCGGTCTCGATCACGTTCTGCACCTTGCCCAGCGATATGCCGTAACGGCCAATCGCCTCCCGGTCGATCCGGATCTCCAGGTACGGTTTGCCGACGATCCTATCGGCAAACACCGTTGACGGCTCCACCCCCGGCACCTGCTTGAGCAAACGCTCCAGCTCCAGGCCGGTCCTCTCGATATCCTGCAGATCCGAGCCCTTGACCTTGATCCCCATCGGTGCCCGCATGCCGCTCTGCAGCATCACCAGGCGGGTGGCGATGGGTTGCAGCTTCGGCGCGGAGGTAGTGCCGGGGATCGCGGCGGCGTCGAGTATCTCCCGCCAGATGTCATCGGGATTACGGATTCCGGGCCAGGCCATCCGCCCCGGATTCAGCGCGGGATCCAACGCGGGGCGCCAGAGGGGAAAGGGTCTCCCCCGCTTGTCCGGAATCAGTTCACCCGCCGCATCGCGCGCATAACGTCCCCGCGCATGGTAGGTCTCGCCATCCGCCGCGTGGAGCGGCTCACCGGCCGCACTCCGCACGAGATCCTGGTCGCGTCTGTCGAAACGGAATTTGATCCGTTTGCCGTTATCGTCGCGCAGGTAACGGGAGTGGTAGTTGATCACGGTCTCCACCATGGATACCGGTGCGGGATCCAGCGGGCTCTCCACACGGCCGATCTTCCCCACCACGCTCATCACTTCGGGTATGGCGTCTATACTCATGTCCTGCTTCTGAATCACATCCAGCGCTTCGCCTATCGAGGCGTGCGGCATCGTGGTCGGCATCAGGAGGTAGGATCCCTCATCCAGGGAGGGCATGAACTCCTTGCCCAGTCCGGGAAAACTTCTTGATAGCGCCGCCGTCGGCCGCCAACCACGCATCGAATCCGGCAGCCCCCCGAATACTCTGTCGAAACCGAGCCACACCAGCAGACCGAACAACACCAGCAGCACCGGCAAGGTGAGGAAGAGCAGTTTGTGATCGAGGCACCAGGCCAGCAGGCGCGGATACGCCCTCTGCAACAGCAGGAAGAGCAGCAGCAGACCGCCGATGAGCATGGCGACGAAGATGAAGTTGCGCACCAGCCCGATCTCAGTCCCCAACGGCTGCCAGTGCTTCGTCAGAAGCAGCCCGACGGCCAGGACAAGCAGACCATTCCAGATCCAGATGATCTTGCCCGGCGGCGCGGATCGCTTGCCGAAGCGTCCGAGCTTGAAACGGAGAGGGAAAAGCGTTTGCGCCAGGGGGGGGATCACGACGAGCGCCACAACTATGGAGGCCAGCAACGCGAAGGTCTTCGTGAAGGCCAGAGGGCCGAACAGCTTGCCCTCGGCCGCCTCCATCGTGAAGACCGGCAGAAAGCTGATGATCGTCGTGGCCACGGCCGTCATCACGGCGCTCCCCACCTCGACCGTTGCGCGCCGGACGACGGCGATGGACGGTTCGGAATCACCCGCCTCCCGCAAACGCTTGAGAATGTTCTCGCTGACGATGATCCCCATGTCGACCATGGTGCCGATTGCGATGGCGATACCGCTGAGCGCCACGATATTGGCGTCCACTCCGAAACGCTTCATGGCGATGAAGCTCATCAGCACGGCCAGGGGCAGCAACCCGGCGATCACCAGCGAACTGCGGAGGTGGAGCAGCATGACGATGACGACGATGATCGTCACCAGCACCTCATCGAAGAGCGCGGTGCCGAGCGTGTCCAGGGTCTCCTGAATCAGCCCCGTACGATCGTAAAAGGGGATCAGCTCGACCTGGCTGACGGTGCCGTCTTCCAGGGTCCTCCTCGGCAATCCGGGCGCGATCTCGGCGATCTTCTCTTTGACGTTCCCGATCACGGCCAGCGGATTTTCCCCGTAGCGCACGACCACCACGCCGCCGACCACCTCGGCGCCCCCCTTGTCCAGGGCTCCTCGACGGAGGGCTGGACCCAGACTCACGGTGGCGACATCACGCACACGCAGCGGCAGATCGTTCACCGTGCGGATCACGGTGTTTTCGATCTCGGCGAGGTTCCGCAGAAAACCGATCCCCCGCACGATGTACTCGACGCTGTTCACCTCGATACTCCGCGCCCCGACATCGATATTGGACTGCTGAATCGCGCGATAGACCTCCTCAAGATCGACATTCAACGCCAGCAGGATATCCGGATCGACATCGACCTGGAACTCCTTCAGGAAGCCGCCGACCGATGCGACCTCACTCACACCCTCGGCGGACATCAGCGCGTAGCGCACTTGCCAGTCCTGAATACTCCGCAGCTCATCCAGATCCCAGCCGCCCGTAGGCCGCCCCTCCGCGTCGCGCCCCTCAAGCGTATACCAGAACACCTGTCCCAGCGCCGTGGCGTCCGGCCCCAGGGTCGGCTGCACTTCAGCGGGCAGCGTGCCGGGGGGGAGGCTGGCCAGCTTCTCCAGCACACGGGACCGTGACCAGTAGAACTCGACATCGTCATCGAAGATCACGTAGATGGTGGAGAAACCGAACATCGAACTGCTGCGCACACTCTTCACGTTGGGGATGCCGAGCAACGCCGCGGTGAGCGGATAGCTGATCTGATCCTCGATGTCCTGGGGGGAACGTCCCCCCCACTTCGTGAACACGATCTGCTGGTTCTCGCCGATGTCCGGAATGGCATCCACGGCGACGGGATTGCGGGGCAGGCCGCCCAGACGCCAGTCGAACGGTGCGGACATCAATCCCCAGACGACCATCAGAATCACGAACAGTCCGACCAGCAGCTTGTTCCGCAGGCAGAATCCGACCAGGCGTCCGAGCAATGAGTTGTCGCTCACGGCGTTGCGCTCACTCATGATCCTCGCCTCCGGCTTTGCTCTCCGGCGTACTCAGCGTCTCCAGCTGCGAACCGCACTTGAACATCTGCGAACCGTAGTAGGGATTCTCCGTCCCCTCTTTTTCCTGCAACCAGGATGCCCCCTCGTAATCGAAGGCCATTGGGCAGAAGTAGGTGAGCAGAGGTCGATCCGCCTGGCGGCCGAAACTGCGTGCAAGTGCGGTGACGGCAAAGGAGATCATCTCGAATCCGGCGCGGGCGGTCGCCATGTCTCCGCTGTCGGCCAGCATCCCGGTCTCCCCGACAAGTGTCCGATGCACGAGTTGCCAGACCGGCTTGGACTCGACGACGAACCGTTGCGGATCAACCAGCGAGAGGGCAGCCTTGAGCTGCGAACCGGCGGACAGCGCGCCGGGATAGTCATCATGACTCAGGGCGAACTGCAGCGCGAAATAGGCGACATAGATATTTTCAAGTTCGGCCAGGGACGGGTCACTGATCGGCAGGCGGACGCCGCTTTGCGCCAGCGCAATCAGTTCGACCCTTGCGGCATCCTGAACCGCAGGGGGATTCATCATGCTCGGCCTGGCCAGAATCTGCAGGGCGCTGTCGAGTTTGAAGTTGCCCCGGGTCACGACCCGTTCGTCGGCAAACAGCCCGGATTGTACTTCATAGAAGTCGCCCCGCCGGGCTCCAAGCACAACCTCTCGCCCCTCGTAACGCCCCTCCTCCCGTGGATGCGCCACGTAGACCACGGCCCGTCGCCCCGTGATCAGCGGTGCCGAAGCCGGAATCACCAGCGGCGGCTCGTCGTCGGAATCCGTGGGATCGACACCGGCGAGCAACGTGGCGTGCACGAACATCCCCGGTTTCAGACGCCCGTCGCTGTTGTCCGCCACAACCCGCAATCGGGTCGTCCGCGTCTGTTCATCAAGCACCGGATCGATGAAGTCCACCTGCCCGGCGAAGATCTCCCCGGGCCAGGCGCGGGACTCGAAAGTGACCGTCTGCCCCGTAGCGATCAGGCTCAGGTCCGATTCGTATGCAGCCAACTGCACCCAGACCTGCGACAGGTCGGCAATGGTGTAGAGCGGCGTACCCCGATCTACAAAGCGCCCCTCGATCGCGTTCATCTCCAGAACTACCCCACCCAGCGGCGCCGGGATACTGACCCGATCGTTCGTCGTCCGTGTCCGCTCCAGCGTCAGGATCTGTTCGGAGGTCAAACCCAGCAGCGACAGTTTCTCCCGCGTGGCGGCCAACGTGCGCTGCGCCAGAACCGAAGCGCCTTGCCCACCGGTCCGCTCCACGGCACGGAGCGCCTGCAGCAACTCCTCCTGGGCGGCGATCAAACCGGGACTGTAGACATCCACCAGCGCCTGCCCCGCAGCGACCGTTTCGTAGGTGGAGTTCACATGCACCTCCTCCAGGCGGCCGGCGACCCAGGCGGTGATCCGCTTCACGTGCGTCTCGTCGAATTCCACCGTACCGGGCAACCGCAACTCCACATCGACATGCCGCCGCTCGACCAGCGCCGTCTCCAGAGAAGCCAGTTTACGGGCATGCGCCGACAGTCGCAGCTCCCTGCGCCCCAGATCGCCGCCAGTATCCTCACCCACGGGGATCAGATCCATGGCGCAGAGCGGGCACAGACCGAATTCCGGTTGCCGCACCTGCGGGTGCATGGAGCAGGTCCACTCGGAGGCGATCGCCGCTGCCTGTTGCCGGTCTCCACCCGCTCCGCCTCCGCGAGTCAGAAAACCAAGCACGAAGACCGCAACCAGAATCAGGAGGGTCGCTATGGCCTGGTTGCGGGAATGGAAAAATCGGGGACGTCTGGATTCGGTCATTGCTGATCCCCCCCTCGTCGGGAGCCGACAAGTAGTTCGATCTCCGCCCGCCCCAGGGCCAGATCGGCCCGGGCACGGAGTTCTTTCAACTGGAATTCGAGCAGGTATTCCTCTGTCTGGAGCAGTTCGCTGAAGTCAGCGCCGCCGGTGCGGAAGTCGGCTGCAAGCGCGACCAACGCTTCGTGGGTACGGGGGATCAATTCGACCTCGTACAGCTTCACCCGTCTGGCGGCCTCCCTGCGCTCCAGGATCACCCTGTCCAGACGTGACAGCAGCCGGTTGGTCAGGTCCAGCCCGGCGGCCTCGATCGACCGCAGCCGGGCGGCGGCCTCCTGCTCCGCGGCCGAGTAGCTCCCGCGCCAAAGAGGCACGCTGATCCCCAACTTGAAGATGATCGGATCCTTGCCGGAGTCCACGACGCCGGGCATGGAGGCTTCATCGGTGGCTATATACTCGACACCGAGATTGAGATCGGGACGCGCCCGTTTCCGGGCAAGCGCGACGCCGCGACGCCCACCGTCGACCCGCGCCGCCTGGGCGCGCATGGTGGGATTGTCGGCGAGAAGATCGGCGTGGGTCGCAATCCTGAATGACGGATCAGCATCGGGAATCGTCAAGGGTGTGCTTATCGCTGCGGAGAGATCACGCCCCAGCAGGGAGTTGATGACGAGCACCTGCGCATGCCGTCGATCAGTCAGGCGGTTGACATCCTCGCCGAGCAACGCTTTCCGATTCAGCAATCGGAGCATGTTTGTCCAGGACAAGCCGCCGTTGCGATAGCGGATAACCGCCACCTCCTCAAGTGAGGTCAGCAGTTCGAGGCCGCGCCTCTTGCTGGCGATAGCCTCGCCGAGATAGGCATATTCCACGCAGGCCCTGTAGACATCAAAGCTCAATTGCCTTCTCTTCTGCCCCCATAGATGCTCACGTGCCGTCGCCTGCGCCTCCGCCATGCCCCTTTTCAGAGCCCGCTTGCCGAACCAGGGGATGCTCTGATTCACACCCACTTTCCAGCGCTGGGCACCGACTCTCGTCTCTACCCCCTCGGCCAGATAGCCGAAACTCAGTTTCGGATCGGGCCAGGCGCCCGCATGGTCCGCTCCGCTCCGCGCAGCGTGCCAGGATTCTCCGGCGGACAGGAGCCCGGGGTTGTTGGCCAGCGCGAAAGCCTGGTAGTCGGCGATCGCTGCCAAGGGGGACAGTGAGGTCGATGTCTGTTGACCGCCTATCGCTCGGGCATCGGGATCGGCGAATGCCGGCGGCGAACACAGACCGAGAAACAGGGCGACCAGAACCAGGGGGCGAAATCCGAGGAGATACCTCCCCGGATTTGCCGACCCCGAGATTCCGTCCGGTGAGTGACCGTTGATGCTGGACCTCATTGCGTCCTACCCCTTTTTGATTTCGATCAGCTTCATGCCGCAGAGAATGCAATCCGGTTTCTCGGCCGTCGCCGGTTTGACGACGGGACACATCGTGCAGCCGAGCAACTCCTCGCTGCGCAGCTCCGTGACATCGGCAGCCGTCATCTCGCGCAGGGGAGCTTTGTGCAGCGGGCACTTGTCATCGGGATCGGTGTCGACAAGGGCGGGGTGTCCGGGGCAGGTGTACAGTTTCTCACTGGTGTAGACCTTACCCATGGTCGCGGACTCCGTGATTTTGGCGCTCATGCCACCCTTACTTGGGCAACATGATGAACCGCCACTGCTGATCGACTCACCTGCCGAGCAGGAGACGTCGGCGATGTCCGCATCTTCGCTGCAGCTCGTGCCTCCGGCGCAGGCCGGGGCAACCGTGGAGCAGGAGACATCGGCGGCGGTCGCCATAGCCGAAACACTATCCTCACCATTTGCGTCGCCACAGCCTGCGAGGAGTGCGCTTACGCCTGCCACCAGAATCAACAGGATCAAATTGCGGGTGATTTTCATCATGATCAACCTCTTGGTATTCTCGGGTTATCCGGGGATCCCTTTTGATTTTCCGTCCGACATGATCTCCGGGCTGACCCCTTCAGCGCAACAGCCGTGCCATGACCTCGCGCAGAGCCAAGCCCGTAATGCATGTAATAACAAGCGGTTAGCGACTACCACTTTCAGCCTTACCCACGAATACGGGAAAGCTCCTTTCAATGGTTGAAAAGGGCTTTCAGGTTGGCATCCGATGTAAATAGTGAGGAATGGGCATCACCGGGCGACGCTCCCCCGGCAGAGGGGGGGCGTTTCGATAACCAGGTGTGGAGATAACTGAACAGGGTCAAATCGCCGAAAGGATCCCGCTACGATTCCTTACCCGGCCGCTTGAGTCCAAAGTCCTGAATCTTCTTGCGCAGAGTAGGTCGACTGACACCCAGGATACTGCACGCTTCACCCTGCACCCAGTTGCAGTGCTCGAGAACCCGGGCGATATGCGCGCACTCGACATCGCGCAGCGGGCGGCGCCAACTGCCGCCATCCCCGGTCGCGGTAACGGTACTGGGGATCTCCACGGTCAGCACATCCCCTGGACTGGCCATGATGCCGGCCTGGATCCTGTTCTCCAGCTCCCGCACATTGCCGGGCCAGTGGTACGCCTGCAGATCGGCCAGCACCTGTTGCGGCACGCGGGTGACATTGCGGTGGAACTCGCCGTTATACAATGTGAGGAAATGCTCGACGAGTAGAGGGATATCCTCGACGCGATCCCGCAGCGGTTCGACCTCGATCTCCACAACCTTGAGGCGGTAGAAGAGATCCTCGCGAAAATCGCCCGCTGCCACCATGGCCGACAGATCCCTGTGTGTGGCGGAGATCAGCATCGCCTTGAACGGCAGCGATTGAGTCCCGCCTACCCGCTCGAACTCCCGCTCCTGGATGACCCGCAGAAGTTTGGCCTGGAGATCGAGCGGCAGGTCGCCGATCTCATCGAGAAACAGAACACCCTCGCCGACCAGCTCCATGCGCCCCCGCCGCTGCTGCGCCGCCCCGGTGAATGCACCCCGCTCGTGACCAAACAGCTCGCTCTCCAGAAGCGACGGCACCAAGGCGCTGCAGTTGACGGCCAGGAAAGGTTCACGCGGCGTAACCAGTCGGTGAATGGCTCTGGCCACCAGCTCCTTGCCCGTGCCGGATTCCCCCAGGATGAGAACATTGGCCCGGCCACGACTGGCGAGACCAATGGTTTTATGCAACGCGAGAATGGACCTGCTGCGACCGATGATGGAGCCCATCGGCGAGAGCTCGGCCGCGCTGCCGGCCTCCAGCCCCATACTCTCCTCGACCTGCAACTGCCCGATCGCCTGGTCGACCACCTTGTCGAGTTCGTCGGCGGATAGCGGCTTGTGCACGAAATCGAAGGCGCCGGCGCGCATACCCGTTACCGCACGTTCCATCTCGTGATGCCCGGTGATGATGATCACCTTGGTGCCGAGTCCCTCCTCGGTCATCCGCTCCAGCAACCAGGTCCCCTCGCCGTCGGGCAGCATCAGATCCAGGAATACCAGATTCGGCAACTTCTCTCGCCAGGCGGACTCGCCCTCGGCGAGATTGGATGCGCAACGCACCGAAAATCCGCGACCCTGCATGTGCAGTTCTAGGCTGCGTCGAAAGGCGCGATCATCGTCGATAATCAGAAGTTCAAGCATTGCTCTCCCCCGCAGGCAGTGTGATGCGAGCTCGCGTCCCCTCGCCCTCGCGGCTGGCGATCGTCAGCCGCCCCTCATGCAGTTCGACATACTTGCGCGCGTTGCAGATTCCCAGACCGACTCCCCCCTCACGCGTCGTGAAGAAAGGATCAAAGATCCTGTCGAGTTCCGGCTGCGGCATGCCGCGCCCCTCATCCTCAATGTCGATAACCAGGGCGCCCTCATCCTCACCCGCAACCAGACGGACGATCCCGTTCTCCGGCAACGCCTGGGCGGCATTGTACACCAGGTTGATGATCGCCCTGAGCAGCATCTCGGAATCGACCAGGATCTCACGATCCGTCGTCTGGCGCTCAAACTTCAGGAGGATGCCGCGGGGAGCCCGCTCCGCCTCGGTCAACTGCTCGACTTTACCGAGCAGATATTCCAGGCTCACCAGTGCCCGCTTCAATTCGACAGGGCGGCTGAAGGCGAGGAATTCGGCCAGCATCAGCTCGAGACGCTCCCCCTCCTCGCAGGCGATCTGCAGCTGCTCCTCCTCGATGGCGGTCAGGGAGCGGCTGCGGGTGAGGTTACTCAGATTCATCTTGATCGCGGCCAGGGGATTGCGCATCTCATGCACCAGACCCGCGGCCAGGCGGCCTATCTCCGCCAGCTTTTCGGCCTGGGCCAATTGCCGGCTCGATTGCTCAAGTTCCGTTCGCGAGCGGGAGAGCGATGCCACCATGATTGCGAAATGGCGCGCCAGGATGCCTATCTCGCCCGGCCCCCTGATGACGGGGAGCGGGGACCAGTCACCGGCAGCCACACGATCACTGGCCACCGCCAAACGACCGATCGGACTGGATAGACGCCGCGACAACGTGATGCTGATCAGCAGCGCCAGGAGCAGAGCCACGCAGGCGATCAGTACCGTGTTGTGTGCGATTCCCCGCAGCGGCGCGAACGCTTCGGCGGTCCGGATCTCGGCGATCAACGCCCAACGCTGCGCAGGCAGCCATTCGTAGGCGCCCAGAACCTCCTCACCCATGTAACTCGTATACAGACTGATGCCGCTGCCGCTTTCGAGGCAGGCCAATACGCCGGGCGTCGGCATCTTGTGGGTCAGGGCAGGCGGGTGATTCATATGGCGGGACGGGGTCAACATGGTCATGTCGGCACCCACGAGGTAGGTCTCGCCACTGCGTCCCAGACCTGATGTATCGGCAAGTATGGGATTGATAGATGCGGCCGGGCGCAATACGGCGAGCAGAGCTCCGGTGAATTCGTCACCCAGGCTGAGGGGGGCGCTGAGCCGCATGGTGGGTTCGTCATCGGCGTCCAGGATGAAACGCCCCAGTACGATCTCCCCGGACGTCATGGCGTTTCTGACCTCGGGGCATTCCGAGTTCATGCACTCTTCGTGCACAGGTTCTCCGGCGGACGCAATCAGCGAACCCTCAGTATCGAATACGGCGAAATGACGATAGGCCGGCTGCGCCTCCAGTTGCATGTCCAGCAACTCCTCGATCACGGCGGCAGTCTCCAGATCATCGCTCAGGGTCTTGTCTATGTGCGCCGAGAGCAGAACCATGTCCTCTCGTCGTTCATCAAACCAGATCTCCAGCCGGACTCGACGGGCACGCGCCACCTCACCCAGATGCTCACGCGCCTCCTTCATCAAAGCCTGGCGCGTTTGCCGATAACCCATGCCGCCGACTGCGGCCACGAGCAGCAGACTGACCAGGGCCAGCGACAGAAACATGCGGCGGCCGAACGCCCCCAGAAAGGGGAGACGGATATCATCACCGTTGGACAGAATCGCAGTCACCTCCTGTGGGGTTTGAATATGGGCCAATCGCCAATAGCTGTAAACAACAAGGGCCCGGTTATAACCGAGCCCCGAAACGATTGCAGACCAATTCAGATACTTGTCGGCTAGCCCTCCGCCACCTCATCGACCTCCTCGCCTTCGGCTTCGGCGTCAGGTGTGGCCTTGAAACTGAAGGGTTCGGGGCTGTCCTGGGTCAACAGATCGTGGCACAGCGAGCATTGATAAGAGATGGTTTCACCCTGGTCATCCACAAAGTTTTCGTTGTGGCAACGGAAACAACCGCCATCACCATGGTGGTTCGCGAAGTCGGGATATGTGCCCCAGGTGACCTCCATACCGAGATGGACATTCCTGGCCCACGCCTCCTGCAGCAGATCGACTGCGCGATCGAGTTCGACCTGTTTGGCGGTGAAAATCGTGGGGTAGTTGCGCGAATAGTAATTCAGCAGCCGCCGTTCGATGCCGACGTTCGCCGCCTCGCTGGATTTGTAGTTGTCGATCAGCGCGCCATAGGCATGCTGTTTGATGAACGGCAACTCGATGTCCAGATCGCCGGAAGCCAGCAGCCGGTCAACGACCTGCTCCGGCTCCTGGTAGATATGGGTCGCCCGGTTGTGGCAATCCACACAATCCATGGTGCGGATCTCCGTGTGCTCGAGCTCACCGATCGGCGGAGTCATGCGATTGAAGCGCTTGAAGCTCCCATCCGGTTGACGCCACTCCACCCACAACATCTTCTCCCTGGCGTTGCCCTCCGAGGCGTAACGCACCTCATTCTCCTCACCCACATGCCAGTGGATCGCCCCCTCGTCATCGAGACCGGAGCCTATCTTGATACTGAGCGCATTGTAGGTCGGCGTTGAAGCCTCATCCATGCCGAAGTGCGGGATGACCTTGAGGCGGGTGGCGTAGAACTTGTCCGGCCAGTGGCACTCCTCGCAGGTTTCCCGCGCCGGACGCAGATTGTGGATCGGCGTCGGAATCGGCTTCTCGTAGCTCCTGGTCGCCAGCGCAACCATCTGCCGCAGGCCATCCAGCTTCGATTGCACCAGGTTGCCCACACCCTCGCCCACGTGGCACTCGACGCAATCGACGTGTGCGTGGGGTGAATTCTGGTAGGCTGCCCACTCCGGGTGCATCGTGCTGTGACAGGCGGTGCCGCAGAAGCGGGGCGACTCCATGAAGTGCAGCATGCTGCCGGTGCTCGTCCCGAGGAAGAGCAGACCGATGACGACCACACCCAGGAAGCCCAGGGAGACCGCACTGCCGGTCAATCCCGACTTCAGGGCATCAGCGCCGAAGCGCCCGCGCAGAAGCACCTCACTGCTTTTGTCCGACCTCTTGACGTAGCGCAGCCAGCCGAGGATGATCAGCAGAATTCCCAGCAGGAAGAGCGGAATCAACAGCATGAAGGTGAGCATCTCAACACCGGCGTGAACCAGGATGCCCGTGAGGCGGGTAAATTCAAAAATCAGATACAGGGCGATGACGGAGGTGCACAGCCGCACCCCCGTCCTGCCCAATCCGTTCACCATTACACCGCGCAAGAAGTTGTAGAAACGCGTCATGTCCGCGCCCCCTACTTATGCACGCCGTAGAAGTCCTCATACATCTTCTGCATCTTGCCCGATTTGATATCGGCCTTGATTTCACCCGTCGGCCTCTTCGCCCAATTGTGCATCGGGCTCTGCATGATCTCCTCGATCATCGCATTGACCTCCGGATCATCCAGCTCGAGCGCGGACGGTATGAACTTGAAGTAGAAGGTGTGAGCGACATCGTAGATGCCATGCCACCAGGTGTAGTCCGGGGCCATCATGGCTGCGCCGTGACGGGCCCTGCGACCTTCATGGTGCCACAGCTCCCAGTACTCCCACTCGATCTCATTACTGAAGGCCGCTTGGTTCTCCAGCAGCTTCTTCTCCTTGATCTTGGCGATGATCGCACCGGCGGGTTTGGCGAATTTTTCATTATACAGGTTCACCAGACCGTCGAACTGGGCGTAATGGCCATCGACAAAGTAGACCGTATGGCAGGCGTGACAGACATCCTTGAGATTCTCCCGCTTCTGCTCCCAGTTGTCCTTCATCTTCGATACCGGAGGACGAAGTGTCCAACTGATCCGCTCGCCGACATCGTGAGTCAGCTCCTGCTTCATGGTGGCGGACATATGGCAGGTGGCGCAGGTGGGCGCCTCCCAGTAGTCCTGTCCGACAACCCAGCGGTCGGCATCGATGTTCATTTCATCAAGATGCGTGTAGTAAGCGTTGCCGTGCTTGGACTCCTCGTAGATCTCCTTTTGCGGATGATCGGGACCGAGGTGACACTTGCTGCAGGATTCGGGCTTACGAGCCTGCGCTTTGCTGAAAGCATGGCGGGTATGGCACGCGGTGCAGGAGCCCTTGCTGCCATCGGGATTGATCCGTCCGATACCCGAGTTGGGCCACGATTTCAGGCTCAGCTTGTTGGGTGAGTTCTCATCAATCTCAACCTTGGCGCCGTGACAGCTGGCACACCCGGCAATTGCAGCGGGATCACCGCCGGCAGCGTGGGCCAGGTAAGCGTCCTTCGACTCCAGGATCTCACCTGCATGGGCGTGATAGGAGTTGCCGACCTGATCAGCCTCTTTTTCATGACAGGAGCCGCAGTCCTTTGGGGTCACCAAAGTAGCGATCCAGGCACCTTCATGTTCGAAGGCATCACTTTCATTACGTTTCGCCTCGTGGCAATCCAGGCAAGAGACGTTGTTCTGCGCATGATTCGACTGGAACCACTGCTTGTACAAACCGGGTGTTTTCTCTTTATGGCAGGTCATACATTCCCCGGCGACGGCAGACTCATCCGTCGCCGCCATTGCTATGACGGGCAACACAAACATGAACAGAACCATGACAACTAAGGCTCTACGCATGGAAGGACTCCTTTTCTGAGCATAATTGATCAGGACTACGCCTGTTGAATATAAGAGAGAGATCTTGGCCAGAATCGACCTTAGCCTTTTCCGTACCACATTACCACTATTATCTCCCGGTTTCGTAATACGGGGTCTCAAAATGGAGATAATCCCAAAAACATGGTTGACAAACTGATCCTTATTGCTAATAATATTCATTAGCGATAAGGGGATAACATGAGTAATGATACTTTCCAGAGAAACACCAAGCAGAGATCACTGATTCTAAAGGAGTTGTGTAGCGTGACTACACACCCCACCGCTCAAGAGCTCCTGGATATGGTTCGGTCCGAGATGCCAAAAATCAGCCTGAGCACGGTGTATCGCAACCTGGAGGTCATGGCGCGGCAGGGGCTGATTCTTAAGCTGGACAGCAACTCGGGCCAGAGCCGTTTCGACGGTAACACTGTCCCTCACTGCCACCTTGAGTGCACCAAATGCGGCAGTGTCTACGACGCTCCAGCTCCCGCGCAGGAGTTGCTCGACCGTCATGTTGAGGAGCTGGACGGATTTGAAATCGACTCATGGCGGCTGGAATACACGGGCACCTGCCACAACTGCTTACGGAAGCACTAGTTAGTGAATCACATCAGACAAACCAAACTCGATGAAAGGGAGTCAATGATGATTAAGCCGAGGATTCAGGAAGCGATCAATCGCCAGATCAACGCGGAGTTCTACTCCAACTACCTGTATCTGTCGATGTCCGCCTGGATGGAGTCCAAAGGGCTCTCCGGCATGGCCCGCTGGTTACTTGCTCACTACGAGGAGGAGGCCGGACACGCCATCCGTTTCGTCAACTACCTGAACGAACGGGGCGGCCGCGTTCTGCTCGACACCATCGACGCGCCACCCACCGATTGGGATTCCCCGATAAACGTTTTCAAGGATGCACTTGAGCACGAGTACAAGGTCACGTCCATGATCAACGATCTGGTCGATATCGCTCTCGAAGAGCGTGACCACGCAGCCTCGACCTTCCTACAGTGGTTCATCAATGAGCAGGTCGAGGAGGAGTCCACATTCAAGGAGATCGTGGACAAGTTCGAACTGGGACAGGAGCACCCCGGCTTTCTCTACATGCTGGACAAGGAGCTGGGGGAACGCCAGACTGTCAGTATCGCCAACATTGCGGATAATCAGTAGTAAATAACAATCAGGGCCACTGGCCCCAAAGGAGTTGAAAATGAGCACTCTCGTTACGAAGGAAGCACCCGATTTCACGGCCGTGACCGTCATGGGCGATAACAGTTTCAATGAGGAGTACAAGCTGAGCGACCTGCGCGGCAAGTACACTGTTCTGTTCTTCTACCCACTGGATTTCACCTTCGTCTGCCCCAGTGAGATAATCGCCTTTGATCGAGCATACGAGAAGTTCCAGGGCAAGAATTGCGAACTGGTGGGCGTATCCGTCGACTCCCAGTTCTCCCACTACGCCTGGAAGAACACACCCGTCGAAGAGGGGGGCATCGGACAAATCCGCTTCCCTCTGGTCGCCGATCTGTCCAAGCAGATCTCGCGCGATTACGGCGTACTCTTCGGCGACTCCGTGGCCCTGCGCGGACTGTTCCTGATCGACAAAGAGGGGGTCGTGCGTCACGCGGTAATCAATGATCTGCCTCTGGGCCGGAACGTGGACGAAGCCCTGCGCATGCTTGACGCCCTGCAGTTCACCGAAAAGCACGGCGAAGTCTGCCCCGCCAACTGGCGTGAAGGTGATGATGCCATGAAGCCGACCGCCGAGGGTGTCGCCGAATACCTGGCCACGCACAAAGAGTAAACCAGTTGCCGGCCCCCGTCATCCAGGCGGGGGCCGCATGGAATCAAACCCAGCAAGTAATGGAGGTAATTAAGATGGCTGTCGAGAAATTACAGGTTTACCGTTGCGAGATTTGCGGTATGATGACGGAGGTCGTTCGGGAGGGCAACGGAGCTCTGATATGCTGCGGCAAACCGATGACGCACGTTGAGGGCAATGTCACCGAGGCCGCCACCGAAAAGCATATCCCGGTAATCGAAAAGGTCGAAGGGGGCGTCAAGGTCACCGTCGGTTCGGTTGTGCACCCCATGGGATTCGATCACTTCATCGAGTGGATTGAGGTCATCGTGGACGGGAAGGCCTACCGGGAGTTCCTCAAGCCTACCGGCACGCCCGAAGCATTCTTCGCAATCGATGGCGACAAGATAACTGTTCTGGCCTACTGCAACCTGCACGGTCTGTGGCAAGCCGAGATGTAAACCGTTCGGAGGGCAACCATGAAAAGTATCAAAGGCAGTCGTACCGAATCCAACCTGCTGACAGCCTTTGCGGGTGAATCCCAGGCGCGGAATCGCTACACCTACTTTGCCGGCAAGGCGCGTAAAGAGGGTTTCATTCAGATCGCGGCGATTTTCGAGGAGACGGCGAACCAGGAGCGGGAACACGCCAAGCGGTTGTTCAAGTTCCTGGAGGGGGGCGAACTGGCGATAACCGCATCATTCCCGGCCGGTACTATCGGCGATACCGCCGAGAATCTGGAGGCCTCGGCCGCCGGTGAACTGCATGAGTGGGAAAGCATGTACCCCGAGTTCGCCCAGGTCGCCGATGAGGAGGGCTACGGAGCCATCGCCGATGTCTTCAGAGCGATTGCCGTTGCCGAGAAACAGCATGAGAAGCGCTTCAAGGCGCTGTTGACCAATGTCCGCGCCGACAAGGTGTTCAGCAGTGACGACGGCGGCCGTTGGATCTGCCGCAACTGCGGTTATGTTCACGACGGGTCTGAAGCCCCTGCTGTCTGCCCGGCTTGCGCGCATGCTCGAGCCCACTTCGAATTACTTGCGGAAAACTGGTAGATACTATTTTTGACCGCCGGGCGCCTGGCGCCCGGCGCAGGAAAGGACCTCCATGAAACAGTGGAACTCATTCGAAGATATCCTCACCTTTGCCATCAACAGTGAAGAGAATGCGGCCGCGTTTTACCGCGATCTGGCCGCAAAATCGGACAACGCGGACATGGCAGCGGCTCTGGAGGAGTTTGCGGTCGAGGAGGATGGGCACAAAGCGATTCTGGAGAGCATCAGGGAATCGAACATGGCGGTTCCCTCCGATGAGGAGATAGTCGACCTGAAAATTGTCGACTATCTGGTCGAGGTTGACCCGACGGAGGACCTTAACTACAGGAAGGTGCTGATCCTGGCCATGAAGCGGGAGAAGGCGGCTTTCGCCCTCTATACCAGGCTGGCCGGCAAAGCCGATGATCCCAAACTCAGGAAACTGCTGCAGGCCCTTGCCCAGGAGGAGGCCAAGCATAAGCTGCGCTTCGAGATCGAATACGACGACTACATCCTCTCTGAAAATTGATGAACCACGGCAACGGTCAAGGAGTTGGAGCCGATGAAAGCAACGCTATGTGACGGAATTGACTGGGTAGGCCATGTCGACTGGATCGTCCGTGATTTTCACGGTTACGACACCGAGCTGGGGGCCACCTACAATGCCTATCTGATACGGGATGAAAAGGTCGCCCTGATAGACACGGTCAAGGCACCCTTTGCCGAAGATCTGCTGGCGCACATAGCCGCACTGACCACCCCGGACAAAATAGACTATGTCATCTGCAATCACGCCGAGCCGGATCACGCCAGCGCGATGCCCGTGATCATGGCCGCTCTCCCCAACGCCACCGTTGTCTGCAACAGCAAATGTCGCCTGGCGCTCGGGAGACATTTCGATACGAGCGACTGGCGGTTTCACGAGGTGACAACCGGGGATCGCCTCCCTCTGGGCAAACGCTCTCTTCAATTCATCAACACGCCGATGGTGCACTGGCCGGAATCCATGTTCACCTATGTTCCCGAGGAGAAGATCCTTTTCTCAATGGATGCCTTCGGGCAGCACTACGCCTCCTCCCAACGTTTCGACGATGAGGTCGATCTGCCCACGGTAATGGAGGAGGCCCGTGCCTACTACGCGAACATCGTCATGCCCTACGGGCAGCGGGTCAAGAAGGTCCTGACCGCGGCGGCAGGGTTGGATATCGAGATGATCGCACCCAGTCACGGCATCATCTGGCGCAGCCATATCGATAAGATCATCGCCGCCTATCACGACTGGGCATCCTACAAGCCGAAACCCAAGGTGCTGATCATCTACGACACGATGTGGAACAGTACCGGGGAGATGGCCAAGGCGATCCTGGAGGGTGCGACTCAACCCGGGGTCGAGACGCACCTGCTCCACATCCGCCACACCAGCTTGACCAGGCTGGTGACCGAGGTGCTCGATGCCGCGGCAATCGCCTTCGGCTCCCCGACCCTGAACACGGGGATGATGCCCATGGCCGCCGCCGCACTGACCTATCTGAAGGGCTTGCGTCCGTCCAACAAGGCTGGTTTCTCGTTCGGGTCCTACGGTTGGAGTCGAGGCGGACCGGAGGCCATCAACGATGTGCTGGAGCAGATGCGTTGGGAGATAACACATGAGCCCGTCAAGGCTCAGTTCCGCCCCACTCCGGAGATCCTGGAGCGGTGCCGACTGGCCGGAATGGATCTGGCGCGCAGAGCCACACTTATGAGCAAGGGATATTCAGCAACGGAGTCCACGAACCAGGTTGGAGATGACAATGTTTAACGCACAGGAAGTACTGCAAATCGCTGTTCGACTTGAAGAGAACGCACGGGCTTTCTATCTGAAAGCCGCGGACACCGTTCATGACCAGGAAGCAAAGAAGCTCTTTTTCCAACTCGCGGATTGGGAGATCAGTCATATCAACCACTTCACGAATCTGAAGGAGAGCCTGACCGGCGCACTGGCGGAGGGGACCCAATTCGACCCCAACGGAGAGGCCGCACTCTATTTGCAGGCAATTGCCGACGGCAAGATCTTCAAGATCGATGAGGTGGCGGAGGACTTCTCGGTAATGGTTGAGGATGCCGCAGAGATCATCCACGCGGCGATCGAACGGGAGAAGGATTCCGTGATTTTCTACCAGGCGTTGCTGGAGATAGTACCCGAGGGTCAAGGACGGGAGCATGTTAAGGAGATTATTGCCGAGGAGATGAGCCATGTACGCTATCTGGCCAGTCTGGCCGACACGGTGAAGCGGTAACGAGATCCGACGCAACTATCAATCTGTTCGAAAGAGAGTCATTATGAAGAAATACATTTGCGACGTTTGCGACTGGGTTTACGATCCGGAGATCGGCGCGCCTGAGCAGGGGATCGCACCGGGAACAGCCTTCGAAGATCTCCCGGACGACTTTGAATGTCCCCTCTGCGCCGTCGGGAAAGATGATTTCTCACCGGCAGAGTAATCTTTGACGCCTGCATCATTCTTTAATACTACGAGCCCCCATCCTCCTGGGGGCTCCTCCTCCACAATGCAATCCCAGGACCGGTCAAGATGCAAGAGATGCGATCGCGGGTCCGCATTTCACCGGCAGGTGCCCCCGTTTCGACGCCTGAAGCAAGCGATCCCCCTGGGAGCCCCCTTTTTTGCCGTTATCTTAATCGAACCCTCAGCCCCACGGAACCCAAATCGCACCGGGCTATCGCAATTATTCCGACTTGATTCATTTCGTGGGATTATTGGGAACAACCATCCATACTTTACATGAAAATTATTAAAAAAACCACCTGCAGACTATTGAATATTCCCTGATCCTTGCTATTGTGGTATTCGGATGCCACAATCAAGCATCCGGTTAAACGAACCTTACAAGCCATCTAATAGGGGTTTCCAAATATGAGCATGTTTTGCTTCCAGTGCCAGGAGGCCGCCGGCAACACCGGCTGCAAAATCAAGGGTGTTTGCGGCAAAGCTGACACCACATCCAACCTGCAGGATCTCCTGATCTTCGCCCTTAAAGGGATCTCGGTGATCGAGAAACTGGCCGGAGAAAACGATATCACAAGAGAGGGCACCGGCCGCTTCATCACCGACGCTCTCTTCACGACCATCACCAACGCCAATTTCAGCGACGAATCGCTGGTGAGTCTGATTGAGCAGGCCTTCGCGATTCGTGATGAACTCAAATCCCTGATCATGGCCAAACTGGGCGATGATGCCGTGGACAATCTCACTGAAGCCGCCACCTGGACCGGAAACAGGGACGAGTATGCCGGGAAGGCGCTGACCATCGGCGTCCTGTCCACCTCTCACGAGGATGTTCGCTCCCTCCGCGAACTGCTGATCTACGGTCTCAAGGGCATCGCCGCCTACTCCCACCACGCTGCGGCCCTGGGACACGAGGACGAAACAATCTACAGCTTCCTGTCCGAAGCGCTGGCGGCCACGACGGCCGAGCACACCGCCGATGAACTCGTCGGACTCAACCTCCGCGCCGGTGAGGTGGCCGTCACCACCATGGCTTTGCTCGACACGGCCAACACCTCCACCTACGGCAACCCCGAGATCACCGAGGTCAACATCGGTGTCGGCGACAAGCCCGGCATTCTGATCTCCGGTCATGACCTGAAGGATCTGGAGGATCTGCTCGAGCAGACGAGGGGCACTGGTATCGACGTCTACACCCACAGCGAAATGCTCCCCGCCCACTACTATCCCACCTTCAAGAAGTACGATCATCTCGTCGGCAACTACGGCGGCGCCTGGTATGACCAGAAGAAAGAGTTCGCCTCCTTCAACGGGCCGATCCTGATGACCACCAACTGCATGGTTCCGATCACCGCCGCCTACGCCGATCGTATCTTCACGACCGGCATGGTTGCCTATCCCGATGTCCCCCACATCGCCGATGCGGTAAAAGGGCAACGGAAAGATTTCTCGGCCATCATCAAGCGGGCCAAAGGCTGCCAGGCTCCCTCCGAGCTGGAGTCCGGCAAGATCGTCGGCGGCTTCGCCCATAATCAGGTGCTGGCTCTGGCCGACAAGGTGGTGGACGCCGTCAAGACCGGCGCGATCAAGCGCTTCGTCGTCATGGCCGGCTGTGACGGTCGCCAGAAGACACGCAGCTACTTCACCGAGGTTGCCGAGAAGCTGCCCGAGGGCACCGTCATCCTCACCGCAGGCTGCGCCAAGTACCGCTATAATAAACTGGAGCTGGGCGACATCGGAGGCATCCCCCGCGTGCTCGATGCGGGTCAGTGCAACGACAGCTACTCGCTGGCCGTAATCGCACTGAAGCTCAAAGAGGTCTTCGCTCTGGATGACATCAACGATCTGCCGCTCTCTTTCGATATCGCCTGGTATGAGCAGAAAGCCGTTGCCGTGTTGCTGGCCCTGCTCCACCTTGGCGTAAAGGGTATCAGGTTGGGACCGACCCTGCCTGCATTCCTCTCTCCGAACGTCGCCAAGGTCCTGGTCGAGAATTTCGACATCAAGGGGATCACGGACGCGGAGTCGGACATTGCCGCAATGATGGAGGGAAAGTAAGTCATGGCTGTCAGGAAGATTGTCAAAATCGATGAGGAGCTTTGCGACGGTTGCGGTGAATGTGTACCCTCCTGCCACGAAGGCGCCATTCAGATTATCGACGGCAAGGCGCGTCTGGTTGGGGAAAACCTGTGCGATGGTCTGGGTGATTGTCTGGGCAACTGCCCGGTGGACGCGATCACCATCGAGGAGAGGGAGGCCGACGAATTTGACGAGGATGCGGTCGCCAAACACCTGACAGCAATAGATGAATCTCAGGACCGGGGTCGGGCCAAACCGACCCCGGCCGCCGAACCGATGTTCCAGGGATGTCCCGGTTCCCGCACGCTGAACTTCACTGAGGAGAAAGCACCAACAGCGGGTGACCATGCCCCCGCGCCCTCGACGCTTCAGCAGTGGCCCGTCCAGTTGCATCTGGTGCCCCCGACGGCCCCCTACTTCAATGATGCCGATCTGCTGCTGGCCGCCGATTGCACCGCCTACTCCCTAGGTGATTTCCACGGTACTCACCTCAAGAACAAGGCGCTGGCCATTGCCTGCCCCAAACTGGATCAGGGTATGGATGTCTATCTTGACAAACTCATCGCCATGATCGACCAGGGGAATATCAAGAGTCTCACGGTAATGATCATGGAGGTCCCCTGCTGCGGCGGACTCGCCCAGTTGGCCCAGCAAGCTTTGGCTCAGGCTTCACGCAAGGTGCCTGCGACACTGATCGTGGCCGGGATACGGGGAGACATCCTGGATAGCAGATCTTTGTAAGAAATATGGTGTCAGGTGTTGCCGACACTGAAAAAAGTAACTTCCTTCCGATGGGGGAATTCTGTGCATTCTCACGGAGGTCGGAATGTGATTCTCAATATTTCGGAAGCAGCGAACCTGGCGATGCACGCCATGACCTATCTGGCCGGTCATAGCCAGGATGGTCTGATCTCGGTTGCCGAGATCACAGATGCGTTCCAGATATCCAGGGACCATCTCAACAAGGTGCTGCAAAGGCTAAAGAAGCAGGGCTTCGTGAAATCGACTCGCGGACCCGGCGGAGGATTCCGTCTGGCGAAAGACCCGGCGGAGATCACTCTCCTCGAAATATACGAGGCTATCGATGGCCCCCTGACGGATCACGATTGCCTTATGAGCAACCCGGTATGTCAGTTGCAGAACTGCGTTCTCGGCAATCTGGTCACCCGCATGATCGAGGAAACCCGGAAGCACTTCGCCCAGACGACCCTGGCCAACCTCATCAATGACTAGGACGCCTACTCCGGAATCAAAACGGGTGAGCACTTAACACTCCCGGTCGCTCTATATCTCCCAATGCCGCCTCCGCTCCATTCAGGTCTCAAACAGCTCCATGATGCGACTGATCAGTATCTCGCCTGAAGGCTGCTCATCGCCGTTGTTTGGCCCTTGTCTGTTCGTTTGCAGGCGGGTATGCTGAATCGGGCGACGATGCAACCATCTGTCTGACAAGACCGAACGGAGAGGCGAGCCATGCCGGATGTATTCCTGAACATTGCCGGTCCCGATGGGAAGGCCGTGGTTGCCCTTGATCCCAAGGGCAACATTCTGGGACGGGATCCGCAGTGTGACATCCTGCTCAACCATGGGAGCGTATCGCGGCAGCATGCACGGATCTATCGCAATACCTTCGGCAGTTGGATCATCGAGGACCTCGACAGCCACAACGGTGTCGTCATCAATGGCCGGCGCGTCAAATCACAGGCGATGATCACCGGACTCAAAGTCACGATCTCCGGCTTCACCCTGATCCTGGATGATGAATCGGAGGGGCGCGGCGCGGGCTGCCCGCCCTGTCGGACCTTTTCCGTAATCGATCAAGGCCCCGGCGAAGAGGTGATCCCCTATCGAGCGGAACCGGTCGCGCTGCTGGGACCGGCGCTGTTGCCCACCTTCAACACCTTCACCGAAAAACTGTTGAAACTGTCGAGTTCGGCGGATCTCTACGCCCAGGCCTGTCATCATCTTGCCGAATCGATTCAGGGGTTCGTCGGCATCCTGCGGCTCTCCGCTCAAGCCGGGAAATTCCCCGACCAACCCGAAGTACTCGCCTACCGGGTTGTGGTGGGAGACGCCGGTTTCATAAGCGTCCCCTCCACGCAATTCTCCCGGCGTGTGCTGAATGCCGCCGTCTCCGGGGAGGGGCCGGTCATGGTCCATAGCCACCCTTTGACCGATCAGACCATAAACCTGACCATCATCGATGCCGATACCCCCCGCGTGGTCTTCGCAGCTCAAGTGAACAAAATCGGCGACGACATTGATCTGCTCTACGTCGATCTGCCGGCGGCGAACATGGTGGATGGTATGTTCGACTTCATTGAGGCGGTATCTCGGCAGATCAATTTCATTCAGAAGAGTCTCTTCTTCATGGAGCTGGAGAAAAAGGGGCAGGCTCTGCGAGAGGCAAACAGGGAGCTCGAGGAGAAGGACCGCATCAAGGATGAATATGTGTTCCGGGTCACCCACGATATCAAAGGGCACTTGGCGGCCATCACCAGTTGCCTCTCGATAGCCGATGTGAAGTCCGGTGTGGGATCGCCCGCAGAGAAGGCCGAGTTCATGGAGCGGGCCTCCCTCCGCACCGCCCGGCTCTCGGCATTCATCGCCGAGTTGCTGCGCCTGACGAAGCTCCGTCTGAGCGGCCGGATGGAGGTGCAGGCTTTCTCCCTCAAAGAGTCGATCGCGAAATCCCTGGAGGCGGTTGAACCTCAAGCCGTGGACAAGCACATCACGCTCGAGGCGGATGTCGCCCCTGAAATCGACACGATGGTCGGGGACGAACTCTCCATAACCGAGGTCGTGACGAACCTGCTCTTCAATGCGATCAAATACACGCCGGAGCGGGAGAGTGTTGCTCTCCGCGCAGTGATGGAGAGCGATCACATCGTTATCGCCATCCGGGACACCGGCATCGGGATACCGCATGACGAGATCGACAAGGTCTTCAACGAGTTCTTTCGAGCCAGCAATGCCGTGGCGTTCGCCAAAGACGGAACCGGTCTCGGATTGGCGCTTGTGAAGCAGATCGTCGAACGTCACGGCGGCAAGATCAGCGCGGAGAACAATACGGACAAAGGTGCGACATTCACGATCAGACTTCGGATGATCAATGGGTAGGCTGCTTATTGTCCATGTTTGCCCGGTTACATATATGTTTGATTTGACTCCCGCTGTTGCATATCTGTAAGCTCTATATCGCACCTGGATGGTTTTATTGCCGATCACATTCGCGGCGGGGAGCGGCGCATGGATATCTGTCTGAAGTTTGACGAGGTTGAAGCGCTCATTGCCGGGGAGCTGTCGACGGAGGACAAGGAGCGCTTCGAGGCACATCTTGCTTCCTGCCTGAGTTGCCGCAAGACCATCACCAATCGTAAACTCACTACGCAATTCGGGCTGAGCAATCGGCAGGATTGCGGAAAGACCGTGGATTTCGATCCGGACATGACATGTGATTCAGGTTCGGGCGCAGATCCCGCACCGGCAAATCACATCGAAGGCTACGATATCCTTCATGAGATTCATCGCGGTGGTCAGGGTGTCGTGTACAAGGCCGTGCAGCTGGCGACGAAGCGGACGGTGGCCCTCAAAGTACTGCTGCACGGTCCATTCGCCTCGGCGAAACAGCAACACCGTTTCGAACGCGAGATTGACCTCATCGCCAGTATTCAGCATCCCAACATCGTTACGGTTTACGACAGCGGCCTGGCGCAGGGGCGCTATTACTTCGCGATGGAGTACATCCATGGCCATTCCCTTGATGAGTATCTGAAGAACACGACGCTGGACACCAAGGCGAAGTTGAGGCTGTTCCGGAAGATCTGCTCCGCGGTCAACTCCGCCCACCAGCGCGGTGTGATTCACCGTGATCTCAAACCCGGCAACATTCGCGTCAATGCGGAGGGCGAGCCGCACGTTCTGGATTTCGGCCTGGCGAAAGCGGCGGGGCCCGACATACAGGATGGTCAGCCGGTAACGGTCCTGGGCGAGTTCATGGGTACACTCGCCTATGCGTCGCCGGAGCACACTTGCGGCGACCCTCGATTGATCGATACTCGCGCGGATGTATATTCGCTGGGCATGATCCTCTACGAAATGCTTACGGGGGATTTCCCCTACGGGGTTGTCGGCCACGTGGCCGAGGTTCTCGGCAATATCGCCAAGGTCGAACCGAGGAGGCCAGCGTCGGTCAATCCCCGGATCGACAACGAGATCGAGACGATCGTTCTCAAAACCCTGGCGAAGGAGAAGGAGCGTCGCTACCAATCGGCGCACGCCCTCTCCCGGGATGTCGGTCGCTATCTGGCCGGGGAACCTCTCGACGCCAAGCGGAACAGCCCCTGGTATGTTCTCCGGAAATCGCTGCGGCGTTATCGTCTCGCCGTCGGTGTGATCGCCGCCTTCATTCTCATCCTGACCGGATCGACATTCGCCCTGTCGATCATGTACCAGAACCAGAGCCGTGCTCGCCGGGAGGCGGAGGCGGCGCAGATTGCCGAAGAGGTGCAACGGACATTGGCCGAGGAGCGGGCTGATGAGCTGGAGATTCTCACCGAGTTCCAGCAGTCGATGCTGAGCGATATCGATGTTGAGGCCATGGGTCAGGCTCTGTACGGCGATCTCCGCTCCCGCATACGTGAAGCGCTGGAGGCGGAGGGGCTGTCGCCCGAGGAGAGCGAATCCGCCGCAGCCGGGTTTGAGCGGATGCTCCTCAAGGCGAACGCAACGGATGTTGCGTTGAATCTGATGGACAAACAGGTGCTCGACCGAGCGGTGAGGGCGATAGGTTCGGATTTCATCGATCAGCCGCTGGTCCGCGCGGCGCTTCAGCAAACCGTCGCGGAGACGTACTGTCGGATCGGACGCTTCCAACCGGCGAAGCCATTGCAGGAGTCCGCCCTGAGTACCCGGCGCGCAGAGCTGGGCGACGATCATCAGGATACGTTGAAATCGATTGACCGCATGGGTTATCTGCTCGAATCGATGGGGCGTTTCGATGAGGCCCATACCTACTACGAGGAGGGTTTGGAGGGACGTCGCCGCACTCTGGGCAACGATCATCCCGAGACGTTAGCGGCGATCAACAACATGGGTCTTATCGTCAGCAAGATGGGAAGATTGGAGGAGGCACAGGTCTACTACCGGGAGGCGCTGGAGGGTTACCGACGTGTTCTGGGCAATGATGATGTGGAGACATTGACCTCCGTCCTCAACATGGGCAGCCTGCTCAAAGCGATGGAGCAGTACGATGAGGCTCTGATCTACTTCAACGAGGCCCTGGTCGGCAACCGACGGGTGCTTGGCGACAATCACCCGAATACGCTGGTAGTGATCAACAATCTGGGTGACCTGTATCATGCGCTAGGGCGGCTCGACGAGGCTGAATCCTACTTTCGTGAAGTCCTGGAGATTCGTCGCCGAATCAACGGCGATGATCATCCCGAAACCCTGGTCTCGTTCAGCAACATGGCCAGTCTGCTCATAGGGATGGGAAAATACGAGGAGGCTCTCAAGATGTTCCGGGAGGTCCTGGCCGGGTCGCGGCGAACGCTTGGCGATGACCATCCCAACACGCTGGTTGCGATCAGCTATGTGGGTATTCTGCTCAAGAAATTGGGGAATCTGGAAGAGGCCGAACCCTACTTCCGCGAATCGCTGGAGGGTAACCGCCGCATGCTGGGAGACGACCACCCCAGCACCATCACCTCGATCCACAACATGGGCCGACTGCTGCGCGATCTGGGGCAATTCGAGGAGGCCGCAATTTGTGGGGCCCAGGCCGTCAACTGGGCGAGAGAGACTCAACCGGAGAGACACCAGGATGCGGCGGCGTTTCTGGCCAGCTACGGAGTAACGCTGTCGAAGCTCGAACGGTTCGACGAGGCCTCTGCCGCGTTGCTTGAGGCGTATGATAGAGTGGTGGCCTTGGTCGGAGAGAGCCATCGCCACACGATCGGCATCGTACGGGCCATCATCGACCTCTACGACACCCGGCATGCGGCGGAGCCGGACGGCGGTTACGATGCCGAAGCCGCCGCATGGCGAGCCAGACTGGCGAGTTCAACCGATGAGCCGGCTGCGGATTGACCTGATCCTCTCCTGACCTATCTGATCAGCACCGCCTTGCTCGACCAGATTCCGTCGGCCGTCTCCAACCTGATGAAGTAGACGCCGCTGGATGCCACCCCGTCGTCCGTCATACCCTCCCAGATATGACTGTGCCGTCCGGCCCCGGCGTAGCCCTCGTGGAGCACCGAGACCACCCGTCCGGCCACATCGTGGACACTCAGCCGAATATCCCCGGCACGCTCCAGGTTGAACTCGACGGATGTACGCGGATTGAACGGATTGGGATAGTTGCCCATCAGATCCGTGTGGGCCGGCGGCGGACCATCCTCAATACCGACAGGCTCCTCGAAAACCTTCAGCCAGGTTGACGCCATATCCTCCAGCAGACCGCCGAAATCATCCAGCATGGTGATACGCAACGTGACCTCGGTCGAATCCAGCGCCCCCCTGGGCGGTGGACTCAAAAAGACATCCAGGGTTTCCAAGCCCTCCGGCTCGAAATCGTATATGCCTAGAACCGGTTCCGGCAGCCAACCCATCGAGTCCGTTATCTCGTACTCGCCGTTCATGGGCATGTCGGAACGTTGATTCCCGATCACGGCGGAGACGACGGCCTCCTCGCCCGGATAGCCCGCGACAGCTCGCTGGATCATGGTAGCCGTTACCGGTGTGGTGATCTTCATCTCCGTATTCAGCGAGAAATCGCCGAGTCCGCTTGATGTCGTGGCCTCAATCGTCACCGGGTAGAGCCCCGGCGCGAAACCCGGCGGCAATTCGGGCAGTGCGAAATCGAATGGGTATATTTCGCCGGGTCCCATCATGATGGGTATGGGTGCCAGAAGGGGCAACGCTCCACCGCTGTCGATGAGCAACTCGATTTCACCTTCGATCATCTCGATTGAGGAGTTTTGAAGGTCCAGGTGCCACATAAATGGGCAACCGGCGCAGCCCGTATAGACATTCTCCATCTGTCTGCTCCCCAGGACAATCTCCAGAGCCGGCCCGATCGTATAGTGGATCGTATGGGTGGATGACAAGGCCAGGATCGGATCCTCCAGCTCCAGAGTGATATTGCCGGTCTGACCGATCAAGAGGGGATCGGGCGGAACACTCAAACCGAGAGGTATCTCGGCCGTCTCCAATGGCCCCAGCGGCAGGGCCGGCGGCACGGAGACGGGCCAGCCGTGCGAATCCACGGCCAGGACCTGCACATCGAACGGCACTCCGCTGGTGTTCTCGATCGGCAGCGGCCGGGGAGTACCGGGAGAGCCCGTGGGCACCTCAAGGTCCTGGCCGGGCAGCACGATCGTCAATCCGCTGACGAGATCGAAGCCGCCGATCTCGCAGGTTTCACCGGTCAGGTCGGCAGTCACCTGAACTGGGAAGACCATATTGTCGGGCCCCGGGGGGACGTCAACCATCAGGAGCAGTTCGATCTCCCCCCCCGCCTCCAGCGTGAAGCCGGGCAGGTCGGGGGTGATCATGATCGGTTCACTGCTCAGCAGCGTCAGGTTATCGACATCGACCGGCACCTCACGGTTGTTCTCCACAATCAATCTCTTCTCCTGGATCTGGCCGGTGAGAACCGCCGGGTTGTCCAGCAATGCGGCCGCCACCAGACTCGGCACGACGATCTCGCCGTGGGCGACGAAGGGTTCACCCTCCCCCTCGATTGTGATGGTGAAGGTGTTGATCGTACCCGGCAGCGCATCCGTCGGCACCTCGAAATCCCAGAACAGGATGTCGCTGCCGCCGCCGCGGGAGAGGAACGTGGTGTCGGGATTGCTGCACCAGGTCAGGACATCGTAAAGCGTGATGGTGATCACCTGATCGGTGGTCCCGCCGTTGGTGACAGGTGTGGGCACGCGGGTGGTGCCGCCCGGAGTGGTCGGTGTCGACGGCGGGGATACGGGCGTCGGCGTCGATGGCGTCGACGGCGGTGTGGAACCGCCGGGGCAGGTGGTGTTCCAGACGAAGTCGTCGCGGTTGGGACCATAGGCGTTCTGCGGCCCCGGCCAGGTGTTGCCGTCCAGACGGGCATGATCGGCCTTGCTTACCGCCTTCGCCTCCTTGACCCTGTACTCGATATTCGGATAGGGCCTGGTCGGGACGACCGTGAAATCGATCCGGTCGTCGCCGGACCAGGAATGGTTGATGAGGTCGGCGTCCCCGTAGGCCTTGACCACCGAACGGGGATCGATGCTCACGTCGAGACTCGTATCTAATTTGACGTGTCCCGGCGTGACCACGCAGACGACGCCGGTAGGCTCCCACTCGATCACGGAGGGGGAGAGAGTCGTATTCAACTTCCCCAGGGCCTCCAGAGAGGCGTCGTTGGGCGGACATTGCGAGTTGACCCCCTCGATCGCCTTTTTCAGGGGTCGCCACTGCTGCCCCATCTGGCCGTCCATCCGGCCCAGCACATACCGCTCATCGCAGTTGACCTTCATGTTCACGACATAGTCGTCATAACCGACATAGGCCCGGGCCTGCCCCGGATCGACCAGTTCGATATCGATCGAGTAGCAGGAGGCCCACCAGGCCAGGGCGTCGGGGGTCCTCATGAACCTGTCATAGAAGCTCTCCGTGACGGCGATCCCCAACCAGTCCTCCCCATCCACGGCAATGACCTCATCGGGATCGTAGATTAGGTGATATAGCGCCAGTTGCTGAGCGCGGATCAGAAAGCCGGGCGCGGTGAATTCATAGAATTCGATCACCGTTTCCCAATCCGCGGTACCATGGGAGGTGAACAACATGACATCGTACTTATTGTCGCTGATGAAATCCTGAAAATTGAACAGACCGGCGCCGCCGGGGGAGTTGTCCCGTTTGGAATCGGCGTAACAGGCTCCAACGCGATAGTGCTGATCCTCGACGACATGGATTTTGAAAAGCTGCAGATCCTGGTAGCCGAACTCGAACAGGTTCCCGTGGAAGCTGCCGAACCGGTGCGGCTGATAATTCTTGCCGGGGGTTTCATTGGCTCCGGCAAGTGCGGTTTGTGCGAACTGGACGGAGATGAGCAGGGCCAAAAGGCCGATCCCGATTAGATTGCGCATGATCTACCTCCCCCCCCTGTGCGAGTAGTAGAGATCGGCGGCGGCTGCCCTGTTGCCGAGGCGAGCCTGCAGACGCGCGAGAATCAGCGCCTCCGGCTCGACGGAATCGAGAACCTCCCGCAGACGATCGCGCATGTGCGCGCCCGAGGCGTTGTCCTCGCAGATCAGGTAGGTGGCTCCGGCGACAATGGTCATATCCAGCCTGAGCATCTCGCGCAGATTGCGCGCCATCATCGCGCCATACCCGTTCAGCTGAGCGGAGGTCGGTTCCTCGGGCTCCCGCCCCACGTTGGACATGATGATCGATTTGCGCTGGCCATTGGCGAGCAGGACATGCAGGGAGTTTTCACTCCGCCACTCGGCCTCCACGAAATGGGTAAGCGTCAGCACCGTCTCGCGAAAGCGGCTGCGCGCCTCCTCGCCGCCCAGGGATTCCAGATCCCGGCGATAGCTCATTCGCGCAGTCTTCACCAGTTCGAACTCCCGGATGCTCTCGGCATCCGCAGCGGGCACCGCAACAGGGACGCCCGGAGAGGGGAACACCAGCACACCGTTGACCAGCACCTCCTCGCCGTCGTTTTCGACGAGGTAGGGCGGCTCGACAATCTGTCCGTAGAGCACCGCGCCGCCTGTGGCGATGACACCCTCGGCGCGCGTGTTGACCAGGAGGGGGGTGACGGCCAGCAGCCGCGCCGCCGCACGGGCGGCCTCATCGACAGCGGGTCTGACGACCTCGCGCCCCCTCGCTGTCGGTTTCAGCGCCAGACCGCTGCGCACGAGCCCACCCTGGATGGCGACGATATCATCGGGAACGGTTCCCCGCGCCAGCAGCACGGGCGTATCGACGGGCAGATCGCTGGAAGCGGTCGCGCCTAGATGGGGCAACAGCTCCGAGAGCGACATGATCCTGTAATCCCCCTCGCGCCATTCGGCGGCGGCGAACTGCGGCGACAGAACCAGTCCAAGGATCAGGATCAGAAGAGCGGTGAATACGGGGCGAATACCGTCAGGGTGCTGCTCGTTCATGGAGGCCTCCTGGATTGATTGAGAATATGTCATAATTATATCACACGCCTGGCCGTGGTACAGCGAAAATGTAAGCAGATTGATCTCCGGGCATGCCCTGAAGTCAGCTGCCGGGTGCGGCGATCAGGTTGATGCTGTCCACCAGGCGGATCGTCGCCGCGTGGTCGCAGATGAGGGTGGAGCCGTCCACGTTGAGCGGAAACGGCCGCTCACTTGCGGTGGTCAGGTGAAGCGTGTCGCCAACGACATAGTGCTCCATACCCCACCGCTCGGGATTCTCCATGATCGCGCCGCTGCGCGCCTTGCCCGCCTGCTTGAGCAGACGGCCGATCCCCTGATCACGCAGCGCGAAGAGATGGAAACGTCCGGAGCCGAGAGGGTCGTCCGAATAGCCCATGTCGGGACCCAGGTAACCGTTGACGATGATCAGCGCCTGGTAGCGCCCCTGCGTCGCCTCGGCCCCATCGATCTCGATCCGCCACTCGCGTCGCCCGAACGGTCCGCGCAGGATCTTCTCGCACAGCGCCAGCGTCATGCCGGTGGTGAAAGGGCCGAGATCGCCGAAGGCCTGACTGAGCACACCCTTGTACCACTTCATGAACCGGTTCTCCGTGAAGTGGGGAATCCGCCCGAAGATCTCACCGCCGCCGTAGCCGACGAAATGACGCGGCAACCCGCGAGAGCCATCGTTCACGGCCTGCAGGACATCGCAGGACATGACGTGCCCCCCCCGAATCGCCTCGGCGAAAACGGCCACAGCCGCCTCGATTTCATCGGGCATCCCCAGCACCTTCCCGAGCAGGTCGGCCGACCCCTTGCGGAGGAAGCCCAGCTGCAGGTCGCCCAGCGGGAGCCCCGAATCGCAACACCCCTCCAGCACGGCGTTGAACGTGCCCGATCCGCCGGCGGAGATCAGCAGGCGGCTGCCCTCTCCCAGCAGCTCCAGCGCCTTGCCCCGCGCGGCCAGGTGCGTATCGACGACATGCAGACGCAGGTCGGTGAAACCATGCTCCGCGAAGAGAGGCTCCACCCTCTCCACTTTGCTCCAGTCGCTTATCGATCCCGAGATCGTAGTCGCGATCACCTCAATCGGCTTACTCACCTGGATACCTCCTCGCTTGCGGTCACTCTCTCCGCGCGCAGAGCCGTCACCAGCCCACGCGCCTCGGCGGTTATGACATCCGGCTCCCTGCCGCCCTCGATGACATGGGCGGGCAGGTCGAGTTTCTCGCGGGCCGCCCGCACCGTCAGCAGGTAGGCTTCGCGCAATCGGCCCAGCTTCTCCTCCGTTTCATGCACCTGCACACGCTCTCCCCTGCTCATGATCCGCTCGATGGCTACCGCAGGATCGACATCCAGGAACAGTATCAGGTCGGGCAGCTTGAGACGGGTGAGCCCCAGTCGCCGCAGGTGACGGAGTTCGGGAAACTCGGCGTAGAGCGGATCGCGAACACTCCCCCGCCCGGCCAGTATCGACATGGCGCGGGCGCAGAAATCAACGCTCAACTGCTGGGGACGGTAGAGGACGGACCAGGCCGTCATGTTGAGCAGCGGCGAGCCGTCCATGAATATCAGATCGGGACCATACCACCGTTTCGCCTCGCCGAGGAGCGCGTCGCGAAGCAGCAGTTCGGCCAGCTTGGGAATCTTGTAGCGAGCCAGCGATTTCGCATCCTTGGCCTGAGCGCTCATCCAGCGCCGCAGCTTCTCCTTCACTAGAGGCTGCGCCGCGCGGGGTTCGCCGTCGGAGTAAAGATCAAGGCTGTCGCCGATCAGGCAGGTACCCCCTCCGACCGAAAGCTCGGCGCACAGACGACGCGACAGGGTGCTCTTGCCGGAGCCGTCGATGCCCAATACGGCTATGGTTAGCCCTCTCCGTCGCTCCGGTCGCCTCCTGTGCCGCGCGGCCGTCCGGGAGCTGCCCAGGTCGATGATGCTCTCGCGCAGCGCCTGCGTGATATCCCCGCCATCGCCGCTGATCGACTGCGGCGGACCGATATTGACATGGTGCCAGAGCAGCAGCGGCAGGGCGGTGTTGCGGGGCAGCGCCCGCTCGCTGCCGAGCAGGAAGGCCGGCACCAGTTGCGCCTCCGGATGGGTGACGACCAGCCGCCCCACACCCGAATGGAACCGTGCGAGCTTGCCCGCCTCGCCCCGGGTGCCCTCCGGGAAAATGATGATATTCTCGCCCCGATCCAGGAGTTCGCCCATCTTCTCCAGCGCCGCCTTGCCCCCGGTCCCCCTGTCCACCCAGACCGGCCGCAACAGGTAGTCGATCACCGCGAAAAGGCGGGGGAAACGGCTGAAGTAGTCGCGAGCCGCAACCACATGGGTGCTCCCCAGCAACCGCACCGGCAGGGCGGCGCAGAGCATGAGGATATCCAGATGGCTGTTGTGGTTGGCCGCCAGGATGAACGGCCCCCGCTCGGGCAGGTTTGCCTGCCCCCGCACACTGAGTCCGAAGATCAGATGGAGCAGCGGCCGCAGCACCAGAAGGTGGAGCAGCAGCCGGGGGAGATTGCGGAGTCTAGTTGCCATGACCGAGGAGCAATTCGCCGAATTTCATGACCCAACGCAGATAGTGGAAAACGATCGGCGCCGCGAAGAGATATGACTTCATCGAATCGAGAACATGCCCGCGCCCCGGCTCGAGGTCATCCGAGCTGATCCCCAGGTCCCGCTCCAGCACGCCGACCGTATACTCGCCCATGTGCACCAGCACGGGGATCAATACGCCGACGAAGATACTCGGGCCGAAGGGCACCGTGGTCCAGGGGCGCAGGAGCAGAGACAGCCCGACCGTGGCCGCGGTCGCCAGCAGAAATCCGGGGATGCGGCCCAGGCGAGCAGTCAGTGAGATGGCGACATTGCACACTACGACGCCCAGGAGCAGCAGCAGCGTCAACCAGGTCGAGAAGAGGGCCAGATAGGCGATGTGCCCCAGGCAGTAGACGAAGAAGAAGAGGCCGAAGTCGATGGCGCCTATCGACAGCAGGCTGCCGCGCCCCTCACGGTCACCCAGAGCGACGAGGAAGGGGATGACGATGAACGCGTAGACGGGGATGGAGACGATGAAGAAGCCGTACCAGTCGATCTGGATGAGCAGGATCATGAAGGGGATCGAGAGGTAGGCGCCGATCATCCCCCAGCGATCTTCGAGACGGAGATCGACCAGCGAGAAGTATTCGCGCAGGGCGCGGAAGGAGATCAGGGCCATGAGCCAGACGGCGGGCGTGAAGGAGATGTGATCCGCGATGGCGAATACCACGAGGAATGCCCACAGGTAGCCCAGGTAGCCGGGCAGAACGAATCGACCGCGACTCAGTCGCGCGGCGGCCAGCAACAAACCGAGCAGCGTCAACAGCAGCAGCGGCATCAGTCGTACCCAGGCTAGCGGCATCGGTATCCCCTTTACTGCGGCGCGGGCGACCGCAAGGCAGATCTGCTAGAACAGCGTATAGATGAAGGGAGCGATGGTCTGACCCGAGATGATCAGCAGACACAGGATCAGCAATGCCAGAATCGTCGGCACGATCCACCAGGCCTTGTTCTGTCTGGCGAAGCGCCAGACCTCACGCAGCAGGTTGCCCAGATGGTGGAATTTCTTCACTCCGATCTCCTCCTTCGCATTCCGGTCCTACGATATTCGTTGACGTTATCACCAATCGGGTCTCACGTCCCCAACTAATCGAGTGGAAACTCCTCCTGCCAGGCCTCGCCCCGCTCCGCCCACTGCGGTTGATCGCTTTTGTCCAGTATCTGATTGCCCAGCACCAGGTAGTCCATCTCCGTGCGGCGGAAACAGCGGTAGGCATCCTCCGGCGTGCAGACTATCGGCTCCCCGCGCACATTGAAGGAGGTGTTGATGATGATCCCGAAACCGGTGCGCTTCTCGAACTCCTTGATGATGCGGTGGTAGCGGGGATTGGTCTCCCGCGACACCGACTGGATCCGCGCCGAGTGGTCCACGTGGGTAATCGCCGGCACGTCCGACCGCACCTGGTTCACCATCTCATGAATCCCCCGCTCGCCCGCTTCGGGCCGCAGGCAGCGCTCCGGCCGCACCTGGGCCACCAGCAGCATGTAGGGTGACGGCCGATCGATATCGAAGAAATCGCCGATCCGCTCCTCCAGGCAGGAGGGGGCGAAGGGGCGGAACGATTCCCGGTACTTGATCTTGAGATTGAGCACCGACTGCATTTTCGGCGAACGGGCATCGCCCAAAATCGAGCGGTTGCCCAGTGCCCGCGGGCCGAACTCCATCCGTCCCTGGAACATGCCGACGACATTCTGCTCATCGATCAGTCGCGCCACTTCGCACTCCAGATCGCCATCCGGCAAACGGCGGTAGGGCAGTTTTTGAGCATCCAGCCAGGCCGTGATCTCATCGTCGTCGTAGGCCGGACCCAGGTAGGCGCCGGACATCGCATCGCCGCCGTTTTGAAGCGCACGCGGCTGATCCTGCACCTGGTGCCAGTGGTACAGCGCCGCACCCAGAGCGCCGCCGGCGTCACCGGCCGCGGGTTGGATCCAGATCTCCTCGAAAGGGCTCTCGCGCAGCAGTCGACCATTGGCGACGCAATTGAGCGCCACGCCGCCCGCCAGACAGAGCCGTTTCTCGCCGGTCACCCTGGCGGCGTATTGAGCCTGCAACAGGACGATCTCCTCGACGACCACCTGCACGGAGCGGGCAAGATCCATCTCGCGCTGGGTCAGATCCGATTCGGGCGCGCGCGGCGGACCATCGAACATTGTGGAGAAGCGGTCGTTGGTCATGGTCAGGCTATCGGCAAAACCGAAGTAATCCATATTGAGACGGAAGGAGCCGTCGGAGCGGATATCGACGAGGTGCTCGCGGATCCGCTCCGCGTAGACGGGCCGTCCATAGGGCGCCAGCCCCATCAGCTTGTACTCGCCCGAGTTCACCCGGAAGCCGGTGTGATAGGTGAAGGCCGAATAGAGCAGTCCGAGTGAATGGGGAAAGTGCAGCTCCTCCAGCATGGTCAGTCGGTTGCCCTCGCCCCGACTGAGCGAACTGGTGGCCCATTCACCCACACCGTCCAGCGTGAGTACGGCAGCGCTCTCGAAGGGTCCGGGGAAGAAGGCTCCGGCGGCGTGCGATTCGTGATGCTCCGTGAAGCAGAGTTTGCCCGGCTTGCCGGCGCCCGCCGTGGCGAGGGCCTGTTCGATGTCGGCCGGAATCCAGAGTTTCTCACGCAACCAGAGGGGGATGGCCATCAGATAGGCATCGAGCCCGCGGGGTGCGACGGCGAAACTGGTTTTCAGGATGCGGCTGAATTTGGTGAGCGGCTTGTCGTAGAACACGACGACATCCACCTGGCCCTCACCGACATCCCCTGCGGCCAGGCAATAGCGCACGGCATTCAGGGGGAAGCCGGAATCGTGTTTGCGGCGGGTGAACCGCTCCTCCTGAGCGGCGGCGGTGATGCTGCCGTCCTGCACCAGACAGGCGGCGGAGTCGTGATAGTAGGCGGAGATCCCGAGTATGTTCATGATGCACCACCCTCGCCGAAGCCGGATGCGCCCTCGGGGCGGTTCAGATTGCGGGCGGCTTTGTCTTCGCGGAGGAACTGATCCGCGATGTTGGCGTCCCGCGCCTTGGGTCGCCGGGGAATCCAGTAGGTCAGGCCTGGTTCGCGGCGAGTGCGCTGCAGCGGATCCCGCCCGCGCAATTTGAGGTAGAGACTGACCGGAACGAAAAGGACAAAGTAGAACGGCACCAGGAGAACATAGAGCATGAGCTTGCCGACCAGTTGCCCCAGCCAGTGACCGAACCGATATATCGGGCGGTAGAGCCGCGGCGCAGTCAATCCCAGAATCAGGATCACCGCAGCCAGCCCCCAGATGATCCGGGCGAAGAGGATATGGTGCAACAGGAGGTGGAGCACCACGCCGACCAATCCCATGACCACAACCTGAATCAGTGCGGCGCGCCGCATTACGCCGATCCGATCAACGCTCCGGCTCCCGCCGACGCTTGCGGATCTCCAGTCCCAAGTCACCTGATTAACTCTGCTCACAACAGTCCCCCTGCAGCCGATCCAGGCAGATACACGATGGGTCCCTTACCGTAATATTGCAGGAACACTGTAAATAAATGCTCCGGCATTATCACTACAAATCTACGAACGGAGAGAGAATGTGACGAACTAATGGCCGACCGCAACCATCGGGACGGCAAATCCCGCCAACCGGCGCCGGCAAATGATCGGAGGCATTCCCCCTTTGCCATTACGGAAAAGCGGGGTATCCTGTAGGTATGAAAACTCTAGAAACCAGATTGAATGAGGTGACGGGAACAGGCGTTGGTCTGATCGGATTCCCTCTCGACCTCAATTCATCCTTCCTGACGGGCGCCGCAACCGCGCCGCCCCTGATCAGAAAGGCGCTCCATAGCAGCGCCACGAACCTCTGGACGGAATCGGGACTGGACATCGGGGCTGCCGACCTGCACGACCTGGGCGACCTGCCCCTGGTGGGGGTTGATGATCCGCTGGCGAAGATCGAGCAGGCCATGGGCCTGTTGCTGAGTCGGCAATTCATCCCCCTCGGGCTGGGGGGCGATCATTCGATCACCTGGCCGATAGTCAGGGCGTTGCGGAAGGAGCATCAGAATCTGAACATCCTCCACTTCGATGCCCATCCGGACCTCTACGACAATCTGGAGGGGAAGCAGGATTCGCACGCCTGCCCCTTTGCCCGCATCATGGAGGAGGGTCTGGTCGAGCGTCTGGTTCAGGTCGGCATCCGTACGGCCAACGGGCATCAGCGGGAGCAGGCGGAGCGTTTTGGCGTTGAGATGATCGAGATGAAGGACTGGCAACCGGGGATAGAGCTGTGCTTCACCGGCCCGTTGTATATCTCCTTCGATCTCGACGCTCTCGATCCCGCCCATGCGCCCGGCGTATCGCACTTCGAGCCGGGTGGATTCTCCACGGGCGAAGCGATCGAAATGATCCAGGGGATCAAAGCCCCCGGCTTCATCGGCGCTGACATCGTCGAGTACAACCCCACCCGCGATCTGAACGGGATGACCGCCGCGGTCTGCGCCAAACTCATCAAGGAGATCGCCGCGCGGCTGTTTGAGGATTAGATCTCCGGATGGCCGCCGGGGGATCGAACATGACTCTTCCCCGCAATAAATAAAGCGTCCCGAAGAGCTCTCCGGGACGCCTGCAATCACTGGACTGATCCGGCGCTCAATCGGCCGTCCTCTGCTGCACCTGTTCCCGACCGTCGGGAAAGACAAGGGTGATATTCCGCACGATGCCGTCGTCACCCTTTTCGAAACGGGCGGAGAAGCCCACTCCGACGATGATGAACTCGATCTCCGACCGCGCCATCGTCCCGAAACTTTGACCGCTTGGGATATGGGTCGCATGCAGCCCGTCATCCTCCAGATCGATCCGCAGATCCTCGTACTCGCCGACGTAGGTTGCGAGCACGGACTCATCGACAATGACCGGGTTGCGCCAGAGTTCGACCTCCGCTATCCGACTGGCGGCGCGACGATCGCCCGGATCGATGGTCAGGATCTTCTCGAAGCATCCGATTGCCCTGTCGTATTCCTGTTTGGCCAGGTAGGCGTCGGCCAGGCTGTCCCAGACGTTGGTCGCCTCGGGGTAGTAGGCCAGCGCCCTCCTGAACATGGCGATGGCCTCGTCGGGATGCCCCTCTTCGAGTAGCCCGTAACCGCGTCCGTTGAGGAGATCCTCGCTGATGATGTTCAGCCCGGCGCCATCGTCGCTGTTCTCGATGTACAGCATCTCGAATGTATCGTCGATCAGCAATCCGTTGTCGGCCAGGGCGATCAGATCCATGGTCTCCTCGCCGTTGCGGTAGACGAGATCCTCCCCCTGCAGGACGATGCTCCAGCGATCCGTCCCGGTGTCGGCTTCGAGGATGTCCCGCTTCCTCTCCAGAGAAAGCTCCACCACCTCCCGTTCGCGCTCGATCACGGGCAGATCGATCAGCCTGGGTCGCCGCTTCGCCTTGCCGGTGCGGGCGTCGACCAGAAGCTCTATCAACCGACAGCGCTCATCATTGGTGACGCGGTTGCCGATGAAGGTATTGGTGCGATTGATGAACACCATGTCCGCGCCGGGAATCACGTCTATGGACTGATTGCCGACGCCCAACGCCGAATACATTCCCAGTTCCCTGAGCCCCTCCCGAAAAGAGACCCACCACATGTAACCGTAGCCGTCGCCCCAGGCGTCGTCGGAGAAGGGGTAGGAGCTGTCCGCAACCCACTGTTTGGACAGAATCCGTTTTCCGCCCCACTTGCCCTCCTCCAGGTAGAGCAACCCGTAGCGCGCCATATCGCGGGCGGACATCCGGATGTGATAGGCGGGGTGAATCGACATGTCCGGCTCGAACTGATAGATGCCGTGGCGCGGATGGTAATCCTCCATCCGCAGCGGCTTGGCGAAACGCTTGTCGACCTCGTCGAAGAACCTGATCCCCAGCTCCTGTTCGATGATCGTGCAGAGCGCGTTGAAATCCCAGTTGTTGTAGCACCAGTGCTCCCCCGGCGGGTAGGCGCCCCGCTCGGGTTTGGGATTCTGCCGGGGTTCGGCCGCAGCGAAGTGATAGACCCCCGAGCGGGCGCGCAGCAGGTCGATGATCCGCGCCCCCTTCTCGGTGTCGTTGAGCGAGAAGTTCTCGTCATCGATACCCAGCTCGGCCAGTGTCTTTTCGGTGTCGATGTTCCCGGCATCCACATGGATGCCGTAGACGCCGCTCATCACGCTCTTGCGGGCGGAGTGGAGCAGGAAGCGGCGCTCATAATCGCCCCACGCGACAACGACGGCGCCGTCGTAAACCAGAAAGGCCGCCGCCGAATCGATGGACTCCCAGTAGGCCCTGGCCTCGGCCAGTTTTGCGGTCGAGAAGCCGGCGTCTTCCGGATTGGCGTACATCCGCCAGTGCTCGCCCGGTACGCGGGCGAAAGCGGTGGCGGTCAACAGAATCAGCGTCAGCGATACCAGGATCAGCCTGACGGAGGGGGTTCGAACATGCCGTCTCATTACATTCTCCTTGGGGTCCATCCGGATGGACAGGTTGCGGGACGTCTGCGAGGGGATGTAACCGTAACGGCAGCGTATTGCAAAATACCGACCATCTCAACTGCCGTTGTCGATACACGGGTTAGGTAAAGGGGGCGGTACGAAGACGTCCGACTACGGACAGCCTGCTCATGGAAACGGACAAAGCGGAACCCCGCAGGTCGCCCTCGGGGTCTGCCCGTCTCCCCGATATTTTCCGGGAGGTTCTCAATCTGTTGCGCAGTCGGAGGTAAAGGCGGCACATCACCCGAGGTTCAGTAACCGATCAACCCCCCCAGCAGGACAGAGGTGGAGGAGCTGTCGCCGATATTCTGGCTGGTGGCCTGGAAGAGACCATTGCCGTCGTTGAGCCAGACGACGTTCGACTGATTGACCCCGTTGGCCACGAAAGCGTCGATGTCGCCGTCTATATCCAGATCTCCCAGAGCAACTCCCAGCGACCAGGATGCGCCCAGCGCCTGGCCGCTGTCGGTAAAGACGCCGGAGCCGTCATTCAGCCAGATCAGGGCCGCCTCTCCGTTGTGCACGGAAAAGGCGTCCAGATCACCATCGCCGTCGAGGTCGGCGAGTTCGACATCCATGATGCCGCGCTCCCCCAGACTTTGCCCCGTATCGCTGAAAGTGGCCGACCCGCTGTTCAGCCAGACGGTGCAACCGTTCTCGCCGCAGATGAAGGCGTCGAGATCACCATCATTGTCCAGATCCCCCAGATCGGATTTGAACGAGGTTGAGAAGCCCAGAATCTGACCGCTGTCGGTGAAATTGCCATGACCGTCGTTGAGCCACACCAGATCGCCCACATCCATGTTGGTGATGAAAGCGTCGAGATCGCCGTCATCATCCAGATCACCCAGGGCGACACCGTAGGAGGAGGTGACGCCGAGATTTTGACCGCTATCGGAGAAGTGACCGGTGCCGTCGTTGAGCAGAACGTTGTCGGCGTAGTTCTCCAGATTGGCGATGAAGGCATCCAGGTCGCCATCGTCATCGAGATCGCCGAGGGCTATATCGTATCCGTTTGAGGAGGCCAGACTCTGGCCGCTGTCGGTGAACAGGCCCTGCCCGTTGTTGAACCACACACTCTTGACGTCGGTGTAGTTGTTGGCCAGGACATCAAGGTCGCCGTCCCCGTCGAAATCACCGAGGGCCGCGCTGAAAGTCTGGACATCCCCCAACTCCTGCGATGTCGTCGCGAACAGCCCCTGCATCGTATTGAGCCAGACCCTGTTGACGTCGAGGTTGCAGACATAGGCGTCGAGACGCTGCCGCAAACGCACCTCGTACTCGACGCTCCTGTCTCCGGCCACGGCGATCAACGTGCGCCAGGGGAGATAACGGAGGGGGGTCTCGCCGCTGGTTACGATCTTCCCCCCGCTCTCGACCCGCTCCACCGAGGCGGTGAAGGTTGCGACCAGCGTCGAGTTGTGGCAGGGGGGCATGTTGGACAGATCCGCGTAGATGATCCCCGTATCCTGGTCGATGCGTCCGACCACATCGAAAGGCAATTCCGGATTGTAGGCCTTGAGGAAAGCGAATGCCGTGATGATGCCGACGGGGGTGACCGCCGTGGGCGGATCGCTCTTTATGCAGGACATCACCAGGATGAACAGAATCAGCACTAGACATGTCCATTTCTGTCGGATATGCATCAGTTCTCCTTTGCGGACGCTATCGGTGGTGGAGCTTCCGACAGTATGCCCGAACGGCGGCGGCTTGCCAAGAGAGTGCGTGAGAAACGGGTACAAAGAGGCCCCCGCCGTGAACCGGCGGGGGCGTATCGATTGGTCGGCATTGGTCAGTTGGCGGATCTACAGTTTCTCCAGCGCCTCCATGACGCTCGCGCGCACGGCCTCATCGGTGAAGACGGGCAGGTTGCCGGGCACGGTGGCCACGGGGATCCCCTTGGCCGTCAGCGCGTCCATGGCGGGCACGGCCTTGTCCTGGAACTCCTGCAGACGCGATTTGATCTTCTCCTCGGAGTCGTCGGAGCGGAGGATGACCTCTGCGCCGCACTCGGTGCAGAGCTTGCCGTCCCGCGGGGGCTTGAATTCGAGGTGGAAGACCTTCTTGCAGTCGGGGCAGATGCGGCGACCGATGGTGCGGGCGACGATGGCGTCGTTCTCGCCATCCACCAGCACGATGGCGTCGAGCTTCGTCCCCTTGCCCTCGACGAGCCCCTGCAGGAAGGCGGACTGGTCCGGTGTGCGGGGGTAGCCGTCGAGGACCATCCCCTTGTAGCCGGAGCGGGCGAAGAACGATTCGAACAGCGCGTTGGTGATGCTGTCGGGGACGAACTTGCCGCTCTCCATGAAGTACTTGGCCTTCAGGCCGAGCAGCACGCCGTCGGCGTCGTGGCCCGTGAGTTTGTCGCCCAGGCCGGCCCTGATCTCGTCGTCGGCCACGAAGGCGTCCCGCGCCTCGTCGAAGAACTGCGCGATATCGCCCTCGAATCCGATGGCGGTGTATTGACCAAGATAGTCGCGGAAGATATTCCCCGTCGAAAGCTGCTCGAGGCCGAACTCATCCACCAGCACGTCGATGCGGGGCTGCTTGCCCGCGCCGCTCTTGCCCATGACCAGAATGTTCTGAACCTTCCCTTTTTCCAGCGTCATTGCCTGACCTTTCTGTTGGATCTCTGAGCTCGGCCGATCGGCCGGTTGACGGCGGCAATCTACACAAACGGGAGGCCCGGCGAAAGGGGTCGCGGGTGCAGGTGTGGCGATGAGCCCCGGGGATCTTGCCGGAGCTCAGAGAAACGGGGACAAAACAACACGAAACCCTATGTTCCTGGTGCGACTGCCAGCGAGGCTCCCGCCGCGGAGCGCGCAGCGCACATTCTCACCCATGTCGTAGAACGTGCCACCGCGAAGAACGTACTGGTCGGCCTTGGCCAGGTCCAGGTTGTCCGGACGATCCGGCTCCGGGTCATAGGGATAATCCCTCATGGAGCTCCGGGTAAGCTCCCAAACGTTGCCGCTCAGATCAGCGTGACCGAAGACCCCGTCGCCGTCCGGGGAGAAAGCTCCCACCCGTGTTGTCCGGTTCGGTCCATTCTCCGCACAGTTGGCTCTACCGGCATCGAATTCGTTGCCCCAGGGCCACTCGTTGGCCTGTGTGCCCCGCGCCGCCTTCTCCCACTCCGCTTCGCTGGGCAGAGAGATCCGCTCTTTGCCGGAATCAAGACCTGCGCTTGCCGCAATCCCGTTCAGCCATTCGCAATAGGCCATGGCCTGCCGCCAGGAGACGTTTGTAACCGGGTGATCCAGCAGGTCGTCGTCGGAGACGGGGTTCAGAACCTCCGGCCCCTCCGCCGCCAGGTAGATGTTGAACTGCCGGTTCGTCACCGGATGGCGCGCCAACCAGTAGTCTCTGTCCAGGCAGGTCACCGTATGTTGAGGATGCTCATTGCTGTCGGCCATTGCGTTCGATGTCTCGCTCCCCATGATGAAGTCGCCGGCGGGCACCCTGAGGAGCTCGAGGTCGCCGACAAACCGGCTGTCGGCTCCGGTCTCGACGCTCCGGGGAGCAGATCCATCCGGGCCCTTGATCCAACCGCCGGGTCGGGTTTTCGGCTTATCGCCAGACGGAGACTCGGCGCTGTCCACGCTCCTCATCGAAAGGCAGGTCTCGATGAGCGCCGCATCCATCCTGCCCTCGAAACCAGCTGTGGCGAGCGTCTCGAACACCTTCCGAAAGCGCCAGTCCTCCAGGTGCTTCTCCACGCTCTTCCGGTCGGCATCCGAGGCCCTCCCCCTGACGACCTGGAAAACCGTCTTCAGGTAGTTCATCCGTCTCTCGCCGCCCCACCGACGCAGATCCTTCCTGAAATCGGTCGGCGCGGCCCGCAACAGCATCTGCAGCCGGAGGAAATCGGTGCGCTCCACCCCGTCGGCCTGCCCTGCGTTGGCGAGCATGGCCCACTGCAGGTTGAGATCGTTGATGATCCCCTTGACCTTGCGCGGATTGTTGTCCGCCCCGGCGATCAAAATCTCCCAGTCCTCCAGCAGCCCCCCGCCGACGATCCTGGCGAACTCCTCGTCGGCCAGGAACCTCTGCATCTGAGGATCGTCGATGGCCGGGAGCGGGAAGCGGAGCTGGATGATCTTGTCGAGATAATCCCCGGCCGCCCTCTCCATGATGCCGGTGTTGCGGTAGTGGCTTTCGACGGCCTGCTGCACGATGTCGGTGTCGGCGCCCAAGACGAAGACGCAGCCCGGTTGATCCAGGAAGAGCTTGATCGCCTCAAGCACCTGCACCGTCTTGGCGGGGAGGCATCGATCGAGATCATCCACGAGGATCACCATGACCCCCGCGGTCTCATCGATCCCCCCCTCATCGGCGATCTCCCCCTTGATCCAACCGGCGATCAGACGATTGAAGGCCACTTGGAAGTAATCGAAGAAGGCAGTGGCCCCCTGCAGCGGCGTCTCCTTCGCGAACTTCTCGAGATCGAGATCGGGCAATACCCTGCCGATGACCTGCGATGCGCAGTGGAGCATCCCGCCGAAGAGATCGATCCCCCTGTTGCCCTCGTCGGAGAGACGGGCTTTGACCTTCTCCCAAAAAGACCCCGTCCGACTCATCTCCATCAGGATCACCCGGAGCAGCGCCGCCAGCAACTGATCCTCGCCGGAGTATTTCCAGGCGTCGAACCGGACGGTGCGCACACGGCGCCACTCGTTGAGATAGAAGCTCCCATTCCGTTCGTCCGGATCAAGGAACAGCACATCGCCCGCAACGTTGGAGTCGGCCGCGGTGCCAAGCTGCTTTTCGAGGCGACGGAGCAGTGTGGTTTTACCGGAACCCCAGGAACCATCGATACAAATCACCATCGGCGTGCGGGCGTCCTTGCGCGCGATCAGACGGGCCAGCGTCGTGGCGTATTCGTCGAAACGGAAGTAGGCTTCATCGGCATGACGGAGCGGCTCGTCATGGAAGACGATCGGGGTCTCCCATCTTCGGATCCTGGGGGATTCGGCATCAGATGACATTTGTGCTCCCGGATTCTGGTCAGGGCTTGCCATGTTGACGCAGCAACAATAACAGAATCGGGATCGCTGTTCAAGGGGGCTCGGATCTCGGGAAAGCAGCCCGCTATAGCCGACATCGGGAGCCGCAACGAGGTCAAGGGGATCGAGCGGGGGGCCCTGCCAATGCGGCGTGACGGGAGCAGGATGAGGGTGCCCCTTGTCGAATCGCAGACTCCCATCCGATTTCTTTTGCACTCCGCTCCGAGAATCTCTATGATCCGCTCATGGTCGCCCACCGCGACCCTGCACTCCCGCGAGCGCATCGCCCGGCGCCGCGGAGGTCGAATGCCCATCAAGGCCCTCGACCATCGACACACCCTCTCCAAAACACCCTCTCCAGCTGATGGATAGAAACCGGAGTACCCTATCTCCGTATGTTCCTCATCCATTCAATAAAACCCCCAGCCCGGAGGCACGTTGTGATCCGATTCACTAAAACCGTAATCCTGATGCTCGTATGTATGGGCATCTTCGTCCCGGCGACGCAGGCCCAGGACGAACTCACGATCGAATATGAGAAATACACGCTGGACAACGGACTCCAGGTGATCCTGCACGAGGACCACAGCATCCCGATGGCTTCGGTGAACATCTGGTATCACGTGGGCTCCAAGAACGAGAAGCCCGGCCGCACGGGTTTCGCCCACCTCTTCGAACACATGATGTTCCAGGGCTCCAAGAACAACGACGACGACTACTTCAACCCGATCGAGCGGATGGGCGGCGTAGTCAACGGCTCCACGACCGAGGACCGCACCAACTACTGGGAGAACGTGCCCAGCGATCAGCTGGAGACGGCCCTCTGGCTGGAGGCCGATCGCATGGGCTTCCTGCTCGACGCGATGACCGAGGAGAAGCTGGCCAACCAGAAGGACGTCGTGCGCAACGAAAAGCGCGAGGGGATGAACAACCCCTACAACGTCGCCTACGATCTGATCCCCGGCATGCTCTACCCCAACGAGCATCCCTATTCGTGGACGGTGCTCGGCAGCATGGAGGATCTGGGCGCCGCGTCCAAAGAGGATGTGTCGGAATTCTTCCGTCTCTACTACGCGCCCAACAACGCATCGCTCTGTGTCGCGGGCGACTTCGATCCCGTGCAGGTCAAGGCCTGGATCGACAAGTACTTCGCGACGCTCCCCCCCGGCCGCAAGATCGACCGCACCGAGATCTGGGTTCCCCGTCTGACCCAGGTGCGGCGGATGGTGGCCGAGGACAACGTCGAGGTCCCCCGCCTGTTCATGGCCTGGCACACGCCCGGCTGGTATCAGCCCGGTGACGCCGAGTTCGATCTCCTCAGCGAGATCCTGGTCGGCGGCAAGACCTCGCGCCTCTACAAGACTCTCGTCTACGATCTCCAGGTCGCCCAGGATGTGGATGCCTACCAGGAGTCGCGCGAGGTGGCCGGCGACTACATCATCGAGGCGTCGCCCACCGAGGGGCACACTCTCGAGGAGCTGGAGGAGCTGATCGATGCCGAGCTGCGGAAGATCTTCGACAAGGGGATCAACAAGGGTGAGCTGAAGCTGGCCAAGACGACGATTGAGGCGAACTTCATCCGCAGTCTGCAGCGGGTCGGAGGTTTCGGCGGCAAGGCCGACCGCCTCAACAACTACAACACCCTGACCGGCGATCCCGGCTATCTGGCCGGGGACATGGCCCGTTTCCGTGACGCCACGACCAAGGGTATCCAGGGATACGCGCGGGAGTATCTCCATCTGGACCAGCGCGTCATCATCCACGTGCTGCCCCAGGGCACGCTCAGCGCCGCCGAGATGGAATTCGACCGTAGCGTCAAGCCGGGGGATGGCCCCCTGTCGGATTTCAACGTCCCCTCGATCCAGAGGGCTCGACTCGACAACGGCCTCGAACTCTACCTGGTCGAGAAGCACAATCTGCCGCTTGTGGACATCAACCTCGTGATCATGAGCGGCTGGGCCGCGGACGACAAGCCGGGCACGGCCTCCCTCACCGCCGCGCTACTCGACGAGGGGACGAAAAAGCGGAACGCGCTGGAGATCGCGCAAGACGCCAAGGCGCTCGGCGCCCGGCTGGGGACATACAGCTTCTTCGACGGCAGCGGCGTGAGCCTCAATGTCATCAAGGAGAACCTGGACGACGGCCTGTCGCTGATGAGCGACCTGATTCTGAATCCCGCTTTCCCGGAGGAGGAGCTGGAGCGTCAGCGTCAGCTGTATCTCGGTCGGCTGCGTCAGGAGGCCGCCAACCCGCAGGTGCTGGCTCTCAAGGGCATGCAGCAGCGCCTCTTCAGCGACGATCACCCCTATGCCCAATCCTTCACCGGCAACGGCACGCCTGCGTCGCTGGCCGCCCTGAACCGCGCCGATCTGGTCGGTTTCCACAAGAGCAATTACCTGCCCGAGAACGCGGGCGTCGTGATTGTCGGCGATCTGGATATGGACGAGGCCAAACGGCGGCTGGCGAGGGCCTTCAAGAACTGGAGCGGGGGATCCTTCCGCGGCAAGGCCGTGGCCAAACCCGTCACCCCCGCCGGGCCGCGGGTGCTGATCATCGACAGGCCCGGATCGCCGCAGAGCATGATCATGGCGGGGCATCTCAGCCTGGAGAACAAGCATGCGGACATGCTCGGCTATCAGCTCATGAATACGGCCCTGGGCGGGCAATTCTGGGCGCGCATCAACATGAATCTGCGCGAGGACAAGGGCTACACCTACGGCGCCTTCTCCAATGTCATCGGACTGCGTCACAGCGGCGTCTTCATGGTGATAGCGCCCATCCAGACCCAATTCACCAAGGAGGCGATCGTCGAGATCCTGGCCGAACTGAACGACGTGCGCGGGCCGAGACCGATGGCCGGCGATGAGCTGCAGTTCGCCAAGAACTCCCTGATGAAGGGGTTCCCGCAGCGCTTCGAAACCTTCGGTGCGATCTCGGGCCAGCTGCAGGATCTGGTGCTCTATGACCAGGACCTCGACGACTGGCGCAGCTATCTGTCCCGGGTCGAAGCCTACGACGAGGCGAAGGTCGCCCGCATCGTGCAGGCCAATATCAGGCCCGACGATCTGCTCTTCGTGATCGCGGGAGACGCGGCCGTCATCGAGCCGACCATCCGCGAGTTGAACCTGGGCGAGATCAAGGTCATCAGCGCCGATGATCTTTAGCGGCAAGTCCGCTCCGGCGTCGCCCCTGCAGGCGGCGTGATATGATTAAGATGAATGTGCCCCTCGTCGAATAGACGAGGGGCATTTCACTGAACAACCGCCGGTGCAATTGTCGCAATTTGGAGTTCCCACCGTCTACCCGGATCATCAAGCATTCGATCCGCAAACTCATATCCCACCTCACCTGCGGTGCCGGGCCCGGGCGTCAACTTGCAATCGCCGCAATTGCAATGTATTATGCTCCGAATCCATTTTATTGGGTTCACCTCGATCCGCCGCGGCGGATCCTCATCCCCGAATTCGTCAGGAGATTGAAATGTCACAGGGGATCACCAAGCAGAGTGAAGATTTTTCGCGTTGGTACACCGATGTCGTTCTGCAGGCGCAGCTTGCGGATTACTCCCCGGTCAAGGGTTCCATGGTCATCCGGCCGTACGGCTACGGGCTGTGGGAGAACATGCGCGACGGACTCGATCGTCGTTTCAAGGAGACCGGGCATGTCAATGCCTACTTCCCGCTGCTGATCCCTGAGAGCTTCATGAAGAAAGAGGCCGAGCATGTCGAGGGTTTCTCCCCCGAACTGGCCGTGGTCACCCATGCCGGCGGCAAAAAGCTTGAGGAGCCTCTGGTTATCCGCCCCACGAGCGAGACGATCATCTGGGACATGTACCGCAAGTGGATTCAGAGCCATCGCGATCTGCCCGTGCTGATCAACCAGTGGGCCAACGTCGTCCGCTGGGAGATGCGCACCCGCCTCTTTCTACGCACCACCGAGTTCCTCTGGCAGGAGGGGCATACCGCCCACGCCACCGCCGAGGAGGCCGAAGCCGAGACCAGGCAGATGCTCGACGTTTACGCGGATTTCTGCGAGACCGAGATGGCAATGCCGGTGATCAAGGGGATCAAGACCGACCATGAGAAGTTCGCCGGCGCGGTGCGCACCTACTGCATCGAGGCGATGATGGGCGACACCAAGGGGTTGCAGGCAGGCACCAGCCACAATCTGGGTCAGAACTTCGCCAAGGCCTTCGACGTCACCTACCAGGCCGAGGACGGCGAGCGGAAGCACGTCTACGCCACGAGCTGGGGCGTGACCACCCGCTTCATCGGTGCCCTGCTCATGGTGCACGGCGATGATGACGGCATGATCATGCCCCCGCGCCTCGCGCCGATCCAGACGGTGATCGTCCCCATCTACAAGACCGACGAAGAGCGGACCGCCACGGTCGAGGAGGCTCACCGCGTGGCGGGCATCCTCAAGGGGGGCGGCATCCGCGTGCATGTCGATGATCGCGACAACTTCAAGCCCGGCTGGAAGTACGCCGAGTGGGAACTCAAGGGTGTGCCGCTGCGGCTCGAGATCGGCCCGAAGGATCTGGAGAAGAGGTCCGTCTTCAGCGCCCGTCGCGACAAGCGGGAGAAAAAGGGCCTCCCCGTCGAAGGGATCGTCGCGAGCGTGCAGGAGCGGCTGGAGACGATCCAGACGGCGCTGTTCGAACGCGCGGTGAAATTCCGCGAGGAGAACACGCATCGCGTCGAGAACTGGAATCACTTCAAGTCGGTGCTCGAAAAGAAGGGCGGCTTCATCCTGGCCCACTGGGACGGCACCACCGAGACCGAGGTGGCGATTCAGGAGGAGACCAAGGCGACGATCCGCTGCATCCCGCTTGATGCCGGTCCTGAAGATCTCGAACCCGGCGAGTGCGTCTTCAGCGGCAAGCCGAGCAAACGGCGCGTGATCTTCGCCAAGGGTTATTAGTGGAGCGGTCGTCCGAGCTTGAGGCCCTCATCGCGCTGCACGTGGCGGTGGATGAGCAGGTCGACAAGCTGGTGCGACTTCACGGCGAGCGACTGCTCTGCCGCCGCGGCTGCCGCGATTGTTGCGTTGACGACCTGACCGTTTTCGAACTTGAGGCGGACCTGATCCGCACGAAACATGGCGCCCTTCTCGTGGAGGGGCGCCCTTTTGCGTCAGGGGCCTGCGCGTTTCTCGATGATGCCGGCGATTGCCGGGTCTATGAACATCGCCCCTACGTCTGCCGCACGCAGGGCTTGCCGCTGCGGTGGATCGAGGGGAGCAGCGAGTACCGCGACATCTGCCCCCTGAATGACGGTCAGCTGACGATAACCGAACTACAGCCCGCAGCCTGCTGGCTGCTGGGCCCGTTCGAGGGGCGGCTCGCCACGCTGCAGGCCGCGCGCGCCGAAGGGGCGTTGAAGAGAGTCGCGTTGCGCGATCTGTTCGGTTGACCCGGTCGGGATGGTTCGATCTCACCGGCCGGGCATGCCGGATAGAAGCAGAGCCGTGAACAGGATTATGCTCGCATCCGCGACGGCGTGTGTGACCAACGGGACGGCATGGCCGCCGAACCGGCGCGCAGACCAGCGCCAGAAGAGCGAAGCGCCGAGCAGCAGCAGGAAGCCGATCGCCAACCAGTAGCCGCGCAACAGCGGCAGCAACACCAGAACATGATAGCCGGCGAAGGCGGCATCAAGCCGGCAGGGGCGCAAAGCCGCGCGCGCGGTGAGGGTCCGCCAATGCAGCTCCTCGAGCAACGGATGGATCAGAGAGAAGTAGATGATGAAGACAATCCAGCCGGTGCCGGTCAAATGGTGCGACTGCATCCAGGCCGCCAGCAGCCCCTCGCCGCTGCGGAGCCAGGGCCAGAGGATCAGAAGCGCCGGGCCTCCGAGCAGCGCCACGGGCAGGGTGGCCAGCAACGCTCCGCGATTCCAGCCCCTGAACAGCAGGCCGGGATGCACGTTTTGACGATTGAGCAGGAGCGTCGACAGTATGCCCACATGGTAGAGCAGGATGGCCGCCCAGGCGTGCCGCAACAGATACAACCCCACCAGCACCGCACCGTAGGGGACCAATACGCCGAACAGTCGCAGACGGCGGGAGGTCACTAAACTACCTGACCATCTTGATGGCCGCGAGCTTCATCATGAGTGCGATATCCTTTTTCGTACGCACCGGCAACCGGATCCTCGCTGTCCTGAACCCTGCTCTCGTCGATCAGAGAACTCAACGCCAAGGCAATCACTCTCCGTCTCCTTCACTCGGCCGCACCATCGCCGCTCTCCGACTCCAGCTTTTCCCGTCGCAGCAGGAGCAGGCTCCTGATGCAGTAGGTCAGGCCGACGCCATTGATGGTGACCATGATCCCCTGCAGACCCAGCCGCAGCAGTGGTGAATCGGTGAGCAGGCCGCCGATGATCATCACGCCGCAACCGAGGCCGATGATGCCCAGCCCCCGATTTCTGGCGGTCCGGGAATCGGTCACCGCCAGGATGCCCTCCACGAAACGACCGGTGCCGATGCCCCGCAGGAGCAGCAGGTAGCCCAGTCCGAGGAGACTGCAGCCCGCCAGAAGCAAGCCGCGCTGCAGCTGATCGCGAACGATGATCAGCGGCAAGCTGGTGATCAGGATGAGCAGCACGCCCATCTGCGCCAGCGTCGCCAGCGCGGAGAGGCCTAGCCCCTGCCTGCGCCTCTGCGCCAGCACCGCTGCGAAAAGCAGCAGGGCGATGCACCCCAGAACGATAGCCACGATCTGGAGCGTCCGCATGATCGGTCCGGAGTCCGGATCGGGGCCGGGATTGGCCAGGAAGATGAATACGCAGCAGAGCGCCAGGACCGCTTCCGCGATCATCAGAAGACGGTTTCGATTCGACCTCATCAAGGACATGCGGAGCGCGCTCCGGAATCATCGATGGTTGACGATTCCATATCCCCACCTTTCGATTCAGAAATAAGATCCGTCACGGTTGCATGCCGGAGTCATTACTCGACCGAGCATACACGATGTCCGCGGACGATCAAAGCCCCTATTGAACGGACCGGATCCGGTTCATTTTGCTGGGCGAAGCGGCAGGGGAGAGGTACCCTGACGGAAACAGGAGGAAACTCATGTCACTTGACCTGATCTTCTCACGACGGAGTATCCGTCGCTTCACCAATGAACCGGTCGGCATGGCGGAGGAGAAGCAGCTCCTCCAGGCGGCGATGGCCGCCCCCTCGGCCAACAATTTCAAACCCTGGCACTTCATCGTCATCCGCAAGCGGGAGACGCTCGACCGGATCGCCGCGGTGCACCCCTATGCGGGGATGCTCAAGGAGGCCACCCTCTGCCTGGCCGTGATCGGCGATCCCGCCGTCAACGGCGACTACTGGATCCTGGACTGCGCCGCCGCGACGCAGAACATTCTGCTGGCCGCGACCGCGCTGGATCTGGGTTCCTGCTGGTTGGGGGTGCACCCGCGCGAGGAGCGGAAACGGGAGATCGGCGAGCTGCTCGGCATGCCCGACGAGATGGAGATCCTGAGCCTCGTGGCCATCGGTCACCCCGCCGAACTCAAACAGCCGCGCACTCAATTCGACGCCGAACGGGTGAGGCAGGAGACCTGGTAGGGCGCTGCGGATCGATTGAACTCTACTTGATCAGGACCATGCGGCCGGTTTCGGCGCCATTCCCGGTCTCGAGTCGGGCGAAGTACACCCCCGTCGGCACCAGTGCGCCATCGCCGTCGCGTCCGTTCCATTCGATCCCCCGCCGACCCGCGGGCAGCAGCTTGCGCGCAGCCAGAACGCGAACCAGCCGACCCTGAACATCGAAGATGGAGAGCGACACGGACAGCGGCACCGGCAGGACGAAATTGATGATCGTCGTCGGGTTGAACGGGTTGGGGCTGCAGGGGAGCATCAACACCGGTTGTGGTATGGCGGGAGCTTCAACGATTGCGGTCAATCCGGTGTCCTCGCTGACCCGCATGAAGCGGTCGGTCGGTACGTTGATGAACTCCTGATCGACCCCCGACGGCCAGAGGACGCGCATCGTGTCCACAACGGACGCGGAGCCGAGGCCGAAGGCCGCGTACAGCGGCGTCTGCACAAAGGGTCCGCTGTCGCTCAATCCGATCTGGCGCGTTTGCTTCAGTCCGGCGGCGACCAACTCGACTCGCGCCCCGACGCCATAGCCGTTGGACTGGTCGCCCAGCAAACGCACCTGCAGCCAGTGGTTGCCCTCATCCAGAGTATTGAGCAGGAGGATATTCACATAGAGGGCATTGGTGAGGTAGAGATCGGAATCGCCATCGGCATCGATATCTCCGCAGGCGGCCGTCGTGGCCAGATTGAGGAGGGGATAGCCGCCCTGCTCCTCGAAGGATCCGTCGCCCATGTTCCGCAGCAGGCAACTGTTCCCGATGGAGTTGCTCAGGTAGAGATCAAGGCGGCCGTCATTGTCGAAATCCTGCCACGCCGCCGATTTCGTGTGCCGCCCCGGGCTGGAGAGCAACTCGGTGGTGACGTCGTTGAACACCGAGCCGCCATCGTTGCGCAGCAGGCGATTGTTGCCGGGGCCGTTGCCCAGATAGAGATCCGGATCGCCATCGTTGTCGTAATCGCCCCAGCAGGCGGCGTTCGTGTCGAAGCGGGTGCCGGTGACGGGGGAGGTGACGTTCGTGAAGTGACCGCCGTCATTGCGGAACAGGAAGTTCCCTCCGCCGGAGACGCCCAGGTAGAGGTCGGCGTCGCCGTCGCTGTCATAGTCGGCCCAGAGGGCGCAGAGGGTGCAATTGGCGATGAGAATCTCCAGATCGACAGCCTCGCTGAACACGCCGTTGTCGTTGATGAGCATCCGGTTCGGCTGCCCCCCCGACCTGCAGAGGTAGACATCCAGATCGCCATCGTTGTCGAAATCCACCCAGTCCATGTCCAGGTAGTCCGACTCGCCGAACCAGATCTCGGTGGTGACGTCATCATAGCCGTCGCTCTCGCGGCGGAAGAGCTTGCCGCCGTCTGCATTGAGCAGCGCGATATCCAGATCGCCGTCATTGTCGTAATCGATCGACGCGGCCCCCACCGCGATATTCGGATCATCGAGCGGCGGCAGACTCAGCTCGCGGAAGGTGTCGTTGCGATTGTTCAGCAGCAACATGTTCCCCTGGCTGGAGGAGCTCAGGTAGAGATCGAGGTAATCGTCTTGATCGTGATCGGTCCAGGTGGACATCATCCCTGCCCGGTAGACGCAGCCGCCGGTCGAGATCTCCGCCCAGTTCTCCGCCAGCGGCAGAGCGACGCATCCGCCGTGATCGAAGAGATAGTGCAGGCCGCATGAGGAGTTGAAGATGCTTGTGTGACTGTGCCCCACCCCCTCGGCGATCACCAGTGCGTGGCGTTCGGCGATCCCCGGCCCGAACACGTTCTGCAGATGCTCGAAGTAGATGATCCCCCGCTGCAGGCGATGCGTGCCCTGCAGCATGGCGGGGCAGCTCTTGTCCAGCCAGGAGCTGTAGTGATCGTCATCGCGCTCACCCAGCAGGTAGATCACCTCACGCTCCGCATACTGCGCCCGCAGTGTCGCCTCGGGCAGCGACATGTATCCGTTGCGGTTGTTAAGACCGTATTTGTAGTCGTTGAATTCGGGACAGTCGGCTGTATCGACCTCGGCCAGTTCATAGGCGGTCCCCTGCACCCAGCGCGTCGTATCGAAGTAAAGATAGGTGGAGGGGTTGGAAACGATATAGCGCAACGAGATGCCATGCTCGCCCGTCAGGAGGTCCTCGATCCGGTTGCCCGCGGCGTAGCGATTGATGAACTGCCCCCCCGCGCTGTGACCGATCAGCACAATGCTATCCAGATTCGCGTACTCGGTCGCCAGGAGGCAGAGCATGCTGTCCATAACCGCAAAAGATGAGATGGTGCGCGGACGCGGATTCTCCGGCGTGCTCAACGAGAGATCCCCCTGCCGCCAACCCATGTATTCCCAGTAGGGGACATTGTCGGCGAGATCATGTTCTACCACATCCGCCTCGATCAGGAACTGCGGGGAATAGACGATCGTGTGTTTCTGGGAGCTGTCCGCACTGGTGGCCGCACTCATCATATGGTTGAAGTAATCATCGCCGTTCCGCAAAGTGCCGTGCAGCGACACCACCACCCTGGTGAACAGGGCGGGGTCGTCCTCCGGATCGCGGTTGCTGAAACAGGGAACCCGCAGCGAATCCACACCATCGAACAGCGTGAACCAGGTGTCCGCGACCACATCCACGACATCATCGTAGGGCGAATCGAGAGCCCAGACCGGCGACACGGACGCACAGATCAGGAGCAGCATCATTGATGTCAGGCAAGCGCGGCGCATCAATCCTCCAGGCAATGGTAACGGGAGCGGGCCGGGCCTGCACCTCCCCGCGATCATGATCCATTTTACCACGGCAGGGGACGCCATCGCCAGCGAACAGCCGAAAACAATGTCCGACCCGGCGACGACCCGGCCCCCCGAACGTGAAATGGCTTCCAGCTATCAGCCGACTGGGGTAGATTACGCGCATGCAAGTACGACTTTTCATCCCCTGTTACGTGGAGCACCTGCGCCCCGAAGCGGGCTTGGCGACTGCGCGTCTGCTGGATAAACTGGGACTCGATTGGTGCTGCCCGGAGCGGCAGACCTGCTGCGGGCAGCCGGCCTTCAACGCCGGACACCGGCAGGCGGGGCTTCCGGCCGCGCGCCATTTTCTCGATCGTTTCAGGGGAGAAGGTGACATAGTCTCCCCCAGCGGCAGTTGCACGGCCATGGTCCGGCGGTACCACGAGCTCCCGGAATTGAGCGACGGCGAGCGGGACGACCTGCGCGAACTGGGTGCGCACTGTTTCGAACTCAGCGACTTTCTGGTCAACCGTCTGGGGGTGACCGATCCGGGCGCCCGCTTCCCCGCACGCGCCGCCTTCCAGGATTGCTGTCACACTCTCCGCGCCCTGGGTTTGCGCGACGAACCCCGCCGCCTGCTGGCGGCCGTGAAGGATCTGGAACTCGTCGATCAAACCGACACCGAATGCTGCGGCTTCGGCGGCGTCTACTCGATCAAGGTGCCCGAACTCTCCATTGCCCAGGCGAACGTAAGGCTGGCCAGGTTGAAAGAGGACGGGATCGACACCCTCATAGCCACCGACGTCAGTTGCCTCCTCCACATTCAGGCGCGAGCGGACGCCACGCGGCAAACCCTCCGCACGATGCACCTGAGCGAGGTGCTGGCGCCGATCGGTCAGGCGGCGGAGGTGATGCCATGAACGTACTGCGGGCATTCCGCCGACGTGCGGCCATCGCCTTGGAGGATCGTGAGCTGAACGACAACATCCGCCGCTCGACCGGCATGACCCTGGCCAAGCGGAGACGGTTGGCGGCGGCGGATCCGGACTACGATGAACTGCGGGAAAAGGTGGCGGCCATCCGCCGGGAGAGCCTCGAGCGACGCACGGAGCTGCTCGCCGAGGCCACACGACAGCTGACCGCGGCCGGCGTACAGGTCCATACGGCCGCCACCGCCGAGGAGGCGAGGCGTCTGGTGGCCGAGATCGCCACGCGGCATGAAGCCCGTCTGGTAGTCAAGGGGAAGTCCATGATCAGCGAGGAGATCGAGCTCACCCCCCTCCTGCAACAGCGGGGCCTGGAGGTGCTGGAGACGGATCTCGGCGAATTCATCGTGCAACTGCTAGGTCAACCGCCCAGCCATATCACCGCTCCCGCGCTTCACCTCAATCGCCGCCAGGTCGGTCGTGTGTTCTCCGACAAACTGGGGGCGGACTACACCGAAATCCCCGAAGAGCTGACCGAGATCGCCAGGCGTTATCTCCGCGCGAAGTTTCTGGAGGCGGACATCGGCATCAGCGGCGGCAATTTCATCGTCGCGGAAACCGGTACGCTGGCGCTGGTTGAGAATGAGGGGAACATCGGTCTCGGCACCACGCTCCCCCGTGTGCACATCGCGATCACCGGCATCGAGAAGATCGTCCCGCGACTCGACGACCTGGCGCCGCTGCTGCGCATCCTCCCCCTCAACGCCACGGGACAACGTGCCGCGGGTTACGCTTCGCTGCTCAACGGACCTGCGCCTCCACCCTCCGCTGATGATCCGCCGACGCATGGGCCGCAGGAGATGCATGTCATTTTCCTGGACAACGGTCGCACCCACCTTGCGCGCAGCCGGCAGGCCGATATCCTCCGTTGCCTCCGCTGCGGCAGCTGCCTGAACATCTGCCCCATATTCCGTCACCTCGGCGGCCACGCCTACGGCTCGGTCTATCCGGCAGCCATGGGTGTCCTGCTCAGCCCCTGGTTGCTGCCGATCCCCCACAAGGGTGCCCGCGTCTGGCGCGGTGCGGCCGTGAGCGGGCCGGGACACCATCCCGGCAACAGCCTGGCGGATGTGTGCGCGCTCTGCGCGGCGTGCGACGAGATCTGCCCGGCGATGATACCTCTGTCGGATCTCATACTGTCGGCCCGCGAGGACAAGGGGCGAACCGCCCCGCTGATGCAGAGAGCGGCCTTCAGGCTCTTCGGTGGATTCACGAAGCACCCCCGCCTGTTTGCGTTTGCGGGCAGGTGTCTGCGCGGCGGGTTGCGCCATCTGCCCGCGCGGTTGCTCGCGGCGCTCTCCCCCGCCTGGAGTCGGGGACGCGCACTACCGCCCATCCCGGATAAATCATGCAGCGAGACTCTCAAACGGGAACACCCGACGAGGTTGCGATGACCGATACGATGACCGCATCCCTGACCGAATTGTGCAGCGCAAGCAATACCGAGCTGCGCATGCTGACCGACCCTCATGCACTCGCCGATCTCCTCGCCGAGGCGCTGGATTTCACGGAGGGGATCGCCCCACCCACGGCGCTGCTCGAAGATGGCCGGGGATTCACCCTGGCCGATGGCGTGATCGCCGCCACCGGCAGCGTGGTCCTCACGGGCCGTTTCCCCGATGCCCGACGGGTCGCTTTTCTGGCAGAAACGCATTACGCCCTGGCGGCGGAGGAGGAGGTGCACCGGGACCTCGCCACTTTCCTGGCCGCCGCGAATGCTGCGGGATGGCGCAGCCGGGTAGGTCATCACGTCACCTTCATCACCGGGCCCAGCCGCACGGCGGACATCGAGAAGATAATGGTCCTGGGGGCGCATGGCCCCCGCAGGCTCGTGCTTGGCATCGCCCCCCTCGCACTTCTGCGGCCGCTCTTCGGCGACGCGCTCGACTCCCGCCGCAAGGGGAGTTCATGAACCTGCCGACCCGACAAGCGACACGCTCCCGACGCGGTTGGTATCTGTACGACTGGGCCAATTCCGCCTTCGCCACGGTGATCATGGCCGCGCTGCTCCCGGTATACTTCGCCGATGCCGTCGTACCTCCCGGGGGTGTGGCCATCGGCGGTCAAACCCTGAGCGCCACGAGCCTCTGGGGATACGCGTCGGGGATTTCCGCGCTGCTGGTGTTCCTCGTGGCGCCCCTGCTCGGAGCGGTGGCCGATGTCTCCGCCCGGCGCAAGCGCTGGCTTGTCGGACTGTTCGTGCCGGGCGCCCTGGCGACGATTCTCATGTTCCTGGTCGAACCGGGCCGGGTGGGTCTGTGCCTCGGGCTCTACCTCATCGCCTCGGCCACCTTCGTCGCTGCCAACATTTTCTACGACTCATTGCTCCCCTTCCTGGGACCACCCGAGGAGCGGGACAGCATCAGCGCCCGGGGCTTCGCCTGGGGTTACCTGGGCGGCGGTTTGATCTTTCTGTTCGATCTGATCCTCGTGCAGGCCCACGGCCATTTCGGCCTGGACAAGACGATGGCGGTGAGAATAGCCCTGGCGTCGGCCGGTGTCTGGTGGGGCGGTTTCGGTCTGCTGGCCTGGCGGATGATCGCAGAACCGGGCGGAGCCGCCGACCCCCCTCGGGGCGGAGCGCTGACTCGGGAGGCCCTGCGTCGGATCGTTCAGACATTTCGGGATATCCGCGGGCACCGGAATCTCGCATTGTTCCTGATCGCCTATTTTTTCTACAACGATGGCCTGCAGACCGTCGTGAAGATGGCGGGGATCTACGGGAAGGACGAACTCGGTCTCTCCACCGGCACCCTGCTGGGAACTCTGCTCATGGTTCAATTTGTGGGGATTTTCGGCGCGCTGATCTTCGGGAGGCTGGCAAACAGATTCGGCAGCCGACAGGCGCTGATGACGAGTCTCGTCATCTGGATTGGCGTTGTGGTCTGGGGTTGGTATCTGAATGAGGCGTGGGAGTTCTGGATATTGGGCGGAGCGGTCGGCTTCTGTCTGGGGGCAACTCAGGCCCTGAGCCGCAGCTATTTCGCCCGTTTCATCCCCGCCAATCGCAGCGCCGAGTACTATGGTTTCTATTCGGTCTTCGCCAAACTCAGCGCAGTCGGCGGTCCGCTGCTGTTTGCGTTCATTCGTCAGATCACCGGTACGGCCAGGTTGTCGGTATTGGCGTTGGGAATCTTCTTCGTCGCAGGACTGATTCTGCTATCTCTGGTCAGGGATGAACCGGCTACTGCCCGATCCCGAAAATAAAAGGGCCGGATGGCTATCCCCACAATCAGCCATCCGGCAAACCAGCTATTTCACTACCCTCCGGCAATCTCTCCCTGGAATCGAAACTACGAACTGAAGCCAATCGGATCGCAACTCAATCCCTGCCAACTAAAATCTGATCACCAAGGGCAACTCCTTCACAGGATCGGCAGAAAAGCACGGTGTCGGCGAAAGATGCATTAGAATTCGGTCTTATTCAGATATCCGTACACCGGTCACAACGGCCGAACCCGCGATCAACACCTCAGGGGTCAATACCAACTCTCCCCAATGGTGTATCAACAATTGATGCCCTTTTATTATGTCCTCTGTTCACATGATCGTCAACAGGGGGCGCAATCTCTGATTTCACCGCCAGGGAAACAGCCAAATCGGGCCGCCGCCAAGGAGAACATTTGATCCAGTGTCGCGAAAGCGCTACATTGGATGAATCCTGGTCCATCCGGACCACAGGGGGCGATATGATGCAACCGGGATGGCTGAGATGAACGATGACAGAAGTTCGTCACCAAGCAGGCGCGCAATCGTCGATCTGACGACTGGCGTTGGTGACTGTGTTCTGCCTCGGGAATTCATCTCCATCGCGGCTCGCGCTGATCAAGCCGACGCAGAGACACTGACGGAGGATGAAAAATTCCTGAAGATCTGGTTCGCCACATTTCTGTCGGAGCAGGACGGCAATGGCGATTGCGGCAAGGCGTTCGTCGCCTGCGGCAAGGCCTGCGCCGACCGACACGGAGTGAATGGGACCATTGACAGGATAAAAAGCGATCTTAACCCCGATGCCACGCTCGACGAGAAGCTGACCGCTCTTGATCTGGGACTTTTCGGCGGCGGGCGTCTGACACGGAGGGGCAATACGGTCACTGCCGTTTACGGTCATTGTTATTGCTCGTTCGTCAAACAGGGTTGGATCGATTCTCCGCAATTGTGCGAATGTACCGCCGGGTGGTGTAAAACCACATTCGGTCGGATGTTCGACCGTGAAGTCGGTGTGGAGATTATCCAGACCGTGCTCAGAGGCGGCGATACGTGTGAAATCCGCATATCCCTCGAGTGAATCCGAGGATTCCCGAGGGGAAGGAGCTTCCCTTGAAATCGACTCTACAATTAAATAAACACCTGCTACCGGTGCTGCTGCTGGCGATTGTGCTTTGCGGTTGCGGCGGTAAGCTGGTAACGGAATCCCCGTACCTGACCGATGCCGCCGGCCGACCGCTCACGGGCGACTACCTGGGGCAACCTCTACCCGGTGACGAACCCGAACGCTTTGCGCCCGGGATAGTCAGCACCGGCATGTACACTCGTGATTTCACCATGACCCCCGACGGCAACGAGATCTACTATCTCGTCGTGGTCGGACGCTACAATTACACGGCGGTGTTGACAAGTAAACGCGTCGACGGCAAGTGGACCAGGCCGGAGGTGGCGCCCTTTTCGGCCGACCCCGACAAGAGTGTCGTCGAACCGTTCATCTCGCCCGACGGCAAGCAGCTCCTCTTCATCTCCGATCGCGCATCCGATGGCCGCGAGGCCGGCGACAACGATATCTGGGTGATGGATCGCATCGGCGCCGGTTGGGGTGAGCCGCACCGTCTGGAGGGGCCCGTCAATACGGAAAATCCCGAGTTCTTCCCCTCCGTTACCCGCGACGGCACCCTCTATTTCTGCCGCGCCGATCCGGCTACGCGGATCCACCTTCTCTACCGCTCCCAACTCGTGGACGGCCGCTACCAGGAGCCGGAGCTGTTGCCCGATGTCGTCAACTGCGGGAGATCGCAGTTCAACGCCACTATCTCCCCGGATGAGGATTTCATCATCGTTCCGGTCGCAGGCAAGGAGGGGGGCGTCGGTGGCGTCGACTACTACATCTGCTTCCGTGACGGCGACGACAACTGGACGGGCCCCGTGAACATGGGCGACAAGATCAACACGCCCGGTTCCCAGGAGTTCTCCGCCAACCTGTCGGCCGACGGCAAGTACCTGTTCTTCATGTCCGTGCGTGTTGAGGAGCGGGAGGAGCCGGAAACCTACCAGCACATCCTCGCGACAATGGACCAGCCGGGCAACGGCGGTTCGAGCATCTATTGGATGCGCTCGGATATCATCGATGAGCTGCGGACCCAGGCGCTGGAGGTGAGCAATGACCGGTAAATACACGAAAACATTCGCGCTGCTGATGCTCGCTCTGCTCCCCCTGGCGTTCGTCGGCGAACTCGCCGCACAGGAGGGGATCACCGATCTGCGCGGCCCCTACCTCGGACAGGAACCGCCGGGGATGACCCCCGAGCTGTTCGCGCCGGGGATCGTCAGCAACGGCCTCTTCAACCGCGACTGCATCGCCACCGCCGACGGCAAGGAGATGTTCATCGGCTTGATGCACGGCGGCCTGACGACCGTTCTCTGGACCCGTATCGTCGACGGCCGCTGGACGCCGCTGGAGATCATCCCCTTCGCGCTGGGGGCCGACTTTGCCGTGTTCGAACCGGCGCTGTCACCCGACGGCCGGACACTCTACTTCCTCACCAACCAGGCTGCCGCGGGGCAGGAGCCGAAACCCGGTTGGGGCAATCAGAACATCTTCGCGGTTGATCGCGAGGGGGACGGCTGGGGAGAGCCCTATCCGGCGCCCGAGCCAATCACCACAGAGGCGATCGAGTACTACCCCTCGCTCACCAGCGACGGCACCATGTACTTTACCCACCACGAGCGGCGGCAGCCGCCGTCCATCTACCGGTCGCGTCTTGTCGACGGACAGTATACGGAGCCGGAACGCCTGGGCGCGGAGGTGAACTGCGGCGAAGCCTCCTACAATGCCTTCGTGGCGTTCGATGAGAGCTATATCATCACCTGCGTCTCCGGGCGCGAGGATATGATCGGCGAGGCCGACTACTATATCGTTTTCAGGGATGAGGACGACAACTGGAGCGAGCCCAGGAACATGGGAGATGGGATCAATCTGCCCGGCACCTCGGCGAGTTCGGCGTTCGTGTCGCGGGACGGCAAGTATCTATTCTTCAGTTCGGATCGCACCAACGATGCGGAGAATATCCCCGACGGGAAACTGACTCTCGAGATACTGCGCAAACTCGATCTGGGTCCCCAGGGCGGCCTGGCCGACATCTACTGGGTCGATGCGGGGGTGATCGAGAAGCTGCGCCCCTGACCGGGATAGTCCGCGTCTCCGCGGATCCGCAATATCTCTTGCCATACGGCCCCGGCGGAATACCGCCGGGGCTTTTCCGGCAGGCATCTTCGGAATCGCCCCTGTAACCCGGCAAGGCATATCGCGTACAGCTTTCACCCGGGAAACCGGATCCTCAAAGTGCGCTATTATTTGAAGCAAAACGAAAGCTTGAGCCACGGACGGACATCCAGCACACTGAACATCCTCCATCACAACAGACAGAGAGGTTAATCATGGCAAGCACCGGATCCAAAATCCTGATCGGTTGTAGCGTCGGCTGCCTGGTGGTCATCATCGGGATTATCGCGATCGGCTTCGCCGGGTACTCGGTTGTGCGCAACATCGTCGATGAGTTCGAGGACATGGAGATCGTCATGGACGATGTCTATGACCGCTTCGGCAGCGTTAACGATTTCACGCCCGAGGCCGATGGTTCGATCAGCCCGAGTCGCATCGAGGCGTTCCTCGAACTGCGTGATCTGATGACCCCCGTTCGCCGCAAACTCGATCGCACTCTGCACACTCTCAGCGACGCCAACGAGGATAACGAATCAGTTGGTCCGCTCAGGGCCATGAAACTGGCTCGCTCCGGCGTCGGCCTGGTGCCCCGCCTGGCGGATTTCTTCAACGCCCGCAACGAGGCCATGCTGGAGGTCGGTATCGGCCCGGGCGAGTATTACTACATCTACGTCCTTGGCTACTACTCCTGGCTTGGGGAATCGCTGGCCGACGGCCCGGGTTTCACGATTCTCGGGTCCTCCATCGAGATCGATGGCAACAACATGGATGATTACGAGATTCGCGAGATGCGCACGGAGGACCTGCACGAGACGATCCAGGACATCATGCTCACTCTGATGCGCAACCAGTATGACGAGCTCGATCCGAACGAGACCGATCCCGAATTGCGGGAGTGGGCTGACACCCTGAACGATGAGATCGAGAAGCTGGAACGGGACCGCTTCCGTATCCCCTGGCAAGACGGTTTGCCCGACAGGATCGAGAATTCACTCCGCTCCTATCGGCGGGAATTCAAAGACAGCTACAGCGAAATGTGCGCACCGCTTGAACTGGGTCTGCAAGGCTATTGATCCTGAACCTCCTCACGACGCGTGAAAGGACTGATGATGGCGGACAAGACAAAAAGGGGAGCACCCTCCTGGCTTAAGGGTCTCGGCTGTGGGTGCGGCGTAATAGTTCTGCTGCTTGTTCTGCTCTTTGGACGTGGATGTCTATTCTTGAGCAAGACCATCCACAGTGTGAAAAATCTTGAACGGAATTATCTCGAATTGGTCGACACGTACGGGGATGTCTACTCCTACATACCCGCCGTAACCGGAGAGATCGAGGCGGATCGGCTCGAGCTTTTCCTCGAGGTCAGGGAGTCGCTGGTATCCGAATCGAACGAGGTGGAGGCAGCCTTCGCCGACTTCCCCCCCGATGGTCTGGATGACGATGAAAACGCACTGCGCGTCATGCGTGAGCTGTTCTCCAGCCTCAGACAGATGGTGCCCATCGTCATAGATTACATGGAGGCCAAGCACAAGGCTTTGAGTGCCGCCGGTATGGGTCTCAGCGAATACACCTATATCTACTCCATAGCCTTCTTCTCCCTCCTTGATCACTCACCCGAAGATGGGCCGGAGATCACTAAAGAGGGGCATTGGGATCGCGGGGAGCGGATTCTGGATGGCGACGATGGGACCTTCTCCACAGATAACGTCCGTCGCCGTTATCGGCGTTTCATGTTGTCTATGCTCCGTAATCAGCTGCGGGCTGTGCCGGATCAGAATCCAACCGAGCGCGAAGAGCGGTGCCGCGATATGATCGCGGATGAGATAGATCGCTTGAGGGACAGGCCGGGGCGCAGCGCATGGAAAGGCAACATGATGCTGGCCACTAAGGCCTCATTCGAACCATATCGGCAACGTCTGGAGAGAAGCTATAACTCCACGCTCAACTGCTTCGAGATCAGCGTCGAGCACCCGGAAGAGTGGCGTAACTGGTCCGAATAAAACACCTTAAGGCCTCGCTTGACAGAGCGGGGCCACTTTCTTATCCTTATTGCGACCATTTCAGTCGGGTTTATTTCCATATCCCGCTGCGGAGTTCGACGATGCTTAAATTCAGCAAGAAAACCGATTACAGCATCCAGGCTATGATCCATATCGCTCATTGCCCCTCGGATGAGCCGGTGAGTGTCAAGGAGATCGCCAGCGCTCATGATATCCCCTTGGAACTCACCGCCAAGCTGTTGCAGCAGCTTGTGCGACACGGCCTCTGTCTGAGCCGTCAGGGCGCTCGGGGCGGTTACCTGCTTGCGCGCCCCCCGGAGCGGATCACGTTGGGCGAAATCGTCGAGGCGATCGAGGGTCCGCTTGTGCTCGATCCCACCGACAATGTGCCGGCCAGGGCGGTCAAATGCGACTTCTGCCGACCGCTCACCATGGTTCAACAGGAGCTGTTCCGGTTTCTCGGCGGCATCTCGCTCGCCAGGCTCATCGCAGGCAGCCTTACCGACGACAACGAAGGAGACTCAAGTTGATCTGGCTCCATTTCCGCATCCCGGGCATGACCTGCCCGAATGAATCCGGTCCCATTCGCCAGCAGTTGCTCGCCATTGTCGATGAGGATAATCGTCTACGTTTCGATCTGTTGAGGTCCAAACTCAGTGTGGAGATGCCGGATGCGGAGGGCACATCGACGATCGTCGCGGCGATTGCCCGCACCGGTCAGAAAGCTGAGCCCTGGTCGGAGGCGCTGAACTGCAGTTGCTGCGGCGAAGACGCCGAGTCCGTGCAAACGAACTGGTTCAAAGCCAATGCGCGTCGTCTGCTCACGACGGCATCCGGCATCCTGCTGGCAACGGCATTTCTCTGTGACCTCCTGCTCCGCGGACCCGCCGCCGCGCTTGGTGTCCACGGCGCGGAGCTGCCCATATCCCCACTCCCCCTTACCCTCTACCTGCTGGCGGTGGTGACCGGCGCCGGTTTTGTCGCCCCTCGCGCCTGGCGATCCGTGCGTACGTTCCGACCCGACATGAACCTGCTGATGTTCATGGCCGTCGGTGGCGCGGTCGCTCTGGGTGAATTCTTCGAGGCGGCAGCGGTCAGTTTCCTGTTCGCCTTCTCACTGCTGCTTGAGAGCTGGAGCATGGGACGGGCCCGACGGGCAATCAGCTCCCTGCTCAAGCTGGCGCCGGACACTGCGCGCGTTCTCGAAGCGGGAGCATCGACCAACGGCGAGGGTCGCCTGCTCCCCGTCGCCGAAGTTGAGGTCGGGAGCCGCGTACTGATCCGACCGGGGGAGAAGATCCCGCTTGATGGGCGCGTGGTCGAGGGGCGCAGTGCGGTGGATCAATCCCCCATCACGGGTGAGTCGATCCCAGTGGACAAAAACCGCGGCGATGAGACCTTCGCCGGCAGCCTCAATGGCGACGGCGTGCTGGAGATAGAGACAACGCGCAGCGCCGGCGACAGCACACTGGCCCAGATTCTCCGTCTGGTCGAAGAGGCTCAGTCGCGACGCGCCCAAACCGAACAGTGGGTGGAGCGCTTCGCCCGTTACTACACACCGGCGATGATGGCCATCGCCCTGTTGATCGCAGTCGTACCGCCCCTCATCGGCGGCGAGTGGCTGCGGTGGTTCTATCAGGCGCTGGTGATCCTGGTCATCGCCTGCCCCTGCGCGCTGGTGATCTCCACACCGGTCAGCATCGTGGCCGGATTGGCCCGCGCCGCCCGCGCCGGGATATTGATCAAGGGCGGCGTCTTCCTCGAATTGCCCTCCCGTCTGCGGGCCATAGCTTTCGACAAGACCGGCACCTTGAGCGCAGGTAAGCCCCGCCTCGAGGAGATTCATTTCGGCGAGGATTCCAGTCGCGCTCAAATTCTGGAGCTGGCTGCATCCCTGGAGGCTAACAGCGGACACCCCCTGGCGCGAGCCGTTCTCGACGCAGCCAAAGCAGAGGGAGTTTCTACGGCGCCGGCCGAAGATCTGCAGATACTGCAAGGTCGCGGGGTTTGCGGGGAGATCGCGGGAGAACCCTACCTGATCGGCAATCAGCGGTTGCTGGACGAGGTTCGATTGGATCCCGGCGATCTGACAGACAAGGCGCGGGAACTCGAGGAGAATGGCTATACGCTGCTCTATATAGCCGACCGTACGACCGTAATGGGCATACTGGGCGTGCGCGACAGTCTGCGCCCGCAAGCGTCAACCTGTCTCACCCGTCTGCGGGAGCGGGGCATCGAGCACAGTGTGATTTTGAGCGGAGACAATCGCCGCGTGGCCGACACGCTGGCCCGGGAGTGTGGAGCCGACGAGGTGCGGGCCGAGTTGTTGCCGGCCGACAAGGCTTCGGCAATCGATGAGATGCGGGAACGATTCGGTGCCTGCGCGATGGTGGGTGACGGAGTCAACGACGCCCCAGCCCTTGCCGCCGCCGATCTGGGCATCGCCATGGGCGCGATGGGATCCGACACGGCGATAGAGACTGCGGATATCGCGTTGATGACCGACGATCTGCTCCGTCTCCCCTGGCTCATCGGCCACTCGCGGCGCGTCCTGAATGTGATCCGGCAAAACATCTTCATCGCCCTCGGTCTCAAAGTGATCTTCATGGTGCTCGCCGTGATGAACCTGGCGACGCTCTGGATGGCCATTGTCGCCGACATGGGCGCCTCGCTGCTGGTGATCGGAAATGGGTTGCGATTACTGGGAAAAGGTGAATCGGAGAGCAGCTGATCCGGATTGCATCCCCAGTGGACTACAATAAAAAACCGACCGCCCTGAGACGGTCGGTTTAACCATGCAATCTAAGATCATCAGGGCAGCAGGACCATCTTCCCGCTTACCTGCAGCGACTCGCCGCTGACGCGATACAGATAAAGGCCACCGGGCAGAGGTACACCCTGTGCGTCGACGGCATGCCAGTCGAAGCCGTGATCGCCGGCGGCAAACTGGCCATCGGCCAATGTGGCCACCAGGCGACCCCGGGCATCATGGATCGTCACCCGCACTTGCTGGGCGACATCCAGGCTGCAGACGATGTGAGTCTGCGGGTTGAAGGGGTTGGGATAAACCGCCGCCCGGAGCGAGGCCGCCGGGGGTTCCTCGATACCTGTCTGCACGCCGGTCATGTCGAACTGGCCGCCTGACACCGAGATCATCATGAAGGATTCGGGATCAATCGCCGAACCGCTGAAGGCGCCGCTGAACTCCATCTCCCCAACCGCCGCCAAGGTGATGGTGCCACTGCTGCTGAAGAACTTGTAATCAGCTTGCACGGCGCCCAGCCACTCAATGATATCTCCGGCCTCTTCGGGGATGGCGAGTTCGGATACGCCATCGAAGAAGATGAAGCCGGCCATGAAGTCGGTGGGATCCACGTCATAACTACCCGGTGCAATCTCCCCATCGCCACGCACGAAGATGGCGGCGACATCCACGGTGGTATCCGAATTGTATTTCGCACCGTAAGCCCAGACTATTGTCGTATCGCTGACGCTCTGCATCGAACCGCCGCAGCTCTCCACCTGTTCGCCCCCCCAAAGCAGGGTGTCTAGCACTGCGCCCTCGGCGGCAAAGGTGCCGCCGTAGCTGCCGAACGGCCACTGGGCGTAGTCGAAGGAGAGACTGCCCTCACCATACAGCGCCATGACCTCGTCTTGGGCCATAACGGTTGGTGGCGAGGCCAGGAGACAGATGAACATCAGGATATATCCCAAACTAAACATGTCGCGTCGCATATCGGCTCCCGTGTTGAATTTCCGCAGCAAGTATAACATATACTTGACGGACATTCCACCTACACGGACATGCGCGATTCATCTTCCGGGCATCGCCCGAGCAGTCGAATGATGAGTAAAAGGACAATTGCTCCCGTCGGGAGGATCAACCAGACCGGAACTCCCAGCGCCACAGGGAGATAACCGACAAATACGGCCACGAATAGAGCCGCGAGGGCGATGGGTATCTGGGTTTTCACGTGCGCCATATGAGGGCAACCGCTGGCGACACTGGAGAGAATGGTGGTGTCGCTGATCGGTGAACAATGATCGCCGAAGATGCTCCCCTCCAGCACGGCACCGATTGCCAGCAGGAGCATCCCCTCGGTGCCGAGAGTCGTGGCCTCGCCGATCCGCCCCGCCAAGAGCACAACGTTGGGCAGAAGAATCGCCATCGTACTCCAAGAACTGCCTGTGGCGAAAGAGACCGCCGCGCCGGTGAGAAAGAGTATCAAGGGGAGGAGCAGCGCCATTCTATCCAGGCCGCCGTTGGCCATGGCGATGAGCACGTGACTGGTGCCGAGCAGATCGCAGATATGCCCCATCACCCAGGCCAGTATCAGGATTCCGATAGCCTCCAGCATGGCACGGAAATTACCGACACCGGCCGCAAGCGCCTCCCCCCAACCCAGCAATCTCTGGCCGCGGGCCAGAAAGAGAGCCAGCAGGAAACCGCTCACCGCAGCCCAGGCGAGGGCGCGAGTGCTGTTGGTGTTCGACAGGACTACACTGCGCAGATATTCCACATCACCCAGCGCATCCAGACCACGTTGCTCAACATCACCGAAGGAGAACATCAGGCAGAGGGTTACACCTATGATGAGCCCAAGCGGCAGAACCGCGTTCCACCAGCGAGCTGGAACACCGGGTTTGTGCGAAGTACGTTTGAGCGCGGTGCTCGCCATCCGCTCCGCAACGCCCCTGTCACCGTTGACGACGGGACTCACGGCGCCAGCCCGGGCGCGGCGTTCCGCCTTGAGCATTGGTCCGAAGCTGCGACCGGTCACGGCCCCGATCATCACCAGCAGCAGGGTGAATATCGAGTAGAAGCGGAAGGGGATGGTCCGGAGGAAAATGATATAGGCATCCTGTTCCACCCCGATCATCGGCAGTTGGTCGGCGTAGAGACTCATCTCATAGGCAACCCAGGTCGAAAGCACGCTCAACCCGGCGACCGGCGCTGCGGTGGAGTCGACCAGATAGGCCAGACGCTCACGGCTGACGCGCCACCGGTCACTGAGGGGACGCATCGTGGTACCGACCAGAATCGTATTGGCATAATCGTCGAAGAAAATGAGCAGACCCATAACGGCAGTGAAAAACTGCGCCGAGCGGGCGCTCCTCACTGCACCCTCAACCAGGCGGAGCATGCCTGCCACACCCCCCATACGGCTCATTATGCCGACCGCCCCTACCAGGCCGAAGATGAAGACAAGAATCTCGATACGGAATTGATCAAGCAGCGCGTGACGCAGAATCCCCTCGTAAGCAACCCAGACCAGACCCTTGGCTACGTTTCCGTGAAACAGCAGGGTTGCTCCGGCCCAGATACCGACAAAGAGACAGATCAGGGTGCGGCGGAATGCGAAGGCCAGCAGAATGGCGATCAGGGGCGGCAACAGGCTGATCCAGCTCAGAAGATGTTGCTGCTGCCTGATGAAGGTTTCCAGATTCAGTGTTCGCACCGAGCCCTGGATATCCACTATCCCGTCATCGATACTCCAGGCAAGAGTGATGATCGCATTCTTCGCAATATCCCCCTGCGGCAGATTGGTCAGGAGGAAATCCTGGAGATCGTATCGAATTTCATGAGCGAGTGGCCCCTCCACGTTGATGCTGATCGCCGAGTTGGCGGCAACCTCCTGCCCATTCAGGTGCGACAGGACCTCCGGAAACATCTCCTCCTCAAGGGTATGGCGCAGCAGGTAATCCCCGTCTACAGGAACGCGGGGCAACAGCACCAGGGCAACCAAACCCAGAACAGCAACGATGATGGTGGATTTACGCATAGACGGTGAGTATCCACAAACGACGGTTGGGCATCAAGTGCGACATGACACTGATGAAATTCCGGACAAAAAAATGCCCGACGCGCCAGGCGCGTCGGGACTTGAGGGGGTTGTGTGGGGCATTAAAAACGACGCAGAGCCAGCAGGCCGGCTGCCACGCCGAGAACTAATGCAAGCAGACTGATCAGAGGCATATGAACGATTCTGTAGAACAGCATACTGCTGGTGTTCCCTCGACGGAAGTATACACTCCGCTCACCTTCACGAGTAAGGTCCTCAGGAATCGGTTTGATGACGGCCAGGTAATTGCCCGGACCCTTGCCGCTTTCAGGCAACTCAATACTGGTGTCGTTCACCTGGCGGAACCAGGAGAAATCGGTTTCGACGTTCTTCAATTCAACCCTGTAGGAGGTGGCGCCATCCACTGGAGTCCACTTCAGGTTCCCACCTCGCGCACCGAGAACCTCCCCCTCGAAGGGGTGCAGGATCTGAAAATCCCCTGTAGGGCTACGCTCGATGACGGAGGTGCTTCTGGGAGACAACAACGCTCGTTCGGAAGGTCCGAACAGGATGGCAAGCAGGATGCTGGCGACCAGCGCCAGAGCGGAGGCTACCAGCAGACTCCGCCTCGAGAACAGCGTATTGATGGAGATAATCTGCGCATTGTCCGATTCGACAACACCAACACCCTCTCCGATAAGCTGTTCGACCTCCTGAGAAAAACGATAGTGTTGACGACATGCATGACATACATCGATATGAGCTTCCAGTTGCTCACGCAACCCGGACTCATATTCAGCCATCGGTCGGGCGTCCAGTAACTTCCCGATCTCCGGCTCTACGCACTCGAACTTCTGTGATAACATGAGAAATCCTCGACATGTATGAGATTCTGTCGGGAACGGGCAGAGCCCCCTCCGCTAATTCAACTCCCCAAGCCCCGTGTCTTGAAAAGATTTCGTAGCTTTTCCAGACACTTCTTCTTGCGATAGTAGAGCGCCTGGACGCTCGAAAGTCCAAGCGGGCCTTTGAGTTCTTCAAGGCTCCGACCTTCGAAAAACACTTTCACCAGGAGGTCCTTGCAGGGTGGATCCAGCCGCTCCAGAGCTTCACCCAACCCATGGTGAACCTCCTCCCTGATGATCATATCCATCGGATGCATGAAATCATCCTGAAGCGTAACCTGAAATTCCTCAATGGGGTACTGGGTTGTCCGGGCCTTTTGGCGCAATACGTCCAGACACCGATTCTTGACGACAGTCGCAGCAAATGCCGACACTCTGCCCCTGAAATCGGGTCTCCGCTTGAGGTAGCGCAAAACCGCCAGCAGCGAATCCTGGACGACATCCTCCGGCCCCGGTACTCCGTCACCGATCAGGCTGCCGGCGACAACCAGCATATCGGGATGCAACAATGCACTCAGGCGATCAGCTGCGGATTCATCTCCCGCAAGAAACTCCTTGAGTGCTTGTGCTATTTCGAGGTCTGTAGGCATAATCCGGGTTGGCTTCCTTCTGGGATAGCTCATATAATTCCATACGCAGAGAGCATCACTATAACCCTTCGACAACGTCATGGATATGATTCAATAAATGGAATTGTGCAAAAGGAATCTATACGCAAACAAGTTGGTAAGGCAAACAGTCTCGCTGCTTTATCTTCTGATCGTGGTTTTTCTTTTATCATGTGATTCCAAGCGTGAGGTTGAGGATCAGAGCCCCTTCTCGTTGCAGGAATTCCCAATCTCCGGTCAAATCGCCACCGCTATCGATATCTCCCTGACTCAACTCCTCAACAATGTCGATGCTCCTCCGAGTGGAGGAAAAGTCCTCCTGGCGGAGCGTCTCGGCCAGAATCTCTACCGCCCCTCCCTGCGACAAAGCGCTGCCGACAGCTTGCTCCGCCTGCTTGACGAGAACCCCCGCGACCTCTGCCTTCTCGACAAGTTGTTCAGCCTTAACCAGGAGATGGGCGAGATGCCCGGATCCGCGTCTATCCTGAGCAATCCGGCTCTGCTCGACACCGGCACAGCGCTGGGGCTGTACGCTCGCGGCAGGCAGACACCGGATAAATCCGAATGCCTTTTCCTTTTCCTGAATACTCGCATCAAAAACGAGATGCTGCATCCTGAGGAACGTCTCCTGGTCGAGCGACAAATCGCGCAGGAGTTGCGTCAGTCCGATCTCACCGCATCCTCTCTCGAGCTGCTGCTTGCTCAACTTGCCTCGGTACGTCGCCATTGCGGACCGGCTCTGGAGGGCCAGTACTGGCGGGACATCGCCGGCTGTCTTTTAAAGGAGGATCGTCTCCACGAAGCGATGCACGCCCTCCGACATGCCGATCGACTGTTCGCCAGTGTCGACCTCCATATGCCTGCTCTCCAGTGTTTACAGGATCTGGCCACGCTTTTCGCGCAACTGGGCGTGCCGGACCGCGCATCTTTGCTGCTCCGCCAGATCGATCAGAACAGCAGGGAGATGGATCTGCCGGCGATCGGTATCGAATCGCTCCAGAGGCTGTCCGGACTCTACACGGCTCTTGATGAAGTCCAGACCTCGCTGGCCATCAATCAGGATATCCTCCGCAGAGCCTGGGTGCTGGGGAAGCCGCTTATCAACTCGCTTGTCTGGGTGGACATTGCGAGCAACTACCTCAAACTGGGTTATCCCGATTCCGCATTCGTGGCGCTGGACCATGCCCGTCTCGAACTGAAGAACCGACAGGATCCGGAACTGCTTCATGCTCTTTATCTGGGAGAGGCGGACTTCTGGCTCTTTTCGGGGAACTACCAGACTGCCGATTCTCTCAGGCAACTTGCCGAAGATCTTGGTGAACAATACAGCGATCCGAATGGGGAGATCCGCCGCCTCTTCCGTATGGCTCGCTATGGTCGGGAGACGGGACGCCCGGAAACCGCACGCTATGCACTCAGTGTTCTCAACGAGATGAAGAGCAGCATCTTCATGAGCGACCCGGGATTCGATCCCCGATTCGAGATCGATCTTGAGATCGCCCGCCTGAAGATGGAGATGGGGGAGTTCGACCTTTCCCGGCACCACCTCAATCTGGCGGAGCGGCGCCTGCAGTTGACTCCGGCGGCAAGCAAGACCGCTGCGTTCTGGAATGTTCGCGGTCTCCTCAATTATCACACCGGCGACACGGTTTCCGCGCTGGCCGCCATCGATTCGGCGCAGTACTACGCCAACGCCAGCCGACAACCGGCGCTGAAGAGTCGGCAACACCAGTTGCGCGGACGGATCCTGCTGGAACTCGGCAATATAGAGTCCGCACTGGAGGAGTTTGAGGAGGTCGGTCGCCATCTGGATCAGGGACTCGGCCACCGGACCCTGCAGGAGCGACAGCTCATGCTCGGTCTTTGCGCCTCACGTCAGGGCGCACACCGTCAGGCGGTGGCAATCCTGTCACGGACCCTGGATATCACAGGCGAGAATCTGGCCCGCGATCTGGCGATCCGGTTCCACCTGGAGTTGTCCAGAAGTCAGGCGGCTCTACATCAACCGGTCGCAGCCTATGAGAATATCCTTGAAGCCTGCCGGCTGCTGGTTGACGGCCAGTTGGCGGGTGGAGACAGCTCGTTGCGTCATATCGCGAGTGATGTTCTCAAGGATGCCTACCTGACCCGGATCCGTTTGATCATCAACTACCCGCATCTGGTCATGGGACGCTCGCCCGCTCGGGAGAGCCTGATTCTGCGTCAGGAGATGGAGGATCTGTCCTGGGGCAAACTGCCGGCCCTCACCCCGCCGACACTGGACGGGTATTGCGCAGCATATCTGCTCGATGAACATGAGGGATATCTCTGGTTCACACGTGACGAGGAGGTCTGGTTCTTCATCATCCCGGGCACGGATGTCATCCTTCCGGAAATGGAGATGCTGCTCCGCTCGGTCAGCCAGCCCAATCGCCCCGAAGCGCACCGCTCAGCTGCGCGTCTGGCCGAACACCTGCTTGGACCGGTGGCCGATATCTGGCCCGTCGCGAAGCGGCTGCGAATCATGCCTGATGACAATCTACACGGTCTCCCCTGGGTGCTGCTGCCGTGGCAGGGGGAGACGCTGCTCGACCACGCTTCAATCACTCTGACCAGCAGCATATCCGCTCCGCCCCGTCGGCGTGAGGTGTTCCCGAACAGCTCGGAGTCGATCCTCGCCATCGGTTTCAACGGCCTCGCCGCTGACTACAGCTCCATGCTCAAACACGCCGAGGAGGAGGCCGAAGCGATTGTCGCACTTTGGCCGGGAGAATCCTCGCTACTGCTTGGACGCAAAGCTGATGGCGACCTGCTGCGCAGCGCCTGCAGCAGCAGCTGGAACACGATACACTTGGCGGTCCATGCCCAGGTTCACCAGGGACTCTCCGAACAGGCCTATCTGCATCTGGCGACCGGCACCTTCAGCGGATCGATGCTGACCGTGCGGGATATTGCGCAGCTGGATCTCGACACCGAACTCGTCTATCTGTCGTGTTGCGAAGCATCACGAGATATCCGGGGACGCAGCGGCGCATTGCGCGATCTCTCTCGGGCCTTTATCGAAGCGGGTGCTCGATCAGTGCTGGCCTCCACAAGGCGCATTGATGATCGCAGCGCCAGGGAGTTCGCACTGCGCTTCTACAAATATCGGACCGAAGGCAAGTTGATAGCAGAGGCGCTGCGCCTGACCCAGAAGGGGTATCGCGACGGCAAATCCGATTGGAGTCATCCATATTACTGGGCCCACTACCTGGTCCACACCGCCGGGCAATAAAAAGCAACCGACCCACGGGGAGTAGGTCGGTTGCTCTCGAATGCGAGTCCCTCGCACAACGTGCTCTCAACTGTCGCCACGATTACCGCGCGGCAGCGGCCCTCTTCATCTTCGCACGACGCTTGTAGTCGGCCGCATGGATGCCGGCCTCCTTGAGCATCGTCGACAGACTTGGACGGGGGATGCCACAGATTTCCGCAGCCTTGGTAACCTTCCCCTCGGCCAGAACGAGCAGACGATCGAAGAACCGACGTTTGAAATCAAGTTCGACGAGCTTCTTGGCCTTCTTGTAACTCAGCGGAAGCATATCGACATCAATGCCGTGGACGCCGAAGTCGCTCAACCGGAGCGTCTGTCCGCCTGAACGGAGAACAGCCAGCTCCACACCTTTGCGCAACTCCTCAATACTGCCGGGCCAGGAATAGCGCGTCAGGAATGCCTCGACATCCTTGTCGTATTCCATGTGATCGCGGCCATAGCGCCGGCTGAAGCGCCTCAGGTAGCTCCGCAACAGCGCCGGAATATCTTCACGACGCTCCTTGAGCGGCGGAATCGACAGCGAGTAGACATGAATCTTGTTGAACAGGCCCTCATGGAATTGAGCGTTGCGAACCTCCTCAAGCAGATCCAGACTGCTGGTTGCGATTATCCTTACCCTCACCGGCAGTGAACGAATCCCTCCCACCCGAGTCATGCGCCCTTCGACGAGAACACGGTAGAGTTCCGTATGTACGGCAACAGGCAGCTTCCCGATCTCTTCAAACAGGATCGTGCCATGCGATGCCATTTCCAGAAGACCCTTTTGTCGCAATCCATCACGAACTTCGCGACCGAAAAGACGGATTCTACAGTCCTCTACGGACAGCATGGTGGGGTTGAAAACCACAAATGGGCCTCTCCCGCGATCACTCAAAAGATGCAGCTTCTTGGCAACCTCGCGCAAACCGCTACCCGGATCGCCATATATCATGACGCCCATTCCGGAACTGGCGGCCTGCTGAATCTGGTCATGTTGAGTCGCCAGTGCCCCACCCAGCTCGAAGGCGTCCATTTCAAAGAACTTCTGACGGAGATAGAACCTTTCCTGCAAAAGGCGGCCTTGATCCAGTGAACGCTCAAGGATGATCTTCAACTCATCAAAATCGATATCCGATTCCAGGTGCGTGAAGAAATTCTCGTGAAGAATCTCCTGGCGCTCGGTGCTTGTAATACTGTCGCTGAGAATTGCAATGATCGGCAACTCCGGCGCTTTCTCATGAATGTTGCGCACGGCTATGGTCAGCGAAGTCATTGAACGGTTTTCAATGTGGGCGATGATGGCATCAGGTGCCATCTCACCAAAGAAGTAGTAGGCGGATTCGGCCTCGCGGGATACCTCTATATCGTAGTCCCTGCTTAACGCCTCACCCCACTTCATCATCAACCCGCCGCTCTGATCCAAAACGAGTAAATTGGGCTTGATGGCAGACATTAGTCTCTCCCCTTTGACGCGGTGAATTCTTACTTTCTCTCCTACCCTCCTGAAGTGTTACTATATAACCACAGAAGGCTACGTTTTTGCAATACTCTTTTTGCAAAAATTGCACCGAGGCAACAAAGGAAGATCTTTTATACAGTTTCAGGGAAACAAAACCGGTTTCCGCATAGGCAAGCCTGCCTCTTTTCCACCCCCTTGTAAATAAACAAGGTCAGGTGACGGTCCCCCTTCAGAGTGAATCGCGAACGGAGCGATTCGGGGTCTTGAGGGTACCCCCGCTTCTTCAAGATAATGTGACCCGCGCCATATTTATCGAGTAAAGCCTGTGCCCTTGTAATACTGAAAGGAAATGTCTCCAGGATCGGCCAGCTACGCACAAATGGAGTAGGGTCGGGAGCATCCCCACTCAGGTATGCGATGTCAGGAGCCACAAGCGTATAGCCATGCTTATTAGCATAAGATTCAATAAGTTGACCCCTGATCAGAGCCGGATCCGGCTCGTATAACCAGGCTCTTGGAGATGTAATCGCAGGCTTGGGAGCCGCCTGTTCTCCGCAGTAGGAATGTGTCTTGAAATCGGTCATCGACCCTCTGAGCAAGGTGGCGATTCGCCCCCTGCCCAGATTGGCTTCACCACCCCAGAGCACCGCTTCCCTGAGCTCTCCATTCCAGGAAACCAGTTCGATTTCGTAATCCTGCCGGGTCCTGCCAGACAGAATTCCACCTGGACCGGCAAGGACTTTGTGCGATAGGTCCAACGCAGGCCCCCACTTAATCACCCACGAATTACAAGTGCTAAGTACCTGACACAATTCTGCCGGGGAGGGAGAAAAATCTGCCGGTTTAATATAACGGCCACCTTGTCCGGCTCCACCAGGTCGCCGTTCGCCCCCTCTTCGCGCCGGGTCCACATAGAGTGTGCGAAACTCGGGCAGCTCGATATCGGGGAAAGTCCCCAGTACGACCTCTCCGGCCAGGCCCAGCGCATTCAGGTTCGATTGCGCCAGGGCAGCCGCCAGGGGGTCGGCCTCGACGCCCGCAACCCGGGCACCAAGCTGCGCCAAACGGGTCAGATCGCCGCCGGCTCCGCACCCCAGATCCAGCACAGGGTCAAGAGGGGCCAGACGCCTGGCTCTGTGCATCGCCACCGGATGCGAACTGGCCTGCTCAAGCAACTCGGGTGTGAACATCAGATCCTCGTCGGACGGGAACTTGCGCCCCAGGCGCTCGTTTGCTTCCGAGATCCTGAGTGCCAGCACCACCAGTTCCCTGGACCACCGCTTGCGCAGAGCAGCCACCTGTCCCGGGCCTATTTGACTCTCCGCACGCAATTCGGCGATATTAGCGAGGAGTTCAACACCCACTTCGGATCGTAGCTCGTCAATTAAATTACGAGAACTGTCATTCATCTGGTTCTTCCCTGTTCAGTTTTGGCAAAAGATATACTATGATCCGTCGATCTTTGGGAAAGGATGCTTGCATGGAATTTCGCTCGATCTCACATACCCTCTCGGCGGGTCGCCCGACACCACTGCTGCTGGCGCTCATTCTTGTTGCCCTCGGCTGCGGTCTTGAGGTCAACGATCTTCCTGAGAACAGCGTACCAAGGATTCTGAGCGATATCCAGATGAGTCCCGGCCCCGAAACGCTCTCGCCGCTTGCCGAATTCGACCTCAGAATCGAAGCGATAGACGATGATGACGACGAGTTGAAGTTCCTCTGGTCCGCCACGGGAATCTCGAACGATGGGTCTTCGCTGGGCAACGCCGGCGAATGGATCAACAATGTGAGCAACGATTCCGTCGTCACCTGGAGAGCTCCGGGCAGCTTCAACGAAATCGCCAGCATCGACATCATGGTACAGGTCTACGACTACAACCTGCAGAATGCCGTCTCTATAGTGAAGCCTCTTACTGTCGGATCCGTTGTGGGCAATATCCGGGTTCTGGTTCAGGACATCAATGGAGCGGAGGCGAACATCCATCTCGCGGTGGTCGGGTATGATACAACCGACACCGCTTTGAGTGAGAAGCTCTTCGAGGATATCCCCTGGGGATTCCAGGCGGTGATTGGCGTTGATTCCATGAGCAGCTATTATGGAGCGCGGGCCAAGATCAATGAGACCGATTCCGATTTCCACGGCTACCCTGAAATAATCAACAACCATCCCAATCAGGAGGATACTCTCCACCTGATCGTCGTTCCCAAAACCATGCTCCAACTCCCATGCAAGCTCGGTGTCGGCACTATGGTCTCCCTGCAGGATGGGATCAATCATTGCTCCGTCAATGGTCTCGACAGCATGGTGGTAATGCCCGGTTCGTACAACCTGACCCAGCAGCAGATCACCGGGCCCACCATCGGAACGGCCGCAATCGATCTCTCCGGGGCCGACCTCAAACTCTTCGCCTTCCCGGGCAAGGGTATGATCGAACTCGACGCCGGCCCTTCCGATTGCGACTTCGGGTTCTATCTTGAGGGCAACACCAGCGAGACACTCGTCCGAGGATTCTCCATTACCGGCTCAATCTCATCCGGCGCCTATCTTTATAATGCCAGTGCCGTTTTCGATTCGCTCACCTTCCGGGAGTGCGGTACAACGGGCGTCTTCCTCAACGGCGATGCAGGCAACACGCTGGAGTTCCGCAATTCGTCATGTATCGAAAATGACCACGGCATCTCGGTCAGCGGCGGGCATCTCATCGCCGAGAGGCTCCTGATTCAGGATTCCCACTGGTATGGAATGTGGCTCCGGGACGGCTCCTCCGCAGAGCTGACGGAGATCACCCTTGTTCGCAATGAGATCGAGGGTCTGTTCATCGACAGCAATGCCGGCGCAGTCGATATCACCCGCTGCCTGATCTCCCTCTGCGGACGCGGCATCTTCAGCGTGGCCGACCCCCAACCTACACTCAACTGCAACCTGTACTGGGCAAACAACTATGGTGATTGCCTGGGGTTGGATCCGGGCCTGGAGGATATCTTCGAGGATCCTCTCCTGGCCGATCCAGATGCCGACGATTGGCGTCTTCTGGCCGACAGCCCCGCACTGACCGCCGCCTGCGGTTTGATAGGCGCTTTCGGCCAGTATGATGAGATTGTCGTTCTCAAAGGAAAGGAGAGCCGATGATCAGATCCGTCGCGCTGTTGCTTCTCTGTCTGGGCTGCCTGTTCTCCCTGGCCATCGCCGAAGGTTATGAGGATGAGAACGGTCTCCCCTCGGGCACGACGACACTGAAATGGATCACACAGGCGGATATCGACGGTCTGGTCGATGTCCATGGTTTCGATTTCGCCACCGCCACGGTCGACAGTCTGCAGGATTACAACGCACTGTCCGATGCAGGTATCGCCGACCTGGTCCTCATCGAGATCATCTCCGCACCGGGCGCAATGTATCTGGGTGCGCCGGAAGGTGGAGCCAGCTACGACAAGCCGCATATCCATTCACTGGGATCCGGTTTGTTGCTTGAGGATATTGAGAACACCCTTGCCGATAACGGCGAGCCGCACACCTTCATCAACTTCGAACCGGCTGAACCCGATTTCGCCTACCTGCTGGCTCATGTTGATAGTGAGACGGATACGACCTGGGTCAAGTTTCTCGTGACCGACCTGACCGCCACCCACATCACCTTCGACTGGGTCTGGCAACCGAATGGCGATACGGTGTTCGTACCGCCGCCACCAGCAGCCATTCCGGAAACGCTCAGCCTGATCAAGACGTTCTTCAGATAGCGCCGGACGACCGGAACACGGAGACTACAGTTCGGGCCCTCGGCGTCGTTCGGCTTCACGCCGCTCAGTCAATCCCTGTTGATCGCAGTATTCCAGCAGCGGCACGGAGAACTTGCGGCTGAGTTCGAAATGCTGACCGATCTGCCCGACCACCAGGACCTCCTGTTGACCGAACAACTCGACCAGTCCCTCCCGGAAGCGGGCGAAGGCGTCCCTGTGCACCAGGAGTTCCGGAGTGATGCGGATCAGGAGCTCCCGCGCGACCATCAGGTTGGCCAGGTCCGTAACCATATCCTCGGGCACACCCAGTTCCGTCAGATACGAAATCTTCGGCGCCGTCAGCCCTGCCTGCAACCAGGCGGTCTCCGCCTGCTTCAGCCACTCTGCGGCCTGGCCCGTTGCGCCGGGAGGTTCCTCACTGGCCCGCACCAGGTCGGCTTTGAGTCGCAACCGCCCTGCAGTCTCCAGATGCTCGAGCATCTTCTGAAACGATGCCTGCGGCAACTCCGACGCGAGCGCGCTGCGCAGGCCCTCCCGCGCCGGCCCCCAGGCCAGCGGTCGCTCCTCATGATGCTTATGCGCCCGGATCTCTATTTCGGTAGCCAGCGCTTCGATCAGGTCGGTGTGAAAGAGACGTTTTCCGAGTTGCACGACCACCCTGTTCTCCGCCAGCTGCGGCAACGGCGAATCGCCCTCGTACTTCTCCATCAACACCTTGAGCTCCTTCTCGGGAGCCCCCGCCAACCCCGCGTCGAGAATTGCCCGTTCCAGAATCAGAGCCGGATCTCCAGACTCCTTTAGACGCACGGCCTCCAGATCGGTATCGCGACCATGACGTCGCTTGGGGGCCACCGCCTCAAGGACTTCACCACCGGCGATGGTCTGCATCGGAGAGTAGAACCGGAGAATCACACGATCGCCTGGGGCGCAGACGGTCGGCTCCTCAAGACGCGCCTGGGCCAACGCCTCCTCGCCCGCGGGCAGGCTCTCCTTGTCGAGCAGGATCAGACGCCCAAGAACCTCCTGGGTACCGAAATGAAACCTGATCCGACTGCGCTGCTTAAGCGTCCAGGGGCTGGAGGACAATGCCCGCACCTTGAGAGAGATCATGCTGCTGGATTGAAAACGCCCCTCGGTAACGAGCAGTTCACCGCGAGTGAGTTCATCATGTTTGACGCCGTGCAGGGCCAGGGCGGTCCTCTGACCGGCGTGGGCCACCTCGGCAGTGTGCTCGTGCACCTGGATGCCCCGCACCCGCACCTGCCGCCCCTGGGGCTGCAGCTCCAGTTGATCACCCACGCGCACGCTGCCGCTCCAACTGGTGCCGGTGACCACCGTGCCCATGCCCGTCATCGTAAAGACGCGATCGATCGGCAGACGATAGGTGCCCACGCTTGTGCGTTCGGGGGTGGCGACGGCCATCGCGGCCAGTTTGACGCGCAGTTGCTCCAGCCCCTCACCGGTCTCGGATGAGCAGGGGATGACCTCGGCAGCGGACATGATCGTGTCCGACAGATACTCCTGCACATCATCGGCGGCCAGCTCCACCATCTCCTCATCCACCATGTCGATCTTGGTGAGTGCAACCAGTACACGATCTATACCCAGCAGCTCCAGCACCTCGACATGCTCACGCGTCTGGGGCATCACCCCCTCGTCGGCGGCGACCACCAGCAGCGCCATGTCCATGCCGCCCGCGCCCGCAACCATAGTGCGCACGAACTTCTCGTGCCCGGGCACGTCGATGATACCGGCCTCAACGCCATCCAGCTCAAGCCGGGCAAACCCCAACTCGATGGAGATTCCGCGTTGCTGCTCCTCTTTGAGACGATCCGTATTGATACCGGTCAGACGGCCGATCAGGCGGGTCTTCCCGTGATCGACGTGACCCGCCGTGCCGATGATAATGGACTTCATGATCTTCCCTACGCAGTGTTGATTGCGTCGGCCATAATAGCCCAAGTGGCGCTTATTGAAAGATCGAAATCAGCACCGCGGCACATTTATCATGTCAAATCATCCGGAGTAAGCTGCATGAATTTAGCTTCGCTCCATGCCAGCACCCGTTCATCGACCAGCAGCTCTGCCCGCAAGCGGAAAAGGGGGGGGCGTGCCTGTGTGATGACCGCCCGCAGTTTCGCCTCCGCCGTGCTCGGCACCGGATGGAGATACCGGGTCTGCATCTCCCCCGTCACCGCCTGCACGCCGTGATGAAACAGGCAGTGGGTCATGGCCGAATCCAGCACGGAGGCGATCATCCCTCCGTGAAGCTGACCAGGATACCCCTGCCATTGATTGCGACAGGTCAAACGGGCCGACACGGCCCCGTCGGCATCACGTTTGAATGCCAATCCGAGGCCAAGCGGGTCACGCGCCCCGCAGAGCAGGCATTCAGCGTGACTGGCCCGCTCCTTTACGTAGCGCTCCTCTTCAGTGATCACAGAGATTCTGTCCACTCTTCAGAGTTCCGGCCAGGAAGGCCTTAGCCAGATCTTCGGGACTACCGGCCGAGGCGCCAATCACGACCTTTATGTTCTGCTCCTCAAACAGCGCCTGTGCGCGCTGCCCCATCCCTCCGGCGATGATGATGGTAGCATTAAGTTCGCCAAGCCATCGGGGCAGTATACCCGGTTCGTGAGGAGGAGGATCGACCATCATCTGGGCGACGACCTCCATACTCTTCCGATCGACGTCGATCAGGGCGAATTGTTCACAGTGTCCGAAATGGGGACACAGTTGACCGTTGGCGACGGGAATCGCTATGCGCATGATGCCTGCTCCTTGTTTTGATTTCGATAGATGTTCTGCCTGGACCGGGTAGACGGCGCTCCCGCCCTCTCGGCAATCCAGCGACCTTCAGATTGATGTGAGCACCTCCAACCAGATCCCTTCGATCCTCTCTGCAACCGGACCCGAGGAATATGTCACCACGGGCTGCCCATTGACCTGGGCCTCCGTTACGATCCGGTCATAGGGTATCCGACCTATCGGTCGTGCTCCGACCGCCAGCGTCCGTTTTTCGATCCGCTCGGTAATTTCGGGATTGATGTCCCACTTGTTCACGCACACCACGGCGGGAATCGAGAAGTGTTCGGCCAGCGCCAGAATCCTCTCGAGATCATGCTCGCCGGCCAGGGTGGGCTCGGTGACGATCACAACCAGCGAGGCACCTGTAACCGAGGCGATTACGGGACAACCAATCCCCGGCGGGCCATCGACCAGAATCAGCGACCGGTTTCGCTCCTCGGCGATTCTGCGCGCCTCCAGGCGCACCAGGCTGACCAGCTTGCCGGAGTTCTCCGCCCCCACGCCCAGACGTGCATGCACCAGCGGACCGTATTCGGTCTCCGCCTGCCACCATTCGCCGCAGATGCGCTCGTGCAGATCGATCGCGCTTTCCGGGCAGAAGTGAGCGCATACGCCACAGCCCTCGCAGATGTCCGTATCGATCCGATATCGTCCCAACACGGTCGCACGCCCATTCTCCAGTACGGCATCGAAACGGCAGAGGGATGCGCACATGCCGCAAGCGATGCAGGCGTGCTCGCGGATCTGAGCCGCAAAACCGCTGCGAAATTCGGATCCTTCGCTCAGCTGTGGATTCAACACCAGATGGAGGTCCGCCGCGTCCACATCGCAGTCCGCGACAACCGCATTATCGGCCAGTGCCGCAAAGGAGGCCGTGAGACTGGTTTTTCCGGTGCCGCCTTTGCCGCTGATGATTACAACCTCCTTCATCGCTGCCCTCCCGATATTCGTTCGGTCACCATCTGCAGAACCTCTCTCAGTTTCGAACCGAATTCAGGCGCAACCTCCAGCAACATGCGACCTCGGGAGCTTGCCTCCGCGATGCGTCGCTGCTCCGGCACCTGCAGGTGCAAGGGGATATTCTCCTCGCGGCAATAGGCAGCTATCATGTTATCCCTGTCGACGCAGCGATTGACGATGACTCCGGCGGCAATACCCATCCGGCGCAATGTGGCCACGGCCAGTTTGAGATCATGGAGACCGAAGGGTGTGGGCTCCGTCACGAGCAGCACATAGTCGCACCCGCGCACCGCTGCGGCAAAGGGGCAGGCTGTACCTGGCGGGCAGTCGATGAGTGTCAGGAGCTCATCGCTCTGATAGCGCTTGACCGCTTTGATGACCGGCGTCGCCATGGCCTCGCCGATCATGAGGCGCCCCTGGATGAATTCCAATCCGTCACTCGATCCACACTCCAGCAAACCCACATCGCGTTGTATCTCTCCGATGGCGTTTTCGGGACACACCTGAATACAGCCGCCGCACGCGTGGCAGAGTTCAGGGAAAAACAGCGGGGCGAGTTTGATGGAGGCTATCGCATTGAAGCGGCAGATCTCGGCGCATTTGCCGCAGGGTTTGCACAGGTTCTTGTCCACAACCGGCACCGAAACGGTAACGATCTCACTCCGCTCCAATACGGGCTTGATGAAGAGATGGCAATTGGGCCCCTCGACATCGCAATCCAGCAGCCGTACCGGGCTCCGAGCCGCACGCGCCAGCGCCACCGCCATGGTAGTCTTTCCGGTCCCCCCCTTGCCGGAGGCCAGGGCTATTTTCACGTCCAGTGCCCCTCCACATCTGCCGATGCGACGGCAGTCAGGTCGCCTTTTTTATACAGCGTCAACGCCTCGTCCACATTGGCGGCCCGTGTGTTGAACACCGCTACCCCGGCAGCCTCCAATACCTGGAAGGCTTTGGGACCGCAGTGACCGGTGATCAACCCCTCTGCGCCGGTCGCCACCAGGGTTTGCGCCGCCTGGATTCCCGCCCCCTGAGCTGCGTTGAGGTTCTGACTGTTGCTGACGAACTCGGCGGTCCCCTTGTCGAGATCGTAGATAAGGAAACCGACCGCACGGCCGAAGCGCATGTCCAACGGCGCCTGCAACGAATCACCCGTTGTCGTGATGGCTATTTTCATTTCTCTTCCCTGTTCGTGTTTTTCTCTGAGACTGCTCGATTCCGGACTGCTCTTCCCAAACCGAATCCGTGCCCGCCTCCTCCACCATTCCTCCGGCCCCAGCGCCGACCGCGCCGACGCAGTCCTCGACCGCGACCCATACCTTCACAGCTCCCGCTACCCGGAGCCCCTGCTCCCGAGCAGTACCCGGCACCTCTTCCCGTCCGGGGACCTTCGCCCTGCGGACCGGTTCTGTCTCCTCCCGGCATATCAAACCTCCATATCATGTGAGTAGATGCGGATCATTCGCATCGTCAACGACGGCGACCGCGTCGCCGGTGCCGGCCGCAGCCGGGCATGGTGAAGTCCTGTGTTAACGGACGTCCCGCCAGCCAAGCCTGCAGAACCTCGTCGACGGATCCCGCAATAAAGGGGCACACCTGAATACCACGCGCCGCGACCATGGCCTCTGCAGCGCATGAAATGGCGCCGCAGATCAAAACCGTAACCCCCAGGTCGGTGAGACTGTCGATCTTCTCCGGCAACAGGTGCGAGGGCAGTTTCCGGATCGTCTGCTCTTGAGCCCGACCCTCCATGACCCTCACGACCAGAATCTCCCCGGCTTCATCAAAAACCGGAGCAATGCGCTTGCGCAGCAGTGGCAATGCCGCAACCATCTCATTCCTCCCTGTGTTAGTAATCGGGATATTGCAAGAGACGTGTCAAAACACACAGCAACTATCTGAATTCTTTAAAGGTATTATGATACAAGAAGTTAGGATTGCCTGAGCCAGAATATCCGCACAACAGGGATGCATATACGCTACTACCAGCTCAGCCGGCAGTAGTGATTTCGCTACTATCTGAACGTATGGTTAACTGGTTCGACCGTCTTGCTCCGGCAAGGTGATGCCAAGAGTTTTGATCTTCCGATAAAGAGTGGTCTTGTGGATACCCAACTCGCGGGCCGCGGCCAGGCGATTGAATCCGTTGCGCTCCAGCGCCCTGCGAATGCTGGCCGCCTCCGCAACCCGCTTCACCAGATCAATGCTTGAATCTTCCGTATCTCCCGACTCTCCGCCGCTTAATTCGGGCGGCAGATGCTTCTCCTCGATCCGCTTTCCGCCGCACATCACGAAGGCGCGTTCGATCACATTCTCCAGTTCCCGAACATTCCCGGGCCAGTAGTGAGCCATCAACAGGGAGAGCGTGGCACTGCTCAACCCGACAACCTCCCGCCCCTGCAGACGATTGAAGCGACGGATGAAATGATCAGCCAGCAGCGGGATATCCTCCTTGCGCTTGCGCAAAGGGGGCAGGTCGACGCGAATCACATTGATCCGATAGAACAGATCCTCCCTGAAGCCGCCCGACTTGACCTCGGCCGCGAGGTCGCGGTTAGTTGCGGCGAGAATCCGCACATTCATGGATTCCGTTTTCGTTCCGCCCAGCGGCTCGTAGGTGTGCTCCTGCAGAACTCGAAGCAGACGCACCTGCATGGCGGGACTGATCTCGCCAATCTCATCGAGAAACAGTGTGCCCCCCTGTGCGAGTGCGAAGCGACCGGGCTTGTCCCGATGCGCCCCGGTGAAAGCCCCCCGCTTGTAGCCGAACAGCTCCGACTCCAGCAAGGAATCGGGAAAGGCGCCGCAATTGATGGCGACAAACGGCTTCCCGGCGCGAGGACTCATCCCGTGTACAGCACGGGCCAGCAACTCTTTCCCGGTACCGGTCTCCCCCTGGATCAAAACAGTGGAGACACTGTCGGCGACGGCGGTCGCCAATTCGAACACATTGCGCATCGCCGGACTGTGGCTGATCAGATCGCCGACCTGGAAACGTCCCGCCAGCTCCTGGCGCAGAGCCTCGACCTCGCTCATATCGCGAAAGGTCTCCGCCCCACCGATCACCTTGCCGGTCGAATCACGCAGTACAGCAGTGGAGAGGCTGATCGGGACGCGGCCGCCGTCGGCGGTAATGATATAGCCGACCCTGTTGGTGACGGAACGACCGGTGGCCAAAGTATGACGCAGGGCGCATGTGCTTTCGCACATGCTCGAGCGGAAGACATCGGAGCAATAGTTACCTATCGCCTCCTCGACGGCAACCCCGGTGATCTCCTCGGCGGCGCGGTTGAAGGAGGTGATGCGCCACTCGCCGTCGACCGTGAACACTCCGTCGGAGATGCTGTCGAGGATGGCCTCGTTCAAGGCCGGATCGATGCTCGAGTTGCGCTTCATCTTGTCGGTCATGGTTCTCAGTCGGGCTCCTGCTCACGGGTGATCACCGCGCCCAGCGCGCACATCCTGTCTTCGATCTTCTCGTAGCCGCGATCGATATGGTAGATGCGGCTCAGATGTGTTGTCCCCTCCGCGCCGCAAGCTGCGAGGATCAGAGCGGCGCTGGCCCGCAGGTCGGTGGCCATCACAGGCGCACCCTGCAGGCGCTCGACACCGGTGACCACGGCGACGTTGCCGTCGAGCCGCACCTTCGCCCCCATCCGACGCAGTTCGGCGACGTGGGTGAAGCGATCCAGGTAGATGGTCTCGGTGACTGTGCTCACACCATCCGCCATGGTGCAGGCCGCCATGATCTGCGCCTGGAGGTCGGTGGGGAATCCGGGGAACGGCGCAGTGATCGCCTCGATCGACCGCATGCCGCTCGCGCCGTCAACCTCGATCCAATCGTCGCCCTGTTCGATCTCCAATCCGCCCTGCCGCAGCAGCTCGATGAGTGCATACTGGTGCTCGGGGATGCAATCCTCGACACGCACACGCCCGCGCGTGATCGGCGCGGCGGCGAGAAAGGTGCCGACCTCGATACGATCGGGTGGCACGGCCATGTTCATGGGTTCGAGCCCCTCCACACCCTCAATGGTGATCGTATGGGTGCCCGCGCCCTCGATCTTCGCGCCCATCTTCTTGAGACCATCGACAACGAACACCACATCGGGTTCGCGGGCTACATTGCGCAGCACGGTTGTCCCCTCGGCCAGCACCGCGCCCATGAGCACGTTGATGGTGGCCCCGACGCTGACGATCTTGAAGTTGACCTCGCCGCCCTTCAGGCGTCCCCCAGGGGCTTTGGCGTCTATATAACCGTGATCCAGTTCGATCTCCGCACCGAGTCGCTCCATCCCCATCTTGTGCAGATCCACGGGTCGGGGACCCCAGGCGCAGCCACCGGGCTCACTTACGCGGGCATCGCCGAAACGGCCGAGCAGAGGGCCGAGCACGTAGATCGACGCACGCATGGTCTTCACAAGATCGTAGGGAGCTTCGCGGTTGGGGATGTCGGTGGCATCGATATGCAGGGTGTTGCCCTCGAATTCGCACTCCGCGCCCAGTGTCTCCAGCAGGCGTACGATGGTGTTGGTATCCCTCAGACGAGGCACGTTGCGGAGCACGCTCTTGCCCGGGGCCAGGAGAGCCGCGCAGATCAGGGGCAGGGCGGTGTTCTTGGAACCCGAGGGACGCACGCTGCCGCTGAGCGTTACCGGGCCTTCAATGACAAAACGTTCCATGGCAATCCTCCTGCTCACTGTTTAGCACCACGCGGTCACTTTGGCGACCTTTTCATGGACAACGACATGGAGTAATTCCGGTTCCGATGATCGTATCAGCGGCGCAGGCAACGCAGTGAGATAACCCCGACTGCATCGCGTCGGTGTCGCTTCCCCCCGGACCCGCATGAGTCGCACCGGCCGGATGTGACCGATCGGCAATCATCGGGAAGGTCGCTCTTCTCCTCGAAACGACCGTCCTGCGGAGTTCGGCTAGTAGGGAAGATCCAGCTCGGCAAGCAGTCGCTTCACCCGCTTGCGTCGCCGTACGGCCACACCGTCCCGCTCCGAATAGAGGTAGCGCTGCAGAATGTCGGCGTCCTTGAGCATTTCGTCGAAAGGATCGTGCACGGTCTTCTTGTCGCTGTGCCGGGCGATGGCCTGACAGACCATTGCGATCTCACCCTCCGACAGGCCCAGAATGGGGAGAATATCCCTGGCCTCCTCCGCTCCCCGGGCGGCATGATCCTCCGGCTTGCCCGTACGGCACACGGCTATGTCATGCAACATGCCGGCGATTCTCGCCAACTCCCTATCCAGACCCCGTTTGCCGGCGAGAAGCGCACAGCACTGGGACACGCCATAGAGATGGATATATTCGTCTCTGCGCAGTGCAGGGTATTCCGAGGACTCCAACGCTTCGTCGACAATTCCACGCAGGATTTCCAGCTTGTCCATATTGGACTCCTGTCCGTTTACCGGTCGGTCCCGTCGAGCGTCGCCCGGAAGAACTCGAGAACATCACCCAGGGCAGGGACGGGATCGTGACCCACTCCCGGATAGAGTCGGAAGCGAGCCGAGGCCCCCAGCGAATCATAAATCGCCTCGGCCAGCGACCAGCGCGACACCGGCGTCTCGCCGAAGAGTTCGAAGATCAGCTCTTTGTCCTCATCACTGTAGCCGTCATTGTACGGCACCGAATCATTGTCGTCCTGATCGCCCATGAACAGCAGCTGGGGTACGCGCGACCAGGCAACCTCATCGAACTCGCCGCCGGTCAACTCGGCGACGTCATCGACGCCGATCGGATAGCGCAGCGGGCGACCCTCCCACTCGGACAGGGGGACCAGCGGCCAACCGCCAGGCGACCCGCAGGCCACAGCCAGCACCTGCTCGGGATGCAGCGCGGTGAACCGGTTCACAAACATACCGCTGGCGGAGAAACCGAACAGCAAGACACGCTCGTGAGTATTCACCCCCTGACTGCCCAACCTCCGTCGGGCATCATCGATCATCCCCTCAAGCTGAATATCGAAACGGGCGAGAGCCGTGTTGTCGACGATAAGAGCATCCCGGTCGAGAGCGTGCGTATAAACCTCCCAGGCGCTCTCCGGTCTGGGAAAGACGGGCATCAGCAACGCGCAGTGCAGTTGCCCGACCAGACGGGACTCGTAGATCTGCTCCAGCGATTTCAGGACAGCCTCCTCATGATCACTGAACTGGTCGGACACCTTTCCGGTGTTGTTGGGCAATACGAGAAGCGGAACCGTCTCTCCACGCTCTGCGGCAGCGACGGCCGACGGGGGGACATGGAGATAATAGGGCCAGTTGAATCCTTTGTCCGGCGCAGCGGATATTCTGGTGAACGGGGAATCCGTCGAGAGCAGATAGCCCAGAGCCAGAAGCAGAACGGCTCCCACCAGTGAAAGGGTTGTCCTGCCCCAACTGAAATTCGATTTCCACTTTATTCGCTTCATACGCGCTCCCTTCAGCACAAGCGGATGCTGATGATAACGCCGATACTGTTCGGGGGGAACAAAAGAATGGAGACAGGTCGGGGAGCAGGCGCCCTCAGGTCTTACGGGCGATGACTATGCGGTCGCGGCCCGCATAGTCCCGATGCAATGCGATCTCGCCAAAGCCGCCCGCCCTCAGGATGTCGGTGACCGCCTCACCCTGATCGGCGCCGATCTCCACCGCCATGATCCCCCCATCGTGCAATCGTGACGGACCGGCGGCGGCCAGGTAGCGATAGGCATCAAGGCCATCTTCGCCGCCAAAGAGCGCGGCCTCGGGATCGTGGTCACGAACTTCGGGCTGCAACGAGTCGGCTTCATCCAGACGGATATAGGGGGGGTTGCTGACGATCAGATGCAATGGGCTGCCGTTGCCTGCGGGCAGACCCTCCTGCTCCTCAAGAGCGATGCGCATTTCGACCTGGTTGAGCCTGGCGTTTTCCGCGGTCAGGGCCAGAGCCTCCGCCGAGATATCGCTGGCCCAGATAGTCATATCGGTCCGATTATGCGCCAGGCTGACGCTGATCACACCACTCCCCACGCCCATCTCCACGGCCCTCAGCGGTCCGCCGTTCAGCGCCTCGCCGCCACTCGTGAAATGACTTTCCAGGGATTCAAGCGTGCGCTCGACCAGCAGCTCGGTCTCCTGCCGCGGGATGAAGACACCGGGTCGAACCATGAAGGGGAGGGAGAAGAATTCGGTATTTCCCAGAATGTGCTGCAGCGGTATCCTCTGCTGACGCTGCTTGAGCATCGTCCGGAAGACACCTCGCTCCTTGTCGGTCAGCAGGCGTTCGTACTGAAGATAGAGGTCCAGACGGGAGATCTTGAGGACATCGGCAAGCACCAGCTCCGCATCGAAGCGCGCGTTCTCCACGCCGGCGGCCTCCAGATATTTACTGGCCGGCTCCAGGACATCAAGGATTGACCACACCGGGCCCTGCGATCGGGGTTCCGCCTCGCTCACTTATCCTCACCCGCCAACTGCTGCGTCTGCATGTACAGGGTGAGAGCGTCGATCATCTCCTCAATGTCACCCTCCATGAACGCAGTCAAATTATGCTGCGTATGGCCGATCCGGTGATCGGTGATCCGACTCTGCGGAAAGTTGTAGGTGCGGATCTTGGCGGAGCGATCACCGCTGCCGACCATATCCTTGCGCTGGGCGCTGATCGCGGCCGCCTGCTTGGACTTCTCGAGATCGTAGAGTCGCGCGGCGAGGATCTTCAGCGCCTTGGCCTTGTTCTTGTGCTGACTTTTTTCGTCCTGGCAGCTGACCACCAGCCCGGTAGGCTCATGGGTGATGCGCACGGCGCTGTCGGTGGTGTTGACGCTCTGGCCGCCCGGCCCGGACGAACGGTAGACGTCGATCCGCAGATCGTTGGTGTCCATCTCGACCTCGACCGCCTCGACATAGGGCAGCACGGCCACGGAGGCAGCACTGGTATGGATGCGGCCGCTCGACTCGGTTGCCGGCACCCGCTGAACACGGTGAACACCGGACTCGAATTTCAACCGGCCATAGGCCCCATCGCCGCGTACGGAGATCACGGCCTCCTTGATGCCGCCCAGAGTGCCCTCGGTGCTGTTCATGACCTCCGTTTTCCAACTCATCCGCTCGGCGAAGCGCTCGTACATGCGCAGGAGGTCGCCCGCGAAAAGTCCCGCCTCGTCACCGCCCGTTCCGGCGCGAACTTCGAGGATCAGGTCACGATCATCGTCGGGATCTTTGGGGATGAGCAGCCGCTCCAGTTCGTCGGTGAGCGCGGGCAGACTCTCTTCGGCCTCACCCCTCTCCAGTTCGGCCAGCTCCTTCAGGTCCTCATCGCTTCCGCCCATGATCTCCAGCGCCTCCGCCAAAGCCGCTTTCGCGGAAAGGTACACTTGCCCCACCTTGACGACCCTCTGCAGGTGCTTGAGTTCGCTGCCAAGCTCTTTGGCGCGGCGGCGGTCACCATGCACGGCGGGATCGAGCATCTCCTGCTCAACCTCACCAAGACGCTTATTAGCCTTGTTGGCCTGTTCGGTCAGATCTCTCATCAGGTACCAGCTTCCTCAAGCGGAGCATCATCATCGGTACCGGCACCATCATCATAGTGAACGGGCGGCGGCGAGAAGTCCACCTCATCCGTCGGCACCCGCTCTGCGAGTTCGGCGGGATCGAGACAGGCGGCGAGAGCGCGCAGCGAAACTTCACACTGCTCAACATCGGGTTCGCGGGTCGTCAACCGCTGGAGCAGAAGACCGGGGGCGATGATGGGCATCATCAGGCGGCGGAATTTTGCCTTGGCGCTGAGTTTGATCAATTCGTAGGAGATGCCGCCGATCAGAGGGATGAACGCCATGCGCTGCAGGCGGTCGGGGATGGTTTCCGGACGACCAAGGGGTATGAAGACGACGATCGACACGACCATCACCAGCATCAGGAAGCTGGTGCCGCAGCGGGGATGGAACCGGGAGTGTTCATTGATCGTCTCCGGCGTCAACATCGCTCCGGACTCAAAGCAGTTTATCGTCTTGTGCTCGGCGCCGTGGTATTCGAATACCCGGCGCATATCCTTCATCATGCTGATGGCCCAGATATAGAGCACGAAGATCACCAGGCGGAATACGCCATCAACCAGATTGAAGATCAGAGAGCCCTCGGTGCCGGGCGTCCAGTGGGTGAGCATCAGGGGCAGATAGAAGAACAGACCCAGACCCAGTGCGAAGGCCAGCACGATGGTGAGCCCCATGCCTATCTTTTCCTTCAGCTGCCCCTTTTCGGACCGATCCCTCTCCTCCTCGGGCATGGCTATTTCGGCGGAGTAGGTCAGAATGCGCATCCCGAGGTACATCGTCTCAATCAGACCGATGGCGCCACGGACAATCGGCACCTTGTTCAATTTGAATCGCACCAGAAAGCTTCGGAAAGGCTCTTTCTTGAGCACAATCTCGCCTTTGGGGTTCCTGACCGCGCAGGCGACAAAGTCACGCCCCCGCATCATGACACCCTCGATCACAGCTTGACCGCCAACTGCGAAACTCTCTTTCTTGTCAGCCACCAATGACCTCCACATCGGAAATATTCCAGAATCCTGATTGATGGAAAAAGGGCGCACCTCAGGTAAGGTGCGCCCGATATGCTAGGCTGCTAGGACTTGGGATCGATATTCTTGCGGTAGTCCTTGTAGCGCTTCTGGAAACGTTCCACACGGCCGGCAGTATCGACCAGCTTCTGTTTACCCGTATAGAACGGGTGGCAATTGGAACAGATTTCAACCTTGATCTCGGATTGCGTGGCCCGGGTCTCGATTTTGAAACCGCAGATGCAGCTGATCGTGCAATCTTTGTAGTCGGGATGGATACCGTTTTTCATGTGGGTCTCCCCTGCTTTGCCTTCGGCGGAAAACTGGCGTTCCCGTTTATCAGGCGTTCATTGAATCAAGAAACTTCTGGTTTGTCTTGGTCTTGGTCAACTTGTCGAGGAGGAACTCCATTGCCTCAACGATGGGTTTTTCGCTCAGGAAGCGGCGCAGAACCCAGAGTTTGCTGATGACGACTTCATCAAGCAGCAACTCCTCTTTCCTTGTACCACTGCGGAAGATATCGATGGCCGGGTAGACTCGCTTGTCGCTGAGCTTGCGGTCCAGGATAATTTCACAGTTGCCGGTACCCTTGAACTCTTCGAAAATCACTTCGTCCATCCGGCTGCCGGTTTCGATCAGGGCCGTTGCAATGATCGTCAGGCTGCCGCCCTCTTCGATGTTCCTGGCTGCGCCAAAGAAGCGTTTGGGGCGCTGGAGAGCGTTACTGTCCACGCCACCGGAGAGGATCTTGCCGGAGTGCGGCACAACCGTATTGTGCGCGCGCGCCAGGCGGGTGATCGAGTCCAACAATATAACCACATCGTGCCCAGACTCAACCAGTCGCTTCGCTTTCTCTATAACCATATCGGCCACCTGGACATGCCGCTCGGCCGGCTCGTCGAATGTGGAGCTGATCACCTCGCCGCGCACCGACCTCTCCATGTCGGTGACCTCCTCCGGCCGCTCGTCAATGAGCAGGACGATGAGTTTCACTTCGGGATTATTCGTGGCGATCGCATTGGCTATATTCTGCAATAACACAGTTTTACCGGTGCGAGGTGGGGCCGTGATCAGAGCGCGTTGCCCCTTGCCGATCGGAGTCAGCTGATCGATGACGCGAGTGGTCATCTCTTTGGAGTTGTACTCCAGATTCAGGCGCTCCTCCGGATACAGAGGCGTCAGGTTATCGAACAGGACCTTTGCCTTGTGACTCGTCGGAGAATCGTAGTTGATGGTCTCCACACGGAGCAGGGCGAAGTAGCGCTCGCTGTCCTTGGGCGGACGCACCTGGCCCGAAACGGTGTCCCCCGTGCGCAGATCGAATTTCTTGATCTGGCTGGGACTGATATAGATGTCGTCGGGGCCGGGCAGGTAGTTGTAATCGGCGGAACGGAGGAAGCCGTAGCCCTCAGGGAGGACCTGCAACACCCCCTCCGAGAAGAGGAATCCCTTCTGCTGGGTCTGGGCTTCGATGATGCGGAAGATCAACTCCTGCTTCCGCATACTGCTCGCGCCCTCTATCTCCAGCCCGTGGGCAACCTCCGCAAGACGGTTTATGCCTTCACGTTTGAGCTGGGATATGTCCATAACCGTACCACTCGCTGTTTCGCGGTTTACGGTATCGGGATCGCTGCCGTCGCCATTGGGGTGAAGCCCCATGTCCTGGTGTCGGTTCTGGCTGTTCCTGCGGCGATCATATGATCCGTGTTGGCGTCGTCGCCCACGGGGCATCTTGTCATCGGTCTCGGTTCTCAAAGGAAACTCCAAGTAGCTAAAGGGCAAACTCCGCGAGAAATCGCTAGGGGTTAGCTGGAGCTGGGAAATAAGTGGGCATTAGGTTTGCCGAAAAGACCCCCGGCTGGGAACCTTAGGCATTAAAACTAGCTTAGCTCGAGATACTTGTCAAGCGCAAAGACCCACAATAAGCGGCTTTGGCGCATTTGCACTAAAGGCGGCCCCCGAGGGAGCCGCCCTTAGTTCATATTCATGGCATCAAGATTCGGACCAACTATTCGGCCAGAAGATCGGTAATCAGGAAACCTTCGATCCCATCCTCGATAAAGGCGGCGCTGAAGGTCGATTCCTCGCCGGCGGTCAGCCCCTCGATCTCAGCCAGAGCCGTTCCGATCGGCTCGCCATCAGCATCCAGCAGATCAATGGCCAGCTCGATATATTCGTAGTCCTCATCGTTCTTGTTGATGATGGAGCCGCGGATGAACTTGCCGACCACCTCACCGGTGATGACGGCAATGTTGTCCTTCTCGAAGATGGCCATATCTATCCGCTCCTGCTCCGCCCTCTCCTCCTTGGAGATCAGCGGGGGGGGGGAGATCTCGTCGAGCCCGGCATAGGTCGCATATGAGAGGTAGGCATCCTCGTAGCGCGTCCTGTTGTCCACGAAACCGGCGCTATCATTGGCCTCATCGGCCAATTCGGCCTTGGCCTTGTAGCACATGAACAGAACCTGATAGACATTGGCCTCGGCACTGCCCAGGTTGTCGGTCAGGAACAGAGCCGCTTCGATGGCTGCATCGTAGTTCTTGGTCTGATAGTTACAGTATTCGATGTAGTAGTAGGCCTGCTCCTGATTCGGATTCAGCTCAACCGCCCTCTGCAGATAGTCCGCGGCCTCGGGGTACATCTCCGCATTCAGGTAAGCCGTACCGGCCAGGTAGAGGATATTGTCGTCCTCCTGTCCCATGGTATTGCGGACATCGGCCGCCTTGCCGAAACCTTCACCGGCAAAGACATAGAAATCGTGATACCAATCCTCGGAACGACGATTACTGCGAAGCTCCTCGGCCATACTGAGCAGGACTTCGCCGAATGTCTCATGAGGTATGTAGGCCTCGGGCATCGCGGCAGTGAAGTCGCGATAACGGGTCAGGTAGGGCTCCCGCATCTCCTTGTCGACATTCGGAATGCTGACGTAGATATTGCCAAGGATGTTGGCCATGAGCAGGGCCGTGGCGGCTCTCGTATCCGGATCGGTCGAGAGCTCCAGCCCAATTGCCATATTTTCGAGAGCAAGATCGGCATTCTCAATAAACTGGTCGGCCAAACTCATCTCACGACGATCCTGAGCTCTCGCCCAGTAGGCTTTGGCCAGGTTCGTGAAGCCGAGAGGATTCTGCGGGTTTGCCAGCGTGGCAGTCTGGAAACACTCGATCGCATAGTCGTTGTTTTCAGCTGTGGATGCATCAACACCCTGGTTGAAAACTTCCGCGAAGTTACGATCGATATTCGTCTGCGCCATTTCGGAACGTTCGGGCTTCAGCTCGGCCGCTTTGGCAAAGTTTCCATAGGCGTCTTCGTAGTTCTGCAGCATCGATTGACTCAAAGCCAGGTAGAAATAGGCTTCACCGTCATTCGGGTTCATTCGCAGAGCTTCGCGACAAAGAGAGTCCGCCATTTCGAACTCACCTTGCTGGTAACGTAGAATTGCGCTGGAAGTCTGCATCGAATTACAACCCAACACGAGCGCGAGCAAAGCCAGAAGGACCACTGAAAGCAACTGTCCATATTTCATCCCTGACCTGTCCTCCTTACATCGAGATGTCCAAGGGCCAGCAGACTGAAAAACCGGTTAAGCTCCAGCCGCTGACGTGAAAGATTCAAAAAGGGGGCTATAAGTACCCGCAAACCTAACCATGACAACGGCTCAAGTCAAGAGAGAAGCGGAAAACACTGAGCGTCATAAAATTGACTCGGGGTCGACATCGATCTCCAGCGCCAACGAGCCGCTCCTTTTGAGCTTTTTGGCGATTTCCGGGAAATATTCCGAGAACCATAATTTCTGTTCCCGACCCATTCGACCTTTGACCAGAATCTGCCAACGGTACCGCTCCTTGATTTTGGGCAGAAAGGCCGGCACCGGTCCCAGCATGTCCGCCGGGTGATCCGGCCATTGCTCCCGAAAAGCCCTGAGCAGCGTTTCCGCCGCCTGTGAGGCAATCTCCTCCTCCGGGCAACTGACGAGAAGCGACAGCAACGGTCGAAACGGCGGATAGCCAAGCAGGCGCCTGTCGCGCAACTCGGCCTCGAAAAGAGCGTCCGTGTTGCTTTCCGCCAGCGCTGCCAGCACCGGATGCTCCGGATTGAAGGTCTGGATGATGACCTCCCCAGCCCGCTTGCCGCGCCCCGCTCGCCCCGCCACCTGGGTCAGCAGTTGACAGCTCCGCTCGGCGGCCCGGAAGTCGGGCACGAAGAGACCGGTATCGGCATTGATCACGCCGACCAGCGTCACATCGGGAAAGTGATGCCCCTTGGCGATCATCTGCGTGCCGAGCAGCAGCGACGGTCCCGCGCCGGCAAACGCCTCCAGAATCGATTGATGCGCCCCTTTTCGTCTGGTGCTGTCCATATCCATCCGGAAGACAGGCAGATCGGGGAAGCGCATCGTCAACTCAAGTTCAAGCTGCTGTGTACCCGCACCGAGCAGCACCCAGCGTCCGGAGCCGCAACTAGGGCAGTTGGGGCTGAGCAGCCGCTCCAGGCCGCAGTAGTGGCAAACCAGTTTGTCGTTCCGCGAATGATAGGTGAGCGGGATATCGCAGCGTGGGCAGTGGATGACTTCACCGCAATCGCGACATAGCCGTAATCGACTGTGTCCACGGCGATTCAGCAGAAGTATCGCTTTCTCGCCCCGCTCCAGACACCGTTCAAGCGCGGCGGAGAGCTCATCGGAGAGCTCGGTGCCTTTGGACTCCGACATATCCACGACGCGGATGGGGGCGGGTACCGACTTCGCGATACGCCTCGGCAGAGGGAGCAGTGCATACTTGCCCTTCCTGACATTGTGGAGACTTTCAAGGCTGGGTGTGGCGCTCCCCAGGATCACCGCCGCCCCGAGGTCGCGGGCGCGCACGAGCGCCACGCTCCGCGCATGATAGCGCGGCTTCTCGGTTTGCTTGTAGGAGCCGTCGTGCTCCTCATCGATCACGATCAGGCCCAGATGGCGAAAAGGGGTGAAAACGGCGGAGCGTGGCCCCAACACCACGTCGATCGTCCCCTCCCGCGCCGCTTTCCAGACGGCAAACCGTTCGCTGGCGCTCAGACCGCTATGGAAAATCCCGACCCTCTCCCCCAGACGCGCCCTGAACCGGCGAGCCATCTGGGGTGTGAGACTGATCTCCGGCACGAGCACGATCGCCTGTCGTCCCTGCGTCAGGATCTCCGCGATTGCCTGCAGATAGATCTCGGTTTTGCCGCTGCCCGTAACGCCATGAAGCAGAAACGGCGCAAAACGTCGGGCGACTATCGCCCTGGTAACACGGGCCAGAGCGGCGACCTGATCATCGTTGAGTTTGAGCGGACGCGTCCGTTCCGGCAACTCGGGTGGCGGTGGAATACGTGGCCGTCCCAGCGGTTTCACTGCGATCATCGCCTTCAAGGTCTCCCCCAACGTGGCTCCATAGTAGCCCTCCATCCAGCGGGCGAGGCGGAGCAGGGGCGCATCGAGCCAGGGCTCGGGATCGAGTACCGCCGAAACCTCCTTGAGCCGCCTGGGGGCGCGACGGAGTGCGGGATCCAGTTGGGCCTGCTTGAGAGCGCCAAGTACAATCCCTGTCTCCACGGTCGAACCAAAGGGGACACGGACCCGGCTGCCGGGCGCGGGAGTGGGGATATCCGCAGGCAGACGGTAGCTGAAACTCCGACGAACGGGCAGGGGCAAAACAACATCGACGAATCGGGGGGCGACCTCCTCCGTCTTCGTCCGTTTCACCTGCTTCGAATTACTCAAAAGCCCTCCGCTCGCCGATTTGGATTAACGCTGTGATCGACGAACGACTCGCCGCAGGGTGATCCTGCGAAATGTTGGTGGCTGTGTCAAGCGGGCTGCCGATGTTCAGTCCGAACACCGCAGAGCGGAGGGGGCGATTCGACGGATCTCCTCTGCGGAGCAAGGCAGACACAAAAACGCCCCCCCGTGCGGGGAGGCGTTTGGAGCTCCGTCGAGTTCGCGATCAGGTAGCCGAGGTGTTGATCCCCAGAATCTCCTGCACACGATTGATCAATTTGTTGGGGCTGAACGGCTTGGTGATATAGTCATCGGCACCAACCTCGAACCCCCTCTTCCGATCCACGTCACGCCCCTTGGCCGTAAGAAGCAATACGGGGATGTGCTTGGTCTCGGGCATCTCTTTGAGTCGACGACAGGTCTCGTACCCATCCAGCTTGGGCATCATGATATCCATCACGATCAGATCGGGTTTTTCGGTCAAGGCTTTCTCGATCGCCTGCTCCCCGTCAGCAGCGGTAATCACCTCGTAACCCTCGGCACCCAAGCTAAAGTCCAGGATGTGAAGGATATAAACTTCATCATCTACAACCAGAACTTTTCCTTGAAACACGGAGGCTCCTTTCGCTCAGCGGTCACCCATGACCTGGCCGGAATGGCATTCAGGTCTGTAACTAGGTGCCCTCTTCATTGTTATCGGCATGAATCGTTACAACTGAAGCCAAAGTGTCGGATTTATTTACCGAATTCGTGCTCAATAACTGCTTGTGCAGTTCAACGGCACATGACGAATCAATCCAATTCTTTTCCTTCAGCAAGTTGATGAACAGATCCACCAGATGTGGATCAAACTGGGTTCCGGCGAAACGGACCAGCTCCCTGGCCGCTTCGGACAGCTCCAGCGTCGGTTTATACTTACGCGGGGCCGTCATGGAGCGGAATGCGTCGATGATCGCCAGCATGCGTGAGCCCTCGGGTATGTTCTGCCCATCGAGCTCATCGGGATAGCCGCCACCATCGAACCACTCGTGGTGGTGCAGGACGATCCGACTGACCTCCTCCATCGCCTGAATATCCTCCAGGAGACGGGCTGCCATGCGCGGGTGCTGACGCAATTTCTCCAACTCATCGGGTCGCAGCCTGCGCTCCTCGTTCTCAATTTCGGCGCCGATCTGAGCCATCGCCACATCGTGGAAATTGGTGGCCAGACGGACATCGCGGGCCAGAGCCTCCCCGGCGCCGGCGTTGGTCGCCAGCTCCCAGGCCAGATGACCGGCATCGATATGTGTTTTCTTGTGGTTGGAACTGGCTTGCAACAGATCACGCACCGCCCGCATGGCGCGACGGAGTACCTTGCCGGGATCATCCTGTTCCCAGGAGTGCTCAAGCACGCGTCCGATGCGGGCGACGATCCCCTGCAGCAGCAGCAAATCTTCGTGACGGAAATCGGCTTCGTCCCCGATCGTAACGAAGATGCCGGCAATCTTGCCGCGGAACGACAGCGGAATCGCAATGGTGTTGCGTCGCTGTTCGCGGGTGATACTGACATCCGTCGCAGCGGCCATGGTCGATCTCCGGCAGGGCAAACCGCTCTCCAGAACCTCGACCGCCACCTCCATGCCGGGATGAGTATAGCGTCGCTCCTCGCTGGGACAGAAATCGACCAGCCCGTCCTCTTTGGGCAGGAACAGGAGGGTCGAATCGGATTTGGCGGAGAAAGTGATCCAGTTCACCGACAGGCGGAGGAACTCCTCGACCTCACCCTGCGGCTGACGATCGAGCAGCGTCCCCTCAAGACCGCAACTTTCGGCAATCACAGGCAGGCTGAAGGAGAACACGGAGCCCTCACCTTCACGGCTCCAAACGGAGATCGCCCCCTGGTGTTGCTCCACTATCTGCTTGACGATCGCCAGTCCAAGTCCCGTGCTCTGCACATGAGTGTCACCCGTCCGGCTACCCTGGTAGAAACGCTCAAAGATGTGCGGCTGCTCATCTTGGGGGATGCCCATGCCGTTGTCGCGCACTTCGATCTCGATCGTTTTCTCGGCGTTCGTCGCCAGTACGCTGATCGTCTGCCCGCTTCTGGAAAATTTGATGGCGTTGCCGATCAGATTGATCAGCGACTGACGGATCATGCCCGGGTCGGCAAACACCTTGGGCAACGTCGCGGGGACATTGATCTCCAGGTGCATGTCCTTCTCCTGAAGATGGACCTCCATGGCCTTGGCGCAGGAATCCACAACATGTCGCAGATTCACCGAGCGCCGCTCCATGACACGGTTGCTGTAGTCCAGCGACGTGATCTCCAGAATCTTACCGGTCATCTCGATCAGGCGATCGGCCTCCTCGCGAATCATGAGGAGGAACTCCTCGGAGTCATCATAGTCGCCTGTGCGCACATTCGACAGAAGCGCGTCCACCGACCCCTTGATCGCCGTCAAAGGGGTCTTGAGTTCATGGCTGGCGACTGAGGCGAATTCGCTTTTGAGCTGGTTGGAATAGATCAGCTCATCGTTCTGGAGCTTCATCTCCTCGATCTTCTCGCCGACCTTGTCCAACTGACGACCATAACGGAAGATCGCGGACATCTGGCGAGCCGAGAACGACATGATCTTGTTGTCGCCCTCCCTGAAATCGCCCGGAGCGGTATTGCCGATGAGCAGGAAACCGAAATCGTGGTCGACATTGCCTAGTTTTATGATGCAGAAAGAGCGGAGCCCGGCACGCTGCATGGCTTCCGCATGCCCGTAATCGTCATCCTTGGCGATGTCGAAGATGAACAGCGGCTCGTGGCAGGGGAGATCCCCGATCATGTCCCAGGCCTCGGCCATCCAGGCCTGTTGATCTGGATCCTGATCTTGATCCGGCAAACCGATCAGGGTGCTGCGTATCTCTTCGCTCGAGCCGTGGAGCACCAGCGCCCCCAACTCGGCCTCCATCAACAGCAGCGTCTGCTTGAGCCAGAGATCGGCCAGTTTGTGGACGTCATCCTCCGAGCGGACGCCCAGCACAACCTCGACGATATGACTGAGATCGCAGAGTCGCATCCACAGGAACTGCTTCCTCTCGACATTCTGCCTGCGGGAGACCTCTTCACGGATCAGGAAGAGGAACATCAGCAGAGACACTCCGGCAATCGTGCCGAGAGTACCCCGCAGGTCAACGGGACCGATAACGGCCAATACCGCGAGGCCCATCGTGGCCAGGCAGGAGACCGATATCCAGAGCCACCACAACCCACGCCCGATATCACTCCGCTTGCGGGGCATGGAGTGCGGGCCCGGGATATAGTGATCATCCACCAGGCTGGTGATATGGTTGTTGCCTTGCTTCAAGCAATCACCCTTCTACTTCGGATAACCGAAACTACCCTTCTCTGGACAGTCCCTCATCCTGAATCGATTCTTCCCGATTGGATAAGGACGCCGTGTTCTCATCGGACAGAGTGCCGCGTCGTTCCTTGACGACGATACTCCCCTGGAACGTCTTCCCGTACTTCTTCAGTTCGGAGGCTGCATCGCTGATCTGCCCTATATGCTCATACTGCTTGCCGTCGCTGGTCACGATGGCCACGGTCAAACTCATCAGCGGCAGGCGGCATTCCTTCCCCTGCCTGTCCAGCACCCGCAGAAAACCGGCTTCCCAGTCGTTCTGCCTGAACAGCTCCTTCTTGGCTTTGTCGAAGGTTTTCACAACCAACCGGGATACGGATTCGGCGTTCTCGATATTGGTGATCATCACAAAGTCATCACCGCCGATATGACCGGCGAAACCGGCATCGTCACACACCTTGTGCAGCATATCGGACAGGATTCCACCCAGAAGGCGGATGGCTCCATCCCCCCTGGCGTAGCCGTACGTATCGTTGTATCCCTTGAAATTGTCGATATCGAGATAGATGAAGGCGAGGTCGCGATTCTGCAGCAAACGGCGCTTCAGTTCACTCTCGATGGCGGAGTTTCCGGGGAGACCGGTGAGGGGATTGGCTTCGCGCTGATTCTTCGCCAGCACCAGCGTGTTCTTCACCCTGACCAGCATCTCCTCCTGATCATAGGGCTTCATCAGATAGTCGTTCGCGCCCTGGGCCAATCCGGCCACACGATCTTTGACGGCGCTGCGGGCGGTCAGCATGATGATGGGCGTCTGGGCGATCTGGTAATCTTCGCGAATACGACGACACACTTCATGCCCGTCCATGCGCGGCAGCATGACATCAAGCAGAACAAGATCGGGTTGATGCTCCTTGACTGAATTCAGACCCGTAACACCATCACCCGCGGTGAGAACCTCATAACCGGCCTTGAGAAGCTGATATTCCAGTATTCGTCTGATAGCCGGATCGTCTTCCACCACAAGAATTGTTGTCGGCTTATCCATACAACCAAGTCCCTTCCGCACGCAGTCGTTCAACAGTCAAGGTCAATATCCGTGTAAAGAGCAGAGCATGACTTGCAAAGCATATGCCCGGTCCAATCTGATATCGGCCGATGCGCTCAGGTTCTTAATCTCAAGATGACACAGTGTCGATATTTCTTCTGAATGGTCACAATAGGGAGGGATAGGGAACTTCGTGTTGTCAAATAGGCTGCCTTGCATTCGAATGGTTCGGAAACGACAGCGATATCACAGGCAATGAAATAGCCACTGACCGGGACTATTGCACTGAAAAGGTCACAAATTGCTAGCGCCAGGAGGCGAGGTTACCGCGACTGAAAGCCTCGGCGATCGGCGGAGGTTCGCGATCGTCCCGCAAATGATTGGCGGCGGCGCAGGCCACCATAATGCCGTTATCCGTACAATAACGCGGGCTGGGGGCAAAAACAGGTATCCCCAGCGGCTCCAGCAGGTTCGAAGCAGCTTCCAGCAGTGCTCGATTGGCGGCCACACCGCCGGCCAGATAGAACGCTTTGATGTCCCGTCCACGCACGGCTCGCTTCACTCTCTCAAGCAACTGTCCAATAATCGCTTTTTGCAATGAAGCGCAAAAATCCCTTAACTCGCAGTCGGAGACTGCGCTTCGCGCCTCCCAGGCCAGTCGGGCCGCGGTCTTCAACCCGGAGAAGCTGTAATCCAGACTACCATCACCAAGTCTGGCGATGGGCAGGCGCAGGGCATCGGGATCCCCCTCACGCGCGAGCTTCTCAACCACCGGTCCACCGGGATAGCCCAGCCCAAGCATCTTGGCCACCTTATCGAAAGCCTCACCGGCGGCATCGTCCCGGGTCGTGGCCAGCAATTCGTAGCGACCGGGCTCCCGAATCAGGATGATCTGACTGTGCCCACCTGAAACCACAAGCGCCATGGCGGGGAAAACCATATCCCGCTCAAGATTGTTGGCCATGATGTGGCTTTCTATATGGTGGACCCCCACCAGCGGCTTATCCCAGGCCTTGGTCAGCGAACGGGCAAAGGCAAGTCCGACGAGAAGCGAACCCAGCAACCCGGGGCCATGAGTCACGGCCACCGCATCGATGTCGCTCAGCTCCAACTCCGCATCCTCGAGCGTGGCCCGCAACACTGGGGGCAGATTCTTCAGATGTACCCTGCTCGCCAACTCCGGCACCACTCCACCGAAAGCCCGATGCTCGATCTGCGTGGCCAGGACGCTGGCCATCACCTTGCGTCGCGTACAGTAAATCCCGGCTGACGTGTCGTCGCAACTCGTTTCGATTCCAAGGATTATCATGATGCTCCGTGACGCTTGCTCCAGTCTTCCCGCCAGAGCTCTTTGGTTTCGAGCTCTCTCCAGACAACGGGTAAATATGTCAGGATATCGGCGGAACACAAGGCGCGTCCGTGGGCAACGGCCGCCAGCCGCCCCGCCTCGGCATGGAGCCAGGCGGCGGCCAAAGCGGCATCAAGGGGCCGTTCCGGTGCCTGGGCAAGCAGCGATCCGATCAGGCCGGTGAGTACATCACCCGTGCCGCCACGCGCCATGGCAGGATGTCCGCCTGCGATGGTGTGGATCACGCCATTCTCACCGATCACCTCGGTCGGGGCCCCCTTGTGGAGCAACACGATGCCATCACGACGGGATTTGCGGAGCACCTTCTCCCGGGCGCGATCGACCTCACGCCCAGGCAAGCCCAACATGGCGCCCAGCTCACCGGAGTGGGGCGTCAGGACCCGCTCCGCCGGGTGGGTGGCCATCACATCCCAGGCCTCGCCCCAGGCCAGCAGGGCATCGGCATCGATAACCGTCGGCACGTCCAGGAGGCCCAGCCACTGGCGGATCAGCTCCTGCGTCGTCTCCTCGCGACCAAGACCGGGGCCCAGCGCCACAGCCTGCACCCGGGACGCCTCTATCCTCAATGTGGCCAGCGCCTCGCAGGAGAGGAAGCCGTCTTCATTCTCGGGCAAACCAATAGTTACGGCGGAGGGCCATTTCGACTGGACCATCTCCCGCAGCGATTCGGGCACCGCCGCGTAGACCATGCCTACGCCGCCGCGCAAGGCGGCGCCGATGGACAGCAGCGCCGCCCCCGCATAACGGCGGCTGCCGGCGACTATCAAAACGGCGCCGCGGTTGTACTTGTGTCCCGCTGGATCGTAATGGGGCAACAGCGAACGGGTTACGGCCATATCGACCAGGCGGCGGTCCCCTCCCAGTTCGTCGATGATCTCATCGGGAAAACCGATATCCACCACCGACACGTCGCCCGCCACGAGAGTGCCGGGATAGTAGTAGAGGCCATGTTTGGGCAAGCCGATGGTGGCGGTCATATCGGCCCGGACCGTCTCGGGCAACACCGTCTCCATATCACCGGAGAATCCGCTGGGGACATCCACACTGAGGATACATCTGGAGAGCTGATTGATGGCCCGCACCACCTCAAGGGCATCATCCCTGAGCGGAGAATTGATGCCCGTGCCGAAGAGTGCGTCCACCACCAGATCGGCCTCACGCAATCGATGCGCGAAATCGGTATCCGCACCGGGGGCGGAGAACTTCACCAGCGCCGGCTGCAGAGGCACAAGTTGCCGCAGAGCGCTCTTGGCAGCGGGCGAAAGGCCCAGATCTCCACCGAGCACGAACACGTGGACATCGGCGCCGCTTTCGATCAGGCAGCGGGCGATGACAAAACCGTCGCCGCCATTGTTACCCTTGCCGCAGACGATGACTACGCGACGATTTGCCGGATCTCCCCCGAAGTGGCGGCGAATGATCTCGAACACGCCACGACCGGCTCTATCCATGAGGGTGGATCCGGACACGTGGCCACCCTCGATTGTGGTCCTGTCAATATCCCGCATACGGGAGGCATCGACCAGGTGCATATCAACCTCCTCGCAGCGACCGGCAGGCGGCGCGGTCCGTGGTGGCAGTTGCAGCGAATGACTGCTCTGTTTGCGCGTTGGCAGTTTGGGGCGGTCGCTGCCGTCTGTCAACAACTGAGAAACCTGCGTAGGGAGAGGAATCTAACCGATTATCTCCATGAATCCGCACCTCTTGCATATAACTCACGGTCCCTCTATACTGCGGCATGCTACATCCCGATCGACTTGGCGCTCGCTTGAATAACTGGGGGCTGCTCGCGTTCTGCGGGGGTGCCTTCATCCTGTATCAGGTCATCCCCCTGCCCTTCCTGGGGACCTCCTCCATTTTGCTGGGCACAGGCATCACCCTCGCCGCTCTTGGGGGCGTGGTTCTGCCGTTCTTCATTCTCACGCGTAAGTTGGGAATACCTTTCAGAATCCAGTTTCAACTGGAGCGAACCAAGCTGACCCCCACCCTGGCCGTGATCGGCGCAACCCTGAGTCTGGTGCCGGCGCTGGAGATCATCACCTGGCATATGAGCCAGATCTATCCTCCCGATCCCCGCTACATGGAGTTGTTGAAATTGTATCGCGGTGGAGGTCCTCTGAGCCTGGCGATGATCGGCATTGCACTGGTTCTGGCCGGTCCCCTGGCCGAGGAGGTCCTGTTTCGCGGAGTCGTTCAGCGGCTGCTGCTCAGACAGAACAAGCCGTTTCTCGCGATAATCCTCACCGCCGGGCTGTTCGGCATGTCTCATCCCCTCTACTCCATGCCGGGGGCGGTGATTCTGGGGCTGTTCTTCGGGATTCTGGCTTATATGCTTGGCAATCTGTACTATCCGTTGATCGCGCATTGCGTATGGAATCTACTCAATCTGCTGATTCTCAAGATCTCGCCGGATAGCCTGCAAGTGGCCACACCCTTCACGGACCAGCCCGTGGTGTGGATAGTCATCAGCCTGTCGCTCTTCGCCTTTTTCAGCCGTTTCTGGTTGCAGGCACGTCAATGACATCACCCTCCCGGTAGAAGAGTGGCCATCGGTGGCAGTGCTAATCAATTCTATCTGTTGGAGTTGCCCAGCGGTCGGCCGAAACTGACCTCGCCGTTATCGATCCTGATGTTATACCCGCACTCCGGATTATTGCATACCCAGGCCTTGTATTTGATTGTCGCACCCTCCCGACCATAGTCGGACAGGGGGAGCAATACGCCCTCTTCACATTTTAGACACTTCGGATAACTTTCCATAACACCGGCTCCTTGATTGCGGAGCCATCACCTCCCTGAACACAAGGGTAGTACTTCCCACATTTTTATCAGGAATCTCACCTGAGGAAATACAAACTGTACACTATATATCAGAAAAGTCAAGGTATGATATTGTTTGCGTAACAATTTGGGTCTAAAATTACATTTCTCAGATTTTAAACGGGATAAGTAAACCTCCCTCGGAGAGTGAGGGAGGTAATGGAAAGATCACAACCGCGACAAACGAGTTACTTAACCAGTGTCGCAGGTCTGGTGTAGACCAGCCCGGCTGCATGGAGACGATACAGGTAAACGCCCGAAGAGAGCGTGCGACCGGCATCGTCCTTGCCGTTCCAGGTGATGCTGGTGCGGCCCGCGGGGCAGGTACCGTTGATCAGGGTCCGGACTATGCGGCCCTGCGTGTCGTAGACGCTCAACCGGACCTGACCCTCATGGTGCAGTTCGAAGCTGAAAGTGGTCTCGGGGTTGAACGGATTCGGATAGTTCGCGTTGAGCACCGCCTGCGACGGTGCCATATCATCGATGCCCGTGGTGCCCGACTGCATGAAGCTGTAGAGGGCGTCCGGGGCGACGCGGGGCATGCCGGCGTCACGACCGCTGTTGTCCTCGGCATGGATATAGTATTCAACCGTGTTTTCGGCCGTACCGGCCGGGATCACGGCCTCCCAGACGTAGTCCCCCTGGGCTGCCATGGTCAGGGCCTGCCAAGCGCCGCCATCGCGGCGATATCGCACCTCGGCCAGGCTGACACCGGTTTCGCTGTGATCACGGATATGGGCGCTCACCGTGACCTCACCCTCTTGAGAATCGAAAATCGGCGTATGGGCCACCCGCAACATGCCCGTATCGTGGGCGATCTTCGTGCGGCAGTGAAGCGCATCATCGCTCAGGAAGCCGCTGTGGTAGTAGCCTTCGACCTCGTAACCAGGCAGGGCGGCGCGGTAGGCGTCCAGCGCGTTGTTGTCGTGGCTGCTGTTGCCGAATGTGGGCATGTAGACCTTGCCGTTGCAGATCAGACTGTTGGTGTAGCTGGCGGGATCGCCGTAACCGATATCATAGCAGTAGACCCGATGCACCCGGTAGTTGCGGCCGGTCGAGGCGGGCAGCGAGGCCAGAAGTGTGGCGCGCTGATTGAGGTCATCATATGTGTGGTGACTGCTCCAGACATCCTTCACCAGCACCGTCTCCTCGTTGAGAAATTTGGCCCAGGTGTCGATGTGGTGAATGCCGCCGTTTTCGATGTAGTCGAGCACTTTATAATCCTCGACACCATAGTAGTCGTGCATGAGCTGATCGACCTGGGCGCTACTCATGCCCGCCTCATCGTAGACCAGCCGCGTGGAGCTGCTGATGTGGGCGCCGTCGGTCATGTAATTGCCGCCGGTGTGGTACATGTCGTGACTGTGTACGGGGATACCCTGTTGCTGGGCGAAGTGGACGGGGATCAGGTTGTCGTTGGGCCTGTACGAGCGGTTGTAGGTGTGATCGATGATCGCTATGTCGCCGTTGCCGTCGAACACGTACCAGGGGCCGTAGTCGCGGGTCCAGATCGAATCGTTGCTCTTCACCAGGAACTGCACCTTGTCCATGTTGACGCCATTGCCGGACAGGTTGCTCTGCGCCTGGCTTTGATAACCGCTGGACACGACCACGTGCAGCATCAGGTCATCGTCGAGATCGGTGAGCAGCGAATAGGGCAGACCCAGCGGGTAGCGGACGATAACGCCCGTGGCGGGCTCCCACTCGGCGCAATTGCGGATCGGCGCCAGCGGCGGCGCATCGGCCCGATGGCCGCGGGTGGGCATCTCATCCTCGCGACCGAGCCACAAACGACGCTCGGCCTCGGTTTCGTGGCGGGGCAGCAGCTCCTCGAGACCGTCAACGTCCCATTCGGCAAAGGCCGGTGAGACGACAAGACAGAGCGAAAGACACAGAAGCGTGACCATCGTGGCACGACGCAGCATGGGGACCTCCAGGCGGGTGTTCAATTGGGGTCACTATTATAGCACGATGCCCCCCTCCGTTGCCAGAGGGGGGCACTCATCCCTGAATGTTACGGTTTACCGCAACCGATTAATTTCCAATCGCTTCCGATCAGACCAAGTTGGTGCCCCGCACCCGCGCCACGCCCCGTTCGACCGACGCATAGATTGAGGGGATCAGGATCAGCGTGAACACCGCGCTGACCAGAACGCCGCCGATGGTGACGAAGGCCATCGACAACCGGTACTCGATGCCGCTGCCGGTGCCGAGGCACTGGGGGATCATGCCGATGGCGATGGCCAGGTTGGTCATGATCACGGCGCGCAGACGCAGCGGACAGGCTTCGAGGATCGCCTCGTCGAGCCCGCGCCCCTTCGCACGCAGCTGCGACACATAGTCGAGGAGCAGGATCGCGTTGTTGACCACGATGCCGACCAGCATGACCATGGCCATCAGGCTCATGACGTTGATCGTCTGGCCGCTCAAGTACAACCCCAAAGCGGAGCCGATCAGCCCCAGCGGCAATGTGATCATCACCGTGAACGGCTGCCAGAACGATTCGAGGATCATCGCCAGCACAACATAGGTGAGCACCATGGCGAGGATCATCGCCTGGAAGATCGCCGCGAAGCTCTCCTCCTGAATCTCGTACATCCCACCGAACCGGACCCGTGTGCCCGCAGGCAGGTTCATCGTCTCGAAACGGGGCTCGAATTCGGCCACGAGCTCGGAGATCGTCCCCCGAGCCAGGTTGGCCGACAACACGACGCGGCGCTGACGATCGCGACGATTGATCTGCGCCTCACCCTGCTTCTCCTCGATCTCGCCGAGTTGACCGAGCGGCAGCAGATCGCCCTCGACCGCCAGCCGGAGATCGCGCAGGTCGCCGCTGCGATCCCGCTGCTCCGCGCCGAACCGCACGCGGATCGGGTACTCTTCACCCTCCTCGCGGTAGACCGCGGAGTCGTCCCCCTCGAACGCGTTTCTGATCGACATCGCCACCTGGGCCGTGGCCAGGCCGCTGCGGAAGATCTCCTCGCGGTTGGGCGTAAACACCAGCTCCCGCCCCCCCTCTTCGCGGGAGGATTCGATATCGGCGAGCCAGGCGTGATCCTGCATCATCTTCAGCACGGCGTCCGCGGTGCGGATCAGAACGTCGGGATCGTCACTGAGCACCTCGATCTCCGCATCCTTGCCGCCCCCCTCCGAATCGTTGCCGGTCACCGAGATCTCCGCACCCGGAATGGCGGCGAACTGACCGCGCAGCGCGTCCGAGATCTCGTAGGCCCATCTGTCCCGTTCGCTCCGGTCGATCAGATGAACCAACACCGACGCCTCGTTCACGCCGCTGTTGCCGCCGCCCACCGACGAGGTCAGCGACTTCACGTAGGGCTTGCCGGCCAACACCTCCTCCACGCGGATCACCGCCTGACGGCTCTTCTCCAGAGAGGTGCCCGCCGGCAGGGAGATGTCCACGGTCACCTTAGACTGGTCGATCTTCGGCGAGAACTCGCCGCCTGTCTGACCCATCAGAAACAGGCCGAACATCAGCATGCCGACGGTTACGACCACCAGCACCACCCTGTGCCACGCCTTCGCCAGGCTCCAGGCCAGGAGGCCGCGGTACCGCTCGCCGAGCCAGGCGATGAATCGCTCCATCCGGTTTTCGCTGTAGGTTTCGGCTGCGTCGTCGCCGCCGGTGCGCTTGCGGTTCAGCCGGAGGAAATAGGCGCAGAGCATGGGGGTGAGTGTGAAGGAGATCACCAGCGAGAAGATCGTGGCGAAGACCACCGTGAGGCCGAACTCGAGGAAGAACTTGCCGATGAGCCCCTCCATGAACGCGATGGGGACGAACACCACGACATTGGTGAGCACCGAGGCCAGCACGGCCAGGATCACCTCGTTGGTGCCGACGATGGCCGCCTCTTCGGGGGTCTTCCCCTCCCGCAGGTGGCGGATGACGTTCTCGATCACGACGATGGCGTTGGTGACCAGGATCCCCACCGAGATGCCCAGGGCCATCAGCGAGAGGATGTTGAGGGTGAAGTTCGCCATCATGATCAGCATGAACGTGGCGATGATCGTCGCGGGCATGACCACGGCCACGATCAGCGTCGCGCGGAAGTTGCGCAGGAAAGTGAACAGCAGCACGGCCGTGAGGAGGATGCCGAAGAGGATGTTCATCAACACATCCTTGATGGCGTCCCGCACGAAAATGGAGTCGTCGCTCACGATCTCCAGTTCGAAGCCGGCGGGGAGGTCGGCGCGCAGGTCGTCGACGATGTCGTACAGCCCGTCGGCCACCTTCACCGTGTTGGCGTCGGAGCGTTTGATGACATCGACGAGAATCGTCGGTTCGCCGTTGTGGCGGGCGAGGCTGCGCGCCTCCTCGAAGCCGTCGTGGATCTCCGCGATGTCCCGCAGACGGATGAACCCCTGGTCGCCCAGCGGTATCCTCACCGAAGCCAGGTCCTCCAACGATGCGAACTCGCCCAGCGTGCGGATGGTGAACTCCCGCTCCCGCTGCGTGATCCGCCCGCCCGGCACGTTGGCGTTCTCCATGGCGATCATCCGGTTCACCACGCCGATGCCGAGTCCGTAGTAGTCGAGCTTGTCGCGATCGACCCGCACCTGGATCTCCCGCTCCTGCCCGCCGACGATCTCGACGTTGGCCACGCCGGACACCTGCGACAGGCGGTCGCGGATCATCTCGTCGGCCAGGGCGTAGGTGGCGTTGAGCCCCTGATCCCCCGACACGGCCAGTTGGATGATCGGCGCCGCGCCGATCTCGTACTTGGCGATGACCGGCTTCTCGACATCGTCGGGCAGGTCGTTCAGAGTCGCATCGACTTTCGCCCGCACATCGTTGGCGGCGTCATCGGCGTCGGCTTCTAGTTCGAACTCCATCATCACGAACGAATAGGATTCGCGGGAGATCGACTCGATCTTCTTCACATCGGAGATCGTGCTCACCGCGTCCTCGATCTTGATCGTCACCTGGCTCTCGATCTCCTCCGGGCTCGCGCCGGGATAGATCGTCGAGATGGTGACCCACGGCGTATCGATGTTGGGCGTCTCGCGGATCGACAGCTTGGTGTAGGAGAAGAGCCCCAGCACGACCAACATCACCGTGAACATGGTGGCGAGCACCGGGCGCTTCACCGAAATGGATGTGATGCTCATGGCTAGTCCTCCCGGCTCGCGCCGTAGTATTCGGTGGTGAGGTCGGAGACGGGTTTGGCCCGCAGACCATCCTTCAACCGATTGTGTCCCCAGACGACAACCTGATCGCCGGCGACCAGCCCCTCCGCCACGGACAGCAGGTCACCCCTCACGATTCCGAGAGAAACGGGACGCAGTTCCGCCATGTGACGTCCCCCCTCCTCGTTCAGCACGAAGACACCCTCGTCGGTCAACGCGACGGAGGGGAGCAGGGGCGCGTTTTCGACCCGTTCGATCAGGATTTCGGGGTTCACCAGACTGCCAGGCTTCACCACGTGTCCCGGGTTCTCTATGAGCACCTCCGCGCCGTAGAGACGGGTTTCGGGATCGGCGCTGAGCGCGACTTTGACGACCTGGCCCATCAGCGTTTCACCCGTGGGCAGTTCAAGTCGCACCAACTGACCCTTGGTGATCTCATCGCGCTCGCTCTGACTCAGGAACAGGGGCACGCGAATCCGATCGAAGCTGGCGACAGTAGCCACCGGCTCACCCGACGCGGTGAAATCGCCGATCTCCACATGGAGCGCGGTCAACAGGCCGGAGATCGGCGTGTCGATTTCAACCGCCCGCAGCGCGGTGCGGAGCAGCGCGCCCGCCTGCACGCAGGACGTGCGGACATGATCCAGATCCTGGGCCGATACGGCCCCTTGAGCGTGGAGACGTTCAAGTCGGAGACTGTCGATCCTCGCAGTCTCGTAACCCGCCCGCAACGATTCGAGGTTGAGACTCGCCGTGGCCGGTTCGTAGGTGTCCAGGGAAACCAGAACGCTGTTCGCGGAGACCAGGTCGCCCAGTTCCGCGTTCACGGAGATCACGCGGGCGCGCAGACCCGCGACCAGATCCACCTGCTCCTCCCCTTCGGCGACGCCGGTGAAGCGGCGCCAGTCCTCCAGCGCTCCACTCCTCACGGTGATATAGTCGACGGGCATCCCCTCGCGCGCCTGCACCTCGGCGATGGTGGCCTCCACGTTGGCCTCCTCCACCGAGCAGCCGGTCGTGATGGAAACTAACACCGTCAGGGCTATCAGCGCCGGGGCGCCGATCATCTTCAGTACTCTGTTCGTGCCTTTGCGGCTCATGTTCATCTCTCCTGTTGGGGACGCGGCTAGCGGGCGGTGCGGCCGAGGGCTCTCTCCAGCCCGGCCAGCGCCACGTTATAGCGGTAGAGGGTTTCCGAACGGTTCGTGCGGGCGAAGGTCAGCGCCGTCTCCGCGTCGTTCAGTTCGAGCAGCGTCGAGAGGCCGTTGTCGAAACGGGTCTCGGCTATGCGGTAGGTCTCCTCGGCCAAATCCACTGTCGCGACCTGAGCTTCGTACTCGCGAGTGAGACTCGTCAACTCACGCACGGCCTTGATCAACTCCAGACGCACACCCTTGCGCGCCTGCTGCAACTCGTACTCGGCCTTGCGGTAACCGGCACGCGCCTGCTGCACGCGCCCCTTTGTCTTGAAGCCGTCGAACAGCGGCAGCTGCAGCGCGATGCCGACGGAGCTCGACACGGCCCGGTGGTCGGAGTCGAAGGGGGCAAAGGGGGCGCTCTTGTCCGACTGCCCCTGCAGCGCGACCTGGCCGTAGGCGCTGAGCACGGGGAGCACGTTGGCCTTTTCGATGGAGAGCAGCCTCTCCGAACCGCGGATGTTGAGCTCGAGCGCCCTCAGCGCCGGACGGTTGGCCAAGGCCTCCTCCACGGCAGTGTCGATCCCGATCTCGTTGGGGGTGAATGCGAGCCCATCGATCAGAACGGGATCATCTTCGTCGTCCAGGCCGAGGATCCGTTTCAGATCCTGGATCGCCAGAACGAGATTGCTCTCGGCCGCGATAAGCTGCGGTTCGCGATTCTTTACCTCAACCCGGGCGCGGAGCAGATTGAACCGGGACTCCACCCCCTCGTCGAACTTTTTCTCGACCTGATCGCGGCGGGATTCCGCCTGCGTCAGGGAGCGGAGGGCGATCTCCATAGCGTCCGCAGCCAGCAGCACCCGGAAGTAGGACTCCTTGGCCAGATAAACGACCTCGCCGCGGGCCATGGCGACACCCTCGCCGGCCATCTTCTGATAGATGTTCGCGAACTTGACTGCGTTGCCGACCCGGCCGAAGGCGTAGAGCACCTGATCGACGCGGATCTGCCCCGCCACCTCGATGTCCTCCCCCATCTTCAGCTTGCCGCCGCCGAACTCATCGGGTGCGAAGAAGACGGGCAGCTTCAGATTGCCCTGATAAGTGCCCTGCAGTTTCACGCTCGGCAACGCGGCAGACCAGGCCTCCTTGACGGCGCCTCTGGCCCGCTCCTCGTCGGCGCGCGCGATGAGCAGCGTCTCGTTGCGCTCCAGCGCCAACTCGACCGCTTCATCAAGAGTCAAACCGTTTGCGGCAACCGAGGCCGAAGCCGTTGAGGCGTGAAGAGCCGCAACGGCGAAGCTGATGATCGTCGCCAGCAGCAAAGCGGCGACGACAGCAACGGGTTGCGGCATGGCAGCTTCAGTCAGGCCGGTTTCGTTAGGCATCTTGTTTCTCCGTTCCGTAGGCGCGCAGGAAAACGCCGAACAGTATCGGGGGATACTCGCTCCACTCGATCCGCTCCCCTATGTTGTGGCGGCGACGCTCCTCGATCACTCCGCCCATCAGGGCTCTGAACACCATGGACATCTCCCGTAGCGAGTAATCGCCGAGCTCGCCGGTGTCCTTCCCCTCCTGGAGCAGGATCTCCAACTCTCCCAGCGTCTGCTCCTTTTCCTCCGAGGCCTCGCAGTAGTTGAATCCCTTATCGCCGGCCATGGAAAGATCTCGGAAATTGCGCCCCGCGAAAGCCGGCGAAGCGCTGATCCATTCGAAAATCGATTCGAGCATTTTGTTGAGACGGTCCGTGAATGTGCCGGCTTCGACCATGGCGCGTCTGGCGGTCGCCAGCAGGTCGCTTTCGGCTCTGGCCAGAACTGCGGCGTAGATGTCGTCCTTGTTGGCGAATAGCTTGTAGAGGTATCCGACGCTGAACTCGGCGGCATCCGCAATCTGCTGCACGGTTACCTCGTGATATGATTGTGAGACGAGCAGCCCCATGGCTGCAGCCAGCACCTCATCCTTGTGACGGGCAGATTCCCGCTCCTTGCGGCTGAGATGCCCCTCCCCGCCCGAATTTCCATCTGAATCCGTTGGGGACCGGAAACAGGCTACCGGTATGAGACGACGAGTCATGGTGAGTCTCCTGGATAGAGTGAGATCCTTTTGGGAGCGGCTGGTTGTGAATCACGCCTCCACCCGTGAATGATCATTCACAGTATAACACGAATCTACATTCAGTCAATGAGCGGTGATTATATATCGTGAATCTTCGTTCACACCTCAAATTCAACAGGGCCGCAACAGGCAATCGCCAGGCAACTCATTCCATTATGCGAAACAACGGGAGGTTATGGGTCGGCACTTCTTTTTCGAGCCCTGTTAGGGTACAATTAGGGTCAGGCTGTCATAGTTACCCTGAACTACCATCTTTGCCTGCTCGTTTTGAGGCCCCTGGAGGTTAACGGACCATGAAAATGCTCAAACTGGCTACACTCTGCCTGATCCTTCTCACCGTCGCAGGATCTGCACTGGCGGTTCCCGCCAACCAGGATACGACCTGGGTCATGACTTTCGACGAGGAGTTCGTCAACTGGGCCACCCCCCATACTCAGGAGTTCACCTTCCCCTCCAACCCGGAGCGCTACAGCGAAGTCCTGCTCTACATCACAATAGGTTGTCCCGGCTATCCCGGGGATTGCGACCCCTGGGATCGCTACGCCTGGCTCAGGCTGATCGAGGATCTTGGCGGCGACGAAACGCGCGATGTCGAGATCGCCCGTTTCATCACCCCCTACGACATCACGGGTCCGCCAACCTACCCCCAGAGCTGTCAGTGGGTGTATGATGTCACCGACTACAAATTCATGCTCAAGGATCTGGCCACATTGAAGCTCTACATCGAGAGCTGGATGGGCAACGACAAGGGCTGGCTCATCACCGCCAACTTCGCCTTCGTCCACGGAGCCACGGCGTTGCAGCCCTTCGAGATCGTCAATCTTTATCTCAAGGACCACATCATCTACGGCAACTCGCCCTTTGCTCACGAAGAGAATCTACTGCCGGTCGGCGTCACCATCCCGAACGATGCCGTTGCCGCCAAGGTGCGCATGACCACCACGGGCCACGGCTTCGGCTTCGCCCAGAACTGCGCCGAGTTCTGCCCCAAGGTGCACTCGCTGGTGGTTGATGACAATACATTCTCACACACGCTCTGGAATCAGTGCTCCACGAACCCCTGCAGTCCCCAGGGCGGCACCTGGACCTACTCACGCGCAGGCTGGTGCCCCGGCGACAAGGTCACTCCGTGGGACAACGACATCACCCACCTGCTGACGCCCGGCGAGGAGATGATCCTCGACTACAACATCGCGGAGTACTTCAACCCCTGCAATCCGACCAACCCCGACTGCGTGGCCGGTGTGACCTGCAGCGACTGCAACTACAACGGCACGACACCTCCGAACTGGAAGGTGATGGGTCAGCTCATCCTCTACCGGGCGGACCTGACCGGCGTTGATACGCCGATTACACCCCAGAGCCTGAACCTGGAGCAGAATTACCCCAACCCGTTCAATCCGGTTACGACGATCTACTATGAGATCGAGGAGCCGGGCCATGTGTCGCTCCGCATCTTCAGCGCGGGCGGACGCGAGGTGCTGACGATTGAACGCGACCACCCCCGTGCCGGCCGCTTCTGGTTCCAGTGGGACGGCACCACCCCCGATGGCGAGCGGATGACATCGGGCGTCTACTTCTACGAAGTGCAGACTGAGGATATCAGCATGGCCAAAAAGATGATCCTGCTGCAGTAGTTCTCCGATCTTGTGGATATCACCAGCGCGGCTCCCCGACGGGAGCCGCGTTTTTTATAGAGACCCGGATCGGAAACCCCGTACGCATCTCGGCAGGGCGGTTCCGTGAAGAGCCTGATCTCCGGATCCATGATTCTTTTTCCGCGTCATTTCCGTCGGCATGAGGTAAACTCCCGTTTCGCCTCTCGCCCGGCGAACCCGTTAATAATCAGGAGCTGAAACATGGCCAAAGTTTCCCGCAGGCAAATCATCGATGCCCTCCATGGTGCTCTCAACGCAACCAGCTATGTTCGCGCAGCCTGGCTGGGCGGCAGCGACGGCAGCAATCGCACCGACGAGTGGTCCGATGTGGATATTCAGATCATCGTCGAGGATGACGAAGTGCAGGGGTGCTTCGATCTGGTCCACCGCACACTGGAGGAGCTCTCCCCCTTCGAGCACCAGTTCCGCTTCCCCATGCCCACCCCCCACGGACACGAACAGGAGTTCATCCTCCTGCGCGATGCGAGCCCCATGGCCATGATCGATATGGTGATCATGAAGAAAAGCGAGAACGAGGACCATTTCCTCGCACGTGAATTGCACGGCGAACCGCTGGTTCTTTTCGATCGCGACGGCCTGGCGCAATCGGTGTCCCTGGATCATGCACCCCAGGTCGCCAAATTGGAGAAGCGTCTGCCCATGCTGCGCACTCTCTTCTACATCTACCAGCCGATGGTCACCAAGGCCGTGAATCGTCGTCATCATCTCGACGCAATGAGCACCTACATCAAGGGCAGCCTCGGCTTGCTCGTGGAGTTGCTGCGGATGCGCTACTGCCCAGAGCGTTTTGACTTCGGCCCCCGTTACCTTGATCGCGACCTGCCCGCCGATATGCATGAGGAGATCGCAGGGATGGCGCTGGTCGGCGACATCGCGGAGATCGAGAAGAGCCGCGCGCGGGCGGAGGAGATCTTCACGGAGCAGCTGCGGGCGCTGGACGCCGGGGAGTGGCGCCTCGAGTTGCCGGCGGAGATAACCGACTGGCCGGGAAAGAGATAGTCATCCAGCCTGACGATCACGCCGCATGAAATGCAGGCCGTCTCACCCGAGGCGGCCTTGCTTTTCGCATTGGTGACCGTTATCAATTTACTGTCTTGAAACACCCCGCACTCTGTCCCGGAGCCCTGCTATGCGTCGACTTTCATTGCTGCTGCCCTTAATTCTCCTCCTGTCCTGCAACACCTCAAGCACCGATTCGGGCGATGACGATTCCGGCACCCCGTTCTCCGCCTTCATCTGGGGAGCCAGCGGTTCGGGCCGTCATCCGGTAGCAGTGACCGACAACGGTGACTACCTCGTCATCGGCACGCACCAGTTCACCGATACGGACATGAGGGATCTCCAACTCATCAAACTCGACCACGTCGGCAATCTGGAATGGAACCTCGATTTCGGCGGCGACCAGTTCGATAGCGGCTGCGATATTGTTGCCCTGTCCAACAGCACCTGGCTGCTGGCCGGATCCTCAAGCTCAGCCGGCCCGGGCTCCCGCAACGGTTGGCTTATGAAGATCGATCATGCTGGCGATGTGATCTGGGAAAACCACTACGGCCGCATCAACGACACCAATATCGGCGCGATGGAGTTGCTGCCGGACGGCGGTGCGGCGCTGGTCGGCTCGTACGCCACCATAGTCGCCGATCTGGGCACCGACCTGCAGCTGATCAAAACCGACGGTGAAGGGACGGAGACTCTGAACCGTGTCTACGAGAGTATAGGCAACGATGGAGCGCTGGATGTCGCCATTACTGCGGCGGGCGGCTTCGCCATCGTCGGCTACAACGAATACGATGGCCCGGATCCCGACGACAATTTCAGCCGTATGTGGATCATGAAAACGGACGCGGCGGGTGATTCGTTGTGGTCCCGCATCGTTCATAGAGGGGAGACCTGTTTCGCCTCCGGCGTGGATGTCTGCGCAAACGGCGATATCGTCGTCGCGGCCGAAACGCCCTATATCCCGATGGGCTACGAATCCCGCATGCGCGTCATGCGCTACGATTCCGGCGGCACGCTGCTCTGGGACCGTTTCTACGGCGGTGTGGAGCGGGCCGGCGGTCGCTCAATACGGGAACTGCCGAACGGCAATCTGATCATTGCCGGCGGCACCTGGTTCGCCTCCAGTCGCAGTCGTTCGGCCGCGTACATCATCTGCGTCAACGCCGCCGGCGACATTGTGTGGGAACGGAGCTTCCCCGTGCCCGCACCGGATGGGCTCATCGCATACGCCGCCGTCCCTTTTGCGAACGGCGAGATCATGATCACCGGCACGCGGAATACGGTCAACTATGGTCAGCAGCTGTGGGTGACCCGTTTGAATGCTCAGGGTGAGCCGATCACAATCGACTGAGCGGATGGAGAGAGGATCCGGGCGCACAATTCGGAACCCGAATCCTGACGACCATACCGGCGGTAACCGGGTACGGGGCCTTGAATCGAGGCGGCATTACTCTGAAGCGTCTCCGGAGCCACTTGTCAAAAGCAGTGGACGGCCGAGCTCTTGAAGGTGACGAACAGCTCGGTCCCGCGATCTACTCCCAGAATATCGAATGAGGCCTGCGTCACCAGCGACGACAGCTGCAGTTTGCCGCAGTGCATCTTCACCATGAGCAACCTGTCCACAGGCTCCCAACCGGTGACTGTCCCCCGAAACTGGTTGCGGGCGCTGGAGTCGAAGGGGAGTTTCGAGAGGAGAATCTCCTCGGGTTTGATCCAGATATGGGATGTGGAGTCGACGGCCCCGGCGGCGTGGATCTCCGCCCCCCCTACTCGACAGACGTTGTCTGTCACCGAATCGACAGCAATCACATTGGTCATGTTGAGGAAGCGGGTCACCTCGATGTCGGACGGGTTGTGGAACAACTCGTGGGGTCTGGCGACCTGGTGAACCCTCTGCCCGAGCATCACGCCGATGCGATCCCCCAGCGCCATCGCCTCCTCCTTGTCGTGTGTGACATGGAGAAATACGGCATTGCTCCCCTCGTGGATGCGCTTCAGTTCATTGCGAAGACGCAGCCGGATATTGCCGTCGAGAGCCGAGAGCGGTTCATCGAGCAGCAACAGGCGCGGCCTGATCGCAAGCGCCCGGGCCAGAGCGACCCGCTGCTGTTCGCCGCCGGAAAGGGTGGCGACACGTCGTTGCTTCAGCGAGGTGATGTCGAGCAGGTGCAGCAACTCGGCGCAACGACGCTCGATCTCATCTCCCGGCACCCTCTGCACTTTGGGCCCGAAGCCGATGTTGGCCTCCACCGACAGGTGCGGAAACAGTGCGTAATCCTGATAGACAATCGCAAAGGGGCGCCGCTCGGGCGGTTGCTTCGTGATCTCCTCGCCGGCAAACAGGATCCGCCCCGCCGTCGGTTGATGCAGCCCCGCAATGATCTCAAGCAACACGGTCTTGCCGACCCCCGACGGGCCGAGCAGCACGAAGTACTCGTTCTCCTCGAGCGCCAGATCGAGCGACTCGATTCTGAATCCACCCAGACGGATATCGACGCCCCGCAGCTCAAGCACAATCGTCCCCCTCGGTCTCCGGCCGCGGCGGCCGCGCGATGTAACGCAGCAATACGAAAATCGCCACACTGATCAGTACGAGCAGCACCGCGGCGGAGCGTGCGTACCTGAGCCCGAAATCGTTGAAGCGCTGAAAGATGAGAATGGGCGTGGTCATCGGATGATAGGCGATGATGATCACCGCGCCGAATTCACTGATCCCCCGCGCCCACATCAGGATCATCCCCGACAGAATAGAACGCCAGGACAACGGCAGTGAGATGGTGAAGAAGGTGCGGGCCGGAGAGGCACCCAGGGTGCGCGCCGCACGCTCCAGGCGCTCGGGCACCGAGCTGAATCCTTCACGGGCGGCGTTGATCAGAAAGGGCAGGGAGACGAAGGCCATCGCCACCGCGATCCCTGCGGCGGTGCCCATCAGCCCTTGACCGAAGAGACGGCCGAACAGGGAGTTGCGGCCCACCACCGTCAACAGGGCGATCCCCGCCGCCGAGTGGGGAATGATGATCGGCAGGTCGATGATCGCCAGTATCAGGGAGCGACCCGGAAAACGTTTGCGCGCCAGCAGGTAGGCCAGGGGGATTCCGCCCAGCGCCGCGACCAGCGTGGCGGACAACGCGCAGAGCAGCGTGAGCCGAATCGAAACGAGCACTTCACGATCGGTTGCGGCCTGCGCGAAATCCGAGGGGGAGGTAGCCAGAAGCATACCCGCCAGAGGGACGATGATGAAGAACAGCAAACCGATCCCAAGCAGGTTGAGCACCAGCTCGAACCAGATGTTCCTTCTCGCACTGCCGCGATCGGTCACCATACCTACTCGCTACAGAATGACTTGAGTGATGCAGGCAATTTGTCGAAACCGTCGGTCGGTGCAGGATGCAGGGCCGGCTGACCGTTGGCCTCCATGATCGCGCGCCCCTGTTCGGAGAGCAGCATGGCGACATAGGCCTCGGCCGCCGCACGATTCTCCGCGCTTTTGGGGATCGTAACCGAGTAGACCATCGGACTCCCCCTCTTGGTGATGAACTCGCCGGGTTTCTTCCCGGTGACCTTGACGGTCGTGCCGACGTACAGGTCCCCCAGATCCGCCGATTTCAGATTCACCTCGTTGGGCAGCAACAGCATCTCCAGGTTGTGCTGTTCCGCCACGGAGCGGTAGATGAAAAGGTAATCGATCTCGCCCGCTTCGAGCAGCGCCAGCAGATCCGTCTCCTTGGGACGGATATACTTGTCGCCATCCTTGTCGGCCAGATCCCGAGCCAGCCCCTCGACGCCGTAGTACCGCTCGGCAAGCTGCATGACCATGACCGACCGGTAACCGCAGGGATCGCGATTGGGATCGGCGCGACCGAACGCGACATCGTCGGACAGCATGATCTCGTACCAGTTCTCGGCGGAGAACCGATCATGCTTGCGGGAATGGGGCGTGTAGGCGATGGCCATCTCGTTCGTGACGAAACGGATATTGAAGTCCGTGTGCTCGGGCATGAGCAGGGTGGAGACCACCGTGTAGTCGGCGGAGGCCATGACGTCGCAGGGGCGGCCGAGATCGGAGATCTTGCGGGCGCAATCGCGACTGCCGGCGGCTTCGGCCTTGACCGTCACGCCGGGATGCCGCTCCATGAACGCAGCTGAGAGCTGACGGAACGGCACAGACAGACTGCCCGCATGAAAAATCACCAATTCGCCCGACAACTCCGCCGTCTGTTCACGCTTGGCGCAACCGGGCAACATCAGGGCCGGAATCAAGAGCATGCAACTCAACATTTTCAGAAGACGGATCATCTCATTGCCCCCTCGGCAAGCTATTAGACGTTAGTGGTTGTCCAGACCGTGCACCATGAACACCATGTGCTCGATCGATTTAAGTATCTCGGCCACATATTCCTGTACGGCACGCACGCTGCCGGGCAACGCGAACACCAGCGTGCTGTCGATCATGGCCGCCACGCTCCGGCTGAGCAGGGCCGCCGGTTTGTCCGCGCCGTACTTCAGTCGGATATGATCCATGATGCCGGGAATGACCTTGTCGGTCACGGCGGCTATCGCCTCGGGCGCAATGTCACGCGGACCCACACCGGTACTCCCCAGCGTGAAAATCGCATCGACGCCGGCATCCGTCAGCTGTCGCAGCAGGCCACTCAGATCGTCACGATTGTCGGGCATCAGCGTGGTGGTGATCTGGAGATGCCAGCGTTTGTCGGCGTAGAATTCATTCAGCAATTCGACGGTGCGCGGCCCGGAGCGGTCGCTGTATTCACCCTGCGACGCACGGTCGCTCAGAGTGATCACATGAATGCGAAAAGGGCGCGGCGTGTGGACTATCTCATCGCCGGGCGATACTTTGCCGCCCGTGAGAACGCGGGTGAAGATACCCTCCTTGGGCATGATGCAGGTGCCGACCTCGTTGTAGATGGCGCAACCGGAGCCGTGACACTTCTTGCCGATCTGGGTCACTTCGAGCTCGACATCGCCGATGGAGATGCGATCGAGCACGGCCATCTCGCCAAGGTCCAGGCCTCGCAGCGTCATGTTCTCGGCAAACTCGCCGGGCTTGGTGTCACGCTTGTTCTCCGCGATGAACCTGTCGACGGTCTCCTGGCCCAGCAGGCTGACCTGCCGGTGCCAGCGCCCGGCATGGGCGTCGCCCACAATGCCGAGCTCATCGAGCGTGAATTCATCGACAGGTATTTTGACGACCCCCTTCTCCTCGGAGATGTTCAGGGAGACGATCTTGCCTGTCCGTTTACCTTCGCTCATGTCACTCCTGGTGATGATCCCCTACGGGATGTAATTATGAGGTGGGTCGGAGTCCCGGCGGCTGGCGCCGCAACACCTCGGGTAATCCGAAAACACGGATCCGTGTCCGCTCCTGTTCTCCCCCATCAACACGGCACACCCCCGAACCGGAGGGGTCGATCAACCCCCGATCCCATGCATCCAGTTGTGGCCGCAGGGGCCGCCGCATTCCGGTTTGTCCTGCACCGCCCGACGAATCGCCTCCTCCACCCCCAACTCACGTACACTGTAGGCCAGATCCGAAAACAGGCAGGGCCGCACATGGCCATCGCTGGAGAGGCGGAGACGATTGCAGTTCCGACAGTCGCCACCGGTACTGCCGGAAACGATGCCGAACCGACCGCTCTCGAAATCCATCTGGCTGATGATGCGCATCTCGATACCGAGTTTGTCGGCGTAAGCGCGAACCGCTTCGATGTCGCCGTCATCGATCCACTCGCTGAGGACACAGTTCAGCTTGATCGGGGTCAACCCCGCCTCCAGAGCGGCTTCGATGCCCGCAAGAACGGGGACGATATCCCCTCCACGAGTGATCCGGCGGTACTTCTCCGCATCGAGCGTGTCGAGGCTGACATTGATCCGCATCAACCCCGCAGCAGCCAGTGGCTGCGCCAGAGAGACCAACCGCGTGCCGTTGGTGGTCATCGCCAGATCCTCGATCCCGTCGATCTCCGTGAGCATCCCCACCAGTGTCGTTATGTCCCGCTTGATCAGCGGCTCGCCACCGGTGAGGCGCACCTTGGTCACACCCATCGCCACCGCCTGGATGGTGAAATCGGTGATCTCCTCGAAGGTCAGGATGCCGGAGTGAGGGAGAAGCTCTATACCCTCCTCGGGCATGCAGTATCGGCAGCGTCGGTTGCAGCGATCGGTGACCGAGATGCGGAGGTAATTCAGCGAACGTCCGTAGTTGTCCTTCATGCACGCAAATCCTTGGTCGGGAGGAGATCGGACCGCGTGCCGGCGGCAATGCAGTCACAGCCCTTATCGATGATGAACAGACCGTCGGCGCCGAGCAGGGCCATGGTGTCGGCCGACCCGTGATAACGGATCGGCTCAAGAGAGCCGTCGGCCAGCAGATGACAGGGCACGTATTCACGTCGATTCATTTTGCGGCGCCTGAATTCGGTCGCCAGCGGCAGATTCAGGGTGCGGGGTTCCGGTGGCAGACCGTTGAGCAGATGCAGCGCCCGACGCACGAAGACCTGGAAAGTGATGAACACCGCCACCGGGTTGCCGGGCAATCCGAACACGGCCTTGCCCGGTCGCGTGGCGAAGGTCAAAGGGCGACCCGGTTTAACGGCAACCTTGCTGAAGTGGGTTTTCAGGCCCTGGTCGGCGAGAGCCTCCCCCACGAAATCGAAATCGCCCACGGATACCCCGCCGGTGAGCAGCACCAGGTCGGCGGCGTTCACCGCCTCCCGGATTGCAGTGCCGGTGGCTGTGCGATCATCGGGAACGATGCGCCGCTGGAGGAGATCCAGCCCGTGGGCGGCGCATAGGGCGTCGAGCAGCGGACCGTTGGAGTTCATGATTTTGCCGGAGGCCAGCGCGTCGGGTGTGTCGACGATCTCATCCCCTGTATTGAGTACGATCACCCGGGGACGGCGGTAAACCTGTATCTCGCTCAGACCGCATGAAATGAGATTCGAGATCTCCATGGGGCCGAGTCGGGTCGGGCCGTTAAGCACGGAGTCGCCGATCCTCAGATCCTCACCGCGGCGGCAGATATTGAGCGCATTGCCGCGGGAGAGTATCCGCACCCGGCCATCGATCTCCACGCACCGCTCGACGGGCACCACGCGCTCCGTCCCCGCCGGAACGGGTGCGCCGGTCATCACCTTGACGGTGCTGCCGTTGACCAGACCGTTGGCCGGGGTCTCACCGGCCCCGACGATCTCCAGCACCTCCAGCTCGGTACTATCGTCACCGAGGAGGATTGCATAGCCGTCCATGGCCGATTTGTCGAAAGGGGGAAGATCGGTACGTGAGATGTAGGTGCCCATGAGAACACGCCCCAGCGCTTCGGCGGTGGGCAGGGTCTCCGGATCGCCGGCAAGCGATGAAACCTCGCGCTCGATTATCGCGAAGGCATCAGCCAGCGGGGTCATATCACTATCGATGTCGGGCATCCTCCATCTCCCTCATTATCGGGAAATAGTAGTCAGGAGACGGGTCCGGATGCAAGCACGAGAATGATTATCTCTGCTAAATTCAGCATAAAAGTAGGCGGTGAACCCCTATTGCTCACAAAAAGAACCGGCTCCGCGCCAGATGAGCCCGTTTCTCTCCGAATGCGTGATGTAGAGGACTGCTCAACACTTCCGGGCAGCGCTAATCGGCTCTCCGTAAAACACCCTCGATGCGGGCGGCATCGTAGACCTTCCCCATGCCCCAGCGCTTTGCCAGCATCACGGCGTTCTCGGCGATACGCGGAATATCCGCTCCCGGGATGTCCGCCTCGCCCAGCCGCACCGGCACGCCAAGCTCCCGGAACCAGTTCTCCAGGGCCTCGATTCCGGCAAGGGCGACGTGAGTATCATCCTTGCCGGTAATTCCGAAAATCCTCTCGGCAAAGTGGGCGAACTTGCGTGGCGCGCGACTGCATTCATCGCGCATCCAGGCCGGCGCCACGATTCCGAGACCCGCGCCGTGTGAGATGTCGTAGAGCGCGCTCAGGGAGTGCTCTATCATATGCATCGGGAAGTTGTAGTCGTTGACGCCCGCCGTCGTCAGGCCATTGAGAGCCAGCGATGCCGCCCACATCATGTTCGCGCGCGCATCGTAGTCGCAGGGATCAAGTAGAATCGCGTCGGCGGCCTCCCTGATGGTCGGAATCAACCCCTCAACCAGACGATCCTGCAGAGGGGTCGGCTCGGAGACACCGGTGAGATAGGCCTCGAGAACATGGATGATGGCATCCACGGCGCCGTACATCGAGTGATCGAGCGGCACACCGAAGGTGTTCTCGGGATCCAGGATGGAGACTCGGGGGAACAGCGGCGGGCCGCTGGCGGCGAACTTCTGCTGAGTGTCCCCGTTGGTGATCACGCACCCGTTGTTCATCTCCGAGGCGGTGGCGGCCAGGGTCAGCACGACCATGATCGGGCAGGCCTCCTTGACCTGCGCCTTGGCGTCGAAGAAATCCCAGACATCACCCGCGTAACGCACGCCTGCCGCGATTGCCTTGGCCGAATCGATGACGCTGCCGCCGCCGACGGCCACTATGGCGTTCAGGTTCTCGGCACGGAAGATCTCGACGCTCTCCCGGACGAATGACAACAGGGGATTCGGCTGCACCCCGCCCCGCTCTATGAATTCGATCCCCTCGGCTGTCAGGCTGGATCCGACACGCGCCAACAAGCCCGACTTGCGCGCACTCTCCTGCCCGTAGAGCAACATGACCCTCTTGCCGTAGGGCTGCGTAACCTTGCCGATCTCATCCGTGCGTCCCCGTCCAAAGATAACCATCGTCGGATTGTGGAATACGAAATCATTCATGGGTGCCTCCCCGGAAAGTGGGTGATACAGACCGTCCCATTCTGATACGATCAGGGAAATACGTCCAGACGAATCCCAAAAAACATACCCGCCCACAGTCCTCTGTGAGCGGGCGATTGCATTGAGGTGACGACATCAGGTCGTCAGGTCCGTTTCTTCTCCCACTCCTCCACCTCGGTATCGGACTCTATCTCCTCCCAACCCGTGACCATGGCCCGCATGTGGGCGCTCACCTTGTGACCGGTCGTGACCATGTAGACATGGGTGATAAGGAAGGAGAGGATGGCGAAAGCGCAGACTAGGTGGACGATGCTGACGACGGACAGGTTCAGCCAGGTCAGACCCCAGGCCTCCCAGTTGTTGTAGGACCAGTAGAGGAAGCCCGACACCATCTGGATCGGCAGCAGAAGCAGCGCCAGCAACAGGTAGGTCAGACGTTGCAGCGGATTATGCTTGCTGTCCTTGCTGCGCGGCACAGGGTGCGGCTCACCCTTGAAGATACCCCGCAGGTAATAGCGCACAACGGCGGCCATCTTCTTGGAGGTCGGTATGTATTGCTTCCATTCACCAGTCGTGAAGATCCAGAAGACGAAGAAAGCGAATGCTATCAACCAGCCAAGTCCGATCGTATTGTGCAGCTTCACGGCCTTCTCGAATCCGATGAGATTGAAAAGTCCCTTGACCTGAAAGCCGGTGCAGAGCAGAGCGAGAATGGCCAGAGTCTGAAGCCAGTGCCAGAGGCGCTCATAGCGGGAGAATACGTAGGTGTTCTTCATTTGTCCGTTAGCCACGATCAACCCCCTTGTCCATTGCGGGAGAACAGACGACCCAGCCCGTGAACGATCACGGCCAGGAGTGAACCGATCACCATCAGGAGACCGATGATATCCACCAGCCGGTAACTGTCCCTGCCGGGCATGTAGAACCCGCTCAGGTCGGCCAGTCGCCCCTCCGGCGAGTGGCACTCGGAGCAGCCGACGACATTCTCCTTCGGCGCCACCATATGCGTGGTCGGATAATGGTACTTGGTCTCCACCCAGTCGAATTCGCCGCTAAAGGGCAGCCCGGCCTGCTCCATGCCGCTGGTAAAAGCGCGATTCCAATCCCAACTGCCCCAATAGGCAGCGGTGCCCTTCTTCCCGACGAGATGGGGGATCAGCAGAGTTTTATTGACGACATCATATCCCTGCCTGCCGCGATGCACCTTGAAGGGGTAGATCCTGGCGTTCGGCTCAGCCTTTGAGCCCTGGGGCATGTTGATGGCCACAACCCGTGTCGGATCGATCGTGTCTTCGGCTGTAAGAGTCTGCATCGCGCCATTGTACCAGTAGTACTCGGGCACCACGCTCTTCTCCCAGACGAAATCGCCCTTCTTGAAGTGGTAGCTCGGCTTGCCCGTAGGTCCCTTCTCGATCACCCCCTTGCCCTCCTTCTTGCGCCCGGCGGTGGACCAGTCCCAGTTCATCTTCGTCGGGATGACCCGCGCAAAGGTGGGGATATGGCAACTCTGGCAGGCAACCTTGTCGGTGTGGTCATTGGCCTTCGAGCCACTCACGTGCGGGGTGGCGCTGTGGCATGACTCGCACATGATTCTGGGCAGTTCATCATCCTCCAGCAAACTCCTGCGATCCGGAGCTGCAGGGGTGGAATACGCCCGACCCGCGACCTTGTGCGCAGTGGTCGAATGGCAGCGAATGCAATCGAAGTTCTTGCCATCCTCACCCATGTGAACATCGAGAACCATGTCGGGATGCTCCAGGGATGAATCAAGGTCCCCATGCTTGACCGCATCGCCGCCGCCCCCTCTGAAGTGGCAGTTGCCGCAATTCTGCCGAGTAGGGCGGGCGACACTTTGCGCCACCAGATTCCAGTCCGGCGGATTGAATGTTTTGCCGTTGCCCTTGAAGACCGTCGGCTTGCTGACCGGGTGCCCCGCACCTGTGGGGAATTTCTTGTAGGTGCTCGTCTGCTCGTGGCAGACAAGGCAGTCCACTTTGGTCTCGTCACTGAAATCGAAACTGGCGTCTTTCCAGCCGTAGCCCGCATGGCACGAAGTGCATCGCGGCCAGTTGGAGATGATGCTGATGCAGAAGTTGTTCAGCGTGATTCCGGCCTTGCCGATCCGCTCGGAGGGATCGGCGTTGGGATCGAGCCAGGTCCAGTGGATGGTTTTGTGGAATTGCTTCGCCGCCAATGTGTGGCAACTCAAGCAGGCCTGGGTCACTTCGGGACCGGACGTGAACTCCTGCTGCAGGATCTCCATATCCGCATGATCGGCGGTGATCCAGGCTTCATACTCCTGAACCGCTTGCTGGGCCAGAGTTCTGCCGGGAGCCGTATCATCCGCCGGACCCGGACTGGAGACCATCAACAGGATCAACCACAGCGGGAGACCTGCTCTACCCGCCAGCGGCAGTTTCCTCCTCAGAATCGCAATCATTTCCTTTACCCCCATTTTCAGGAATGCCTGCTCGCTCGAAAGACTGTGCAACACCAAGTGTTGCAGATATGCAATCTTTATCCCAAATACGGATGAGCTGCAACGCAAGATAGCTGCCAAAGGTCGACAAAGAGATGAAGGTGCGATTCGCCTAACACATTGTCATGTCCTCAGTTGCACTCATGGGAGATTTACGGTAGACGGTATCGTCGGAATCACCACGCCCTTGAGGGGTGAAATGAAAAAACCCGCTCATCCCGATACCGACCGACTTCGCATTGAAGGGGGTGGATGGGAGGAGCGGGCTTGCTTATCCTACGTACTCGATTTCAGCCCGCTAGAACTCGGCGTGTTTGGGTGTCCGCGGGAAGGGGATGACGTCGCGGATGTTCTTCATCCCCGTCACATAACAGACCGCGCGGTCGAACCCGAGGCCGAACCCGGCGTGCGGCACGGTGCCGAAGCGACGCAGATCGCGGTACCACCAGTAGTCGTCGACATTGAGTCCCAGCGAGGTGATGCGCTCGTCGAGCACGCCAAGCCGCTCCTCACGCTGACTGCCGCCGATGATCTCACCCATGCCCGGCGCAAGAACATCCATGGCGGCGACGGTCTTGCCGTCGTCGTTCATCCGCATGTAGAAGGCCTTGATCTCCTTCGGATAGTTCATCACGACAACCGGCCGCTTGCAGTACTCCTCGCACAGGAAGCGCTCATGCTCGGACTGCAGATCGATGCCCCACTTGACGGGAAACTCGAACTTCCTCTTCGCCCTCTCCAGTGCGGTGATCGCATCGCCGTATTCGAGACGTTCGAAACTGCTTTCGACAAAGGCCTCCAGGCGCGTCACGGCCTCTTTGTCGATGAACTTGGCGAAGAACGCCATGTCGTCCGCCCGCTCCTCCAGAGCCGCCTTGAAGATGTAGCGGAGATACTGCTCGGCGAGATCCGCATCGTCGTTCAGGTCGGCGAACGCCAGCTCGGGTTCCACCATCCAGAACTCGCAGAGGTGGCGACTCGTGTTGGAGTTCTCTGCCCTGAAGGTCGGACCGAATGTGTAGACGCGAGTCAGCGCCTGACAATAGGATTCGACATTGAGCTGCCCCGACACGGCCAGGAATGCCTCCTTGCCGAAGAAGTCCTCGCTGTAATCGATCCCCCCCTCCTCGGTGCGGGGCAGGTTGAGCATGTCCAGGGTCGAGACCCGGAAGAGCTCGCCGGCACCTTCGGCGTCACTGGCGCTGATCAGAGGCGTATGTACCCAGAAGTACTTGTTCTCGTGGAAGAACCGCTGAGTGGCCTGGGCCAGGCAATCGCGCACGCGGGCAACCGCGCCGAAAGTGTTCGTGCGGATCCTGAGGTGCGCGACATCCCGCAGGTATTCGAAACTGTGCCGCTTGGGGGTGATCGGATAGGTCTCGGGATCGTCGATCCAGCCTATGACCTCCACGGTCTCGGCCTGAATCTCGAACGTCTGCCCCTTGCCCTGCGATTCCGCCAGCTCTCCGGTGCAGATCACTGCGCAACCGGCGCTCAACCGCTGAACCTCGTCGTCGTAATTATTCAGGGAGTTGGGGACGACCACCTGGATGGCGTCGAAACAGGTTCCATCGTGAACCTGAATGAAGGAGATCCCCGCTTTGGAGCTGCGGTTCGTGCGCACCCAGCCCTTTACGACGACTTGAGTGCCGGCGGGCCGTTCGCCTGCCAGCAGTGCGGATATCATGTGATCTGCCATGAGTTTTCCCTTTGTGCAGATAGGTTGGAAAGGGGGGCGTTCAGCCCCGGAATTGCCGGAAAAGATAGCATCGGAAGCGCGTCTCGACAACAGGATGCGGCAAATGAGCTGAGTTATCCCCTGGTGAGCCGGGATCGGCCGGTTCGGAGAGTGCCGGTGTATTACACGTTATTTCAAGAGCATCAGGCGCTGCGTATAGCCCCGATCGGCGCACTCCATCCGGAGCAGGTAAAGGCCTGAGGGGAGCAGTTGACCATTATCGTTGCGCCCCCGCCAGGTCAGTTCGTACTCGCCCGGCTCACGTCTACCGTCCAGCAGCGTTTTGACGCACCGGCCGCCGACATCCAAGATGCGGATCTTCACCCTCCCGGCCTCAGCCAGGCTGAAGTCGATCCGGGTGGAGGGGTTGAAGGGATTGGGATAGGGGCGGCCAAGACGCGTCACCGCCGGCGCGGCCTCCACGGAGGTCGGGTCGGCGATGTTCCGGGTGCCCGGCGTGCCGTGTTCGTGCGAAACGTCCCAACTGGCGGGCAAGGCGTTATCCGCCAGGGGATCCAGCAGCACAAGCGTGGGACCGTTCCCCTCCGGCATCTCCGGCCAGGGTGCGCAGTCGGCGTATTCCACGACATCGTAGAGTTGACCATAGTTGTCGAAAAGCCGCAGGGATTCGCCCGAGCCGCTGAACCCGAAATCCATCTCCCCCGCGACGCAGGTGACATACGGGAAGCAGTCGAGGAAATCATCGGTGTCACGGCAAACCACGAGATAGCCGCCGGAGGAGAGCACGGTGCCGGCGGGAAATCCGAAAGCATGGTCGTCATCGCCATCCTTGAGGATCCATCCCGTGAGATCGAGATCATGCGCAGTCGGGTTGGTGAATTCCACCCAGTCGCCCGGATCGAAATCATCGGAGGAGCTGTAGTTGATCTCGTTGATCACGGCCCTGACCGCCGTGGCGTCCGTTGTGAAATTGACCGTCAGACTGTAGTCCCCCTCGGGATTGAGAACAACGCTGGTCGCGGCGGGAAGCGCTGCGTCCGACCAGGAGAGGAATTCGTGGCCGACCGCCGGTATCGCAGTCACCGTGATGGGAACCCCCTGGAAGTAGATGCCGGACCAGTCTGCATCCACCTCGGTCGCGGAGAGCCGGATAACCCCCGCACCCGGCGGAGAGATGTTCAGGCTCAGCGTGATCTCATCGTCGAGATCGAACTCGTCGGCGATGAATGACCGCATGAAGGCCGGGCGGTTGTTGAGGAATCGCTCGATGTTGTTCAGGGCGGTCTGCCAGTGGCCCGGAGGGATGTTCCAGTGGGCATGGTGCCGGCCGATCTCATCCTCGATATTCGCGGCGAACAGATCGAGCAGGGCCAGGGTGGGAGCCGGCAACAGACTGCTGTTCATGTGGTCGGAGAACCGATTGATGAACATGGTCAGGAACCGCTCGTTGCGAATGAGGTTGCGCAACAGAAACGTGGAGCGGGGCGGGTTGGGCCAGACGGGACCGTCCGGTTCGAGCGCAAAGGCGAGACTGTTGAAGTTGAAGGCTCCATCGCCCAGCCCGGTGGTCAGATCCAGGTCGTAGATGATCCAGCGCCATCTCGTGTCCCCCGACCAGGGCCGCCACCATGCGGCATTGTTGCCGGGCCAGTCGGTGTTGCCGAGATAGATGTTGAATATCTGGTAATCGGCGAACTGCGTCTCGTCCATTTGAGTGAGGATATAATCGTAGTACTCGCCGACCGCGAGGTCGTGCTCCTCGATATAGGTGACCATCTCGTTGTAGCCGTCAATCGAACCGGCTTCCGCACTGTGAAAGTTGCATATCAGATCCAGGCTGTCCGGCGAGACCCCATGATTGGCCGCCAGGTAGTCCTCATCACGCCGTTCGCGGATATTGTACAACCCCCAGTACTCCCCATTCAGGTAGGTGCGGGTTGGGCGGAAGGCCAATCGGTCGAGGTCGGTGTGCGCCAGGATCTGCTGAGCCAGGCCATCGCGGAAACTGGAGTGAGCCCAATCGGTGCCCGCGTTGCGCCAGACGAGTTGATCGAAGGTATCGAAATTGCGATCGGCAAAGAACGGGTGCTCGAACTTCCCGTTGCCGTAACTCCCGCGGGCGATGAACCGCAGGGACTTCTGGGCGTTGTGGCGCGAATACCCGCCGAAAACCTTCGCACCGGCATCCTGATCAATGACCTTGCGGCCGTCTGTTTCGAAGAACTCCACGTGTATCGGTCGCTCCCAGCTCTCCCAGACATTGTCCCCGAAGAAGATGCCGTAGTCCTCGTCCCAGAGGTTGTAGGGATCGGTGGTGAAGCAGGTGATGGGCAGCTCGGAGGGGTCGTCGATGACGTAGCTGTGCGTCACGATCTCGCTGGGATAGGTATCCGGAGCGAAAGTGATCGCACGGATGGACTCGGTTTCGGTCAGAAAGAGGGGGGTTTCATAGCGTGGGCTCCCCTGATCCGGAGGGCTGCCGTCCAACGTATAGTGGATGGACGCCTCCGACAACGGCACGAACAGCGCCACCGTGATGGGCATGCCGTAGAGCCCGTTGGGAAGCGTGAACATGGGTTTCGGGGCGATGGCGGGGTGGCCGTCGAGTCCGTTGGGTTCGCGCGGTGTCGGCTCGAGATAGTAAAGCCAGTTGTCGGCGCCGTCCGGTCCCCGCCCGAATGAGAGGTCGCCACCCGGCGCTCCGCTGAAGACATGATCCACCAGGGCTCCCTGCGGGTCGTGCAGCGTGATCGTCTCCCCCTCGGACGAGATCTTGAAGTTCGCGTGCAACTGCGGCAGGAGATGGCCGACGATATCGGATTGCGTCGCCCCCCCCTCCTGTTTGACATCCATCCCCAAAGAGAGGAAGGGGATGAAGCTCAGGTCCGAACCGTGACTCGAGTTGTGCACCTCGACCGCAAGAACATTGTCGCCCGGCACCAGCAAGGCGGCCGGATCCTCCACGCACCAGCAGGCGGGCAAACCGCCGCGATACATCAGCGCCTCCGAGGAGGAGTGCGCGGCTTCGTTCCACTCCACCTCTCCACTGCCGATATTGACGCGAACAATCTCGACGCCGTTGAGGCGGGCCACGAATGCGTCATCATAATCGATGTGCAAATACAGCTGCCGGATATTGTCGGGATCGTCGACGCCGAACTCCCTGCGCGCGCAAAAGGAGATGCACTGCTGGATCTCTGTGGCGTCATCGCCATCCCCATTGCCGATTCCGGTGGGTCCACAGCTCCAGCCGCCGTCATCGAATCCCGGATCACTCCAGTCCGAGGGCGGTGCCGAGGTGTTCACGCGATAGCGCCAGAGATCCCCCATGTCGATGACCGTGTCCCAGATCACCGACGTGAGATGGCGGTCCTTGCCCGATGCGAACACCAGGAGATGGTAGTTCGGGTGCAATACAATATCGGGGAAAACCCACTTGAAAGGGTCGTCGGTGTCATCGGAGAGCCCGTAATTCATCAGATTGATCGGTTCGGGACCGGAGTTGAAGATCTCGATCCAGTCTTCGTTGTCGCAATCCTCATCCAGAATGCCGGTGGCATTTCGACTCAATACCTCATTGATCACGATCTCACTCAGTGCCGCACCGGGTAATATGCAAAGTATGATGAGCAGTACCGAAAGAGGACAGAATATTGATCTCATCCAAACCCTTTTAGGTATCCGGGAATTTGAGCGGTTACCCGAAGTTGGCCGATATCATCCAAGATGAGTTGATTATACACTGTTGCGTTAACTGAAAACACAATAAACACAATGATTATTCCGCAATTCCGTACACCCGAGTTGGGTGCCGATCCCGGAGACGGGTCGGAAAAGACCGACACCGAAAAGGGCCGAATCCCTGCGTGGATCCGGCCCGGATGATTTAGACGTGGATAAGACCATCTCCGCCTTTTACTTCAGCAGCACGATCCGCTGCTGCTCCACACGCCCGCCAGCCTCCAGACGCGCCAGGTAGACGCCGCTGGGCAGCGCACCGCCGTTGTCGTCGTCGCCGCTCCAGCGGACCTCGCGTCTGCCGGCGGGAAGGGATGGAGCGTCGAGCAACGTAGCCCGCCTGCGCCCCATGACGTCGTAGATACAGAGTGTCGCCGCGGATTCATGCGCCAGCGAGAAGCCTATCGTCACCGTCGGATTGCAGGGATTCGGCCAAGCGGTCAGAGGGCGCGCCGGGGCGGTGACCTCCGCGAGCCCAGTCATGTCCTCGACCGCAACGGTGAAGTAGTCCAGGGGAGCCGTTGCCGGCAGTCTGGTCATCATCTCCCCCGCGTCGGTAGTCACTCGCGCCTCGAAGTAGTAGTCGAAATCTAGGTACACACTCGGCATCTGCGCATGCCAGACACCCTGAACGAACTCCGCCGGGATCGTCGTGAACGGACCGCCCGGGGCGGTGCGGATGAACAGATCCACCTCCCTGTCGGCGAAACGGGGGTTGAGGCGGCAGCTCACGACCGGAGCGGTCCCCTCTGCGGTCGAGGCCAACGCCTCATGCAGGAATACCAGGGGATTCTCGTGATGCAGCGTGTTGGTGATGCAGTGAATCGCGCCCAGATATTCGATCACGGCCTCGGAATCGATGCCGATGATCTCGTAGCCCGGCATGCAGTCGGCATAGATCTGCAGCGCGGGAGCATCCAGCTCCGTATTGTAGATGGGCACCAGCACCTTGTCGTTTAGAATCAGCGAGTTGGTGTAGGAGCGATTGATCGGGAAACTGGTGGAGTAGATCGGATTCATGGGGATGCGCACGACTTCGAAATCGCGACCGTCGAGATTCCGGCGGCCGTCGAGATCCGTCGCCAACCAGTTGAGGTAATCGTAGTCGTTGCCCACGGCATCGCCGGGTTCCGCATACTCGCCGACGATGAACAGGGTGTCGTTGAGCATCTTGACGTACATGTCGCAGTGGCCCGTCAGGTCCCCCGCCAGGGTATCGAAGACGACAAGCGAATCGAGCCCCAGGTAATCGTTCATCTCCCGGGTCAATTCCGGCCAATCGTAATCACTGTTGAGGTTGGTCAGGTTGGTGGAGAAGAACCCGAGACCGTTGCCGTCGGTGATGTGATTGCCCCCATGATGGGTCACCGGAGAGCGATACCAATCCAGACCGCGATCCTGGGCCAGGTAGACGGGGATGGCGTCGACGCCATCGCTTATGCTGCCGCCGTAGCAGAAGTCGGAGATCGCCAGAGCGCCATCCTCGTAGATGCAGAACGGGCCGTAGTCCCGAATCCAGACGCTGCCGTCGGTCGTCTGGAAGTATTCGATGTTCGCCAGATTGACCCCGGCCGTGGCGAAGGCGTTATTGGCCTGGACCTGCTGGCTTTCACTGGAGACGCAGACGATCACATTGTGATCATCCGCCACCGCGACACACATGTCGCAGAGCTCCCGCGAGTGCCAATTCGTCCAGTAGATGATCATCGCCTCGGCGCGGCAGAACTCGGCGGGGTTGACGATCTCAACCCCCAATGGCGGAGAGCGATCGAGACGATCGCCCGCAGGCGCTTCATCGATATCGGAGGGGGGCAGGTGCAACCGTTCACGGGGAACGGCATTGTCATCGGCGGCAACCGCCGCACCGACAGTCAGGATAAGGGCGAGGCATAAAAGGGGGAGACGCATGGGGATGCTCCTTTGGGACTTCCGATCAACCATGTGAGGATTCTACCATATCGAATCTCGTGATGACACACGATTGACGGTCGTCCGAGCAATTGCAGCCATGGATCACATGTCAACCGGCTCTTCGCTGGCCTCCTCCTCGGATGAAAAGGCCGCGTATTGTCCGGATACCGACTGCTCCATCTCACTGCTGCTTGAATCGGTAAGATCCCCCATTTCGGATTTCTCCCTTTTGGGAGCACTCTTTTTGACCGTCCTCTTTTTGCGTGCTCCCCCCTTGGCCGCTTTGTCGGCGGAATCCGGCTGTTCGGTTTCGGGTTCGGTCGAAACATCATCCCTGGAATCATCGGATACGACAGCCCCAAGCGAATGTGAGAGTGGAGCGATAATGAACAGCCGCTCCATATTGACATGTTTGAATCCCCACGACTCCCTGAGGTCTGGTTCCGACCTCCCATGCTTACCGACAAGCCCATGGTTGATAAGACTGATCAACGAGCGATTACCACTCCAGTTCTCAATGATGGCCCGGCTTATCCCCTCGTTAGCCAGCACCGCATTATCGAACTCCTTTTCGGATCCACTCGGGATGTCGGGATCGTCCTGAAGCAGCAACAGCAATCGAGGGTGTGCGCTGAGGTCGATGATGAACAGGGGGAATTTCATCGAGATCACGATGAACTTGGCAAGTTGCTCGATAGTCAGGGGTTTGGTTGAGATATCGCTCCCCGCAGTATCGAGCAGACCGGTGCGTGCCGCGATCAAACCCCGCACACGGAGCAGATTGATGAACTGTTTCACCCGGCGGGGATTGTGGTCGAGATGAGGCGCCAGGCTCACGGCAATCTCCAGCAACTCCGCCGAATCATTGCCGAGTCGGAGAGATGCCTCCGCGACGCGCTTTTCGTCGGCGTGATCCCTCATGTCGCCCGTCCCCCTGCTCCTCGCCTCCGCCTCCCGCTCCGCAGGTGTTTTCGCCAGCTGTTCCAGATATTCGCCGATCCCGCCGGCGCCCGGCCTCGGCAAGTGGAACGGCACCTGTACGAATTTCTCGATGTAGGTGTAGCCGAATCGCATGCCGCGACGGGCCTTGCCGATCTCCATACCCTCACTTTCACCCTTGGGATGGGAGCCCTCCTCGATCGTCAGATAGGGGAGGAGATCCTTGAATTTCTCAGCCAGGCCCGCCGCGACCTTCTCCCGATCCATACCGATCACGAAGAAGATCTGCGCCGAGGTCGATGTCAGCTGATTGATCGCCTTCATCAGATCGGCCGCCTTGGGCACCTCACAGCGGTCGAGATCATCGATGAACACGACGACCCGACGCTCCCCGGCATAGGATTTGACGACTCGCTCGAAATCGGCGTGGAAGCGCTCAATAAACGAGATCCTCTCCTGATAGTTGGGAGCGTCGAGGAAACGCTTCAGATCATGACTCAGCGGTCCGCCCTGCAGGTTGAGCAACTTCCTCGCCGCAAGAACCACGGCAAGCAACAGGCCGCCGCCGGCGGTCAGCTTCTCCGGGATCCCGGTACTCAAGTCACCGGTGAGCAGATTGAGGATGGGGATGAATCCGTTATTCAGACCGTAGCGAATCGTGGCCACGCCGAGCACCGCGATCAGCAGCCAGTCGATCAGAACCTTGAAGAGCTCCAGTCGATGATGGTCCCAGCGCAATCGCTTGAGGCGCAGCCTGACATCACCCCGGAAGCGTCGCCAGGGATTGCCCTTGCGGATCTCCTGAGCGAAGTGGACCGCGAAGGCCGCCCACAACGACTCCTCGTTCTCGTGTCGCCAGGGGCTGAACCAGATGGTCTTCACTCGGGACGCAGGGTTGCCACCAGCCGCAAGAGCTGGTCGATCATCCCGCCGCTTCAGTTCGGCTGCGAGCTGGGACATGAAGGAGGTCTTGCCGCTCCCCCATTCCCCCTCAACGGAGATGGTCAGCGGACCCTTGGTATCGGGATGGAGCAGAAAATCGGCAAGGGCTTCCGAATATGGTTTGAAGCCGAGATAATCTTCAGGGGATTCCTGATCGCTGCAACTGAATGGGTTGATGGAGACCGACGGTTCGGATCGCTGGGCGGGGGCGGCCATCTTGATTACCTCCCTGGCACGGATTCACTTTTGACGATCTGCAGACAATGTCCTCATGGTCTCCGGAAGCTCGGCGACCGGAACCCACATCAATGTCCGGTCAGTATATCACCCGATCTCGTTTATGTCTATTTTGCAACCATCCGTCCCACCGACTGCGTCCAAGCGAAAGGCCCGCTCGTCATCTCACCGAACAGTCGTTAAACCGCTTCCGGCGAAATGGCGAACGGGCCATATCATTTCTCGAGCACCAGGGCTCAGGCTGTCGGCAGCACCGTCAGGCGGCGGATCTCCGCCTCGATGGTTTCGAGATCCCTCTCGAAGCGCTCGCGCCCCTCCTGTATGAAGGTCGTGCAGTTGCTGCGATAGTAATCTATCCCATTGAGCAGGTTGCCCTTGAACTCATCGAAATACTCCTGCGAGCGATCGGAGAGCTTGAGACGGTATTTCGTCATCTCGCCCTTGAGTTCATCCACCGACAATTTAAGCTCCTTGATGAACATGTGGGAGCGCTCGGAATCGGGCAGCAGCGAGAGGCGACCGTAGATGTGGTCCACCATCTCCTCGAGTTTGGCGATCTTGTTGAAACTGGCGATACTCGGACCGCAACACACCGCCGGTGTCGTTTTCGACTCGAGGTCATAGGGCCCGGTGGCGCTGCTGGCCAGATCGCGGCAGAGACAGGTCTTGTCCAGAATCCCCTGCCGGAGAAAACTCTTCTGCTCGACGGTCCTGTCGGCATCAGCCTCCAGTTCCGCCAGCTTCTGCGCCTGGTACTTCTGGGACGCGATGCAGATCTCGGTCTCCGAGAACTCCTTGTTCAGACAGAGCAACCCCTTGGGGCAGGCGCTGCCCGGTTTGCCCTGACGAATCCGCAGGCGACGCATCCATTCGCTGGCCGAAGTCTTCAGGCTCCAGAACGGCAAGCCCAACGGAGAGTTTGCCGACAGCTGGACGTCGTCCTCCTCGGCCTCCACCAGCTTCTGCAGACTCGCCTCGTCGATATTGGTGACCTCGGGCACGAGCATGAAGGGGGTGCCCCAACCCGTGCCATCCACCTGGAAATGCTCCTGGAGCTGACGATCCTCTTCGGCGGTACCGATTCCGCCCTGCACCGTCACCCGGAAACGCGGCAGTATCGCCTTCAGGGCATCGTTGCAATTCTTCTGGGTCTTGTCGAAAATCCCCTGCAGCTTTTCGGTCATCTCCTGCCGCTTCAGACGGAACTCATCCAGAATCGTCCCGAGCAACTGCCCCTTGGCGCCGAAAGCGTGGCCGCCGCAGTTCAACCCCGATTCAATGCGGAACTCGGACACCCACAAGCCACGCTTGGCCAGATAGCGCGCCTGAATCAGGGCGGAGCGAAAATCGCTCACCTTCAGAACGATCTTCTTGTGCAGCTCGCCGGTGTTGTTGGGCAGGAAATCCTTGTAGTTCGGAATGTAGTTGAACAGACGACGATTCAAACCCGCCGAGAGCACCAGTTTCGAATTGAGCTTGCTCTTGGCGAAACCGCGGAAAGATGAGAGCGCCAGACCGAATTTGGGGTCGACCTGTTGGCCATCCTCATACCTGTCGGGATCAACCTTGGTCATAATGTTGACGTCTATCTCACCCGGCACGGCCTGGATGCGCAGTTCATCCTGCAGCTCCGATTTCTCTCCAGGATCGTCGGTGTTCACCATCTCCAGGTAACGCCGTTTGAGACGTGAGGAGTCGGGCAACATTCTGAAGTAGCGGGTGATCTCACTCTCCTCGGTGAAGGGCATCTCCTGCAGCCTTTTCACCTGCCGGGCCAACAGATCGTGGACGAGATCAAGGTAAGCCGTGATCCGTCGACAGCGGGAATCTTTTTCATTGGCCGCAATCGGCTCGAAGGGCACCCCGGCCTTTTCGGCGTGGAAACGGCGCATCTTCTCAAGGAGCATATCGTCGCCGATGGAGATCACCGAAGATATCCCGAATCTGCCCACTTTGAGGGGCATGTCCACCGAGAATCCGGTACCCATAACGGGGATGTGAAAACTGTGAGGTGACTTCACGCGATTTTCTGCATCAGTCACTTTATCATCGTGTTTCATTTTGCCTGTCCGTGTGGCGACCGCCAAGCAAGGTGTGGTGGTGTTCCCGTCTCAGTGAGCCCCCGGTCAAACCGGGAATGACCGGAATCAGTACAAATATGGATGCAAGGGCTCGGAAAGACAAGGGCTTAGCTGTGTTCAGACTCATTTCTTCTCCGGAAAGCAGCAAAACGTACGCCATTCTGCATATCGTCAGATGATCCCCCCTACCTGTCTCCCGGTGCAAATGTTCCCCGCAACGGACAAACCCCACCTCTCCGACAGAGGTGGGGCTTCGGAATGTGTTGCGTGAGTTGAGGATACCTAGTTGTCATCCCCGGAGGAGATGTACTCTATGCATATGGTTTCCCCCTCCTCGATATCGAGAGTGCCCTCTTTCATCATCTGTTCAAGGTCCTGCCCCAGGGAATCCTCGGTCATGTAGACCATGACGCTCAGATTGGTGTCGCCCTCCTCGGCGGAGATGCTCACATATTCCATGGTGATCGTGATCGCGTCATGAACCGAGCTGACCGAAACCTCGCCGACGAAACCCTGCTCCTCAAGCTGCTTCTCGATATCGACGCGCATATCCTCAAGGGAGCTCGTATTGATCTGCAGCTTCAGGCAATCGTGCAAAAGGCGGTCCTTGACCGTCCCCTTGACCGTACCGCCAACACCCTGTCCCCGCACATCGGCCTGGGCGAGAACCGGGAATTCACTCTGCAGCGAGTTGGCGAGATCATCCGCCGAGAGACCGCTCCCCCAGGCCACCACATCGATACCGGCGACACCATCGTCGCTGGGTTGATTGATGTTGATGCTGACATCATCAACACCGGGCATGGTCTCGAGGAAGCTGACGATCTTGCCGATCTGGCCGAACAGATTCTTGATCGTCTCAACCGAATTGTTGTTGGCCGCCAGGGAGAAATTGATCTGTTGGCCGATCTCGGTGCTGTATTGCGTGGGCAACTGACAGGCGCCGATACCGACAATCAGCAGGACCAGCGTCGCCAGCGAGAGCCGGATAGGCCGGCTGTGCGAATTGAAGAGCATGAACCACCTCCGTCGGGGGGGATATTGAGTGCGGTAAAGATCGAGGAGTTCAGATTCCAGTTCACGCCGATGTTCCACCCGCGTCGGTCGCCGATTCATATGAAGAGCTCTGAGAATCTTCTCAAGTTTCAAGCGTGGCATAACCTGACTCGCCTCCTCTCCTGTTTCGTTCACTCAATTTGAGACGGAGATCCCGCATCGTTCGCGAGAAACGCTTTTTGACCGCGACTTCACTCAACCCCATGACCAGGGCAATCTCGCGATAACTGAGGTCATGCGTGAAGCGCAGGGCAAACATCTCCCGCACATCGTCCGAGTAATTGCGGAGCAGACCATGGGTGAAACACGCCTCCTCGTCCCGGATTAGAGATCTGAGGGGATCACTCTCGTATCCGGCCGGAATCTGCGGCAGCTCAGCCATAGTCTGCTCCGGCTTGCACTTACGGAAATGATCTATGAGCGTGTTGCGCGCCAGGGTCAGAATCCAGGCCTGCACGGCACCCTGCTCGGGATCAAAACGGTCCAGATTGCGCACGAATTTATGGAAGACCTGGGCGACAAGATCCTCGGCATCCTCGGGCGAGTTCAGCCGGGCGCGGCAATATCGCGCCACCGGTTCGTAGAGCTCGCGATAGAGGCGACGGAAGGCGTCCTCACGCCCCGCCCTCGCCTGCTTGAGCAGACGCGCCTGTTGCTTGTTGTTCAGGATCCGTTTCAGCTGCAATGTAGGGATCGCTCCGTTCAAACTGATTACATCCCCAAATACGGGATGCCGGGCCGGAAGGTGACATGAGAGGTCGTTTCTACACCTTTTCGCCAAAAGATTCCCGCTATCGGGGAAGCGGACCGGGTTCCAACGCAAAGGCCCCTCCGGTTCGGGAGAGGCCACAAGGATATCACAACCGAACAGGCGACCCTACTGGATCTTGTGCTCCAGCTTGTACTCGGCCCAGTTCATCTTGAGATCGAGGAACGACTCGAATGTGTCACGCAGCAGGAAGGGATTATCGGCCCTTTCGGCGCCGATCGTCGAGCTGGGGCTGACACCCACATTGTGCCCGGGGTAGACCTCGATATGGTCGGGCAGCGTCAGCAGCTTCTCGCGCAGGGAGCGGAACTCCTGCCGGGCGTCGTCGCCGAAACCGGTGCCCCCCACCTTCCCGACGAACAGCGTGTCGCCGGTCATCAGCTTGTCGCCCGCCAGGATGCAGATGGAATCGGGCGTATGCCCCGGCGTGTGGATGATCTTGAGCGTCACCTCACCGAGCGGCAATTCGTCGCCGTCGTTTACGGCCAGGCCCGGCGACGGCACGCTGTGCCCCACCAGGGTAGCCTGGGTACCGGCCAGCATGCGACCGTTGCCGTTGCTGTGATCGCCGTGACCGTGGGTATTGATGACATACCTGATCGTCAGACCCAGTTCGGCCGCGCGGGCCAGCAGCCGGTCGGGCCGGAAGGAGGGGTCGATGACGGCCGCCTCTTTGGAGACCTCATCCGCCACGAGATAGGCGAAGTTGCGATCGCCGCCGGTTTTGATCTGCTCGAATATCATGCTGCCTCCCAAACCTCGTGTTGCGGTAGAAACCATAACGGTTGCGCAGCAATCTGGGTCCTACTCCAGTGAATGTCAAGCGGCGCTTGAGCCAAACGGCGCAAGCTGATACATTCAACGCACGGTCAGCGGACCGACCGAACTCCAGCCCCCGTTCAAGGAGGAAGGGCATGCACCCGACCAAGACTACAGCCGGAATCTTTCATTACATCATGATCGCACTGATGCTCCTCACCCTCTCGGTATCGCTACTGGCCTGCAAAAGCAGCAGCGACAACAACGCGGCCAAGCAGATCCAGGATTACCTCCCGCCGGCGACGGCCGACATGCCCCTGACCGAATCCGTCGTGGTGTGCACGACAATCGACGAGTTGCGTGAGACCCATGTCAATGGCGGCACCAGTTCCTTCGATTTCGGCTATATGGAGGGTGTCGCCCCCGAGTATCAGGGTGATGGCGGAACGCTGAACAATGTGATTATCCGCATCACCATCACGAGACACTCCAGCACGGACTTCACGGACCAGGCTTTCACCGAATACTCCAACCCGCTCAGCAGCTGGACGCTTTCTCCCGATTTCGACATCACCGCCTATACAATGTCCGGGATCGGCAATTATCGGATCATTTTCACGTATGACACATATTTGGTGACGCTTCAGATCACAGGCTTCGACAACGTCAATGACGCCGAATCCAAGCTCGACAGCTTCGCCCGACACATCCAACTGGAGATGACCGAATAGGGGATTATGATGCACCGCCGCAGATTCCTGACCCTGTGCTCCCGCGTGGTCGCGGGACTCGCGCTTCTCCCCGGACTCCGGGGTCTGCGGGGAACCGCACACGCTGCGGATTCGCTACCCGACCTTGTGCTCGCCAAAGGTGATGCCCGCGAGATCGTGCGGAAAGCGGTCGAGGCCCTGGGGGGCATCGGCCGTTTCGTCGAGCCAGGCGCGGTGGTGGCGCTCAAACCCAACGCCAGTTTCGACAAACCCGCCGATTGGGGCGCGACCACCCACCCCGATGTGCTCTCCGCCGTCATCGAACTTTGCTTCGAGGCCGAGGCCAAACGGGTCTACGTGATCGATCACACCATGGCCCGTCCCGATCGCTGCTTCCGACGCAACGGCACCAGCGACGCCGTCGCAGCCTTCCCCAAAGCCAAGCTCGTCTCGCTGGACAACGAGAAGGGTTACGTCACGGTGGATCTGCCCGACGGCAAAGCGCTGAAGCGGACGATGATCCCGAAGGTTCTGCAGAGGGCCGACGTGTTCATCAACCTGCCCACCGCCAAATCCCACTCCGCCACCGGCGTGAGCCTGGGACTCAAGAATCTGATGGGCCTGGTCTGGGACCGCAATCACTTCCACAACAGCATCGATCTCGATCAGGGGGTCGCCGACCTGGCGACGATCCTGAAACCGCAGTTGACGATCCTCGATGCGCTGAAGGTGCTGCAGACCGGCGGACCCACGGGTCCCGGCAAGGTGCTGGAGTTCGGCGGCGTCGTGGCGGGAGTCGACCCGGTGGCTGTAGACGCCTACGGCGCGGGGCTATCCACCTGGAACGGTCAAACCATGAAGCCCGCGCAGATTGCGCACATTAAAAAGGCTGCGGACCACGGTCTCGGCTCCCTCCAGCTGTCCGAACTGCATATCGAGGAGCTCACATGATCAAGATTCGGGGGCGTCGACTCACGGCGGCAGCCGAGGGTGCCGCTTTACGTCTTGCTGCACTCCTCCTCACCACGATCATACTGACGGGCTCGGTTTTGGCCGAGCCCTTCTCATCTACCAGAGCCGATGATCTTCGCGAGCGGATCCTGTTCAACGAGGATCGCCTCCTGCTTCTCACCCCCGCGGCGCTGTACCGGTTTCTCCCCGCCACGGAGACCTGGACCACCGCCACCGCCACCGAGGGGTTGCCCGGTGCGCCGCTCACGGGGATCGCCGTCACCGACGAGGAGCTCTGGCTCACCGGCGACGGCGCCGCCTTTTCCGACCTCCGCTTCGACGACTGGCAGCGCTACGGCGCGGGCGAAGGCTACCCCGGTCGGTTCATCCGCGCCGTGGCCTCCGACGCCGATTACGTCTATGCCGCCTGCGATGGCGGCGCCGCCCGATTCGACCGTTACATCCTCGAATGGGAAAGCCTCACCGGTCCCGACGGCACCGAACTCGGAGCGCTCAACGATGTCGCCTCGGATGAGGACCGGGTCTGGTTCGCGCGGAACGACGGGGTGGCGGAATTTCGGAAAGAGGCTGAGAGCATGCACCTCGAAACGCAGCTCGGTCGTCTCGACTCCCCCCGCGTGCTGGCTCTGCGGCAGACCACCAACTACCTCTGGGCGATCACCGACAGGGGTTTCGCCCGCTACGACAAGGAGCTCAAGACCTGGACCAGCTTCACCCCCGGCGATGATCTCCCCGATACGCGCATCCATCGTCTGGAGATGCAGGGTGAGGACATCTGGCTCGGCACCGATCGGGGCCTGTGGCGATTCCGCGCCGAGACCGGCATCTGGCGACGCGAGGAGTCGTGCGTGAGCATGCCGGGCGAGAGCGTTCGCGCCTTTGCCCTGGATGGCGAGCGGCTCTGGGTGGTCACCGATCTCGCCTGCGCGCTCTACGAAGAGGAAAACGCGCGCTGGATCGACTTCACCGCCGCACTGCCGCTGGAGTTCGCCGATATCGACAACCTGGCCTTTCTCGGCAAGACACTGGTTCTGACCACCCCAGATGCGATCCTCTACGGTCTGGATCAGGGGCAGAGCAGTCCCAACCTGTTCACCTTCCGCAGTCGCCCGATTCAGAAAACAGCCATTGGCTCCGCCGCCGAGCGACGCATCACCCTCGACGAGAGGGGGCTCAGCCTCCGCGTACCGGGCGACGGCAATCTGCTCGTTCAGGGTGGCGCGACGACCTATATCGAGAACGACGTCGGCACCGACGAAACCGGACTGGGCGAGATGATCACCGACACCCGCGTCGACCTGTCGTTGAGCGGCCGCTTCGGCGAGGACCGGACCCTGAGCGGTTTCTACGACGGCACCGATCCCGACAACCACGCCTACCAGCTCACCTATCGCGGCGCGCGTCGGGATGTGCTGCGCAGCTTGAGTGTCGGCGAACTCGGTCAGCAGCTCTTCAACTCCGAACTGGCCCCCGGCACAGGCCTCACCGGCGGCAGCGCCCGACTGGAGTTCGGCGAGCGCTCCGAGACGACCAACCGGCGATTGCTTACCGCCGATGCCTGGTTCGGACTGCGTCGCACCCTTTCGGGGCGCGACGTCTTCCACGGCAACAATCGCGATATCGCAGGCAGCGTGCGGGATATCGATTATGTTCGGGGCACCGTGTTCCCGCTGCCGACGGGTTGGACGGCGGGGGATCTGGCCGCCGCCGAGATCCATCGGGACGACAACGACGACGCCACCGACAACGCCAACACGAAATCGCGCACCTTTGCCGGGATCTCCGGCAACTGGGACAGGCTCACACCCAACACGGATTACGTGCTCGGCCCGGACGGCCGGACGCTGGTGCTCGACACGCCCCTCCAGGATGGGGACAATCTCGTCGCCAGGCGCGGCGCCAGCGAAGTGGATCTCACCGACACCTGGCTGCGCAACCGCTACTTCGTCGCTCTGAGCCCGGTGCCAGGCACCCTGCGGGTTACTATGGTGGACAGCCTGGGCGCCGACCACGGAGTCGGGGGCAACTACCTGTATACCCACGGTCTCGACGCCGACAACGACGGGCGCTGCGACACCGATCGGTTCAGTCCCCTCACGGGGCTGATCGACTTCCCGACCGATACGCCGTTCGCATCCGAGGCCTACGCCGATCCGCCGACGAGCAACATGCGGATCGAGTACAGCTATAAATCGACTCTGAGCACATTTATCCTCAGTCGGCGCGACATCGTCCCCGGCAGCGAGCGCGTCACACTGGATCGCCGACCGGTTCAGGCGGGCGCGGACTACTCCCTGATCCCCACCTCGGGCATCTTCGTCTTCTTCGATCATGTGGTCATTGATGACGACACCGTGATCGAGATCGAGTATGAGTACGAACTCGACACCTCCGATCCCGACTACGACGACTCGTTCATCACCACGGGGCAGCTGGGTTTTGCGCCGATCGACAATGTGTTCCTGGGGGTGAACTCCACCATCTGGACCGATGATCAGGTGGACTTCATCACGACAACCGACTTCAACGCCCGCTTCGAATGGCGGGGTGCGGACCATTTCCTCCGCGTCTCCCCCGAGTTCGCCGTCAGCGATGGCGACACCTCGCAGGAATCCCCGTCCGCGGCGAGCGTCGAACAGGGCTCGGCGCTTGGCGTCGACCTCCAGGGGCGATTCCGCGGGCTGGAGTTTTCAGCCTCCCACCGCGATCTCGGCGAGAACTACGTCTCGCTTGAGGATCGCCGCACGCTGCTGGGCCGACTGCGTGAGGAGACCCGCGCGCAAGGTCTGTGGCAACTCGGAACACGTCTACAGGCGGAGCTGGACTGGAGCCGTTCGCTCTCGGACCAGGTGGCGGCCGGCAGCAATTTCGGATCGGACAGCGAACCGGATGTCGCCGGAGGCGAGGGTGAGGAGTCGGCCCTCACCGCCGGGGTGCGGTTGCAGCAAGCAGGACTGCCCAGTGTACTGGTCAGTCGCGGACAGATGAGGTTGGCAGCCCCCGGTCGGCGGCAGGACAAGACCATCAGCCGCGTTGAACTGCAATACGATCCGGAAGTGGAGCGGATCTCGGCGTTGGGTTTGCGTCGCCTCTGGCTCCGCGCCTTCTTCCAGCGGAGTGAGCGGGACTTCACGTCGGACGCGCAGACATCCGATCCTACCGCCAATCGCGGCACCGACCATGCATCCTTCCGGCTCAACGGATCGACCGGCGTGCCGCTCTCCTGGAATATTGCGTTCGAGGACAAGCACACCTGGCTCCCCGGAGGCGATGACCTGGGACGCAATCAGCAACTGGACGCCATGGTGCAGATTCAACCCCACTCCTCGCTGGACACCTATCTCCGCTGGGAGGGCGAGCGAGATCTCTTCCGTCGAGTCGGAGGCGACCGGAATGGTTTCGGCGCCAACCGGACGCTGCTGGGGACGATTCAGTTCTACCCCGGTCGGATCAGCGAACGCTTCTCACGACTCGCACTGCGGGTCGATCTGAACAACGCCTCTGCGGATGACGGCGAACCGGGACTTGCCCAGCCGGGTTTCGCGGGTCTGTGGACGGAGTCGGATCCAGTCTCCCGTCAGATCAGAACCCGCAACAGCATATTCGAAGCGCGCGTGCAGGTGCTCGCCAACCTCCGTCTGGTTGAGCGGCTGACTCTGCAATCCTCCACCAGCGAGCGGGAGGAGTTGCGAACGGATGGCGACGGCTGGGAGCTGGAGAACCGTCTTGAGGTCAAACCCGACGGCGGTCAGGTGATGGTGCGTGTTTTCGGCTCCCGCTTCGACGAGGTCTTCACCCGCACCGAGGGCAAGCGCTTCTCCGGTCAGTGGGATCAGATCTGGGGTCGCGGCCTGCTCACCTACGCCTCGCTGGAGGCATTCCGGAACGAAAGCACCGATCGCGATCTCGGCGAAATCAGTCGCGGCCTCACACCCAAGGTTCAATTCACCTGGCGCTACGCGAAGTGGCGGCTGGACGCGAACCTGGGGGCGACCCTGAGTTGGCTCGACAGAGAGGACACCTCCCTCGGCGCGCCCGGCGGCTGGTTGACGGACAGGCAGCAGACACTGAGTTTTTCTCTCGATGTGAATCCCCATCGCATCCTGTTCCTCAAAGTTCAGTACATGCTGGGACGCAGCCAAAGCGATCTCACCGCGGATTCGGTTTGGGACACCAATCACGATCTCCGGATCCGTCTGCAGATCAGGGTTTAGGCCGGGCGTCCAGGGCACATGAGGGGCGATTGTCCTTTATTGTGGCGGTAATACAACGGTATAATAGTTGCGGTGATAGTGACGTTGAGGATCATCAGGTTAAGTTCACCCACCCTCAGGAGCAATGGAGCTGACTATGGCAAAATCCGATAACAACGATACGGGGAAGCGGGAGCAACAGGGCGGGCTGAGTAATCGACGTGATTTCATGAAGCTCTCGACCATGGGAGCGCTGGCCACGATCGGCACGCAGGCCGTAGCGAATCCGTTGACCGGACGCACACTGCTCGGAGACCGTGCGGGGACGGGCAACACCATGCCCGGGCGGATTGTCCTGTGCCACAACCCCGAAATGATGGGGCACGCGAGCACCATCGACAAGGATCTCACCGAAGAGATGGTGCATCGCAGCGTCAAGCTGCTCACGGGACAAACCGATGTCGCCGCCGCATTCGAGTCTCTGTTCCCCGGTCTCCACGCCGGTTCGACCTTCGCGATCAAGGTGAACTGCATCGCCTCGTGCTGCACCCGCTGGGAGGTCGTGCGCGGCGTCGTTTCGGGTCTGGCGCAGATGCTGGGCAGCACCTTCAACGTCGGTCAGATCGTGATATTCGACCGCCACAACCTCCACAGCTACGGTTACGATGAAGCAGAGTTCACCTACAACGGTCACACCCCGACGATCAGCCATTCCAACCAGGCCAGCGGCTCCGGCTACAATGTCTACGGCAGCCACACGCTGTCGCAGTACCTGCTGGATTGCGACTACGTGATAAACATGCCCGCGCTGAAGAGCCACAGCGACGGCAACAACCAGATCACCGTGGCGCTGAAGAATCACTACGGATCGTGCTACTCCTCCAGTCTGTGCGGGAACATCACCGGGATGCTCACCGTGAACAGCGACACCAACATCAAGGACAAGACCTGTCTGGTGGTTACCGACGGCCTGCGCGCCACCTACAACGGCGGTCCCGGCACACCGCCGATGTACTGGAGCAACTATGATGAACAGACGCCCAACACCATTTTCGTGACCACCGATCCGATCACGAACGACTACTGGGCGCGCGACATCATCAACGCGCAGCGGGTGGCGAGCGGGATGTCCGAACGTCCCTGCACCTGGATCGAGCAGGGTTCCGGATCCTCCTGGGAGATAGGGATCAGCGATCCCGCCGAGATGACGGTGCTGAACTTCGACCCGGTGGGCGTGGCCGATATGCCCATCAACGAGAATCAGGGCACGTTCCTGTCACCCAACTCGCCGAATCCATTCAGCAGCACGACCACGCTCCGCTTCCGCCTGGCGCGGTCGGGACAGACGTCTCTGAAGATCTACGATGTGCAGGGTCGTCAGGTGCGACGACTGGTGGGGGAGGGCCGTCCCGAGGGCTACAGCTCCCTGATCTGGGATGGCCGCAGCGATCACGGCGAATTGACGCCGACGGGGGTCTACTTCGCCCGCCTGGAGGCGAACAACACCGTCAGCACCCGCCGACTGGTGCTGACCCGCTGATACGAACCGATACGATTGATGGTTTGGAGCAAACGGAGACCCGGACGCGCACGCGCCCGGGTCTTTTGTTGGCGGAGGGGATATCCGGTCTACTTGAGCAGCACCATGCTTCTCCGCAGATCCGCATCCGGAGTGCGCAGATGGTAAAAATAGATGCCGGAGGGCAGGGCGTTACCGCTCAGGTCCCTGCCGTCCCAGACGATCGAATGCGCGCCTGCGGCCATCTCCCGGTCGATGAGATCTCTGATACACCGTCCCTGCGGATCGAACACGATCAGGGAGACGTGATCATCCGCGGGGAGCGAGAATCGGATGGTGGTCCGGGGATTGAACGGATTCGGATAATTGTCGAGCGTGAACGGCTGGACGGGCGAATCCTCGACACCGATAACCTGGTTGGCGAATCCATTGAAGGGGACCAGCACCGGGTTCTCCGCAATCTCCACACAATCGTGGTGGATGGCCAGCCGACCGCTCAAAGGCCCCGGGGTTGACGGCAGCCAGGTCAGATCGAACGAAGCGACCGCCAGGGGGGACACATCCCAGGGCGGAGTCTGATCCGGACTCAGACCATCGCCGGTTTGATACTCCACATCGATCCCGAGGACCCGTATCCGAACGCCGGAGAACGATTTGAAGATGATCGGCAAGTTGATGCCCTGCCCGATATCGACCGCTCCGAAATCCAGTGACGTGGTCAGCAGTTCGAAGTCCCCCTCAAGCCCCGCCGTCGGCAGCTCCATCGCAAAGGGACCACCATAGGCGCCGACATCGTTGCGCAGTGCTCCGCGGGCCGGGAAGAGGGCCGCCCCGGAATTGTCGGGATCGTCCGGGTCGAAATAGTCGACGGAGGGTGAGCCGGCGTCGATGCAGGGTGATTGAGGACTCAAGATCAGACCGCTATCCATGAATTGAGGGGGAAGGTGCTGATTGCCCTGCCCTGCGTAGTACTCCTCGGTGAAGCAGTACTCGAACACCGACGCCTCATGGCCGACCACTTGGGGACCGGACTCCTGGCGATTGCCCCAGATGATGTTGTTGCGGATGAACGCCGCTGTCTCCGAGACGGAGATCCCCCCCACCTCCGTCTCGGACACGTTGCCGACGATGGTGTTGTTCTCGACAAAAGCGCTATAGGCCGGACTTTTCCAGATCATCAGGCCTGCCGTTCCGAATTGACCCCCACCCGTATTACCGAAGATGATGTTGTTGCGCACCTCCCCCGCCGAATAGTTCAAAACCATCCCCGCCGCATAGCTGGCCGTATTTTCGAAAATCACATTGTTGCGGATCAGGGGATTGGCATACATGGCGCTGATCCCTCCACCGCCGCCGGGCAGGGCGCCGCCGCCGGCCGGCGCCGAATTGCCCGTGATCCTGTTGTTGCAGATCGTCGGGTCGGAGTAGCTGACCATTACGGCGCCCCCCTCGCGGTAGGTGGGCCAGGCCGGATCAAAGAGGTAGCTGGTGCCCGTGCCGCCGGTGAGGGTGAACCCCTGCAGAACGGCGGCCCGTGTCTCCCCGGATGTGAAAACGACGCAGCTGCCGGTGTCAGGATCCGCCGAGGCGCTGCCGTCGATTATGGTATTGATGATATGATCGACATCCAGGTCCAGGGCATACTCGCTGCAGACCACGATATCCTTACCCTGGAAATCGAGGTTCTCGTAATAGAGACCCTCGGCGACCAGAACCGTATCGCCGGGCTGGGCTATGGCTATGCCCGCCTGGATATTCGGCTGGTCCCGCGGCACCAGAAACGTGTCGGCCAAAAGAGAGTGCGCGACCAGATGGCCGATCAGCGCTGCAGTCAAGACAATCCAGATATTCTTCATGTTCTCGCCTTCCCAATCGAGAGGATCATAAATACCGGCCGAAGCCGTTGGCAGAGCCCACCACCTGATCGGTGATGAACGGAAGTTTAGGCATAGCGCGGTGTTGGAATCCTGATGGACTTGCGAGGAAGATGTCCTTGTTGGACGGCGGGCTCGGAGAACCCGCCCAGGGTGGAGATTGCAGGGCAATTGAGGGATCCGGCACGCTCCACGATTCCCCGGCGGCAGATATCGTGCTACACTGAATAATCATGAGACTTTCGCGCCGGGGAAAGGGGCAGCCATGTCGTTCTACAGTGACTTCGCCGAACACTACGAGAAGATCTTCCCGTTTCGTGAACCCACCTATGAGTTTCTCCGACGCCATCTGCCGACCGCCGGGCATATCCTGGATATCGGGTGCGGCACCGGGCATTATTGCGGACGCTTCGCCGACGCGGGCTTGAAGGTCACCGGCATCGACCTCGACTCGAATATGATCGCCCGGGCCGAGGAGCAGTATGCTGCGCCCCGATTCGAAACGATGGACATGCTCGAACTGGCGACCTACCGGGAGCGATTTGACGCCGCCTACTGCATCGGCAATGTTGTGGCGCATGTGCCGGCGACGGCGTTGAGCGATTTCCTGACGGCTGTGAGCAATGTGCTCACGCCGGGAGCGATCTGGGTCGTGCAGATGGTCAACTTCGATCCACTCCTGACCCAACCCTCCTATACTTTCAAGCCGCTGTCGCTGGACGGCGGCAAAACCACATTCCTGCGCGAGTATCGCAACATCACCGCCGAACGGCTGTGGTTCTGCACCCGCCTGGAATCCGACGGCACCCCATTGTTCGCAGGCAAGGTGGAATTGCATCCGATCCTGTCGGATGCCTTCATCCAGGCGCACAGCACGGCCGGGTTTGCACTGACAGGCCACTGGTCCGACTTCGGGGGGACCCCGTTCGTGAGCGAGACGAACTCAGGCAGCGTCTTTGTTTTTCGACGGACAATGTAAGGGGACGCAATTCCCGGTTAGAGCCGCCTGGAGCAGGGGGCGTTTGCCATACTCTCGCAACGGAAAGGGCCCGGGCGCAATAGCGTCCGGGCCCTCTACCTGATAGCTGAGAAGCAACCTAGCGAACGCGGACCAGCTTCCGCTGCTTGATGCCGCCGCTCGTCTTCAAACGGGCAAAGTAGACGCCGCTGGGCATCGTACGGCCCTCGGTATCCTTGCCGTCCCAGACGCAGCGATGCATGCCCTGCGGGTAAGTGCCGGCAGCAACCTTGCACACCAGTCGCCCGCGCACATCGGTAATCAGCATCTCGGCATGAACGTCCGATTCGACACTGAACCGCAAGGTGCTCGGTCCCTGCGACGGGTTCGGGTAGGGCGCGAACAGCACGGCGCCATTGGCGCCCAGTCCGGAGGTGACGATGTCGGTCATGTCGGCTGCATCGACCTCGACGAAGTCGATATTCTCCACCTTGGACTCACCCAGACTGTAGGGCGGCTCGGCCGCATTGGTGACCATGCTCGGATCGAGCAGCGAATAGCCCTCGGCCTGTCGCTTGACATTGATCGCCTCGGTGCACATCCGATCGATCGCCACGACGTCGAAAGAGACGAACAGGCTGTTGTAGATCCAGTTCGGCGGCGTGTGATAGGGGGGAATATAGCCGGGGCCGCCCTGGAACAGACCGTATGTCGCATCGATCAGATTCAGAACGACCTTGTCGCCGAGGTCGTCTCGCAGGAAGCAGCTCAACTCGGCCTCGGTGCGGTTGTGCCCCTCGCCGTGGACGCGGGTGGAGGTGCCGATGCCGTTGAACGAACCGAAGTGGTTCTTCAGGCAGAAGGTAATCTCCGAATCGCCGTGATCCTTGATCACACCGGCGTTGATGATGTAATCGGAATGTTGCGTGATGATCTTCGACGGTCGGTGGGTCGAGGTCCCGCCGGGGTGGGTGATCTGGAAAGTGTGCCCGGTGTCATATCCCACCGAGGAGTGGTCGCAACCGACATACTGCACACCCGGGCCACCCCAGTTGCGGGTGTAGCCGGTCTGGGCGCAGAAGAAGGGATCGTCCATATCCCAGACGATGATGTTCTCCTCGGGCAGCGTCTCGCCCCCGATATCCACCATCAGGATGCCGTCGATGATCGCGTTGACCACCTCGGGATGAGTCGGCACGTCGCCGCAGGCCAGATTTATCTTGATGGAGATCTTCTTGTCCACCGTCAAGCCGGGGAACAGACTCGCCCAAGCACCGGCGGTATCGCCGATACCGGTAAGCTCGCGGATCGCGGCATGCACCAGTAGGTCCACCGGCTCCTGGTTGACCTGGGTCCACCCGGTCGTGGCGCCGTCGTGATAGGTTCGCACAACCTTGCTGTTGCGATTCTGCGCACTCGCGCTGCCGGCCTGGAGCAAACGCTTACCGGCGATCAAACCGGCGGTGCCCATTGCGGCGCCCTTCAGGAAACCGCGACGCGTTGCGCCCTTCTTGAAATCGAATCCGAGACCCTGGTGATGGGTTCGGGGCTCTTCGGCGGCGTGAAAACGTCCACCCTTGATGCGATCGTCGGCATTGTCGCTCATTGGAATCCTCCCGTTTCATATCATAATCACTCAGAGTTGTTTACCTGTAGCTGGCTTTGATATCGCTCCAGGTCGAATCGGTCGTAGGTGTTATCACCTGAATCGCCGCACAGACCGATTCGCCCAGACACTGCGCCCCGGAAGCCGCAGCGGGCGTCTCAAGTCCCGTGACCTGGATCCTGACGAAGAAGCACTCCTCCTGAAATTCCAGGTAGGTGGTTCCGTAGTTCTGGCGCAGACGGACAACGCCGCTGCCGGCCCAGGTGGGGACATCAGACCAGGTGCCGCCGTTGGTGTAGTAGTACAGATCCTGGGCATTCTCGGAATTGCCCTGGTTGAAGATCTTGAGTTCGGCCGAAGTAACGACCTCGTCAAGCTCAACCGAGTAACTCTGCAATGCGGCGGCGAGGAACCCGTACTGGTCGTACATGGCGGCGTCGCCATTTACGAATACGGCCAGTTCCGTGAATCCGTGCGGCAGATCAGGATCTCCATCAAGGGTAAATCCGGTGCAGACGCCATCGGCGGGAATCAGCGTACCCGGTTCGACATTGTCGCAATCGAGCGCCGACGCCAGAGCGGGGATCAGCAGCAGAATGGTGATGATGGGTACAAGCAGGTGGCCCCGATAGCCGGCTACCGCCTCACACTTCATATTGAGCAGGTTCATAAGGGTGGCTCCTATGTCCTGAAATGGTGAGTAGTCAAGCAAGCCCGAGTAAAGGCTCATTATTGTAATCGGAGAGAGAGAGTCCAACGGATTCATTATACCTGTTTTTAAATCCTCAATCCATAGGGTTGTCGGATTTCGTAAAACTCCACCCTCCGGAAGGTAGGGGAAGCTTGTATTCGCCCGTCCCTGTTCGCTTATTGTCCAGGTCACCTGTCCCCTATCACTCCCTGGAGGTAGACAAGATGCCCTCAGTGATCCACTCCCTGCCGGTTCTCCTGTTCCCGGTCGCTCCCGCGACGGCTCAACCCCCTGTCGGACAAGGGAATATCTCGTTGGAGCTGCGCAAGCGATTCGAGGAGGACTAGCCCCGCATGACAGCTTCCCAGCGCCGCGATTTCATCACCATGCTGGTGGCCACCCTGTTCTTTGGTGCGGCCGGCGGCATCTTTCAGTCGACGATCAACAACTACCTCGCCGAGATCCATAACTTCGCGGCCGAGGGGCGCGGCTGGCTGGAATTCCCCCGCGAACTGCCCGGATTCCTCCTTATCTTCGTGGCGGGGCTGCTGCTGATCCGTCTGCGGGAGACGCAGATCGCCGCGCTGGCCATGGCTCTGGCCGCCGCCGGTGCGCTGGGTCTGGGCTTCCTCTCCCCCACCACCTTCGCACTGGTCGTCTGGATCATGCTCTGGTCGCTGGGGGATCACATACTGTTCGCGGTGGACGGAGCGATCGGTCTCAAGCTGGCGAAAAGGGGCGGCGAAGGGCGACGACTCGGTCAACTCGGCGGGGCGCGCAACCTCGGCACGATCATCGGCGTGGGCTTGATCTTCCTGCTGGCCAAGACCCTGGGCAACGACTTCGGACTCTTCTACCTCATCGCCGCCGGCTTTGCCCTCATCTCGGCCACCTTCTATTTCCGGCTCCGGGTCGGCAAGGGGGATCCCCCCTCACGTCGCTTCGTTTTCCGCAAGGAGTACAAGCTCTTCTACATCATCAGCGCGCTGTTTGGCATCAGGAAGCAGATCTTCCTGGTCTTCGGCTCCTGGGTGCTGGTCTCGATGCACGGCGTGCCCGTCTCAACCATGGCTCTGCTCTACTTCATCGCCGCCTCGCTCGGCGTTATCCTGCGCCCGTTGCTGGGGGATGTCATCGACTGGCTCGGGGAGCGCAAGGTGCTGGCCGCCGACGAATTGCTGCTGCTTTTCGTGTGTCTGATCTACGCTTTCGCTTCTGACATTCTGCCCAAGCCCTTCGATCTCTGGCTGCTTTACGGGGCATACGTTCTCGATCTGGTGCTCTTTGCCCTTAGGGTGGCGCGTACCACCTACCTGAAGAAGATCGCAGTCGATGCGGCGGATATCACGCCGAGCATCTCGCTGGGGATCACCATCGATCATGCGGTGGCGATGTCGTTGCCGATCCTGTCGGGCTACATCTGGACACACTGGGGATTCCGCTGGGTGTTCCTGCTTGCCGGGGCGATTGCGCTGGCGGGCTTCTTCATCTGCCTGCGGATCCGCGTACCCGCCGACAGTCAAGGGGCACCCGATCCCCTGCCCGAGCCGATGAAGTGAGCCGCAGCCCGGGGCTTCCTCTTACACAAGCTCCACTCAACGTCACATCTTCAACTTCGGTTTATTCTCGCAGGGGTGTACGCCCAGCATCTTGCGCCGCTCCAGGCGACCGGCGACGTCAATCCCGGGCATGTGTTCTGCCACAAGATTCAGCGTTTCGATGGTCAACTCGTCGAGGATCTCAATCGCCTCGAGACGGTCACCGTTGAACATCGCCTGGATTCGGGGCCACATGTCGGTGGGGCGAATCGCCATCCGCTCCAGGTTCTGGGCGATCCAACGCGGTTCATCATATGAATTGTAGATCCGATTGAGCCCTGTGAGAATCATCATGATCCCCTTGATCCCGATGCACAGACCGTCGTAGTAGAAGACGATGTCGTTACGATCAAGCCCCTGCCGCTCCAGGCAGCCATCCACGAAGAAGCGAAAATTCCCCTCGACGACCTTGCGGGCCAACTCCTCCGGGAACAGGGCACAGCGGCTCTTCCACTCCATCACCAGCTCCCCGTTGTACAGAGGCAGCGAGTCGAGGAAACCGCCGATCGTCTTGAGCTTGAACGACTCGGGCTGCAGCTTCACCTGCACGTCATCCACCCACTCCTCCCAGGCAGCGAGGGTGAGATGGGCGAAATCGACCTTGAGATTGCCGAAGTAATAGTGCTCGATACCGACACCGATCGGCATCATGGACATCAACCGACGCTCCCCGCCCGTGGGCGCGAGCCGCGGCTCCTTCAACCACTCCTCGTCGATTTTCTCCCAATAGACGACCACATCGAGGTCCGAAGCGCTGTCGGCCAACCCTTTGACCGGTGAGCCGCCCAGGACGACCATCCGCACCTGATCGTGCGAGCTGTAGTATGCGGTCAGTTCACGTGCGAGTTCGATGCGCCACTTGCTGGCTTCGTTGAAATTCTCCGTCATCACAACACCTTTGTGTTTGCGCGCGATCGGGGGGATCACGCAGGTGGAGACGTGAGCGAGGTGACCCATGATAATCCCCGGGAAGGGGGGTACGTCAAGCCCACAACATGTTTGTCGCTGAAAGGATGGTTTACCTGGAACGTCCCGGATGAATTCCCCTACACTCCACCTGCCGCCACCAACCCGAAGGACCGCCCATGCTCCCCATCCGCTCCGCGCTGCTCATTCTGTCCCTGCTCATCGGCACCCTGACACCAACCCCCGCCCGGGGCAACTGCCTGCGCGAGGCCATCACCGGCACCTCATTCAGGGCCGAGATCGCGAGCGGTGAAGCGTCCGTGCGCATCCCCTTTACGACAATGGGAAGTCACGTTGTGATCCCGATGCAGGTCAACGGCTCGCCGGAGATGCAGTTCGTGCTCGATACCGGCGCCCCTCTGGAGGGTGTGCTTCTGTTCGAGGGTCCCCGACTGGATGATTTGAATCTGGAGTTGATCGCCATGACCAGGCTGGGGCGGACACGCTCCAACCAGGATGAGATGAATACGGCCTGCGACATCACCGTCGATCTTCCGGGCCTGAAGTTGAGCGGCCTGCTCGCGATAGTGAGTCCCCCTCTGACCGGCGAACGGACATTCGACGGCGTGATCGGCAACAGCTTCTTCTCGCACTTCGTGGTTCGGATCGATCAGGATGCCGGGGAGATCGTACTGACCGAACCGGAGTCGTTCACCTACACTGGGGGCGGCGATACTATCCCCTTCAGTTTCACCAACGGAGCCAAACTCAGTATCCAGTGTGAGGTCGAACAGGATGGCCGCAGCGTCGAGGTGCCGGTGCTGATCGATACGGGTGCCTGGTTCGGATTGCATGTCGATACCTCTGCAGGCCTGGATCTGCCCAGACCGGAACGCAAACTGAGCGCCATCATCGGTCACACCCTCTATGGCCGCGTCATGGGCGAGATCTGCCGCACCGACGAACTGCGACTGGGACGGTTTGCTCTGACGGATGTGCTGACCACGCTTGAGGTCGGCGAGAGTCCGGTGCCCGTGAACGACAACATCATCGGCGGCGGGGTTCTCAACAATTTCAACATCACGTACGATCACAGCCGCATGCAGATACACATTGAGCCCTGCGCCGGGTTCGATACGCGACAGGTCTACGACATGACCGGCTTCGAAGCGGAGTTTGCGGAGGGCAGAACCTGGTTGATCGAGATCATCCATCCGGATTCCCCCGCGGCGGAAGCGGGGCTGCAGGTCGGTGATGTCATCGACGCCATCGACGGCAAGCCGCTGACCGACTACACGTCACAAGAGCGGATCGCCCTCACCCGGACCGAGGGGCAGACGCTGAACCTGAGCGTCCTGCGGGGTGAAGAGACATTCGACGTGCTCATCCAGCTCAGGCAGTTGATCTAGGACAACGTCGCAGCCGGTTATCCGGCGGCGATATCCATATCCCGCACCGTTCCACTGGCTTCCGGCTCCTCGATCCATTAGGATACCTGCGAGATAAATTTCCCCTTGTCCTCCCATATGGAATACCCGATATCAAGGAGCTGTCCAATGCGAATCCGTCTTGAGTTCATGTTGTGTCTGGCGTTGGTTGCATCCTCGGCCACTCACTGCGGCGCGGTCCCCCCCTACGATATCGTCGATGCCGCCAAACGGGGCGACATGCACGCGGTGCGCAAGCATCTGGAGGGGAATCCCGAGTTGGCGCAGTCCTGCGACGCCATGAACTACACGGCACTGGACTGGGCCTGCACCCGCGGACACTGGCGGATCGTCGATAATCTGATCGCAGCCGGCGCGCCGCTCGACCATGTCGGCGGCGATGGCGGCACCTGTATGCACAAGGCCTGCCACCATGAAGCGCCGGAGATGATCCGCAAACTGATCGACGCCGGCGCGGATATCTCCGTGGCCAATCAGTGGGGTCGCGTGCCGCTGCATGTCGTCGCGCGACGAGGCTGCATCGAGACCGCAAGGGTGCTGATCGAGGCGGGCGCGGATCTGGAAGCCGCGACCAGGGAGGGCTGGACGCCGCTGCATGTGGCCTACAAGGCGGGGCAGCCGGAGATGGTGAAGTTCCTGCTCGCCCGGGGCGCGGACAAGAACTGCAAGGACAGCGACGGCAAGAAGCCGCACGGCATGAAGATGACTCGACCCGAGGCGATCGAACTCGATCCTGCGGCGCTGGACGAGTTCAGCGGCCACTTTGATCTGGGGGGCGGCTTCTCCTTCAAGTTCTGGCGCGAGGGGGATGCCCTGCGGATCCAGGAGTTCGCGCCGGATGATCTCTACCCCATCGGCAAGGATGAGTTCTTCTGCGTGCGGGAGCCGTGGCGCGTCAAGTTCATACGCGATGACGCCGAGGCGATTGTGGCCGTCGATGTTGATTTTCTCCGCAGAACCGTGCGCGGCACGAAGCGGGAGCATCCCTACTATGTCGGATCCGACGCCTGCATGGATTGTCATCTCGATGGCGACGACATGAACCACTACCTGACATGGGTCCGGACCAATCACGCCGGCGCATACTGGCGACTGGCCACCGACTGGAGCAAGCTGCTGGCGAAGTTCCGTCCCGCCTACAGTGACATAACCGAACCGATCACCGAGGATCGTTGTCTGCTCTGTCACCTGACGGCGGCCCAGGATCCCGATGCGCTATTGGCCTCCAGCTACAGGATCGAGGAGGGGATCGGCTGCGAAACCTGCCACGGTCCCGGATCGCTGTACCTGGATGCGGAGGTGATGGAGGACAGGGAGGCGTTCCTGGCGGCGGGTGGAATCATACCCGACGAGACAACGTGCCAGCGATGCCATCGCAATCGGGACCGCTTCGACTACGAAACCTGGTTGCCGAAGATCGACCATCGCAAGAGGAGCGACGGTTCTCACTGATGGAGAGCTGACGCCCGGACATCCCGGATCGGCGCGGGCCGATCCGGGTTCTCTTTTGTCCCCAATCCGACACTCTGCTCACAAGCCCTGCATCGACAGGTCAGTTTTCGGCTATGTGCATATCATCGTCCTTCTGTTTCCTGTGGCCGATGATGATGACCGGGTCGACTCCGGTGCTGATATTGACCTGCCGCCAGATGCCCTCACTCTCCTTGAAGGCGATGTAACGGGATTCAGTCGGCTCGACGTCATCCCGGATAGCCAGGTTCAGCGTCCCGCCGATCTCGATGATGAAGAATGCATCCCCGGGCTCCTCTCCGGAATGGGGACCCGAGCAGTTCGCATCCAGCGTCATGTTCTGACTGAAGATCTCCTCGAAACCTGGGAAGTAGAGCTTGATCCTGATATCGTGAGCGGCCCATGAAACCCGTCCACCCGGATTCGTCAGCAATTCCCCCGGTGCCAGCTCCGCAGGAAACACATCAACGCTCATAACCGTCTCCAGGCCTTTTCCGCTTGTACTCATTTCAACACTCCTTGTTGTATCTGATCAGTCACTCCTTCTCCTGTAATGCCGTGTAGCGCGGATCCTCGATCAGGTCCTCAAGCCACACTGCGCTTTCTATCCTCTCCCGCGGGTAGCCCAGTTCGAGTGCGCGCCCCAGACATTCCAGCGCCCGCTCGCGCATCCCCAACTGTTCGAAAGTATGACCAGCCTGGAAGAGCTGGTTCACGTCGTCGGGCGCCAGGAGCAGCAGACGCTCCAAAAGCGCCTTGCCCTTCTCCCGCTCCTGCAACTCGACATAGTAGGAGCCGAGAGGTCCGAACACGCCCGTATCATCCGGATTGACCGCCAGCTGCTCCTCCGCCAACTCGACGGCGTGACGGAAACTGCTCTCGGCCTTCGCCGCCATGCCGGGCAACCGATCGTATTGCGAACCCAGGTTGCCCCAGACCCGATAGTCGTTGGGGTTCAACTCCGTCGACCTGCGGAAAGCCTCTGCAGCTTCCGCCACGAGTCCGCTTCGTGAGTAGTGGTAGCCGAGATTGTTGTAGGCGGCGCTGTTGGGATTGATCGCGATCGAACGCCGCAGATGCTCCGCGCCCTCGTCTTCGCGACCGGGAATCATCTGGCAGACGCCGCCCAGCCAGGCATGGCCGATGTAGTTGTCCGGAGTCAGCTCGATGATGTCCCCGAACCGCGCCGCGGCCGAATCGTAGGCGCCGACACGGAACTGCAACAGGCCAAGCTCCTCGTACCCGAGCCAATCATCCGGACGCAATTCGATCGCCTGCCTCAATATCGCCTCCGCCCTCTCGGGCCGACTGGTCACGCGGTAGACGCAACCCAGCTCGCGAAAAGCGTCGGCGTTGCGAGCATCGAGTTCCAGCACGCGCTCGAAGCTGGCAATCGCCTCATCGTAACGTCCGGCGCCGGTAAGCACGAGTCCGCGCGTGAGATGAATCCGCGGGTTCCGCTCATCCAGCAACAGGGCTCGATCGCAATATCTCTGCGCCTCCTCGGCCCAGCGTGGCGCTCGGACCGCTTCGTACATGCGCCAGCTTGCCTCCCCCAGCGCGGCCAGGGCTGTCGCGTTGGTTGGGTCCAGATCGAGAGCCTGGCGAATCAACTCCAGCGCCGCTTCGATCCTCTGCACCCGCTCCAGGGGACGGAGGTGCAGCAGGTTCTGCAGGGCGCCCAGCCCCTCCAGGTAGAGGAGTTGCGCGTCGGGAGTCGCGGTGCCCGCCGCGACCAACGTCCGCGCTTCACTTACGTCCAGTTCAACCGCGAGCATCTCGCTCAATTTGATCAGAGCCTTGTCCTGGAACGTAAAGATGTCGGCAAGCTCATACTCGATCAGCGCCGAATCGATCTGACGCTGGTTGTCCGTATCGATAAGATTGAGAATCAGTCTGATCTTTTGACCGTTGCGCTGCAGACAGCCGTCGACAACCAGTGTCGCCCCGATCTGCCTGGCGGCGACGGGATCGGCAATCCTGTTGCGCCAGATGACACTGGCCGGAATCACCCGCAGCTGCGTGTGCGATTTCTCAAGTTGAGTGAGGCGGCTGGTCAGAAACTGGACGAGACCATTACTCAGATCGTGATTGTCCCCGTTTTCGCTCAGGGACATGATCGGCAGCACAGCCAGGTGTTTCTCCCGGGGCAACCTCATCCCGGACACAAGAAAGTGCTCGGGCAGAAACAGAATCAACGCGAGGATCAGCAGAATCAGGGGCAGCGCTATGCGCGGGCGCTTGCGATCGGGAGTCTGCGGAACGGCATCGTCGACGCCCGCTCGCCCGGTATGATCGAAGTCAACCTCCAGGTGATGCAGTTCGGCTTTGAGGTCCGCAGCGGTCTGATAGCGCAGCTCGGGATCCTTCTCCAGGCAGCGATCAACGATCCGCTCAAGATCCGGATTCAATCCGCCCCGCAGCGCACCGAGCGATCTGTGCGGTTCATGGCAGATGGAATACTGCACGGCGGGGCCATGAGTGCCGACAAACGGCAAGCTGCCCGTGAGCATTTCGTAAAGGACGACGCCCAGCGCCCAGATGTCCGTGCGGCCATCGACCGCCTCGCCTTGCGTCTGCTCGGGCGACATGTAGGGCGTTGTGCCCGCGGAGGATTGCGTGGAGTCGTCATCCACAGCGCCCGTGCAACTCGCCAAACCGAAATCCATGATCTTGATCGAGTTGTCGGGGGCCACCATGAGGTTGCCGGGCTTGATGTCCCGGTGAACGACATCCCGCTGCTGCGCCGCCTTGAGTCCGGCAGCAACCTGTAGGGCGAAATGGACCGCCTCGGCCTGCCCCAGACGAGCGGCGGCAATGCGGTCGTAAAGGGGTTCGCCCTCGATCAGGGACATGACGATGAACAGGTGTTCATCGACCTCACAGATATCGTGCACGGTACAGATGTTTGCGTGCTCCAGGCCGGCAACCGCACGCGCTTCACCGAGCAGACGCGCCCTGTCGGCGGGCATGTCCGCAGTTGCGGTACTGAGGAATTTCAGTGCACGCCGACAATTGAGCCGCGTATCCTTGGCGGCGTAGACTACCCCCATGCCACCTGCGCCGAGCAGCTCCTCAATCTCGAATTGGGCAATCTGTCGGCCGATCAGGTCTGGGAGCATCGATCACCCCTTATGCTTGCCTGTTCAGGACTCTCGCTTCACTACGACCACGGATATGTCGTCAAGCTGAGACCTGCCGTTCGCGTGCTGTTGCGCCGCCGATCGGATCTGCGTGATCAACTCGGCTGCGCCCAGATCGCGCGACTCATGCAGCAGGGCAGCCAGACGTTTTTCACCGAATGGTTCCATGGCGGCGTTTTCGGCATCGGTGATGCCGTCCGAGAAAATCACCAACGTATCCTGCTCCTGCAGGGATACTATCTCCTCCTCGTAGCAGTAGATGCTGCGGAAGCCGAGCATGGTGCCGCCGGTCGAGAGACGACGGATGGTTTCGATCTCGCTATCGTCTGCAGTGAGCAGGAAGGGATACTCGTGACCGGCGTTGCAGAACTGGAGCGTGTGTTCGCGGGTGTCGAGGATGCCGAAGAACATCGTCACGAATTTCTCGGGGCTGATGCTCTGATAGAGCAGACGGTTGGCGCGACCGATGCAAAACCCCATGGGCGCATCCACAAGAACCTGGCCGCGCAATGTGGCCTGCAGGTTGGCCATGAGAAGTGAGGCGGGCAAGCCCTTGCCGGAGACGTCACCCAGGCAGAGAGCGAGACGGTGTTCATCAATGGGTATGAAATCGAAGTAGTCGCCGCCAACCTCCTGAACCGATTCACTCGCCCCCGCGACATCGTAACCGGCGATCTGCGGGGAGGAACCGGGCAGCAGGTCGGACTGGATTTTTGCGGCCATGCGCAGCTGCTCCTGGACCAGTTCGAACGATCTGTTCTCCTCGCCCAGGCGCGCATTCTCGATGACCTGCGCCGACTGGATGGCGATGATGGCCAGCAGCCTCTGGTCGGCTTCGTTGAAACCCGGGTCGATCTCTTTGAGTCCCGGCTCGACCTTTTTGTTGAATACGGTGAGTACGCCGATCAGCTGCGATTTGGCGAGTAGAGGAACGCAGAGCAGGGAACGGATCGAATGATCAAGTTTCCCGCCCAGACGCTTGTCGTCGTGAGGGGTGTTGGAAAGAAGTGGTTGCCGGTTGCGCACCATCCATCCGAGCAGACTCTGATCGAAATGGAATTGCTCGCGATCGTGGACTGTGTTGAAGGCGCGCACGAGGGTTTTCAACTCGCTGTTGTCCCGCTGATCGATGAGTGTGATCACACCCTGGGCGGCGTTCACGGCGCGGTTGGAGAGGCGGATGATCTTTTTGATTATTTTGCGTGGATTGCTGAAGGCGCCTATCTCGCGGGCCAGATCGTTGAGAGTGGTCAGCTCATCGACGGCACGCTTCAGACGACGGTTCTCGTCCTGCAACTCGGTGAGGGTAACGCTTGATGAGTCTGGAGGCTCAACCTCGCTCTTGCGTTTTCGAACAGCAAAGAATCCACTATTACTCGGCATAGTTGCCCCTCTCAGGTAATTCGGAACGGCCCCCGATGCGGAACCCAATATGACATTATCTAGACATTATAGCGTAGGTTTTTTTCGTATTCGGAAGAAACTAGTGTTTCGAGGGAAAGATGTCGGTAGGGAGACCTGTTCCGGCGGAACGGCCTACAGTCCGCGCCAGTATTCCGGACGGAGCAGACCCGAATCGCCGAGGGCATTATCGATGTCGGCAAGCATGGCGACCTTGCTCTTCTGGAAAGTACCGGCCAGCGCAAGGTAATTGGAGGCGTGGTTGGAGCGGAAGATGATGCCGTCGGCCTGCACGCAATCGACAAGGTGGCGCAATTCGACGAGCATCTCCTGCGGATTGAGCAGGCGCCACTCGGGGTCGTCGAAAACCTGTTCGTAAGATGGCGTACGAGGAGCGAGCATGAGCGTGAGCGCCGAGGCGAAGCGCGGTCGGACACGGTCGATGAGTCGGGCGGATTGCTCTGCGTGCTGTCGCGAGAGACGCGGGCCTCCGAGGCCGAGGATCACCGTCGCCGACAACTTCAGATTGGCCTGGGTGCCCTTGCCGCAGAGATCGGCCATCTCATCCTGCGTGAACCCCTTGTCTATGCGTCGAAGAACCTCGTCATCCCCCGACTCGAAGCCGACATAGAGCAGACCGAGCCCGGCGTCACGCAAACGTTCCAGGTCGGCGACCGACTTCGTGCGGAAGTTGCCGGGCGATGCGTAACAGGAGACCCTTTTCAGGCCGGGCAGTTTAGTATGGAGACGTTCGAGGATGGCGAGCAGGCGATCGGTCTTGAGGGCGAGAGCATCGCCGTCGGCCAGAAAGACTCGCGGCACCTCACGATAGTGAGAACCCGCCCAGTCGATCTCGGCGAACAACTCCTCCGTCGGCCGTGGACGGTACTGCTTGGACTGATAGGTGACGCAGAACGCGCAACGGTTGTGCGAGCAGCCGAGTGTCGCCTGCAGTATGAGCGAGTGCGCCTCGGACGGCGGTCGGATCAGCGGTTCGTCGTAATGGATCATCGTGCGCCTCCACCGACAATGTAGCATAGCGCGCAGGATGAGACCAGAGTGGTGATGCATCGCCGTCAGTGGGGCTGAAAGCAGATCCTCCGCCGGGAATAGTCGAACACGATGTGGAAAGCGCGGAGCAAACGGCCCTCGATGTTGCCGTCGGTGTAGATGTTGTTCAGAGCACCCTCAGATTCGGTGAGAAAGAGGGTAGGTACATCCGTAAAAGTCCTCCCCCCCAAACGGAAGTTCTCCATCTTGCTTCGTTGTCCTGCATTCTGACCTCCGATCCCCGACATGGAGCCGGACTGGCCTTGGCGATCGGCGAGGAGACCATACTTCATCACGGTCGTAGGGTGGATAGACAAACCTGAGCGGGGGGCGCCGGTATCCAGTGCGAATATCCCTTGATGACCCTCAAACTCCGCCCGGACCCACGGCTGGTTGCGGTAGACGGTCAACTCCTGCCACACCAGATCGGAATCGTCAAAAAGATCCGGATCATGAACCGATATGCTCTCCTCGACGAAATCGAACTCCACGACTGCTGGCGCCAATACCCCATAACCGACTATCCCACCTAACGGCAGGTCAAAATAGAGACCGATATCCTCAAGATCAAAACCGACAAACAGGGGAGAATCCACTCGCAGCGAACCCAGCGACAGAGAGCTCGCCCTGTAGATGAACGCGGATTCCTCGCCGCCCACACCGCTGATGATTCCTCCGCAGACGGGCTCCCAGCCGAGATCGTCGATCACCGAAGTGTTGATGATGCACCCCCCCGCTCCCGAGTCGAAGATGAACCAGCCGACATCGCGACCGTCGATCAACGGCTTGACCAGCAGGAAGCCGTGCTTTGAGATCACATCGGTGAGCAAAGGGGGCACGGAGGGGTCGAAATTGACAGTGCCGGGACGATCCAGCCGCGGACTGAAATCCTCAAGGACGGACGCAGCTTCGATCTCCATGACCTCCAGCCGCATCGTATCTGTCTCATCGTAGACGAACTCGATGACAGTGGGCAGAGCAAGGCCATTCCACTCGCGATAGGCAGCCAGCGACAGTCGGGTCTCGGAACCATTGCACAACCAGAATGCTGAGGTCGGCAGGCCGGTCGTCGGATCCAGGGTGACCTCTCCGGACATCTTGCCGTCCCCCAGAGTGAAGCCGATGACCTCATCGGCGGCGCCGGGTGTCAGGTGCAGGCCGGGCATGTCGAGCAGCCAGAGACCGGTCGCCAACCAGTTGGCGACCAGCTCGTCATCCCGCTCATCCAGCACCAGCAACCTGGGCATCCATCCGCTATCGATCGCCCAGACGGACTGACCATCAAAGCCGCAGGTGCGGGGCATCGGACTATCCACAACCAGGAGGAAGCTGCCGCTCGCCGTGAACTCGAGCCGGAAAGTGCCGTCGACCTGACTGTCGTTTGATCTGCCGGTGAGAACCACACCACCCATCTCGATCAGACGCTCGCAACCGGTGGCGGTACGGGCCGCTTCACACCTCATCGACGGTAGATGCGGATACTGAGGTGCATCCGCCATATCCACCGGCGCTCCTGCGTCGGTTTCAACAACGATCATCTGATCGCCGACAATGGAGGATGTGCGCTCCGGAGCCGCGATGGAGTTCATCGGAGTAATGGTCAGGATCACACAAACCAGAGTGAACAGAAATCGGGAGCTATGTCTGAAGCGGGTGCGCAAGGGTGTCCTCCGCAAGGCAGGGTGTTGGAATTTCAGTTACCGCAGATGCAGGGCAGGTAACACGCTGTGACTGAGGCCGAAATGGACCGATGACCTCGCGGTAACCATATATCGTCCCCAGGTTTACTACCTGTTTTCATTATGAGATGATCATTCGCATTACGTTCGCACTGAGCGGATGGCCGTATTGCAGGCCAGCCTGTCCCGATAACTGCGTCAAGCCCTCTCCACAAAAACAGATATCCTGAAACCCTCCTGACATAATGCTGTCAGGAGGGGGGTGTTATCATATTGAGCAAGTAAACGCTAAACCCTCCCTGAACCATGGAGATGAGACTGAAAATGGAATTGACAAAGAATGTCCCGCTGGTCATTACTGACAAATTGAGCGAGCTCAAGGCCTTTTACCAGAAGTACTTCAACTTCGAGATCACCTTCGAGAACGATCTCTACCTCGGGCTGAAGGCCCCCGGCGCCGACGGCTTCGAACTCGGCTTCATGAAGCGCGGCGACGAGATGATGGCCGCATTCGGCGGCCAGGGTCTGCTCTACTGCCTGGAGACGGCCTGTGTCGACACGGAACACCAGCGTCTGGTCGATATGGATGTCGAGTTCGTTCAGCCGCCCAAGGACAACCACTGGGGCGACCGCAGTGCGATCATGGTCGACCCCATCGGCATCAGTCTGTACATCTATCAGGAGATCCCAGCCGCCGATTGTAAGGGGTGAGTCATTCAGGGTCCGGGGAGGCAGTTCACTTGCATCCCCGGATCTCTTCTGTTTCGTGAGTTCAGCTTCCCGAGGGGGGATGGATGCGTCGCGCCGATCGCCTTTTCCAGATCATCCAGATACTCCGTCTGCGACGCATCACCACCGCCGCGCATCTGGCCCGGGAGCTGGATGTCTCCGAGCGGACGATCTATCGCGATGTCCGCGATCTCATCCTCTCTGGTGTGCCGATCGAGGGGGAGGCCGGACTCGGCTATGCGCTCAGGCGGGGATTCGATCTGCCGCCGCTGATGTTCACCGGGGAGGAGATCGAAGCGCTCGTCCTCGGGGCCCGCACCGTCGGCGAGTGGTCCGATCCCGAACTCAAGAGTGCGGCGAACAACGCCCTGCGCAAGATCGAGACTATCCTGCCCGACCATCTGCGCAAGCGCCTCAAGAGTTCGGCCCTCTTCTCACACAACTTCATCCCCTCCACCGAGGTCGCCCGCACCCTGCCGGTCCTGCGCACCGCCGTTCGCAAACATCGCAAGATCCGCTACGGCTACCAACGGCTGGACGGGGAGAGCAGCACGCGCACCGTTCGTCCCCTCTGCCTCACCTTCTTCGGCAAGGACTGGCTGCTCACCGCCTGGTGCGAACTCCGCAGGGACTACCGCAACTTCCGTATCGATCGCATCGTCGATCTGCACATGCTCGAAGAGGTGTTTGAGGAGGGTCCCGGCTGCAGTCTGCAGGAGTTCATGGCGGGGATGGTCAACCAAAACGATCGGCGCACCGACTAGACGGCAAACAGCCCCGGATCACTGGGGCCGGGGCTGCGACAAAACGAAACAACGTCGGGCGATCAGCTCCGCACGCCACCCAGTTCGACAGGTTCCACCGCATCTTCGCCGACATCGACCTGGAAATTGCGGCGATCCATGGGGAAGATCACTGCATCCTTCACCGAATCCAACCCCATGTAGAACTGAAGCAAGCGGGCGACGCCCAACCCGAATCCGGCCCGCAACACCCGCTTCCCGCGGAACAGACCCAGATAATCCTCGAAAGATGCTTTGATCCCCTCTTGGTACCTGGCCGTCAGCTCCTCCACATCGAGTCCGCACTCGCCGGGCTTGCAGGCGGAGACGCGCGTCTGCGCCGCCTCGCCCGCCCGATTCATCAGGTGCGTGTACATGCTCCCCTCATACAACCGTCGGCTCAGGATCTCGTGGTCGTACTCGCGCACGGAACCGCCGAATGTCTTACCCGAATAGGGGAGAATATAATCGACGCACTCCACCACATCGGGATCGTCACGATCGATCTTCATGTTGAAGAACTTCAGGCTCTCCGGGAAGTGGGTGACATGCACAGGCACACCCCCGCAATGCCGTACAAGCGTCGCCTCGGCCTCACGGTTCAGATCGTCCCCGAACGACAGCGACCAGCCGCAGCTGTTCAGGATCTTCAGCGTCTCGCGATAGGTCAGCCGGGGATGCTCCGAGTTGATCATCGCATCGAGTCGGGTTACGTTGCGTCCGCCAATCATGTCGGCCGACAAACTCAACGCCACACGCTTCACCAGCCGCTCCTGGAAATCGCAGAGGTCGGCCAGACTCATGTCCCGCTTCTCTATCTCGATCAGCTTGAACTCGGTGAGGTGCCGCTCATCGATCTTCCACTCCTTGCGCAGGCTTTCGCCCTCGCAGTATACCGCGTTCAGCCCCGAGTCGATCATCTCCTCCAGGAAGAGCTGTCCGGTTTGTCTGGGGAAGGCGAGAGCACCGAAGTAGTCGAGGCTGAACATCGAATCGACAACTTCGCAAGAGCCGGTGGCGGCCGTCAATTCGGGCACCGGCACCTCGATGTAACCATCAAGTTGCAGGGAGTGACGAATCTGCTGCACCACGGTGTTATGCACCTGCAGCCGCTGCTTGAGCGGCAGCGGATCACTCACAATTTGCAGTGGGATAACCGGCTCCGGTTTGGGTTCGTCAATCATGGATTTCAATTAGTTCTCCTTCTGACGCTCACTGTCGTCATTTAAAGGGCGTAGCGATTGATATGCTGTGCGGCCATCGAAAAACGGGCAAAAAAAAGCCCGACACCTCTCGGCATCGAGTCATCTTTACCTATTTCCGTTCGTAATCATGGCCATTCTCCTTCGAAGCTCTCTGGCATCGACTTAAGGATCGGGCGCAAGGTACACGTTCACGGATCATCTGTCAACCTGCCGATCTCCCGGGTCCCGGAGAGGTCAGGTCTTCCGCTCCTTCTTCTCGGCGGCGGGAAACAGCACGTTGTTGAGAATAAGCCGGTAGCCCGGTGAGTGGAAGTGCAACGACAGATCCGTCGGCGGGTCGCCCACCCTGTGGGTGTAATCCTCGGGATCGTGACCACCGAGGAACGTGAATGTCCCCAACCCCCGTTTGCCGTGCAGATAGCGGATCTCCCCCGCACCCTCGACCTCGCCGAGCACGGTCACGTGGTCTTTGAGGAAGCGCTTGTAGTAGCTCGTGGTCTGACCCATGAACCCCTCGACAACGGCGACATGATTCTGCACGAGCATCGTCGGCACAGGATCGAACTTGGCGGAGAACTCGAACAGGGTGAAGTAGTCGGCGCCCTCGCCCCGGAAGCGCGCGGTGTCGGTGGCGTCGATGTCGGAAAACTCGTATACGAAGGGGCTCGGAATCAGTGTGAAATCATCGAAGCACATGCTCTTCGTGTAATCCAGCTTCGCCTGGAAACCGGACTCGGGAGGATCGCCGTCGAACTCGGAATCCACTATATCCACCCCCTCCGCGGCAAGGGCGATATCGAAACTGTCGGTAGCGCTGCACATGGCGAACAGGAAGCCGCCCCGCTCCACGTAATTCCGGATCGTCCGCGCAACGGCCTTCTTGTGCTCGCTGACGGTTGCATAACCCGCCGCCCGGGCCATCTCCTCGAAGAGCCGCTTCTCCCGCTGGTACCAGGGTGTGGCTCCGTAATTCGCGTAGAACTTGCCGAACTGTCCGGTGAAGTCCTCATGATGCAGATGCAGCCAGTCAAACTCGCTTAATCGGCCGGACAGCACATCCTCATCATAAATGGTCTCGTAATCGATCTCGGCATACTCCAGGGTCAGCATCACCGCATCATCCCACGGTTGGGCCGTAGGGGGGCTGTAGATCGCCACTTCGGGCGCTTTCTCCAGCATCACCATCTCCATGTTCGACTCGTTGACCTTTGCCTCGATCGCCGCCCTCCGGTTCCGGCTCAAGCTCTCCACCTTCACACCCATTCGCGCCGCCTCCCGTCGTCCCCACGCCGTATCTTCGATCAGGAACGAACCGCCGCGATAGTTGAGGAGCCAGACCGCCGTCTGCCCCCTCTCCAGCGCATGAAAGGTGAGGCCATAAGCCTTGAGATGATTGGTCTGGTCCAGATCCATGGGCACGAGCAGATCATTGGCCAGAGCGACACCGGACCAGATTCCGCAGAGCAGCAATACGACCGACAGGCGTCTCACAAGGAGTCCTCCTCCAGCAATTCCTGCAAATCCCGCATGGCGGGGCGCAGGGGAAAATCGGGATGTTCATTCAGAATGCGCTCCAGGAGAGCCCGGGCGCGGTCGCTGTTCCCCATGCGAAAACTCAGACGCGCAGCCAGCTCAAGACCCTGGGGCGAACGGAAATCATCCGCGTGATTATCGGCAAGGAGCAGCCAGGAGGCCACGGCCTCCTCGCCGCGCAGGGCATCCTCGAGCAACTCCCCTGCGTGATAGAGCAGAGCCGGCGCCGCGATGTCGGTTGGAAACTCGGTGGCGAAGGCCAGCAGGCGTTCGGCCGCAGCTCCCGGCCGCGAACTGAATTCAAGACGGAGCGCACCGAGCAGAAACTCCTGCACCGTCTCCGGCCACATCGCCGATTCGGCAAGAAGCAGGGCCAGGTCCAGCGCATCATTGGCCAGCACTCCACCGGGATGATCCGCCGCCAAACCCGCCAGGCTGTCCTGTGCGGCTATCGACTCACCCGCCAGAATCTGCAATTGCGCCAAACGGAACTTCGACCAGAGGGCCACCACATCCAGTTCGACACTCTCCAGCAGATACCCGAAGTGATCGCCGGCGGCATCAAAACGGGAGAGCGCCATCAGGTTTTCCCCCAGTTCGAGTTCAAGTCCACGAACGGTATGCGGATCATGCATCCGCTCAGGCTCCATGAACCAGGCGCGCAACAGGCTGTCCGCCTCGGCCGGACGGCCAAGTCGATCCCGCAGCAGATGCAGTTCAACCAGCAGCGCCTGCTCCCCCAAGGCGGTTCCGATGGCGCTGCTGCGGAGGTTCTTCAGATCCAGCCGCAGCGCCGTCACATCGTCCGCACCGGGATTTTCACCCCGCAGACGTTTTTCGCCATCGGTGTCCAGGGCCATTGATACCAGCTGCAATCGCGTTCGTGATTTGAGGGTATCGGGTGCTCTGTCATGTTCCAGAATAGCCAGGAAAACCCGCTCCGCAGCGGCCCTGCGGTTTTCGGGCAGACCCTGCTTCTCCTCCAGGCAACGAACGGCCTCATTGTATAACCACTCCGGGCGACGGCGGGGATCGATCCTTGTCTGCAGCACGCGGGTCGAGTAGGTATCGAAATCGCCGACGGCCAGATAGAGGTGACGCAACGCGCCGGACAGCAATCCACTTGAGTTGTCGATGGTCAGGCTGTCGGCAATGGCGATCAACTCACCCGGATTCTCAACCTCCTCCAGCAGCCGCTCACCCTGCAACAGCACTCTGGCAATCATGGTCTCATTCGTGAAGTTCTCCAACTCGGTGGCCAGAGTGATCAGCAACTCACGCGATCTGCCGGCCAGCGACAACTGATCGAGATAGCTGCGCAGCAACCGCTGCCTGTCCCGCTGACGATCCTGCGGTAAGGCTTCCAGGCCGCTGCGAAAGATATCAAGCACCAGATCGTAACGACCGACCTGCTGCAGCAACTCGGCCGCCTGTTCATACCTGACGGAGTCGATCACCTGCCCCGACAGCAACGGCGCCAGCATCGCCATGGCCTCGGACTCCTTGCCGGCCAGGAACAACATATGGAGCAGCTCGCTCCGATAACCGGAGGCTTCGGGGAAACGGAGCATCAGGCTACGCAGAATCCGCTCGCCGCTTTCGTAATCACCGGTAACGCGATAGGTGCGGGCCAGCAGGAAAAGCAGTTGGGGGTTATTGGGGTGTTGCTCCCTGAATCGCTCAAGTTCGGCAAGAACCCCATCAGGATCGCGCCGCAAACGCCTTTGCAGCGTCAAGAGACGTCGGGCCATCGCACTCTCGGAATTGTCCCTGGTCTGGACATGTCTGCCCGCCGGGTTGGTGAACACCGATTCCGGAGGGGATACACGGACGGTATCGCCTTTCGCCTCCTGAGCCTGCCCCGCCGACGAGCAGAGCAGGAGCGCCAGCAGGAGGAGCCAACGTGCGGTATTGCCGCTCATGGCGTCACCTCCTCCCGATTATCCAGCAGCGAACGATAGTACTCCTGGATCAGCTCTTCATACTCGCTGGGCGCGGCGTCACCCAGACCACGCCGGATTTCGTCACGAAGCCGGGCCAGAGGATCATCCTGCTCCTCATCATCGGGCCAGAGCGGCGCCAGCTCATCGGCGGTATCGCTGCGGCGCTTCTGTTTGAAGTCGCGTCGATGGACCGATCGCTGCGCATCCAGCAGCTTCTCGAAAATCTTGTCCTGCCGCCGCAGGGTCTCATCATTGATCCTGCCCGCTTCGAAATCCTTCTCGACCTCTTTCATATCCTCGATGATCTGGTCCAGGCTGCCGAGTACACCCTCCTGCCCGTTCATCTCCTCTATCCCCTCGCGAATCGCCTCCTGTTCGGCCTTGAGCCGACCCATACGCGCGCGTTGCTCCTGGGAGAGGCCACCGGGACCCATCTGCCCCTGCTCCCGACTGTCGCGGTTCAACTGCTCCTGCTGTTGCAGCATCCGCTGCATGCTCTGGGACGGGCTGCTCATACCGCCTCCGCCACCACCGGAGGACTGGATGCCGTGGAGCAGCTCGATAACGGTCTTGTTGAGATAGGCAATCGAACTGCCGGCCTCGCGCAGCCCCCAGGCCGCGCGTCCGGACTCGAGTTCGGCCACGCTGTTCTCCATTGCGGTCAGGGCCGAGCGGCTGTGCTGCATCGCCTGGGGGCTCACGGCCATCGTCTTCTTGGCCGCTTCGATCAGATTTTCCCGTACCCGGTCCAGCGACATGTACAGGTTCATCTGCCCGCGAGCGGAGCGGCGAGTGCGGTTGGCATCTCGACTCGTCTGGAATGTCCGCTCCATCTCCAGGTGCAGGTTCTCCTCCCTGAGCGACAGCTCCAGCGTCTGCCGGGTCACCTCACCCAGCGCCTCAAGCGCCTCCGCATCAACGGAATTCTGCATGGAGCCCTGGGACTGGATCATCTGCCAGTAGAGCTTGAGCAAGCGCGCGCTGGCCTCCTGCTGACTTTCACCCGCCTCGGATGATTCATCCTGCATCTTTTCGGCGGCATCCTTCATCGGCTGGGTCGGATTGTTCTCCGATTCGGGCTGGGCCGACTCCTCCATTTTCTTTGCCTCTTCCGGGAATTTCTCGGCAAGCTCCTCGGCCATCTCCTTCATCTTCTCGGCCAACTCCTCGGCCTCCTTGGCCAGTTGCTCCTGCCGCTCGGCCAGCTCCTCATCCGACAGGCCGGATTCATCCTCCTCCGTTTCGGCGTCGACGGATTCCGTCTCGCCGGACTCCTCGGACGGATCCGACTCCTCGCCTTCATCCTCCCGCTCCTCCGCGTCGGACTCCTCACCGGTTTCGCTCTCATCATCAACGTTGTCGGACTCGGCCGGATCCTCCTGCCGCTCCTCCGTCTCGGCCCGCAACTGCTCCTGCCGCTCCAGCATCTCGTCGATCTGCCGCATCAAGGCATCCATCTGCTGCTCGCGCTTCATCTGTTCGAGCATCGCCGCGGTGCGTTCGAGCTGCTCCAGCACCTCCTCCTGCTCCATGCGGAGGTCGCGCAGCTCCTCGGGCAGGGTCTCGGGATCCATCTCGTCGACCATCTCCTGGAACCGCCTCAGCAGTTCACCCGCCTCGGTGTCGGCCAGCTCCTCCATGAGCTCCTCGATCCGATCCAGCTTTTCGGCCATCTCCTCGCTCAGAAGTTCATTCTCTCCAAGAGCCTCGGTACGTTCACTCAGGGAGCGGGTCAGCTCCTCCATCCTCTCGGCCATCTCCTCCTGTTTGGCGAGCGCCTCACGCAGCTCCTCCTCCTTTTCCCAGTCGACATCCTGATCGGCGCGCAGCTCCTGCTCCAGCCGATGCAGTTCCTCCTGCATCTCGCGACCCTGTTCGAGCATCTCGCTCATGACATCGGTGCGGATTTCATCCTCGGCCTCTATCTCCGCGAAGATCTCCGCTATCGACGGAACGCGGAGACGGTGTACGCGGCTGCGCCCCACACCGGGGTCGCCGGGTCGGGCGTCACGGGCCTCAACGAAGTACTCGACCACATCACCGGGGAAGAGTTCGAACATGCCCAGATCCCAGAGATGCTTGAGCGCAACGCGCGAGGAGATCTCCCCCTCGAGCGGCAAGGGGATATCCAGCGTATCGGTTTCGCCATGCTTGCAGGCGCGCACCAGCATAGCGGCCACGCCGTAATCATCAGTGGCGGTGACATCCAGCGTGACGAGCAGATCGCGGTTCATGTCCTCCGCCGGACCGGGCGAGAGGATCTCCACCCGCGGCGCCTGGTCGGGGACGGTTCGCAGTGACAGCAGGTAGGGTGTCAGGACCTCCGTGCCCCGGCTGTCGCGCATGCGCACGGCGAAGCGACGGTCCTCCCGCGCCAGGATCTCACCGGCGAACGCACGGCCCTCCACGGCCAGGTTCAGCGAATCGGTTTGGGCCTCATCATCGACAGACACCAGCCAGGCGCGGGTCAAGTCGTTGGAGCAGTAGCCGTCAACCTTGATTCGCGTCCCCACGGGGACACTCAACTCACCCGATCGCAGGTCGATTCGACGGGAGGGCAACCCGGTATATGCCGGGGGGTGAGCCAGCAGACGGAGGCTGTCCAGTACCGGTTCATGGAACACGGTCACCCGGTAGACCTCAGTGTCCGCCCTGCCGCGTTCCGCCCGGTAGGTGAACCCCTGATACACCGCCGGGATCTCATACACCCAGCTTTCGCCATCCCGCTTGAGATCAACCGAACGATAGAGATCACCGGTTTCATCAAGTTCCAGCTTCAGCTCACCCGGGAAACGCCAGGGGAGGTTCCTCTCCCGCAATTCCAGCCGGAGCGAGCTGCCGGCCAGGAGCTCCATGGATCCCGGCAGCAGATTCAGATACGCATTCTCGGCATAGTGCTCCAGATCCGCGGGATCAAGAAGCAGCGACAACGGTCTGATCCCCTCGGGGGTCACCCGAAACAGCAGGGCGAGCGCCAGGAGGGGCAACAGAATCGCCGCAGGCTGCAGACGCCGTCGCCACTGCGCAGGCTCCGGCTTGGGCAGGCCCCTGGCCGCCATCCGCTTCGCGGATTCCAGCAGGTGGCGCATCAAATCCGGTGAATAGCCCTTGCCCTCAAGGCGACCCTCGGCCGCATCGGCCGCCGTCTCCAGCAGCTGTTTGGTCTCGGCCCGTCGCTCCACCTCAATCAGGAAGCGGCGCAGGCCGGGCAGGCGCCTGAAGGGCCAGAGCAGGGCAAGCAGAAAGGGGAGAATCGACGCAACCCGGAATATGAGCGCGAGGGTCTCACCGCTGCGCACCGATGCGGGCGGAATCAGGTGGATCAATAAACCTGCCAGGCAGGCAACCAGACCGGCGCCTCCGATTGCCAGAGGGGCAGCCTCTCGCCAGTAGGCGGCGCGCGCCCGCCACAGCTCTCCCCGCAGCAGGGCGAAGAGACGTGAGGAGCCGTCCTGATTCGTTCGTGGTACGCTCATTGTGCTCGCGTCAGGGAATAGTACAAAATGTTGATCGCCATCCGCATGGCCTTTTCGCGCACGCGGGGCGGGTCCTTGTGAACATGGATATCCTCGAGTCCGTCGCCGATATCCGCTTCATAAGTATAAAAGACTGCGAGGCGTCCATCCAGGAAGAGTCCCCAACCCTGGGGCGGTTTGTTGTCGTGTTCGTGGATCTTGGGCACGCCGTTCAGATCGTAAAAGCTGTGGTAGACGGGGTGGTCGGCCTGCACCAGACGCAGCCGCTCGGTCGGGAACATGGCGGCGACGGCTCCGCGGAAACTCTCATCAAGCCCGTAGTTGTCATCCACCCACAGGAAGCCGCCGCGCCGCAACCACTCGCGCAGACGCTGCTCCTCGCTGCTCGAAAAGCGGAGGTTGCCGTGACCGGTGATATAGACGAACGGGAGACGTTCGAGCGCCGGGTCGGTGGCTTTGAGCACCATCTCCTCGGCGGCCGTGGCCACGCCGGTGCGCCGTTCGAATTCGCGCAGCAAGTTGGGAAGACTGCTCGGATCGGAATACCAGTCGCCGCCGCCACTGTAATGCAGACGACCGATGGTGACCTCTCCGGGGGTGGAGGACTCGTCGGCGCAGAGGGGATAGGCAATCATGAGATATACAGCCAGACAGAGCATCGGCAGGAGGAGGGCTCTCCGGCTGCCGGACTGCTCCCCATGCCGGAGCGGCGGCGTTTGCGATGTATCTGGTTGGAACATGCGGTTAATACCTTAACGCCCTTCGAGGGTTCCGTCATCTCCGGGATTTCGAAGCAACAGATGCGCCACAGCCCCGCCGTCGGGGTGATTTTCGAGACTGAGGGTGCCGCCCATCTCCTCAACCGCCTGAGCCGAGATGGCAAGGCCCAATCCGGTGCCGCCGGTCTTGGTGGAGAAATAGGGTTCGAACAATCGACCCAAAGTCTCCTCCGGGATACCGGTGCCGTGATCCCTGACGAGGAGCTGTCCACCCTCCTCGGTAACCCGACAAACACAGTCGAGTTGTCCTTTGCCGCCCATGGCCTCGCGGGCGTTCTCGACGAGATTGAGCAGCACCTTGCGCAGGGCCTCCGGATCGGCGAGTACCGGCACACCGTCATCGCCCTCCCAGTTCAACTCCAGGGTCTCGGTAGCGTATGGCGCCAGGACCTCGCGGGTGGCGGCGACGAGATCCATCGTCTCCAGCCGGATGCCCGGGCGACGTCCGAAGAGCGAGAACTCCGATGCGCGGCGACGGAGGATCTCAACCTGCTCCTTGATGATCTCAATCGACTCCTTGAATATGATCTCGAAATTGGGGCGCCGGTCGCGCCAGGCGCGCTCCATGAACTGCGTGGACAGTTTGATCGGCGTGAGGGGATTCTTGATCTCGTGCGCCACCTGCCGCGCCATCTCGCTCCACGCGGCCAGCTTCTGACTGCGGATCATCTCGGTGACATCCTCGAACACCACCACCCGGCCGGTCGGCAACTCCGAACTCGCCACCCGAAAATCGCGCTCCCCCTCGGAATGCTCCAGGCGAAGTTCCCGACCGCCCGTGGCCAGTTGAGGCGGATTGTCGAGCAGCAACCGGAACAGGGGCCCCGCCTTCACGCCTGGCCATTCCGTCGCCCGGTCCAGTTCGGACAGGTTGCAGTTATCCAGATCATTGGCCGCCACACCCAGCAAACGACGTCCGGCATTGTTCACCGAACGCACCTCCCCCGCAAGACCGAGGATCATCACCCCCGATGCGACATTCTCAAGCACACCCTCCAGGTGACGCTGCCGCTCCTCGAGCTCTTTGCGGGTCTCCTGCAGTCCGCTGGCCATGGTGTTGAATGAGCGGACCAGATCACCGATCTCATCCCGCCCCAGCGGTTGGAGGCGATAGGACAGATCGCCGTCAGCCAGACGACGGGTACCGAGATGGAGACGGCGAATCGGCAGGAACACCCGTCCCGCCAGGAAACCTCCGAGGCCGAGGGCGAGAATCACCAGCAGGGAGATCATGCTGAGCACAACCGATTCACCCCGCTCCTGCGCATCGCGGCGCGAGGTCAAGCCGGTGAAATCGAGGCTGGACAGCACCGCAACCGGGTGATCGGCGGCATCGTGAAGCGCCAGGGATGCCTGGCCGAAGCTCATGTCGCCCGCCTGATGCAGATCCTGCCGGAAGGGGAGGTCGGCGAGGAGGAGATCGTTCACGGCGCCCGGATCGAGCATCGGCGTGCTGTAGCCGAGACCGTAGAGGAAGGGTTGATTCGACCGCAGCAGGGTGCCCCCGCTGAAGAGGCTGAGATCGCCGCCGATGATGTCGGTCATGTTGCGCAGGATCTCGTCGCCGAGCAGCTGGCGGTAGTAGATCGTATTGATGGAGTGTATCCGTCGGGTGGATATCTCCAGCGGCAGCAGGATCCCCGCGAAGAGACGGGAGCCGCTCCGCTCGTAAACCACCTGGTCCAGGGGGACTACCGCCAGGAAGGAATCGACATCGGACTTGCTCCAGTTGCGCAGCGATTCGTCCAGGATGAGGCTGTCGGCATGGTTGAAGATCATGATCTGATTCTCTTCATAGCTGCCGGTGTCGCGGGCGATCGCCTGGAACTCCTGTGTGATGAAGTTCTGCACATATTCGCTGCGCAGCAGTTTCTGGGCGTCCTGGCGCACCATGTTCTCGAGCGAGTAGCGGGCCGCCATCACCCGCTCCAGGCTGGTGCGGAGGGTGGCCTCGTCGTACTGGCTCCTCAATTGTCGGTTGGCGATCAAACCCGTCAGGATTGTCGGAACCAGAGCGACCAGCAGGAACGCCCCCAGCAGTCTGTGCTGGAACCCGAAACCCTGTATTCCGATCAGGGGCGGCAGATAACGACGCACGAAACCGGTGCGCGAGAAAATGATGTCCAGAACAAATAGAATCAGCAGGATGATGAGGTAAATGAATAACCGCAGTGCCGACTCGAGCAGCCGCTCAAGCCAGGAGTTCTCCGCATAACCGACGAGTTTGTCCCCGAAGCCGGAAACGTTGAAGCTACGCCCCTTGAGATTGCGGTGATCCCAGACCCCCTCCTCGACGGTGGCCGGAACAGCCCCTTCGGGTACAAGCGTCGGGGCGCTGCTGTAGACAACCTGCCCCTCGCCATCGAGCTGAGCGAGGAAGATCTCCTCCTCCCCGGGGATGGCGATCCGCCGCTCCAATGGGGAGCGTTCACGCCAGGGGGGAGATTGCAAACGTAGGGCGGGCACCAGGTTGCAATCGGCCAGAATCAGTTCGACGCTGCCGAGCAGATCATGACTGTCCCGCAGGAGAATACGACCCTCGAGCGTGGGACGATCATCGTCCCCCCTCAACACCTGATTCTGCTCGACATCCCACCACAGATCCGGACTCTCCCTTTTGAAGGTCGGCCGCATCGGTTGGGGAGGCAGATCGATCCCCCACTGGAAGCTGTCCTGAAGACGTCCCAGGGAGTCGTAGATCTCCAGCCCCCCCTCAAGACCGAGCTCCTGCAGACCCGAGCGACGCCAGAGAGTAAGAGCCATCCCCGGTTCGAGATCTGTGCTCTTGGCGAGTGAGCGGCGCAACTCCTCATTGCGCCCGATATCGACCAGGATCTCCTCCATCATCACCGGACGCCAGAGATCGACGACTCCGTCGTCCGTGGCGACATCGGCCAGGAACTGATGCAGGTGAGCGTCACGCACCCGGCCCAGTGTCCCTTCGGACAGCAGGGCCACCGAAATCACGATGAAGAAGAGATGATAGACCAGTCCGGTGAAGCGCGTGGTCGTACGGCGCATCTTCCAGGTGATCGGCAGCAGCAGCGCCAGGGCGCAAGCCGCAAAAAGATCGCCGAGGAGCCCGACCGCCACCAGCATGATCAGCCCCGCCGACAGGCGCAGCGTGCGACTCACCGGCAGGCGTTTCCAGACGGATGTGGCGGGCACCAGGAACAGGGCGATCAGGAAACTCAAGCCGAAGAACAGGGCGACATTGAAGCCGATCGCGGAGGGCTCCATCAGACGGGTTTCGAAGAGCATCCGTGAGCCGGTGTTTTCGAAGATTGCCCGGGCAAAGTTGCAGGCGCTGAGCACAGCCAGACAGGGGAGCAGTATTCCGACGACAAGCAGCGGCAGATCACCGGGCCTGAATCGACGGCGGGCTGCCGATTGCTCGCTGCGATCGTCGAACCTGGCATCCGGTCGCAGATAAGGGCGCAGGACGAGAAGCAGCACAACCAGAGCGGCAAGCGAGGTGATCAGAAACTCGCCGGGATTGCCGAAAAGGTCGCCGAAACCGGTGATGGAGAAAAACAGGGGGCTCCAGAAATCCAGATCGCCCAGGTAGATTTTCGCAATGCCGGCCCAGGCGAGTATCAGACGCAGACAGATTATGAAGGTGGAGATGAACAGAGCCCTGAGCACGAGCGGCATGCCTTTGGGGAAACGTCGAACCAGGAGCCTGCGCAGCGTCAGCCCCACCACCATGGTGATGATCATAAACAGCAGACCCAGCGTGCCGCTTTTGCGGAGGCTCTGATTGAGCGCGAGGGTTCTGTCGGTCGGACCGAACAACCTCAACTCGAATACATGGTGACCCAGCGGAGCGAATGCCCAGCATTTGCCCTCACCCTCGTCGGTAGTGCTTACCGCCGGATCCAGAGGGTGAAGAGCGGTGGATCGCGTGTCGACAGGCCGCTCCGGAGCGGCAGGCGTCAAAGGGGGGATCACCTCAAGCGTGATGTTCCTCCCCGGCGAGAGCAGAACGGGGAGTCCACCCTCTCCCGGCAGCAGGTCGGCACGGCAGGTCAGGGGAAGATCGAGTATCCAGGTGATGGACTCATCCCCCGACAGATGCCCCCTCAGCGAGAGGAACTGGTAGACGCCGAAACTGCGCAACGCAAAGCCGGCGTCGGCGGACGCGCCCCAATCCCCTTGTCCGTCCCAGGGAACCGGCCAGCCGGTCCAGGCCAGCAACTCGTCGTCCCTGATCAGCTGTGCGCCCAGAGGGAGATCCATGATCTCCAGCTCCGGTCCCAGGACCGACTCCAGGAAGCTGAAGGCCGCCGCACTGCTTGCGACCTCCGTGTCGCCGCTTTCACCGACATGTCTCCAGGCGATATCGATGGCCAGGCCGCGCTGACGCATTCCGAGCACGGCTTCATTCAGCAGACCCTCGACCCGCTGAGCTTCGGCGATGAGCATCATCTCGCTCGAGTTGGTCTGTTCGGTCGGATCCGCCTGCGCGGATGCACTCTCGACACCCGCAGTAAAGGGGAGCGTCAAGAGCATCAACATCGTCAACCAGGATGACGGAGAGGGAGCCGGGCGATTCAGTGACATCCCATCTCCTTGATCTCCCAGCTCGACTCAGCCCGCTGGTAGATTACGATGATCCTCTCGCGGAGGGGGCGAATGCCGGAGGTCTGGTCGCCCAGAATATCCAAAGCCACGGAGGCGCAATCGCGCCGACTGTTCATCCGCACGAGTGAGATGCGCAGTTCGAGGGGTGAAGTGCGACGGAAGAAGTCATGCAGGATACTCCGGGCCTGAGAGTGTGCGTACAGGTCTGCCGGAATCGCCTCCGTGCGACTGAACAGACGCACCTTTTCGGGGCGGAACTGACTGGAGACGCCATCCGCGTCCCCTGCCTGAATGTACTCGACGAGATCCTCGATCCGCTCGATCAGATCACCCGTATCGGTGAGGGATCGTTGCCAGATAGTGGACTGAACTCTGTCCTGCGCGGCAACCATTCCGGCCGACAGCAGAAGAGACAATAGGGTGAATGTCAGTATGCGAAGCATGAATGATATCCTAGAGGACTTGCCGGTGTTGGCCAAGGAAAAGCACCCGCCCACAGGAGATCCGGTGCGAAAACACACCAAACCACCTGAAACCGGATGACGGATAGTGGTGGGTTAAAGAATAATCGGGATTCGGGTTCCCAATCGTGCTATCTCTTGAGCACTCTCAAGAACGGAGCGGCCATGTCGAAGAGGACTCGTGAACTGGATTCTTGTCAGAATTGCGCAACCCCCCTGACGGGCGATTACTGCTCCGAGTGCGGACAACGAAACGTACACGAGCGTCTGAATCTGAGGGAGCTGGCCGACGAGGAGGTTGGACACCTAGCTTCGTTCGATTTCAGGTTGATCAGAACGCTCAAGGGGATGATGCTGAAGCCCGCCCGCGTGTGCCACGAGTATATCGGGGGTCAGCGGAGCAAGTACCTGCACCCTATCAAGTACTGCTTCTTTGGCCTGGCGGTAGTGGTGATCCTGCTCAATCTTCTGGGGGTCCCGCTGGATCTGGGCGCTTCGGACCGGATGCAAACCGAGATGAGGGAGATGCTCGGCGATGATGATACGGGTCCGATGGAGGCCAGGATTCAGGAGCAGGGCCGGAAGTGCCAGCGATTAGTCATGGAGCACCAGGATATTGTGATGATCATCATCCTGCCGCTCTTCGCCATGTTTCTCCGCCTGCAGTACCGCAAGTACGGGTTCAACTACACCGAGATCCTGGTGTTCATATTCTTCATCGAGGGCCACACCTTCCTGCTGAAAATTCCGCTGATCCTCCTGTACAGCACCATCCCCGCCAAAGCATCGCTGATAATGGCGGCAATAACAATAGCCTACAGCGCCTGGGCGATGATCAGCTTCTTCAGGATACGCCTGCTTAAAGGCCTGTTCATGGCGCTGCTGTCCGGACTTCTGTTCGTATTGACGTTGATGATCACGATCATCCCCTTCATGCTCATCTACCTGATGGCTACTCTCTGACGACGGGTCGACGATGATGGGCAGGTCACCGCAAGGGAAAGCCCCGCTGCCGGAAGCAGCGGGGCTTTTCGGTATCGGGCCGTCAGGCGGGAGCTAGCGTGTGACCAGCTTCTGCTCGCGACGGCGGAGACTCGCGGCGTTCCACTCCACCAGCACCGGGCTGGCGATGAAGATCGAGGAGTAGGTACCGACCATCACGCCGACCAACAGGGCGAAGGCGAAGTCGTGAATCACCGGTCCGCCGTAGACGAACAGAATGAGAACGACGATCATGGTCGTCAGACTCGTGATGATCGTACGGCTCAGGGTCTGATTGACGCTCCGGTTGACGACCTCTTCGTAAACCTCGCCACGCTTGCGCTGGAAGAGATTTTCGCGGATGCGGTCGAACACGACGATGGTGTCATTCAGCGAGTAACCGACAATCGTCAGCAAAGCGCCGAGGACGGTCAGGTTGATCTCGAGATTGAGCAGACTGAAGATACCCAGGGTGATCAGGACATCGTGGATCAGCGCGATGATGGCTGCGATCGAGAACTTGAACTCGAACCGCCAGCTGACGTAGAACACGATACCCAGCAACGAGTACAGGATCGCCCACTGGCCCTGGCTGCGGAGCTCGGAACCGATGGTCGGCCCGACCTTCTCGCTGCTGACCTCAACGACAGTATTCTCGTTGAAGGCCGCACGGAGTCCGTCGGCCATCTCCTGCTGGACGACATCGCCGGCGACGTCGGAATTACCTTCGCCATCCACAAGCTTGTCGGCGCTGAGGACGATGATCACCTCGTTCGGACTGCCGAAGTCGGAGACGCGGAACCCCTCGTGGCCCAAATCGGACACGGTCGAGCGGACCTTCGCCAGATCGGCGGGACCCTCGAACTCGACGATGAACTTGTAGCCACCCATGAAGTCGATGCCGTAATTCGGACCACCGTGCATGATCAGGCTCACGATGCCGATCAGGATGACAATTGCGGAAATACTCATCATGACCCGACGAATCGGGATGATGCGATAGTTCGTGTTTACCAGTATCTGAAACATGATTTACCTCGCTTTCCCGACGGTTAGATGCTGAGTTTCTTGATCGTCCGTTTGGACATGATCACATCGAAAATCGCGCGACTGACAAGCAGCGCCGTGTACATGCTGGCGATGATGCCCAGCGAAAGAGTCACGGCGAAGCCCTTGATCGCGCCGGTGCCGAAGATGTAGCACACCAGGGCGGTGATCAGGGTCGTCACGTTAGCATCAAGAATCGTCGAGAAGGCCTGTTCATAGCCTGCCTGGATGGTACGCCGGACTTTGGTTTCCTTCCCCAGGCGAAGTTCTTCGCGGATACGCTCGTAGATGAGCACGTTCGCATCGACCGCCATACCGATTGTCAGGATCAAACCTGCAATGCCGGGCAGTGTCAGAGTTGCGTGCAGGTAGGCCATGGCGGCCATCACGATCATCAGGTTGAGCAGAAGCGCGAATGTGGCGATGAGGCCGCTGCCGCGATAGTAGATAACCATGAAGATGATGACGATGACGAACCCGATCAGACCGGCACGGAAGCCCTTGTCGATGGAGTCCTGACCAAGGCTCGGACCGACCGTCCGCTCCTCTTCGATGTGCATGCTGGTGGGCAGGGCGCCCGCCTTGAGCACGATCGCGAGGTCGCGAGCTTCGTCGGGGGTGAAGCGGCCGGTGATGTTCGCCATGCCGGTGCCGATCCGATCCTGGATCGTGGGCGCCGAATGGATCTGATTGTCCAGCACGATGGCCAGACTGCGACCAACATTCGCGCCGGTAACGCGAGCAAACTGCGCGGCGCCGGCACGGTCGAGCGTGAAGTCGACCTTGTAGGCGCCGGCGACGTTGTTGTCGGGCCGGGAGTCGGCGGAGACCAGACTGCCGCCGCTGAGCTCAACCCTAGAGCTGCAGTAGTAGAGGATCCGGGCCAGGTTGCCGTCATCGTCGGTGACATCCTGTCCACCCCAGATGAATTCGAAGCCCTGCGGTATAACGGCCTTCACGGCCGCCAGATCCAGATAGTGCTTCACCTTGGGCACGTCATCCTTATAGACGAACACGGCGCCGTCACCCACGAAACGCTTGAGCAGCGACGCGAAACTTTCGGTGCCTGCCGCAGCGGGCTCGGTGTCGGCATCATCGCCCAGGAAGGATATGGCCTCTTCACCGTCGGCGGCGGTGGTATCGGCCTCCGCCACCTCATCCTCCGGGATAGTGGTCGTATTGCTCGTCACAACCTGATCGACCTTCTGCAGAACGGAGAAGAACTCCCCCTTCTGGGCCACGAGCTTCAGCTCGAGCTGAGCCGTGGTGTTGATCAGGCGGGTTGCGCGTTCGACGTCGGGCAGACCGGGCAGCGAAACCACGATCCGGTTGTCACCCTCCTGGGTGATCTCCGGCTCGGACACGCCAAACTGATCGACGCGATTACGGATGATCTTGATCGCCTGATCCACGGTGTCCTGGTGCTTGCCGGCATCAATGTCCTCCAGGTCCACCTCGAGAACCAGGTAGGTGCCTCCCTGCAGGTCAAGCCCCAGCTTCAGGGACCTGTCGAGCAGCGATTCGTAGCGGGCATGGTCATTGATCTTCAGCGCCTCGACCTCCTCGTCACTCATCTTGATGAGAGTGAAGGTAGGCCAGAGCAACCAGACACTGAGAGCCAGGACCACAAAGATACTATAGAACTTGATCTTTTGATTCCGGGTCATGAAAAACCTCCGGGAAGCGACACAGCTTCCCCTGTGGACAAAAAGAGTTAAGCCTGATTATGCTTTGACAGACTGTTATTCGTCTGAGGAATCGGAACCGGTCCAGCGTTCCAGATCCTCATTCAGTTGGTCGATGGGAATGGGTCGGGCATCCCTTCTCCAGGCCGAAACGGTCGACATGAAGTAGGAGGACAGACGCTGGTGCGGGAACCGCCACATCGTCTTGCCCTCGGGATTCCACGATCCACTCTTGCTGAAGGTTGGGTCTTTGTTTGCGAAACAGAGGATGCGTTGCCCCTCCTGAAAGGCGGAGCGGTTCAGAGTCTCGATGGTGAAGCGATCCAGGTTGATGCGCTGAATGAAAGTGATGACGCCCGGGCCGGTCTCGCCCTTGTACACCTTCTCGGGCTGCACATCGACGAACACGATATCCCTGTTGGAGTCGGCACCCTGCTGACTTCTGGTGATCTTGCCGATCAAGACCAGGTCCGCATGCTTCACTTGATATTCAATCGACACCTCTCGGAGCACGCCCCGCAACTCATCCAGGAAAACGGAGAGCAATACTTCAGTGGGGACGGGGTCATCCAGAGTAGGGCTTCTCTTCAACAGCTTGATGGCGTTACCGGCCTCATTCACCGGGTAGTAATGCATGTCCGTAGGGAGGATCAGGGCATTGTCGGAACGGAGATCCCGAGTCAGAAGCATCACGCAACGATCACCGGGCTCGATCGGTTCGTAGAATTCCCCCAGCGGCAACGCCCGGAAGTAGATCCGTTCGGCCGTTTTCTGATTCTCCCGATCCATCGACAGGAAACTCTCGACAGTCAGGTAGCCGGACCAGTTCAGCGCTTTGTCCACACCCTCCGGTATCTGATCAAAAGATTCGATCCGCCCCATGACGACAACCGGGGAGTTCTTGACCCGGTAATCGTGACCATTCTGGGTATAGTTCACCAACTCGTAGGGAAAGGCCTTCTGCTCCCCCTTGGGGACAATGCCACCCATATGCTTGCCCTCGTCGGCCTTACTGCGGGCGCTTTGCGCCTCGACACCGAATCCGACGAACAGCAACAGGGCCGAGAGGCACACTGCGACGAATACAGAATCACGTCGTTTAAGTAACATGGGACTCCTGAGAGAACTGGGGTGCTGCCATTGAAGATCCAAAGCATGGAGAATATAGCAGATAGAGCATCTCGAATCAACGGTATGAAGTAGCTGAAGATGCCGGTGGTGCCGGATCAGCCTCGCGCAAACTGTCTAGTAGTTCCTGAACGGTAACAAAACGGATGCCATAATCCCTGAGACGGGGCATCATTTTTTGCAGAGCCGACAGGGTTTCTGCTCGTGGGTGGCCGATTACGAGGGCCCAGCCGCGTTTCCGAGCCGTCTCGGCGGCCACGGCGATATTCTCCATTATCTCGGCCTCGTTCTCCTCCTCGCCATCCAGGAAGAAATCGGTGCGGAGAACGGGGATATTCATCTGCCGGGCGAGTGGATAGATCAGGCTCCTCGGAGTCGTGAAGGAATCCACGACTATCAGATCTCTCCGGATCGCCCAATCCAGAACCGGGCGTACGGTGTCCTCATCGGCGGAACCCCGGCTACCCATGTGATTGTTGACGCCGGCCAGATGTTGGAAGTCGCGAGCATTGGCCTCGATAACCCGGGTAATCGAATCGGCGTCCATGTCGGTGAAGAGAGCTCCCGGCCCGGGATTGCTGTCCGGATATCCCATCGGCTCCATCGGTTGGTGGAGGAAGACCGTATGGCCATTGCGATGAGCCTCCCTCTCCGCCCGCTTGCTGTGGCGCAGCCCGGGCAGGATGCTCGCGGTGATCGGGCAACCCAGATTGAGAAGCCCACGGGGAACCCGGCTCATACTGTACCCGAAATCATCGATGATGATCGCCAGCCGAGGCATCGCGCCCGCCAGAGGGGCGCCGCCGGTAGGGGGATAGACGATGACCCGAGCCCGCGCCTCACGGGCTGGGCCGGTGGCCAGATGGTAGATGAGTTTGGGGCGATGCAGCTTACCCTCTTCGAGACAATCGAGAATCTCGACGCCTGAATCCAGGAAGATCCGGCTGAGCCACCGGTTGGCCGTAATCGGATGGAGCCGATTCGGGCAGCGGAACTCATATTCCGGAATCCCCCCCTCACTGGCCTGACGGCCGATCCGCTTGTGGGGCACCCCCAGCTCCCTGGCGCCGAGAATGATCGCCTCCTCCAGTTTCTCGGCCGGGATCAGCCCCCTGTCCTGGGGATACTGATCGCCACGGGAGGACATGGCCAGGTCAAAGAGCCGATCCTGGTAGAGAACCCCGAGCCCGATCAGGATGAGGAGAAAGGTCGTAAAGAAGAAGACTCTGGCAAACCAGCGTGAGGACGTTTTCCGTTTGGATTTTCTGGGAGTCAATGTAGGCCTCGGTCAAGGTGTCCTCAGCAGAAGCTGATCCGGTAGCGACCGGCGACGGCTCCGCCCCCGCCTCCCATGCGCCGGAGAGGGGAGATACGGTTGCAGGATGCCACAGATTAGAAGTAAGCCCCCGGCCTGTCAAGACAAGCCGGGGGCTGAAGTCAGCGTTGTATTTGAATCGTATCGGTCATCATGAAGCAAAGCATCCGGCAGCGCCGGATCGGCCGCTTAACGAAGCGATTACAGAGTCTGATAATCCCGCCATTTCCAGATACGGTATTCCGTCGGGTCGCCCTCATTCGGACCTTTAACGGGGATGACCCAGAATTCCAGACCGCCATCGACGGTATAGGCGTTGAAACCGCCGTCATTTTCACGGGAGAGCGTAAGAACCATAGTGGTTTTAAAATCGGCTTTCCAGGTTCCTGCCGGGTAGGGATGCAACTGATTATACACTCCGGCATTACCTTCATTGGCCAGAGTCCAGCCTTCCGGACTGATCTCCAGTGTCAAAGTAATGCCATCGACTGAGGGGATCACTGAGCCGTCAACAGGATCGGAGCCATCACGGCCTTCGAACATTCTGCCGATCGCATCGATCTCGTCCATATAGAACCACGGGTCCGCCGGAATGCCGCCGACGCCAGGATTCAGGAAGAAGAACTCGAAGTTGCAATAATCGGTAACATCGTCTACAGCAACAGCAAGCTCATTGGAAAACAACACTCTCTGAGCGTAGTGATCCAGATCCATCTTCTCCCAGCATAGCGCAAAGTTGTCGACCAATTTCTGAGGGGTATCGGGTGGCAGGTTGTATGACTCAACCGGCTCGACAACGGTCTTGACAGGATCGTTAAACAAACAGCCTGCTCCCAATATGGTAAGCAGCAAGAGGGGGAGGAAGATTCTGAGAGTGTGAAGTTTGAATGTCATCATTGCATTGCTCCTGTTGATACGTTCACTATTTTGCTCTTCAGTTCTCAATGTTCAGGTTCTTTCTCAACTGTCCGCCTGAATTGCCTGAAGTGTTAACGGACTCATCCCACATTTCCAGTTTCCAGATCCCCCCGGAGAGGGACATGTAAAAGTGAGCACCACCGCCGAAAACAACCTGTTCACCGCTAAGGTAGGTAATCGTCATCTGGTAGTTGTCGGCTTCCAGAATATTGAGATCGCTGCTTTGAGCATCGATCACAATATCTCCCCATTGAATGTCGATAGCTGTCGCCAGCGTATACAGCTCTTCAATGGCCTTCATCTCTTTGTCAAAGTCCCAAATAGCGAAGTAATCCCCGTAGTCTCCTCCATCAGGAAAAAATGTAAAATCATCATCGAGACTGTTCTCGTAATTGGTTGTGGTTTTTGCCGCTAGAGCGAAAGCAATATTCGCCAGAACGTTCATGGGCTCCGTGGGTGATACCCACTCGGTATCCGTGTCATCCGGCGTTTCAGGATCCCTGGGCGTGAACACACAACCATTTGCCAGTATCATGCCACACAGAAGCGCAAAGATCCAAAGGTTGGATCTGGATTTCCCTAATCCGCACTTCACGATCATACGGCCTCCTAGAAAGTATAGCTGATATTGAGTGACGGAAACCAGAGACTTCGTTGATTATCCGGAACATATTTCCCGAAACGCAGCTTCTGTCTCAATTTTGCACTGATACTGCCTGATGACCCAAGCGACCTGTTGAAAGCGATTTCGAACTCAAGATTCCCAAAGATCTTGGATTTCTGGGTATGATCAATGTAACTATAGTCAATTTCCCGCCCGACCTCCTCCTCACATGTCACCATAAGATAGCTGCGGTAGCTGTAGACTACCCCCAGGGTCAACTTCTCGGTCTTCTTGCGTGAAGATCTGAAGAATGTCTTGGGGCTGCCCACCACAGTGGTGTCCGGTTTGTAGCTCCCCATCTCCCTTAAACGGAATTCGTGATCAAAGAGCAGTTTGACCGACTTGTAGATGGGCAGGGTCGACTCGGTGAAAAGCGTGAACTCCCGATCAAGGGCGTTCCGGTCCTCCGTGAAGATGAAATCATCCTCATCGACACTGACAATGCACTGCTGTTTGACCAGATACTTCTCCAGGAAGTTGTAGTCCAGGCGCCCCCTCCAGGAGAGGGTACGCTTGTCCTTGTTGGAACTCGAGCGGCTGGCCAGTATGAAGATATCCCTGTTCTCATTCCATTTGATCTCATTGGTGGCTGTCAACCAGGAAGCGATTCGTCCTTTGACATCGAATGCATAGGAGGTCTGCATCTTGTCGCGATCCTGCGGATTCCTCTCCGTGTTCGCGTAGAAATCCTGATTCAGCAGGAATGTCCCCACGAATGACATCGAGAACGTGTCGCTCAGCTTCTGGCTCCCCCTGACATTCATCTTGCGATTGTATTTTTCGGTGTCGGCAGATACGTCCACCGACAGGTTACGGGTCTGCTCATAGTTGATTTTAACTTCAGCATTGCGCCAGGGCTTAACATCCGAGCTGACGTTGATCAGGTAGGTGTCGGTATCCTTGGAGAGAACATCCCGATTGGCCACTCTCTTCCTGTGCGTCTTGACGCTACCGCGGGTCGTAATCTTGAATTTGGGGCTCGGGGACCAGGTTACGTTGACATCCCCCCCCCAATCGTCCGAAATCATCTCCTGCATGGCGATATCGGTACTGTCTTCAATGGTGCCGTACTGATTCCTGAAGAAGTCCAGCGTCTCGATAACCTGGGACTGCTGCCCGCCGGACATCGACACCGCCAGCTTGGCCCCGAGGTTGTAATTGACCTCAAGGCGCATCGAATCTATACGACTCTCGAGATCGGAGGAGACGCCAAGCAGCTCCCCTTTGCCGAGGATGACATCGCTCCTGTAGCCGGTGACTACCTTCAGATTCTCCTTCAGGTCTAAATTCAGATGTCCGACCAGATTACGAACTCCACCCTCGTTCTGATTGGTGACGCCGTCCGAGTTGTTGTAGTCCTTCGTATTGGCGCCAAGATTCGCAGACCCATTAACCGACAACCAGCCAGACAGATCTTTGGCGCCACGAATGGCCATATTGACATTGGAGGTTTCGGTGTAGTTGGTTTTGGTGCTGGTAACCGAGGTGCTCTTCATATCGGTATATGAATTGCCGACCGACAGATTTGTCGGGAAAATACCCCAGAGTTTCATCGAAGTGTTCAAGGAGGTGGATGACTTCACCATCTCGCGCCCATAGTCGCGAGGGGTGGTTTCGTCATATGAGATACTGGCGCCTACAATCCAGGAGTTGGGCCAGGCGACGGATAAGCTCAGCATATCCTTCCGATTGAAAAACCGATCCTGGGAGGTGGATGCTGTCGAAAATGAGGGATGAACTCCGGAGGAGCTGAGAGGGATTTCAAATTCACCCTCGTCAGTCTCACGACCATCCGTCGCTGTTTCTGTGGAGGTGGAGTCCGCCACCCCTGTCGCGAGAGAATCGACCGGAACAGGGACAATGGTGGAATCGGCTGCGGCTTCACCAGGCCCCTCCTGGGCGAGTGTCCCCCCGCACCAGGCCAATGCCAGGCTCAGTATCAGCACCAGAATTCCGGTTCTACCGCTCATTCATCGCTCTCCGCAAGTCATTGATACTACACATCCTGTTGACGCTCAGGCAAAGCTCGCGCCAGTCTTGTCATCTCCTCGATACTCAGGGTCTCCGGGCGACGGCTGAGATCAATATCCAGATCCTCGTCCAGTTTTAACAGATAGCTATCATCAAGGAAGTAGAATTTTCTGATCAGGGAGCGAATCTGCTTCCTCCGCTCTCTAAACAGTAATCGTACCAAGGTGTTATAGCGATCCCACATTTCCGGGTCAACCCTCGGCTCAGCCAACGGCGTCAGGCATAGCACCCTGCTTTTGACATCCGGAGCCGGATAGAATGCCTTCGGCCCCGCATCCAGCACCCTCTTGACGGTGAAGTGGGCCTGGATCAGTGCGGGCAAAATGCCATAGCGACGGCTCCCGGGCCCGGTTTGCACCCGTTCGGCCACCTCACGCTGTAACATGAATATCACACGTTCTACGCAAGTTACACCGGCAACAGCCGCGAACAGCGCCTCGGAACTCAGCTGGTAGGGCAAATTGCCCACCAGTTTCAGGCGATCGACTCCATACTGCTCCGCGATCCTTTTGGGTGGCCAGAACTCCAGACCTTCAGGGATCAACTCCAGCCCCGCCAGTGTCGGATCCTCTCTGAGCAGTGGGATGAGATCACGATCCACCTCCAACCCGATCACCCGGGCACCCGAAGCAACGAGTGGACGGGTCAACGCTCCCGTGCCGCAACCGTATTCCACAATCAGGTCACCGGGCTCCGGCTCCACGGCAGCTATGATCTTCCGGATAAGATTGGGGTCGCGCAGGAAGTTTTGCCCGAGAGCCTTCTTGGGCCGCAATCTGTTGCTAGGCTCTTCGGTCATCGTATCCCCGTGAATTGAGCAAAGTTGGCGTCAAGCAGCTGCTCAAGATCCGCCGTCGACATCTTCCAGATGTCGGCCAGGGACTCCAGCACATGAATCAGCAGAGATGGTTCGTTGCGGCGCCCCCGTTTCGGCACGGGCGCCAGCCAGGGGCAATCGGTCTCCAGCAGCACCCGCTCCGGTGAGATCTCCGTCAGGATTTGCGGCAGGTTGCTTTTCGGAAAGGTGACCATGCCGCCAATTCCCAGCCAGAAACCACGTTTGATCGCCTCCGCCGCAAACTCGAAACTGTGGCTGAACGCATGCAGTACTGCCCGACGGGGGTCACCTTCATCATCAAGAACGCGGAGAAAATCGGTTTCCGCCGCCCGTACATGAAAAATCACAGGGACATCCATCTCTCTGGCGATTCCGAGTTGTTGACGAAAAGCCACTTCCTGCAGGTCGTGGGGGGAATAGTTACGGTAGAAATCCAGACCGAGTTCCCCGAAGGCGACGACTTTGTCCAGCGTCGCCCATCTGCGCATCGCCGCAGCGAATTCGGGATTCCAGTTGGAGGCCTCGTGCGGATGACACCCGACCGCCACCAGAACCTCCGGATAGCGCTCACTCAGCTCCAGTGACCGCTCGGCGCCCAGATAATCGATCCCCACCTCCAGGACACGGCTGACCCCGGCGGCTCTGAGATTGGCGAAGACCTCATCGCGGTCATCCCGGAAATCCAGATGATGCAGATGCGTATGGCTATCTATCATTTTTTCCTCGCGTCGCGATCCGAAACCGGATGACGTAATCTGCTCGCACCAAAAACCGTTCGCTCAAGCTCCGAGAGTGGAACCCGCAGCACTTCACCCCAGTCGAGTTTGATCTCGACCTCCTCCTCAAATATATGGAGCTTGACCACCTTGCCGACGCCGTGGGAGGTCTCGATCCGGCTGCCGATCCTGGGGGCGCGACGTTTCATCTCCTGGTAAAAGCTCATCTCGTGTACCAGGCAGCAACGGAGGCGGCCGCAGGACCCGGCCAGACGGTCGGTGTTCAGGGACAGGTTCTGGTCCCGCGCCATCCTCAGCGTAATAGGTTCAAAATTACACCCATGGCTTGAACAACAAGTCTGACGGCTGCAGATGCCCAGCACGGGGGTGCGACGGGCTTCATCCCGAACACCTATCTGACGCAGCTCGATACGGGTGCGGAACACCGCCGCCAGATCCCGCACCAGCTCTCTGAAATCAACCCGGGTTTCCGCGGTGAAATAGAAGGTGATCGTGCTGCCCTGCTCAGCGTACTCCACACTGATCAGCTTCATGGGCAGTTCGCGGTAGGCGATCTGATCTTTGCATATCTTGAAAGCCTGCCGCTCCTGCTTGCTCCGTTTGCGGCGGGCCGTCAACTCATCGGAATCGGCCTTACGGATGATCTTCCGCAGCCGCGATGGCGCCGGCAGCTCGGTTTCGGGCAGTGCCAGCTGTCGCTTCACCTGCCCCAGGCGCTCCCCCGAGGCACCCTCGACAAAGCACCAGTCACCCTTCTGCAGACTCAGAGCCCTCAGGTCCAGCAGGTATTCACTCCGCCCGCAATCGAACGTAATCTCCACCAATTCGATCATGATGCTCTGCGGGAGCTCTCGCCCGCCCGGATACTGAAGAAAAGGGTTAAAAGGGTGAGCTGGGCGTTGACGTTGCTCAGGATCTGAGTCCTGGCTTTTTCGAAGCGGCCTATCCTGTCCAGGCAGCCCTGAACACTGAGATTCCGATAACGGGCAAGACGGTCGATCTGATCGACATGCACACGCGGCTCTGCCGGTTCGAGCAGTTGGAGCATGACCTCACGATACCACGAGATCCCCAGGGCCAGGAATTCGGCCCGCTCCTGGGTCGGCAAGCCGCCCCTCTTCTTGCCGCCGGTTACCCCCTGAACTGCGTCCAGCATGGCGATATCCGATCCGAACTCACAGATGTCCAGCGTTTCCAGCCACTCTTCGCGCTGGGCCAGTACACTGTTCCCCTTCTCATCCTCGGCACCGGCCAGACGAATCGCCTCTTCGAGGTTGCCTGCCGCCAGACGGGCCAACAGTTCCGCCCGTTCGCGACCCAGACCACGGCTCTGCAGAACATCGGAGATGATCGCGGAATCCAGTGCGTCAAACGGCACCCTCTGGCATCTGCTGAGAATTGTCGGTCTCAACGCTTCGGGCCGGTAACTGATCAGGATAATGACGCGACCAGGAGGCGGTTCCTCCAGGCTCTTGAGCAGAGTGTCCTGCGAGTCGGGACGGAGAATGTCCACATCGCGGATGATCATCACCTTGGTGCGCCCTTCAAAGGGTTTGCCCGACAGAACCTGCAGAACCCTGCGCACGGCGGCGACCGGAATATTCGGCTTCTTGGAGAATGTGGGCAGGTAGTAGGGATCGGCCGCCTTGAAACCCTGCTGCTCCAGGAAGGGGGACATGATGTCGCTCTCAGCCGCCCCCTCATCTTCGCCTGGAGGTGGAGGAGTCTTGACCACCGGCAGCATGTAGTGCAGGTCGGGGTGCGAATAACGGCGAACGCGTTTGGCGTCTGGATTGTCCAGCTCGGTACTACCGACGATAATGCCGGCAGCCAGCTCGACAGCCGCCTGCTCCTGCCCCGCGCCGGCAACCCCCTCGAAGAGGTAGGCCCCCGCCAGTCGTCCGCTGGTCAGTGCGCGTTCGAGACGCTCGCGTATTCGATCATTCCCCGGGAAATGTAGTTGAAAAGCCATTGGTCCAAACTAACACGGCTCGGGTAAATACACAACGCAGTCTCCCGCAAACCGAGGTGATCCGCCGCCCCCACAGACAACCCCTCTAATCAGTCCTTGCAGGACCCGAGTCGGGGAAGCTCACAAAACGCTCAAGCACCGCGGCACCCACAGCGTCACCCCAGACATTGACGGCGGTACGAAACCGGTCCAGGAACCAGTCGATAGCCAGGAGCAGCCCTACCCCCTCGACCGGCAAACCGGCAGTATGCAGCACCATGACCATGGTCACGAGACCCGCCTGCGGTATGCCCGCCGCGCCGATGGCGGCGAGGGTCGCAGTGAGGACAATGACCAACTGGGTCGGAAAACTCAGATCAAGACCATAGGCCTGCGCGATGAAGACGGCGGCCACGGCCTCATACAACGCCGTGCCGTCCATGTTGATGGTGGCTCCCAGCGGCAGGACGAAATTACCGACCCGGGAATCGACACCGGCCTTTTTGGAGATAGTCTCCATCGTCACCGGCAAAGTGGCGCTGGAGCTGGCGGTGGAAAAAGCCAGGAACACCGGCTCGATCATGTCGCGAATGAACTGAAGCGGGGAGCGGCGACCTATGACGAAGAGGATCGTGGGGAGCACAATCACCCCGTGAATGGCCAGTCCGCTGATCACCGTCAACGCATAACGACCGATGGCCTCAAGTTCGACGATAAACATCTCCCATCCACCGGCCTTGCCCAAGCGGGTCGCCACCAGGGCGAACACGCCAATGGGCGCGGTGGCCACGATGATGCGGGTCATCTTCATGCTGACATCGAAAATGCCCTCGAACAGGGTCACCACCGGTTGCGCCCGCTTACCGATCGTGGTCAGGCAGCCACCGAAGAAGAGGGAGAAGAAGATCATCGGCAGGATTTTGCCGTCGGCCATGGCCTTGAAGATGTTGGCGGGGACAATGCCGCGGATGACGTCGAGGAAGGAATATGCGGCGACATCGCGGGCAATCCCCTGACCGGCATCGACACCGTTGCCGGGATTGATGAGATTGACCAGCACCAGCCCGATAATCACGGCCATGATAGTGGTCGTCAGATAGTAGAGGATGGTCACTCCACCCATCCGCCCCAACTTCCTCACATCACCCAGGGAGGCAACGGCCACGATCATGCTGGAGCCGACAAGCGGAATTATGAGCATCTTCAGACCCTGCAGGAACAGATCGCCCAGCAGAGTGATGAAGGGGATCTCCCGTCCCAGAACGGCACCAACCACCCCGCCCAGGATCATACCGATGAAGATCATTAAAACGAATATGGGATTGCTTCGGGGACGGGTCGCTCCGGTCATTCTCGGCCTCCAATGAGTGGTGGACAATGTCGACAATAGTATTAACAGAAAAAGGGGTGAGACCCAAGCCTCACCCCTTCTCGTCTTCCACCTTTATCGGAGGATGCTAACTCTTGCGGATGAATACGTCACCGCTGCCGGTGTCAACCTCGATCTGCCCCTCGCCGTCACCGACGGTGATGGAGCGGATCTCGCCATGGCTCGTCCTGATCCTGGCATCGTCGAAATTGCAATCTACGTCGCCACTACCCGTATCCACGTCCAGCCTGAAAGAGGCGTCATCGGGGATAAGCAGGGTGACATCACCGCTGCCGGTATCGAGCACCCAGCGATCCACGAGACCATGCGTCGAATCAACTGTGATTTCGCCGCTGCCTGTATCCACATGAAGGCGCGGATAGTCGATATTGCGGAGGCCAACCTCACCACTGCCGGTATCGACATAGAGCTCTTCACCGTTGGCGTCCCGAACTGTCACGTCGCCACTGCCGGTATCAGCCCGGAGATCGCCGCGGAGACCATCGATTTTCACGTCTCCGCTACCGGTATCAACATCCAGGAAACCATCGCAGCTCATGATTGTGATGTCGCCACTGCCCGTATCTACCTGTAGATCGCCGACCTGGTTGTTCACATTGACGTTGGCGCTCGCACAGTCCTTGATAATGCACTCGCTGTTGACATGGTCCAACTTGATGTCCCCCACCCGGTTGCGGAGGCCACACCTCACCCCTTCAGGCAGAGTGATTCGAATATCGACCCAGAGCCGCAACCCCTTCCCCTTGCGACCCATGACAACCTTGATCTTTCGGCCATCGATCCGGAATTCAGATCGTCCACCAAAGAAACTGCCTTTGCCGGGGGGATAACTATAGCTTCTGAACTCATCCAGCGGGTATTGGGGGATAATTTGCAGGCGCTCGCCCTTGAGCTGAATCTCCAGATCCAGGAGATCGGCAACCTCTTCAGCGCTCAACCCTGATGATTTCTCGGAATTGATAATCGCCTCGACCTTGATTTTATCATTATTGGAACCTTCGATAAGAATCTTGCCAGCCAGATTGTCAACTCTCAACAGTTCGACTTCGGAAACGTCGAACGACTTGGTGATCACTTTTTCCAGCACTTCGTCACCGTATGCACAATGAGACAGTAGAAGGAATGAAATGACCAAAATGGTAATGATGCGATACCTCATTGGCTCATCCTCGCATGTGGTCTAATGATGATGGTTCAGGCATGAATCCTGTACGGAGGATCATGGTAGCGGTTTCAAAAGGAAAGTATAAATTGAGTCAAGGACAATCCTTGACGATTCAAGGATACCCCGCGTACCTTGACCGAGTTCAGCTCGAGACCATAATGGAAACTTTCATAATGGGTTAGAGACATCGAGCATGTGATAGAACCCCAGACCCTAAGGAGATAATACATGCGGATAATCCGCCTGGTTGGTGCAGCGCTTGTCGTAGTGGCAATCTGCGCACTGACCGGATCCGGTGTGCTGGACAATGTTCGGCCACTGAGCTTCCTTTCGACGGCCATGAGCCAGGCCCTCGAAACCGGATCCGCCCAGGCGTTGCTTGCATCCACCGGTGAAACGGATCGGCTTGTCATTACTGCTGCCGATCCCACTGATGTCGGACACAACGCCGAGGGCGTTGAGGTCGCCGTGAGCGATTCAGTTCACGAAGTCGGCCTTGCAGGCCTCCACGCAAATCCCGTGGTTCCTGTGCTTGCGCTCTTGTTAATTGTCATTCTGGTCGCCAAGCTCGGCGGCAATCTGATGAACAGGATTGGTCAACCCGGAGTACTGGGCCAACTGATCTTTGGAATAATCCTCGGCAATCTCACCCTGATGGGCATAACCTGGATCGATTCCTACTTGACCAACATTGCTTTAGGCACCCTTACCAACGAGAACATTATCGCGATTCTCGCCGAGATTGGTGCCCTTCTGCTTCTTTTCAAGATCGGACTTGATAGTAAGATCAAAGAGGTCTTCAGCATCGGTCTGTCTTCAGTTCCCATGATAGCTCTTGGTGTCATTGCCCCTTTCCTCCTGGGTTGGGGAGTTGGCGCCTGGCTTCTGCCCGATGAATCAATCCTGGTTCACATCATTCTGGGTGTCACTCTCTGCGCCACAAGCGCGGGGATCACGGGCAGAGTGATCTCAAACCTCAATCGTTTCACGATGTTCGAGGGCAGGGTTGTGCAGAGCGGGGCCGTCGTGGGCAACCTGATTGGCCTGATGATTCTGGCAGTCGTCGCCGGTCTGGTCGCCATTTCGAGCGAAGGTGGTGGCCTGACCTCTCTGGCTGCCCTCATCCTGGCGGGGAAAGCTGTCCTGTTCCTGGGCATCGCCATCCTCATCGGCAAATGGTGCGGTCCCTTGCTGTCCAGATTGAACGACAAGTACATGCTGCTGACGGCAAGTCTGTCGATCCTGTTTCTGTTCAGTTTTATCGCCAACAAGGTTGGTCTGGCGGCTCTCGTCGGAGCGTTCGCTGCCGGTCTGACACTCGATTCGGTCCAATTCAAGGATTCGGAGCGGGACGAGACCCTCTCCCTGCGGGAGTTGCTCCTGCCGCTGTCCGGATTCCTGGTTCCCATCTTCTTTGTCTATATGGGCTTCAGGGTCAATCTCGGCGGCTTTGCGGAGCCCCGGATACTGGGTCTGGTAGGCGCACTGACAGGGGCCGCCATTCTGGGCAAACTGCTTTGCTCGCTTGGTGTAGTCGAAAAAGGACTTGATCGCCTCTCCATCGGGATCGGCATGATCCCCAGTGGCGAGATCGGTCTGGTATTCGCGAGTATTGGCGCCGGCCTGATGATCAGCGGCCAACCCGTGCTCAGCGAATCGACCTTTGGCGCCATTGTGACCATGATCTTCATCACAACCCTGTTGACCCCTCCCGTGTTGAAATGGTCGCTCAATCGACCACGCGGATATGAGGGTGCTTCGGATGCCGAAATGGCCAGAATCGCGGCCGAGCGTCGCCAGAAGCGCAAGGATTACTATCGCAATCGCGCCAGCCAAGATGGACGTGATGGTGATCGTGATCGCGGACGTGGACGTGGGCGTGATCGCGGTGGACGTGGGCGTAGTCGCAGCGGCGAAGGTCGTGGTGACGATAACCGCGGACGTGGTCGTAGCGGCGATAGCCGCGGACGCGGTCGCAGCGGTGAAGGCCGCGGTGGCGATAGCCGCGGACGCGGTCGCAGCGGCGAAGGCCGTAGTGACGATAGCCGCGGACGCGGACGCAGCGGCGAGGGCCGCAGTAGCGACAGACAGGGACGCGGACGCAGCGGCGAGGGCCGTGGCGGCGACAACCGTGGACGCGGACGCAGTGGCGAGGGTCAAAGCGGAACCAAGCGCGGTCGGGTCAACGATCGACCCGATTCGCCCAAGAAAGCTGGCGACCAGAAACCGCAAACTCCCCCACCCGGAACAGGCACCACGCCATCCGGCGAAGGGGAGGTTCGTCGCAGACGACGCCCCCGCAGACGGCGCGGTCGCCGTGGAGGCGGCGGAGGCGGTGGCAGCTCCACACCCGAGAGCAGTCCAAAACCGCGCGACAACGGCAACTATTCGGACAGCACCTGATCCCGAACATGTTGACCAGCAAACCGAAAGGCCGGATCCAGCAGGATCCGGCCTTTCCCATACACGTCGTTCACGGGATCAGAGATCCAGCCCACTCTTCGGGTCGATGGGGATCTCCTCCAAAATCTCGTAATATTCGGAAGCACTCTTTTTGGCAACATTCCCCGCAGGGATAGCGAGCACCTTGACTCGTATCTCCTTGTGGGAAAATGCGATCGTCAACACCTCATCGCCCCGGAGCGTATAACTCTCCTTTACGGCCTTGCCGTCCAGCAAGATCTTGCCGGACTGACAACCGTTTTTGGCCTGACTCCTGGTCTTAAGAAGGCAGACTTTGCCAAGCCATAGATCAAGTCGCATCATCAACCTCCCATGCCTGCGATCTCATCGAGGCTGGGTAGACCGTGCAACTGAATGCTGATCTCACCACGCAACTCCTCGATATATTGGTCCAGCATTTCCGACCGGCGCATATTGATGAGCTGGGTTCTCAGTTGGTCGGCAATCTCCTCAAAGCCGAAGGGGCGTTCAACTTCGCGGCTCTCCAGTCGGATGATCTGATAGCCGGTCGCACTCTGGAAGACGCTCGACATCTCACCAGGTTCAAGCGCCTGCACTATACCCAGATATTGCGCCTCCAGCTGATTCTCGGCGATCTCCGGCAACCGACCGCCGTCATCTTTCGTCATGGAATCATCGCTGAGCTCCTTGGCGACAGCAGCCCAATCCTCACCCGCCAGCAACCGGCTGTGAGCATCGCGAGCCCGGGCACGGGCCTCCAGCTTGTCGGTGTCGGCCACGGTCATAGCGAAGAAGATCTGCCTGAAGTGGACACGACCACCAGTACGCTCCACCACCTCCAGGATATGATGTCCCTGTTCGGAGACGACATCATCGGCGATCTCGCCCACCTGCAAATCCACAAGTGCGGCGCGAAGAGCTTGCAGGCCGATATCACGCAGATTGAACCAGCCCAGATCGCCGCCTCGCGCGGCAGCAGGTCCTTCGCTGATATCTGATGCGATCGCACCAAAGTCCTCACCGGAAGCCAGACGTCGTTTCGCCGTCGCCACCAATGCCTGCACTTCAGTCGCCCTCGGACCGGAAGCCTGGGGTTGAAACAGGACATGCGAGAGTATCACCGCTGTCGGACGAAGCGGCAGGATGTCACGATTGTCCTTATTCGCCTCGTAGTATGCTCTCGTCTCGTCCTCGGTGGCCGTAATCTCGTAGGAGATCCTCTCCAGAATCCTCTGAACCAGCATCTGATCCCGCATATTGGGGAGGAGTTTGCGGCGCAATTCGCGGTCGGTCAGACCCTCTTTTTCCAGCTCGAATTGGAAACGAGCCTCACCACCGGCCTGCTCGGTCAGTCTGGCGATATGCGCATCCATGGAGCGCTCAAGCTCATCTTCGCCAACCTGAATCTCATCGCGGTGCGCTTTGGCGACGAGCATCTTCTCGTTCACACGATTCTGCAGTGCCTCATCCAGCAGCGACATGAACTGGGTCGAGTCGGGCATCTGACCGATCTGCTGGATATAGGCCTGCACATCGATCAACAGATCGCTGAGCAGGATCGGTTCATCATCAACCGACGCCACGATCTTATCGAGAATGGCATCGCCCGCAGTGGTTTCACCGCTTGCGGTTTGAGTGATGCCGGCATGGGGAAGCATGACCAGGGCAAACAGGGTAACTAAAACAGTCGCGAGGACCCGACGCAGCGAAACTCGCGTGTACTGTACTCTCATGGATGGCCTTCCTATGGGTTTTGCCCCGAATCAGGAACAAACTCGTTAGCGCGAAGTCGCGCTTCAAGCTGGGGATGATAGATGATCGGATAACTCTGCTGCAGCTCCTCCAGGTATTCCCTGTAGACACGACGCCGGCGCTCCATCATCAGATAGCGAAGTATTTCATCTTTGACTTCGAGGAGATCGAGCGCATTGCTGCTTTGCCGCTTCTCCCTGAAGTATATGATCGTCCACCCCCAGGCCGTTTCAAAGGGCTGGGAGATCTCTTTCGGCTTCATCTTCACGATGCGCTCTTCAACTTCGGGCGGCATGGCGCCCTTGGCCAGCCAACCCATGTCTCCACCGACACGGGCGGAGCTTGACTGGGAATGCTTTTCGGCTGCCCGTGAGAATGAGATCTTCTTCGACTTCAGATTGCGGTAGATCTCCTCCGCCTCCTGCTGGCTCCGCACCACTATCTCTCGATAACGATACTCGGAGGCATACTCATCCAGATGCTCGGCGTAAAAATCGGAGATCTCGGTTTCGGTCACGACAACCCGCTCCTCAAGCATCTGCTGCAGGAGGTGGTTGGCGACGAATTCACGCTGCTGCTGCTTCAGTTTCTGCACCAGGACGGGATCATCAAGAAGATCACGTGAGACAGCCGCCAGATAGAGCAACTCGGTATCCGCCCAGCGCTGCAGATAGCTCAACTTCTCCTCGTAGGTGAGCATGCCGCGGAACTCCTCGGGCAACAACCGCAGGAACTCGTCTTCAGAGAGCGTATGATCACCAATTCGCACGAAGTAATCCAGGGATGTCGTCGTGGTGGAAGCGGTGGTATTGTCCTGAGACAGGACAAGATCTCCCTCCTCTCCTCTGTCGCAAGCGACAGGGAGAAGAGGGAGAAAAAGGCAGACAAAGAGCAGGCGAAAGACGCCGTTCAGCTTAATATACCGCACGATCAGGATTAATCTCCGGGCCCTTCTCGGTTTTGGCGAGGGTTCGATTGTTGACGACAATCTCCACTTCATCACGCCAGACGTTGAGCAGAGAGTCCATACGGGCATCCGATTTCTGCTGCTTCAACTGCGCCCTGGCGGTCTCCTTGACGACTTCGAAATCCTGCAACTCGGAGGGGTAGAAATCGTTCCGGATCATGATGGCCCAGTAACCCTTGTACTGGAAGGGTTTGGTGAAATCACCCTTGTTCTGCATCGACTGGATCAGCTTGATCTCAGGACTGTCACTGATCGTGGAGTCGGGAGTGAATGCCGCCGAAACCCACTGACGATCAAACATGACCGACAAGTCGCGCCCGACGGCATCGGCATCGTCACCGTTCTGCAGACGGGTGTACGCCTCCTGAATGTCATCCTCCTCGGAGGTGACGACCTGCTTGCAATCGATTCTGTCCTTGAGCGTAAAGTACAACGGGAACTCATCGTAGTAGGCCTGAACATCTTCATCGGAAATGACGACAGGGGCCTCCACCAGCACCCGGCGTACTGCGCCGATGCAACTCTGCTCCTGGAACTCCTTCATCTGCAGCATGAACGTAGGATCCTTGTCGTAGCCGCGTGTGCGAGCCTCGGTCGGCATCACCTGCCCCACAACGTCCTTGTGAACCCAGTTGTAGATGCCCTGCAGGCGGGAGGACTTCATCGGCCTGCCGTATGGATGCAGCCGATCATACTCATCGGAGAAATTCTGGAGAGTAAAGTCATTGCCGTCCAGTTCGTAGAGCACCAACGCGAGTTGCTCGGCCGTAAATTTGAGGATAGGCTTCTCGGTATTCGTGGATCGATACTGCTGAGCCTGGGAGGGGGTGGGATCATCAGGCATCAACGGGACGATATTCTGGGCAACGTCCCAGTCAAACTTGAAGCCGTGCTTGTCCAAAACCCTCTCGGAGTGACGCGCACCCATCTGGCGCAAAGCGCGCATCTTGAGACGCTGCTCTATAGAGGAGCGGACCGTGCCATACTCGGGTGGCTCCTCGGTCATGATCTTGTCGACGACGAAGATACTGTAACCGTATGGGGTCTTGACCGGATCGGAGATCTCGTCCTTGGCCATGCTGAAGAGAACATCCTCCACCGGTTTGATGTTGCTGCCAAACGAGATGGTGGCCATTATACCGCCGGAATGACGATCGAAGTTGGTCGAGTGGCGTAGAACCGCCTCATTGAAACTCAGCTCTCCATCGCGCAGCTGCTTCACTACCGCTTCAGCTTCCGGCAACAGATCCATGTCGATGTGACGACCATCAATCTTGATCCCTACATACTGGTAGTGCGCCTTGAAATCCTCTTCATCGAAAGTCGGCATCTTATCGACGACTTCGACATCCTTGAGATGTTCGATGAGCTTGAAATCAGCCTGGCCCTTATAGGCGTCCAGGTAGGCAGGCTCTTCGAGATATCCCTCTTTGCCCGCGCGATATACGATCAGCTCTTTATTGATCAACACTTCCAGAACTTCTTGCCGTAGAGAGTCCACGTTCTCGGGAGTGGGCTCGAAACGGCGATCCGTTGAGGCGAGCTTCGCCCACTTCGCCTCGAAGTAACCCAGTTCGATAGGTACGCCATTCACGGTAGCGACCACATCTTCATTGCTTTTGCCGCTGCAACCCGGAAGGAGAGAGACAGCAAGTAGAAACAGAACCAGGATGAAGGCTGCCTGCCGAAGAGCCTTGACCATCACACACCTCGCTTGAATTGGGACCGGAACCCGCCCGTCAGAGGACATCGAGCACTCGGTCAAAGTCGATCGTCTTCTTCTAAACTCATTATTTTTCAGGAACTTGAGATCACAACTAAGTAACACAGCCCTTCATCATCTGCAACAGGTTTCGGACTTTCTCAAGCCCGCTCCCCTCTGAGATATTGGGGCTGCGCAACTCTATGATCATGGGAGAAGTGCCCTTGAAGAGTATACTTCGTCCAAAAGTTCCAGCCAACCCGCTCAACGTATGTTTCTCCGGTTTGGCTTCGGGCTGCAACTCCAGCACACAGACGTTTCTTCTCAAATCGAGACGGACAACACCGGCTGCCTGAGCCAGAATCTTCAATTCGAGAACCAGAAACAGGTTCTCCACCTGAGCAGGTATCGGACCAAAGCGATCCCGGATCTCCCGTTTGAGATCCCCGACCTCCCGCAGCTGGTCCAGATGACCCATCTTCTGATAGAACAACATCTTCTGCTCGGGATCCTCAACGTAATCATCCGGGATATGGGCGTTCAGATTGGTCTCCACCTTCACGTCCTGGCTGTAGCTCTTGCCCTCTCTCAGCTCCCTCACCGCCTGCGCCACCAACCGCATATACAGATCGAAACCGATGGCCGTCATGTGCCCGTGCTGTTCAACCCCCAGCAGGTTGCCCGCGCCGCGGATCTCCAGATCGCGCAGAGCCAGCTTGTAGCCCGCTCCCAGCTCGTCGTGTTCGACCAGCGCATCCAGGCGTCGGCGGCTGTCCTCGGTGATCTCCTGGTCCCGCGGGGTCAAAAGGTAGCAATAGGCCCGCTGGCGACTGCGACCCACCCTTCCCCGCAGCTGGTGCAACTGGGCCAGTCCGAACCGATCCGAGCGGTTGATGATGATCGTGTTCACCCGGGGGATATCCAGCCCCGACTCGATGATCATGGTGCTCACCAGCACCTCGAACTCGCCGTTGATGAAGTCCACCATCACCTGCTCGAGCTTCTTCTCCGACATCTGCCCGTGGCCGATGCCGACACTCAGGTCAGGCAGCAACTTCTGCAGAAATGACGCCATCGCCTCGATGGTCTGCACCCTGTTGTGGACGAAGAACACCTGCCCGCCGCGATCCACCTCACGCAGGATCGCCTCTTTAATCGTCTCCTCGTCGAACACCGACACCTCGGTATGGACGGGCAGACGGTCGCGGGGCGGCGTACGGATCAGCGAGATATCCCTGATCCCCCCCAGCGACATGTGCAGCGTGCGGGGGATGGGCGTTGCCGTGAGGGTGAGCACATCCACCGCGGCCCGAGCTCTTTTCACCTTCTCCTTGTGCGCGACCCCGAAACGGTGCTCCTCGTCAACTATAAGCAATCCCAGATCCTTGAAGGCCACATCGGCCGACAGAAGACGGTGGGTTCCGACGATGATATCCACTTCGCCCCTCTTGAGGCGGGTCAGGGTCTCCTTGATCTGGGAGCTGGAGCGAAAGCGGCTGACCGACTCCACCCGCACGGGATAATCGCGCAGGCGTTCGCCAAATGTCTGCAGGTGCTGCTGGGCCAGGATCGTCGTGGGCACGAGCACAGCCACCTGCTTGTTCGACTGCACCGCCTTGAACGCCACCCGAATCGCCACCTCGGTCTTGCCGAACCCCACGTCGCCGCACACGAGACGGTCCATGGGCTTTGGTTTCTCCATATCGGCCTTGGACTTCATGCTCGAAGTGGCCTGGTCGGGGGTGTCCTGGTAAAGGAAGCTCGCCTCCAGCTCCTTCTGCCAGGGCGTATCGGCCGGATAGGCGAAGCCGCGCGCCGCTTCCCGCCGGGCATAGAGTTTGATGAGATCGGCGGCCATTGCCCGCACGGCCTTCTCGGCCTTTTTCCGGGTCCGCACCCAGGCCTTCTCACCCAGGCGATTGAGGCGGGGACTGGCGTCATCCTCATTAGAGTACTTCTCGACCAGGTGGATCTGATCTATGGGCAGGTAGAGTTGCTGCTCGTCGGCATACTTGAGGTGCAGCACCTCCCGCTCCTCGCCCAGCACCTCCAGCCGCTTCATCCCCTTATATTGGGCCACGCCGTGCTGGATATGCACCACGTAGTCGCCGGGGCGGAGGGTCGCCCTGTCGCGGATCGGACCGGCGCCCTTGTACAATCGACGACGGCGACGTAGACGCTTGTAGCGATCGAAGATCTCGTGATCGGTATAGATGGCCAGCCGCTCCGCCGGCAGCAGGAACCCGTGCTGCAGATCCCCCACCGGCAGATGCAGGCGGGACTCCACCTCCTTGAGGATGGCCCCGAGCCGTGCCGCCTGCCCCTTGTTGTCGCAGAAGATCCAGATATGGTAGCCGCCGTTGGCCATCGTTTCGAGATCCTGTCGCAGCTCCTTGATACTGCTGCCGAAGGAGGGTTGCCCTTTGGTCATCAGCTTGACCACAGGCGCTCGGGGGCTGGCCAGGCTCTCGGCCTGCGCATCCTCGACCAGCAGCAGATCGCGGGAATCCAGCAGCTCCTGAAAATCCAATGCGCCGAGATAGGCGCTTTCGGGCTGCGGCAACAGGTCGTCGGCGGCTTGCCCCTTGGCGTGCCGCCGCTCGATCTCGGCAGCCATGTGCTCCCAGCGCTCGCGCAGCGCGCCCTCCGCCAGCAGAACGGCGCGGAAACCCTGTTTGAGGTAGCGGGTCAGAGGCACCTCGGGGACGAAGTAGGAGCTGTAGCGATCCACCCCTTCGAAGGCGATCCCCTCGACGAACTGCGCGGCCAGGTCCTCGGAGAGGAGCGAATCGGCCGGATAAAGTTTGTGGAGCTCCCGTACGGCGCGGCGGCAATCCCCCTCGGCGAACAGGACCTGCGAGCAGGGGAGCACCAGCACCTCCTCCACCCGGCCGGTTGAGACCTGGGTGGCGGGATCGAAACTGCGGAGACTCTCTAGTTCGTCGTCGAAAAACTCCAGCCGGTGGGGCTCCTCGCTGGTCGGGGTGAAGAGATCGATGATCCCGCCCTTGATCGCAAAATCCCCCGGCTCCTCCACCATGCCGACGGCACGATAGCCGATGGCCTCCAGGCGGGCGGCGAAGTCATCGAGATCCAGCTCCAGGCCCGCCTTCAGGGTGAAGCGACTGTCCCGCAGACGCTGGGGCGGCAGCACGCGCCGCATCCACGCGCGCACGCTGGTAACGAGGAAACGGACCCGCCCCGCCTCCAGCGCGTCGAGGACCTCGACCCTCTGAGAGACGATGTGCCGGTCGGCGTTGTGGCGGTCGAAGGGCAGTATCTCCAGCTCCGGCAGGAACTCCACCGCGGTGGCCCCCAGGGTGCGGAGATCCTCGGCGATGGCCTCCGCCTCGGCCGCCTGCGAAGTGAGAATCACCCAGGGTTTGCCCTTATCAGCGCTGCCCTCCGCCAACTCCCGCTCGATGCGCGCCAGCAGCAGAGGCAGGCTGGAGCCCCGCAATCCGGTGAGGATGTGACGCGCAGGCCCCGCAGCCAGTTCGTCCCGCAGTTTTCCCGCCGCGCCCGTGAGGGGCTGCAGATTGTCGATAAAAGCCATTGGTTTCAGAGCCTTCCTGCCGGTTGCGGCTAATTCGCCGAGCCGGGTGCAAACACGGTTAGCCCCGGCCGATAAAAAACCGGGGGGCGGGAGGGGGTCCGGATTGTCGGTCCGTGGTCGGACCACGCACCAGGACGCCTGAGCGTCGGGCCATAAAATAGTAAGAGTGCGGCAGACGGTCAACCAATGCCGGTTTGTGGAAACCGGTGACGCGCACCGGAGTCGGCGACCTTCAGAGGTCTTTCGGTTCATGTCCGGAAAGGGCTCTTCAGAGGGACATCAGAAATAAAATAGGAAGTTTTTCCCAGATTCGGCTTGCATTAGACCATCAATGATAGTAAAATTTTCCTAGATTCAAAAATCAATCACGAACACAGGGATTCAGGCATGAGCAAAGATCAATGGATGAATTTGAGTAGGCGAGAGCGGCAGATCATGGACACCCTCTACATGCTTGGTGAGGCCACCGCTCTGGAGATTCACGGCAATCTCAATGAGGAGGTCGGCAAGGACTCCGTTCGCAAACTGATCCGAGTCCTGGAGCAGAAGGGACACCTGAAGCATCGACGCGAGGGGCAGAGCTACATTTACATCCCGACCGTCGATAAACAGGAGATCGAACGGCACGCCATGCGCCACATGCTGAGGACCTTCTTTCAGAACTCCACGCCGAAGGCCGTCTCCGCCCTCCTTGCGGCCTCCGATGATGATCTCAGCAAGGAGGACATAGAGGAGTTGAATACGATGATCAGGAAAGCCGAAAAGAGGGGCGAGTAATAAAATGATCTCCCCCCTTCATCTGGAAATCATCGGCATTCTGATCAGCAGCATCCTGATCTCCTGCGTCGGCTATACCATGTTGACGATCTTGCGCGAAAAAACCGCCGCCCTCCGTTTTCAGGTTCTGATGGGGTTGTTTCTCGTGCTCCTCGCTCTCCCGGCACTCCACAACCTGCTGCCTGTCGCCCAGGTCCCTCTATTCCAAATCGCAAAGTACATCGATACCGGCGAGGAGCCCTACACACACCCGCGAACACTGGTGCGTGTGTCTCAGAGCGTTCGCGATGCGATTACCGGGGATGAGCCTATCCCCACTGCCGGCTCCTCTGCAGATGCCGTCGAAAAAAGCCATCCGGGGCCATGGTGGAGAACCGGGACGCACGCACTGGAGACCGTCTCCCCATGGCTGCTGTTCGGCGTCTGGCTGGCGGGAGCGCTGACTGTTCTGACGATACAGCTCGTGCGTTGGACCGGCGCGGGATTCATCGCCGAAATGGCGACCAGCTTCGGGAGGGATCGCGATGCGACGCCAGTGGACAGCAATGCCGTGACCGGAATCGCAGCGACGATTAAACAGGAAATGGGCATCGACGCCGCCGTGCCCGTTCTGAAAAGCGAACTGGCGGCCGTCTCAATGGTCTGGGGTCTGATCAACCCCTGCGTCATCCTCCCGGCGGAGGCGGACGAATGGGCCGGAGACAAGATCGAGGCTGTTCTGCGTCATGAGTTTTCGCACATCGGACGCAGAGACAACCTCTCACAGATTATTGCAGTTCTGACCTGCTCGTTTTATTGGATCAACCCATTTGTGTGGCTAGCCCTTCGACGTTTTCACTTTGAAAGAGAGGTCGCCTGCGATGACAGTGTCATCAATGCGGGCGTCCTCTCCTCTTCCTACGCCAAACACCTGATGGAGATAACAATGCAACTCAATGGACCGAAGAGCCAATCCATGGTGCCCGCGATCATGGCCCATTCATCCGACCTGAAACGACGTTTGAAGCTGGCACTGGATCCCGCTACACGCAGGACTCCGATGTCAGGCGCGATGAAGGCCGTTTGGATTGTCATGCTGCTACTGCTGACGATCCCCCTCTCCACCGTTCGTCTCTGGACCACGGAGGCTGACGCGGATCAGATCTTCGAGCGATTCGACCCAAACCTGTCCGATTTCGACCTGCGGTTCAACGGCACCCACTCTTATGTGGAGGTCCCCCATGCGCCCGAGTTCAACTTCCAGGACGACTTCACGCTGGAGATGATCGTCAACGTCGCGAATCTCAGCACAAGCGGACAGGACCAGCTTCTTCTGACGAAACACCGCTCCCACGTCACCGACGGCGGCGAGTGGGCCTGGTCCATCATGGGACCGCCCAATCAGGTCGGTCGGATGCAGTTCTCCGTCTGGTCCGAGGAGGGCGGCGCCACCGCCGAATCATTCGACGGCGCCGTGCAGGAATCGGGCGATCATTGCGCCGACTGGCAGACGCTCGCGTTCTGCTACGAGAAAAGTACGGGCAACTGGGAGTTCTTCGTCAACGGCGTCAGCGCCGGATCCGGAACCGATGACCTCCCCATCGGCGCTGCGACAAGAAGCGTCAACATCGGTTGGGAGGAGAACGAACCGTGGCATAATTTCAAAGGGTGGATCAGGGCCCTGCGCATCTCCGATACGTGCCGTTACTCCGGCGGCTACGATGCGGGCGCGGTATGGAGCAATGACGCAGGCACGCTCGCACTGTACGACTTCTCGGATGGGACGGGCAATGTGCTTTCCGACGTCAGCGGCAACGGTCACGACGGCACGATCTTCAACTGCCTGTGGGATGCGTGTCAGGTGCCTACCGAGGACTCGAATTGGGGAAGGATCAAAACACTGTACTAGGCGAACTCTACAGACGGGCCGCTATGCCCCCCGTTTTGATCTAAGCCGCGGCGCAGATTGGCGTCGCGGCTTCTTAGCAGACGATCCCCGACGGGTGATCTATGTCCTGTCGATGAACCAACGACCATTGGTCGCTTGCCGTGCGCCGCTCACCTTGCCGGCTCTCAGCAGATTCCGTAAAGGGAGTCCCGGTCTCGAACTCGAATCTTTCAGAATACCGACGACCGACAACCAGCTTGCGGCCTCGACCGCACGTACGGAGTCCTGCTTCTTAATGGCCAAAACGCTTTGCAGCAACCCATTGATCTGATCGAGATTCGCCATTCGGCAAACACCTCCAATAACAGTCAGCTTTACGGATTTGTGCCGCCGAGGGTCCGGCGGATCTTCGCGGCGACGGATTCGGGATCGGCGATGCTCATGAGAAGGTCGTATCCGCGATGTGTGAGGATATACACCACGCTCTTCTGGTCGGTCAGGTACATCTGCGCCTTCCGGCCGTTGCCGGCGGGTATGATCGACAGGTCGCAGCGCATGGATTCCTTCGTGGCGCGTGTTGCCGCGCAACATTTCGATGAATGGCTCCGGTTCGGTTGAGAATGATGATCCCGTATGCGTCGCAACATGTCAACAGACCGCTCTCCGGGGGTGATATGTTTCCGTCTGAAGGCGTTACCACTCTTGACACCCCCCTGTCGTCCCGATAGGGTTTTGAAATACTCGCCGACGAATCGCCGGACTCATTCACCTGAGTCGAGGAATAATGGAAGGATAGCTTGATGAGCCAACAGAGAGGGCAGTGGAGTGGCCGTTTGGGATTCATCCTGGCCGCGGCGGGCAGCGCCGTGGGTCTGGGCAATCTCTGGAAATTCCCGTACATCACACTTGAGAACAACGGCGGCGCCTTCGTGCTCGTCTACATCGGTGCGGTGATCCTGGTCGGTCTGCCGATCATGTTCGCCGAAGTGCTCCTTGGCCGTCGCGCCCAGAAGGATCCGGTGGGCACCTTCCGTCTTCTCTCGGCGGGCAAACCGGGCGCATCCCTGTGGCCCGGCGTGGGAATTCTCGGAGTGATCACGGGCTTCATCATCCTCTCCTACTACAGCGTCGTGGCGGGCTGGACCATCCGCTACATAATCATGGCCCTGAGCGGCCAGTTGGGCGAGCTTGCCACAAACGCCGACGCCAATGTCCTGGGCAACTTCTTCGGCGACTTCCTCGGCAACAGTACCGAGCAGGCGGTGTACTACACGCTGTTCATGGGTGCTACGATCGGGGTGGTTTACTTCGGCGTCGCCAACGGCATCGAGCGGGTGGCCAAGATACTGGTGCCGGTGCTGTTCATAATCCTGCTGGCCCTGACGGCCTACTCCACCACCACCTCCGGTTTCCGCGAAGCGCTCCACTTCCTCTTCCGGCCCAACTTCAGCGAGCTGACGACCGGTTCGATCCTGGAGGCTCTGGGGCACAGCTTCTTCACGCTGAGCCTGGGGATGGGCGCCATGCTCACCTACGGCAGCTACATGCGGAAACAGGATTCGATCCCTAAGGCCGTGGTGACGATCAGTATCCTGGACACGGTCATCGCCATTCTCGCCTGCATCATCATGTTCTCGATCATCTTCACGATGCAGGCTATCCAACCCGACTTTGAGGTGGGCAAAAGCTCGACGATCCTGTTCACCACCCTGCCGCTGGTGTTCTACAAGCTGCCCGGCGGCGGCTTCATCAGCGCGGTCTTCTATCTGCTCGTGGCCTTCGCCGCCCTGACCAGCACCATCAGCCTGATGGAGGTGGTCTCCAGTTTCGCCATCGACGAATTCAAGTGGAGCCGCAAACGGGCCGTCCTGACCATGGGCTCGTCGATCTTCGTGTTCGGCCTGCTCAGCGCGGTCAGCCTGGGCGGCAACGAAACGCTCTCGGGCATCAATCTGATCGGGCGCGAATCGACCGCCGGCGTGTTCGGCACGCTCGACTACCTGGCCACCAACTGGTTGCTGCCCCTGGGCGGCCTGTTGATCGCGCTGTTCGTCGGCTGGATTCTCGGTCGAGCCGAGACGCAGGAGGAGCTGGAGGAGGGGCACGGCCTGTTGGTCTCCTACTCCACCTGGCGCTTCCTGATCAAGTTCGTGGCGCCGTTGGCCGTCGGGGCGATCATTGTCAGCGTCATTCTCGGCGCCGAGTATCAGTAGGTTGTCGATGAAAAAAGAGGTACCGATTTTAGGGCGACTCTTTCGGGCCGCCCTCTTCAAGGACGCGGGATTCTTCCTGATCCTGGGGGCGCTCCCCTACAAGATCATGGATCTCGGAGGCGACTCGGTGGCGCTCGGGGTGGTACCCGCCGTCAGCACGCTTGCCTACATAATTCTGACCCACTTCACCGGTCGCCTGAGCGATCGGATGGATCGCTTCCGGATGATCCGCTACGGCCTGCTGGCGATCATCCTGTTCTCAGCGCTGGCGTTCAAGGCCGCCAGCATCGCGTCCCTGATGCTCATGATGCCGGTCCTGGCGTTGGGAGCCGCCCTGTTCTGGCCGGCGATCCAGGCCCTGACCGGCAGCTTCTCGAACAGTGACCGCGACCTCGCCCGCAATATCGGGCGACTCAACGTCTACTGGAGCATCGGCAAAAGCCTCGGTTTCCTGGTCTGCGGACTGCTGCTGGCCCACTACGGCTTCCGCAATACCTTCCTGGCGGGGATAGGGTTGACCGCCCTGGCCTTTTTCAGCCTGCCCCGCGACACCTTCCGCTACACCGATATTGATGAAGCGGAGATCCCCGTCGCTCTCGACGAACCCGTCGAGGAGGTTGCGGGCGATACGGAACCGGCTGTCCCCGGGGACGTCAGACGGCGCTTTCGGCAGATGGCCTGGTTGGCGAACTTCGCCACCTACGGCGCGGTCGCTGTGCTCAGTTACCAGTTGCCGGAATGGTTCGAGAGTCTGGGGTGGAGTTCGATCCGTTTCGGACTTTTCCTGGCGGTGATATTCATCGGCCAGACGCTGGCCTTCGTGCTGCTCTCGGAGCGGGTGCGCTTCGCCTATTCGGCCAAGCGGCTCATCATGCCGCAGTTCGCGACGGCCCTGGCTCTGCTGGCGCTGCCGTTCATCCACAACTATCTGCTGCTCATGCTCCTGGTGCCGCTGCTCGGCGGTTGCGTGGGGGTCTGCTACACCGCCAGCATCTACTACAGCCTCCATACCGATGAGGATCAGGGACGCAATGCGGGTATCCACGAGGCGCTGCTCGGTCTGGGCGCCTTCCTGCTGCCCCTGCTCGGCGGGATCGCCGTACGGATGAGCGGTCAACTGGCCGCGCCCTACATCCTGGCCGGGGTGACGGTGCTCATCGCCGCGACGGTGCAGCTCTACTGGTCACGGCAGTAGAGCCGCTGCCGGGTGCGTGTCCCCGTCTATAACAAACGAGAGGGGGCGACAGCCGCCCCCTCTCCGAGTAATTGAGACAATGACCGTCCCGAACCTATTTCAGCATGATCATTTTTTGAGTGAACACGCGATCCTCAATCTGCAGGCGGGAGAAGTACATCCCGCTGCTGACGCTCACCCCCGAATCGGTGCGGCCGCGCCAGGAGTACGAGTAATCACCGGCAGGCAGTTGCCCCCTGTGCAATCGCGCCACCCGACGTCCGGAGACATCGAATATCTCCAGAGCGACATTGGCCGAACCCGATTGCCTGAGCTCGTCGTGGCCCACGGTGAAGCTGATCTTCGTGACCGGATTGAACGGGTTCGGATAGTTGCCGTTGAGACCGGAGGTGAAGACTACCGGCGTCTCCTCGATATTCAAAGCGAGTCCGACCGTCGGCAGATCATCATTACCGGGGACAACTCTTTTACATACGGTCGAGTCATCAAAGCTGATCGTCAATGCCAGATAGGGACGCACGTTCTGCTGTGCTGCCTCACTCATATAGATGTACCGTGATGTACAATCCTGCTCGATCAGCATGAAGCCGTAATCCGCCTCTGCCGGAGTGGAGCGCCAGCTCTCCACCAAACTGGTAATGCCGATCTCGATGGGATAGCCACCCCCCGTCCACCCATAGTAAGTGGCTGCTGCAGTACTGCCGGTCTCATTGATTATCGTCCAGCCGAGGCCATCATCATAATTGCTCCAGCAGACGTAATCCTCATTCCAATCATGCTCCATGGGATAGATGTCGTATTCCATCACGGTAAAGCTGCCGGTCGCAGTATCATAGAAACCGAAAGTTGCATCATCCAGATCAGCATGAGTCGGTATCTCCAGATCGGCGATATTGAACCGGAAGAGTATCTGATTTGATTTCCTGTCGTTGTAGGTGCCTTTGACGAGAGAAAGCGTATCGGCTCCCGCCAGGTAGGATACATTGCCAGAGGTGACCCCGGCGTCGTCAGTGCCGGTATAGCCATCAAAGCCGTTGCGGAGAAGTATCTCGAAGTCATCGGCGAAGTAGGGGATATCGGGATCGGGCGTTAAATAGGCACCGGTGCCGAATTCCATCGCATCGTCCCCCCGCTCATGAGCGCCGATATCGGGACCGGAGCCATCATAGGAGTCGTTGAAATTAGGGAGAGTGTAGCCGTTGTCCAGGGCAAGAGTATCCGCGCCGGCAACATAGAATACGCCCTCCGTACCCGATTCATCGTACGGATTGAAGACGCCGCCATCAAAATCCGCAATTCCCGGGAACATGTCGCCGTCTACATACAGGGTGTCTGCTCGGTACACAGCCGCATTGTGCACAATGTTCGAGTAGGCGTTCTTCAGGCTGTAGGGCGCGCTGTCCGGATCCGCGACGGTGTAGATGGACCAATCGTCGCTTGCCGGAGTCATGAGAATGTTGTTGCGCGCGACGATATTGTAGATGCCGCCGTTGCTCATACTGCGGTTGGCAATCCCGTGACCATGGCCGAAACCGCCTGACTCTCCCGGTCCGGCGCCCGCAGGTTGCAGCATGGTATTGTGGTAGATGAAGAGAGCGCCATCACCATAATGATCCGTTCTCTTGTGTCCCAACTTGACGAAAACACCTGTGTCGCCGGACCCGGAAGAGGGCTCGCTGTAGCTGAGGCCGCTGACATTGCGGAACAAGTAAAGCGGACCTGTAGCAACGGGCGCAAGGCCATAGGAGGTTCTTATGTTGTTGGTGAAGTTGCCCCAGATCCTGACGTTGGCATTGCCCCCTTCGGCCTCGATGGCGTCGTCCCAGACATTGGAGATACTGTTGCCGTAGATATCCGAGTTGTGCCCCGGGAAACCATCGACAGATCGATTGCTGCCGCCCGTCAAACCATCAAAGAGGTAGTGGCTGCTGTCGGAGTAAATCTCGTTGTACCTGATGACATGGTTGCCGCCGGAATTGCGCAATGCCACGGCCGTTGGACCATAGGGATGACCTTCCAGAACCAGAGGGTATTCATCCCAATAACAGGAATCCCAGCGGGGATTGTGCATTCTGTTTCTCTGAATGATGAAGCGGCTACCGATCAAATTGCCGGGAACATAGTCAACACTGTTCACGGCGGCGTCCATCTGCTGTCCGACCTCGCTGTCGACGGGATAGATCGAGGTGCCGTCACTGGCCTCATGCCTTCCCCACTTGCTGATGTCGCACTCTTCGATGACGACATCATTGATACTGTCTTGGAGGCTCGTGAATGATTCTATCTCGACTCCGTGTTTCCCGCCGTGCAGGGTCAATCCCCGGATTATCACGGAGCAGGCCCGGACATGGACACAGCTCCAGTCGGGATTCTCATCCGTATCGTAATCATAGCAATCGATCAGGGCGCGACCGATATCCGGATCGAAAGTGTAGAGTTTGTATCCGCTCGAATCGCCCCCCTCATTGATTACAAGTGTGGTATCGGAGAACCAGGGCAGGTAGACGGTTTCGGAGATCGGCAACGTCTCCGACCAGGTTGAGATCGTTAACGAGTCGGTAACATCCGGGTGGATGAGTTTGATGACATACTCCGTTCCGGGATCCAGACCTACGATCGAACCTCTGTACTCGTTTTTGTCGTCAGTATCCGGATAATTGGGATACCCCCCATGTCGAGGATCAAGCCACAGCGGCATGGCATCCCGCCAATCACCGCCGGAGGTTTTACGGTACTCCACTTGTACCGTATCCACTTCATCCGGGTAATCCTCCGGCTCCCAGGAGATACCGATACTTTCGAACGTTGCTATCGCCGTGGGATCCTTGTAAACAGCCTTACAATCTGTCGCCCCATAAGCAAGCAGACTTGTCGCCAAGAGCACCAGCAACAGCGACTGCAGCGCAAAGTTTCTTCCACGCATTATTGCCTCCGAATCCATTTAAAGGAGAGTTGTTAAGTACACCTCAAGATGCGGATCAGAGAATAAGGACCCGAACAGGGTCAGAGGGGGATGCGTTTAGCCTCAGAGGACACAGAAGCTGAAGGAGCAGGATGAGATATAGCGGTCCACATGAACCCGACGATCCACCAATCTATATTCCCATCCTGAAAGACGCATCTAAATCAGGTAACAAGAATGTATACAAAACGGCTGACGTATGTAAACAGGATTCAGGCGGAGAGGGTCGCGTGCAGTTCGATCAGGTCGCCGACATTGTCCAGTGTCTGCTCCGACGGATCGAGCAGCGTCGAGCCGAGTTCCAGAGCCAGGGCGCGACCGTCGTTGGTGTTCAGTTCGACGTTCAGGGAGACGCCGTCACTGTCGTCGCTCTGCTTCAGGCTGACGCGTCCGACACCCGCGGCCGGGATGTCGAACCAGGTGAACTCCCCCAGAATCGGCACCAGCAACCAACCGGCTCCGGTCTGATAGAGCACGAGCATCTCACCGGCATCGACCTTCGGCAAACCGCCACGGTGATAGAGGCGGAACTCCGCGCGGACCTTCTGATTCGTGGCCGTCTCGACGCGATGCCGCAGAGCAGCCAACGCCTCGTTGCCCCGTCGTCCCAGCCTGTTCAGATAGATGCCGAAGAGGTAGGAGACGAGCGCCAGAACAGTCACCACGGCACCCAGCGTATTGATCAATACCGTGTCCTCCCCCATCAACAACAGGAGGGAGGCAAGAACCAGGCATAAGATGGCGAATAGATACAAGCGTCCGGGAGTCATGGGACAACATTCGCATCGGAGACCCGATCCGTCAAGCAATACAACGGGTGGTCGGGTAATCAGGTGTCCCGCGTTTGCCGCTGGCCCGCCCAGAGTTCGATCCCCATCAACAGTGCCGCCATAAGCAACAGGGGCAGGGTGATCTCCTTGCCGAAGCGACCGGCATGCAGGGCGGGGGCGAGGAGATCGTTCCGACCGATAACCGCCAGCTCCGGCAAACCGAGCGCACCGGGCAGACTATCCGGCGCCAACGGCGTCAGCAGCCCCTCATCTGCGGGCACCCGCGCCGCCGCCATGGCGATCGTCACAGGACCTGCCGCGCCGCGCCTCTGCAGAGTGTAGAACCCGGCAGTCGCAGTACGGTCAAGCACCGCCCGCGGAGGGAAGGCCCCCGTGTCGATGCGCACGGGCAGCACCTGCTCGTCCGGTCCCACGACCTGATACTCGCCATCGCCGCCATCCTTGAGCGGCCAGCTCAATGGCTCCCCCACCGCAACCAGTTGCGGCGCAACCGTACCGGCGGCCTCCTGGGTCAACTCCTGGATCAGCGGCAGGAACATCGACGAGTAGGGCAATTCGCCCCCCTCGGGTCCGGCCTCGAACAGCAACAGGCGCACCCGCCCCTGGCCATGACGCCAACCCAGCATGGCGGGTCGTCCATCCCGGAACCGGGTCAACACGTCGCGGTCCCCCGGCCGGGTGCGGAAGATCCTCCAGAGTGGTTGCCGCGTCAGAACCTGGCGATGTTCATCGGCGAAGCCCGCGAACAGCGGATGATCCGGGTCGAAATCGGCCAGATAGCCGCTCGCACCCTCAACCGATTCGAGTGAGCGGGGACCGGCCACACGCGGCAGCAGGTATCTCGCCAGCTCGCCAAGTCCACTCTCGTCGGGACAGATCACCAGGCCACCACCGGCGGCAACCCAATCCGCGAGCAACTCCGCCCGTGTGGCATCGATCCCGGCGCCACCCGCAACCAAGGCCAGGTGACGTCCGGCCAGGCGACTGCTGTTCAGACGGGCGGCCGCCACATTCTCGAGCCGCAAGGACAACTCCTCCGGCCTCTGACCCAGATAGGGATCCAACGCCCGCGCCAGATGGGTGGAGAGGCTGAGTCGGCCCTCGTCGCTGCCGGCAACCTCCGGCGGTTCAAGCAGCAGAACCCCCAGCCTCGGCGTAACGGGCAGGGTGAAAAACAGCTCATCGTCACCGGCGAAGCGATCCTTCTTCTTGCGCCAGACGCCCTGTACGAACCCCTCCGCCTCCAGGCTGACACTCAGCTCGCGCCAGTCCGGGTTACCGGCTCGCGGCTCCAGTTGCAGACTGCCCCGATGATGTCCACCCAGCTCCAGCTCAACGGGAAACGGCTCCACGGTCTCCCCCCCCTGCTGCTCGCCGCGCACCGCGAGCTTGAAGGGGCGACCGGGCAGGACCGGCCGCAGGGGCAACCGCAGCTCGGTAATACCCGCGTTGATGGGGGGATTCTCGGACAGCGGCAATGCGAAAGCGTGCAACCCCTCGGGGATCTCGACATCACCGAGATCGTCCAGAGTGGCCTCGGCGAAGTCGCTGAGCAGGTACAACTCCCTCTGCATCTGCGGCATCGCGGCCAGGGCGGTCAGCGCCTCCGCGGCCCCACCAAGCAGGGCGCAAGTGCCGCTGCCGGGTTGCCAGGCCCCAACCAGTTCACGCGCCAATGTCGGCGATATCGGTCCGCCACCCAGGTCGAAGGCCCGCTCCTCAACCGAATAGAGAAGCACCTCGTCCCTGTCATCCAGAGCGGCCAGGATCTCATCGGCCCTGGTCCGGGCCAGATCGCCGAGGCTGCCGGTTTCGGTCTCCAGGTTCATGCTGGCGCTGGCGTCGAGGAGCAGCGCCGTGGCACGGGGCGCGCTTTCGGGGAAGATCCGCGCCAGGCCACCCAGAAGCGTGGGCCGGGCAAGCGCAAAGGCGATCAGGATAATCAGCAGCATCCTGAGCAGGAGCAGCAGAATCCGCTGCAGGTTCAGCCGCCGCATGCGCCGACGATTGAGCTCCAGGATGAAGCGGAGGCTGGGGAACTCCAGCTTCTGCACCTTGCGACGCTCGAGCAGATGGATGATCAGAGGGACAAGCGCGCCCAGTGATCCAATCAGGAGCAGGCTATTGAGAAAGCCCAAAATCATCCTCCCCAAACGGTGATTCCCACGGAAATTTTCTGCAAACGGATAGCCCCGGCGGCAAAGCGCGGGGGTTCATAATAGCACACCGGACCGTGACGGTTCCCACACGGATCCGGGAAAACGGATCGCCCCATCTCGGGCGTCAGGGTGATTGCTCCTCGATCGTCGGTCCCAGATCGGCAATCGCATCCACCTCGATCTCGACCAGGAAGCGCGCATCGATCAAACGACTGACCTCAACCATTGTCGTCGCCGGCGCCACATGGCCCACGAACTCCTTGTGCGCCTTGCCGACCTGCTGCCAGTCCCTTTCGATATCGGTGACGTAGATCCGGGTTCGCACCACGTCATCCAGACCGGCGCCCAGGTCGCCCAGGGCGTTGTCGATGTTGCGGAAAATCTGGCAAGTCTGCTCGTAGGCGTCATCGAGACCGACCACATGATTGTCCGCGCCGATCGCCACCGTCCCGGTGACATGGATCGTCTTGCCCGCACGAACGGCCCGTGAGTAACCGACCAGAGCCTCCCACCGTGTGCCTGTCGATGTATTCCATCGTTTCATAGCTCTCTCCGTTGGTATCGCCGCCGGTTAGAAGTATAGACGGATCTCGGTGAACCAGGTGTCGGGCCGTCCGCCGAACTCGCTGCCGTACTCATCTGCACCTTGAGCGCCCTGCGCCCCCTCCTCGCCAAGACAGACGGCCGCGCCCAGACCCACCGCGGTGTTCTCGCCGAAGTCCCAGGACAATGCGGGCTGGAAGCAGGCCGAATCATCATTCAGGTTCCGCAACCAGAACGCACTGAAGGAAAGCAGGGGATGAGCCTGCCAGTCAAGTGTGATTGCCGAATAATCGCGTCCGAGCAGCGCAGTTTCACCACGCCTGAATGACTCGTCGAACATCCGGGTTGCGTAGTCGGCGGGGGCGACGCTCCCCGAACTGTCGCGATGATACTCGGCCGCGCAGTACAGGGTTGGCGTCAACTGCCGCTGGATCCCCAGGGTCAAGCGCAGGAGATCCTCGCCCTCCGGTCGCAGCCTGGTCAGGGCTTCACAGTAGAGACCCGTTCCGCCGACCTCCCCGCTCAGATCCGCCGCCCAGGTCGGCTCGCCGTAGCTCTTGCCGCCCAGCAACGAGAAGCCGAGAGCGCTGAGCGCCGAGTGCCAGCGGAGCAGATAGATACCCTCCTCCATATCATCCCGGTGGGCGACCCCGTAGAGCTCCACCTCGTGCGTCAAGCCGAGCGGGATACTCACGCGGAGCGCATCGCAACCGGGCTTGTTCTCGGTATCGAGCGTGCCGGGAGAGAAGGGCGCCAGGATATCCTGGGAGGGCAACATCATGGCGCAACCCAGAGTGGCGGCCTGCCTGCCGAACACGATCTCGCCGCGGGGCAACGACCAGCGGAGATTGAGACGATCCAGATTGCCGAGAAGTGAATAGTTGACGCCGGTCGCCAGCTCGGGTTTGAGGTCGTCGATGCGCAAATGGGGGATCCTCCCCAGCGCCATCGCCTCCGCACCGGCGATGCCTATGAGGAGATTGAGGTCCCAGGCGACATTGACCTCGACCGTACCGCCGAGCCAGACGCGGGCTTCCGTGCGGAGACGCTCGAGAGCGAGCGCTTCGCCCCCACCCGTCGCGCCGGGCGGAGTGTCGCTCAGAAAGCAGAAGGTCCGGGCACTGCCGCCTATGTCGAGCACCAGGGGTTCCCGCTCCCACTGGATCAGCGCCCTAGCGGAGACGGAGCACAGCAGCAGGAGGAGTGTCAGGGTGCAGGTGAACCGGTTCATCGTTTCTCATCTCCGGCAATGCGGCCGTCACGCAAAGACACCAGGCGGGAGGCCCTCTCCATGATCATCGTATCATGGGTCGAGAAGATGAACGTCACGCCGCGTAAGCGGTTCAACTCGGCCATGAGATCAAGCAGCGATTCGCCGGAGGCGGAATCGAGATTGGCGGTGGGTTCATCGGCCAGGACGATAGCCGGCTCCGCCGCAATGGCGCGCGCCACGGCCACCCGCTGCTGCTGCCCGCCGGACAACTCCGTGGGCCGCCGATCGGCCATATCGGCCAGCCCGACATCCCCCAGGATCTCCATGGCCCGCTCGTGTCTCTCCTTCTTGGCGCGCCCCTGAAGCAGCATCACATACTCGACATTCTCCTCGGCGGTCAGGACCGGCACCAGGTTATAGGCCTGGAAAACGAACCCGATTCTGTCCCGCCTCAATTCCGCCAGCTCGCGCCCCGACAGCTCCTGGAGATCGCGGCCGTCGATGACCACGTTGCCGGTGGTGGGGTAATCCAGGCCGCCGATGAGATTGAGCATGGTGGATTTGCCGGAACCGGACGGCCCCGCCAGCGCCATGAATTCGCCCCGGTCGATGGAGAGATCGACGCCGTTGAGCGCCTTGACCGTCTCACCCTTCATCTCGTAGAAACGCTCCAGGTTATTCACGTTAACGACAGGCTGTGTCATGTGTTCGCCTCCTAGTAGTGCCGCAGTGCTTCGGCCGGTCGGATCAGACCGGCGCGAATCGCCGTGCCCAGACCGACCATGATGGTCAGGATTATGAAGAGCAGGGCGATCAGAGCCGTACCCCCGGGTTGGTAAATGCAGAAAATGCGCGATTCGAAAGTGACCCCGGCATACTGAAACCCGCCCAGATTGAGCCCCTGCACGGCCATGGGCCAGTGGATGAGAAGCCCGGCGATCAGCCCCAGCACGGTCCCCACAATGCCCAGCGATGCTGCCTCCGTGAAGATCAGGGCAGCCAGGCTGCGGGGTGTGGTGCCCAGCGCGCGCAGCACTCCGAATTCATAGCGCCGTTCGGCCAGTGACATGGCCAGCGTGTTGACGATTCCGATCGCGATGATCGAGAAGATGATCAGGACGGTTATCCCCAGGTAAAGCGCCTGCATCCTGATCATGTTGTAGACGCCGGAGTTGAGCTCCTGCCAGGGGAGGATCTCCAGGGAGGGCGACGCCAGCGACGCCAGGGCTGCGCGGATGGGCTCGGGATCCTTGAGTAAACCCTCCAGCGAAAAAACGATCTCATGCATGCCGTCCGGCAGTCCCAGGTCCCCCCGCAGAGTATCAATCCCCAGGATGGCGCTCCCCTTGTCCAGTGACGGATTGCCGGTGTACATCGTCCCGGCCAGGCGGAGCAGGCGGTTGCGCATCTCGCCGCTTGGCGCATCGGCCACGGTGAGCACGACCTTGTCGCCCGGCTCGAGCTCGAGCTTGTCCGCGAGCTCATCACCAAGCAGCACTTCGTTCGCGCTCTCCGGGTAGTGACCCGCAACCAGACGCTCATGCCAGTCGGTGATCGTCCGTTCGCGCACCAGGTCGATGCCGAACAGGTCCACCCCGGCGGAGCGATCCCCGATCGCCAACAGACCCGTGGCCAGCAACCGGGGGGCGACGGCCTCCACGCCGGGCAGGGCGGCCGCGCGATCTAGCAGGGCGATGCCATCGGGAATAACCAGATCGAGCCGCCTGGTCGACCGGTAGTCGATGGCGTGAATCTGGGCCGCGCCATAATTCGATCGCGTCACGATCTCGAGCATCCGCTTGTTCATCCCCGCGAAGAGACCGAGGTAGACGATCATCGCGGCCAAGCCGAGGGCAATCGAACTGGAGGTGATCAGCGTACGCCGACGATTCCGCCAGATGTTGCGCCAGGCCATTTGCAGTGTCCGTTTCCACATAGTCGTCCCCTTTCTCAGTTGTGCCTCAGCGCCTGGGCGGGCGCGAGACGCGCGGCGCGCAGGGCGGGCGGTAATCCGGCGATGATCCCCGCCGTGAACACCACGAGGGGAAAGTAGAGGATGGCGATGGGGTGATTCGCGCCGTGCATGGTCTCGATGACCACGCCGCCGAATTCGACCGGCTCCGCACCCATCGGCACGGCCAGATGGGTGTTCAGCAGGGCGCCGACCAGCACCCCCAGCGTGACCCCGATCAGCGTCAGCCAGAACGATTCGCAGAGGATCATGGAGACGACCCGTCCGGGTGAAGTGCCGAGCGCGAGCATCACGCCGATCTCCCGGGTGCGCTCGAAGACCGACATCATCATCGTGTTGGTGACGCCGAGTACGACAACGACCACTATGATCAGCAGAAAGACCCGACCCGAGTCGCGATCCGACTTGATGCTGCGGGCCAACTCCTCAAGCAGGACCGGCCAGGGCAGCAGGCGGTTCCCCGCGCCGGGGTCAAAGCCGGCCAATGTGCGGTCCAGGCGGGTTGGCGTGTCGACAACGCCGGCCAGGCAGTGCACGCGACCTTCAAGGGCGAGCATGTACTGGGCATCCTCCAGGCGGATGAGCGCCAGGCCGGAATCGAAATCGCTAGCACCGGACTCGACCAGGCCGCAGACGGTGAAGAGATCGGCGGCGATGGAGCCGTCAGCCGCCTGACCGAGGAAACTCAGTTCGTCACCCGGACCGATCTGCAGCCGCCGCGCCAACCCCGCGCCCAGTACGATGGGCAGCTCCCCGCCCTCCACCTCGTCCAGCCAGCAGCCCTCTTTGAGATTGCGATGCAGATTGCTGACGGTCCGTTCACTCTCCGGATCGATGCCGAGCAGGAGGGCGCTGGTGGTCTGGTTGGCGGCGGAGAGGAGACCCGCCGTCTCCACGCGACCGGTCACGGCCGCAATTCCCGGTTGGGCGAGCAGTTGCCCGAGCACCTCGTCCGGTTCGGAGACGGTACGAAACAGGGAGGGCTTGTCGTGATACCTCTCGGCCTGCACCTGGAAGTGTCCCGGCAGGCTGCGTGTGGCCAATTCGGTCATCTCATCGTAAGTGCCCTCCTGCAGACCGACCGTGAAGACGATGAGCATGGTGCCTACGAAGATCGTCAGACTCGTGAGGATACTGCGTCGCCGCCTGCGGCGGATATTGCGGAATCCCATTTTCATAAGGGTCAACATCTCAACGGCTCCTGCGGAGGTTGGTCAGGGAGAAAGTGTCGGCGGGCATGTCCAGATCGAATTCCAGTTCGAGGTAGCGGAGAGTCGTTCGCCGCCCCTCCTTATCCTCGCCGAAGGGGATGAGGGTCATCACGGCCGGCAGCTGGCGGCCATTGAAATCGCGGACATCCGTGAACTCCATGCGGCGGGTCAGGCGCCCCTTCTCATCGTAATAATCCTGATGTGTGGGCAGATGGGTCGCGGCATTCAGGAAAACCTCGACGCGATCCCAGGTAACCGCCGCATTCTCGCGCGGTGTGTAGACCAGGCGCAAAGTATCGGCGGAGGCGACCTCCCCGTAGCGGACATGGTAGTCGTCCTCCCAAGAGGTCTCGCGCACCAAATCGTCGTTGGTGAAATCGCTGCCCATCCAGGAACCCATCATCAGGGAGGGTGGAATGCGCACCGTCTTTTCGATCCTGGGCACGTAGTTCCACATCTCATTTTCACGCTTGAGCGAACTCATCCCCCGCTCCTTGCGCGGCGAACTGATGCGCACTAGCGTGTAATCCTGCCCCTCGGTCCAGATCTCCATGCCCAACGTCCGCTGGTAGTGGGGAGTGATGATCTCCATCTCAATGCGACCGTGGCTTGAGCTGGAGCGGAACAGATCGTCCAGCACCCGGCTGAGTTCACCGAGATCGGGCAGGTCCGCGATTGCCGGTGTTGAGGAGCAAATGGGCAGCAAAACACTCAATATGATGAGGAGGAGTGACCGGTGTTGCGAGTGGAAGGTCATGAGTCACCTGTCTTTCTCATGTGTGGCGGAGGTCAGCACTGCCGGCTGATCCCCCGCAAAAGATTGAGGATGAAATGATCCGCAGCGGCGGCCGGATCGAATGTTTGATCAAACCAGGCCTGCAAGTAGAGGCCGTCGAGCGTGCCGGCGAGAACTGCGGCGATAGTGTCCGGCTCGATCTCGTCGCTGAACTCTCCGCTCCTGCGACCTTCGGCGAGAATCCCCGCGATATGCCGCCGAAAATCCCCGTACATCCTGCGCAGGGCCTCCGCGAATTCCTGGCGATCCTCGCCCGTCCCCGCAGCCGACCAGAACTCCATCCAGAGGGGGAACAGCTCGCGCAGTTCATCATTATGCCCCATCATCTGGCCGATATATCTGCGCAAGCAGGCCCCGGCGCCCCCCTCGGACTGACCATTGACCTCAATAAGGGGTTCGGCTTCAGTCACGATATTGCTCTGGAACCACTCCATGACGGCGAAGAACAGCGCCTGCTTACTCGGGAAGTACTCGTAGACGGTCCCTTTGCCGATGTCGGCGGCACGGGCGATATTGGCTATCGTGCTCTGTTGCAGGCCCTGCTCTGCGAAGATCCGGGCAGCGGCGGCAATGATTTGCTCCCTTTTCTCCCTCTTGTTCACTTTGCGGGGTGCCATAGACTCTCCTTTTATTTTGACCGACCGGTCAGTCATATTGTAAACCCGCCTGCCGAATCGCGCAAGAGGCTATCCGCGATCTCATTCGAAAACGGGAACACCGGGGGAAGCAGATGCGCCCCCCGGTGTCAGCTCATATTGGATGTTGTTCGGTGATAAACAGTTACGACGTCATTTCCACTGCATACCTCTCTGCAGGTAGAGTCGCAACTGGCAAAGATAGGCCGTCCAGCCCTGCAGGTAGTCTGTGGAATCGCGTCGAGCGGTGAAGCCGAGGTGGCAGAGGCGAATGGTGGTTATCTTGTCCTTGGGCTGCAGATCCCAGCTGACCTTGGTGCTCTTTTCCCCGGGCCAGGACCAGGTATAGGCCAGCCGCTTGTCCTGTTCGAGTTCAAGCAGCTCACCGGGCCCAGCGGGTTGGAGTTGGCCATCGACCTCTTCGGTCCAGCCAAAGGAGTAGCAACCGCCGATCCGTAACTCGACGCGAGCCTGATGGGACAGCCAGGCGTCCATCTTGGCCGGTAGAGTGATAGCCTGAAATATCTGACTTGCCGGCGCCGCCAGGGGGAAGTCGATAATCACATCGCCCCGGGTATCCGTGTAGTCGAGGCGGTACATAGGCTCACCGGTTTCGATATACCAGAACAGGTTGAGCAAGGCGATCCGCCAGAAGTCGGTGAACATGTGCCGGAAAAGGGTATTGGGCTTTGAGGTCAACATCTCATGTCGGAGCGTGATCATCGTGCCCCCACCCGCCGTATTCAGGGTGATGATGACCTCGGTCCCCTGCCCCTTGATCTCCCACTGGAAGCCGAATTTCCTCTCGGGCTCGTAGATCGTGACATACATCCCCTCCTGCTCGACGCCGGTGCTCCACAGTGTATTCCGCCCCCAGAAGGAGTAGTCACCGTGCAACGTGGGATTGACGTGAGCAGATTCGGTAAACCACTCTTTCAGTTTGTCCGAACCGGTAAATGCAGCGAATATGCGGCCGGGGGGCGCATCGATATGGAGAGATCTTTCGAAGATCAATTTTTCCGGAGAAGTTTTCATGACTATCCTCAGCTGAAAATCGAAACCGGAGGGAGAGTAATAGGCATCTCGGAATCGTGCAAGCAAGGCTTTGGATCGACACCAAGATTCTCGATCAAACGGCCTGCAAGGACCGGACCGGATAACCATTATCAAGGAATTGACGGATAAGGGGGGGAAATAACTGAGCAAGGGAGAATGGCCGAGGGGCGGAACCCCTCGGCCAAATGTATCAATCCTCCAGTAGAATCTCCTCAAGCAGCTCGATAACGCGATCATCATCGAGCTGGGCCAACCAGAACATCGCCGAGCGACGCAGTTTGGGGTGCGGATTATTCATGGCAATCCGCTTGAGAATAGGGAAGGATTCGTCGGAGTCCTGCTGGGATATGGCAAAGATTGCACTCTCCCGAACACCAAGGTCTTCATCGTCATCGTTGACGATGGAGCGCAAGCCCCTCGTGGCCTCGTCGCCAGCAGCCTGGCCGAGCCAGAAGATGCAATCATCGCGGGTATCCTCGTTGAGTCTCCGGTTGCGGGCCAGATCGAGCAATGCCCCCCAGTCATCGAAACCCTTGGTCAGGGTGGCAGGGAGGATGCAATCACCCACATCGGGTCCGGCATCGGCGGCGACCAGTTCGAGCAAAGCGCGCGAGGCCTCCTCCGGAGCAACCTCGCCGAGATCCTGTGCCCGCCTTTTGAGGCGGAAGTCGGAATCGCCGATACAGATATCCACGTCCTCGACTTCGCCACGATGCATGCGCAACGATACATGAAGGGGACCCTCTTCGAAGTCATCCCAGTCGTTGTCATCCCAGTCGTCGTCATCCCAGTCATCATGATGACCGCTGCGGCAGCGGGGCGCATGATTGATCTGCAGGTGATCGCGGATACAAATGATATCGCTGTCGCCGCGCACACCCTCCTTTGCCTCGCACTCGAAATGGACCCAGCCGTCCCTGACCTCATCGATCTCGTCGAACAGTGTGCCGGCAGCGGCCACCTGAGTCAGGATGAGAAGCAGGAAACACAGCGTTGATAGTTTGGAAAGATTTTTCATGATGCTCCTCAATTCCCTGTGATTATGTCTTCAAGAACGTCCATGGCGCGGGGGTCGTCGGATTGACCGAGCCAGAACACGGCCTGACCCCGGATCTCCGGATCCCGCTCATCCTTGGCGATTTTGATCAGCATGTCGATGGCGTCACGGTCATCCTGCTGTGAGAGCACGAAGATCAGCTGCTCCTTCATCTCGCGGGAGTCCATCTCGTCCCACAGGCTATCGATATCCCGTGTCGAGATATCTCCGACCTGTGCGGCCCAGAACAGCGCATGGCAGCGGAGTGCGGTCTCCTCGCGCCGGTTGCGCACTACGGACATCAGCCAGTCCGCAGATTCCCTGTCATCATTCTGAGCGATCGAGAAGATCAGCTTCTCCTTGATCGCACGACCCTCCATGTCCCTGTAGAGATCGGTCAGGAAGTCGAAAGCATCGCCATCCTGCTGACCAAGCCAGAAGATCGCCGTCTCGCGCGACTCGGTGGATTCACCCGAATCCGCCGCGATATCCCGCAGAATCTTCATGGCGCGATCGCTGTCGTGTTGACCGATGGCAAAGATCGTCTTGTCCTTGAGGCCGCTGTCCCGCGTACTCCGGAAGATGTCCGCGAGAGCGTCCAGCGATTCGTCGCCGCCCACCTGGCTCAACCAGAACACGGCCCCCTCCCGCACGTCGTCATCGGGATCCTCACGCGCCACCTCGAGCAGGAGTTCGGCGGCTTCCGGCTCGTCCGACTGGCCTACGATGAAGATGGCCCGCTCGCGCAGCTCCGCATCTTCGTCGTCCCGATCGCGGAGTATCTTAGTCAGGATCGGCATGGCCCGGTCGGAATCCATCTGCAGAAGAGTGTTGAGGGCCGACAGGCGGATATCGTCGCCGGCCGAGCTTGAGGGGGGTTCGTAGACGAACACGCGATCCTCACCGTCACCGACCAGATACCCCCCATGGAGTAAGGTCTGCCCCGAATGGGACGGAATACGGAAACGGGGAAGCATATCGATACGGACATTGTCCCCAGTGTCGATGATCTGGATTCCCTCCTCCTCGAACTCCGTACTGGGGATGATCCTGATTCTGCCGTCCATGGACTTGATCAGTCTCCGGGCATCACGGATCTCACGCCGCGTCAGCTCATCCTGTTCTTCCCATTCGAATTCGATCGACAGATCCTCAAGCTCTTCGAACAGCTCCTCCATGTCCTCTCCGAAGATGTAGCCCTCGTCGCACAGCTCCTCCAACTCGATGTGCGCCTCTTCCAGCCCCTGGATCGTCGCCTGGGTGGACAGCTCCGTAATCGCCTGCACCAGCACCTGGAGAGCCTGGCCGATATCCTCATCATCGCTGTCGAAGGATTCCACCTCCGTTATCAGCCGCTGGTGAGCCCTGGGATCGCCATGTCTGGCTTGCGCCGAGTTGATCCGTACGATCAGCGCTTCGGCGTCGCTCAGGAAGGCGGCATCGGGATAGTCCCCTTCCAATTGATCCAACAGGTCCAGCGCCTTGTTCAGATCGCGGTCGTCACCCAGTCTATAGAGGGCGAACGCGTGCCAGTACAGGGCATCCGGCGCCTCGTCGGAATCGGGATCATCCTCATGAATCTCCTCGAACAGCTCGGCCGCGCGGTCGAAGTTATTCTTGTTCAGGGCCCTGCGGGCTTTGCGGTAGGTGTCCTCGACCGAATTGTCCGCAAACGCCACGCTGACGTTAAGCAACAGGAAAGCGAGGAGCACAATAATACTGCTGACCCACCACCGTTGTTTGTTGTTCATTTTCATTGTGTCCTCCTACACGCCGGCCGGGGTTTGACCGGCGGGGATTTTCGCACGCAGTCTCGTCAGGATACTGCTGTCTTTCATACTCTCTCTGACGAGTTGACATTCCTCATCGTTACCTTTGCTCGACGATTGCCTGATTTGCATCAACACCAGCTCCAGGTCCTGCAACAGGAAGCCGAGATCCGACTCCTTCCCGGCGGGCGAATCGAGCAACAGGCGGGTTTCGGTCAGCAACGACCCGGCCCAGCCGCCTATCTCAAGACGATCCTCGCCGTCGCAGGAGCTTGCGGAATACTGGGTAAGCAGAGTCTCGGCCCGTGTCAGATAGGGAGCCGCGGCAAGATCGTAGAGCATCTGGGCATTCTCCCGCCGCAGATCCTGTTTGATCTCCGCCACCTCCTGCTCGGCGTCCTGACGCAGTGTCATCCGTCCGATGCCGATTCCAAAAAGCAGCACTGCCGCTGCCGCGACTATTCTCAAAAGCCAAGGGGATCGTATGATGGAGGTACTCTGCTCTGCGTGATCCCGTCGACGCTCACGCGCTATCCGGTGCCACATCTCGTCCTTGGCGACTTTGGGCGGTTCGTTGTATTGCCTTGCCGCTTCTTTCAAAAGCTCCTCGAAACGTTCCTCACTCATGATCCCTCCTTTCCAGCCAATTTGCCGATTGAGTCTCCGAGGGCGCCGCGGAGTTTATCTTTCGCCCTGGATAACCGCGCCTTCGAAGTGCCTTCGGTGATATCCAGAACGGAAGCGATCTCCTGGTGTTTGTAGCCTTCGACCTCGTACAGGACGAAGACCGCCCTCAGCTTGTCCGGGAGCTCGTCCATCGCTCGACGAAGCCGACGCCTCAGATCCCAATCGGGATCAACCGTGCCGACGGGGGGATCGTCGTTCGAGGTCTCCCAGTGCCGGTACCTCTTGACCTTGCGCAGGCCGTTGAGGGTCACCGACATCGTTATAGAGTGGAGCCAGGTGGAAAAGGCCGCCTGTCCTCTGAAACCGGGAAGATGCTTGAAAGCCCGCAGAAAGGTCTCCTGAGTGAAATCCTCGGCCAGGCCGACGTCTCCACACATGCGGTAGGTCAATCCGTAGACTCTGTCGACATGGGCATCATAAAGAGCTTTTTCGGCGTTGATATCGCCGGTCAGTGCTGCTTTGATGAATTCGCGTTCGTACTGCATCAGACTCCAGGTTTTCTCTGTAACTGCCTTTGAGACACAAGGGGAGCGCGAAGGGTTGCGTCCCCTGACGAGATTGGCGCCTTTTCGGAGCGGGACCCGCTAGAATGCGATGCTGGAGAGCGAGACTCGACCGGCCCTGTCGCGGTATGTGATGCCGAAGCGGACACCATCGCCCCCGGGGAGGAACTCCAGACCGCGGACGCACATCCCCTCGGCCTGCTGGGCCGCGTCCACAAGTTCACCCTCGAAAATCTGCTGACCGCCGGCCGACTCATAGACCAGCAACCGGGTGAAGCCCAACAGAAAGGCTACCCGATCGCCGTTTTCGGACCAGACGACTACATCACAGCTATCCAGCCCCTCTCGCAGATGCGCGAGCAGTCTCTGCTCGCCCGAGGCCACATTCCGCAGCCAGAGCGAGTGTTTGGGAGGATCGAAAGTGAAGCCCGAGCGCACTATGGCTTCGAAACGGTTATCGGCAGACTTGAGAGAGATGACGATCCGTTTTTCCGAAAGTGCGATACCAACCATGGTTCCGACACCAAAGGTGATGCCCATGAGGAGGAAAATGACGAAGGCGATCCACAGCCGTTTGGTGCTGGTGGGCATCATAGCGTGATGACCTTGTCTGCCAGCCACTGCGCCGCGACGATATCACCCATGCCCCCGACTACGCCCACCGCCACCTGATCGGCGATGCCGTGGGTGTCGAGGCAGGTCTTGCAGACAATCAAATGAACCCCCTTGGCTTCGAGCGATCGGAGTTCGGCCAGTACCGGTGAACCCTCGACAACAAGTTTCACACCGTCGGTGTAGAAGCAGATGGCGCCGGGCAACTGACCGTTCTCCTCTATTATAGAGAGGAAGGTCTGTATCAGCTTGTGCTGAAGCGTAATGCTCGAGGAGCCCATACCGTCACGGGTGACGAGGATGGCGATGCCGCCGCTTTTATCGTTAGTGGTCATATCGATCCCTTTTTAATGATTCACCGCACCCGCGGGCTGACGGACAGCCGGCAGGCACTCGAATCGAACTTTGGTATCCGGTAGATCTATTGGGAATCTGCCCTGATTTCCGCAGTCTGGCAAGTGATCAGATTGCCACAGTTCCAAAGGCAGGCAATCAATACGCCATGTCGTTGCCGACTACGAGCTTGCCCAAAAAGTGAAGTTGCCCCGCGGAGGAGGTGAATCACTTTTATATCAAACCGGACTTCTCAGTTCTTCGTCGCCACGACTATCTGTTCGCCCGGCTGCTTCGCGCCGAAATCGCAGCGATCATAATCACCGTAAACCGCCTCCACAGTGAAGCCCGTCAGCGCCAGCAGATGTTCGATCTCGTAACGATAGAACCAGCGCAGCTGAAACGCATGCACCCGGTGCTCCGTTTTCCCGTTCTCATGTGCAATGTTGTAGATCAACTCGCAGTCCATGATCTGCCGATTAAGATCGCAATTACCCACGCGATGAGAGCGGGTGACGATCCTGCCGTCGGGCATCACGAACTCCGGTTCCCTGTCGTGGGGCTCTTCCCGCCTCTTGTCCACCAGCATTTCAAGTGAGGGGTTGAACAGGTCGAGAATGAGATGATCACCCGCAATCATGTGTTTCCCGATACTCGCCAGACAGGACTTCTGATGTTCAACGGTAAGCAGGTGCTGAAAGACGCGAAAGGGCAGAGTGACAAGGCGGAAAGTGCGGCCGAGATCGAAATTGCGGATATCGCCCAGCGTCAAACGGGTGCGCACACGGACATTCTCCTGCTCCCGGGCCAGCCGCTCCACGCAGATAGCCAGCATCGACGGCGAAAGGTCCAGACCCACGACCTCCACACCCGCACGCGCCATCTGCAGCATCACGCGCCCCGTACCGCAGCCGAGCTCCAGCACCGGACCACGCGCCCGCAGCCCCTCCTCTATATAGAAGTTGATGTCATCGCGCTCAATATACGGATTCACGTAGTCGTAGAACTCCGCCACAAAGTCATCATAGCCACCGTAGTCCATATCCGACTCCAATTCTACGGGCGCCTGCCGGCGCACCTGATCCAGCTATCCCATCTAACCAACACGTGTGATCGCGGCACTGGCTTTCCACAGTCCCGACGCCGCCTCGCCGTTGCGCGCCCTGCGTGACGGCGCCTTTTCGATCCTCCCCACGAAATACTCGCCCGAAACACCCTCCACCTCGGGTGAACTCGCCAGATGGATCACCGTATCCGCCCCCCGCTCGTTGCTCAACAGGATAGGCCGCAGCAGTTTGTAGACGAGGCGCATACCCACCGGCCCACTGCTGCCGAACCGACTCGCGACAACGCCGGGGTGCAGGCAGTTGACCGTGACTTTCGAACCGCGCAGGCGTCGCGCGAACTCACGCGTGAACAGGATGTTCGCCAGCTTGGAGGCCGCGTATGACCCCATGGGCGACCAGCCCCGCTCGGCCTGCAGATCTTCCAGATTGATCTTGCCCCGCACATGGGCCCTTGATGCGACATTGATAATCCGCGACGGGGAATCCTTCATGACATCCAGGAGCAGATTACTCAAAAGGAAGTAGGCGATATGATTGAGGGCGAAGGTCATCTCCAGGCCCTCGGCATTCAAGCGTCGCTCGGGGAATATCGCCCCGGCATTGTTCACCAGCACATGCAGCCGCGGGAACCGCCCCTTGAGCTCCGCGGCCAACTTCCAGATCGACGCCTGGGAGGAGAGGTCCGCCAGAAACAGATCCACCGAATTACTGCCGCTCTCCCGCCGGATCATCTCCCGCGCCAGCTCACCACGGGCTTTGTCGCGACAGACCAAGATCACGTAGGCTCCCATCTTAGCCAGCTCCAGGGCCGTCACCTGGCCGATGCCCGAGCTGGCTCCTGTGACGACGCAGTACCGACCGGACATATTGCTGTCTCTTCCAGTCATCAAACCCTCCCGGCAACGACCTCTGGATAAGGATGACCTTTACCGAATATCGGCTGGATCAGCGAATCCGTTGAGCTAGGGCAATACATACCCTGAATAGTCTAAATGCGCATCCAATTTTAGCAATCGGGGATTTAATGCGCTATTGCCCCACTGCGTGTGGAACCTGAAAGAATCAATGTAGGTGGAGTGTGCAATCAGGCATTCAATATCTGGTAACGGAGATAATTTGAAAAGGGCTGGCGGTGGAACTGACACCTTTGTGTTCCTAATGAGATTCAATCACGCGATATTCAAGCACGGCATCGATGTTTATCTATCATAATCCAAATGTGAAAATTACATTCGCTTGAATCAGTATAACAAGGGAAAGCTATCCAACAGGCTACGCCACAACGAGTTATGATGGTATATTTGATTATCTTAAACTTTACCTAATATACACATGACCAATTTCAGCCCATTATTGACGGCATGGCAGTGAAATTCTGACATTTCCTACATGATCGGACTTGTATTGCCCACTTGTATCCCTGTATAATCTGACTGTCACATACAGCAAGCTGCTATGTGATCTCACAACATTCTTCGCTCCCAATCTGACCGAGCGGAAAGAATGTGCTTGTTGCAAGACAAGCTGCATCTCACTGGCTTAACATCATGGAGTAATACCAATGCGTAAAGTTATCACTCTTCTGGCGCTCATCGCGCTCATCGCAACCCCCGTTCTGGCCCGCCAGGCCGTCAATGTTGACGTCATGACAGCGAACACGAGCCTCGATCGTGACGATGTCGAACTCGGCTATGACGATGGCGTTTTCCCCAGCTACGGAACCTCCCCGGACTGGACCGACATGACCCTCGGCGTGTTTGAAGTGCCCGCAGGCAACTGGACACTGACAACCTACCGGACCTTCTTCTTCGGTCCCGACCATGAAGTTCTGATGGATGACACTGCCGACCTGGCCACACCTCCTGCAGCTCCTTATGGCACCGGCGTCATGTTCGCTGGTGGCGTCGAGTGGGCCGAAGCGGCATGGATTGATGCCGACATGAGTGGCCTGGGCCTCATCTTCAATGGTGGCGACATCATTGCTATCGGTGCAGCCTTTGATGGCTCCGAAGGCATGGGCCTGTCCGACTGTGTGGCCGGCGTGGATTGTGGTTACTACTGGGCGAGCTACAATGGCGCCTGGGGCCTCGATTCCGATTATGACAAGAACAATGGTCTGCGTTGCGTCATCACTGGTGGAACCGCCAGCGAAGCCGCTTCCATGAGCTCCATCAAGGCCCTGTACTAGTAGTACCGGACCCTACGAAGTTTCATGTTTGATATTCCGGGAGGCGCCAGCCTCCCGGTTTTTTTGATGTCACTCGCGTGCAGATCAAACCACTGCTCAATTCTCATCCGCCCCTTATTAATCATGCGTGTAACACTACAGCCTGTTTTTGGTGCTCTTTGTTGTAAGTCCTTTAAACTCAAATACATTTTCGCCATACATGATCGTCACCCTTGTCTTACACAATCCTGGCAGTGTATAATCGCCGTTATCGCACCCAACTGGGCTGCAACGGAATAACTACCCGACCTTCAGATGGAGTTCAGGTAGGATTTCGATTACTGACTTTCATCTCAATCCCTATGGAGATCCCCCATGCGTAAAGTTATCACTTTGCTGGCGCTGATCGCCCTTATCGCTACCCCGGTCCTGGCCCGTCAGGCTGTCACTTTCGACAGCGTTGTTACCTCGCCCGCGAGCCTTGATCGTGACGATGTTGAACTCGGTTATGATGATGGTATCTTCTCCGGCTTCGGCTCGACCCCTGACTGGTCCGACATGACCATCGGCGTTTTCGAAGCTCCCGCCGGCGACTGGACACTGACCACAATGCGTATTTACTTCTTTGGTGATCAGGACCACGCCGTCATGATGGACGACACCGCCGACCTGGCGACCGCTCCTGCCGCTCCTTATGCGACAACCGTCACCTTCAACGCCGGCACCACCGCCTTCGACGAGTCCGTGTGGCTCGACGTTGACATGGGTAGCCTGGGCCTCGTTTATGCCGGTGGCGAAATCATCGCCGTTGGTGTGACATTTGATGGCGCCGATGGCGTTGGCCTGTCCGACTGTGTGGACGGCGTGGATTGTGGTTACTACTGGGCGAGCTACGATGGCGCCTGGGGCCTCGATTCAGCGTATGCCAAGAACAATGGTATCCGCGTCGTTGTCACCGGTCAGACTGCCAGCGAAGCCGCTTCCATGAGCTCCGTCAAGGCCCTGTACTAGTACCGGACCAAACAGTTTGATTTACCGGGAGGCGCAAGCCTCCCGGTTTTTTTATGTCCAGTGGTGCAAAGCGGGATCAACCAACGCGGGCGCGATGGTCGAGAACCCTGCGCAGGGCAATATCGAAGGGCATATCGGTGGTAAGCGGCACGTACTCGATGCGATGGGTGCGACATTCGCTTTCAAGCCCCCTCACCCAGGCATCCACCCGCTCCCCGACCTCCTTGCGGATGAACCAGGGCTGAGTCCGCAGATGCTCCCCCGTCTCCAGATCCTCCAGACGCACCTCGCGCCGGATATCGAGATCCCGCTCCAGCGGATCCAGGATATGGAATACCAGAACCTCATGACCTCTATGTCGGAAATGCTTGAGCCCGGCCAGCACCCGCTCGGGATCGTCCAATAGATCGCTGAGCAGAATCACCAGCCCCCGGCGCCCCACCCGCTCCGCAGCGCGGTGAAGTGCGTCGCCGACATCGGTCATCCCACCCGGTTCGTTCTGTTCGAGGGCGATCAGGAGATCGTAGAGATGCCGCCTGACCGAGCGGGCGGGGAGAATCCGCCGGATCTGCTCATCAAAGGTGATCAGACCGACGGCGTCCTGCTGGTGGATGAGCAGATAGGCCAGGCCGGCCGTCAACATACTGGCATAGCGGAACTTGGTGACGCGATGCGGGTCGCCCGAAAAATCCATCGAGCGACTGCCGTCGAGCAACAGGGTGCCGCGGAGGTTGGTCTCCTCCTCGAAGAGCTTCACGAAGTGTCGATCGGTGCGGGCGAAAGCCTTCCAGTCCACCCGACTTGCCGGTTCCCCCGGGATATAGGGGCGATACTCGGAAAACTCGACCGAAAAGCCGTGAAAAGGGCTCCTGTGCAGCCCGGCGATGAACCCCTCCACGACCAGGCGAGCCATCAGCTCCATGTTGTCGAGCTGGCTGACGACCTCCGGATCCAGGAAACGGCGGAGACGGGTTGCGGCTTGAGCTGTCACGATGAGCTCCCGATGGATAGAGCGATTCCGCGACACCTAAAGGGTGTCGATCACCTCGTACTATAACAGTGATTGGGAGAGTGGCCAAGCACCTCTCGATATCGAGTTGTCTATAGACAGAAGTCGGAGCGCGGTTCCCGGCGCGGGCTACAGGGACTTCACCTCCGCCTGATCCTCGTCAAACGGCCCGGGATGCGTTATCATTGAGCAGCATATTCGCAGGATCGGCATCATCGGGTATTGCGACCCCGAATTCACACTGAAGCGCTGGAGACCGACATGAAACACCTCATCGCCATGTTGATACTGCTCAACCTGGCTGCCCAGCCCGCCGTGGGGGCAATCCGCACCGATGAGTATCGCCCGGATGAGTACGGGTTCGATGACGGCACCTTTGAGTCATTCGGCACCGCCGCCGACTGGGCCGACATGGCAATCGGCCTGTTTCAGGTCGAGGGGGACTGCTCGGTGGTCGTGACGACTCTCCGCATTTACGGCTTTGGGGATACCGCTGGTGAGGTCTATCTGGCCAGAGGCGCCGATCTCGATAACGCCCCCGGCAGTCTGACCAGCACGGGCGTGAGCTTCAGCCATGGCACATCAAGCAGCGATGAGGCCGGTTGGATAGACATCGAGCTGTGGAGCCAGAACATCTACTTTTTCCCGGGTGAGACCTTTGCAATCGGGATCAGTCTCGCCGGCAATACCGGAATCGGTCTGGATGACAGTTGCGCCAGCGGAACGTGTGGGAACTACTGGACCCGATTCGACGGAACCTGGCGGCTGGAGGCGTCCAGCGGCCGCAATATCGGGATGCGTCTGGTCGCTCCGGGGACTTGCGGTCCCGCCGAGGTCATGGATATCGGAACGATCAAAAGATTCTACTGATGATGCGCGCTGATCCTGGTCTGCGATCTGTCAGGGCCGTGTTGAAGCACCCGGATCGTCAATTCAGGCCGAAGCAGCCTTGACGAGGGTTGTCGCCTTGGGAAAGAGCTCTTTCTCCTCCTGGGCAAATCGACGAATCAACGAATTGAAGATCATATTCGCGTCGTGATTGAAGCTTTCGATATGGTCCTCGATCATCTCGACATGTATCCACTTTCCGAAGAATTCCGTATAGGACTCCCTGATCCCCTCCATCTCGGATTGGAAAGATTCGGCAAGATCCCTGAGCGGCTTGCTTGAACTTTCGAGGAGAGCCGGATAGACCTGTCCATCCTCCAGAAGCGTGTGGTTGTTCAATCGACTGATCAGGTTGCACAGGAGCCTTTTGGTGATCCGGGCATCTTTGGCAGTTTCCTGCCGATTCAGGCATCCGCGAATCTCCTCAATCACTCCCTCAATCTCTCGATGCTGCGTAGTCAGGATCTCTTTTCCGATCATTACTTCCTCTTCCTTTTCTGCAAATACCGGAGCAGCTCAACAGGATGCCGAAACAAAGCAAATTCCGGTTAATCGTAATCATTATGGTTCAGTATAGCAGTTGCCCGCCAACTGGGGATACAAAAATGCAATATTCGTACCTGCAGTTACTCCGGCAAGCTCTCCAACAGGCGGCCGATGATCTCATCGGAGGTAACTCCATCGGCTTCTGCGTTGAAATTCGTTACCAGACGGTGCCGCAGCACGGACAGCGCCACGGACTTGACATCATCGATCCCCGGAGCAATACGCCCCTCAAGGGCAGCTTGGGCCTTGGCGCCCAGGATCAGGGCCTGCCCGGCGCGCGGTCCGGCCCCCCAGGCCACGAAGTCACGTATGAAATCGGGGGCCTGCTCGTCCGGGCGGCTGGCCCGCGCCAGCCTTACGGCAAACGCCACAACCCTCTCAGCCACCGGAACACGGCGAACCAGTTTCTGGAGTTCGACGATATCGGTAGCCGAAAGAACCGTTTCCAGGGTGGGATCCTGGCCCGTCGTGGTCGTCTCGACGATCTTCAACTCTTCGGTCTCGCTGGGATAATCGACCTTGATATTGAACATGAACCGATCGAGCTGCGCTTCGGGAAGCGGGTAGGTCCCCTCCTGCTCGATGGGATTCTGCGTCGCCAGGACGTAAAAAGGTCGCTCAAGCTGGAAAGTTTCGCCGCCGGCAGTCACCTGGTACTCCTGCATGGCCTGCAGAAGGGCCGCCTGGGTCTTGGGCGGCGTTCGGTTGATCTCATCGGCCAGAACTATGTTCGAAAAAATCGGCCCCTTCATGAAGCGGAAGACCCGCTTGCCTGTGGCGCGATCCTCCTCGAGTATCTCCGTGCCGGTGATATCCGTGGGCATGAGGTCGGGCGTGAACTGGATGCGGTTGAACTGCAGGTCGAGCACCCTGGCCAACGTGGAGACCAGCAGCGTCTTGGCCAGACCCGGCACCCCCACCAGCAGGCTGTGCCCACCGGCGAACATGGAGATCAGTAACTCGCGAACGACGGCGTCCTGCCCGACGATAACGTGGGAAACCTGCTCCCTCAAAGCCCGGTGGGCCTGGTGCAGTCGTTCCAGTCGTTCAACGTCCAGATTGTCATCATGGTGCATATTGCTCAAGGTCCAGCCTCCAGAGAGAGTCTTTTAGACAGGATAATCGGGTGAGGGGATGAGGTCAACGACTCACGCGGGCCTGCGGTTCCCGTAGGGGCAAAGAACGTCGGATCAGGGCAAATGATGGGGTAAAATGGAGTCGATACGATCTCCGGCAGAGGAGAGCTCACCGTCGGGCCATCGGCAAGAGGAGGTTAGCGCAGCAACATGACGCGACAGGTCTGCACGGAATTGTTGTCGGCGACAATGCGGATCAGATAGACCCCGGCAGGCAGGGCGGCGCCGGTCCGGTCGCGACCATCCCAAAGGAGCGCGCCACCGGTGGAATTCATGGTCCTGACGCAACGTCCCCGGATATCGTAGATATCGAGTTCCCGGGGAAGCTGAGCGGCATCGGCAAAACGGATATTGAGTGCAGCGCTGAAGGGGTTGGGCCAGACCTCGAGACCTGCCGGCTCGAGATCATGGGGGATGGCCGTGGTATCGAGATCCACATCCAGGCGGAACTCCTCCAGTACCGGTGCGAACAGCGGATCGGCGGTGGTCATTTCGACGCGATACTGAAAGAAGCTGTCACCGATATGAACGGACGGGATGGCCGTTGCGGAGGTCTCGTACCAACTGGCGGGCGTGCCATCGGGACCGACGAACTCGGCGGAGGCAAGCGCAGTCTCATCCACGCCCGATCTGAGCTGAAAGCGGAGCGTACAGGCGGGATCCTGCATGATGGCGCTCCAGGCGATGGTTCCCGTGAGGACCGTACCCTGGAACCTGTAGGGGCGGGCCGTCATCTCACCCCGGCTGAGGGCGGCGCTGACAAACACCTCGCCGTAGGGGACGGAACCCACATACAGACGGCCATGGTAATTCTCAATGGTCTTGAAATCGCGTTCGAACGTCTCCTCGACGGTCACAGATTCCCAGTCGTCGAAATCGGAACTGCGGACCATGTTTTCGTAGCCGCCCAGGTAGATCATGTCGTCGTACTCGATAATCGCATGGCTGACGAAACTGATCGGATGAACCGGCGGATAACACACAGTCCACCCCTGGCCATCCCAGATACTCAGAGAACCGCTGGTAAAATAGAGCAGGTCGCCATGGTACTCCTCGAAGCCGGCCAGGCAGTACCCCCCCGCACCGATCTCGTGGGTCACCATCTCTCCGGAGGGGGGGAACTCGAAGAGCACCTTCCCCTCGGGGGCACGGTTGTCGGATTGCGCGAATAGGGAACCGTTGAAGGAGGTGGCGCCGTAGAGACGACGGAATTCCCCGGGCTCGTCAATAGGATCGGTAAGGAATTCCTCTGTCCAGGAGACACCCAGGTCGTCCGAGGAGAACAGACAACTGCGCAGGCCATTCCCGCTACCCAATCCCGTCGTTACCCAGATCTTCCCGTTGTGATAGGTCACATCAAGCACGTGTACGGCGTGAGGAATGGTCTCCATCCTCATCCAGCCGTCACCAGTGTTGATATACAGATTACCCCATTCATGTGAATCCAGATTATCGATTCCGGGGCTGCAGATCGTATCGCCCTGAGCCTTTAATACGACAATCCCCTCTTCACTCACTTCGAAATCGATCTCTAGGGAGTGGCTCCCATAGTCGTAGGTGAGGATATCCCCGCCTGTGTCCGACATGGGTCCGGAACCGGCCCCCATATAGAGCAACCCGTGGCAAACCTCAAGATCCCAGATCCCCGTATAGTCCGTAGCGTCAAAAAGGAGAAGGTAGTCCAGGGGATTGTTGTCGAGCACCAGTTCGCCGGGGGAGAGATGGCCGTTGATCCCATCTTTGGAGGCAAAGGTTGCCGCTGGCCAGGTGGTTACGCTCCAGGAGTCGATGACGGCAAGGCAGTCCCCTGCAGGCCAGGCCAGTGCGCACATCAGCAGAAAGAGGAACATGAATTTGGTTGCGGCAAATCGCATAGTATCCCTGTCTGGAGATCAGGATGACAATCTTTTGTCATTATACCATATTCGGAATTCGGAAAACTATAATGTTCGGCCATTGACCGGATGATGAAGATCCGCCCGGTTGCCGCAAATTCCTGATAATTCCCGATATGGGGGGATGCCCCTCTCCGCGGCGATATACCCGGAAGACTACAGGGTCATTAAGACAGATACTGTGCAATCCAATAGGGTTGAGGGGCTGCTCCCTACCTCTCCAATATGCCCGCCAGATACTCCCGTGCGGCTTTGCGCCAGGAGAAGTTCCGCTGCACAAGGCTGCAACCGCCAGCCAGCATACGGTGATAGAGTGCGGGATCCTCGTTGAGCACATCGAGGGCATCAACCATTGCCCCCTGAAGCTCCCCGGCCATGGCCGCAAACAGCGGCAGCTCCCCCCGCTCCTTCACCCGGTTGCGTCCGGGTTGCGTGTTGTACCCGGCGGCGTTGATGGCCCTCCAGTCCTCCACCACGCTCGGCAGATCCGCCGCCTCGCGGAAAAGGAGTCCGGTCGCCGGAGCTCGCTCGGCAAAGTAGGGTGCAGCCTGTTCGGCGGCGGCACCCGAAAAGGAGGAGATGCCGGTGAGGGGACGGATCTGCTGACACAGCCCCCCGGTGGCGCGAGCGAGCCCCACGGTGCCGTTCAAGTAGAATTCGCTGGCCATGCCGAACGGCTCGTAGAGTGAGGGCATGACACCGTATGCGGCACCCGCAAGCGATGCGCCGAAACCCTCCCCCCATCTGAAGGGGAAGGCGATGACATTCTCCGGATAACCGGTGGCCAGTTTCCTCAAAAACCCCAGACCCCGCACACCTTCGTCGCCGGGGATGGGGAAAAAGAGGAACTGCGCATCCCTCCGCTTGCGCAGGAACGTCCTGATCGCCGCCACCGCCACATCGTAACCCTTCTGCCGACTGTCGTCGCGTCCGGCAAAGACGAACCAGGGGGCCACGTGTCCGCCAAACGCCTGCGGATCGCCCCAAACCGGAGTCGCATCCGAGGATTTGACTTTGGCCAGCGCCCTCAATGCTTTGGTCCTCTGCCTGAGTTTCCAGCTTTGCAGAGGTTTGAAAACACCCTTGCGCGCGGCGCTCAGCAGTTCCCTCTCCACCTTGAGTTTCATGAATGGTCCATTACAGACACCGCGCAAACGGGATTGCAGGTACCTCTGGAGATGTGGCGCCATGACCGTGTTCTGGAGAGGATCCTCGCGGAAATCCACCGCGAACTGATCGGATACGGTGAAAATCGCCTTACCGACAAGCGGCAAAGCGCGCTGCAGCACCGTCCACCCGCGGCAGGCCGACGGGGGGATCCCCAGATCGCGCAGCATATTGCCGGGAGCGGGGCTGTCGTAACTGTTATGCAGAGTGACGAACAGCTTGTGATGATGACGCCTGCCCGCCAGAGCGAGAGCGCAGGTGGCGGCTTCCCAATCCTGCATCATCAGGGTAAAGCGTTTGCGCGGGGCGATGAGCGCCAGCGCTTCAACCGCGGCCGCACCAAAGAACAACGAGTCGCGCAGGAGGATATTCTCCTCACCCCCATTGCCGGTGGGCACATCGTACGGGTGCTTCTCGCCGGCAAAGTAGGCAAGGTCATCCGGACGCAAGAAGTAGATCGGCGTGGCGCCGTTGAGTTTAAGCACCGCGACGGGTACATCTCTGCGACCGACAGGGATGAGCACCGTGCCGATACTCCTCAATTTCAGCGATGTGGTCCCGGCAATCCGGTGATGAAACGGCGTGATCATCACCGTGGGCTGTTGCGACTCCTTGCGCATCGCATCAGGAAGGTGCTGCATCACCGCCTGGATGCCGCCACACGGCGCATAACTGGATTCGTAGGTGACGAATGCGAAAGTGGTGTTCATTCCTGCCTCCGAATTTGAGTTCAACTCGCCTGCGAGCCGCTCCTCCCGCTCCAAGCCAACAAACCACAGGTGTCGAGGAGCGTCCAGAACCTTTCCGGTCGGCGATAGATCAAACTATGTTTTTCCGCTCTGGCACATCGATCCGGATTATAACTGGGCATAATCGGCAATTACTTTGGGAATTCGGACCGGGAATCCGTCTCTTCCTCAATGATCTCCCGATGAGGGAGGTCGCAATATTGGAGTTGTGAAGCAGGGGTGCCGCCAATGCTGATTTCAAGCAGATCAGTTCAATGCGACCTCCAGGCTTCACTGAGTGCTTGCCGGGTTGAGTATCCTGCGACTCTCCGATTGGCTTGACCTAGCTGAGCTTACCGGAACGGGCACCGCATATTGATGCTGCGGCATCACATTATTGCCGACACAGCTTTGAACACTGTGCACCTCCGGACATTCCGGGGGTGTTTTCGTATAGGCAAGCGTCATGAGCGCACGCTATCATCCCCACACCTCTCTCGCACCTTGCCGGTTCCGGTATGGAAAAATGGTTGAATTTCCGGAAAGTCGTGAACCAATGCCCCCCTCAAGTCACTTGTCTGGTGAGTGGACCAGCAAAGCGAGCAGAAATGAACCGTAAACGACAAGATGAACGACTCAACGATCTCTACCGGGAACACTCGGGCAGCATCTTCGGCTTCCTGTATCGCGCCCTGAGAGATCGCGAGCGGTGCGAAGAGTTGACTCACGACTGCTTCATCATCTGTCGCAAAAGACTTGTCGAGTCCCCCCCCGACAATGAGCGGTTCTTCCTCTACGGCATCGCCCACAATCTCTATCGCGAGGAGCGCCGACGCCTAGGTCGGCAGCGGCGCCTCATGGTTGAGAAGCGGGATCGGCTGACCGGCGAGGAGATTACGCAGCGCGACCAGCATGACGAACTGGTCGGCGCGCAGACGGCGGGCATCGTCCGCAACGAGATCGGTCGTCTGCCCGATGAACTGCAAGTGCCGCTGATCCTGCGTGAGTACCAGGACTGCAACTACGAAGAGATCGCCGGCATCGTCGGCATCCCGGTAGGTACGGTCAGGTCCCGGATTTTCCGGGCGCGCAAGATACTGGCGGAGCGCCTGCGTCCCCTCCTTGAACCCAAACACGAGGTCGAGTGATATGCATTGCGATCGTTACCAGGAATTGATTTCAGCCCTGCACGACGGCGAACTGAGTGATGCGGAGACCCGCGAGCTCACGGAGCACCTGGCGGCTTGTCCCGCCTGTCGTCTCTTTCAAGCCGAACTGACGGCTACCGGGACCGTGCTCCAAAGCTGGGACGAAACTCCCCCTGCCCTGCGACCGCTCCCGACAAGCCCCGAGCCGACACGCTCCCCCCTGGAATGGATCGTCGCCCACCTGCTGCGTGGCCGAATCTCCATTCCCGTGCCGGCATTCGGGGCACTGCTGCTGCTGGTGCTGGCGCTGCTTTACTGGGGCAGACCAGCCGTGGAGGTCGGCGAGCAGGTTCAGTTCGCGGACAGCGATGTCGTAACGCAGTCACTCGGGGAACGGAGCGACCTGATCGTCTTCAGCGGTCAGTTCGCCAATCTGGAGCCGCAAGGCCATTGGAGGAGATAATGAAACGGTCAACCTTCCTCGACAACACCATGAGAACACTGCTTGTACTGGGCATCTGCTTACTGCTCTGCCTGACGTCGGACCTGGCCGCCGCCGACCCGGATGAACCTACGGTGAACGTGCAGACCGGAGACAGCGATCTCAGGCTGACTGCCGATCATGCCGCTCTCGGAGTCAAAAACGGAATCCCCCGCGGGTTGCCCCTCCACGTCAATGTCCAGATGCTGGATGCCCCCCCCGAGATTGATGATTTCAAGGAGGGCGAGGTCATGTGGGAGCGGAATTACAGGATTCTGGACGGCGAGGAGATCACCCTGGCCTACCGCGACGAGGACAGCGATATCGTGAACACTATCGACCTGCTGATAACCGTCCCGACGGAGACGAAGGCCCCGGGACACAAGGTTACGATCCAAACTTCCTGGAGCTCCACGGCCCCCGACGACGAACCGCACACGGTCAATCTCGGTATCGACGGCGAGATGGGCGCGGTGATCTTCAACAATCCCCGCAACGGTCACAGGATCTACCTGCGAATCACGCCGCGGATCCTCTGGGGCGACGTCTCCGACACGCCGCTCATGCGTATCCGCAACGCCTACCTCATCGTCAACGACCGGGTGATCGCCCGCGATATCGACCTGATGACGAGTGATCTGATCCTGCGCGACGACAGGGGTGAGATCATGCGGTTGTCGTGCACCATGGGCGAGAACTCACCCCGCACTCGGGGGCGCATCTCGGGCAACACGCTCCGGATCGAGGCGGCCGGACTGGCATTGGAACTTGTCGGCAGCAAACCCATCTGCCCCGGTGACGCCCGGGATGTCTACCTGACGGCCAAACCCAGCCGGGTCAACAATCAGATCGACCTTGGTTCACTGAGCGTGATCGGGGTGCAACGATGAAAAACCTGTTCCCGATTCTACTGCTGTGCCTCCTCGCGGGGTGCGCCTCCACCGAGACACGCTTGAGCGAAAACCGAGCGACTATCCCCCGCTATGAGATCGAGGGAACGGTGGACATGACCGTGCGCGAGATCAGGGCAACCGCCGATATCACGATACCTCACGCACTGATCACGGACGAAGGCCTCCGCATTGATCTGGCGGGAATGAGCGACGAGATCAATCCCGATCGGCTGCGGCTGAAACGGATCACGACCGGAAACCGGACCTGGTTGCCCTCGGACCTCACCCACGACGAACTGGGTGTGCTGCTGCCGGTCGCCTCATCACCAAGGGATCTGAGGCTCGCGATTGAATACACGGCTCCGCTGAGAGACGGCTACAAGGAGGATCTCGGTTACGATTCGTTCTTCGCCACGAGCCGCTGGTCGGTCTGGTACCCGTTGATCCGCACCTCCGGGGACGACTATCCGCCGCATTGCGATTTCACGGTGCAGCTTGACCTGCCCGCCGGCATGCAGGTTCTCACCTCGGGACGGGAGCAGAAATGTGAGGGGCGCGACGAGCGGGAGACCCGAACCTGGGAGGCGACTCACGCCTCCGGTTTCGCGCTTAACCTGGCCGATGATCACGATCTCATCACTATCGATCTCGAGGGATTTCGCGTCACGGTGCTGGCCCCCCCCGATCAGCATGAGGAGTTTGCTGCGGCGGCACGTCTCACCGCCCGCGCCATGGTCTGGTATCGCGATCTCTACGGCTTCTTCCCCGTTGGACAGATCGGCATCGCCCCCGGCGCACCGGGCTACAGGGGCGGCTTCCCGGCGGAGAACCTGTATTACATCCACCGCGCCTGTCTCGATGAGGATTTCCTGATGGAGATCACCGCACACGAACTGGGTCACTACTTCTGGGGGATGTACGCGCGCAGCGCTTCGCGGATCGATCTGGATTGGGTGATGCTCGGCATGGGGATCTGGGCCGATCAGCTCTTCCTGGCTCAGCAGCGGGAATGCGATCTGGACGAACTGTGGCGCAACGGCGAGTGGATGGAACTGTACCTGAAGGCTGTCGATAAAGGTGTCGATCAACGCCTGGGTATTACGGAGGAGGAGGAGGAGGTTCTCGAGTTCGACTACAACACCTATATCCGTCACGCCAAAGGTGCGCTGGGGATCTTCCTGGAGGCCCGCAAGATCGGCCAGGAGCGTTTTGCGGCGCTGCAGCGACGCATCCTTGCCGAATACCGGGACCGCGGACTCTCACCCGAGATAATGGCCCTGCTGTTCGAGGAGGCAGGCATCGAGGACGCATCCGCGTTCTTCGCGGACTGGGTTGGCGGCGACACCTCACCCGACCGTTTCCCGCGCGAGTTCGACGGCCTGATCCCCTCAACGGATCCAACTCAAAATGCAATCGGCGAATAACTGTCGCATATAAGCCAAAAAGGCCGGGGAGACGACTCCCCGGCCTTTTCCGTCATCCGGATCGCCGCTATTTGAGCAACACGAGTCGTTGCGAATCGCTGAAGCCGGCGGTCTCCATCCTGAGCAGATAGACGCCCGAGGCCTGATGTGCGTCGGCGTCATTGCAGCCGTCCCAGTTCAGGCTGTGATGCCCGGCAGGCAGATCCTCATCCACCAGAGTGCGCACGAGACGCCCGGCGGCATCGAAGACACGCAGGCGCACCAGCCCCGTCTTGCGCAGACTGAAGTTGATGCCGGTGACGGGATTGAATGGATTCGGATAGGCCGCATTCAACGCCGTGGGGATGACTGCGGCGGGCAGCAGCAGTTCGGTGCGGCCCAGCGGCATCCACTCGGCCCCGCTCGCCTCCCTCACCAGCAGGAGGTAGCTGATCTCGCCGCCGGCAGCCAGATCGGTCCCCTCATCTTCAGCACCGAATGCTCCTGGGCCCAGCACACGCCAGGGGACCAACCATTGCTGATCGTCCAGCGAAGCTTCGAGACGGAAATCCGCCCGGTCGAAGTCGACGCAATACCATTCCAGAGACACACCGGATTCGGATTGGTTGGCGGTAAAATCCAGCAGCATCACTGGTGTCAGATCGCCCATGCGACCGAAGAGGAAGCCGGCACCCAGACATCCGTCACCGTTTTGGGTCGGGCCGGAGAGGGTTTCACCCACAACGGCCCGCACGCTGTTGCCCCCTGCCGTCGCCAGACCGCCACCCGAGGGGAGGACCACAATCCCTGCGCTGACGGTAGCGGCGATACACGGAGACATCAATGCGAAAACCAGCAGCATCATACCGACGCGCCGATTGCATGATTGTCCAAACACACGCATCACTGCACCTTCTTGTAACGGATCCGGACGCCGCTGATGAACACGCTCTCCGCACAGGTATCCCACATGCTTCTGTAGTAACCCATGCAGATGGCATCGCCCGGCTCCAAACCGTATGAGCCGGCTGTGACCCAGTGTGAGGATTTATGTATCTCGGAAGCCAGGGCACCCAGGGAAACAGTGGTGTGATTCTGCACGTTGAATCCTCTCCCCTCCTCCCCGGGTCGGCCAAGGGAACCCCAGTTGCCTCTCAATTGCACATCACCACTGGTGGCCTCGCTGTACCAGTAGACATCGACATAGACGACGTCACCCGAATTATCGTAATCCTCCGGCAGCGTGAAACAGAAATCGAACTTGCCCTGATCGCTGGTGTAATCGAGCAACTCGATCGCCCCATGCTCCATCAGATGGCCGCAGAATTGAGCTTCTCCACCCAGCCGACAGCCGAAGAGGTTGATTGAGATGTAGCCCCAGGCCGGTGCCTCCTCGGCGACCCAGCCACCTCCGCGATAGACCAGACGATCACCGTCGCCGACGCCGCCGACATCCACATTCGTCAGTTCACCCAGATTGTGCGAATGCGTAGCTCCGGCAAAGTCGCCGGCCTCGTTGCCCTCCAGACGGTCGGCGTTGAAGGCGTAGGCTACGCTGCCCAGACGCAACCAGAGCAGGTTGGCGTCATCACCTATCTTCACTGCCAGCCAGCGATCGCCGCCATCCGCGAAAACCGCGGGCGTCACCGGTACGGCCACCACGTTGCTCGCACCCAGAAACAGGCTCACCACCCCATCAACAGGGGTCGCGATATGGGTCTCGGGTCCCCAGAGGGAGGTTTCACCACCCTCCAGGTCATAGATCCAGAAGGTCAGGGCGGTGCTGGGGGGTATGATCTCGCCATTATGCTCGACAACCCCCTGAAAGGGGATCACGGTTGGCGATTGGGCAAATGCCGTACAGCTCAGGGTAATCGCGAGAAGTGACGTCAGCAGAACGATATATCCGGATTTCAATTTGTACCTCCACCAGGGATGGGAATCAGAGCACGAAGGTAAGTTGGACAGTTTGCCCAGGCAGGAATCACAGGGATCGGTAATAACAATCAGCCATTCGGCGGGTGCCGACAACCTGTATCTAACGGAATCAGTATTTCATCGCACTGAATTCATTGCAAGGATTGATAGTCGCAGGAGCAGAGATCTCACGGAGATCAATCAACCCGGCTTCAGTTCAAGGCCGATATCGGATCGTTTCGACAGATTTCGGGGAACCAGATAGGGGGCGAATGCAAGATTCATCTCGCTCAGCACCCTTTGAGCATCGACATTCAGAGGGTTTTCCGCAGGGAACGTCTCCGCCAGCAACCCCAACCGGGCAAGCTCATACCAGAACTCCCAATCCTGTCCGGAATGATCCCGAACGAAATCAAAGCCAAGGTCAACCCTGTCGCCGAATCGACCCCGTTCGGCTATCAGCCTTTCCGTTGCGACCACGTTGGCCAACGCCTCGACGATGCATCTGAGGGCTTGCCCGTTCTTGTAGTCCTCAACGAAAGTCGACCTCGTCGAGACATATGCTCCGAAGATGCCGTACTCGATCACCTGCTCACTGCATGTATTGGTGAATTCGTTGAATTGAAGTTTGCGCCAATCCATATGCCCCCCTGATGCGGATTCTGTCGACCCGCACTATGAATATCGGCACGATGATCGCCCCCTGGAGTTTCCGGGCCTGAAGAGGGATACCGGCCGGTTCGGATATATGAAGATCGAATCCTGGGGAGGACGAATTAGCAGACGGATTTTCAAAGATATTTCGACATTACTTCAGTAATACGATCGAATCCAGCCCAAGAGGAGCCGGAGCTGACTGCCCCGACTCCAGCACTGCCGAAACTGCACCAGAGGTATGGGACTCAAGCCTCCGCAGTCATCTCCTTGAAGCGTTTCCCGATATTGATGGCCAGAATCGCCCAGATCACCACCAGCACCAGATTGAACAGCGCGAAGTGCCGGGTGGAGAAGGAGAGCCAGGTGGTGCCGACAAATACGAGAACAGCGCTCAACACATCGCCCGCTCGCATGAACAACGTATCGATCGCCTGTTTGGCCTTGTATTTCTCCTCACGACTTGTCGGCAGGAAGAGCACGCCCTTGAGGGTATTCATCAGGGAATAGTCTGTGGCGTTTTCGGCGGTCTTGGTCCACCTGATGAAGCCAAGAACCGGGATGAACGCAGCCACTGCGTACCCCGCAAAAGCGATGACCGGCAGAATCATCAACGCCACACGCATACCCATGTGTTTGATGATCCGCGAAACCAGGAAGAGCTGGGTCAGCAAACCAACCACGTTGACTACACCGAAGAAATCAGCATAGAACTTGCCGATGTAAGGGCCGACGAATTCGTCCCCGGCGCCAGCTGCCGCTGCAGCCTCCAGCGCCGCATCCTTCACGACTTTGCCGAGAATATACTCGCCGGTGGTGTTCACCCAGTTGAGGATAAGGATCAGCATCGCGATCAGCAGCAGATAGCGATGTCCGAATACCAGCTTGTAGGGATTGATATCGCTCATGGGCTCTTCGGGCACCTCTGCGACGGTATCCGCCTTGCCCTCAACTGCGGCCCGCGCATCGACGAGATTGGTGAATATCAGACTGATCACCAGGATGACACCTGCGATGAGCAGGGAGCCCATCAGACCCACAGGTTCGATGAGCCCCTTAACGCTCGTCGCGCCGAACACCGCTCCGGCCGAAGCGCCGAAACCGAGAATGGCGAACAGTCGCTTACCCTGTTCGGCTGTATAGATATCGTTGGCGAATGACCAGAACTGCGCAATCAGCGATACGTTGAAGATGCCGATCCAGAGAAAGAAGGGCACGCCAAGCGGAATCGATGTGAAACTGCCCAGCAGCCAGAAGAGCGCTAGGCATCCGGCGAAGAACAGGGTAACGCTGTTGAGCAGTCTCCGTCGCGGCATTCTGGCCACGAGTCTACCGTACAGCGGAACGAGAACCAGCAGCAACAGGGTCTGCCCCGCCGACATGTAGGACTTCAATTCCGCTCCGCCGGGGGAAGAAAGTATTAGCGCCTCCCGCACGGGCTTCATGATGTAGTAACAGGTAAGGAGCAGAAAGACATTGACGGTCAACAGCAGCGCGGAGCCCGCCTCGCCACTTCGCACCTCGGCGAAGAGGCCGAGGAATCTCTCAAGGGGATTGCGCTTTTCGGTATTGGTCACGATTCAAACTCCCAGCCCGGGGTTAAACAACCCCCGGTTTTCTTATGGACGACTAACGCTCAAGCGCAACAACCCGCTCCGCGCCAGTATCGCAATACACGACGACACTCCGGCTCCAACCCGCGCCGCGATCCACCTGGAGATCCAGACGCAGGTAAGATTTCACCCCTGCCTGCGTACGAACCCGGGGAGCGAGACTCAAGTCAAACGTCGTCTCGGTCGACCGAAGCCACTCCCCCTCCAAGAGCGGCCGACGCGCAACATCGACCAGAACGGGCCGGATGCGATAGCGGGTTTCGGCCGTCGGGTAGATACCCCGCTCCCGCCCCAGATCGGCGAACTCCAGCCGAGTCCCGGAGATGCGGAAGAAGTCCAGAGGGGGCACCCTGTCGAAACAGGCGCGGGCGATCTTATCACGCCGCTCACACAAAATTCGTGCCATGTAAACGGATGCCCGCGGATCCTGGTAGCCCGCATTGTCGCAGATGGCCGCCAGATGCAGGTCGGTGAAAGCCGAAATGATCTTCGCGGCCCAGTAGGCGTCGCGGTTCGTACAATTGGCGAACGCGGTATTGGGCTGGAGCGGAGCGAAAGCGAACGGTTCGAACTCCCTGCTCTCCCAGTACCCCACCTCCGAAAGATTCCCGGGTCGCGTGAGCCGGCGCCAGGGATCCTCCCGGAAGCCCAACGTCAGACCGCGTCTGAAAATGATGGGCAGATCGAGCGTGCACTCGTAGCCATAACGGGGCGTGGGACCGTTGGCCCCCGCGCCCAGAGTGCTGGCGAAATCGATCAGATAGTGTTTGACGAAACCGCCGGGATCGAAGGCATCCAGGCTGTTGTGCTGCTTGGTGTCGAAGTGGTTGATCCAGGCGGCGAACATATAAAGACCGCGCAACTCCCGCCGGTGCTGGTGCGGCACATGATCGTTGGGATCATCCTTGCGCAAGCCACGATAGGCGAAGGGCCCTATCGGCCGGCCGCTGATGTACCGACTGCTGATCGCCAGGTGGCGACCATCGGGCAATCGCTCCACCGAATCCAGGATGTCGTCGAGATCGGCCTGGGTCATCGGTCGCTTGCGGCCATCCTGCCCCTTGATCTTCACGTCCGCCCCCAGCACGAGATCCTCGGCTCTGAAGGTAACCACCGCATCGTCGGGCACGTTGTATCCGGCGGCATGGAGGATCCGATTCGAAACGACACCTGCAGCCGAGGTCATCCCCAGATTGCCCGGCGGGTCGAATTTGATCATGAAGGTGAACCCAGCGGCATCACGCACGGCAAAGCCGGGGGTGACGCCCTGCGTCTTGGCGCTGGTCACCGTCCAGGGTGCGCCGCGTTCGGGACCCAGGCCGCTGCCGGGGCCTCGACTCACCTCATCCGTGGTCAACGGCCGCAAGCCGATCCGGTTGGTGAACCAGGTGGAGTTGGGCAGTTCGTCCAGCGAGTTGACGTTCGCGGCGGGCGATACGGCCTCGGTATCGCCGAACAATCCGGCCAGGCGCCTGAACATCCGCACCGGATCGGTGTGACGGCTGAGCGGCAGCATCACGGAGTCGTTGATCATGGTCCACATCAGATTGGGATCCCGCTCCTCCGGCCTGGCGACAGATCGCCTGTCATCCTCATGCCAGATCACCGGTCGATCGAGCCTGAGCTCCGCGGCCGACACGCTGCCCATGCAGACGAGGCCCGACAAAAGCATCAACATGATTCTAGCGAAGCACCGCTTGACTGAATCCATTCAGGACACCCCCCTTCGCGGACTGGAAGGTCTGGTTGAGCTGCAGGCGCCAGACCGCACCCTCCCCGCTCCGGCCTATCTCCAGACGACCGGCAAAGCCGCCGTTGCCGATCAGACGCAGACCTCCGCCGTACGAGTGCGTGAGATTGCCGCTATTGATCTCGTCCCAGTGGGCGAAAACCTGACCATGCTCCGAGAAGAGATACAGATCCAGACCCAGCTTATCGGCGTGAGTACTCGCCCACAGCGGCCAGCGATACTCGGCACTCAGCACAGCCAGACCGCGATCGCGCCAGCGGAAATCGCGATAGCCGCGCAGAGCGTAGGGGGTTTCGTTGGTCAGCAAGCGCTGAAAGGGGATCGAATCGACATCCGCCGCCACGATCCATTGATAGAATCCGCGCAGCGCCAACGTCTGACCTGATTTAACGACGGGATAGTACTGCTCGACATCCGCCAGGATCGTGATGAAGTCGTCACCCTGCCCCACCGTCTCGTGGAAATGGGAGAGGCCGAGACTGCGCATGCCGCCGGAGGCGGGACGACCATCATCATACGTGGTGTCGTGGACCAGGACCAGACGGGAGATCAGGCCGCCCGTCCGTTCTCCATAACCGGTAGGGGTAATCGCGAAGACATCCGCAAGCGCGGGGTCATCCCCACCGGGATTCCGCGGACCCCGCGTGGCGGCGCTGCTGTAGTAGGCGCTGACGCCGCATGTCAATCGGGGCAGGATGGTTTGATTCACACCCACACCGCACCAGGCCAGTTCGCGAGTGTAAGTGGACTCATCCTCGGCCACGGTGGTCGCTCCCCGCCCGTAATAGTGCGCGGCGGTGAGCAGGTTGTACCCCGCGCTGAAGAGGTAACTCCGACTCTCCCTGGAATTGAGATGCAAGCCAAGCGCCACCGCTGTGGAGCCGTTGAGCGAGAACTTGCTCAGAAGCCGCATTTCGTTGCCGGGATCGAAGAGGGCGTGATGCCTGGTGTCCAGGCCGAATCCTAATCCGCCGACCCCTCCCGCCACCAGACGGAACTTGATGCCGAACGGACCGGTCATCGGTCCGATCAGCCGCCTGAGCTGTTTGAAGCTTCCGTGCTCATCCGCGTAGATGATGCCGTGACGCAGGAGCCCGGAACTCACCTTGAACGGCAAACCGACGACCCGCCAGGGCAGCCGCACCAGCTCCTCGCCAACCGATCGTGGCGGTTTCCGATATACCGCCATCGTCGAATCGACGGGTGGGGGCAGATGGCCCCAGTATGTTTCCCGGGACTCCGAACCGTCCCGCTCCGCGACCGGTTCGGCCAGGGACGAGGAGGACAACATCATCAACGTCGACAGGATGATCGCCGGGAAGATCAGCAGGGTGAGGATTAACATTTTATCGGTGGTTGTCATCAAGCCTCCGGGCGTGTAATTTGACCTGAGAATCGACTTTACCGAATCGTAATCCAATCTGCAAGATCAAGAGGGATATGTGCCGGAATGACTACCAGATTAAATGTGATCATCGGAATCGCCGGTTTGCCTCTACTGCTCCTTCTGGTCGGTTTCACGTTGCCCTGGAATGCGGACGGCCCCTGGCCCGCGAGCTCCTCCGCACCCGTCACGACCCTGGATTTCGTCACCTTCGAATCCATGGCGAATGATCTTGATCGTTACGACAGTCTGAACTACAGCTTCGCCGTTTTCGGCGATCAGAGGGCGTTGGCCGACGGCGAGTGGCAGGCGATTGTGGCGCAGATCGCCGACTTGAGCGCCGCCGATCCGAACCTGCGGTTCGTGATCGACACGGGCGATATCGTCAACGCGGGTAAGCACGCCGACCAATGGCGCCTTCTGCAAACCATACTCTCCCCGCTGTCGCAGCTCCCCTATCTCGTGACGGTCGGCAATCACGAACTGGGCAACAACGCATCCCCCCTTGCCCGATCCAATACGGCAACATGTCTCGCCTACCTCGATACCGATTTCGGCACGGAGCGGATGTACTACCGCAAGGATCTGGGCCCGGTTCGCTACCTGTTCCTCGACTCCAATGACCTCATCTACGGTGAAGCGGGGACCGGCGGCGCAGGCCGCCCGGCACCCGGCGGTCGCGCCGAAGCTCAGATGATCTGGCTTGCCGAACAGCTGGCGGAGGATGACGACACCCGGACCACGGTTGTGATGTTGCACCACCCCCTCGTACAGTCGTCGCGAAAACACCTCGACTCGGCGGCGGCGATCTGGTCCTATAGCTGGCGAGGACGAAGCCTGCCCGACATTCTGGCCGATGGCGGCGTCGATGTCGTTCTGACCGGTCACACTCATACTTACGAGCGCTACCGGTTGCTTCGCGATGATGGCCGCGAGATGTGCCTGGTCAATATCTCCGGACGACCGCGCGACAGTTTCCTCTGGTTCGGCAAAAGGCAGCGCAAGGCCAGGGACATCGCCGGACGGGAGATCGAATACCTGACCGAGCACGGTTGGCGTAATCTGACCGGCTGGCGGATCGAGCAACAGGATGCCATGATCAGCGGCCACAAGAACAACTTCGCGATTATCCGGGTGGACGCCGAGGGCAATCTCGACCTGGAGATGCACTACCTGGATGAAGATGAGCTGGATGGCCTGCGCAGCGTAGCGCCGGTACGAATTCACAGTTGCCCCTGAGCGCTCGGGTCGAACAACCGCGCCCGACGGCCGACAAGGAGCCAGCAGGATGGACAGTTCAGGCAGAATCGGCAATCTGGCCCTGACTCACACAGGATCCCACAGTTCATTCGAGGCCGACCTCAAAGCCCTTCTGCTGCGACGAAGCTTACAGGTTATGGGGTTGGGACTGATCGTCAGTATCTTCCTGACGGCATCCCTGCTTCTGTTGCTCGATAAGCAGCCGCAAGTCACCAACATCATCTCCATCCGCATCAAGACGCTCTGCCTTGGTCACGGATTACTCTTCCTGCTTGGCCTCCTCACCCTGATCCTCCTGCGACACCGACTGAGCAACAGGGCGATCCGGATGATCGTCTTCTCGGTCTCCCTGACCAACATCTGCCTGGACTTCCTCATCGAGAGCGTCGCCAACCCCGACCAGATGGAATTCATGGGGATGACCATACTTATCTTTCTGCCCGCCGCCTTCATCCCCTGGCGCACGCGCTACCAGATAACGCTATGCCTGTCCGGCATCGCAACCATGTTGGCAACCATGTTCCTCGCCAGGATCCTCATACCCGAGATCAACGCCTTCTGGGCCGTGCGGGCGAACGGCCTGGGGGATTTCAAGGATACGATGATCATGGGTCTGGCAGCCACCATATCGATATCATTCCTGTCGATCGCCATCAGCCATACTCTGTACAACCTTCGCCGCGAGGCCCACAAGGCCGCTCGACTGGGCAACTACATCATCAAGAGGGAGATCGGACACGGCGGCATGGGCCGTGTGCTTCTGGCCACTCATCAGCTGCTCTGCCGACCCACGGCCATCAAGGTGCTCGATGTGAAAACGGGTCTCTCGACCGCCAATATCAGCCGCTTCGAGCGTGAAGTCCACCTGTGCGCCGAACTGAGCCACCCCAACACGATCCAGATCTATGATTTCGGACGCACCTGCGACGGCACGTTCTACTACGCCATGGAGTATCTCAACGGTCTGGATCTGAACAAGCTGGTGAGCAAGTTCGGTGCGCTGCCGCCCGCGCGGGTGGCCTGCATTCTCCGGCAGGTCTGCGGCTCGCTCTCCGAGGCTCACGCCCACAAAATCGTCCATCGCGACATCAAGCCCTCGAATATATTCCTCACCAATCGCGGCGGGATCTCCGATTTCGTGAAGGTTCTTGATTTCGGCCTCGCCAAGCAGCTCGATACGAACATGAAGGACGGGTTGAGCCAAACGGGTATCATGCTGGGTACTCCCCGTTTCATCGCGCCCGAGGCGATCTACGGCAACACGGATCTGGATGCGCGTTCCGACATCTATAATCTGGGCGGCGTAGCCTTTTGGCTTCTGACCGGCCACGCGCCGTTCGAGGCGGATACCAGTATCGACCTGATCATCGAGCAGGTGAAAAGCGAGCCCAAGCCGCCGTCATCCTTCACGGAGATGGCGATCCCGGCGGAGCTGGATGCTCTGGTACTGAAGTGCCTGGCCAAGAAGCCGGAGGACAGGTATCAATCCGCTCTGGATCTGGATGCCGCACTGGAGGCCATTCTGTTCGACTCGTCCTGGGGACGTCGCGAAGCCGCGGAGTGGTGGGATCTGCACGGGCACATGACTGAGCAGACCGCTCAACCCGGACAGGATTGACATGAACAGCGGCCGCAGATTCCGCAGCTGGATTGACGTCCGCCCCGGCGAGGGGCGCGGGCTGATCTTCTCCACGCTGGGCGCCTTCTTCTGCATCGGGGCGATGACCCTCGGACGCGCCATGCGCGAGGCCGTCTACCTCAGCCAGTTTTCGGTGGAATCTCTCCCCTACATCATGGGTACCGTCGCCCTGCTCAGCCTCCCCGTCGTGCGGGCCTTCACCCGACTCCTCGAACTCCATCCGCCCCGCCGCGTGATGAACCGGCTGGTCGGGATCCTGATCCTCGGCCTGACCGCCCTCTGGCCACTCGCCGTATTCGGCCTGGCGGTCGATATCGTCGTGATTGCATTCTACATCTGGACGGCTCTGGGCATATTGCTCATGGCGTCGGGTTTCTGGGTCGTCACCTCCGAATTGTTCGCCGTGCGGGGCGCCAAGCGGCTCTTCGGATTGATCAGCGCCGGCGGCACGGCGGGTGCGTTGGTGATCGGCGTCTCGCTCAACTGGTTGAGCGGCATAATGGCGATCACCAACCTCTTTCCGCTTTTGATCGGCCTGCTGCTGCTGTTCCTCCTCTGGCAGAAACTCCTGCCGCCCGGACCGGTGCTCAAGCTGCAGGAGCTGGAGGGGGAGAAGAAGCAGGGTCCTTTCGACAATCTCAAACTGATCTGGAGCACCAGGCACCTGCGGATCATTGCGCTGATCGTGATCTCCGCCACCATGGCCAGCACGCTGGTGGACTACCAGTTCAAGGAGACCGTCACCCGAGTATTCGCCGACTCGGACAGCGCTCAGGCGGACATGACGGCCTTCTTCGGCAGTTTCTACGGCTGGACCGGGGGCATCGCCCTGCTCCTGCAGATGCTGGTCTCCGGTCGCCTGATCGCCGCTCGCGGCGTCGGTGCGGTCCTGATCCTGCTTCCGTTGTTCCTACTCGCAGGCTCCGCGGGCCTGGCGTTGCTGCCGGGGCTGTTCATGGCCACCTTGCTCCGGGGCGGCGACAACGCTTTGCGCAAATCCATCTTCCGACCCGCAATCGAGATCCTCTACCTGCCGCTGTCGGTCGACCTGCGACGACGCACGAAGACCTTCATCGACACCGTGCTCGATACGCTGGCCGAGGGGTTGGGCGCCGTGGTGATCTTCGTCCTCATTACTACCCTGCATCTCCCCTCCGGTCTGCTGTCGTTGCTGGTGGCGCTGCTCGCGATCATCTTCATCGTGATGAGCCGTCGCATGGACAGGCAATACCTGAAGACGATCATTCAGCGATTGAAGGATGAGGCGGAGGATATCGAACTCACGGATGATACCGGGCAACTGGCGCACCACCCTCTCGACGCCACCTTTACCCGCCTTGATCTGCATAACCGTCTTGCCGATCTCAACCTGCCGCCCGCGCCCCCCCGGAAACAGGTCGAGGAGATCGATGTGCCCCATGTGCCGCAGTACCTGGAGCAGCTCAGGTCGGCCGATCTTGATACGGTGCGACAGGCGATTGCCCGCAATCACACATGGGACACGGCCCATCTGCGGATGTTGCTGAATCTGCTGGCGCGCGACGCCATCAAGAACGAGGTCACCGCCAAACTCGTGGATCTCGGATTCGCCGCGGAGCCGCTGTTGACCGAAGTGCTGATCGATGAAACCCGCGATTTCGTCATCCGGCGACGGATCCCCCGCGTGTTCGCGCTGACGGGACGGCGCTCCGCCGACGATGCCCTGCTCACGGCCCTCACGGCCGGGCGTTTCGAGATCCGGTACCGTGCGGCCCTGGCGCTGGTCAAGCGTCAACGTCACGATCTGCAGCTCTCCCTGGTCAACCGGGAGGATCGGATCTGGGCCGCCGTACGCGCAGAGGTGGCTCGGGACAAACCGGTGTGGGAGCTGCAGAAGCTCTTCGACGGTCTCGACCGGACCGAGTCGGAACTGGTCAACGCCCATGTCGACGAGCGGGGCACTCTCAGCCTCGAACACACTTTCCGCATGCTGAGCCTGGTGCTGGAGCAGGCGCCGGTGCGGGCGGCGTTCAACGGTATCCTGCTGAATGATGAGATGCTGAACAACTACGCGCTGGAATACCTGGAGCAGGTGCTGCCGGGAGATATCAAGGAGCGCCTCTGGCAGTTCATCGGTGACGTCAGCGAGCACAAGCGGGATCGTTCCCAAAGGATGATCGACGACGTCGTCTCCGACCTCATGGAATCGCAGGTAACGCTGTTCGCCGGAGACAAGGAGCGGGCCGCGCTGCTCAAGTTGCTGCAGGAGCGGGATGAGAAGGGGAGATAGCCGGAGATATCTTCCGTCGGTTCCCGTGAGGAATTGAATATGTCATCGGGATCTGCCGGCAACAACGTCTCAAAATGGGACAGCATGCCCTCCGAATCACCTTAATGGCCACTCCACCCTCAAGATTATGGTACTCATTACCGAAAGCAATTACATGAGGTGAAAGGCATCCTGAAGCAAACAGAGGAGGACGATATGCCCGATAGCGGGGCATCGAAGTCAGCCTATGACAGAGGCTTGCATATTAATATCGTTGATCTCCTGACTCTGCTGTTCGGCCTGTTCCTCCTGCCCTTCAATGCGCATGCTGACTCGGAAAATCGGATCGAATTCGAACACCTCTCCGTGGGTCATCAGCTCAACGGCATGATCCAGGACCAAGACGGTTTCATCTGGATCGCCACCAGCGGCTTCGGGGTCATCCGTTACGATGGTTACGATCTGCAACCCTGGTTCCGCGATCAAGCCCCCCTGTCGCACAGCAATGCACTGGATCTGCTTGAGGATAGAGACGGCCGCATCTGGATCGCCACCGACAGCGGGCTGGATTGCTACGACAAGACGACCAACAGGCTGATCCAGTATTCCCACGATCCGGATGACCCCGGGAGCATCGCCCCCGGCGCGATCACCAAACTCGCTCAGGATGATCGGGGACGCCTCTGGCTCGGAACACGCAACAACGGTCTCTGGCGCTTCAACCCGGACACGTCCGCATTCACCCGTCTGCACAATGACCCGGCATATCCCGACCACCCCGCGATCAATCAGGTAGAGGCGTTCTGCCAGGACAGCTCCGGACGCCTATGGATCGGCACGGATCGGGGCCTTGCCCGATACGATGAGGCAACCGACGCCATTCAATACTACCGACACGATCCCGAGGAATTATCCCGCATAGACAACACGCAGATCATGGCTATCGCCGAAGATGCAACGGGGAACCTCTGGGTCGGCACGCGGGGGCAAGGGCTCTGCCGCCTTGATCCGGATTCAGAATCCTGCAAACACTATCGCCATGACAAGAACGTCGCCGCCAGTCTCGGAAGCGATCACATTCGGGCGTTGCATGTGGATGGAAACGGCACACTCTGGGTAGGCACGCTGGCGGGTGGCCTCAATCGATTCCAGCCGGAGACCGATGACTTCAGCCGCTACCGATCCGATCCCTCGAAACCAGGATGTCTGAGCAGCAATGATGTCGAAGCCATCATGGAGGATGCCGGTGGTGTCCTCTGGGTGATGCTCCTCAGTGGGCAGATCGAGAGGTATTCACCCACCAACACTGCGTTCACGCTTTATCGCCATATTGCCGGCGATCCCCACAGCCTGAGTTGCAATATCGTTGTGCCGATCTATGAAGACCTTCAGGGCACGATCTGGGTCGGTACAGGCACGGGCGGTCTCAACCGGTTCGATGCCGCGACGGAAACATTCCGCTCGTACCAGCCCGACCCCGACGACCCTCGGAGCATCAGGTACTCCTGGGTGTCGGCCATGCATGAGGATAGCGGCGGCACCTTCTGGATCAGCTCGAGTAATCTCGCCGATGCAGGTCTGTCCGTATTCGATCGCGAAGCCGGACTCTGCACAAAACGGTACGATCACGATCCGGCCGATCCCGGCAGTCTCAGCGACTGCACGGCAATCCGCCAGATCTTGAGCGACCGCCACGACGACGACATACTTTGGCTGGCCTGCAACGAGATTGGCTTGGATAAACTCGACAGGAGTTCCGGCCAATTCACCCACTACCTGGCCGACAAGAGTGATCCCAACTCCCTGAAGGGGGGCTACATCTGGGACATGATCCAGGATCAGGCCGGGCTGCTCTGGCTGGCCACGCAGGAGGGGCTCAACCGCTTCGATCCGGCAACCGGCGTCTTCACCCTCTATCGCCGGGAATCCGGAGGCAGCTTATCGACGAAAAGCAATCAGCTTGTCTGCCTGTACCAGGATGCCGGTGACAATATCTGGGCCGGTACCCAAGCCGGCCTGAATCGATTCGATCCCAACACGCTCACATACGGGGATTACCCCGGGTCCGAGTCGTTGAGGGGTAAAACCGTATTTGGAGTCATGGAGGATGAACAGGGGCAACTCTGGTTGACGACGAATATGGGTCTCATCCATTTCGATCCGATATCCGGGAACCAGTACGGCTATACCCATAAAGACGGTCTGCAGGGTGATGCTTTTTTCTACACGGCCTTTTGCCGCGCCGGCAGCGGCGAGATGTGGGCAGGCGGCTTTACGGGGCTCAATCGTTTCACGCCGCAGGCTTTCACGACCAACCCCTACCTCCCACCTGTCGTTCTGACCTCATTCGCTCAGAGCGGTGAGGAGTTGAGCCTTGATTGCGCATTGGAGAAACTCGACTCCGTGACTCTTGACTGGCAGAGCAATTTCTTCGAATTCGAGTTCGCGTCGCTCAGTTATCGGCGATCCGAGAAGAACAGATATCGGTACTGGCTGGAGGGGTTCGAAGATACCTGGCACCAGGAGAGTTCCCGGCGCTATGGCCGCTACACCAACCTGCCGCCGGGCTCATATCGCCTCCATCTCAACGCCTCCAACAACGATGGCCTGTGGAATGAAAGCGGAGTGACGCTTCCGGTCGTGATCCTGCCCCCCTTCTGGCAGACCGCCTGGTTCAAGGTGTTGATGGCCTGCGCGGGTCTGGCGCTGATGAGCTTGATCGCCTGGAGAATTGTCCGATTGAAGTCGGAGGTGGTTGAGCGTCAGAAGGTGGAGCGTGTGCACCTCGAACACCTGCACCTCCTGAGAGGCATGGAGCGGATCGATCGGGTGATCCTGCAAGAGGACAATGTCGACAAGATGCTGGAGAAGGTCATAGCAACGGTCGCGGATATTTTCTCAAGCGATCGCACCTGGTTGCTCCACCCCTGTGACCCGAAGTCAAGCCATATCAAGGTGCCGATAGAGATTCATAATCCCGCCTACCCCGGTGCATCGACTCATGGTGCCAGAATCCCCGTATCACCAGGCCTGGGAGATGAGTTGCAGATGGCGCTGGATAGTGATGACCCCGTGATCTTTGATCCCCGGACCCACATCACAGGTGCGACCGAGACCGCAGAGGAGTACGCGGTCAAATCGATGATGACGATCTGCCTGCGGCCACTGATCGGGGAGCCCTGGCTGCTCGGCCTGCATCAATGCTCCTACGAGCGCATCTGGACGCCACCCGAGCAGGAACTCTTCAAGCGGATCAGTCATCACGTCACCTACGCGATGAACACAGTGCTCTCCCTGCGACAGATCAAGGAGAGTGAGGATAGCCTGCGTCAATTGAGCGACGCCACCTGGGAGGCGATCGCCATCCACGATGACGGCGTATTGCTGCAGGCCAACGATCAGTACTTCGCCATGTTCGGCTACGAACCGGAGGATCTGCTGAACAAGCCCGCTATCGAGGCGACCACCACGGAGGAATCGAGAAATTACCTCAACGACCTGATCGCCAGGGGTGATCTGGGACCATATGAACTGACCGCGCGTCGCAAGAGCGGCGAGACCTTCCCGATCGAAATCCGCGCCAAGGTGATGGACTACTTCGGCAGATCGGTCAGAGTCGCCGCCATCAGGGATCTCACGGACGCCAAGAGGGCCGAGAAGCAAACAAAGGATCTGCAGGAGAAACTTTACCGTTCCCGGAAGATGGAGGCCATGGGTCTCATGGCCGGTGGGGTCGCACACGATCTCAATAACATTCTCACCTCGATCGTGGCTTACCCCGACCTGCTGCTGCAGACGCCCGATCTGCCCGAGGGGGCGCGTAAGGGGCTGGAGATAATCGGCAAAGCGGGACAGCGAGCCACCGATATCGTCGCGGACCTGTTGACCATCGCCCGAGGTGTGGCCATCAGCAAGGGGCCTATGAACCTGAATGCCGCGATTCAGGATCATCTCAAGTCACCCGAGCATCTGGCCCTGACCCGCCATTATCCAGACATCAATATCGAATCGCACCTGTCGGTCGATCTGCCGGATATACAGGGTTCCAGGATTCACATCAAGAAGATCATCATGAATCTGATCGGGAACGCCATGGAGGCTATCACAGGAACCGGACAGGTAACGCTTAAATCCGAAAAACGGTTCATTGATGAGCCGTTGCATGGATACGACAACATCAACCGTGGAGAATACTCGGTGATGACGATTGCCGATAACGGTCCCGGCATATCCCAGGAGGATCAGGAGCAGATCTTCGAGCCGTTCTACTCCCGCAAAGCTATGGGTCGCAGCGGAACGGGATTGGGCCTGGCCATTGTCTGGAACATCGTGCATGACCACAACGGATACATCAACCTGGTCAGCGATGAGGCGGGTACCCGCTTCGAGGTGTACTTCCCGATCTCGACGGGTAAGCGGCAAGACCCGGCCCCCGACCAGGAACTCCAGGAGCAGCGCGGGAACGGGCAAACCGTGCTGGTCATTGATGACGAGAAGGCCCCGCGCGAGGTAGCCGCCGACATGATGAAACACCTCGGCTATTCGACCTCCATGGTCGCCAGCGGCGAGGAGGCCGTGACCTATCTGAAGCAAAATCGGGTTGACCTGCTTCTGCTCGACATGATTATGGATCCCGGTATCGACGGTCTGGAGACCTACAGGCAGATCATTCGGATTCATCCCGGGCAAAAGGCGATTCTCGTCAGTGGCTATATCGACACGGATGCCGTCAAAGAGGCCCAGACACTTGGAGCCGGACACTACCTGAAGAAGCCCTACTCTTTGACCATGCTGGCCAAGGTGGTCCAGGGAGAGCTTTCGGAATCAGCCAGCAAGCGCTGATCCGGATTCCGAATACTGCCCGAGACCCGTCACACGCCGTGACGGATCCATACGGGAGCTATAGCCGGTCTCAGGAACCCTCAACAGGGAGACATGCCCTGGCTTCACCTCCTGAGATCGAATCTCCACTCTGATCGGCGCCTCAACAGTCGTCTCGTCTCCGGCTACTCGAAACGTTTCACAAATCCGGCAATGCTGCGGCAGAAGGGCTCCCGGCCATCGACGAACAGCCAGTGGCCCGCGTTTTCCACAATCACCAGCTCCGAATTCGGCAGACATTCATTGATCTGTTCGGCATAGGTTGTCGGCATGGGATCGGCCTCACCGTGAATCACAAGCGCCGGACATGTGACCGCAGCAAGTGCGTCACACAGATCGAAATCACCCACCGAGGCGAGGATGTTGCCGGCGACGGCGTTGCCGTTTTTGATCGTCCTCTCCGTCATCGCCAGATTCATGCTGTCGGCGAACGACGGGTCGGGGAAGTAGACCTTGAAGTAGATCCGCCAGAACGCCTCGATCGCGGCGGGATCATCAGCCTTGAACTCCTCCGATTCATAGATCTCCCCCAGCGCTTCCCAATCCTCCGGGGTGCGATTGGCGGAGATGTTCTCGCCCATCGCTCCGAAACAATCGGATGAAGCTCCCGCCGAGGCGACAATGAGTGTGTTCAAATTTCCGGGATGCTCGACGGCATAATGCATCGCCAGGATACCGCCCCAGGAGTGGCCGAGCAGATTCAGCTTCTCGATGTTGAAGTGCTTGCGGATCGCCTCAATATCCGCGATGAAATTCTCGATCGTAATCGAGACGGAATCCACCGGCCCTTCCGACAAACCGCTGCCGCGCTGATCGTAGAAAATAACCCGGTTATGCTCGGCAAGCAGCTCGAGATCGGGGAGGAAAGTCTGATGATCAAATCCGGGTCCGCCATGCAGCACAACAATCGGCTCTCCACTGCCGATTGCCTTGTAGTAGAGCCTGGCTCCATCCACCTCAACATATCCGTCAGTTGGAATCGTGAATTGCGTACAGGCCAGGGGGGTGAGCATGACGCTCAACAGCAGAGGCAGAAAATATCTCATTCCAGCTCCATATTTCATTACGGTGGCAAGGGTTACCCATCATTCAGCGTGGGCATCAACGTGAGATAGTTAACACCATGGAGCCGGGAAGTACAGCGTCGCTGCGGAAGTCAGGTATATAAGTAAGCATAGTCCCTACGCAAAGTGTGAAAAGCTCTAGAAGCAGGTCGTTATGACATGACTCATCGCGGCAATTGATAGTATTACTCCGGTATCGGAATATTGAACGTCAGTTTTCTATTCTAGTGTCGATACTACTGTATAGGTCACTACCCCCCACCAGGAGTCCTGGAACAGGGTGCGGTCGAACCGGATAGGTGGCCGAAACAGACCTTTTTATCAGCAGAGTCCAATTGAACGGGCGGTGTGATGTTCGTAAAGAGACATGTAGTCAGTATTTTACTGCTGATCTGCATATTGATGTCGGGTGTCGGCATGCATCAGGCCAACACGGCAAAGAGCGTGGCGCGATTAACTTTCAAGGCGGCCCATGAGCACAACTGGTTCTGGGCTGATGGTTGGGCGCACCTCTTCCTGAATATAGCCGGAAGACCTACGGATACGGATGCAGGACAGAACCTGGACGAACTGATCTCGTCATTCGAGAGTGCCAAACGGATGACCGACTGCTTCAGCTCATTACGTAAGATGGACGAGGGCATTACGGAACGGGAGATCCTGGACAGATTCGTGCAGGTATTCAGCGTCAGTGAACATCAGGCCAGGCAAATTGTCTGGGTTTACAAGCACCATTCCAGAATTTTCCCCGAAGTGGATTTGCTGATCGACAGCACCGAAAAAGGTTCGAGTTACAGTCAGGCGATCATCGGGTTGATCGCCGCAGGCAACTGGCAGGATAACCTGTCGGAGTTCGAGAGCAATTACGATCGGATGAAGAGCGATGAGTCCATCTTCTCCGGCAGTACGGTGCGAATCACCCAGATTGCCGACCGGTTCATTCTGATTTTCATAAGCCTCCTCTTCCTGTTCACGGCGCTACTCGTCCTCAACATCATGCGCCAGTATCACAACAGCGCTAATCAAACCCGTCTGAAGATGCAGAATTACATCTCCAACATCATCGACTCCATGCCCTCGATCCTGATCGGTGTTGACGCCAATGGCAACGTCACGCAGTGGAACTGTAAAGCTGAAGAGATAACCGGCATCAAGGCAAGCCAAGCGCGCGGCCGGACGCTGGAGGATGTTTTTCCGCGCATGGCCCAGGAGATGGATCGCATAGCCGAGAGTATTGATACTCGGGAGATCAGATGCGAGATGAGCAAGCCGGTGGCGACTACGAGCGGCGTGCAATACGAGGACATAACGATTTATCCGCTCACCGCCAATTCCGTCACCGGTGCGGTTGTGCGGATTGATGACGTGACGAAGGATTTCAACCTGCAGGCGCAGCTGAATCAGAGTCGCAAGATGGATGCGATCGGGCAACTCGCCGGTGGCGTCGCACATGATTTCAACAACATGCTGGCGGGAATTCTCGGTGCTGCCGACATCTGCAAGGCCAGGGCGCGACTCGACTCGGATGATGAGCGGCAAATCGATATGATCATCCAGGCATCCGAGCGCGCAGCTGAGCTGACAACCAAGCTGCTCACATTCAGCCGCAAGAATCCGGGGGTTTCAGCCGCTGCCGATTTTCACTCTGTCATTGAGGACGCTCTGGGGCTTCTGGAGCGGAGCATCAACAGGAAGATCCGGATCACGACCAGAATGGAGGCCGCCGACTCAATTGTCAGCGGCAACTGTGCGGAGCTGCAGAATGCCATCATGAACATCTGCATCAATGCCGACCATGCAATGCCCGATGGAGGGGAGATCTCCATCGAAACCGGAAACACCATACTGGACGAAGTCGACTGCAAAACCAGTCAGTTCAGCATCGAACCCGGCAACTATATCGAGATTGTCATTCGCGACAATGGGGTCGGAATCCCTGCAAAGGATCTGGAGCGAATCTTCGAGCCGTTCTTCACGACAAGAACGGTGGGGCATGGCACCGGTCTTGGACTGGCCGCAGTGTACGGCATTGTGCAAAAACACCGCGGTGCTATCGTTGTCCAGAGCACAATCAACAAGGGGACAACTTTCCGGATTTTACTCCCTTGTTCGGAGAAAAGCGTCATCCCCGCTCCCACGAACCAGACGACGGTCTCCGGAACCGGATTGATATTGCTGGTGGATGATGAGGAGATAATCCGCTCCACCTGTGAATTGATGCTTTCGAATCTGGGTTACACCGTGATTCAGGCCGAAAACGGTCGGGAAGCAATGGAGATTTTCCAAGCCCGGCATGAGGAGATCGATCTGGTGATGCTCGATATGATCATGCCCGAAATGAATGGTCACGAAACCTTCCTGGCCATGCGCAATATTGATAAAAACTGCAAGGTCATAATCTCATCGGGATTCACCGAAGACGCCGATCTGGACCAGCTCATGAGCCTGGGGCTGTCCGGTTTCATCAGTAAGCCTTACCGGAAAATCGAGCTTAGTCATCTGCTTAAGACTGCCCTCGATAAGCAGAAGACCACCTGACGCTCCCCAACTCGTCAGGCGCACTCAAATCTCCGGCAAATGCCCATTAACGAAGAGCGGTTGTTGATTTCAGGGATCGCCCCCCGTATAGTTGCGGTCAAGTCACAACGGAAAGGGAGGTACGAATGAAAAGATCTCTGCTGGTGATAGGTTTGATTCTTCTGCTCGTGGCGATGAGCTGTGCCCCGGGGACGAACAGGTTGACCAACATCCCCCGCTCCAACGGCACAACCGCCGGCTTCTTTCTCGGCGTCTGGCACGGTTTCACGCTACTCTTCACCCTCGTCGCCTCGCTGTTCATCAAGAGCATTCGCATATACGAAGTGCACAACTGCGGCCACCTGTACAACATCGGTTTTGTTTTGGGCGTGATGCTCTTCTTCGGCGGCAGCGGTGGCGGCATGAGTTGTCGGTCGCGTAGGCACAAACACAAATAGGGCGTATCGCTTAAGTCAGGTTGCCCGCATCAGCCAACAATAAAGCCCGTCGCCTGTTCGCGACGGGCTATTCATTTCGCAGACAACGTGGTCGCTCGCCTGTCGCAACTAGTCTGTTCCCGATACAGCCGCCTGTCAAATTGGGACGAAACCGCCACTGGTACAACAGAGAACCCGCCGGCTGACCGACGGGTTCTCATATTGACACGGTCCCGGTAACCGGTTGTCGGTCAAGGACTACAGCCGATTCTTCACCCAGCTCTCCAGTCCACCCTCAAGCACCAGCTCCTGAGCTGCCGGGCCGACAGGCGCCAGACTGTAGGGTTTGCCGTTCACGGTCAGCGTGGCCGTGCGGAAGTCCAGCGTGGACTGCAGGCCGGTGCGAACCGTGAGCTTGTCGGTGCCGAACCGCTCCCGCAGATCGCGGGCAAGCTCGGGGGCATCGATAACCAGGAAACCGTTGTTGAGCGCGTTGCGCTTGTAGGTTTCGCTGAAGGAGCCCGCCATGACCAGACCGATGCCGCGGTGCTTGAGCGCCGTGGCGGCCTGCTCGCGACTCGAACCGGTGCCGAAGTTGAACGCGCCGACCAGAAGATCACCCCTCTGGGCGATGCTCTGGAACTCGGGGTCGTAGTTCTCCATGGCGACCTCGGCCTGCTGCTCGGGGGTCATGTCGTCCTGGTAGGTGTACTTGCCCGGGTAGATGCCGTCAGTGTTGAGGTTGTCCTCGTGGACGAACAGCAACTCGCCCTCCATCTTCTCGGGGAAGCCGTCGAGGATCGTCACCTCGGCCGCTCCGCCGTCCGGCGCCGGGTTGACGCTGATCGTCGTGAGTACGGCTTCGCGGTCGAAGCTCAACCCCTCGGGCAAAGTGATCTTGCCGGCCAGGGCGCTGGCTGCGACCACCGCCGGACTGCCCAGAAAGGCTTCCGATTCTGGGCTGCCCATGCGCCCTTTGAAATTGCGGTTGGTGGCGCTGATCCCAACCTCACCCGCGTCGAGCAGACCTGTGCCCATGCCGATGCAGGGGCCGCAACTCGGCGGGATCGTGCGGGCGCCCGCGTCGAGCAGCGTCTGCCAGTCGCCGCTGGCCTCAGCTGCCGCCTGCACCTCTCGGCTGGCGGCGGCAACCAGGAAGTCCACGCCCGGAGCGATCTTCCTCCCCTTCACGACGCTCGCGGCCTGGCTGATGTCCTCGACGCGACTGTTCACGCAGGAGAGCAGGTAGGCCTTGTGGATCTTGATATCGCGCTCGTCGAACTCGGTGGCAGTGGCCACGGTCTTCAGGTTGTGAGGACCGGCGACCATCGGCTGCACACTGCCGAGGTCGAGGGTAACCTCCTTGGCATAGTAGGCATCCGCGTCGGCGACGGGCAGATCGGCTTCGAGTTCGGCCAGATGCGCGGCGTTCATGCGGGGATGAGCGCCCTTCTCGCCGTCGGCATCGGAGGGTACGCCCTCCAGGCCGCGCGCGGCGATGGTGTCTATACGCCGACGGAGCCAGTCCAGCGTGATACGGTCGATGGGGAAGACGCCGGCCAGCGCCCCCCACTCGGTGGTCATGTTGGCCACGGCCAGCCTCTGATCGATCGACAGTTCCGCCACGCCCTCGCCCGCGAACTCGATGGCGTGATTGAGCAGCTCATCGTTGTTGAAGTGACCGGTCAGGGTGAGGATGACATCCTTGCCCGTGACCCAGGGGCGAAGCTTGCCGGTGAGTTTGACCCGCGCGACGGGGGGCACCTGCCACCAGGTGCGGCCCGTGGCCCAGATGGCGGCGGCGTCGGTGCGGACGATGGGAGTGCCGAGGCAGCCCAGACCGCCGTACATGTTGGAGTGGCTGTCGGAGGCGACCATCATCGCGCCGGGCCAGGCGTAGCCCTCCTCGCACATGATCTGATGGCCGATTCCCCGTCCGGCGGGGTAGAAATCGACACCCATCTCGGCGGCGAAGTTCTTGATCCCCTCGTACTTGGCCAGGTTCTTCTCGCCGGTGTTCTGGATGTCGTGATCGAGGGCATAGACCGGCTGGCGGGGGTTGTCCACCCTGGTCGCGCCGATGCTGCGGAACTTGGGGATGACCGCGCCGGTGTTGTCGTGAGTCATCACGTGGGCCGGGCGGATGGAGAGGAAGTCCCCGCTGCGCACCTCGTGGTCGGGGGCCAGCTGGACGGCATACTTCTGGGCGATCTTCTCTACGAGATTCTGGGCCATGGCGTCTCCTTGAAGAGGCTTGCGGCTTGATCGTTTGAGCAGTGACTACATGACGACCCCGGGTTCGCCCAGAGCCGTCCGGATGCCGAGAAGATGCTACGCGGCAAGGTGGGAGTCAATGGTTTGAGGGGCGGAAGATGGTGATTTCGTGACCTGACGGAGGTGAATCCACAGCCGACGATTCCCCGCTCCGCAGCCATTGGGTGCGGATTACGCCATCCAGCCATGTGTCCGGGTTGCCCTTGATATCCCTACGCGGGTCCCTATAATCGGTCGCCATGACGGCTCCGGCACGCCACTGCTCAGAGCCCGGTACAGCGCGACAGCTTTCACCTGAATCGATTTACCGATAATTCGACCTGCAGGTTCGTGGAATAGCGAAAGGGTATTATGTCAAATATTATGAAAGTTACTCTGATTATACTCAGCACGCTCTGCCTCCTCCCGCCGGCGGCAACCGGCCAGATCGCGATCACACTGGAAGCCGGTTCGTACGATGCCGTCACCGACAATCCGTACGAACAGTGGTCTTCAGACGGATCGAACCGGGGGGACGCCTTTTCCGTGACGTTCCACATGGGGAATGTCCTCGATGAGGGCGGAACCCATCGTTACGGATTGCGGGTGATGACCCAAAGCCTGAAACGCACCCGCGACGACAATAGAACCTGGACCTTCCCCCAGAGTGTGCGGCACCGCGCCACACTCCTGCTCTTCGAATACGAGCGGATCCTGATGCGGCATTCCAGAGCCGTCATCGTGGCCAACCTCGGTTTCGGCCTCTCCTGGCGATCCGACGATTACGAAATGGGGTGCGATGCCCCTTTCTGCGACCTGCCGTCACTGGGTCTGGCCGCATCGCCCGGGCTGCGCGCGGTCTTCCCGATCGTCGGCGATATGTCGCTGACCTTCGGAGCGCATGGCCTGTTCCAGCCCGGCCCTCGCGAGGAGACCTGGCCCTTCACCTCGGGTCTCGGGCTGATGGCGGGGATCGAACTCTACAGCGCACCGCAACAGGATTGATCGCCCCGACCGCTATCCACCCGTCAGCCGCTATCGTCCTCGGCCTCATCCGGGGTCTGCTCCACACAGGCTCGGGGACATGTCCCGAGTGACGCTTTACTTGGCATCTCCGTTTTCGTACACTGGCCTTGAATCAAACGACATGTCCCGCTGTCCGCTTAACCTCAACTTCGGGGGTATGAGCCATGATTGCGTTTTTGCTCATGACGGTTCTCGCCATCACACCCGTACCTGACGGCAAGTGCATATTGATCAATGGTCAGTTGGGCGAACGGGAGTGGAGCGGCTCCGCGACGATGCCGCTGGACCCGACGACCGAATTGCGATTCCATCAGGATGGGGAGAATCTCTTTCTGGCGATCGTGTTTCTCGGTCCTCGCCATACCGGCATCGATCTCCATCTCAAGTCACGAGACCGACACGGCCTTTTGCATGTCTCATCCGCGCTTGGGGAGAGGACGTACTCCGATGAGGAGTGGTCCGAATTCTCGTGGGGACGCAATGCCTGGTGGACGGCGAACACCATCGGGTCCATTGTCGAGGAGGGTCGGCAACGTTTCCTGAAGCCTGACGCATTCGAGTTTCAACTCGACCGCCGCGATCTCGGCCCGGAGATATCCCTGTTCATACATCTCAAACGGCCCGAGAAGCTGTTGCCGCAGGGGGCGTCCGCGGCCACCCTTGACGGGTGGATTCAGCTGAAGCTCGATTAGTCGGGGATGCCCGACACGTGACCCCGGAGAGGTGCGGGATGAAGTTGCCCAAACGGACAGAGAGGTCCCGTCGCCTCTGGTGATGACCTCTACCGACTGGAGACGTGACAATGATCGGCAACGACGACAATCCGTATCGGGATGCGCTGGCGGGGCTCGAGATCGAGGATCCGGTCGCCGCCTTTTTCGATTGGTGCCGCGAAAGGGAGCGGATCCGCAGCAAACGGGAGGTCGGCGAACCGGCGCCGTGGACCGAGGATCCGGTGTTTCAGAGGGGGCGCTTCCTGAACGTCTTTCGGGAGGACGACAAGGGCACGCAGGCCGTTCTCCGTTTTGCGGATCCCGCAAGAGACTCCATCCTCGATCTGATCCACGCGCTGTTCTTCGCCCGCTGGTGCAACCGGCACACGACTCTCCTCGCCCTGGATCGCCGTCTGCTGAAAAGTCCCGCCGATCTCCACCAAGCCCTCCTGAACGAAGTGACGCAACCCTGGTCCTCGGAGGTCTATCCCGTGGTCCCCGCCAACTGGGAGGGTCGTACCTACGACCGCCTGGAGGCCTGCGTGGAGATGTTCCCCCGCTGCCTGGGTTTTCTGGAGGTGTGCATCCGCTCTGCGGCGGGCAACGTCATGCGGGCGAACGCCAGCATCAACGCGCGCTTCCGGATGAGCAACGACTTTCCCATCTTCATGGCGCTGGTGGACCTGGCGCTGTTCGAACCCGAATTGATCCGCCCGGACAGCCCCGTGCCCACAGGCATAGGGGCCGCGCCCTATCTTGACCTGCTGCAGCGGCATCTGAAGTGCGCCGACCATCAGGAGACGGCCGACAAGATGATCGCCCTGCAAAGCAGGTACTGGCCGCAGGCGCGCAGAAAGTTCACACCCATAGATATCGAGTACCTCTCTTGCGAATGCAGGAAGTACTTCAGCTATGTCAACGGGACCAAGAGGTTTGAGGGGGGGGACCGGTTCACCCCCTGCCCGGACCTGCCCGGTCGGCGATGAGCGGGGTGGGTTGATTCGCGGATTCATTGACGGTCAGGATGATCGGTGCGTCTGCCGGCTGTCCGGCGGAACGACAAAAAACCCCCGAGTTACCGAGTAACCCGGGGGTTGAGTTTTGCGGATGATCGGGACCACTACTTCAGCATGACCATCTTCCTGGTCAGGTAGCGGGAATCCGCCTCCAGACGGTAGAAATAGATTCCCGAGGACACGCGGTTGCCAGCGGCATCGGTGCCGTCCCAGCTCCTGGCGTGATCTCCGGCAGGGCATTTCTCGCCGTCGATCAGAGAGCGAATATGCCGACCGCCGACATCGTAAATGACCAGCCGGACTTCGGAGTCCTCATGAAGCGAGAATGATATCTCAGTGGCCGGATTGAACGGATTGGGGTGATTCTGACCCAGGGCAAACCGGGCCGCCGGCGTCTCGCCGGGAATTGACGAACTGACGCAGCCCTGACCAAAGGCGCCCATCTGGAGGTTACAGTCGTTGCCGGCGGGCAGGCAGGGGGAATCATCGTACAGGCTGAAAACACCATCGGCGAAATTGCAGAACAGGGGGTCCTGCGAGATGTTGCCGTTGATGCCGGTCTGATCCCCGAGCGTACCCAGGTAGTTGCCCTCCTGATTGCTCCAGACATCGGAGCAGCTGATGTCAATAGAGCCCGAGTGCTCTGTGAAGATACCACCACCCTCCGTAGTACCGGTGATTATTACCTGATCCAGAACAAGGTTGGCGCCATAGAAACTGCAGATGCTGCCGCCCCCGCACTCCCCCTTGTAGTTCTCGGACCAGTTGCCGTCGAAAGTGCAGCGGAGGAACTCAGGTGCCGTATCCTCATTGATGGCACAGATTGCTCCACCCCGACCCGGACTATAATTAAAATCAAAAACACTCCAGGGATCGTTCTCGGACATGTTACCAGTGAAGAGACAATCCACGAACTGAGGAGTTGATCCGTTTCTGCAATAGACGGCGCCACCTTTCCCCGAGATGTATCTGCTATCATCATCCCAGGCGGAAAATCCGATATTGTCGATGAAACTGCATAGATTGAATACTGGAGCGGCACTATATTCGCACCTGACCGCCCGAACCCAGCAACGCCAACTCCTTCCCACCGAAACTGAGATCCCAATTCCCATCACCGCTGTAGGTGCCGGGCGCAACCAGTACAGTGTCGCCGGTTTGTGCAAAATCCAGTGCGGCCTGGATCGTTGCATGTTCCGCCGGGACATGAATGGTCAGCGCATTAACCGAAAATGGAGGTACAAGCAGGAGAATAAGAATCGCTACATGTTTCATGAAACACCTCACAAATGAGTAGTACTCAGTAAATCACTCGGGAAGACCTGCCTCCCCACCATCCCATCAATATATATAATATCATATTTCCGACAGGCGATGTCAGTTTTCATTCATCATGACTACCGCCTCACCCCATGCTCTGCGTTAAAGTGTTGACGATCAAGGCGATAAGGTGTCAGGCTGACATGCATCTTTGAATCCGACACCGTCTCAAACCAGGTCAATCAGTGTTACGGTTAAGTCCGGTACCCGGAGATCCCATGATAGCATTCAGAATACTTCCCGAAGAGAAACTCATAATCCTCGTCAACTTCACGAAGCTGACGGTCGACGAGCTGCTGGCTTTCCGGCAGGAGCTTAGACAGGCTCCCGACTACTCCGAAGAGTTCGACATCCTCAACGACGTCAGGAAGCTGCCGATTCAATATACGGCCGATGAGATCCAGCAGATGGCTCAGCAGGATTACTCGACTCGCAAGGTGGCCATCATAGCCTCCAGCGATTTCGCCTTCGGAATGAGTCGAATGTGGGAGATGCTGAGCGCAGATGATACCGATTCCAATATCCGGGTTTTCCGCAACGGTATAGCCGCCCTGGATTGGCTCGAGAAAGATGCTGCCGACATCCTGCCCATACTTGATGCTCTGGCGCGCAGTCAGGATCCCCGGCAGAGTTGAACAGCGCCCATCCGGGAAGCATTTCCGTGCTCTCATCCCCGCTGGCGGTGTTCCTGGAGGAGCTGGTCTTTCGCGACTGCCCGATTCCCCGAATCACCGGCATCGTTCTAAGGAGTAGTGACATGAACCTGTTGCCGGTGCCGCGAGCCGACCGCAATCAATGTTGGGTAATGGAATGATTCAGAGAATCCATATCCTCGGCGCCTCCGGTTCCGGAACAACGACACTGGCCAGGGCCATCGCCTCCGCCACGAGTGCATGTCATCTCGACACCGATGATTTCTTCTGGATCAAAACCACCCCCCCCTTCAGGACCATCCGGGAGGTTGCCGTCAGGCAGGAGCTGCTCCGCCAGGCGTTGGCAAAGACCGCGGCCTGGACCCTCTCCGGTTCGCTGTGCGGATGGGGGGACTTCGCCATTCCGCTGTTCGATCTCGTCGTCTTTCTGACGGTGCCCCGGAAAATGCGCATGCAGCGATTGCTCGATCGGGAGATCGCCCGCTATGGCGCCGAGATCGAGGACCCCGACGATCCTCGTCACGAAACGCACAGAGCCTTTCTGGATTGGGCCGCCGCCTACGATAAGGGGGGTCCGGAGATACGCAGCCGGTCGATGCACGAGGATTGGTTGGCGCAACTGCCTCGGCCGGCCCTCCGCATCGAGGGCGATCAACCGGTTGAGGAGAGTTTGCATATCGTCCTCAGTCGAATCACCTCACTCGGGAAGCTGAACCAATAATGCGGACACGACAGTACACGCTGCAGGATCACCCTGGAATTATCGCCGTCGCCGACGCCCTGCCCGAATGGTTCGATCAGGACGCGCGCACGCGCGCCATCCCCCTGGATTTGCGGCACCAGGAGGGCTTCGTCGCCATTGTCGACGGCATTGTCGTCGGCTTCATCACCTTGTATGTCTTTGAGGGGCGACTCCAGATCGGCTGGCTCGGTGTCAAACCGGAATATCGCGGTCAGGGTGTCGGCAGCCTGCTGCTGAGCCGTAGTGAGGAGTTCGGCCGGAAACACGACCTTGAAGAGATCGCCACCTACACTGTAGGTGAAGGTGTCGATTACGCGCCTTATGCCGCAACTCGGGAGTTCTACTACAGGCGGGGGTTCACGGTTTACCAGAGAAACCGAACCGACAACCCCGGTTGCCTCGAGGAGATCAAGATCCGAAAGCGGATAGCAAACCGGGAGAGGTGACACTTTGAGTGACAAGTTCGTCGCAGTCCAGGCCTACTCGCAGCCGTTGGAGGCCGATATCGCCCGCAGTGCTCTGGAGGCGGCCGGGATACCCGCCACCGTGGCCGACACCAACCTGGTCAACATGAACTGGCTATTCTCCAATGCCGTCGGTGGCGTGAAGCTGCTGGTGCCCGAATCCTATGCCGAGGAGGCGCGGGCAGTGCTGACCGGTGAGGCCGACATCCAGACCGAAGCCCCCGCGGAACTCCCGGATCTGAATGTCTGTCCCGAGTGCGGCGGCAGCAATACGATCGATACTCGTCGAGGTCGCCGGTGGACATTCCTCACCTGGCTCCTGGCGGGGGTACCCCTGTTCTATCCCCCGAAGGGATTCCGTTGTCGGGATTGCGGTTCCGTGTGGCGAGAGAGGATATCCCGGAGACACAATACCTGACCTGCCTGGAGGGATCGGGTATCGCGTCGCCGGGATATCGGGATGAGCTACTTCATCAAGACCATGGATCTCGTCTCGGTGAAGCTATCCGTCTCCAGACGATAGAGATAGAGTCCTGAGCTCAGTTCCCTCTTCGAATTGTCCCGTCCGTCCCAATCGACGCTACGGTCCCCGCCAGCAACGACACCGTTCACCAGTGTCCGCACGAGACGACCGCGGACATCGAAGATCTCCAGACAGATTTTCGACTCCCGGGGGAGATTGAATTCGATGGTTGTGGTCGGGTTGAAGGGGTTGGGGAAATTCCGACCCAGCACATGGTAATCGGGCATCCCGGGCAGCGGATCGATACCCGTCAGGGTGGTGTGTTCGAAGATCCAGATACCTTCATACATCGCTCCGATGCAGACCCGCCGCTCATCAACCAGGATTGAGGTGCAATCGCCCGGCAGGTCACTGAATGCCACCTCACTCGGGTTGGCGGGATCCGAGACGTCGATGACCCGCAAACCGCAGCCATAGGTGCCTGCGAGATAGGCGTATCCCCCCTCGACCGCCAGGTGCTCAGGGTACCCTTCAGCCACGGCGAGGTTGCCGACCCACTCGGGTGCCGCAGGATCGCCGACATCGATCACGCACAACCCCAACACCGTATTCGCCAGATAGAGGAGATCGCCGGCAACCTCGATATCCCTGCAGCGATTGTCGATCTCAAGGGTGCTCACCTTCCGAGGATTCTCGGGATCGCTGACATCGATGATGGTCAGGCTTTCGGAATAACTCGATGCGTAGACATAGTCCCCCTGCACGTCAATGTTGAGAAAGCTGATGACCTCATCGTAGGTGCCGATCTCGACCAGTTTCGCCGGGTTGGAGATATCGACGATGATCAGGCCATAGTGCGAGCCGCCGATATAGGCCAGATCACCCTGAATCGCAATATCGCGCGTCTCGGCCAGACTGCTGTCCAGGAGATCAAGTTCGAAGGGGTCGGAGGGGTCGTGAGCGTCGATGGCGAAGACCTCATTGGCGAATGTGGTGACATAGGCAATCTCGTCATTCACGGCCACCCCGCTCGGAACCGGGTAATAGGTCGTACGGAAACCATCGAAGACGGGATTGGTCGGGTTCATGAAATCGAAGATGTAGAGACCCGCCCAGCTGTAATACGATCTCGAGCCGTCACCGCTCTTCTCGCCCGGGTCGACATATCCGCCGTTGACATACAGACGGTCGTCGGCCAGAGCCATATCATTCACATCACCTACCGTCCGATAGTGCGAGAAATCGTTCAGGTTGGCGGGGTCGTCGACATCGACCAGGCAGACTCCACCATAACCGGCGGCGACATAGGCGATGTCATCGGCAATCTCGAGGGTCCGCGCCGACCCGGGTATTTCGTGATAACCCACCTCCAGGGGGTCGGCGGGATCGGAGATATCGACAACGCCGATGCCGTCATTGGCTATACTCAGAAAGGCGTAATCGCCGACAAGGGCGACATCGAAAGGAAATGCGCCGTAAGCGAGGTCGTAGTCCATTGTGCACCGACCGTGGGGCGCCGGAGCGGTGGGGTCACTGACATCGACAACCCACAATCCGGAGCTGCCACCGGCGATATAGGCGTACCCCCCCCTGACCTTCAGACCGAGGATCCCCCCCATCGAACCCAGGGAGCCAATTTCGACAGGCGACAGCGGATTACCCATGTCGTAAATCAGCAGGAGAGCCCCCTGACTGAGCGTAACATACAGGAGGTCATCGGCCACCTCCATGGAGACCCTCCGGCCCGGGTTGTATATGTCGATGAAATGCACCGCTTCCGGGTTATGGGGGTCGCTGATATCGATGACGTGAATACCCTCATAAGATTCAGCGACGTAGGCGTAGTCGCCATGGAGGACGATCTTGTCGGGCCTGCTCGGAATTTCGCAAACCCCGACAATGAGCGGTTTATCCGGATGACTGATGTCGATTACCGTCAGTCCACCCGGTCCCGTGAGGGGAAAGAAATTGGAGGAGGAGAAATAGGCGTAGCCATCTCTTACTGCGACGGCGACCCCGAAGCCCTCCATCGGCAGAAAACTCAATTTACGGGGATGGTTCGGATCGCTTCCGTCCAGAATGAGCAGACCGGTATAGGTGGCGGCGCAGATCACATCCCCCTCGACGGCGATCTCATTGCCGTAGCCGGGGAGGCAGGTCATCAATTCCAGGTTCTCGACGGTCTCGGCCGCAGTAATTGCGGGAACAGCCAGGCTCAGGATGAACAGGGATATCAGTGTCAGTATTCCCGGTCCTCGACGTACTTGATTAACTGCAGGGATCGGCATGGCGCCTCCTAGAGTAAACAACATGATCGACGGCTGGATATTCTTGATCTGATCGGGTATGAGCAACCGACAGCGCAATATCATACATGGGGATTGCTCAATACGGTTTAATAGTCTCTAATCTATCTTAGACTGTTTCAGGAGAATAGCGAGTGGGAATCATTAATCCCCCAGGACCCGATTCAGAATCTGCAATAGTTTGGTGGGAGAATACGGCTTCACGGCAACGTCCTTGAAGCCGTAATCCGCAAACCTTGACATGACGGCATCATCTGCGTAGCCGCTGGAGACGATAACCCGGGCATCGGCATCAATAGCCAGTATCTCCCGGACCGCCTCCTTGCCGCCCATACCTCCAGGAATGGTGAGATCCATGATGACGACATCGAACGGCTCGCCCGCCTCCATAAATTCCCTGTATATCGCAATAGCCTGATCGCCATCGAGTGCGGTTTCAACCGAGTAACCGGCTGAGGTCATTATCTCTTTCGCGAGCAGGCAGATACCCTCCTCGTCATCCATCATCAACACCCTGGCTCCCGCCTTCCCGACCGCAGACACTGTCCTCGCCTTATTCACTTTCGGCATCCGAGGCAAATCCGACGCGGGCAGATACAGTGTGAACACTGCCCCCTCTCCCGCGGTGGAATCCGCAGTAATGTGCCCCCCGTGTTTACTGATGATCGAATAGGTCATGGCGAGACCCAGGCCGCTGCCGGATTGCTTGGTGCTGAAATAGGGATCGAATATCCGATCGATATGTCTGGCGTCTATGCCGATTCCGTCATCCTTGCAGATCACCTTCACATACCTGCCCGGGCTGAGATTCTGCCCGACATCCCGAGCAAGCTCCACATTCTCCATCGTGATCTCCAGATGTCCGCCGTCGGGCATAGCCTGTTTGGCGTTGATGGCCAGATTGGAGAACACCTGCTGCATCTGCCCCTGATCGACTTCGACCGCCCACAGATCGGGATCCTGTTTGAATATGAATCCGACGCTGCTGCCCGACAGATCAAAGCGCACAACACTGTCCACCAGTTCACTCAGGCTGACATTCCTTTTGACCGGCTCCCCCCCCTTGGCGAACGTCAGCAACTGTTTCGTAAGTCGCGTTGCCCTGCCCATGTATTGCTCGGCGATCTCCAGATCATTGATTACCGGATCCCCTTCGGGAAGCCTCTCTTTGGCCAGGGAGACATAACCAAACAGCCCCATGAGGACGTTGTTGAAATCGTGGGCGATGCCGCCGGCCAGGATGCCGACGCTTTTCAGCTTCTGCATTTTGAGCAGCTCCTGCTCACCCCTCTTCTGCTCGGTGATATCCCGGATGGTCCCCACCAGATTTCTCTTGCCGGTGATCGGATTGGTGAATGCGGATTTCAGGGTGACGATGATGCGCGTGCTGCCCGCCAGCGATATCTCCTCCTCGTTGATGTCCGGCTCGTCCGAGGCAAAGACCTTGTCGTCGTGAGCCCAGAACTCATCCACCTGCCCCTGCGGGAAAAAGTCATCGTCGGATTTGCCCAGCAGTTCGTCCCGAGAGTAGCCGAGCATTTTGCAGAAGGCATCGTTGAAAGCGATCCAACGATGCATATCATCCTTGACGAAGATCGGATCGGATATGCCATTGATGATGCTGTCCAGGAACTTGCCGGATTGGGTAATCCGCTTCTCCGCTAGTTTCTGGTCCGTGATATCGGTGATGAATCCCTCAAGAGCGGCAATCTCACCCTGCTCGTCGGTGATGCACTGTCCCTGCTCCCACACCCATCTCGTCTCCCCCCGCTTGGTGGTAATGCGGTAGGTGATCTGGAATACACGCTTCTCATCCAGTGTAACCTGGACGACATCCCAAACCATTTGCCGATCATCCGGGTGAATCAAATCACCGTAGGGGATACTGGCATTCTCCAGCAACTCCTCCACCATGTAACCGGTCAGGCTGAGACAGCCGTCGCTGACGAACTCCATCGTCCAGTCGGGGTCGTACCTGCATCTGTAGGCCATACCGGGCAAGTTGCTCATGAGCGTGGTCAGTTGACGTTGACTTTCATGCAGAGCGTTTTCGACCCGTTCGCGCTTGTCGACAGTGTTCACCAGTTCGCGATTCAGTCGGAGCAACTCATCGTAAGTAGGTTTGCTGCTCACACAATCACCTCTCTTGGATATCCTTAAACCTTACCCCTGCATTGATATCGGCCTTATCACTGGTGCGTATAGGGTTTTTTTCCTCAGCAGATCATTCTCCGGAGGATTCCTCAATCTTCTGAATACCGACCCGCAATGCTATCATGAACAGAGGATCGGCGGTACCCGTCAGCAAGTCGTTTATGTTATGATCGCAGAACATGAGGATCAATGCGGCACTCCCGACCACGCAACCGATTGAGCCGATCTGTTGAAAGGACAGCGCGATGCAAACCCCTCTATGGCAACCAGGACCGGAGCGTATCGCCGGAACGCGGATCACCGAATTCATGAAGCGTTGCGGCAAGGCGGACTATCAGACTCTCTACGACTGGTCGATCGACGACCTGGCCGGTTTTTGGCGGGCGGTCTGGGACTTCACCGAGGTCATTGGGGATCGCGGTGAGCTGGTATTGGCCGACCCTCACGGCATGCCCGGCGTGGATTGGTTTCCCGATGCGCGACTCAACTTTGCCGAGAACCTCCTGCGCAGACGCGACGATACGCCCGCGATCATCCTGCACAGGGAGGACGGCTTTCGGCGCGAGCTCAGCTTCAGACAGTTGCATGCGGAGGTGATCCAACTGCGAGGCGCGTTTCGCGCGGCCGGACTCAAACCGGGTGATCGCGTAGCCGCCTTCATCCCCAATATTCCGGAGGGGGTCATCTGCATGCTGGCGGTAGCCAGTCTTGGCGGTGTCTGGGCGTCGGCTTCGCAGGATTTCGGCAGCAGCGGCGTCATCGATCGCTTCGGTCAGATCGAGCCCCGGTTTCTGCTTGTCGCCGATGCTTATCTGTACAAGGGGAGAAGCTATCCGTCGGATGCAAAACTGCGTGACGTCAGCGCCGGACTGCCCACCGTGGAAAAGACCATCATCATCCCCTACGTCGAGGAGACGCCCTGGCTCGATGTTGCCCCGAACTCGGTGAACTATCGGGATTTCCTGAACTCCGCACCAGCCGACGATTCACCCTTCGAACGGTTCTCTTTCGAACATCCCCTCTACATACTCTTCTCGTCGGGCACAACCGGCAAACCCAAGTGCATCACCCACGGTGCGGGCGGCACCCTGCTGCAACACCTCAAGGAGCATCAGCTGCACACGGATATAGGTCCGAGCGATCGTTTCTTCTACTTCAGCACGACCGGTTGGATGATGTGGAACTGGCTGGTTTCCGCTCTGGCCAGTCGCGCCACCCTGATCCTCTACGACGGGAATCCGTTTCATCCCGGACCGGAGGTTCTGTGGGACATGGCCGCTGCGGACGGAATCACCGTGTTCGGCACCGGCGCCAAATATATCGACGCCTGCCGCAACGCGGGCATCGAGCCCGGGCGAACTCATGACCTTTCGGCGCTGCGCTGCATCTGCTCCACCGGATCCCCCCTGCTGCCGGAGAGTTTCGAATATGTCTACAACAGCATCAAACGGGATGTGCAACTGGCCTCCATCTCGGGCGGCACCGACATCGTCTCCTGCTTCGTTCTCGGTTGTCCGATCCTGCCCGTCTGGACGGGTGAGATTCAATGCGCCGGTCTGGGCATGAAGGTGGAGATATTCGATGATGACGGGCGACCGCTAACGGGCAAGCCGGGCGAGTTGGTCTGCACCGCCCCCGCCCCATCGATGCCGGTCAGGTTCTGGGGAGACGACGACGGCTCGAGATATCGTTCGGCCTACTTCGAGCATTTTCCCGGTGTCTGGCGACACGGCGATCTGGTGGAGCGAACGGAGAACGGCGGTTTCGTCATCTCCGGCCGCAGCGATGCGACACTGAATCCCGGTGGAGTACGGATCGGCACCGCCGAGATCTACGGACAGGTCGCACAAATCCCCGAAGTGGTAGAATCGATTGTCGTCGGCCAGGATTGGGCCGGCGATCAGCGCATCATTCTGTTCGTCATACTCAATCCCGGTCGCGAACTCGATGACGATCTGATCAAGGAGATCCGTTATCGGATTCGCTCCAACACGACCCCTAGACATACTCCGCAAATGATACTGCAGGTTGACGACATCCCCCGTACCCGCAGCGGCAAGATCTCCGAGATCGCGGTGCGCAATCTGATCAACGGGCGACCGGTCAAGAACACCGGAGCGCTTGCGAATCCCGCCGCCCTGGAGCTGTACAGAGACATCCCCGAACTGCGGTGACTCTTGACCTGATACCTGATGAACCGTACCTGCCTATCGGGCAACTCGCGCCCGATAGGCTCCGTCCATCACCCCTCGTCAGACCGTGAAGGCTTTACACTTCCGATCCATGGTCAGCACATCGTCGACCAGACTGATGAGAGTTTTGACGCTCATCGGTTTGCTGGCGATGTGTACGACTCCGAACTCGGCCGCATCGGCAAGCGCGAGGCGATCCAGATTACCCGTCATGATCACAATCGGGATATCCTCACGTATGGCGTGCAGATGCTCGGCCAGCGCCAGACCGGTCAGGTGGGGCATTGTGAAATCGGAGATCACCAGATTATAGATATCGGGCATCTCCCGGAACTTTGCCAGAGCCTCGAGGGGATCGGTGAAGCCATCCACGTCATAACCCGTCATCTCAAGCATGTGGGTACCAAGATTCACCAGCATATCCTCATCATCCACGAAGAGAATCCTGCCGCTGCCCCGCCTTAATTCATCCATTTTCCTCACCTCTTGTTTTTCGGCAGCCTGGACACAGGGGAGCAGAATGCGGAAAGTGGTCCCCTCACCCGGCCTGCTGCTCACGGAGATATCGCCGCCGTGTTCACTGATAATGCCGTAGACAACGGCCAGCCCCATCCCTGTCCCTTCCGTCTTGGATTTGGTGGTGAAGAACGGTTCGAACATATGCTCCTGAACCGCCTGGGATATCCCCTCACCCGAATCGCCAATCGACAATTCCAGATATTTCCCGGGAGGTAGATTCGCCGGTTTGTTGTCGGTCGAGATTCCAAAGGATACCGGGTTGACCTCCAGAGTCAGCAGCCCGCCATTCTCCCGCATGGCATGTAGGGCATTTGCGCACAAGTTCATGATCACCTGATGCAATTGAGTCAGATTCCCCATGACCTGGTCCAGGTCACCCGACAGGTTGGTCTCAATTCTGATCGTCGTGGGGAGGGAGGCGCGAATCAGGGTGGTGGTCTCCCTGATGAGATCGTCAAGGGACAGCAGCCCCTTCTCCTGCGGATCCTGGCGGGCGAATGTCAATATTTGACGGACCAGATCCTTGGCCCGTTCACTCGCCTGGAGAATGGGGGTGATGAATTTGGCGGCGGAATGATCCTTCGCCAGAACATTGCTGGCCATGTCGGCGTTGCCCATGATCGCAGCCAGCACATTGTTGAAATCGTGAGCGATGCCGCCCGTCAGAGTGCCCAGCGCCTCGAGCCGGTGGGATTGGGCCAACTCGGACATGAACAGCTCCCGATCGGCTTCGGCCAATATCCGATCGGTGATATCGAAGCAGCAGCCCTCGATGGCCGTCAGCTTGCCCTCCTCATCGAATACGGGAGAGTTGGTCTGCACCAGCCATTTTTCATCACCATTGCGATCAATGATCCGGAATTCGAATTGAGAGGCAAGCTCCCCATCTGCGGCGCGGGAGTAGGCTTCGTCGAGATCAGCCACCGATTCGGGGTGGATGATTGAGCGGAACAATCGGGGATCCTCAATCAATTGCTCCGACGAGTAGCCAAACATGTTCAGAGCGGGCGGGCTGCAGTATTCCAGGTTTCTGTCGGGCAAAGCCAGGCGGAATATGACCTCATCAATACGGGTCAGCAAAGAGGAGAATCGCGCTTCGCTCTCACGCAGCGCAAGGTCCTTGGCCTGTATCTGGTCCAGCATCTCATTGAATTCCGCCGTCAGCTGACCCAGTTCATCACAGCCGTACTGATGAGCGCGGGCTGAATAATCCGCACGGCGACTCACCAGATTGGCCGTCCGTTGCAGTTCGACCACCGGTTGAGTGATGGTTTTCTGAATCCTGTTCGCCAGGGTCAGCGCAACGGCTTGAGCAAGCAGCAGGATCACGACCGCACCCCAGGAGTAGATCCAGATGCGACCCGCAAGCAAATCCATCCGGGCTTGAATGAACATTGTCCCTACCTGCTCGTCCCCGTAAACAACGGGGCGAGTCAGCCAGATGGTCCCCTTTTCGGAATCATATTCGGACAGGCGCTCCAGCGCGGGGAAGGCAAACTCGGAGTCCTCATGCCTGAAAGCCGCAAAGAGCCCCCCACCGTCTTCATAGATGCAGGAGTTGATGATACTCTCTTCGGCCGCAAGTCCGGCGAGAATGCGTGTCGCGAATTCGTCATCGTTGAAGGTGAGGGCCGATGCACACATCTGGCTGGTGATATCGGCGATGGCCGTGATCTCCCGGTTATAATCCTTGCGGAAGGAGACCGCTTCAAAGCTGATCGTGGCGACTCCCGCGATCACCAACGCCACCAGACTGACCAGCGCGGCATACAGCTGAATCTTGTGCCGAAAGGCGAGGTTTTGCCACAATCCGACGGGCATCTAGTCCAAACCTCCTTGCTCGAATACTCCTTCGACGATCTTGGCATGTTGCAGGAACTCCGCACTGATTTTCAGGTCGGCGTAACGGATAGCCTGCTGATTGACCTCGATAGCCACCCTGTTGCCCCTGATCACAAAACCCACCATGCCGCCCGAAGAGGAGAACCCATCAATCTCACTGGTGGTCAGGGTGTGTCTGATTTGAATCCGCCCCAGACAGACCTCATAGGAGTTTACCTCCGATTCCAGAAAATGCAGCAGATGACAGTGGCTCGATTTATCCGGATCACCGGTGAGATAGCTAAGAAATTCGGCGGAATCTCGGAGGTGAATTATGGTCAGGGGATGCTCGTGGGCCCCAACGGTTCTGGCTTGAGCCGTGAACAGACCGGAGATGTCATTCGGGTCTGCACCGACAACGATAATTCTCAGTGAATCCTGTAGCTCCGACAGAACCTCATCCGGCCACTCGACCAGCCTGACCAGGTGGTAAAGGTACGCGGCTTTGATTTTGGTCGCCTTCTCGTTGTCGATGAGGTCTGCAGACCTGATGTCGCCGGCGAACAGGACACAAAGCAAAAAGCCAACGACAAACACCTGTGGAACTTTGTTTTTCATAGCTCCCTACATGAGCGGTTCCATACTTCAATCCAACTTGAGCACCCTATCATCCTCATTTGCCGGATCGGCGGACAGCAGGGCGTCAATGATCCGACTCCGTATCGCTCTGCTCCACATCCCTCATATCCCGGCTCTACCCGCCATAGGCCCGGCATGCGCATCGGGCCTGAGACCGATCGGTCAGAAACGAGCCTCTACGGATAAACCCAGAGTCAGCGGCTCCTCCAGAAAGCCCACCTGCCGCGGATACTGACGCAGGTAGCCCTCCTCCCAGTACTGAACGACATAGCGCAGATAGTTGTGGGTCAAAACATTGCTGGCGAACAATGAGACCCTGGTATCGTTGTCCCGAAGCGGCTGCAAAATCAGTGACAGGTTGCTCGTGAACATGGGCTCCGCGTAACCGTGCGCTTTGAGATCATCGTAGATGGCACTCATTTCGGCTCTGGTTGCCTCTGATCCGTAAGCATCATGAACATCCTTGAACATATCCAGCATCTCCGCCTGTCCCGGGCTCCAGAACAGACGTCCATCGATATGAGCAATCACCCGCTGCTGCATAATGGGCTTGCGCAGGAAGAACTTGAGAGCCTGGCCCGGCAAGTTGTTGATCCTGTTGGTCCCAAAGGCCGACAGCTGATACTCCGTGTCGGCAGGGTCGTCGGGAATCTTGATGAACGCATCGATCTCACGGTGCGTGTCCCAGCTGATCTGATTGATGTAGGAGTAATTCGCCCCCAACACCAAACCGGGAGTGCGATGGTTGATGTCCAGCTCCACGCCAAGAACCTCGAAAGTCCCCACCCGACCCGGGTACCCCTCGGGCAGCCAGGCGACCTGATTGATGCGGCTGAAGTAGGTCGCAAGCTCCATGTCCCATACGTTGGCGGATCGGTGGTTAAATATCAGCTCAAGGCCATTGAGGATTTCGGGTTTAGCCGGGCTCTCCTTGAGCATATGGATCGAAAGCAGGTCATCGAAAGCCGGCAAGCGGACCGAGTGCTGCCAGATGGCTTTGACGGTATTGAGAGGGTCGACACTCTTGATCAATGCGACACGCGGGGACCAGGCCCAATCCGCATATTCGTGCTTGTCGCCGCGGCCGGAGAGCAACAGAGTCAGATCATCGGACAGCAAGACTTTGGCTTCACCGAATATGGCCATCTGATTTGCCGAGATATCCTCCGTGATCAACGTGCACATTGATGGATACTGCCGGTAAAACGCCGACGTAGTATCCATAACGGCGAAGCGGATGGGGGCTCTCAGGCCGAGGATGAAGAGGTCCTCATCTTTACCCCAGGGTGAGGTCAAGTACTGGGTTTCCAGATTGACGCCCAGTGCGAAGCGGTTGCCGCCTTGCGACTCATGTCGCCACACGGATCGTAAAGATAAACGGTTTTCTGAAAAGTAGGCGTTCTTCTGAGTCGGATCATCAAGGGGTCGGTTTGATCCCTGGTAAAGGGAGATTTCATCGTAGTTGGCGGAGTAGAATGCGGCCATTGTCGTCAATCGGGATAAAGCCGACAACCGGGTTTCGTTCTCGAGGGACAGGGTAAGATTGGCCCGGTTGAAACCGCCGTATAGGGGAGCCTCGCTCCTGGCCTGAATCACTTTGACCCAACTGTTGGAGGTATAGCGGCCGTGGAGACGCCAGATGTCGGCCAGTGACACCTTGATATTCAGCTTCACCTGGGGACGGTTGCGGTAGTCGGCCAGAATGGGTGGCGGCTCCGTACCCAGATCGCGATTCCCCCAATCCGGGCCCATGAAACCGTAACCGTAGCCATGAGCCCGATCGACGTAATAGAATCGGGTATCATCCAGCCCCCGGGCGCTGCTGAGGCTGCCGTAGATGTGAACGGCCGTTTTTTCACCCGGAAAGCTGTAGCAGACATTGGCGCTGCCCTGACGATACTGCCGGTTGCCGGCCAGCCCCACAATCAGGCCGTGATCGTCATGAGCGCTCTTGGTGGTGACATTGATAACCCCCGCAATTGCTCCCGGGCCGTAGGTTACCGACCCCGGTCCACGGATCACATCGATACGGGCTATATCGCGCAGGTCCATATTCAGTAATTCAAACACCGGACCATGGCGTGTGACCAGATTCATGTTCCGACCATCGACAATCAGCAGAACCGAATGGTTCTGGTCACCGGCGACACCACGCAAACCCAAACGCGGACCAAGGAAGTGGGTAACATAGGTTGCGCCCGGCACATAGATCTCGAGCAGATCACAGATGTTGCGGGCGGGTGTGGCAGCGATATCAATGGCGGTGATGGAGGTAACGGAGACAGGGGCTCCGGACAATATTCCACCGGTCAACGATCCGATTGAGACCGTCTCCTCGATCAACTCCTCCAGGGACATCGAAAAATAATCCAACTCCTCTGTGCCCCGGGTAGGATCAGGGCAGGAGACGAACAGAATAATCAGCAATCCGATTGCCAAAGGAAACATCCGCAGCGGCGACAATCGATACATCTTTCCCGCTTCCAGGACGAAGTCGAAAATTGATGCTCTCCCTTGAAGGATTAAAGTTATACAGTTCGGAATCTGCAAGCGGTTAACTCCAATACCCGGAAAAACCGAATCAAGTTAGATGACCCACTCGGTTATGCCGATTGTGGCTGCGGTTGAATTGATTGACTCGTCCCAATCAACGGACGGATCAAGGAATCAGGCTCAATTCCGAGACCTATGCGTCGCATCACTCTATCGGGAAATCGGAAGACGCCATAAATGCATCCCTGACTAGACATGGGCATTTGGACAGGGTTATATTACGGACAGATGGATCGCACTCCGGTAACTGCCGATGCAAAAACGCCTTGAGTCCACACGACGACACGCCGATACATACCCATGACCCCTGCGCTGATTTGAGGTTGCCCAAATATGTCCCCAGACAGGAACGACATACCCGACAACAGCCCCCTGAAATCCACACCGTTCCTCATCGGACAGTGGCAGGTGCAACCCTCGAGGAACCTGCTGACCTGGACCGACGGTAACGTTCAGCTCACCCACAAGAGCATGGAGATCCTGTGCCTTCTGGCGGAGGCCAACGGTGAGGTTGTGTCGCGCCAGCAGTTGATTGCGAAAGTCTGGCCCGGCACCGTGGTCAATGAGGAGGCGCTGACCCGCGTCATCAGCGATTTGCGGCGCGCTCTGGGTGATGATCGCCACAAGCCGCGTTACATCGAAACGATCCCCAAACGTGGCTACCGCCTGGTCGCGCAGGTTGTCAGAAGATCGACGGCACCCCCGCCGCAAAGTGAGCAGGAGCCGGCGCCGTTACATCCCGAGCCGGTTATCGGGGAGACATCCGGACCAAGGCGTTGGGTGGCTGTGACCGGTTTTCTGATCGTGATCATGGCGCTGTTCGCGCTGACCCGCTTCATGCTCAATCCGCCGGTTCAGGAGGATTCCCGTCCACCCGAACCTCTCCAGGTATCTCCATTGACCAGTGATCCGGGGCATGACGCGTTCCCCTCCTTTTCGCCGGATGGCACCCGCATCGCCTTCTCACGGCGGACGACGGAAGCCGATCCCTATCACGTTTACGTGAAGCAGCCGCGGCAGGCTCAGGAGCTTCAGCTTACCGACGGGGAGTTCAGCGACAAGTATCCGACCTGGTCCCCCGATGGTTCGACCGTCGCCTTTGTCCGCCTCGATGGAGACAGCCGCATCATCTGCAGCATCCCCTCTCTCGGCGGTCCGGTTCAGATGCTCTGTCGACTCAACGGACGCTCCCTGGGTCTGGATTGGTCGCCGGACGGTTCATCCCTGGCCATAGGCCACTCACCGTTCGACGGGCGTTTCGCCATTCTGATCCTGGATCTGACTCGCGGCGAAATACGCACACTGACTCAACCCCCGGACTCCGGTTGGGGAGACCTGAGACCCCGGTTCTCGCCGGAGGGTGATCAAATCGCGTTCGTCAGGAATCTGGAGCCGGGGGAGAATGTTATCTGTCTGGCGCCCATCGCTGGTGAACCGGTGACGACAATACCCGCAGCCTTCGGCTCCGTTCGCGATCTGGCCTGGCATCCTGATGGTCGTCAACTTGTGATTTCGACCAACCAGGGTAGAGGAGGTCAGCTGGGCAATCTGACCATCGCCACCGGAGAGACCAGCTACATCAATCTGCCTCTGGAATCCATGTCCAGTCTCTCCCTGTCTCGGGCGACCGGTCAGTTGGCCGTTCAGGTGCCCAGGATGGACGCGAATCTGATGCGCTATGACCTTGCTTCCGGCGCCGATCGCGAACACATGTTGGAGGGTCAGGTACAGCATCGCTCAACCCAGGGGGAATTCCTCCCCTCCATCGACCCGACCCACTCGCGTATGGCGTTCTGCTCCAACCGGACCGGCGAACCTCAGATCTACCTGGCGGATATTGATGGCGGCGATGCCGTCGCTCTGACCGATCTCTCCGAAACAGGGATCGGAGCTCTGCGCTGGTCTCCTGATGGATCCAGCCTTCTGATCTCCGGTCAAAATCGGTACGGGACATTCCTGGGTCTGATTGATCCGGAAAACGGCAGGGTGCGGGTCCTGCCTCTTGATTTTCGGGATTACGACAAGCCCGTCTGGTCACCCGACGGAGAGTGGATCTACTTCAACTCCAAATGCAGCAGGGGTTGGCGGCTGAACAAGATTCGCCCCGACGGAACCGACCTGACGACGATTCGGGAGGGTGATCGACTCAATATCGTCCATCAAGATCAAGCGGACAGCACCTTCTGCTTCATCGAACCGCGTCGTCAGGGTCTTTATCGCTTACACCCCGACGGTACTGAGGATCTGGCTGCTGAGTACCCCCCAACTGTCAGGATCCTCAGTACCGGTTCGCGAGGGGACCTCATTTACTACGTCACATACGTCGACAAACAGAACCTGCTGATCGCCCACAACCTCTCCACCGCTGTGCAGGATACTCTTGGTACGATCTCGAAACGATGCTACGGGCCGTTGGAGCTGTACCCCAATGGGAAATCGTTACTGGTGGCAACGACTACTCTCTCCTCCTCCGATCTGATCATTGTGCCACTACTACAGCCTTGATCGGATCGGATATACAGCCAACGGCCCGCGCATCGAAATCTACTTGATGAAGCTCATCTTTCTGTTATCCGCATAATCGCCGGCCTGGAGCCTGCAGGAGTAAATCCCGCTGGCCACCAGAACGCCTGCGCCATTACGGCCATCCCAGCGCACAGTATAGTCTCCACTCTGATGAAATCCGCTCACCAGTTCGGCGACGATCCGCCCCTGCAGGTCATGGATCGACAGGGCAACATCGCTATCCCGGGGGACCGAATAGCTGATGTTGGTTGTCGGATTGAAGGGGTTGGGATAGTTGCCGTTCAGCTTGAAGCCATGAGGAACATCCTCATGATCCAGTCCGGTCACGATGCCGCCGAACTTGGCGATGAAGCAATCCGTCGTACCGCCATTGAACGAACTGTCATAACAGCCGGGAGTCGTGGGGAAATTGGAGAAGTAGGTGATCCCGCAGAGATAGGTATCGCCTGCATCGTTGACCACGACACATTTTCCCAGATCGCCGCCACGACCCATATAGGTCGCGTAGTGCAGAGTCGACAGGTCATTGCTCATGATCGCAAAACCGACTTCGGCCCCATTTGTCGGCGACCCGTTGAAGACACTGTCGTAAGCATCGTCGGTCACCGGGAAGTCGGCCGAATTGGTCAGTCCGATCACATGCACGTTGCCGTACGCGTCGATGAAGACGTCCTCGCCGTCATCGGTTCTGCTGCCGCCTATGAATGTCGACGCGATCAGCGTCGACAGGTCGTTGCTCAATTTGGAGACGCACATATCCATGGAGCCGTTGTAGGTGCGGTCATATGCGCCGGCAGTCGTGGGATATGAAGATCCCGAAGTCATGCCGGCGGTGTAGACGTTCCCCTCGGCGTCTACCCTGATCCCCTTGAGGTTGTCCTCTCCGGAGGTTCCCAGGTAGGTGCTGGCAAGCATCTCCGACAGATCGGCCGAGAGCTTGGTGATGACCATGTCGTAGTTGCCGCCGTTGAATGTGCGGTCATAGGCGCCGACTGTGGTCGGATAGCCGAAGCGGGTCGTGCCGCTGACGAACACGTCGCCGCTGCCGTCGATCTGAATTGAGGGGCGCCACTCGTCGGTACCCCCGCCAACGAACGTGGAGGCCAGCAGCGTTGTGAGATCGGGGGTGAACTTCGCCACGAAGAAATCCTGATCGCCGTTATAAACCCGGTCGCATGACGATGCGTTCATCGGCAGATTGGAGGAGGAGGTCAAACCGGCGATATAGACATTGCCGTCAACTCCGATACCCATATCGATTCTGGGGGAGTAGGAGCCATCGGTGTTGCTGCCGCCGAAGAAAGTGGAGGCGATGAGTGTGGTCAGATCGTTGTCGAAGCGGGCGATGAAGCTGTCCAGCTCTCCACCATTGTAGTACCGGTCGTAGGCTCCCGGCGTAACGGGGAAATTCGCCGATCCCGTGTAGCCCGCGATCAGGACATCGTTGTTGTCGGTGATACAGATGGCCATCCCGGATTCGATTCCGTTGCCGCCGATGTATGTGGAGGCGAGCAGGGTGGTCAGGTCGCTGTCGAACTTGCAGACGACACGATCGGTGGATCCGTAGAGGCCGGTGTCGTACGCCCCCGCCGTGGTCGGGAAATTCGCGGAGTTGGTCTCCCCCGTGAAGAACACGTTGCCGTCGTTGTCGATGACGATCGTGGGTTCGTAGGCTTCGTCCTGCCCGTTGCCCCCGACAAAGGTGGAGGAGAGCAGGGGATCGATCACGAGGGTTTCGTTGACGTCATAGTCGCCCAGGCTGAAGCCGTAGCCCGAGTCGGACAGATGGTATGCGACCTCGACATATGCCCTCTCGCCGGCCACATCCTGATAGGCTATCGGCCTGGTGAAGGTGCAGGTGCCCAGATCGGTCTCAATCGCCAGTTCGCCCTGGCCGGTAATCGACAGCGACCGTGCCCCCTCGAAACCCAGAGCGATGTCGCTCGGGTCACCCGAGGTGCGGACGAAGAACAGCTTCTCGACATTGTCCCCGTATGCTCTCAGCTTCACGTCGATGTTGTCGAAGACCTCGCCGAGAGTGACGTACTCATATGAGGGGATGTTGCTCTTCCAGCCGTCTCTGTCTTGATCGTGGAAATAGCTGACCTTGGTCGGACTGGCCATCTCACCAGCCAGGGAGTTGGCCTTGCCGTTCACGAAGAACTCCTTCAGGGCCAGACCCGTGTGCTGCAGGGAGCGGTTGGGCAATGCGTATACGATCTCGTTCTGATCGGTAACGAACACCGTCCCGCTGAATGTCTGCGCATAGAAACGAACCTCGGAATCGACCTGCCCGACGTTCTGGATAAACGGGATGTGCGCTCCGCTCAGGTTGCCGACCGTCGTTGCGGCACTATTTCCCGCAAGTGTCATGGATGTCAGGATAAAAGCCAGAATCATGAACTGACAAAAACGATCGCCTGTGACCATTGCTCTGCTCCTTGCTCGTCATGAGGGTCCCAACAGTGGGACTCGGTCATCGGGGCAGACTGGATTATCGGCTATCGGGCGGATAAACACCTGAAATTGGTGTGAGATATACATCCGATTGATATGAGAATGGCGGAATCGACCATTTTAACGCCTCTTAGGGAGATGATACGACTGGGCGTTATCTGAGATATCCCGGCAGACCGGTTGCGCTTCCGCAACAATACCGGCACCAGAGCGGCTTCCGGCAATGCCATCTCTCTGCCGGCGGCATGTCTTGTCGTCGGGATCTGATGATGAGCAACGTCTCGTGGGTTCAATACCGAGGAGTTTGGACGGAGAGGGGTTGACTACATCGAGGCTCTCCATCTATTTCATGCAATGAAACTTCAGATCCCCCTGCCACGGATGGCGGAATGACGATGATCCATGTCGCCTCAACGATCCCGATCTCGGGGGAACCGCTTTGCTGAGCAATGTTGCTTTGACCGCCCGCGGCATCCTGCTCTGCGCCTGCATCGGGCTGACAGCCATGCACCTGGCGACCTACACCCCCATCGGGGCGGTTGCCCTGGCGATCATTCTGGGGATAGTCGTCGGCAATGTTCTCAAACCGGGCGTCCGGTTCCAGCAGGGGATCACCTTCAGCGAAAAGCACATTCTGTCGTTCGCCATTGCGTTGATGGGGGTTAATCTCAATTTCATGACCCTGCGCGAGCTGGGGGGCAACTCGCTGCTGCTGGTCATCGCCGCCATGACGGTGACGATCGCGATTTCGGTACTGCTGGCCAGGCTGTTCAAACTCGACAGACGCTTCGGGCTGCTGCTCGGCATCGGCAACGGCATCTGCGGCAGCTCGGCCATCGCCGCCGCCGGTCCCCTCATCGGCGCCCGGGAGGAGGAGGTCGGGCTGTCGGTGGCCATCGTCAATTTCCTGGGCACCCTCGGCATCTTCCTGCTCCCGTTCATCGGCACCGTGGCGCTTGGTCTCACGAACACCGATTCGGGTGTGCTCATCGGCAATACGCTGCAAGCCGTGGGGCAGGTGGTCGCGGCCGGCTTCTCCATCAGCGATACGACCGGTCAGGCGGCCACTATCGTCAAGATGACCCGAATCCTGATGCTCACCCCCGTCGTGCTCATACTTGCCGTCTCGCTGCGGAGAGCAAACGGTGACCGTGGCGGCAAGCGGCCCGGCATCCCCCTCTTCATTACAGGCTTTGTCCTGTTCACCCTGGTGCCGACCTTCAACCTGCTGTCGGGTGAACTGATCGAGACGATCAGCGGGATGAGTCACTACGCCCTCATCATTGCCATGGCCGGGATCGGTCTGAAGATCCGGCTCGGCGGCATCCTGCGCAACGGCCGGGCGGCCCTCCTGGTCGGCACCCTGACATTCCTCTTCCAGATCCTATTCACCGGCGGCATGTTGCTGCTGCTGAGATAAATGCGGCAAAACGACGGCAGCTGCCCGAAATGGTCAGATGTATCTCATTATAATGGCCGTGTCGGCAGGAGTGTTCGTCAAATCCGGCCAGGTTGCGCAAGTTATTCGGGAATGAGTCAAGTTCCAGGGCTCACGGTGTTGACGTCGGCCCCTGTTCGCACCTAATTGCCCGCTTCCCGATCCAAACGGAGTGCCCCGATGAGTTTGCGCAATATCGCCATAATCGCCCATGTCGATCACGGCAAGACCACCCTCGTGGATGAGGTCATGAAGCAGTGCCATCTGTTCCGGAAGGGGCAGCAAGTGGTCGAACGGTTGCTGGACTCCCACGATCTCGAACGGGAACGGGGCATTACCATCCGCTCCAAGAACATCGCCGTCAATTACGGCGACGTGCGCATCAATATCATCGACACACCCGGCCACGCCGACTTCGGCGGCGAGGTGGAGCGCGTGCTGAAAATGGCGGACGGCGTGCTGCTTCTGGTGGACGCCTTCGAGGGGCCGATGCCCCAGACCCGTTTCGTGCTGCAGAAAGCGCTGCAGCGGCACCTCAAGCCCATCGTGGTCATCAATAAGGTGGATCGCCCCGGCGCGCGTCCCCAGGAGGTGAACGATGAGGTGCTCGATCTCTTCATCGACCTGGACGCCAGCGAGGAGCAGCTGGAGTTCCCCACGGTCTATGCCGCGGGCCGGGACGGTTGGGCGGTAGCCGATCTCGCCGACGAACGCAAGGATCTGACCCCCTTGCTTGAGATGATCATCCACAACATCCCCGCGCCCCCCATGGTCGAGGGTCCCGTGCAGATGCTCTGCACGTCGCTGGACCACAGCGATTACGTTGGCCGCATCGGCATCGGGCGCGTCTTCCGCGGGTACCTGAAAGCGGGCGAGCCCATCGCCGTGATCAAGCGGGACGGCAGTTCGCGCAACGCCGTGATCAGGCAGCTCTTCACCTTCGACGGCCTGGGCCGCCGCGAGGTTACGCGCGTGGACTGCGGCGACATCTGCGCGGTGATCGGGCTGACCGACGTGGAGATCGGCGACACTCTCGCCGATCATCTGCAACCGGATCCCCTGCCCCTGATCGCCATGGACGAACCTACGCTCACCATGAGCTTCCTGGTCAATACGAGCCCCTTCTTCGGCCAGGAGGGACGGTTCTGCACAAGCCGCCAGGTGCGGGAGCGCCTCTACAAGGAGACCGAACGGGACATGGCCCTGCGGGTGGAGGACACCTCCAGCCCGGACGAGTTCAAGGTATCGGGCCGAGGCATTCTGCACCTGTCGATCCTCATGGAGAACATGCGGCGGGAGGGTTACGAGTTCATGGTCGGCCAGCCGCGGGTCATCTACAAGGAGATCGACGGCAAGAAAGCCGAGCCGGTCGAGGTGCTCTCCATCGACGTGTCGGCCGAACACGCCGGCACGGTCATCGAGCATCTGGGCAACCGCAAGGCCGAGATGGTGAAGATGGAAAACCGCGATGGCCGCAGTCTCATCGAGTTCCATGTGCCCAGCCGCGGCCTCATCGGATTCCGCAGCCGCATGCTGCAGGCCACCTCCGGCGAGATCGTCCTCAACCATCGCTTCTTCCAGTACGAGTACTTCAAGGGCTCCATCCCCCAGCGGACGACGGGCAGCATCATCTCCATGGGTCAGGGCTCCGCGGTGCCCTTCGCCCTGGACGCTCTGCAGGATCGCGGTCGGTTCTTCATCGGCGGCGGCGATCCGCTCTACGGCGGACAGGTGATCGGCGAGTGCCCCAAGGCGGGGGACATTGTCGTCAACGCGCAGAAGAGCAAGAAGCTGACGAACATGCGCGCCGCCGCCTCCGACAAGAGCCTCAAGGTCGCCCCCCCGGTAAGGATGAGCCTGGAGGAGTGTCTGGAGCATATCGGTCAGGACGAATACGTCGAAGTGACTCCGGTCAGCATCCGGATGCGCAAGTCCCATCTCGATGAGCACGACCGGAAACGGGCCGAACGCGCATCAGCCAAACTCGGCCAGGATCAGGCATAAACAAACGCGGGGGCCTTTCGCCCCCGCGTATTTTTTCCTGCGATACATCTGAATATACAGAGCCCTTTCAGGCTTCTCACGAGTGCACATGTCACCCGGTTTTGAATTGATCAACAAGCCCGCGCAAGTGCAGGGCCATTTCGGTCAACTCCGTGCTGCCGCTGTTGCTCATATCGGCTCCGGCCTTGACATCCGACGACATGGATCTCACCTCATCAATGTTCCGTGATACCTCCGTCGAACCGGTCGAAGCCTCCTGGATGTTGCGCGAAATATCCGTCGCGGCTTCCGATGCGCCGCTTACACCCTTGGCGATCTCGCTGGTTGTGGCGGACTGCTCCTCGACCGCACTGGCAATCGCCTGAACGGTGACGTTCAACTCGTCGATGATCTTGGAGATATCCTCAATGGCAATAACGGCCTCACCCGTTTTGCCCTGGATCTCCTTGATGAAGCGCTCAATCTCCTCGGTGGACTGCGCCGTCTGCTTGGCCAGCTCCTTAACCTCGTTGGCGACGACGGCAAAGCCTCTGCCCGCCTCCCCCGCGCTGGCGGCCTCAATGGTGGCGTTGAGCGCCAGCAGATTGGTTTGATCGGCAATATCGTTGATCGTCCCGATAACCTTGCCGATCTCCTCGGCCGAAGTGTTGAGAATGCTCATCGTTTTGCCGGCAAGGCGGGTCTTACCATCGGCATCCGCCGACATCTTCGATCCATTGCTGCAGTTCTTCGCCACCTCCGTCAAAGATGCACTCAACTCCTCGATCGCCGCCGCCAGGGTCGAAACGGTCGACGACATCTCCTCGGCACCCGAAGCGACATTGGTCAGGTTCGAGGAGAGCTGCACAACCGTACCCGACGCACTTGTGGATTGACTATTCATCTCGGTGGCGGCCGAGGTCATCTCCGCGGCGCCGTTGGACAGATTTTCACTCGTATTGGCCAGCGAAGAGGTATTCGTTGCGATCTCCTTGATGGTATTCTGGAGTTTACCGGCGAAGTTGTTGAAATGATCGGCCAACCTCCCTATCTCATCCTGACTCATAACATTGATGCGGGCGGTTAGATCACCTTGACTCATGTCCTGCAGTGAACCGACAAGATCTCCGATCGGCTTGCTGATCGATTTCGCCATCGTCATAGCAAGGACGGCCACAGCCAGGCCAACGACAAGCAGGCTGCCGATAATCCACCTGGCGACGGCCGCGTTGGCGGCCAAGGCCGATTTCTCCTCAATCTCACAAACCAGAGCCCACTTATTGCCGAAGACATCCAATGGCGCCCAGGCCGAGAGCACATCGGTGCCGAGGTAATCAGCAATCAACCTGGAATCCGAGCTGCCGCTCAACGCACTTCGAGTAGCCTCGGTATCCACCTTGTTGCCCTGGGCGAATGAAGCTTTGATGCTGTAGTTGGACGGATTGAGGACCGAGTTGGAGCGCATGTAGCCGTCGGAGCCGACCAGATAAGCCTCCAGGGCCTTATCCTTGTTCGATCCCGCCATCATCATCTCACTGATCGAATTTACCGAGAGTTGCAGTGCTACAATGAACTCAATATCACTGCCATGATAGACTGGCTGAGCGATAAATCCCGCCGGCACCCCTTTGCTGGGAACATAGGGCGCATAATCGCCGAAGGCGAATTTCCCGCTCTGCAGGCATTCACGCACCGCGTCGCCCAGACCGGATTCGGAGAACTCGCCGTTGATCAGGTTCGTGTGATAGTCGGCCTCATGGGCCACCGTATAAAAGCAATTGCCGTCGGGTGTAAGGAGAAACAGATCATAGTAATCGAATCTTTCGATGTACTTGGCGAAGAAGTCGCTATCCTCACCCTCCAGCCTGGTGGCGATGACCTCCTCCAACGCCATGGTGGTGACTATGCACCAATCCAGGCCAGGCAGATCCAGAGGCGCATAGCGCTCCAGTTCGGCATGGCCGGTGCTGCCGGTCTTGATCCGAACTCCGCTGGAGCCGCTCAGGGCCAGATCAATTGATTTGCCCGACTTCAATGTACCGATCATCAGGCCGCTTTTGACCACGCGGTCGCTGCGATAAGCCGTCTGACCCTGCTCCCTGCCGATCAGGTATGTCTCGCCGGTATTGCCCATGCCGTCACGTTGCTGGGCAATGCTGTTGATGGGTTCCGCTGGAATCTGCAGAACGACCACAGCCTTGATCTCACCGGCGGCATCCTTCACCGGGGCACCGACAAAAGCCGTCTGCTCGCCTCTGGCTGCTGCGTAGGGCTCGAAGTCATCATAGGCGATGCCGCCCGTCTCCAGCACATGTCGTCGCACATGCGCAAGCCCGCTGTCCGACAGCGGCCCGTGCTCCAGGTTCTGACCAAGATCGCTCTCCCTGCCGGCGGAGTACATCACATGTCCATGAGCTGCGCAGACAATGAACACGTCGTTGTAGCCGTAGTTCTCCACGTACTGGTTCAGGAAGTGACTGTTCTCGTCCCAGATCTTCCTGTAGGCGTCGTTGTTGACGTCATAGTTGCCGCTGCCCGACACCTCGGAATCAAGGTGATACTGGAAGAGCAGGTCGTACATCTCCCGCACATCCTTGCTGGCGGCCAGGGTCAGGACATCGTAATTGATCTTGGCGAAATGATCATGAAGCTGTTTGATCTTGTGTTGTTGACCTACACGGATCTTTTCAAAGGCTTCATTCTTCAAACTCGATACGGATTCCACCAGTACTCCCAGGTCACCCTCGCAGGCCGCAAAATACTGGTCAACCTGTTGCTCCTTGATCTCACGTATGGAGGCCAGCTGGTCGTACGCCGTTGCTTCCAAAGCACTTGAGGCCACGTTCCACAGTATCAATCCTATCAAAGCCAGCGGAATGAGCCCGACCCCCATATAGGTCATGACCATTTTCATCTTGAGACTCATAAGCAGTTCTCCTTGATCCGATTTTGGGTCGTGCCGTATGTCTCCGTCGTGTGCGGCAACAGGTCCAACAGGCGACCGAACGATCACCACCAGCAATGTTTGTTCAGAACGAGAGCCCCTGGTCGTTTTTCGTATCGACATTATTGCCGGAAGCCTTGAGGCAGTAAGAGGTTGGAGTTGAATAATCTTCTCGCCAAGGCTTGAGCAACCTGAAACCTGGCTCTACGTGTAATGGGAAATCTCATACATGAGTCAACTTGACGAAACAGCACATCCGTTCTGATCAATCCTGCTCTTAATTCAGTGGAATAAACCAAACGACTGGACAGCAAAGGACCACCTTTGTAGTATTCTGATGCCAGTAATATCCATTATTGAAGACCTCACCTTTGCTGCCGGGGAGTCATGGCAATGGGCGACTGCTGTGGAGCCGTTCCGGAAGTAGGAGCCGCCCTTCTGACCTTATGGGCGGCTTTCGGGATAGGACTGACCACCAGCCTGGGGCACTGCATTGGCATGTGCGGGCCGATCATCACAACTTTCTCGCTGGCCCAGGGGCGCACCGACAGGCAGTTGAGTTCATTGTTGCCGGCATTGATCGTGTATCACCTGGGAAGAGTGAACTCCTATGCGATCATCGGCCTGGTGCTTGGTCTGATAGCCTCCGCCGCCCAGGCAACGGGACCAACTCCGCTGGTGCGTGGCTGGTTGTTCCTCATCGCCGGGCTGTTCATGCTGATGATGGGTCTGGGATTACTGGGCTGGTTACCGACCGCCCGCTTTCTGGAGAGCAATGCGCTTGGGCGAATGATCGCCGAGAAGTTTCTGGGGCTACTTGGCACCTCCAGTCTGATGGGACGCTACCTGCTGGGTCTTGCCAACGGTTTTCTCCCCTGCGGACCCGTATACGCGGTGGCCGCAGTTGCACTGACTGCACCTACACCGCTCCATGGGGCCGGCACCATGGGTATGTTCGGACTGGGTACGATCCCGGTGTTGCTGTTCATTGGCCTCGGTGTCGGGCGTCTGACACCAACGCTACAGAGACGATTCAACATACTGGCTGCTATACTGGTGCTGATTGTCGGCCTCGAATTCCTGTTTCGCGCCGGCAAGATTTTCGGTTTTATCAAGACAATACTGTGGGGTTTCCTGCCTGTCTGGTGATCTCATACCGACCGACTGATCAGCAATGGTTCGCTACCGAACCCGAGAGCTGCCGACAAATTGGGCGATGATGCTGCCAACGACCAACGACAAGTCCTGGCCGACCGACTGGCCCCCCAACTGGCTCGCTGCTGCAGAGTCCGGCAGATGCCTGCATTGCGGCAACAATCTGGGTAATTTCTGGAAGACGGAGGACGGCCCATTCTGCTGTCGCGGCTGCCGCAGCGTCTGGGAGATGATCAATCGGAAGGAGCTGAGTCGGTTTTACGATCTTCGTATCGGCACCCATGTCCCCGCCGCCAGCCTCAGGTCCCATAACTTCGATTGGCTCGATCAACTGCTCGCGAAAATCGAAAAGACCGACGAGCCTCTGCACCTGGACCTGGATATTCAGGGTGTTCACTGCGCCGCCTGCGTCTGGCTGATAGAGCAGCTGTTCCGACGTCGGGAAGCGGGCATTCAGATCCGCATCAACTCCGCACTGGGCAAGGCCGAATTGAGCTGGGATCGGACTCGGGGCGATCTCAAGGATTTTCTGATCGAGGTCGAGAAGTTCGGCTACCGGTTCGCTCCCGATCAAGGTGAGATGCCGCAACATTCCCGCACTTTGCTGATGCGGATGGCCGTCTCCATAGCCATGGCTCTCAATGTGATGATGTTCAGCCTGAGTTACTATTTCGGCCTGACCTCCACGGATGGTGCGCTCTACCCGTTCTTCGGCTGGCTCAGCCTGGGTCTGGCCACGATTGCAATGGTCGCAGGCGGCGGCGTGTTCTTCACGGCAGCCGTCGCCGGATTGCGACGCCGGGTGCTGCATCTCGATCTGCCCATTTCGGTGGGGATGGCGCTGGCCTACGGCGGATCGGTATACGGTTTCCTGTCAAGCGGACCTGAGAGCGCCTACTTCGACAGTCTGACCGTTTTCATCGCCCTGATGCTGATCGGGCGCTGGGCGCAGGAGCATATCCTGGAACGCAATCGCAACTCCCTGCTCACGACAACCGGCGCCGAGCATCTGACCGTCAAGCGGCAGGTGGCCGGAGCGGTGACCGTGATCGCCGCTCCCAAGGTCGAATCCGGCGATGAGCTGTGGATCGCGCCGGGTGACCTGGTTGTGGTTGAGGGGATCCTGCTGAGACGCAGGGTGGAGGTCTCGCTTGACTGGATCACCGGCGAGTCGGAGCATGTCGCCCTCTCCCCCGGCGACAAAGTCCCTGCAGGCGCCTTCAATGCCGGCAGCCACGGATTCGCAATCACCGCTACCGAAGATTTTGCCGACGGCAGGCTGCGGAATCTGCTGCTTGCGACAACGGACGGAGAGGACTTCCAACCCAGGTGGTGGCATCGCATCAGCGGTTGGTACGTTTCACTGGTCCTGCTGATTGCCGGAGCCGGTCTGGTGGGTTGGATGGCGTTCGCTCCGTCGGTTGCCCTGCAGGTGGCGATCAGCGTCCTGGTCGTTACCTGCCCCTGCGCTCTCGGACTGGCCCCCCCACTGGCCACGGAGCTGATTCATGTCGGTCTGCGAAGGGCCGGAATATTCCTGCGGAAGAGCGACTTCCTGGAGAAGGCGCTGCAGGTGCGCAAGATCCTGCTGGACAAAACCGGAACGGTCACCATGGGTCAGCTCACCCTGAGCGGCGATGCCCGGGAGACCTTGAGGCGGTTGTCGGCGGAGCAGCGGGCGGTACTCGGCTACATGACAAGTCGCAGCAATCACCCTGTCAGCCTTAGCCTCTCCAAAGCGCTGCAGTACAGCGGATCCGAATCGACACAACCTCTTGACCACCTGGCCGGAGAGCTCCGAGAGTCGGCCGGTTGCGGCCTGGAGTTGAACCTGGCCGCTGCCACCTGGCGTTTGGGACGGGCAAGTTGGGCCCTGAGCACCGCCGACGCTGAACCTGATGCGCAGTCGTCATCAGGCGATACCGTCCTGTCCCTGAATGGCGAATTGATCGCCGGTTTTCATCTGACCGAGGAGTTCAAGGCCGATGCCGCCGCGGAGGTGCATACGCTGCAGCGGGCCGGCTATGACGTCTACATGGTGAGCGGCGACCACCAGGCCAAGGTGGATCTGGCGGCGACGGCCCTGGGCATCCCCGAGGAGCGGGCCTGGGGTGGATTGGATCCGGAGGCCAAGGTCGAGCGAATCAAGCAACTTGATGACTGCGACACACTCATGGTGGGTGACGGTTTGAATGACAGCCCCGGTTTTGCCGCCGCTCTCTGCGCCGCCACACCAGCGGTGGATCGACCGGTCCTGCCGGGCAAGTCCGATTTCTGTTTCCTGGGCGACGGCATCGTCGCCTTGCGCCGCAGCCTCCTGGCCGCCCGGCTGCTCCGCAAAGTCGTGAGAGGCAATCTGATTTTCGCCGTTGCCTATAACGTTCTGGCGGTGGGACTGTGCCTGGCGGGACTCGTCACGCCCGTGGTGGCGGCAATCCTGATGCCCGTCAGCTCCGTCTTCGTCGTCAGTTGGACATTTCTGCGGCTCACGAGGGGGGTGGCGACATGGACGTCATAATCGTTCTGGTTCTGATCAGCCTGGTTCTGGTTGCCCTGGGCCTGCTGTTCTTCTTTTCCCGTCTCTACTCAGGTGATTTCGAACATGGGGAGAGGTTATCTTTGTTGCCTCTCGCCGATGATGAAGCCATGATTGAACAACCCGGGGAACCCGGAACCGCGGACCGAGATGCGGAGACGGATCCAGCCGCGGCGGTGAAGTGAAGATGGGGAGAGAGGCGTTCTCCAACCCGGATGGATAGGAGCGTACTGTCAATGAGTGTGACCAATACACAGATGAAAACCGTCATCTATGACGATAACATTGTTCGTGCATTTTCGATCGTCACGATCGTTTGGGGGGTGATTGCCTTCCTGGTCGGCGTACTGATCGCCAGTCAGTTGTCATTCTGGCAAGCCAACTTCGGCCTGGAGTGGCTCAGCTATGGTCGCTTGCGCCAACTTCACACCAACGCGGCCATATTCGCTTTCGTCGGCAACGGAATGTTTGCGGGCATCTATTACTCCACGCAACGTCTCCTCAAGACCCGCATGGCCAGCGACCTGCTGAGCAAGATCAATTTCTGGGGCTATCAGTTGATCATTCTGGCCGCTGCAATATCCTTTCCGATGGGTTGGACCCAGGGCAAGGAGTACGCCGAGTTGATCTGGCCGATCGATCTGCTGGTGGTTGTGGTCTGGGTGATATTCGCCGTCAACTTCTTCTGGACCTTGGCCAGACGCAATGAGAGGAATCTGTACGTAGCGCTCTGGTTCTATATCGCAACCATCGTCACGATCGCGGTCCTCTACGTTGTCAACAACCTCTCGTTGCCCACCAGCCTGGTACACAGTTACCCGATATTCGGAGGTGTTCAGGATGCCATTGTGCAATGGTGGTACGGTCACAACGCCGTCGCCTTCTTCCTGACCACACCGCCGTTGGGACTGATGTACTACTTCCTGGTCAAGGCGGCCGACCGCCCCGTGTACTCATATCGATTGTCGATCGTCCACTTCTGGTCCCTGATCTTCCTCTACATCTGGGCCGGCCCTCACCACCTGCTCTACACCTCTTTGCCCAACTGGGCGCAAACCCTGGGGATGATCTTCTCGATAATGCTCTGGGCACCATCCTGGGGCGGCATGCTCAACGGCCTGCTGACGCTTCGCGGCGCCTGGGATAAATTGCGCACCGATCCGGTGATCAAGTTTTTCGTGGTTGCGGTGACCTTCTACGGCATGGCCACCTTTGAGGGTCCGCTCCTGGCGATCAAGAGCGTCAACGCTCTCGGGCACTACACCGACTGGATCATCGGCCACGTTCACAGCGGCACACTCGGCTGGAACAGCTTCATGACCTTCGGCATCCTCTACTGGCTCATCCCCCGCCTGTACGGCACCAAGCTGTACTCACTCAAGATGGCGAATGCGCACTTCTGGATCGGGACCGTCGGCATTCTCCTGTATGTAACCTCCATGTGGATCGGCGGCGTGAGTCAGGGTCTGTTCTGGCGGGCACTGGGCCCCGACGGCTTCCTGAAGTATCCGGACTTCATCGAAGGCCTGTCCAACAGCCGCGCCATGTACCAGACGCGTCTTGCGGGTGGATCGCTGTTTTTGCTTGGAATAGTGCTGATGATCTTCAACCTGATCAGGACGGCCCGCCAGGGTAAACCCGCCACCGTCAGCGTGGAGGTTCCCGTCGCCAACAGAAACAGGGACGGCGAGGGCGCCCTGGCGTTGCTGACCAGCGCGCCGATGATGTTCATGGTCGCCATCGTTGTCCTCGGCATCATCTTCGGCTGCGCAGGGCCCGTAATCAGCCCTCTGGTCCTGGCCCTGTTCATCGTTGTCGTAGTGGCCGTGATCATCTCCTACGGACTGCACAAAAAGAGGTGGGCGCACTGGTACGGTCTGGTCGAACGTCACGCACTCGTTTTCACCATTATGTCCCTGCTGGCGATCCTGATCGGTGGTGCCGTGGAGATTGTCCCGACGCTGGTCGCCAGCAACAGGATTCCGCTGGAGATTACTGACGAGATGGTCGCCGAGAACCCCGCAATGGCCGAAAGCGCCAGGTGGATGCAGAAGCCCTACAGCCCCCTGGAGCTGGCCGGGCGCGACCTGTACATCACGGAGGGTTGCTACTCCTGCCACAGTCAGATGATCAGACCCTTCCGTCACGAAGTGCTGCGCTACGGCGACTACTCGCGTCTCGAGGAATCGCTGCTGGATCACCCGTTCCAGTGGGGTTCCAAGCGTACCGGACTGGACCTGGCCCGGGTGGGCGGCAAGTACGACAATCTGTGGCACTACCTGCACTTCATGGATCCGCGTTCGACGTCGCCGGCATCGAACATGCCCGCCTACTCGCACTTCAAGACCAAGACGCTCGATCCGGCGGTTTATACCGGACGGATGCGCGCTCTGGGCAAACTCGGAACCCCATATTCCGATGAGGATTTCGCTCTGGCGGAGCAGCGCTTCCTGAGTCAGGGCAAACTGATCGTGGACTATCTGGCGGGCAACGATGTGAATGTTGAAACCAACAGCCAGATGGTTGCGATGATCGCCTACATGCAACGGCTCGGTCGCGGCCCCCAGCCTCTGGGAGCGCCCGGAGACGGATCCGCATTGGACGCGGGAGCCGCCAACACTGCAACGGCAAGCCGCTGAAGGAGGGTGGAGACATGTTTCGAGAAATCGTCGGAAAAGGTGATCTGTTGAACTGGCCCGTGGTCGGCTTGCTGATCTTCATGATGATATTCGCAGGCGTTGTGGCCTTCATGCTCCTGGGTTTGCGCGATAAGCGGAAGCTGGATGAAATCGCAGCTTTGCCGTTTGCTCCCGAAACGGTTGAGGACAATCATACCGAAGGGGGGGCCGGTAATGAGCGATAACCGGGAACAGACGCGTGATGATCAGACCGATTACATCCCCGACAGCCTGAGAGAGCACACCTTCGATGGTATCCGGGAGTACGACAATCGCCTGCCCAACTGGTGGCTTGCGATCATGTACGGCTCCATTGTCTTTGCTCTGCTCTACTGGATTGTCTTTCACACACTGGAGATCCGGCCCACCCCCCGTGAAGCATTCGACCGGAGGATGGCCGCCGCTCAGGAGGCGGAACTGGCGCGGATGGCAGAATCCGGTCTGAGCGACGAACTGCTGCTCATGATGAGTGAAACTCCGACCACGGTCGCCGAGGGGCGCAATCTGTACGACAGGCACTGCGTCGCCTGCCACAAGGATCGGGGCCAGGGTCTGGTGGGGCCGAATCTGACGGACGACATGTGGCTGCACGGTTGCGCCCCCATGGATCTGCATGCGATTGTAGCCGATGGGGTGGCGACCAAGGGGATGCCGGCCTGGATGAATCAGCTCGGTCCATCCCGGGTCAGCACCGTTGTTTCGTATGTCCTGACCTTGCGCAACACCAATGTGCCGGGCAAGGAGCCCGAGGGGGAGCCATGCAGATGACGGCCTGACCGTATCTGGTAGTTTTGACGGCAATGGGAGATGACGGGGCGATTGCCGATCGGCGATCGCCCCGTTCCGAGACGTCGATCGAGGAGAGGACAATGGCCGACAGGGCTCAGCAATCCGGACGACCCGCCGCCGGATCCGGCAAGCGGAAACCGGACCTGGATACCGTTCACACCATCAACGCCAACGGTTCGCGCAACTTCCTGCAGGTGGCGGAGGTGAGCGGTCGCTGGCAGAATCGCAAGCGGCTCATCCATCTCCTGCTGTTGACGGCGTACCTGGCTGCCCCCTGGGTTCGGATAGATGGTCACCCACTGATCCACTTCGACCTTGCCGGACGCTCGGCTCGGCTTTTCGGCAGCACCTTCACCAATCAGGATTTTCATCTGTTCTTCTTCGTTGTGATCGGAGTCGGACTGGGCATCTTCGTGATGACCTCACTGTTCGGTCGCATGTGGTGCGGACTGTTCTGCCCCCAAACCATGTTCCTGGAGGGGTTGTTCAGACCTCTCGAGCGTCTGATCGAGGGTAATCGCGCCCGCCGTATTCGACGCAACAGGGCCGGGATCGGTAGCGGCAAGATCGCGATCAAGACCGTCAAACTGGCAATCTACCTTCTGCTCTCCTGGCTGTTCACGCTGGCATTCATGGCCTATTTCATACCGGTGCGTGAACTGGCTGCATCGGCTCCGCTATTCCCAGGCCACCGGGCGGCGCTTGTCTGGAGTCTGTTCTGGACCGGAATGCTGTTCTTCAACTACAGCTGGTTTCGCGAACAGACCTGCCTGATCATCTGCCCTTATGGCCGGCTGCAATCCACGCTGATCGATTATGACACCCTGCTCATCGGCTACGACGGCAAACGGGGAGAGCCGCGCGGCAAGGGGGTCGGCAAAGGTGGCGACTGCATCGATTGCAGGCGCTGCGTGTTCTGCTGTCCGGCGGGGATCGATATCCGCAACGGTCTGCAGCTGGAGTGTATCGGATGCTACAACTGCATTGACGCCTGCGACGACATCATGGCCAAAATCGGCAAACCGAGGGGGCTGGTCCGGGTCGACTCATCACGCGGTTTCGAGACGGGGCAAACCAGTTTCCTCCGTCCTCGACTCTTCATATATATCGTGGTGGGCTTGCTGCTGATCGGCCTGCTCATATTGAGGATCGGCGATCGGGAGTCATTCCACATCTCCGCAATGCGCTCACAGGGGATGCCCTACACGATTGAGGGTGAACTGATCCGCAACCTCTACACCCTGCACCTGCAGAACAAGACGGACCGAAAACAGATCTACCTCATCGCGCCCGCCGCGGACGCACTGTCGGAACATGGGAATGTCGAGTATATAGTTCCTCAACCGCGGGTCGAGTTGGAGGGTCTGAGCGATGTCCAGTTGGCGATCTTTGCATCAATGCCCAAAAGCAGCTACACTGGACCCGAGGATTTCAACATATCTTTCACGGACTCGACCACCGGCGTCGTTCAGAATATCAAAGTACGCTTCAGGGGGCCTTGATCTTGCGCAAATGGCTACATGACAATCCCTGGTTCTGGATCGTTCTGCTGCTGGGCGCCGTGGTGGCGGCCAGTCTTGTCACGGTGGTCATCGCCGAGCTGAATCGGCCCGAAATCGTGAAGCCCGCCTAGATTGAAAACGGACTCCTCCCGCTCCGGACGAGCGTGACCCAAAGGAGGACCACGGTGATTTTCCGTAATTCCAGACACATCACACTGATGCTTATTCTGACCCTGCTTCCCGCTTCGACAGTCATCGCCGGCAACGCGAATACCCTGCAGGACACACGGCAGGTGCTGGGCGACTTTCGCACCTTCGATATGGCTCTTGGGGATCTGGATAGCGATGATGATCTCGACCTGATCATCACCAGTTGGTTCACCGGCAGCCGAGTCATGCTCAACGACGGCAGCGGTGTCATCACCGCCTCCAACAGGAACCCGGATGAACTCAAAATCATTGCCCTCACCGCCGGTGATGTGGACAATGACAACGACCCGGATGTGCTGATCGCCAAAAAATGAGGTCATGGGGGGAAACAGGCTGTTTCTCAACATCAGATGACGGTATCATCCCTCCATCCGCTCCTCATGGCGACAGGTGATCCGCTGCGCACGAGCAATATCCTCCACCCGACTTTACGGAGCGTATGCCATGAGGGAGATCACCCCCTACAAAACCGTCACCGGCGCTCTCAAAGCGCTGGATAACGGCGGCCGGATTTTCAACGTCTTCACTAAATCCGGCGACGGCAAGATAGCGAACAGCGAACTGCTCAAAGCCGCCGGTGCGTTGGCCGGACATGAGCAGGCTTTTCTGTTCTTCCACATGGCGTTGACCCGATTGGGGCAAGACCAGCGGCAGCAGGTGGTCGCCCATCTCTCACCCGCCCTGCGCAAGCAGTATCTGAAAATCAACCCGCTGTGCATCACCATTGAGAAGTTCGACGATGTGCCGCAACCCACCCAACCGGTAATCGTCGAGGGCTATCCTCGATTCATCGAGGACAAGTCGCAGTTCACGGCCTTCATCATGGTGCCGATCATGGCCGGCAAGGTGATGACGTTCATGATGATCCCGATCTTCGACCAGTACGATGTCTACGAGCTCTACCCCGATGCCGGACTGAAGGGCGACAAGAGCATCATAGCCACGGTTCGCGGCAGCAAACGGCTGCAATCGGTTCACACCACGTTCGGCGGTTTCGTCAAAGAGCTGAAGTTCGATCCCAAGACGAAGAACCCGCACAGTCATTACATTGAGGCGCTCTACTACATCAAGGACGACAAATAGGCAATGTCCAACCTCCTCTGGCTCCCCGGTCACGAATTGATTCTGGACGACATCGTCCGGGCCGACAACTGCCGCCTCTACGATTCGAAGGGCAAGAGCTATGTCGATCTGGAGGCGGGAGTCTGGTGCACCTGCATCGGTCAGGGAAACGGCAGCGTCCGCAAGGCGCTGGCGGATCAGTTCGCGCTGATCGGTCATACCGGCTTCAACTACACCAGCGGTATCGTCGGCGAGGTGGCGGATGAGGTTCTCACCCTCCTTGACCTTGATGGGGGTAAATGCGTGTTCCTCTGTTCGGGCAGCGAAGCCGTGGAGTATGGCGTGCGTGTCGTGCAGTCCATCAGCGATCGGCCTCTCCTGATGACCATGGCCGATTCCTACTGCGGCGCCTACGGGTCGGCCAACCTGAAGACGCCGGATGAGTGGTTCACCTTCGACTGGACACCCTGCGCGACCTGTTCGCAAGAGGGAGAATGCGATCGACGATGCGAACATTGGTCAACCATACCCGAAACCCTGATCGGCGGCTTCCTGCTGGAGCCGGGAAGTTCGTCGGGACTGGTGCGCTTCCCCCCCCGCAAACTGATTCGGAGCATCGCCGCTCTCGTCAAACGCAACGACGGGTTCACGCTGATCAACGAGGTGACCACGGGTGTCGGTCAAACGGGCAGCTGGTTCGGCTTTCAGCACTATGATCTCAAACCGGATGTCGTCGCCCTGGGCAAGGGGATCGGCAACGGGTATCCGGTCAGCGTTACGGGGTTGTCCGCCAGGGTGATCGAGCGTCTGGGCGACAGGCCGGTGAAGTACGCCCAGTCGCATCAGAACGATCCCCTCGGCGCGGTCGTGGTGCGCGCAGTCATCCGGTTCATCGAGGAGAACGACCTGATAGCCCGCAGCCGGGAGCTCTCGAAGATCCTGTTGACGGGACTGGCGCAAATCGCCTCCCGCCACCCGCGGATCGGGGAGATCCGGGCGCGGGGGCTTATGGTCGGCATCGAGTTGGTCGATAATCCGGACAACGCCTTCACCATCAAGATCCACCGCGACCTCATCGAGCAGGGCTACATCGTCGGGCGTCGTCCCGATCGGTTCCTGTTGCGTCTCGATCCCGCACTGACCATCGACCAGCGGGACATCGAGGACTTCCTGGTGACGTTCGAACGCGTTCTGGCCGAATCCTGATCGTCGTCGGCAGCTAACCCTGATCCTGGCCCGCGCCGTAGGAGAAGTGCATCTGCACGATCACCCAGTCGCCCTCTCTCTTCTCGAGCACACCCGTCCAGCGGACGTCGAGCCAGGAGGCCGGCCTGCCGTCCCACTCATTTTCATCGTCCAGACGGCAGGAGTACCAGGCGACGTCGCGTGAGCGGGAGAGGTTGACCTTCATTTCGCGCACCTCAAAGCGAACCGCCTTGAACGCATCATTCAGAAAGACATTGTCGACGGTCTGCCTGAACTCCGCAATGCCGTGCGTGGTGCCGGTCGCCTCCGGCGTGAACCAGAACAGGTTCTCATCGTCGGCGAAGCAGCTGTAGAGCAGTTCGGTATCCTTGTCGAGTGCCCACCCGATTGAGTCCTTCACGACCTGGGTGATGCGAGCTTTCTCGGCGTCCACGGCTACCTCCGGTGTTCGGGTACAGGCTGATATCAACATCAGGAGCAGGCACAGTGCGGTCAGGGGGGCGGATGACAATCTCATATGATCTCCTTCATGGCACACGGCCGATTGATTGCCGTCGGATCGACATCTGGATGTAATATTCACGTCATTCGGCGTAGCGGCAAGTTGAATCATCCGCCTCCCCGATGCGCCGGTCGATTGTCTGTCGCCGAAATCGGTGCCTGCGTATACATTGTCACAAATCGACGGTCCCCATACGCGACAACCAACTCTCCGAGGTGAATCGTGAGCGGCACACAGCGTGAAGACATCAAGCCCGGCTTGCGCGTAGCCATAGTACTCAAGCGCGATCAACGATCCGGGAATCTGACCGAGGGCATCGTGCAGGATATCCTCACCCGCTCCCCCAGGCATACGCACGGAATCAAGGTGCGCCTGGAGAGCGGCGAGGTTGGACGGGTCAAGGAGATCCTGTCGGATTGAAGCATACCGGCAAGGATAACGAGGCAAGTTCTGAGTAATCCATTCGACCCTGCGGTCGTAACCGTTTACAATGCGCATACAGGATAGGAGAGACGACAGCAGATCCAACGCCCGCCGGTATGGCAGCGAGAAACGGATGCGGATTTGATATGATGAAACTGGCCACGACAATCCTTATGGCGGTGATCCCCTCACTGCTCCTGCTTCGCTACTTCTATCGCAGGGATCTGCACCCCGAACCCCGCGGCGTTCTTCTGAAGACGTTCCTGCTGGGTATCCTGATCACGGTGCCGATCATAATTCTGGTATCACCGGTCAACGCGCTCCTGCATCCCGCCATGCACCCTCTGCTCTACGGCGCCCTGGTCGCGTTTCTCTGCGCCGCCATACCGGAAGAGCTGTTCAAGTTCCTCGTACTGACCCGCTACAGCGCCCGGCATCCGGCTTTCGATGAGCCCATGGACGGCATCGTCTACGGCGCCACGGTTTCGCTGGGATTCGCCACGCTGGAGAACATCCTGTACGTCGCCCAGGGCGGTTGGGTCACGGCCCTGCTGCGTGGTTTCACGGCCGTCCCCTGTCACGCCTGTCTCGGCGCAATCATGGGTTACTATATCGGCCAGGCCCGATTCGGTCGGAATCGACGCGGCAAGATGTTCCTGGGTCTGTTCGCCGCAATCCTGCTCCACGGCCTCTATGACTTCCCGCTGCTCTCGCTCCATGGGTTGGCCGGTAATCCACGCTATGCCATGAGTCCGTCGGTGGTCATCGCCGCCTATGCGGTCTGTCTGGCGGTGCTGCTGGTCGAGATAATCTGGATGCTCCGCATCGTCCGCCGCTTGCGCAGAGAGCAGGAGGGGAGCATGCCGTCAATATCAACACCAGCGGCGGTTGAGTAACGGGAGCATGCGGGTTCGCCCCGCCCCAGCACCGACCGTCACACCGAAACGGGCAGCAGCACCTGCGGGCGCTTGACGCCGACGCGCAACTCGGTGGTGCCGTCAATCAGCGCCAGCCGCCCTTCGTGCTTCTCGAGCACCGCCCTGATCTCGGTGGCCAGGGGTTGATCGCCGAAACCCTCGGTCATCACGATCGTGAATCCGGGCGCGAGGTCCTGCACATCCTTGATATGCAGACTCCCCGTGATCAGACCGGCCACATCGGCTGCAACCATGGCCGTCAGGTCGCTCGCGTCGACAGTATCCCGCACCACTATCTTGCCTGCCGCATCCGCGCCGAAGGTCAACTCGCCGAATGCCTCGCCGCCTGCTCCCCAGATCCCCTCGATCCGGGTGCCGCTGTTGACGACGCGGCAGCCGTGAGGCGTCACGTCCCGTACGACACCCGGCAGCCAGGCCTTGACCTCCAGCTCCTCCAGCAAGGGTTCTATGGAGACGATGCCATAGCGCAAATTGATATCGGTCACCTTGCCGCGCACTGGGGAGCGGCTGAGCCGCCTGTCGTCGGTGCGGATCATCGCGGCCACCCACTGCCCGCTTTCGACGCTGTCCCCCACCGCAACCCGCAGGTAGGGTTTGATCCTGGAGGGATCGATCCGCAGATCCTTGGCCACCTTCACGGTCGAGAACCGTTTCGCCTCCTCGGAATCCTCCCGCAGCACGAGCGTGCCGCTGGGGAGGAGATGCTCAATCCACCCCGAGACCGGAGAGGTGAACTCCTTCGGGCCAAAAGGCTTGGGTCTTTCGCGGCGCGCGATAAGCTCACCGGCCGTGACCTTGTCGCCAATCTCCTTGAGCAGATACCGACCGACCTCATGCGGATCCGACTGCAGCACCCGCGCCAGCTCCAGATAGAAGGGGCGGAGGAACTGCCGCTCGCTGCGGGCGATTACGCTGTCGGGCTTCACCGTTGCCCCCTCCTCGACAAACAGATCGCCGGGGATGGCCAGCTCGCGCGTCATAGTCAGGTCGCCGGTCTCGATCCTGACCCGCGGTATCTCCTTCACTACCCGCTCGGGCAGACGCAGATCGTCTGTTGCGCCATCATCACCCTCATCGGGAGCGCCAAGTTCGACCAGCCCCAGCTCCTGGAAAAGATGGAGCGCCAGATCGGGACATGACTCCGATAAAACCCCGAGATGGGGGAACATGAAGGCGTTGTCCACGGCCAGCTCCGTCGACTTTTCGGGTTGCAGCGCCCGGGTCAGGATCCGTCCGGTAACATTGCGGGGCGAATGGGAGAGAATGCCGCCGCTGCCGATCACCAGATCGTAATCGCTCAGAGAGAGATCTGCGCTCTCCTGTTGCCTGATCGCCCGCGCACCCAGGAAGCGGAGAATGGTGAGATCCTCCACCTGACGACTGATGCTCTGGCCGCTCAGAATATGGAGATGCTCCCGCACGGCCTCCCTGATCGCCACGGTCGCGGCAGCCCATTCGATCCGCAGCTCCCTCTCGGAGGTCGGCAGACTCGTCGGGCGAATATGCTTGGCCGCGAGGCCATCCCAGAGATCGGCTTCACCGAGGTCCATATCAAGCGCCTCCCGCACGGCTTCGATGCCCCCCGTGCGCACGACGTTCAGCAGGCTGTAACTCATGCCGAGGTTGGCGCTGACGGTTCGCGAGACCTCGCCGTCCACCGCCGTGAAAACGTCCGTGGTCGCGCCCCCGATGTCTATCGCCATGATCCTCTTCCGCAACTCGCGGGAGGCCAGAGCCAATATCTTGCCGAAGGCCGCGGGGGTCGGCATGATCGGATCGGCGACGCGATCTATCAGACCATCGTATCCGGGAGCCTGGGACATCACATGCTCCATGAACAGATCCTGGATCGCCTTGCGGGCGGGTTCCAGGTTCTCGTTGACGCTTGAGGGGCGGATGTTTTCGATCTGATGGAAGAGAAATTCGTCGCCGAGCGTGTCCCTGACGAACTCGGTCGCATGCTTGTTGCCGGCATAGAGCACGGACAGACGCGCCGACGGATTGAGCTTGGGTTTGAGTCCCGATTCGCGCACCAGTTCGCCCAGGAAGACCGGACCCGAGATGGCGTCACCATCGAAACCGCCCGCAAGCAGCACCATGTCGGGGCGATGATCCTTGAGCGACAGTATCTTCTCATAGGGCGTGCGGCCGTCATCCATGGCGATCACATCCAGCAGAACCGAACCGGCACCGAGCGCCACCCGTTCGGCGCTGCGGCTGGTGACCTCACGCACGAGTCCCGTGACGATCATCGCCAATCCCCCTCCGGCGGAGGATGTGGAGAGGTAGGGTACTCGCAACCGGTCGCCATCGAGAAGCGACGCGCCGCACGACCTCTCCAGAGCCCCGACGGCGCGCATGACACCTATGGTGACATCCTCGTGCGGCTTCTCGACCGTGGTGGGCGCCTCCTCACGATAGAATCGCCAGCGCTCCCCCTCCTTGCGGAACAGGATGGCCTTCGTCGTCGTGCTCCCTACGTCGGTGATGCAAAACTCTGTCGGTTGCTTGGGAAAGCCGGTCGCCATGATATCTCCCAGTCGTTTGATGATCTTCAGGACACACGATCAATCTGCAGCATACTATCCATCCTGAGGCCTTCGAAAGCGGAAACAGCCCTGGTGTGCAAAATCGGGTTCCGCAATCCCGCAGCCTGCGTCCCGACGTAACGGTCCGTTCGGAAAATGGCACCACGACACAAAAAGAAACCGCGCCGAACTGGGGGGAGTCCGACGCGGCGGGTGACTGATGTATCCCTTGCCTGCACATCAGTACATGAACGCATACCCCAACTTCATAAAGAACATGCGATCGTTGCGGGTCAGTGTGACATCGGCATCGCCGTAGGAGTTGTCGCTGTAGCCGAGATAGAGCTTGGTCTGCGGATTCAACTCGTAGGAGAACAGAGCCTGGGTAAACAGCTCCTTCTGCCGTTCCGCGCTGCCGTCGCCGAAATCCGTGCTTGCATACTGGAGGATCGTACGCAACAGCATCCGGCGGCTGAACCGGTATTTGATGGTCGCCTGGCTGATGTTCGCCTCGTACAGACGCTCATCATCCACGTTCATCTTCTCCCACGTATGACTCAGGGAGAGATTCAGATGACGCCCCGCGCTGATCTCCAGATCGGGACTCAACGAGGTGGTCTTGCCCAGACGGGTGTTGCCGTAATCGATCCGATCCCCATGGAAGCAATTCAGATTCAGCATCAACCATGGCGCAACCCTGATACCGGGCTCGAAATTGAAGGTGGTGACATCGAACTCCTCGCCGTTGTAGGTCCGGGTTCTGTCCCCTACGACGAAGTAGAGGCGCGACTCACGCGGTCCCCAGTAGCCGCCCCAGAAGGAGTAGCCCTTGTTGATCAGTTCACCCCCCTGATCCTCCGTATACTGATAGCTCCCGTTCAGGGCCAGCCATGAGAACCAGTCGCCCGGCTTGGGACGCTTGCTCAGATGGCCCGTGAAATTGCAGTAACGATAGCCAACCTGGGGTATGAATCCGGTGTCGGCGCGGAAGTCGGTGCCGATATCCGTATAGTTGACATCCAGGCTGAAATTGCGACGCTCGTGATGATAGAAGATGTCCAGGGCCGTGCTCTTCAACTCGTCGAGCGGCTGCCCGAAATCGATCGCGGTCTGTTCCGGATAGGCGGTGCGCGACGCCAGATACTGAATACGGAAACGGTCGCGGTTGCTGACGCGGAATTCGCCGTCGAAGCCGCCCAGGCGATTATAGTACTCCTCACCTTCACGATCCGTGAAGATCGCACCGACGGAATAGCGGCTGCCGAAGGTGCGCTGGTAACGGAACGCCGAGGTCGTGTTGGGGGAATCGAGTGAGACCATCCCGGAGCCGCGAGGTCCGGCGAAGACGATATTGGTCAGATCGTCGCGCACGGTCAACGCACCGATGGAGTGTTCACCCTCCTTGCCGGTCAGCTTGGCCCCCCATGCCGGATCGCGCATCGAGCGGGTGTACACGGCGGTCATCACCGTGTTGAAGAACTCGGCGCCTTCGGTGAAGAAGGGGCGTTTCTCCTGAAACCAGAGGGCAAAGGGCTGATTGATGTTCAGGCGGTAGGCGTCCGCCTCGACCTGCGAGAAATCGGGATTGATGGTGCCGTTGAAGTTGAGCGTGGGGGTGATGCCCCAACTTACGCTCAAGCCGGCATCCGCGTCATCGGACTCCCTCTCCATGTCGCCGTCCGGGAATTGAGAAAGCGCATCATTGCGCACAGCCGTCATCGTCGGCGAGATCTCGATATTGCGCCCGGGATCGGCCCCGCCCATCCCCTGGATCTTGACCAGTCGACAGAGATAGCAATTGTCGTCACGGTCGGCCGGCAGTGCCGCCGTGGTGTGCTGGATGGACCGTGTCCAGTCCCGCTTGGCATCGAATCCCCAGATCTGGGGCGCTCCGTCCAGGTCCTTGAAGCGCAACTGGCTGAAAGGGATGGCCATCTCGACCACGTAGCCCCAGTCTGTGATCCTGCCGGCCGAATCCCAGATCGCATCCCAACCGTTGGTGCCGTAGCCGGCGGGATGGTCGATCTTGGTATCGGCCTGGACGCCGAGGGGATTGCAGGCGAACCGGTAGCCGCCCCGCCCATCGTTGAACGTATCGAAGTAGACGTTGACCTTGTCCTCGCCGTGCATCCGATCACGCTCGCAGAAGTGGGCGCGGATCAGGTCGGGTTCCGGATCCCAGGCGCGAAAGGCGATGTAGATCTCCGAATCGCCGGCAAGCAACAGACATTCCGTGCGTCTGGGGGCAGGTTCGTTGTCGGTGGGCTCGATCTCGTAGGGGAGGTCGATCACCAGCGCCCGCTCCCAGGCGGACTCCTGCAACCGGCCATCCACATCGATTTGAGCGGATATATCCGGCACCTGCAACGGCGCCACTTCTGTGCCGCTCCCTTGACCTGCCAGGATAACAAGCGGCAGATCCACACTGGCCAGCGCGGGAGGGGTGAGGAGGAGGAAAAGGCAGATAAGGCAAACTGTCATTCGGCTAAAGTGCATGGTTGTCTCCAGATGTCACCTGAAAGGCGGCGGGCCCAGCGGGGGGGTAACAGTGAGTTTACTAACATGTGTAATATCTAACACGAGGTGCGTCATGTCAAGTAATCACCTGAGATTGGAGACTGTCTGCGGACTTTGATGGCCGTGATTACAGTTCGAGCGGATTTCCCGCTTACAGGATCCGGGAATCTGTTACAATGTGGTATGAGGTATGTCTTTACCGTACTTCAGGGGGAGGTATCGTCATCGTCAACAGCAAAACTCTCGTCGTCATATCCTCGCTGCTGGTAATGGCATTGATCGGATTAGGCACAATCCAACTCACGATTCAGACATCGGTTCGGGAGATATGCGCACTCGCCCAGCAGGCTCATCCTCACCCGAACAGCAATCTCGACGCGCTTCTGGACTACCTGAACACGCCGACACATCCTCTTGAGCTGCGGAACAGAGCGGTTTGGGCAACGGGACGCTTGAAGCAACCGGCAGCATTGACCGCCCTGGTACCTCTCCACACCGGCGCGGCGTGCGATCACGACAACTCTCTTTGCCAGTATGAAATTGCCAAGGCCATCGCTTTGTGCGGCGGTAACCCCCTACCCATGGTCGAGTCGTGCCCCAACAACCGAAATTGACGATCCGTTTCGCCGGTGAGGCCGATACGCCGCAGATCCTGACCTTCATCAGGGAGCTGGCCGAATTCGAGCAACTGGCTCATCAGGTGACGACTGACGAGGAGACCCTGCGGCGCTCCCTCTTCCTTGAGCGTCAGGTGGCGGAGGTACTCATCGCGGAGCTGGCGGGCACACCCGTCGGTTTCGCCCTGTTCTTTCACAACTTCTCCACCTTCCGCGGACGTCCCGGTCTTTACCTTGAGGATCTCTACGTCAAAAACGGGTTCCGTGGCAGGGGGATCGGTCGGGCGCTGCTCACCCGTCTCGCGCAATTGGCGGTGGAGCGGAATTGCCCCCGTCTGGAGTGGTGGGTTCTGGACTGGAACAGGGACGCTATCGAGTTCTATCGAAATCTCGATGCGCAATCCATGGATGAATGGACGGTCTTCCGTGTTGCCGGAGAGGCCCTGACCGCTCTGGCCGAGGGGGATATCCCCCCCAAGCGGCAACGGTAAACCAGCGGCACATTCTTTGAAGATATCCCTTGAAAACATGAGACGGTACGACACTATATTGATGGTGCCGAGACGTACGTGAGTACCGCGGCCGGATTGCCGCAAGCGCCCGCGGCCGGTGCAATTCGTCTCATCTCGCCGCCGCCATCGCCATAGCCACCGCTCCGAAAGGGACAATCATGGACTCCAGCACCGGGCAACCAGCCTGGAACTCCGACGACAAGATCGGTTCCCTCGAGATATTCGCCGTCTGGATCAATGAGTTGGCGCGGGAGACTTTTCTCGCCGAACAGAATCACCCGGAGATGTTCTTCTTCGTCTCCGAGGAGGGTCAGATCCAGGGGGGCAGGCTGAAGGAGGAGTTGGATTCCGACCAGAAGAGCGCCATCATCAATCGGGAGATGAGCCGGCTCAACCCTTTCGGCACGATCTACACGCGCATCCAGCAGGTGCGGCATGACCAGTTGAGCAAGCCCGACGCGAACAGCGAACGACACGATGGCGACCATCATCGCTGTCTGGTCGTCCGCATGGCTTCGGCCGACGGCGCCGAAAAGCTCTGGATCAATCCGATCATCCCCGCTGCGGACAAACTGGAACTGGCGGACGTCATCACAGCAAACTCCAGCGCGTGACCATCCCCTTGAGATGTAGCGCCGTCCGATTCTGAAATCGATTCCCGGATCCGCTCGTGGAGGTGGAATGTGCCGCACGACAACTACAACGGCTTCGCCCAACGTTACGACCGGATGCGGCGTACCGATCCGCAGCGGGAGTCGTTCTTCGAGAAGCAATTCAGGCTCAGGAACATCACCAGCGTTCTGGATTGTGCCTGCGGCACGGGGCAGGACCTGCTCATGCTGCAACGACAGGGGTTGGCTGTGTGCGGTTCCGACCTGTCGCCCGCCATGCTCGAGCAGGCCCGTCTCAATCATATCGCCGCAGGGATCGAGATACCTCTCCATGAGGTCGACTTCACCCGTCTGCCCGAGCACTTCGAGACGGGGTTCGACGCGGTCATCTGCCTCAACAATTCGATCAACGAGCTGCTTGAGGATGCCGCGACACTCAGCGCATTGAGGAGCATGCGGTCGGTGCTGCGGGATGGCGGACTGCTCATGATCGATCAGGGGCAGACCGACGCCTCCATGCAGGATCCCCCCGCCTTCGTACCGATCGTCAATAATCGCGATTTCAGCCGCCTGTTCACGATCGAGTATGCGGAACAGGTGCAGACGGTCAACATCTTCGACTTTACCCACACGGAGAGCGAAGAGAGTTTTGCCCATGCCGCAGTTAGAATCCGGATCCGTCTTCAGGACAGCTGGGCGGCGATTCTCGCTGAAGCGGGATTCACGAATGTCGAGTTCTACGGCGACTGGGCCGGCACCTCCTACTGCAAGACGACAAGCAAGCGCCTGATCCTCCTGGCCGCGAAGTGAAGACACTCCCCGAGGGTGGGCCAATGCCCCTCATTGTGAGGGGCGATTGTCGGATATTCTCGAATTGATTAGACTGTGCGATGCAAACCGCTGACAAGGGAGACCGCAATGAAAGAGAATCGCCAATTCCTCAAGGCTGACGAATGGCTGAACTTCGCCGACATGGATACGGGGCAAAAGCGCAAAGAGCCGATGCCGCCGCTCCAGAAACCCTGTCCGGCTGATGCCCGTCTGATCGACCTGGTCGCCTTCAACGACAACCCGTTGGGGGACATCCCCCTGCGCGATGCGATCAACGCCCGCAAGAGCCGCAGGAAGTATTCGGATGCGACCCTGTCCCTGGCTGAACTGTCGTTCCTGCTCTGGTCGACGCAGGGCCTACAAGCGCTGCTGGCCGGCGGCAAGGCGACCAGACGCACCGTCCCGTCGGGCGGAGCGCGTCATGCCTTCGAGAGCTACCTTCTGATCAACCGCGTGGAGGGGATCGAACCGGGGCTGTACCGCTATCAACCTCTGGAGCATCAGTTGTGCTTCCTCCGGGGGGATCCTGAGTTTCCGGAGAGGATCAGCGAGGCTTGTCTGGGTCAGACCTTTGTCGGCAAGGGTGCCTTGGTCTTCATCTGGTCCACCATCCCCGAGCGGGCGGAGTGGCGCTATGGCGTTGTGGCCCACAAGATGATCGCCATGGATGTCGGGCATGTTTGCCAGAATCTATACCTGGCTTGCGAGGCGATCGGAGCGGGCACCTGCGCGATCGGCGCTTACGATCAGGCCAAAATAGATGCACTTCTGCAAATGGACGGCGAGGACGAATACGTCATCTACGCCGCCCCCGTCGGCAAGCTGCCTGACGTTTCATGATCGGGCAAATGATCGTCCCCGGCTCCATCTACTGGAACATGGGTATCGGTATGCAGCCCGGCGAGATCGAGAGTGACGAGGAGGGCTGTCGCACGATGCGGGTCCTGGGGGATAATAGTGCCTGGCTGCTCAAGAAGCTGCACACCTGATGGAGGGGGATAATTGAAATACAGGATCCTGTCGCGCGCAGAGATCGAACTCCTGCACGAGTTGGATCGAACCGAGATCGTGAGGAACATCCACTATCTGCGGGATGATCGATTGGTTCTCGTACCCGAATTCCACGACATCCCCGACTGGAGCCACAAGGCCAAGGCCGGCCGGATCGCCCAGCTCCAGTCCGTGTTCGACGAGGGCGCCACATTCACCGGCGCATTCTCCGATCGGAAACTGGTGGGAATGTCGGTGGTCGATCACAACTTCGTGGCCACCGGCCCGCGACGACTCAACCTGACCGGTCTCTGGGTGAGTCACGAGTATCGCCAGCAGGGGATCGGCAAGCACCTCGTGACGATGGCGGGTGATCTTTGTCTCGCCCGCGGGGCCGGGATTCTATACATCTCGGCCACACCTTCGGAGAACACGATCCGTTTCTACTTTTCGCTTGGGTGCCGACACGCCGACCCCGTGGATCCCGACCTGCTGGCAAAGGAGCCGGAAGATATCCACCTGGAGCTGCCCCTGGTTTGATCAGGGGATAATGACAGACGATTGAGCGGAGGGGGGATTGCTGGAGCTCAAGGAGAGATAAGAGAGATGTTGCGATGGAGCGGGAAGAGCGCGCTACACGTAACTGCCGAAGTTGAGATGCACGAAACGCCACTCACTCCCGGACCATTTGCACACGAATGTCACGGGGCCACGGTAGGTTTTACCCGTCCCCTCCTTCATGAACCAGAGCGCCGAGACGACGGCCATACCCTTCAACTCTGTTTTGGTCCGCTCCTCAAGCCTGATTCTGGAGCAGTACCTCTTGCCCCCGTGGACGAATCCACAACGTTCATGATGATGTCGTACCTCATCGAGACCGGTCAGCACACCCTGCCTTCCCGAAGCGAAATAGGTCAGTGAGTCGTCATCGTCGAACAGCAGATCGATCTCATCGAGATTGAAGCAATTCCACATATCCACCCAGGCGTCGACCAGTTGATCGACACTTGTGGCTGAAACCGCATTCAGTTTTTGAGTGACACCTGAATCGATAGTAATATCCCCTTGATACGGATCGCCTGCCGCACTCGGCAGAGCTGATCCAGTTGTGCCCTCAACGACATTGACGCATACGACAACCGTCGCGTCCTGCTATCAAGATTAAGGGCTCATGGGGATGTTAAGGCTCACAGAACTCAATGTATCCGGCATCGAGTTCCGGTGATTGCCCTGATTCAACGGGGGGGCTGCTTCTGACTGTAAGAGCATAACCTCGGGTGGATTATACGGCAATAGCCACAACGGATTACGACAAAGACGTGATATTCGTTATCCCGATTCTCGAGCCACTTCCCTTTACAGATTCTCCCGAGACCCGCTATATTACTGCAGTTTCGGCGTCTGATTTATCTCAGAGGAGATCGACCCCAATACTGATGTCACAAAAAAATAATGGTTAACCGGATGACAAAGACTATAATCATCGGCGCATCGTCGGGTATCGGCAGTGCCCTCGCCCAGGTTCTGAGTGAACAGGGACACGCCGTCGGCTTGACCGGCAGACGTCATGAGCTGTTGCTTGAGGTTCAGGCGACGCTGCCGGGACCAGCCTACGTGCGGCGCATGGATGTTGCGGATCAGGACTCTGCGATGGGCATCCTCCATGAACTCATCGGGGAGATGGGTGGCCTGGATCTGCTCATCATCAACGCAGGGACGGGATCGATCGACCCCGACCTCCCCTGGGAAAACGAGAAAAGCACTATCGACGTCAATGTGTCGGGGTTCACCGCTTTGGCCAATTGCGGATACCATCACTTCCTTGAGCAGCGGAGCGGCCACCTGGTGGGGATCTCCTCGATTGCGGCGTTGCGTGGCGGACCTGCGGCCGCCTATTGCGCCTCGAAGGCCTACATATCCAATTACCTGCAGGGGCTGCGGTACAGGATCGCCAAAGCCGACCTGCCGATTGCCGTCACCGATATCCAACCCGGCTTCGTGCAGACCGCCATGGCCAAGGGGGACAGGGTGTTCTGGTCGGCAACGACCCGGCAGGCGGCCGAACAGATAGCCACCGCAATAAGGGGGCGACGCAAACACGCCTACATCACAAGACGGTGGCGCCTGATCGCCTGGTTGATCAGGGCGCTGCCCGATCGTATCATCCATCGTTTTTGATCAACCGGAGCAATGACACCGAATGGTGAACTTCACGACATGACAGGTAAGACAAAGACCCACGCATGGCGCGGGTCTCTATCTGCATATTCAAAAAGACAAAGGGGTCTTCAGGAGGTACCGCCTGCCTTGGCCACGCCATAGGGCTTCAACGCTTCTCCCTCCTCCACCACCGTCTCCCCCAGTTCACTGAAACTGAACATCCTGAAGGCCCTGCTGCCTTCATAATCGAGGATTCGCAGATCATTCGAACCACCCAAATCCGTCGCCACTATCTCAAAGTGTCTGCCATATCTCTCCTCAGCCAGATTCAACGGAACTTCATAAGCAATGAACTTCTCGATACCCTTCGCCCTGATTTTCTCCTTCAATTCATCATCCATGAAGTTGTTGTGCGTTGTCAGATAGATGAGCGCTCCATTTCCCGTGATCAACAGACCTGCCTTCATGGTCTACTCCTTTGTTCAAGACTGCTTCCAGCTTTGACTCGATTTGTCATCTGTCAACACTCCGTGGCAACAAAGAGTATGATTTAACCGGGCATGGAGCATTTTGTCGGCAGCTGTGCAGGCCAAGTGCATTCACTCGCCTCAATTACACGACGGATCTCCGCTGATGTTCGGAAATCAATACACCCCTCCTCCGGGAAGAGGCCGCCTGGCACAATACAGCGTGCGACGTGATCACCTCAGCAGATCGGAGATTGAATTACGAACAATCATTATCTGGATTTCCACTGCATGATCATTATAATAGCCAGGTATCAGCAAATTTTTCCGGGGGGAAATCTCAATGAAAAACTCACGTCTGATCCCGATACTCTTGGCGTTCATCCTCTTGGCACCCTCTCTGGCTTTGGGCTTCAACGGCAATGACAACGCCATGGCCCTGCCGGATGATCTCGTCAAACTGCTGCCTGCCGATGCCACCATCTTGGCCGCCTCATCCTGCCTGACCAAACTGGACAGTCAGCTGATCTATCTGTTTGAGGATCCGGATGACCCCGCCGTCCCGACTTTCAGCCTCGTCGACTCGTTGTTGAAAGCGATCAGGATCGGACCCGAATTCATAGCTCTGGACAAACCCATCGCCCTGACCGTATCGATGCCTCTCCTCATGGGCGGCTCTTCCATGCCTCTGACCCTCATCTTCGCGACGCAGGGCACCGATGAGGAGATTGAGGATGAAATCCACGCTCATGATTTTCCCTCCTGGCACCGGTCAGGGGACTACCTCGCCCTCTCTCTCGATCCGTCCTACTCGCCCACAGGCTCCACACCCCGCCTGGCGGCGGATTTCCCTCTGCATCTGGCGAGCGGTCGCGTCGATCTGGCCGCGCTCATCGAGATGTTCAATCCATTCGTGGACATGTGGCTGCAATCGCAGGCCATGAAAGCGGACAGTCAAACCCGCTTCGACGATCAAGACGGCTCTTACACCTCGGATGATGCCGGGGAGGACCGGATCCTGATCGATCTTGTGCAGGGATTGACGGAATCGCTTCAGGAGCTGGAATGGACGTTCGCCGAAGGGGACGGAGAGCTGATTCTCGACACTTCACTGAAGGTGTTGCCCGACAGCCCCTTTGCTCCGATGCGTCCCGCGCCATTCGAGGACGCACTCGACCTGACCGGCATCCTCCCCCATGACGACCACCTGCAATATGCTTCGGCGCTCTGCGAATTCAGATACCTCGACCTGTACCTTGAGTACAGCCGGATCGGTCTGGAGCAGGGGATGCGTGAGTTTGACGCGGACAAGACCAGAGAGGTGATGAACTGGTTCGACAGCTACCTTGATCTGGTGCACCTGTACTTCCGGCCCATCGCCGGCTCGGCCTCCTTCGACGGCGACAATTGGCGCGCACAGATAGTTGTGCAAAGCGAATCGGCTGAAGCGGACATGGCCAAAATCGTCGGCGTGGTGGACGGCTATCCGGATCTCGGTATCGGCATATCCATGCAGGCACAGGATACTCCTCACAAGGGGGGGCACGCCTGGCGGGTCGAGGTCGATCCGGAGGCGGTTGCGATCGACCCTGAGGATGGCACCCCCACAATTGACCCGATGGACCTGGAGCAGCTCTCTCTCATGATGTCGAAGTTCGTCCCGGGCATCTATCTCGCAACCCAAGACGACTACCTGCTGATTTCGATAGACGACGGCCCCGACGGCATCGCCGACATGCTCAAGGCCATCCGCAGAAAACGCACACCTGCCGATCCCCGCATCAAGCGGGCGGCGGGGGCTGCCGGCCCCGACTGTCGGCAAATCATCGTCGGCGACATGCAACCATTCCTGATCTGGATGCAGGAGTTTATGAACGAAGCGAAAGCCGGATCAGTGCACTGCGATTGGACTCAATCCGAATCTATGCCCTTCGTCCAAACGCTCCGCACCGATGACCATAAATACAATTTGTCCTTGAGCATCTCCGCTGAGACGCTCAAGGCGTATATTCAGGGCATAGACAAGACGGAATAGCAGTGCCTTGAGGAGCAACTCGAGCTTCGGGCTCAAGACGTCAGCCGTCTAAGCCGAGACAGCGTGTTATGGAACGCTCCGCGCTCTGTGCTATACTGCCCTCCTCTACTATCCGAAAGGCGTCCATGATCATTCGGGGCGAACTCGTCAACCTGCGCGACACTATCCCGACCGACCTGATCGATCATCAACGTTGGTGTGAACCGGGGCAAGAATGGATGAACTGGGACGCACCCTGGGAGATGTCCGACCGTCTGAACGCGGAGGCACTCGCCAAACGGCTGGAGCGCCTGGCCGGTCCGCCTGCCGATCCCCGGACGCTGATGGAGATCGAAACGGTCGCCGGTCGTCACATCGGCTGGCTGGGCACCTACTGGATAAGCAAGGTCGGCCGCTGGCGCGATTGCGGCATCGTCATCGCCGAGGAGGATGAACTCGGGCAGGGGTTGGGGCGGGAAGCTTTGACCCTCTGGATCGATTACCTCCTCGCTGCACACGACCTGCCCCGCATCGGCATCGGCACCTGGAGCGGCAACACGCGGATGATCCGACTGGCCGAGGCCATCGGATTGGAGCAGGAGGCCTGCTTTCGCGATGCGCGCGAGCACAACGGACGCAGATACGATGCGGTACGGTGGGGCATCACCAGATCCGCATGGGAGCAACTGCGACAAAACGACCGGTTACGGTAAAGATATAAACACGTTTTCCGAAATACCGACTTGAGAAGCCGCCGCACCATGCCGAATACAGGAGAGATAACATCAACCCTATTCGACATGGTGAGCAAATGCATATTCGCGAATTTCAGGAATCGGACGCCAAACGTCTTTCACAGATCATCAAGAACTCCATCACGAGGATGCTGCAAGGTGAGGAGCCACAGCAGGACTGGCATGACTGTGATGAGTACTTCTCCCCCGAAATGATTATCGGCCACAGCCAGGTCCGGCAGGTGCTGGTCGTCGAGGAGGACGGCGAACTATACGGCATCGGCAGCATGAGAAACGATATCATCAGCAGCGTCTTTATCGATCCCCAGTACTCGCGACGCGGCATCGGACAGTATCTGCTGGAGTACATGGAGGATACGATCAAAAAGCAGGGCTACAAATCCGTGATCATGACGACAGCGATTCAGACAGCCCCCTACTTCCGCAAATTCGGATACTGCGAAAGTTGCGAGGAGGAGGAGATGAAGGACGGAATCGTGATGCTGTCCAAGATCTTCGCCACTAAGCCGGAACCATCCCCTGTCTGATACGATCTCTCTTTCGAGCCGCACACGAAAACAGCAAACGCCGGCCCAGGGTCGGCGTTTCTGTTGCTATCGACCTCGCGACATGGCACAATGCCGCAATCTCCAATCACCCCTCCAGCTCAAGCGACGGTCCTCCCGATGCCGAGTCACAAGATCATGCATAACGGCCCCACGACCGGACGCCTGCGTCAGTTCCTGGGGCGCCTGAGCCTGAAACTCACCGGCTGGACGCTGGAGACCAATCTCCCGCCCGACAGCAAGTATGTGCTGATAGGCGCGCCCCATACCACCAACTGGGATTTTCCCCTCATGCTGGCGGCTACGGGAGCGTGGCGCCTGAAAGTGTCATGGATGGGCAAGGACTCGCTCTTCTCCTCCCGCATGGGCGGCCTGCTGCGCGCCCTCGGCGGCATCTCCATCGACCGCAGCAACCCCAATGGCGTCGTGGGACAGATCTCCGGCCACTTCAAAGAGAGGGACAAACTGGTGATCGTCATGGCCGTGTCCGGAACGCGGAGCAGAACGGATTACTGGCGCTCCGGCTTCTACTGGATCGCCAAAGAGGCGCAGGTGCCCATCGCCTGCGGATTCATCAACTTCAAGCGTAAGGTGCTCGGCGTGAAAGCCTCCTTCATCCCGAGCGGAGACATTGCGGCGGACATGGATCGCATCCGTGAGATCTACCAGGATGTGCACGGGAAATACCCGGAGAACGCCTCCAGGATCCGACTCAAGGCCGAAGATGATATCAATTGATAAGCGCGTTCGCCCCGCCTGAAGGGGCTGCGCAATGTTCTGCGAACGCAAGCCCATGACCCGGCGGCACTGAAATGATCAAGGAAATACTGGCCAAAGTTCTCCTCTCAAGCGTCAAGCAGCCCGATCCCTGGTTCGGTCTCAAATACAACATGAACCTCTATCGGGGTTGTCAACATCAGTGCATCTACTGCGACTCCCGCAGCAAGTGCTACCGGATCGAAAACTTCGAGGATATCCTGGTCAAAGCCAACGCCATCGAGTTGCTGGCGACCGAGCTGGCAACCAAACGGGTCAAGGGGACCATCGGCACCGGCTCCATGAACGATCCCTACATGCCGGTCGAGGCGCGCCGCAACCTGACGGGCCAAGCGCTGAAGCTTATCGCCGACTTCGGGTTCCCCGTGCATGTGATCACCAAAAGCGGTCTGGTGCTCAAGGATCTGAACACGCTCCAGGCCATCGCCCGGGTTTACGCCGCAGTCAGTTTCTCGATCAGCAACTGCGACGATGATCTCGCCGCCAAGCTCGAGCCCGTGGCCTCCCCGGTCAGCGAGCGGTTCGCCGCGATGGAGCGGCTGGCCTCCCGGGGGATCTACACGGGGGTGATCCTCATGCCTCTGCTCCCCTTCCTGGGCGACAACGAGGAGAACATCAGCGCCATCGTCAAACGGGCCGCCGACAGCGGGGCCGGGTACATCATCCCCTCATTCGGGATGACCATGCGCGATCGTCAACGCAGCTACTTTTATGATAAGCTGGATGAGCTCTTCCCGGGTCTCCGTCCCCGATACGAAGAGCTCTACGGGGATGAATACCACTGCTCGGTGCCGACGGCCGGACGGCTGTCTCAAGTGTTCGAGGAGGCGTGCGACAAGGTGGGTATCGCGACCGCCATCAAGCCCTGGTCGAACAACGATGCACCTCAATTGGGTCTGTTCTGAACCCCGCCGAACGGAGTTGCCGTGTCCTCTTCGATCAACCGACCTGCCGGCATTTTCGCCTGAAACAGTCAGACGGGATTCCGAGTAGTATCCGGGAATCATTACAACCAACATCCGAGAGGTGAAGTCCCATGTCGGAACAGAGAGTACTCCGCAAGTCCCATGACTGTATGCTCGCCGGTGTAGTCGCCGGATTGGCCGAGTATGTGGGATGGCCGGCAAAAAACATGCGCATCCTCTACGTACTGCTGTCGATCATCAGCGCCGCCTTCCCCGGCACTATCGTCTACATCATCCTCTACTTCACCATGCCGGATGCCGAGTAACGGCCCAACCGAAACGAGACGCCATGTCCGCTCCCGAACTCATTCGCAAGCAGGTCCAACCCCAACTGGTCGCAGCCGTCCGCTATCTCGGCAGCTACGATGAAATCGTCGGACGGCTGGAGAAACTGCGCAGCGCTGCAGGCGATCGGGTTTGCGGCAAGGCCATCTACCTCTTCTACGGCGGCCTGCAGGAATACGGCTGGGATGTCGAACTCTGCCTGCCCGTATCAGAAACGTTTGCGGCCGAGGGGCTGGAATGCCGTCAGCTTGAGGGCGGCGAAATGTTGACCATCACCCACACCGGACCGCACAACATACTGCCCCAAGTCTGGGAACGGTTCTGGAAGCTGCTTCACACCGGCAATATGAGTGTCGCCGCTCCCCCCTTCCGCGAAGTACGGATCGAGGATGAGGTCGAACATGGGGAGGATGCCGACAAGTACGTCACCGAAATCCAGGCGGCCAGCCTGATGCCAGTCTGGTTGAACCGTCTGGCCGAGGGGTTGGACAGGGTGGTCGACGAAGAGACCCGGCGGAGCATCATGACCGGCAGCGAGAATCTGACCGAGGAGACGGCGCCGACGATCAAGAGCTGCTGGGCCGGGGAGATGGTTGACCGACTCGACGGGGCCATCGCCGACCCGACTGAACGCGCCGCAATCATGGCCGCCTGCGCACACCGTTTTCCGCAGTGGCGGATCGACAAGATGCGCAAGGTCTACGAGGAGACGGAGAGCGTCGACGAGGTGCTGTACCATCTGGGCAGGGATCAGCGCTGGAGCGCGCCCCATTTCTATTCGCCCCCCTGGCGCGAGGGCGGCGTCATCTACTGCACCAAGATCGCTCATGATGCCGGCGGCTGGCTGAGCGCCGAAGATGAGAATGCCCGCGGCGCCAGCTACTGTCACTGCCCCATGATCAAGGAGGCGATCCGCACCGGCCTCCGGATCTCGGATACCTACTGTCATTGCGGCGGCGGGTTCTACGGTCGTCTCTGGGAGGGTATCCTGGGGCAGCCGGTGGAGGTCGAGGTTATCGAATCGATTCTCAAGGGGGACGACCGCTGCACCTTCGGCATCCATCTGCCCGAAGATGCCTGATTATTCCGATTGAGGGCGCCCCCCCTATTGCGCCCCCACCGGGTCGCAATAGGGCGCCGAAGTCACGCCCGGGGTTTCAGGTAATGCATACGGAAGCGGCGGACGGAGTGATCGGCTTCGTCGTCGATGAGATCCTCAAAAGTACGGATCTCCAGACCGGAGGCCACAAGCGGCGACAGCTCATCGCGACTCAGGGGGTGAGGCGGCCCGGGCGGCGCCGGTCCCGCATCCCGGCCTCGGCAGAGGAAAAAGAGGTCACCCCCCGGGCGCACGCCCGCGGCCACGGCTCGCATGGCCGCAGGCCGCAACTCCGCCTCCAGCGCATGCACCGTATAGATCTCGACGACCAGATCGAAGCTCCCCAGCCATTCAGCCGGAAGCGCAAACAGGTCGGCCCGGCGGTACTCCACCCGCGAGTCGGGAAACCGCTCCCGCAACCAGGTGAGCGCGGTCGGTGAAATATCGAAGGCGGTGACCTGGAATCCCCGACGGCTCAGCTCCTCGGCATCATCCCCGAGTCCGCAACCGACGACCAGGACCGAACGACCGTCACCCTCGATTGCCCGAGTATCGAGCCACTCGACCAGCCAGCGGTTGGGCTTGAGATCGGCCCAGGGCACCTTGTCTGCTTCACCGGCCGCCTCCGTGTAGATCCTCTCGAACCAGTCGTAACCCCTGCAATCGTCACCGCACTTCGCCATGTGTCTATCCCCGGTTCTCGTGGAAGTAGCGATTGGTCTCCCGATTGTTGGAGTACCACTGAAATGTGACGCCGAAGGTGATGGCGTTGGCGGTCAGGTCGTCACCCATCAGGATATAGTTGTAGCCGACGCTGGGGCCGATGGTGATGATCTTGTCCTCAAGCGGCACGCGCCACTCCCAACCGGCGCCGATCCTGATGGCGGGCGCGGTCTTGCTGACCTCGTCGGTCAGGGGGACCGGCGCGGAGATGGTAGGCTCCATCTCACCCTTCGCGAAGGCGAACCCGGCGGCGACATCGATGCACAGGCTGGAGGTGCCGGGGTAGAACTTGAGTTTGGCGGCGAGGAACAAAACACTCCACCTCTCCTCGCCATTCTCGCCGTCAAAGGAGCCGGGCCAGAAACCGCCCTCGACACCGAAGACCATGTTCGCCGCGACGCCGTAACCGACATTCAAGCTGCCGGTGATGAAACCCTCGCGCTCCTGCGAGTAGTCGCCCTCTTCATAGAACACGCCCGTGTCGTGTTCCGTGGCGAAGAAGCTGCCGCCCGCGCTCACACCGAGATTCCACTCCAGGTGGCGATAGGACTGTTTGGACATGTTCGGATCCTGAAACGCATCGCCCTGCGCGATCGACGCGGACAGAATCAGGCAGACGAACAAGCAGGTAAAATGACGCAGATTGATTTTCATAGGAGGACCTCCTCGTGGCACAAGTATTCCGTGCAGGAACCTAAATAATGGCCCTCTCCCCCGAAAACGGCAAGCGTTGAATGACGGAATTGCCCGGGAGTGGTTGCGCGTTTTAGGGACAGGGTGCCGCCCAAACGGAAAGGCGGAGAAACACCGGTTTCTCCGCCTGATCATCTTTCGTCATGTCACGCGGATTCAGCGGAGGAAATCCAGCACGCTCCGGTTGGTCTCCTCCGCCTTTTCATACTGCGCGAAGTGACCGCACTCGGGCACCAGGAGCAGTTGGTTGTTCGGAATCGCCCCGACACCAATGGCGGCTATCTCTTTCGTCAAACCACCGTGCAGGTAGGGATTGGGGATCAAGGCGTCGTTCTCGCCGAAAATGATCAGAGTCGGCGTTATGATCCGTTCGAGCTTGTCCCAGACGGGCTCGTTGATCATCCCGGCCACGTTCTTCGAGACGGCATAGCAGTAACGATCGAAATCCCCGGCCCCACGCACCTGAATGCGATCGGCGATCATGAAATCCGCGTCGATCCCCTTGTCGTAGAAATTCAACTTCAGGTTGACGGCGATGTTGCGGATGGGTGTGTCCTGCACCAGCTCCGGCGTCATCACCCGCTCCAGCCACTGGCCCTCCCCCTCCTCGAACCGCTCGAAGCCCGCCGGGGAGATGAGTACGAGTCGCTGCAGACGCTCAGGTCGCTGCAGGGCCATGTGCATGCCGATCTGTCCGCCCATTGAATGGCCGACGACGGAAAAACGCTCAATATCCAATTCGTCCATCAGCTCAAAGAGCACTTCGGCATTGAAGGACATGGAATACTCGTAGTAGCCCTTGTCCGACTTGCCGTAGCCGGGCAGATCCACGGCGATTACACGATACCGCTCGGCCCAGGCCGGTATATTCTTCAGCCAACCCTTGGCGTTGGAGCCCAGACCGTGGACCAAAAGGAGAGTCTCCCTCCCCCGACCCTGCTCGATATAGGCGACCTTGATATTGCGGATCATTTTGGTGCTGGTCGGAAACCCGTAATCCACCTGGTCAAACTCCAGGGTCGGCAGGTCGTAGAAGTGCGAACCGGAACAACCTTCGAGAGACATGAGTGCAGCAACTCCAATGAGTATCAGAATCAGGTATTTCATGACTTCCCCTAAAACATGATCCACTTGACAGTGGCAAAGATGGTCCATGGATTATCCGGCCTGTAATCGACGCCGCCGTTCACTTCGGGTGAATCGTAGAAGTCGCCCAGCCAGAGATAGGCGGCGTGCAGCTCAAGATCCATGAAGACTTTGGGCCGATAGCGCAGGTTGAGATTGAGTTCGGTGCCGATGGTGCTCCCCATGTCGGTTTTCGTCTCGAACGAGCGCCCATGGCCGACCGCGGCCTTGATCTTCCACTTGTTGGGCACCAGCTCCTTGGACACGGAGAGCGAAGCGGCCTCAAGGCCGAGTCCGATGTTCTGGATATCCGTTGTTGCCGCATTGAAGCGGTTGACGACATTACCGTGCGGCAGGAGCAGGTAGAGCCCGTGACTGATGAACACCGCGCCGGGCGCAGTCCAGTTGTTTCCGGTCAGGAAACCATTGTAGGTGTCGTCGCTTGAACCGTTCTTGTCACCCGTCGTAAAAATGCAATCCCATGAGATCTGATCCTCGTGCCAAGTGCCCCATCGGCGGGCGATGCGCAGATTGGCGGCAAGTCCATTGATGCTGATATCCCGGGTTGCCGTGGTGACCGAACCGGTATTCCAGATGGCGAATCCGGACCAGCCGAACCGGCCCTGTTTGAGCAGCGGATCCGAATGGAAGTGACTCCCCAGCCAGAAGACGTTGGCCTTGTAGTCCTCCGATCCGAGATCGAAGTTGCCTACACCATTGTAATTGCTGAGACTTGAGTTGAGCCCCTGTCCGAGAACCGAGACGCCCCCCTCTCCGTTGGCGTGATCGCGAATGGCGTGAACCGACATCCCAACCGAAGTATCGATATCCAGATCCCGTTCATAGTCCAACTCAAAGAGATTCACATCGTCGTCATGCTCCACATTGTTCTCGTAGAGCTGGTAAACGCCCGCCTTCACCCGCTGATTCTGAGCAAAGAACCAGTGCGCGCTGATGCCCGTCGCATCGGAGCCGAACAGCGACAGGCGGTAACCCTTGTAGGTCAGATCATCCTTGAACGTGTAATAGGGAACACGGACGTTGTCGTACAATCGCAGTAGTCCGGCATTGATGAAGATGTTTTTCCGCGGGCGAAACTCGATGAACAGATTCTGCGTCTGCATGTTCACAAAATCGGCTCCGTAAGCGCCGCCGAAGTTGCCGCCCGCGCCGTAGTTGGCGTCTCCCCAGGTCCAGTCGAACTCGAAGGCCATGCGCATTTTGGCCCAGCCGTTGAACAGGCGGGGCGAGTAGGTGATCATCGGCAGAAAGCGCTGCTCCGTGAAGCGGGAGACCTTGTCCGATGTATTCGTCGTGTTGCCGCCGAATATTCTGCCGACCACCTGCCCCTTCAGAAATTCGTTCGTCGGCGCGACATTGCCCATCTCCGACCGCATGAAGTAGTAGCCGATGAAGGTGAACTCCTTGATCTCGGGTACATCCCTCTTTTCGACAAACTCCTCCTCTTCGGCCGCGCAGGCCGGCATCGCAAAGAGAAGCATCAATCCCAAAACTTGTATCAGCCGTTTCATATTCGCTCCCGGTTCGAAGGGAAGTCATAGCGACAACAAAATCGGATCCCCACCGAAGCGGGGATCCGCTTTGGTTAATCTTCCCTCACATAGGTCTGGATATTGATATCACCAATCGCCGTCGAGCCGAATCCACCGGCCACCGTGGGAACTTCCGCGCCGATACCGGTCTGAACCACTTCGAGCGTCAGAACATCGGACGTACCTTCGACAACGCGAATGATCCCTTCCTGATCGATGTCATCATAATCGGTAAAGATCTCATGAATATCACCGGTCGCGCTCTCGGTCACCGTATAGGTTCCCAACATGGCGGTGGTCCAGTTTCCGGTGATCGTGTCGTGCTGCATCAGGGAGACCGTCATATTCTCGTTAAAACTAACGCGGACACTGTCGAGATTGAAGAGCGTCACCAGAATCGGGGCGACGTTGGCATCGGCACTCAGCCAATCACCCTCCCAGAGCTCAGGATCGGCCGTATCGCCGAGACCCGCAGGATCGTCATCTCCGCAACCCAGGAACACGACCAGGCCCATGATCAGCGTCATGGCGGCTATCAGTTTCATCCATTTCATCGTCTTTCCTCCTGTTATTGACAAGTTTTTAAAGCAGTTTCGATCGATCGATTTTTCCCGCCTCGTTACGCGGCAGCTCATCGAGGAGCACCACGTATCTGGGAATCTTGAATCTGGCCAGATTGCCGTCGCACCAGGCCAGCACATCCTTGTCGGTGACGGTCTGACCCGCCTCCGGAACGACAAAGGCCTTGCCGACTTCGCCCCACCTGTCGTCGGGCACGCCGAGCACGGCCGCCTCCCGGATGGCCTCGTGGCCAACCAGAAAACTCTCTATCTCAGCCGGGTAGACGTTCTCCCCCCCGCTGATGAACATGTTCTTCTTGCGATCCATGACGAAGTGGAACCCCTCGGCGTCGCTGCGGACCATGTCGCCGGTCTTGAACCAACCGTCCTCGATGGCGGCCTCCGTCTCCTCCGGTCTGTTCCAGTAGCCGGGGGTGACGACATCGGAGCGGAGCCAGAGCTCGCCGATCTCGTCGACGCCGCAGTCGACACCGTCGTCGCTCACGATCCGGGTATCCAGATAGAAGTTGGGGAAGCCGATGGAACCCCGTTTTCTGATGGCTTCATCCTGGTGCAGCGAGAAGCAATTCGGCCCCACCTCCGTCAAACCGTAGCCCTGCCTGACGAACACGCCCTTGCCATGCCAGGTGTTGATGAGCGGCACCGGCATGGCGGCCCCGCCGACCACGGCATAGCGCACCGAAGAGAGATCCGCCTTTTCGAAGAGCGGCGAGTCGACCATCATCTGCATCATGGTCGGGACGCCGAACATGATGGTGGTCCTCTCCTCCTCCATCAGTTTGAGAAGCAGGTCGGCGTCGAAGCCTTCGAGCAGAGTGTGCGATGCACCCGTATGCAGGAAAGGGGTGAACAGCACGTTCCAGCCGCCCGTGTGGAAAAACGGCGCGAAGCTCTGCGTATGGTCCTGCGAGTTGAGATCGAGACGAAGCGCCGTGTTGACGGAGTTCCAATAGAGCATGCGATGGTTGACCATCACCCCCTTGGGCAATCCCGTCGTACCGGAGGTGTAGAGGATCATGACCACGTCAGCGAAGGTCGCCGGCTCTGGCGCGGTAAAACCGGCTGTGTCGATCGAAGCGACCAGGAAATGCTCCAGCTCCTCGATCTCCACTCTGCCGACCGAATCGGACAACGCCGTCAACTCCGTCGCTCGTTCGGCCAGGTCCCGTTCGTAGACGAACAGTTTCGGCGCCGAATCACCAAGCAGAACATCGAGCTCACGCGGCGTCAGCCGGAAATTCAACGGCACCAGAATCGCGCCCAGCTTGATGCAGGCGCAGAGCAGCAGGACATATTCGCTGCGGTTCTTCGAGTAGACCGCGAGACGGTCACCCTTGTTCAAGCCGTATTCGTCGCGCAGGGCCGCAGCCAGGGCGGAGGCTCGCCGGTTCATGTCGGCGTATGTCCAGCGGATGTCGCGCGGATGATCGCGCAACATCAGACGCTCGGGTGTATAGGCCGCCCATTTGCTCAACCAGTCGGTCTCAGGCCTGAACATCCGCTCTCCCCCCCTGCATCAGTTGAATTGCACCGCCGATGGCGACCGAAGCGACGATCGCCACCGCTGCGGCTACACCGGGATTTTCCCCCGTCGCCAGCGTGAAGGGGAGGGTGATCTTGCCGTAGTACATGCTGAAGTGGATGACCACAGCCGCGACCGAGGCCACGAAGACGGCCAGCCGCGAGGTGTTCTTGACGAACATGCCGAACAGAATGGGTACGAAGGCCGCCGAGAAGTATGCGAAGACGCCGTTCTGCGCGAAGATCGCCACACTGAGCTTGGGATTGACGAGTTGATCCCACGACAGAATCGCCGCCACGACCGCCAGGGCCGCTATCGCCAACCGGTTGATCGTCAACAGCGCCTTGTCCCGTCGCTCCCCTTCGGGGGGAAGCAGCCGCCCCCCCAACGGTGTAACGAGATCGGCTGTGATGGTGGTGGCCAGCGACTGGATCAGGCCTTCGAGTGTGGACAAACCCGCCGAGATCAGCCCCATCACCACGACGAGGCTGATCACCACCGGCAACTCATGCAGCACATAGGCGGTGATGATCCCGTCCATTTTAAGCGCGGCGCCGTTGGCGATGAGATCCGGGAAGGTCAGCCGAGCGTAGAGTCCGGTGACGACCACGGCGAAAAAGATCATCTCGGTGATCACGCCGACCGTGAGGTAGCGGTTGACATCCCTGTCGGTTTTCAGAAGCAGCGATTTGGTGATGATGTGCGGCTGGCAGACGATGGCCACGCCGACAATCATCTGCACCACTATGATCTCGAAGTAGTCGCGGAAGAGGAAACTCGCGGTATTGGTGGTGCCGGCCAGATTGGGATCAATCGCCCGCAATTTGCCGAGCAGACCGTGCACCCCTTCGCTGAAGTGCTCATAGCCGGAGCCGACCATGATGAACGCCACCACCAGCATCAGGCACGCCTGCACCGTGTTGGTGTAGACCATGGAGTTGGCGCCGCCGAACATCATATAGCCGAAAATGAAGATGACGATGCCGATGAGAGCGTAGAGCTCGGAGATGTCGAGCGTCTTGGATATCACCTTGGTCAGGCCCACCACGATCAACACGATGAATGTGATCAGAAGGAGCGACAGGAAACCGAAAAAGAGCGAAAACCCCTTGCTCCGGTAGCGGGTGCCCATCCACTGCGCCATGCTCAAGGCCTTGACGCTGCTGCCGTGCTTGCGGAAGCCCTTCGTCAGAATGACCAACGACAGCAGTGCGGCGAACGGCAGCGTGATGGCATAGGAGATCACGCCGCTGATACCGTAGAGTGCGATGAAGCCCGGGTTGATGATGAAGGTGGCCGCGCTGGTCATTGAGGCCGCGAGCGCCAGCCCCACCGCTATGGGTGAAAATGACATGCTGCCCAGGGCATAGTCTTTGATGCTTTTGTTGCGTCGCGAACCGCGCACGACGAAGAACAGGATCACGGCCATATAGGCCAGGACAGCGACCCAACCCATCTTGATGAGACTGTTGCCTGCCACGTTCATTGTCCCTCCTCTACCATTTGAAAGCCGCAGCCGCGAACGATAGTCCGCCGCCCGAACCCATGAACACCACGAGATCGTCCCGTTTCAGCTTGCCCTGCTCCACCGCCCGGCACATCGCCATCGGTATGCAGGCCGACCCGGTATAGCCGTAGCGATGCATCACCGTCTGCGTCCGCTCCATGGGCAAGTCCAGCTTGTTCATCGTCTCGCGAATGCTGTTGATGTTGATCTGCGTGATGAAGGCCATGGCGATATCCTGCACGCCATAACCCGCCTCGGTCACGACCTCGGTGATCATTTTAGTCCAGATTTCGGGATTCAACTCCGGGGGGAACTTGCGGACGAATTTGAGCTGATGATCATTGGCGGCGACCACCTCCGGCGTCGTCGGCATATGAGCCGCTCCTCCGTAGATGCCCATCCAGCTGTTGTACTGCCCCTCGGTATAGAGACTGGCGCTCAACCAACCGCGCTCACCCTCCTCCGCCTGCAACAGGACGCCCGCGGCTCCGTCGGCGAAGAGCGTTACCGTTTTCTTGTCCTGCAGGTTGAGCCACTTGCTCATCGCGTAAGCGCCGATCACAAGGACCTTGTTGTACTTCCCGTCCGAGCGGATATATTTGGCCCCCATATCGAGAGCGGTGACGAAGCCCGCACAGGCCGTGTTGACATCGAAGCTGCCCGCACCGGTCGCCCCCAGACGATCCTGCACGACGGAAGCGGTTGAGGGGGAAACGTACTCGGGGGTATCGGTGGAGATGATGATCAGGTCGAGTTCGGACGCACGGACATCGGCGGAGGACAGGATCTTACCTGCCGCCCCGACGATGAGATCGGCAGTACTCTCACCTGCGGCGCACCAGCGACGCTCGAAGATCTCCACATTCTGCTCCAACCAGGTGCTGACATCCTCGCCCAATATCCTGTCGAAGTAACTGTTGGCTACAACTCGCTCCGGGACATGCATGCCGACCGCTGAGATCACCGCATTTCGCATCTCACTCTCCTTATGAGATAACGCCACCGTCAACACTGAGGACGGTGCCGTTGATGTAGGAGGATTCATCGGAAGCGAGGAACAGATAAGCGTCGGCTATCTCAGCCGGAAGACCAAGGCGGCCCACAGGCACACGCGAGCACATCATATCGCGCACCTTTTCGGGCATGGCCATGACCATGTCGGTGCCGATAAAGCCGGGCGCCACCGCGTTGACCCGCACACCCTTACGACCGAGTTCCCTGGCCCAGACCTTGGTGATGCCGATCACCCCGGCCTTGCTGGCCACGTAGTTGGTCTGGCCGAAATTGCCGTACAGGGCCACAACCGAACTGGTGTTGATGATGGCCCCATTGCCCTGCTCAACCATTACCCGACCAACAGCCTGCCCGCAATTGAAGACACCCTTGAGGTTGACCGCGATCACCTGATCGAAGTGCTCCTCCTCCATCTTCATCAGGGTTGCGTCCCTGGTGATGCCTGCGTTGTTGATAAGGATATCGATTCGACCGAATTTGGCCTTTACGGCGTCAACGGCAGCCTTAACGGCGGCTGTATCCGCAACATCGATCCGCCTGAATTCCGCTTGGCCATCGGCCGTGTTGAGTTCATCCAGCAGAGTTTTCCCCTGCTCCTCCCCCAGATCCCAAATGGATACTGTCGCACCCTCGCTCACGAATTTCTCGACGGCAGCCCGGCCCAGACCTGCGGCCCCCCCGGTGATGATGGCGATTCGATCCTGCAACCTGTTCATAACTTCTCCTGTTGCACTCTCACCCCATCACATCCGCCGGAAGACTGTTACGTCGCGAGCCACTCTTTCATGAAAGCGGTCATATGGCGGGACATCATGGTGTAGAAGCGTGTCATCTCGGCTATTCGCTCGGTAAACGCCTCGGGAATCTCTTCGTCATCCCCGATCCGGGCCGTGCTGTACTTCTGAGCAAGTACGAGATTCTGCTCGAAAAGCCGCATCTGATTGGCGAACGCCTTGCCGAAAATATCTGATTCGACCCGGTAGTAATCCTTGCGGCTACCCGGCACCCATTGTTTCTCAAGGAGCCCGTTTTCGCGGAGGCGCCGAGTGATCTGACTCACCGGCCCCTTGCTGACTTTGAGCTCGACTGTGATTTCATCCAGACTCAGGGCCTCGCCCTTGAAGAGCAGAAGACCGACGATATGTCCCATCAGTCTTGGCAGGCCGAATGTCGAATAGGCCTCACCAAAGTCCTGGACAAATTGCAGCTGAATGTCGTTTGCACAGCTCATCATTTACTCCGTTTGAAACAATTCAAACACATCAAAAGATGCGTTGCAAGTATAATGTGAATGATTACGGAATAGTTTTCACCGCCATGTCCTGGCCAGTCATCAGTGAAAACTTGCTGGACAAGGTCCACAATCATATGTTGAATCCCATCATGCTCTATAAATCAAAAGACATCCGATCGATTTCGGCAAGCACCGTTCTGGTTCTCCTCATTCTTACGCTCCCCCCGCTCGGATGCTCGCACGGCGACGACACCGACGGCGGCTGGGGCCGCACTCCCGCCCCTACCCCCCGTTTCGGGGAGAGGGAGAACGTGGGGATGCTGGAGTTCGATCCCATCGATGAGGCCTCGGGCCTGGCAGCCAGCCGGCGGAATCCGGGAGTGCTCTGGACCCACAACGATTCCGGCGACGAGCCGCGGATCTTCGCCCTGAACGAGCAGGGCAAGCACCTCGGCGTCTATTCCATACTGAATGCGACGGCCCAGGACTGGGAGGACATCGCCGTCGGCCCCGGTCCCGCCGAGGGGCGGCAGTACATCTATATAGGTGAGACCGGCGACAACAAGGCCCGCTACGAGACGCGCACCATCTACCGGGTGCCCGAGCCCGTCGTGAGGTCGGATCAGGAGCCCATCGTCAGCGCCCTCTCCGGGGTGGAGGCGATCCGCTATCACTACCCCGACGGCAAGCGTGACGCCGAGGCCATTTTCGTCGACCCCCTCACGCGCGACATCTACGTCACATCAAAACGGGAGGAGCGGGTGGCCGTCTACCGCTTGCCCTGGCCCCAGGACACCTCCGGCGTCAGCACCCCCATCAAGCTGGGCACGCTGCCCTTGACCAAGGTGAACAGCGGCGACATCACCCCCTCCGGCCGCGAGATAGTGCTGAAGACCTACGACGCGATCTACTACTGGACACGGGGCGAGGATCAGAGCGTCTGGGATGCGCTGCAGGGCAAAGCCCGCCTGCTCCCCTACTACCCCGAGGTGCAGGGGGAATCCTTCGCGTGGCGACACAATGAGCAGGGGTACTTCACGCTCAGCGAAGAGAAGAAGAGGGTGCCGGCTTTTCTCTACTACTATCCCAGGCAGCCGCTCGACGGCGACTGAGTCGATTGATGGATGAAGCCGGAATCGCGCAGCGATCTCATCATGCCGACCCACTTGCGCGCCTGTACCCGATCATCGAAATCGGGCGGCGAATCCGTTGTGTTGCGAAAAAATCCCCCCACCGGCCAAATAGATGTAAGCGGATCCCGATCCAACTCCGTAGTTGGTTGCGAAGGGTGGAGAATCCACCCCCGCACAGCGATAACCCTGGAGTAGAGATGACTCTGGACGCAGGCAAGATCCTCACGGGAGCACGCCTCGGGAACAGAGGTGCGATCAGGAAGCTGATCCGGACCTATGGCGCCGGAGTGCAACGCCTGGCCTACCAACTCGTCGGCAATGTCGAGGATGCGCGGGATATCGCCCAGGATGTCTTCATCCGGCTGGTGCGGAATCGACATCGCTACGATCCCAAACGCCCATTCGAGACCTGGCTCAATCGGATCGTGATCAACCTCTCTCACGACCACAGGCGCGCGAATCGTCGTCACGGCAACGCGGTCGAGTTCGTGGAGGAGTCGGCGCCTCCGGCACGCGGTGCCGATCCCTCGGCACAGGTTGAGGAGAAAGAGCTGCGCGGAGCGCTCAATCGCCTTCTCGCGGATCTGTCCCCCCAGCAGCGCCAGGTCTTCGTTCTGCGCGATCTGCAGGATTGCCCGGTCGCGGAGATAGGCGAGATTCTCGACCTCAAACCGAGCACGGTGCGTGTGCATCTGGCCCGAGCCCGACGTCTGGTGCGCGCTGCGTTGACGAACCACTATCCCGATTGCCACGGAGGGGAGTGAGATGAATTGCGAACAGGCACATGACGGACTGCCCCTGCTGGCCGGCGACGACCTGCCCGCCGATGAAGCTCGCCGGCTCATGGCGCACATTGCGGATTGTCCCGCCTGCGCGGCGGATCTCGCATCCCTGCGGCTGGCCAGAACCCGTATCCGGCGAATTGGCGAGTTGGACCGGCCCGCCGACCTGACGACGGATTTCGTCACCGATCTCGAAACGGCGCTGCTCAGGCGGCGCCAAATTCGCCACCGCGCGCCGCGCCTGGTGTTCGGAGGTCTGGCCCTGGCGGTTTTGGTGCTGCTCCTGATCTGGCGCTTCGCCGTCAATCCTCAAGCCCCGGAATCCGAACGGATCACGACACCGGTGACGGTGGTCGAGGCGGACGGGGAGCCGGAGCGGGAGCTGCTCTGGACCGAGATCGGCGACGGGTTCACCGGCTGTTTCGAAGGACCCTACCGGCTGGAGGAGCTGGAGCTGTCGAACCAGCCGGGCGTGATGGCCGTGATGCACAAACCCGATCCTGCCGACAGACCGAACACGTTCATCCTCGACTACTGCGGCGAGGCGCAAAACCTCTCCACGATCCGCAGCTATCCCTGGCTCGCCCAGCGTCTGCGCCGCATGGCCCGACGTGCGGGAGACGAGAAGAATCTGTACATCGCCGTTTGCACCATGCCCGAATCATCCCGAAGCGAGCGCACCGCGCGTAAACAGGCTCTGCTTCATGAGTTCAAACCGTTTTTCAACCGGATTCACGGAAAGGGGATCTGATCATGAAAACCCTCTCAAGGCTCCTCCCGATCGCAGCGCTTCTGGGCTGCATCAGCCTGCTGGCCGGCTGCTATGCACTGTCGATCAATCCGCTCTATACCGAGGGCGATATCATCCCCCACGGTAGTCTCAACCCGGGTCTGACGGGGATTTGGGGCGACCCCACGGGTGAGGATCCCGAAACGTGGCAATTCATCGAGATCGAGGAGAACGCCTACCGCCTGATAATCCGGGAGAAGAGGCGCAACCTGATAGCCGATCCCGAGAGGGACGGCATGTTCATCGTCCACCTGCTGCAGCTGGATGACCGGTTCTACCTGGACGTGTATCCCGAAGAGCCGGAGGGTGTTAACGAGAATTTTCTGGCTCATGTGATCCCCGCACACTCCTTCCTCAAGGTGAAAACGGAGGGCCATATTCTCTCGCTCAGCCTGCTCGACGGGGAGTGGCTCCAGGAGGGACTGGAGCAGGGCGACCTGGATATCGACCATGTCGAGCAGGAGGAGATTTTCGTCCTCACGGCAACGACGGAGGATCTGCAGCGGCTGATCCGGAGTCACGCCGATGATGCTTTCGGCGAATGGGAGACTATGACGCGTCTGCAGTAGCGATCCGGACGGCCACCGGCATTAACTCCGTAACTCAAAAGCAGGCATGTAATTACGTGCCTGCTTTTCATTTGGGGCCCGATCTCCGGCTCCGATCGTCAGCGATTTATTTTGGCTATATCCCATTTGTGTAAGCAAACTCACAGATGATCTCCGTAATCGGACCAATAATAGGTATGACACAAGGCACTATGAGAGCGTGCAATTCAATGAAAGTGTCTCACCCTGCCCGGATGAAGATCCCGGTCCAATAAGGAAGTTTACAATGAGCAAGCTACACGAGATCAAAAACTTCAAGACCGAAGTCAGCGGTCTGTTTCTGATGGCGCTCATCGTGGTTCTCATGCCGCTAGCCAGTATGGCCGCCACGGTGACCTTCGACTATGAAACGCTGGGCACGGCCTGGGGCGGTCCTCACGGCAACTCACCCGGCGACCACATATTCACCGAAGACAACGTCGATGTCTACGTGCAGAACTTTCACCTCGGCGCCTACACCGGTTTCCATGAGACACGTATCGATCCGGCCATCGCCGTCTTCGGCAGCAATCAGATCCTCTGGATCTCCAATATCGATGTCAAATTCGACTTCAGCGGTGCGCCCGGAGCACCCAACAAGGTCACTTTCGACTATGCCGATTTTGGCGGCGATGAAAACCTCCAGGTCAACGGTGGTCCCCTGCTGGAGATCCCCAATTTCATGGCCCTCAACGGCGTTGTCGTCGCCCCCGGCGTCACCTGCTGGGTGACCGAGATACCCATTGGCGGCAACATCAAGGGTCAGGTCACTCTTGAAGGCCAGGTGGGCAAAGTGATAGTCGGCGGCCAGGAGCTGTATATCGACAACATGCGTCTGGATGACGAGGAGCCGCACGAGTGCGATTATCTCGTCAGCCATGACTTCGAACCGCTGGGGATGGCCTGGGGCTCCGGCTACGGCAACGTGCCCGGCGACCTGGCGTTCATTGAGGACAATATCCCCGTGATCCTCGAGGACTTCTACGTCTCCACCTACACCTTCTTCAACATGGCGCGCATCGATCCCGTCTGGAGCGGTTTCGGCAACCTGCAGTGCGTGCAGCTGAACAACATCTCCCTCCGTTACGCAATCTACGCGCTCGGCATCACCGTCTCGTCGGTGACCTTCGAATATGTGGATATGGGCGGCACCGAGAATATCCAGGTCAACGGCGCGTCAATCTACATCGGGGATCTGGCGAGCGCACCCGTCAATATCGCCCCCGGCGTGTCCTTCCAGGTCGTCACCTATCCGATTGGCGGCGGTGTCCGCGGCGAGGTCACGCTGACAGGCAACGTGCAGGACCTGCGCCTCGGCGGGCAGGAGTTCTGGGTCGACGAGGTTTGCGTCTACGCAGGTGAGGAGCTGATCTGCGATCACCTCATGACCTACGAACCGCTTGCCGTCGGCACCATGTTCGGAGCCCCCGTCGGCACCACGCCGGGCAATATCGTCTATGTCGAGGATGCCATCCTCATGGGCACCGATGTCATCACCTACGGCACCGGCGGCACCGCCTACAGCTTTGCCGAGGTCGTTACCTCGCCCACCGCCTGTCTCGATGACAACGTGCTGAACCTGAACAACATCGCCGCCTACTTCGATCTGGGCGCGATGGATGCGCCGATCCAGGCCGTGATCTTCGACTACATCGACTTCGGCGGCCTGGAGAACCTGCGGGTCAACAATGGAGCGCTCTACATCGGTGACCTCCACAACGCGCCGGTGAACATCGCTCCCGGAATCACCTGTCAGGTAACGACCATCCCCGACGGGGGCGGCCTCTGCGGTCAGGTCATCCTCACCGGCGATGTGAAGTATCTGCTGGTTGCGGGACAGGAGTTCTTCATCGACAACATCTGCGTGATTCTCGGGACCGAAACCGGTATCGATGATCAGGTGACCTCCATGAAGCGCGTGGAGTTGTCGCCGAACTTCCCCAACCCCTTCAACCCCACAACCAAACTGGTTTACTCTCTTGAGGAGAGCGGCCATGTGCGCCTGAGCGTCCACGATGTGCTCGGTCGCCGCGTGGCGGTTCTGGTCGACGAAACCCGCACAGCCGGCAGTCATACGCAAGAGTGGCTGGGCAGGGACGACGCGGGCAAACTCGTCCCCTCCGGCATCTACTTCGCGCGCATCGAGGCCGCGGGCGAGGTGCACACCCGGAAGCTCGCACTGACCAAGTAGTTTTCGGCAACCACCAGTCGGAAACGAGAGGGCCGCGGCACATGCCGCGGCCCTTGTCTGCTTGCACTATAATTGAGGGCGTGGCGTCAATCCGATTCGGTATCGTCGCCGTTTTGCAGCAATTCGGGCGATTCCAGACTCCGTGCGGTGCGGTCCACCGGCTGGACCTCCGGTATCTCCCTCTTGGACGGCACCCCCAACTCGGGAAATTTGCGCGCCGCGCTCAACACCCGGGTTTCCAGAGATCCCACAGCCTTGTTGTAGATATCCACGCTCCGTCCAAGACTCTTGCCGAGGTCGCCGAAGTGACCTCCGAGAATACTCAACCGCTCGTAGAGGTCGCGACCCAGATCGCTGATCTTGCGGGCATTGTCGGCCAGCGCCTCCTGCTGCCATCCGAACGATACGGTGCGGAGCAGCGCGATGAGCGTGGTGGGGGTGGCCAGAATCACCTTTTTGTCCACACCCTGCTCGATCAGAGAGGAATCCTGCTCCAGCGCCGCATAGAAGATGCTCTCACTGGGGAGGAACATGACGACGAAGTCGGGTGTGGATTCGAACTGGCTCCAGTAGGCTTTTTGACTCAGTTGGGCGATGTGCGTCCGCACATGTTTGGCGTGCCGCTGCAGATGCGCCTGGCGGATATCGGCATCCTCCGCATCGAGGGCGTCTAGGTAGCCGTCGAGCGGAGTCTTGGCGTCAACAATCACCCGCTTGCCGCCCGGCAAATTGATGATCATGTCCGGCCGCAGACGCCCCTCCTCGGCCGAAACGCTCACCTGCTCCTCGAAATCGCAGTGCTCCAGCATACCGGCCATCTCGACCACGCGGCGCAGTTGCATCTCGCCCCACTGCCCACGCACGCTGGGTTTCCGCAGCGCCTGCACCAGGTTCGCGGTTTCCCCCGCCAGACGGTTCTGCGCATCGCCGAGACCTTTGAGCTGAACGCCAAGTCCGGCGAAAGCCTCGCCGCGCAATTTCTCCATGGTCTCGACCTGCTTGTTCACCTTCTCGAGCGATTCGGAGATGGGCTTCACCAGATTGGCCACGGCCTGCTCCCGCTTCTCGAGCTCACCCTTGGCCTCCGTCTGCTGCTTTTCCAGCAGTCCGCGCGCCTCGGTCTGCTGCTTGGCCAATGCCTCGCCCGCCAGCTCCAGGAAGAACTTGTTGTTGCGTTGCAACGCCTCCAGGGAGAGCGCCTTGAACGAATCCTTCATCTCCTTGGCGGCCTGCTCCAAAAGGACGATCTTCTCCCCGGCGGCACTCCGCTCCTGCTCAAGCAATGTGTCGAGACGCACAACCTCGGCCTGCTGCTCGGCCGATTTCGCGCGGGAACGGAGCCCGGCAATGATCAAACCCAGCGTTCCGCCGACAATCAATCCCGCAATCAGAAATATCCAATTCATCCTGGCCTCCCAAGTCAGAAGCTCATATTAGCCTGTAGAGATCATCGAAACAAGCGGCCCGTCCGAAAAGACGGGCCGCTTCGGCAAACACCGGAATTCCATCAGCGGTCGCTCGACGCGGAAAACCTGTCATCCGACAAACCGGACACACGGATTGAGCAAGTGGCGATGGCCATGAAGCCGTCCAGAGACGGACTCGGAATCACCATCCCCGCGTCCGGTTCGGTTGAACCAGTCAGACAGGTGTTGCGGTCTTTCGCCCATTTCGAGCGCCGTTGATCTCCCTCACAGTGCAATCTTCACGAATTCATTCTCGCACGGAAAGCCGTCGGTGACCCACATCTCCGCGGTAACAAGATCCATAATGATGGAGGTCACGGTGATGATCTGCTCAATCGGCGGCAGATCCATATCCTCGTGACGGCAAATCGCGTTGGGTCGCCCGTCATGGTCGCGCAATTTCGCCTGCACCTCCTCAATAGTGAAAGGCCGGCCCACCCGCAGAATCTCGCCCAACCGCTCTGCCCTGTGCCGCGAATACTCGCGCCCCTTGGCCGGGGGTTCGGTTATCCCCGCAGCGGCGGGATCGGCGAAGTGGTTGGCATGACTCAAACAACCCTCCTCGCAGGTCAGACGCACCACCTTGTCGGGCGCCGCCTCCAGATCGACCACGCCCTCGGGGATACCTCCGATGAGATAGTTGGTCGTGCACGAGCGCGGCTCGTTCGCAACCACTCCAACCGCCTCGTCGAAAGAGGACGATCTCAGGATATCGTAGCAACGCACATGGAACGGCTTGGCGAAGCGCGACCAGTCGTCATCCGTGGTGGTCATGCCGTTGATCGCCAGGCCGATCCCCTGCGAGTTGAGACCGATCTTACCGCCCAGGATGCCCGCCTCGGTGAAGCTCAGAATGCTCAGATCCTCCGATTCCACAATCCGGAGAATCGCGCCCCTGATCTGCGGGATCCAGTCCCAGTTCTGCCCCATTGTGAGATGACCGTTGGCCATCGCCTCGGGCAACAGGGCGAAGGCGGTACAGCCGTCGACCGGTCCGTCGGTGCGGAAACCGGGGGTCTCCTTGAGGCCATACTGGAAGTAAAGCAGCTCGTAACGCAGATTCAGCGCGACGATCTCGGCAAACGGCAGACCCGCACCCTCGGCCAGACCCTCCATGCCGCGGATATAGTCGTCGCAAACACCCCTCAGGGCCGCGAGGTAGCAACCGCTCCGCTTCAGCACCTCTTCGCGAGACAGCATGGCCTCACGCGCGAAACGGTCGAAATACACCTCCAGGTTGTGGGCGATATCGTCCGCCAGGGCGCGGCCGTGAGCCAACCCCTGTTCGTAACTGTCTCCCGCGAGTTCAATAACCGGCAGGCTCATCTTATTCCCTCCGTTTTCTGCTCGCAATGTGTGCTCTACACGTGGAGCAAGCTCCTATTCGGGAGCGATCTACTCCGTGGCCATATCTTTCCTGATGTCAAGCCAGGCGGGTCCGGGTCGGAAACCGAGACGTTCGTTGATGCCCAACATGCTCCGGTTCTTCTCCTCGTTCCAGGTCATCGTACCTGCGTAGCCCGCCTCCTGCGCAGCGGTCAGAGCTCTCACCTTGAGCGCCGTGGCTATGCCCTTGCCGCGCCAGTCGCGCCGTATGCCCGTCAACCCCGTAAAGGCCATCCCCTCCACTCCGCTGCCGGTGAGAAAACTGACGCCGACATAGGTGTCGCCATCAACGGCAATCATGGTCAGGTGGGGCCGGAAACGGGGACTGCCCGTGCGGCGAGGATACCAGGAGTCGAACGTCTCAGGCACATAGGGCTCATTCATCGGCACGTCGGGAAGAATGGCGACCTCCGCAGCGTGGTAACGCCGATCGCATTGCTCATCCGATGTCACCAACTCCGCGTAGGAGAAGATCCCGATTCCGTCCCCGGCCACGCGAGCGAGCTGATCGGCAAACACGCTGCCGTCGAATGTCGAGAAGTTGAGCGTGCTCTCCTGCTCCCGTTTCACGGTCGTGAACCCCCGCTTGCGGGCGAAAGACACCTCATCCTCGATATCTTCGTTGATCAGAGTCGCGATGGACAGAGGATCGAATTGCTTCAACTCCCCCAACACGTGATCGTAGATCGCCGTTCCGATACCGCATCGACGCCGATGCGGGTGAACCAGCACGTCGATATTGAACCGCCGGAGATCGCGACTGGACATAGGGTTGCAATAACCGCCAACACCCACTACCAGGCCGTCCTCCTCCACCAGACAGCGACCCCAGCGCACCCCCTTACGGGTGCGCAGGGCGTCATCATGGCGTACCTGCTCCTCGGTCTCCGCATAATCCGGGTACACCGCGCTATCGAGCGTGTGGTACGCCGCATAGTCCTCCGGGGTAAATCCCCTGATTTTCCAGGTCATTTCATCTCCTCATGGGCAGCGTCGATCAGGCCGACGCCTTGCTCTTCTCCTCCGCCGCATCAATCTCGGCCAGCGCGGCGGCATCGAGAACGCACTTGATCTCCAACCAGGCGGGACGGAACTCGAATCCCAGACGGAGATTGATGCCGAGCATCCCCTTGTTGTGCTCCTCGTTCCAGGTCATCGTGTGGTCATAACCGGCCTCCTTGGCGGCGGTCAGAGCCTTGATCTTCAGTGCCGTCGCCAGCCCCCGCTTCCGATATTCGCGGCGGATGCCGGTGAGCCCGGTTTCGGCGCGTCCCTCAGTCTCCGTTCGCCAGAAGTTGCTGATCCCGATATAGCGGTCGCCATCGACGGCAATCAGGTTCAGCTCGGGCAGGAAGTTTGGGCTCTCGAACATCCGCTTGCACCAGACGTCATACTCGGCCGGCGTGAAACCGTCGGGGTTGGGGACGTCGGCGGCAATCTCCATGTCCATGTCATGGTACCTCCTGTTGCGATCCGGATCATTCGCCAGATCGGCATAGCTGACGATCCTGATCCCCTGCTCCTCGACCCGTTTGAGATCCGCCCCGTACTGCGACGGGTCGAACTTCTCGAACTTGAGGATCGATTCCTGTTCGCGCTGGTCCACGACGAATCCGCGCTCGGTCGTCCACTTGCGCTCAAACTCCATATCCTCACGCACCTCGCTCCGCACGAGCACTGCATCGTGCTCCGCCACGGCGGCAAGGATCTTGTCGTAGAGGGCGGCGCCGATCCCGTCACCGCGCGCTTCCGGCTGCACCGCAACCAGCATCACGAACTTGCGGGGATGATAGGCCCAACTGCTGTTGGAGTAATTGGCCATGCCCACAATCTCGCCATCTTTCTCGGCGACGAAATAACCCCAGTTGATCTTGCTCTCCTTGAGCTTGTTCCAGCGTCGCCAATCCGCGGCGGTCTCCGGATAATCCGGATAGGCGGAGTTGTGCACCCGCGCCATGGCCTCGTAGTCGGCGTCGGTAAAAGGTCTGATCGTAAAACTCATCGTCTCATCTCCCCGGAATCGCCCTGCGGCGATCCCTGCTGATTTTCCGGGGTATCCTCTTCGTTGATCCGCTCGACGGCCTTTGCGTCGATCACATTCTGGAAAGTGATCCAGGCCGGGCTGTAGCGGAATCCCAGGCGTTTGTTGATGCCCAGCATACCCTTGTTGTTCTCTTCGTTCCATGTGATCACCTGCGCGAATTTCGCCTGTTTGGCGACACGAAGGGACATCACTTTCAATGCTGTCGCGATACCGCGCTTTCGCGCCCGGCTGCGTACACCGGTAATTGTCGTGAACAGGTTCACACCGTCGCCGGGGTTGTTCAGCGAACTGACGCCGATCATCTCGTCCCCGGCCAAAGCCACCATGTAGACCTCCGGATAGAGGTGACTGCTCTCGAAGACACGTTCGCGATAACTCTCGAAATCCCGATCCGTGTGTTCGTTGGTCGACGGCATGTCCGCCGAGACCTCCATCGTCAGGTCGTAGAGCTTGCGGTGCAGATCGGGATCGCCCCACAGCTCCCTGTAGGAGCGGATCACGATCCCCTCCCGCTCGACGCGCTCCAGGTCGGCGCGAAAAGTCTCCGGGGCGAAGGTCTTCAGATCCAGTCGCGACTCCTGCTCCCGCATGGCCCGCTTGAACCCGCGAGACGTCAGGAAATCAATGGCCGGTTGTCGATCCTCCCGCGTGAAACTCTCAAGCTGGATGGGATCACGCCGCCCGATCTCCGTCATCACCTTCTCGTACAGCGCAGTCCCGATACCCGCTCGCCGTGCCGATTGAAGCACCTCCACGTAGAGGTAGAACCTGCGGGGATGATAGCTGTGCTCGCTGTTTCCACAGTACGCCTGAGCGATGATCTCCCCGGATTCCTCGTACACCCACCGTTCGAAGTGGCACTTCGCTTCGCGGGTCAGATCGCAGTGGCGGATGTTCTCCTCCGTTTCCGGATACTCCGGAGAGATTCGATTCTCCAGCGCCGCAATAGCACCGTAATCCCGCTCCGTGAATGCCCGTATCAGACCTCGCATTTCCGGTCCTCCTTGTGCTCGCCGTCGGGAACGGCCCCCTCGAAACGTTTTTCGTGGTCGAGCCAGGCGGGCTCCTTCACGAAACCCAGACGCCAGTTGATCCCCAGCATGGATTCGTTCGTGCTGTCATTCGAGGTGCGCACTTCGCTGTAGCCCAGCTCCCGCGCCCGACTCAGAACCCGCACCTTCAAGGCGGTGGCAATGCCCTTGCCGCGGTACTCCCTGAGCACTCCGGTGAAGTCGGTCTCCAGACGGATCTTGACCGCGCACTTGCTGAGATTGCTCATCCCCACGTAGGCATCGTCATCCAGGGCAACCATGAACGTGCTGCCGGAGAAATTGGGATGCTCGAAATTCTGCTCGCAGTACTTCTCGAACGCGGGCATCGTCAACGGCTCGGGCAAGGGCATGTCCTTACTCGCCGCATAGTCGAGATCGTAGAGCTTGCGATGACGATCCGGATCATCCGCCAGTTCGTCATAGCTCAGGATCATGATCCCCTCATCGACGACTCGATTCAGATCCCCGGCGTAAGCCTCGATATCCAGTTTCGCCAGCTCGAACTTCGACACCTGCTCCCGCATCCCGACCACGAAGCCCCGTTTTTCGGCAAAGGCCAGCGTTTCGGGGCGATTCTCCAGAATCTCACTGCGCACCGACAACGGATCGTACGGCGTCAACCGCTGGAGCATGTGATCGTAGAGCGCCCCGCCGATTCCACGTCCCCGATGGTCCGGAACGACACCCATATTGCAGTAGAACTTGCGTGGGTGGTACATCCAGGACATGGTCGTGAAGGCCATGTACCCGAGCATTTCACCCTGCTCCTCCCAGACCCACCGTTCGCGAACGAGGCGCGCCTCGCGGGTTTTGTCATTGTGACGCAACCCCCTCTCCGTGCTGGGATGCGAGGGATGCACGGTGTTGTACATGGCGATATATGCCGCATAGTCGTCCTCGGTAAACTTCCTGATCATCGGCTGCATTTCGCCCTCCTTGCTCTGGTCTCGCTCAGAGACACATTCAGTACTTTGGCAAAGGCCACCTGGTTCGGATCGGACCCCGTGTCCGATTCACTCCAGCCGCGTTCGCGCAGAAAATCGCCGTCATCGATTACGACCTTTTGCGCGCAGGCCTGGAGAGCGATCGGGTTGTAGAGTTCGATCGCCTTTTCCAGCCAGGCATACAGTTTCGTACCAATGCCGCATCCTCGATTTGCGGGATGGACCAGCAGGTAGAGTTCGTACTCGCCCCTGCGGGGGGTATCCCCGACCTGGCGGTAACCCGCCAGGCCGAGAACACGACCATCCTCTTCGTAGACCCAACGCGCGCGTATGCTGCGCGGATCCACGTTGCCGTCGTCATGACACCAATCGGATTCCGTCACCGGATTGTCCGGATAGGAGCGATTGTGGATTTCGACGATGGCGTTGTAGTCGCTATTCAGAAAAGCCCTGATCAGCCCCGACATCGTCACCTCCTTCATTTCTCGATTTCTCGTTTGTGCTCTTTAGTGCGGGCGGCAATCTGCAGACTGCCGAGTCGCTCTATAAGGCGATTCTGTTCAATGGTTCTAAAGTCGATCACCGGGTTGAGCGCTTCGAACAACTCCCCCGGACCGATCAACAGGTTGGGCCCCATGGACCCATCAGGCAAAGCACGCATGCCAGCCTCCTTATCGGGGGTTGAGATCATATTGGATACAACGATACCGAATCCTGAATTACCCAGGATCCGAACTCTTGCACCGACCGCTATGTTGTTTAACGAGTTTGGGGCCGCCACATGGGCGGCTCGGTGTTAGCCGATTCGGCTTTCGTGCCTGAAGTAGGCATTGATAACCGAACCCGTAGCGGCCAGGAGCGAGCTCGCGATCACTTGGGAATTGATCATGGTCCGGATCATAGGTAACTCCTTTTTGATGCGGGTCTGAGAAGATCCCGCGATGATTGATTTTGTACTTCCTCGAAGGTTTACCACTACCGCCGGAAGTTTTGGCGAACTTGCGGCCGGAGCAAATGGGGTTGTCCGGTGGTCTCTCTTCGGTTCTGTACCTGAGCAGAGGTCTGTAGAGCGTAGCATAATATACGCTCGAACTCAAATGTCCAGTCCCCGATTGAATTCTCTTGTAGATTTTTTCAACAATGAACTTGGTCGAGGTCTGGAGCATTCGCGTACGGGAATATATCGGTCGGGTTACCCGAATTGTCCAGTGCTTTTTTTCGAAACTCCGCTCGTCCTTCAACGGCGCGGGTTTCCGGAGTTCAACCTTGATCATTGCGATGATTGGCCGACAGAGGTATATTCGCGGCGGCATCAACGACCAGTCTCTATTTAGTAAACGGGCAATGATACACGTATGAATATTCTGATTCTGACATACCAGGGCGATCCGGCCGGCAGCACTCAATCGGTGATGTTCCTGTGCCGGGGACTGGCGGCTCATGGCCACAACGTCTGGCTGGGTTGCCGCGAGGAATCGCTCATCCACAGGGAACTACGGGATAGCGACGTCAAGCTTGCCCCCATGCGCTTCGGTCGTTACGGAGGGCCGGCGGTACCCGAAATCGTGCGTCTTTGTCGCGAAGAGAACATCGACATCATCAACGCTCAGTCCAGCAAGGATCGCTACGCCGCGATGCGGGCGCGATTCCTTCATGGAGTCACGGCACGGGTCGTCTTCACCCGGCGGCAGATGCCGTCGAGCAGTAGACTCAGCGGATTGATCGCCTCGCTTGGCGCGCACAGGATCATCGCGGTCAGCCGGGCCGTGGCCGACGGACTCGCCGCGCGCTGGGTCAGACGCAGTCTGCTGGAGGTCGTTCACAACGGCACCCCGGCCGAGAAATACGAGGGGATAACCGACACCGAGGTGACGGCCCTTCGGGAGCGGCTCGGGATCGAACCCGGAGCGGTGGTCATCGGTTGCCTCGCGCGGAGGAAACGGCAGGATGTCCTGCTGCGCGCCTGCCCCCTGCTGCCCGCGGAGGCCACGATCCTCATCGTCGGACCTGGCCGTCGGCCCGAATGGGACGCGATCATCGAGGAGATCAAACCGCGCCAACGGATCATCTTCCTCGGGCATGAGACACGGATCCTCCCCTTCTACAGACTGCTGACCGTCTGCGTCCTGCCGTCGCTGCTGGAGGGGTTGAGTCAGATGATTCTGGAGGCGATGGCGCTTGAGGTGCCGGTGGTAGCCAGCGCCTGGGGCGGGAACGGGGAGTTGATCGAGGACGGCAAAAACGGTCTGCTCTTCAGCGCCACCGACCACGTCGATCTGGCCGCCAAAGTGAACAGACTCCTTGAGGATAATGATCTCTACGGCCGGCTCCGGACCGCCGGACGCAGCCGAGCTCTGGTCGACTTCAGCGTCGAACGGACCGTGCGGAATACCGCCGAATGCTTCGAGCGATTACTGACGAAGGATCAATCGTCGTAGCGCGCCCTGAGGGGCGGCGCCAGACGGAGCATGATCAGCATCCGCTCGACGATGTCCACCCACTCACCCCTTTCGGAATTCAACTCATCCGCCTGAGGGGATACCAGGCCGGTGCTGCAGGCGGCGCCCTGCTCCCTCTCCAGCTTCGTGCGGTAAACTGTGTGCAGGCGATCGCCGAAGCGACCCACCTCGTGATAATCCTCCGACAGGAACACCACCACCGGCACCCGCATCGCCCCCAGCAGGCGCAGTTCGTCGCGCAGTTCGGGGGAGAGATCGCGATCGATGAAACGGAGATCGACGTTACTGCCCGCAGCATCGGCGATCTGCTTGAGCAACGGACCCTGCCGAACACAGTCACCGCACCACACGCCGCTGTAGAACAGGATTTTAAGATGCCGCTCGTGATCGGACAGCCGCCGTGCAGACTCCGGCGACAGCGATGTCAGAGCGGCCTGCATGGCAACCCACTTGCCCGCGTGCACGGGATCGGAATCCGCAAGATAGTCGTCCCACGGCACCGCCATCCCGAAATGCGTCTGCCAGAACTCGCTGCGGATATCGTAGTACTTGGGCCTGTCGGTCATTGTGATCTCCTCGTGTCGGATCAAAAGCGATCGCCTGTACGAACCCCGTGTCATTCGCCCCGGTAGATCGCGCCGGAACTGGGTGACTCGTTGATCTCGATGCGGCTGAGCAGCGGCAACGCGGGTTTGATCCGGTCCCAGACCCAGATGGCGATGTTCTCGCTGGTGGGGTTTTCCAACCCCTCAATGTCGTTGAGGTAGTTGTGATCAAGTTCGTCGAGCAACGGACCGCACACCTTGGCCACATCGGTGAAATCCTGGACCCAACCCGAGTCGCCGCCGACCGGCCCCTCCAGGTAGATCCTCAGACGGAAAGTATGGCCGTGCAGACGACGACATTTGTGGGCCTCGGACACCTTCGGCAACTTGTGGGCGGCGTCAAACGTGAATTCCTTGTAGATCTCCATCTTGTCTCCCGGTTAGTCGATCCCGACTATCTTGTGCATCTGCAGCCCCAGCCTCCACGGCGGATGGGCCAGACACCAGGCGATCGACAGCTCGATGTTCTCCTTGAGCCTGTCGTCGTCCCTGGGTTGCAGAAAGAAGTGTTTGAAGTCCAGTGATGCAAGGCTCTCCGGATCCAATCCCTCCTGCGGATGAACCAGTTTGAGTTCATCCCCTGAGGTTTGCACCAGCTCCGTTCCCGCCTTGGGACTGACGCACAGCCAGTCGATCCCCCGAGGCGCGAGTATGGTGCCGTTGGTCTCAACCCCGATATCGAAACCATCTGCGTGGAAAGCGGCAATCAATTCATCGTCCAACTGAAGCAGGGGTTCCCCCCCGGTGCAGATCACCAGCGGTTTGGCGGACACTTTCGGCTCGCCTGGAGTCGCCTCCTCGACGGCGCCGACCTTGATCTCCGGCAGCATGAGCCGCACCGCTGCGACCAGATCGGCGGCGGTAGTGAAAACCCCGCCGCCGGGACCATCCGTGCCGACGAAATCCGTATCGCAGAAAGGGCAGATCGCATCGGCGCGATCTTCATCGATCCCCGACCAGAGATTGCAGCCCGTGAAGCGACAGAACACGGCCGGACGGCCGCTCTGGGCGCCCTCCCCCTGCAACGTGTAGAAGATCTCCTTGATCAGATAATTCATCCGCCAACCTCACTTCCGCCATCCCCTGCGGCTGCAACCCTGTCGGGACGCTCCGCATCCTCGGCATAGGGGGCCGGATCAATGACTCCGGCGCCGGCAAACCCGCGCAGGCGCAGATGACACGAGTCGCAGCGCCCACAGGCAACGCCGCCAGGCAAGGGATCGTAACAGGTCAGGGTGAGGCCATAATCCACACCCAGTTCGAGGCCGCGACGCACTATATCGGCCTTGGTCAGATCGATGATCGGCGTGCGCACCCTCAGTCGCGCCCCCTCGACGCCGACTTTGGTCGCCAGGTTCGCCATGTTCTCATAAGCTGCTATGAACTCGGGACGGCAATCGGGGTAGCCGCTGTAGTCCACGGCGTTGACGCCGATGAAAACATCGTCGGCGCCCAGCACCTCGGCCCAGGCCAGGGCGTAGGAGAGGAAGATGGTATTGCGAGCGGGCACGTAGGTTATGGGGATGCCCTCGGTCATGTCGGATTCGACCCGCTCCTTGGGTACGTCGATGTCGGCGGTCAGGGCCGAACCCCCGAAGAGACGCAGATCGATATGCGCGGTTTCGTGTTGCTCGACCCCCTGCGCCGCGGCGACGCGCCCGGCGGCGGCGACCTCTTCGTCATGCCGCTGGCCATAGGCGAAACTGAGGGCATAACACTCGAAACCCTCGGCCCGGGCAATCGCCAGCACCGTTGCCGAATCCAGACCGCCGCTCAGCAGAACCACGGCCGCATGCCGTTTGTCGGTCATCTTGTTCATCATCAGGCTCCCGTCTCATCCGCGATCAAACGCAAACGCTTGGATAAAATACCCAAGAAGATTCCGGCCGCCAGTCAATCCGCAAGTTTCACCCGGTCCTGCCCACCATCGGAACGGCACGGGCGGCAACGATACTCAGCCGTTCAGTCTCGCGAGGATCGCAAAGTATTTGGGAACGACACCCAGCATATGCTCGTAGCTGCCCGGCTCGGCCTCCGCGTCATGATGCAGGTGCCGCGGATCCTCCCAGACACCGCGTATCTCCAACCCGGCCTTGATCAGCCCGCCGTGAATCTCCGCAAGCGTGTGGCGGAACTCCCGGTCTTCGGGATCATCGATCAACCCCCGCTCGTGCGGCGCATGAGCCACATACCCCCGGCCGGTCCAGCTTTCGGGATCGATGAGGATCGTCCCCGGATTGCCGTGCCCCGAACGATACAAGCCGCCCGGTTTCAGCACGCGCACGACCTCCCGGTAAACGGTCAGCAGGTCCGGTACAAAGACCAGCGAGATCGCCTGATATACCAGATCAAATGAGTCCGGCGTCAAGACGGACAGATCCCGCATGTCCCCCTGGACGGTCTCGATGCCGTAGCCGTAGTGCGCTGCCGCCTGGCGGTCGCCGTCAAGTTGCGCCTCACACAGGTCGAACACCGTCACCTCCGCACCGAGCAGGGAGAGCACCGCGGATTGCTGCCCACCGCCGGACGCCAGGCAGAGCACCCTCTTGCCGGTCAGATCCAGCAACGCCTCCCGCGGATAGATGTAGATCCAGGGGCGGGGCAGATGCTCAAGCCGCCCCTCGGTGAAATCGCGCAGCACGTCGACATCCAGGTTGAGCCAGGGCTTCGTGTACTCGAACCCCCGCTCCACTTGCCGATTCCAGCAGTGAAGATTCACCCGGGCGATCTCATCGAATTCACCGTCACCAAACCGATCACTCATGACATCTCCTGTCAGTAGACCTCATTGTCCGCCTGTATTCGCCAGGACGGATATGATAACTTGATTTGCATCGCCTGCACACTTCAAGTAGAATCCATGGGAGGACTTGATGCAATCGTTAGTATGCCGAATTCTGCTCCTCGCAGGTTTTATCACCTTTTGTCCGGGAAATAACGCCATGTCCGAATCGAATGAGAACATCACAACCGCCATCATCGATCTGGAGAGGGGGGCCCTCACCCGCTGGATCGACGGCGACCCCTGGGGTTTCGTGGAGATCGCCGCGGACGATATCGTCTACTTCGACCCATTCACCGAGATGCGGATAACCGGTATTGAGGCGTTCAAGGCGCATATGGAGCCGATCAAGGGGCAGATCAACGCCGATCACTTTCGGCTGCTCAATCCGAATGTGCAGGTGCTTGGCGACGGCGCGGTGCTCACCTTCAATTTCTGCGCATTCAACGGGGAGGAGCCCGACACTCTGAAATCGACCTGGAACAGCACCGAGGTTTACGCCCGCATCGACGACGAGTGGCGGCTGATCCAGTCCCACTGGTCGCTCACCACACCGGAATTGAAGTAGTCGTCTGGATCAGGAGTTGATCTCGATCACACCGGTCGCCACCGTTTCGATGAAACGCCGATCATGTTCGATGAAGAGCATGGTCGGTTCGGCATCTATGAGCACATCCTCGATCTGCTCGCGAGACATCAGATCGACGTAGTTCAGCGGTTCATCCCACAGCAGCAGGTGAGCCGGCTCCAGGAAGGAGCGGCACAGGTCGACCTTCTTGCGCTCCCCCTGGCTGAAGCTCTCCAGCGATCGTTCGAAAACCTCACCCGACACCCCGAACGCACCCATGATCTGCCTGAAGCGGGTTTGGTCGATGCCCGTCTGCCCCAGATGTTCGACCAGTCTCCCCTTTTGCCATAATGGCGTCTGATAGGCGCGAATCAGCTTGAGACGCGACGCGAGGTGAATTTTGCCGCCAAGCAGCGGGAGCTCCCCGACCAGAGTGCGGAGGAGCGTTGTCTTGCCGCAGCCATTGGGACCGAGAATGGCGAGCCTCTCGCCCCGGCGCAGCGTGAAGGAGAGATCGTCGATGAGCACGGTGTTGTCGATGCCGAGTTGAGCATTCTCCAGGGTCAGAAGCACATCGGGCGCGGTGGCGTCCACCTCCAGCTTGAGCCGCCGCTCCTTCTCGGCATTCTTGAGCAGACTCTCCTTTTCGCTCAGCTTGTCGTCGCTTCGCTTTTCGATCGCCAGCGCCCTTTTCATCTGCTTGGCCGCGCGATGCGAGATGAATCCCTTGTCGCCGTGACTGCCCGCTTTCTCCCGCTCTTTGCTCCCCGACCAGTCACGGCGTTGCCGCGCCGATCGCTTGAGCGATTTGATCTCCCGCTTGAGCCGGTCCCTCTTGCGACGCTCACCCTCCTCCAACTCCACCTGCCGACGCTGCCACGCCGAGAAGCCGCCCCCGCAGACGGTGATCTCGGCGCGGTTGATCGCCATGACATGGTCGGCGCACAGGTCGAGAAAATGGCGATCATGCGACACGAGGATGAACCCGCTCTGCCGACTCAGCCACTCGCCCAACAATTCGCGGCCTGCGATATCGAGGTGGTTGGTCGGCTCATCGATCAGGGGGAAAACGCCCTTGCGCAGGAACAGCGCGGAGATCAATGCGCGGGTCCGCTCGCCGCCGCTCAGGGTGGCGAAACTCCGCTCCAGCAGACCGGGAGCGAGCCCCAGCGCTTTCATCTCCCGTTCGATGCGCCCGTCGATTTCGTAGCCGCCCGCCGTCGCATACGCCTCCTGCAACTCGCTGTAGCGGAGAAGGCTCCGCTCGTCATCTCGCTTGAGCAGCGTCTCCATCTCCCGCTCCCACTCGGCGAATGGGGCCACGCAATCGCGCACGACCGCCAACGTCTGGCGCGTGGGATCGGCCGGCTCATAGGGGAAGCGGACTGTCGGCACGGGCACAGTCATCGTCCCCTTAGCCGGTTGGAGATTGCCGTCGATCAGACGCAGCAAAGTGGTTTTACCCCGGCCGTTGCGTCCGACGATGGCCGTCTTCCAGGTCAGATCCAGCGATACGCTTACCCGCTTCAGCACAGGCACGAACGGATCGTCGTAGTGAAAATCCACATTGTGCAGGGTTATCGAGGGCATGATCTCAGTCCGTTCTCAGCAGATCCATGCGGGCGTAATGGTGAAACCCCAACGATGTCGCGACTCCCCGGGATGCATGATTGTCGCCGGCGTAGCGATAGATCACAGCGCGCTCGGTATTGGCCAATGTCCATGCGGTGATTGCCGCAACAACCTCGCGACCGTGTCCCCGCCTGCGGAACTGCGGATGGGTCAGCACGCCGACATCCGCTACGGTGTCACCGAAGTGGAGGAGGGCCGACAGGGCCGTGAGCTTATCCTGCTCGAAGCGTCCGAAGATTGCCGGTTGATCGATATCGATCTCGGCCGCCTCCCGCTCCTCTTCGGTGCAGGCCGCTTGCAGCGCATCGAAGATCTCCTTATCCGCACCGTCAAGACGTCGGCACTTGTCGATAAGATCCCCGGCGGCTGCTCTCGCGGGATCGTACACATGAAGATTGCCCGCATCCGTCACCTCCCGCCGATGCGTCGGCAGGCGATCGCGGAGCCAGGATGTCGTCACCGTAAAATCATCACTCTCGGTGGCGAGCAACTCGCGCAGCCGCGGCACCAGAGCCGCCGGGGCGCGCAACATTACCTGATCAGCGCGAATCAACAGAAACAGCGAATCATTCGCCTCCCGCTCGGGATCGGCGACAATCACCGTACCGGGGCGATTCATATCATCCAGCGCGCAGTCGTACTGGTCGACATACCAGGCCGTGACCAACGCTTCCGCCTGCTTCAAGGTTGAGGGACACATGCTTTTTCTCCAGGTGTGAGGGCCGTCTCGTCTCGATACATCGATTGATAGCTCACCGACGGCGACAGGCAAAGAAAAAAGGCCCGGTATAACCGGACCCGACAAACTCGACCCAGATCGAATGTACGGTCAGTACGCCGCACCCTCCTGCTTGCCCGGGATGTAGTAGCTCGGACAGAGGAAGCGGAAAGCATGTGCGAATTTTCGCGCTTTCTGCCTCTTGGCCTCGCTCACTTCGCGTATGTCGCCAAATTCCTGTTCGATGATCTTACCGAACTCTTTGGCGGCGGCAGCGCGTGCCTCCTCTTCGCTGATATAGGTTTCGCGGATCTGCTTCAGTTCGCCGGCGTCGAGCCAGAAACCTGCGCACTGCGGGCATTCATCCACGGCAACCATCCGTTTCACGCCGAAGAAGTGGCGCATCATGGGCATATCACCGCATTTGGGGCAGTGACGTTTCGTCTCCATGTCCACACGACAGTTTTCGTCACGCTCAATCTCCAGCAGGGTCTCACCCGCGGCCTCGTTCGGTTCATCGACCTTGGAGAGTTCGAACCAGTCGAACCAGATGCCGCCGCAGCCGCCCTTGCAGGCGTCCACTTCGAGATCACCAACCGTAATTTGCGTGAGTTCATTACCGCATGCGGGACAGATCATTCCCCTTGCCTCCATCATAGAGTATCATCGGGTGTGTCGAGACATAATCGGGCGCTTGAGCGCCACTCCGTTTGAACATCTCGCAAGAGTTCTGCCAATATGTTAGTCTGATCTTATGACCACTCACCTGTTCATCTGCAATCCCAGTTCCGGACGTGGACTCGGCGAGAGGAAAATCGCCGAGTTGAAGGATCTGCTGGCCGGCTCCGATATTCGCGGCGAACTGCACATCACCGGCAAAGGCGGTGAAGGGCGCGAGATTGCGCGGCGGGAGGCTACGAACTACAAGGTGATCGCCTCGCTTGGGGGCGACGGCACCATTCAGGAGGTGGCGGGCGGATTGGCCGAGGCGCGCCTCAACGCCCCTGTGCCCCACACCTGCGAATTCGCGAGCCTGGGTATCCTCCCCGCGGGAACGGGCAATGATCTGACCAAGGCAATCGGCATTCCGCACGACCTCTCCAGGGCATTCGCACTGCTGATGGCCGGCAATCGTCGCGATATGGACCTCGGACGGATCCGTTGGCATGTGGCCGACGACGAAATCCTCCGCGAGCGGATTTTCGCCAACAATGTCGGGCTGGGATTCGAGGGGCAGGTGGGCTGGGCGGCCAGCCGCATCAAGCTGCCCCTGCGGGGGATGCCGCTGTATATGCTCGCGTTGCTGCGCGTTCTCGTCAAATTGACCAACCCGGATCTCCGTGTCGTTCTCTTCAACGGCCATGAACTGACCGGACCGGCCCTGCTGCTCAGCATCGGCATCGGCCGCTGCTCGGGCGGAGGCTTCTATCTCAATCCCGATGCCGACCCCTTCGACGGCCTCCTGGATATCTGCCATGTCAAAAAACTCGGCAGGCTTCAGGTGCTCCGCTTTCTCCCCCATGCGATGAGGGGCACCCACGGCCGCTTCGGCCGTCGGGTTACGATGCGACGCGATACGCTGCTCGACCTTTACAGCGACACCCCCTGTCACGGCCACGCCGATGGCGAGCTTCTCGGGGATCGCATCACGGAGGCCCGGGTGGTCATCCTGCCGGGGATTCTGCCGGTTATCTGCTGATATTGGAGTACCCCATGACGCGAAGATTGCCCCTCCTCCTGATACCTCTGCTGCTGTGTCTGGCCTGCAACGGCGACGATGATCCCATCGTTGTCGATACCGCACCGCCGGGAGAGGTGTTCGCCTTCACCGGCAGCGGTGGGGATACGGCCATCCTGCTGACCTGGAGCAATCCGACCGATCCGGATTTCGACAAGGTCACCATCAGACGCGATGCCGCCCAGCCCCCGGTAACCATAACCGAGGGCGCGCTCATCTACGAGGGGAGCGGCAACTATCATGATGACGATCCCCTCCCCTCCACCACACCCTTCCACTACACCGCCTTTACGAGCGATGAAACGGGTAATATCTCTGCGGGCGTCAGCATCACGGTTACGACCACCACGCCGGACACGACCCCTCCCGCCGAGGTTACCGACTTCACCGCCACGCCAGGGGACCTGGAGATCGCGCTGACCTGGACCAATCCGACCGATGCGGACTTCGATCATGTCACCATCCGGCGCGCCGACGATACTCCACCCGCAACGCCGGCCGACGGCGAGGAGATCTATTTCGGCTCCGACCTGCAATTCGTCGACACCGACATGAGTACCGCCGTCTCTCTGCACTACACGATCTTCACACATGACCACACAGGCAACATATCGGCCGGCACCAGTCTGACGGCCTCGTCACTCGAATATACGGTTGTCGAGTTCCCCGATGAGGCCCTGGAGAGCTTGATCCGCATCGTGCTTGATCACCCGACAGGGGAGATTCGCGATACGATGTGTGCGGAGGTCGCTGTCATTGTCGGCGACGGTGAGGGGATTGAGGATCTGACCGGGATGGAGCACTTCGCCAGTTTGACCACTCTGCGCTTGCCCGGCAACGATCTCGCCAGCGACGGCATCCGTCCCATCGCCGACCTGTCGACACTGATCGAATTGTGTCTGAGCGGTGGCCATATCCGGGAGCTGGGCCACCTTGCCGATCTGCTGAACCTGGAAATTCTGGAGATCTCCTCGAATGAGATCAGCGATATCACCAAACTTGAGAGTCTTGAGAATTTGAGCACGCTCGACCTGAGCGACAACATCATCGATGATCTCGATATCATCTCCAAGCTGGACAACCTCGTGAACCTGAATCTTGCGGGCAACAGGATCATGGTTCTCAATCCTCTGCGTGATCTCACTAACCTTGTCCTGATCGATTTGAGTATCAACCATATTTCGGAGATCACCGCTCTGGTGGACAATCCGAAGATCGATGACGGTGACGAGATTGATCTGAGCGGTAATCGCCTCTCCACAACGGCCACCACCGTCCATATCCCCATCCTCCAGGCTCGTGGCGTAAGGGTGACCCACTAGCCGCATTCATCCACCTGCCCCGATTCATCAGCGGCGACGATCCGGTTGTCACCTCGCCGCCGGAAACGCCCCCGAGTTGACAGTGTCCCCCGGGGGCATAAACCAAACCGTGTCCGGATAACGGGTTACATCCTGCGGCAGGCGGTCCGTTTGTTGATGCACATGGGCAATCCTCCCTGAAACGATATCCGGAGGTTTCCGATGCAGAGACGAATCACATTGCTCATCTGCCTGCTCATGGGTGCAACGGTCCTGTTTACCGATCAGGCGGCGGCGCAACCCGACACTGACGCCGTCCATTCATGGGGCGAGGTCAAATCGCTCTACCAGCGAAACGGCGACATGGACACTATTCTGATGACCGTACGCGCTGCCCGCAAGGCTGACCCGGACAATCATATATGGCTCCTCCCGGAAATGGCTCAACTGCTTGACGCGGAGACAAGCACGGACCGGTGGACCTATCAGGGTCTGAAGTTCTTTTTCTGGGGTCCCGACTATCTTGAGATCCGACTGTACTCCGCGGGGCACGACCTCTGCTTTTCCATCAACTATGGCGCATACCCCGATTATGAAACGATCTACATCGATCTCTGCAACTGACCTCACCACTCAACTACCTGCGGCGACGGCCACCCATTGAGGTGGCCGTCGCCGCAACCGGAGTTGCCCTCATCCGTATCGGCCGACAACCAGGTTGACGGCGGCGGCAGCCCGTTATCGCACTAACGCCCTATCTCGTTACATCACAACCCCCTAGAACCTCACCCGGCAGGCACAACCTCTGCATGAGCCTGCTTGCCTCCTCCCAACAGATTCATAAGGAGGCTTCCAATGTTGATGAATCGAAACGTGGCCGGAGCCACATTGTTGTTGATCGCTATGCTGCTTGCCACAGCGGTATATGCCGCCGAAGAGATCTCGACCTGGAGTACCGTGAAGGTTCTTTACAACAGTAATTCCGGTTCGTATATGCAGAGGTCCATGCCGACCCGGGATGACCAACCTGTTGATTGCCCGTTGCAGGCGACATCGAAACCGCCCATGTACGCGGCGCAGCTACCGGACGGCACCTGGTTTTCGATCAGTGAGCTCGTCGATTATGTTTATATGGAGATACCCGATCATTCCTTATGGCTGGATACGGGATATTTGGAGTGGCGTGCAAACGGTTTCCGGGAAATCAAAATCGATGACGTTGGTGACCGGTTTGACTACCGGGAATTCTGGAGGTGGATCAAGGAGCATCTCTCAATCTCCATCTCGGGTGTTTCGGTCAATCTCCAGATTCAGGGTTATACACCGAGCGATTGCGTCTATATCAACTGGAACTGGGCCTTCAATACATTCGAATTCGGACCGTGTATCTAAATGATCTTTCGAGCAGCACTTCTGTCTGCAGGCGCGGCAATCGCGCTGTCCCTGGGCTGGCTTCCGCACTCTGCGGGGGCCGGTCCCCTTTATCTCGACCTGGATCCCGCGGAAGCGCGTTTCACCCGGACTGTATCCAGACAGGTCGCCTCGATACTCGATTCCCTGGCGCTGTCACTGGAGTCGGAAGCGGCTTTTGATTCGCGGTTTCACACTGCTCGCGGCACTCTTCTGCTTGACCGGATTGCCTCAACCGAGAGCGTGGGGCCCTATCCGGATCTGGCTGCCCTGTTGAACCGAATCCCCAGACCGCATCGATCCGTTCTGGGCGAGATGCTCAGAGGTGATCTGGCGACGATGATCATCAAAAATGGAGATCTCTTTGCGGGACAGAATCTGGTGGCGGGGGGGAGCGTCAAGCCCACGAATACATCCCTGATCTACTGCGACTCATTGCGGGCTCGACCGGTCGCCATGCGTAAGGGACAGCCTGCCATCGCCTGGGATTACAGGGACTGGCATCCAGTCCAGCCCATTCTGGAGCAGAGCCTCATCCTTTCGCTGAATCTGCCCGCTCCCTGGCAAGCTCAACTTTGGCGCCGGTGGCGAATTCCGGATTCTCCCGCCAACGCCTGCCCCCTGTTCTCCGCCCGATTCACCTACTCATTCGGCCCCTGGACCCGGGAGAAACGGATTCAGGCCTGGGCCGACTCGATTATCGACAACAATCCCGGATACGCGGAGATGAACTTCCTCAAAAAGAGGATCTTCAAAAGGAGTCTCAAGGAGATGGGGTTGATCGTGCGGCAGGTCACCGCCGCCAACATGGAGCTATTGCGGCAATTATCCGGAGAGACCGGTTCGCGGAGCTTCATGCGGGCGCGGAGCCTTGCCGGGGCGCCGCCCGTATGTGGTCTGGGCGAACATGCTGTGCTCAGACTTGTCTTTCTTCCCGATAGCCGACAACGACATCGCTGGCTCCTGTCAGCCGGCTTGATCACCTCATACAAGAAAGATGTCACGCAGAGACTCATGCAGGAGCCGGGGTTCAGCGCCTGGATGGATCGCTTTGGCGAATGGCAGGAATCGGCTTTATCCCTGATGAGGAGATGAGGTGAACTCAGGCAGGCAATCCGCCGGCAGGTCAGATGTACAGCTCCTGACCATGATCGCGAAGCCAGGTGCGCTCCTCCTGATAATCCGGAATAATGCTCGCCAGGAGATTCCAGAACTCCCTGGAGTGATTGGGCTGCACGAGATGACACAGCTCATGCACCACCACATAATCAAGCACCTCCGGACGGGCAAGCAGGATACGCCAGCAAAATGAAAGCGTACCTGTGCTGGAGCAGCTGCCCCAGCGAGTGCGGGTATCCCTGATCGTTACGGCCTTGGGTTTGCGACCGACAACGCCCTGCCAATGCAGGATTCTGGCTTCGATCAGCTGACGAGCCAGGCGACGATACCAGCTGTCGAGGCTGGACGCGGCCAACTCCCTCTTCCGCTGGGCGGGGAGCCCGGCGGGTAAACGCAACATGATTGAACCCGGACCGCCCAGACGTTTATCCCGACGCACCGAGGGTCGTTTACACAGTTCATCTTCGCGGACCATCAGGGTCCACAGCTCTCCGAGAAGGGGCAGGAGATCGCCATCGACAAACTTCAGAGGTGGATGCTCCCGCTCCCATTGACTCCAGGCCGTAAGTTTCCTCCGCAGCCAGATGCTCTCGTTCGCCAGGACCTTATCGATCTCCCTGAGCGGCATCCGGCTTGGAGCCATCACCCGCAAGCCCAGGCGGGGTTCAAGCTGAATAGTCACACCCCGCCTGCGTCTCCGCTCGAGACTGTAGGTGTGGGTCTGGCCATCCAGTTCGAAACTTCGTTGCCGTTTGTCGATTGCCATGCGGACAGAATGGAGATCCGTAGCCTGCAGGTCAAGGCCGGACGTGTCTGTTGCCGACGGCAAGAACCCTTTCCCAAAGGTTCGATTGTCGCTATTCTGAAATGCGCCTGATTCGAACAGCACCGGAGAGAGCGGAATACCTTGAGCTTGAGGGAGGATTCATGAAATACGCTCTGATTCTCACCATCATACTGATCGGCCTGGGAGCGTCACCAGCCGCCTGCGATACCTGGAGCGAGCGCACCGAGCGGATCCAGCTGCTCATCGACACCGGCGAGGATCTCGCCTCGGACGCGTCGTTGCCCTACTACGATCAAGCTCTCGAACTCGCGGCGGCATTGCGCGAGGAGTATCCCGATTCCGCCCGCAGCCATTACCTGGTTGCTCTGGCCAGCGGTCAGAAAGCCCTGTTCATCGGGGGCAAGGACATGGTCAGACTCGCCCATGAGATCAAGAGCGCCGTGGATCGCTGTCTGGAGATCACCCCCGGCGATGTGGATGCCCTGCTCGTTCGCGGGTCCTATTACAGGGAGCTGGCCACACTGAACGGCATCCTCAAGCTGTTCGCCAAAATCCTCTACGGTGGCTTGCCGGAGGGCACCCTCCAGGATTCCCACGCCGACCTCAAACTTGCCTACGAACTTGATCCCGACAATGTGGCGGTGCGCCACCTGTTCGCACGCACACTCTACAGGCTGAAAGAGTACCCGGATGCGTTGGCGATGATTGCCGATATCGAGTCGCTGCCCGATGTCGATCACGAGGATCCCAGGCGCAAGACGGAGGCCCGCAAACTGAGGAGCAAGATCAAGAGGAAGATGAAGAGGAGACGGTAATGCGGCTGTCTTGATTAGGGCGACCGGTCAGGCTTCGGGCCAGAGCAGGCGCATCATCTCGGTTGCCGGGCCCCTCATCGTATAGGCAAACGACTGGGAGATCGGCGTCTCCTCCGGATTGATCTCAATCGCCACGGCACCACCGGCTATGGCCAGCATAGGCAACTGGGCCGCCGGATAGACCAACCCCGAGGTACCGATCGACACCAGGCAGTCGCAGCGCTGTATCACCCGCACGGCTTCGTCTATGGTCTCCATATTCATTGGATCCTCGAACCAGACCAGATCGGGACGCCAGTAATCCCCGTACGGTGTCTTGCGTGATTTCAGAGGGACGTCGAAATTCTCCTCGATCAAGCCCGTTCTGTCGCAGCGCACGCGCCACAGGCTGCCGTGCAACTCGATCACCCGCTCCGCACCCGCCCGTTGATGCATATGATCGATATTCTGCGTGACGATCTCCGTCTCGGGTTTCGCCTGCGCTATCTCCGCAATCAATCGGTGGGCCAGATTAGGCTCGCAACCCGCAGCATCGGCGCGGCGCGCCTCATGGAACTCCCAGACCTTCTCGGGATCGCGATCAAACGCCCGCTGGCAGGCGTAGTCCTCGTAGTTGTACCTCTGCCATGTCCCACCCTGCCCGCGATAGGTGGGGATACCGCTCTCCGCGCTCAACCCGGCACCGGTGAAGAAGACTATCCGCTTGAATTGATTGAGATCCGGAGCATCCCCATTCATTACGATCTCCTTTCGTGCCGCCGGCGGAGCGTGTACCCGTCACCCGTATCGCAACCCGGTGGCGGATCAATCCCGATCCGGAATCGTCTGCGCCCGCTCGGCCTTATGCGCATCCTGAAGCTCTTTCAACCGTCTTTCATCCGGCGTATAGTACCGCCAGTGCCATGGCTCCCAGGGGAAGATGTTGGACGGATCGGGGGGGTAGGTCTCATAGAACCCGAACATCTCGGCGTTATCCAGAAGCCACTGGTAAAGCGGATTACCCTCGTAATTGCCGCCGAGAGCCAGATCGATCGTGGTCCCAAGCATATGTTCGGAATAACCGGGAGGCGCAACCCCCCAGGAGATCTCCTCGAATTCCCGCCCTTTCGCGAATCGGGTGACGAACAGTTGCCTCTGCGTCTCGACACTGCGGTAGGCCGAATTGATCCTCAAATGGATACTGTCGGCGGCAGCCATATCCGCCATGGCGCGAAACGCCAGGAAAGCCTCCAACCTCATCCTGGGATGTCGACCGGGAGCGCACAACAACTCCGGGACATTCACGAGATCGAAAGGCTCCTCCTCATCCGGCAAACCGATACGGAGACCGCGCCATTGCTCGGGGACGGCGTAACGCTCGCCGTCGATCGTCACGCTGTCCACCCAGCCCGGCATCTCGCCGAGATGATCATAGACACGGGGGGTGGATGCGGCGCAACCCACAGTCAGCGCCAACAACAGCACAGCCGGCGATATCCGCTTGATGATTCGGACCATGGTCAACAGATTCCTCCATCCAACGCGCATCAATTCGCTACTCTTCGCTCGGTTTGGCGGCGACGATCCTGAAACCGATATAGGCCGCTTCAGGCTGTTTGGGCTCACCGAAAGGATCATCGCAACTCAATGCGTAACCCCCCAGAGCCGTTGCGGTCGGGACGTCCTCCTCATCAAAATCACATGCCCATTCGGCGGCGTTTCCGCCCAGATCATACAATCCCGTTTCACCGGCGACGGCAAACGCCCCCACGGTGTGAAGCAGAGTGTGATTGACGCTCAGCTCAAACACCTTCTCCAGCAACTCCTCGGCATCCTCCCGGTTGGGCGAATAACCCGCCCACCAGGTCAATGTGTTCTCCACCCCGGAGGCTTGCCCCTGCAACCCCTCCAACTCCTCGCTGGTGGGCAGACGGCACTCCAGACCAATCGCCGCGCCGAGCCAGTCGCAATACTCCAGCGCTTCACTCCAGGCAATGTTCGTGATCGGCAGGTTTGGATCAAAATGCTCCATGAGGATATCAAGCTCCTCTTCGCCCGCCGAGGAGACGGATGTATCCCCGACGGCTTTGCGCCAGGCCTCCCACTGACCGCGGGTTACCTCGAAGCGACCGACGAGCAGACTGTCGCACTCGACCAACTCCGGCACGAGCAGGCTGTCCAGCCTCTCGCCGAAGAAGCCGTTGACCCGGGCGGCATCGGTCAATCTGATCGCATGATCCAGGGGGGAATCCGTAAGGAAAGCTTCGTTGGGCTGATCGTAGCAGTTGAACAGCCATTGATCGAACCAGTCCATCTGCTCCTGCATCTGACGTCTGCGATGGACCGGGCTCATGAGTGAATGCCCCTCATCGGGGTAGAGTGCAAAGCGGACCGGCGCCAGATCCACCTGCTGCATGGCGCGGAACAGCTGCCAGCCCTGCTCGGTGGGCACGCTGACATCATCGGTGCCGAACGAGATGAGCGTGGGCACCTGCAACTCCTGCACCCGGAAGAGAGGACTCTTGTCGATATAGGTCCAGGGAACCTCCCAGGGCGGCCCCCCGAAATAGTAGTTGTCGAAGCCTGCACCAAAGGCGCAGTTGCCATGGTCGCTGGTCCAGTTCACGTCACCGGCTCCGGCGTCGAGCACCCGGAAACGCTGTCCGCTGGCGATACAGGCAGCAATCCCCAGAATAGCCCCATTACTCCACCCCTGGATCCCGAGTCGGGATTCATCCACCAGGTCCGCGGCGACCAGATGGTCAACTCCCGCCAGGATATCCGGCACCTCCAGTTCGTAGAATCTGCCGCGGATCGACTCGGCCCATTCTAGCCCATAGCCGCCGCTGCCGTGGTAATTGGGCCGCAGCACGAAAGCGCCGCGCGAGGCCATCATCCCCGGCGACCCGCCCCAGCCCTCGGAGAAGTAATCCTCATCCATCGCGTCGGGACCGCCGTGCACCATGACGACCAGCGGGTGACGCTCCCCCTCAACATAATCGAGAGGGTAATGGAGCAATCCCTCCACGCTGTCGCCCCGAGCGCCGATCCAACTGATCAGTTCGGTGCGCACACGGGGGAGGTCCTCCAGAAACCGGTTGACCTGCATGAACTCCACCTTGTCCTTGAACTTGCTCTTCGTCAGCTCTGCGGCAAAATAGGACGGCGGGGTGGAGGCATCGCTGGTGCGGTACACGGCCCGTTTGCCGTCGGGTCCAACCGCGCAGATATTGACGAAGCCGCGATCGACATCGGGCAGAAGACGTCGTTTCCAGCTGTCGCCCTTCCGCTCCATATGGAGCAGACGGTTGGCCGCACCATCGAACAGGTCGATCAGCACACCCTTATTGGTCGGGTAAAGGCCACCCCAGCCGACACCACGATCCCAGGCGATATCCACCTCGCGCCAGTCGTCGGTGGCCAGATCGAAATATCCGGGCAGGCTGAGGGAGGCTATCTCCTGTCCGGGCTGGCTGCCGACCGGATGGAGGAAATAGAACCCCTCGCTTTTCAGGTCCCAGGTGTGCTGGAAGGGGCGGAGTTCGGGTGTGAGAATCTCCCGCGAGTCACCACTCTCCAGATTGTGCAGATGGATGGTCGGCGGCCGCTTGTGGTCGTAATCGTAGTACATGCTCTCGGCCATCGAATAGACAACCCACTCACCATTCGGACTGATGGCGAATGTGTCGATCGGACGCGTGTTGGTGGTGATTCGACGGGTGGATTCCTCAACCCGATCGAGCAGGAACAGGCGGGTGGCGGGCCAATGCCGCTCATCATCGACAATCCAGGTGTCATCCTCACTCTCCAGGAGCTCGGTATCGCGCAGAGACGCACCCTCACCGGCCAGGTAGAGCAACCGCGAATCATCAAGCCACCGGAAGTCCTCGACACCACCTTCGACCTCGGTCAACGCCTCGGGCTCGCCGCCCCTCAGGTCAAGGAGCCAGACCTGCTGCTCGGCCTCCTCCCCCCTCGTCGACAGAAAGGCGATGCTCTCGCCGTTCGGCGCCCAGCGCGGGGTGTAGGCATCGGCTTCATGGCGCGTGAGTTGCCGCGCCTCCCCGGGACCATCCTTGATCTTCAGGTTCGCGAGGAAAAGCTGGTAGGTATAGTAGAGACCATCCTCGTCCTGTGATCTCTGCACCCAGACCAGCCGCTTGCCGTCGGGTGAAACGGCAAATTCCGACAGATAATCCTGGGCAAGGAGGGTTTCGATGTCCCACTCGGCCGCAAACAGGGTCAGAGGTTGAATCAGAATGAACACGAAAATGACGGCATTGCGCATGAGGGCTCCTCGAAATCAGTGGCGGAATCCGGTCTCTCTCCCACGAGTCTTGCAGACACTAAAGGAATATCGGAAATACGTTAAGCAATGAAAACATGAAATCGGAGGTTCCCGAAAAGAACCTGTGCTGCCGTCAGATCACCGGACCGCGTGAAATTTACGGTCCACGATGCCTGACTCAACAGGTATCGGATTTACCTGTTCAATTCTGAAGACCTCGCCTAATATCTCACTCCGGCAACACCGCGCACGATCAGGATCAATATCCGATGAACGGCTCATATGGAAAGGACTGATATGCCGAAACAAAGAAAGGTTCGTGTCGACGACCTCTTCAAGATGGTCCTCCCCGAATCTCCCGCCATCTCTCCCGATGGAACGCAAGTGGTCTATGCCCTCAAACGGGTTGACGCCAAAGAGAATCGCTATCTGTCCAATCTGTGGCTCCGCTCCGCACAAGGCGGCCGTCCACGTCAGCTCACTCGCGGCGATCAAATGGATGCAGCCCCGGTCTGGAGCCCTGACGGCAAGCGGATCGCCTTCATCTCGACCCGTGATCAAAAATCCAACATCTGGATCATCCCCTGCGACGGCGGCGAAGCCCGACAATTGACCAGGTTGGAGGGTGTGATCTCAGACATGGAGTTCAGACCCGACGGCAAGGAGCTGCTCTTCTGTCACCGCCCGATGAAGAAGGTGGATCCGAAGGAGCGCGCCAAAAAGGCGACGTTCAAGCACATCACCAACCTCCATCACAAGATGGACGGCTTCGGCTACTTCCCGGCCGCACGGCAGCATCTCTGGGCCTGCAACACCAGCAGCGGCGGCACGCGGCAACTGACCAGCGGGGAGTTCGATATCGGCTCGCCCCACTGGAGCCCCGACGGACGGCAGATCGCCTGCACCACCTGCCTAGACATCGACATGCAGCACGAGGGGAGCAGCTTCCATCTGCACCTCGTCAACGCCAAGGGGGGCAAGCCGCGCGAGTTGACCACCCGCCCGGCGCACATCAACCACCTCTGCTGGGCGCCCGAGGGCAAGTCGATCATCTTCGCGGGTCACTTCGGTGGACCCGGCGAGTGGATCAAGTTCCCATACCAGCTCTGGGAGGTCAGCCTCCGCGGCGAAAACTACACCAATCTCACCCCTCAAATGGACAACTGGCCTTTCAACTTCATTATCTCCGATACAGCCATGGGCGACGCCGCCCTCCTCAAACCCTATCGGGAGGATGGTGCCTGGCGCATCGCCTTCGTCCAGAACGAGGATGGCGCCTGCCGGGTTTATTCGATCCCGCGCGAGGGTGCTGCGCGTATGAGCGGCGCCCGTCTGGAGTTCGGTGATCAGGTGAATACTTACGCGGTACACGTCAACGGTCTCGGCGATTGTGTCGTTGCCGCGGCCAAGATGATGGACATCGGCGACATCTATACGGTGAAACTTGACGGGGCCTTCAAGTCCAGACAGTTGACCAACACCAACCGCGGATTGTTCGGCCAACTCAAGCTCACCGAGCCGGAGGAGGTCCGGTTCAAGAACGGCAACAAGGAGGTCCACGGCTGGATCCTCAAGCCGCCCGGGTTCCGCGAAGATCGCAAATATCCGGCGCTGCTGGAGATTCACGGTGGACCGATGGGGCAGTACGGCTACACCTTCTTCCTCGAGATGCATCTGCTCGCTGCGCAGGGCTACGTGGTGGCCTTCAGCAACCCGCGCGGATCCTGCGGCTACGGCAACAAGTGGATGTACTGCACTCATGGCCGTTGGGGCGGAGTCGACTATGACGATCTCATGGCCGTGACCAACGCCGTTTCGCGCAAACCCTGGGTGGACTCCAAACGACTCGGCGTGCTCGGCGGCTCCTATGGCGGCTTCATGACCACCTGGATGCTGGGGCACAACAAACGTTTCAAGGCGGGCGTCACCATGCGTCAGGCGGGCAACCGGCTGACCCAGTTCGGCGCATCGGACTACAACATGCACGAGTATTACAGCTTCGGCGCCTGGCCCTGGGACAAACCCCTGGCCTACCTGAAACAGTCTCCCAACTTCTACGCGCACAAGATCACTGCGCCGCTGCTGATCATCCACAGCGAGCAGGATCTCCGCTGCCCGGTGTCCCAGGCCGACGAACTCTTCACCATATTGAAGAGCCAGGGACGGACGACGGAGTACATCCGGTTCGAGGATGAGAGCCACGGTCTCTCCCGGGGCGGCAAACCCCGGAACAGAGTCGAGCGGCTCGAACGGATCCTCGATTGGTTCAAACGCTACCTGTAGAGAGACGGGGAATCATGAGTCCGCAAAACCGGTGTCCCGCAAGGGGCGCCGGTTTTGGTATCGAGTAGTGAACAGGTGGGCAGACAAAGCCGGCAAACGTCGTCACCGGTCACACCGTCTCGGGGAGCCAGCGACAAAGGGGACATGACCCGGATTCGAGAGTGTGGCGCAGCCGTTTATTGGATCGGAGAGATCGGCAGAGGCGGGAGAATTCATGGTGGCCGTGACATCAACCGCCAATACGTAGACACATCTCCTGTTCGTTGGGAATACCTCCATCATAGTTATTAACGACTGCGTCAAACATAACAACGGCCGGTTAATATTCTCCGGTTGGATATGACTTCCGCCGATCGGGACAATCAGCAGTAAATCGGCAAGAACATCCGTCTAACAAAATCAGGATGGGGCAATCATGTATTTCTAATCGGGAGGAAAATTTTGAATTGGAAATTCCATATCAGCTCGATCTTGGGCCTGTGCATTGTGGGTCTATTGATCACCACCGCCTTTGCAGTGGAGGGTTCAAGGACACAACTGATCGTCAGCTTCGATCAAGATATCGAATTCGCCTTCACCAGCGATAAGGGCGTTACGTCAAAATCCAGCATCTATCAATCCGTTAACCGGCTCACCGCCAAGCACGGCCTGATCGAGGTGCGGCCTCTGTGGAGGGGCAGCTATGCGCCGCTGAAGAACATCTATGTTCTGACGTTTCCCGCTGCGAAGAGCGAGGCATCCGCGCAGTCGATGGTGCGGGAGTTCAGAGGTTTGAGCAAAGTATCTCAAGCCGCATTGAACACGGACGTCGAGATCATTGGTGAACCGGAGGAGGTCATACCTGATGACTTCTGGTTCAACAACAGCTACCCCTGGGATGATCACGAAGATTGCTATCCCGACCCCACGCACCAGCGCCAATGGTATCTCCCCCGTGAGAACTTCAAGCGCGCATGGGCCATCTCGACCGGGGACTCCGCCCAGGCGATCGTGATCATGGATTCCGGCCTTGACTGTCAGCACCACGACTTCGTCGACCGCGTACTCTGGAATATGGCTGAAGTCAACGGCACGACGGGTGTCGATGATGACGGCAACGGCTACATCGACGACATCTCCGGCTGGGACTTCGGCAACGACGACAGCGATGTGAATCATGATCCTCATGGATCGCCGGAATATACGGGACAGAGTCGCCACGGCACGGCCATGGCCAGCACGTTCGGCGCCTCGACCAACAACGAGAGCGATCCTGCGCAGAACCCCGGCATCGCCTCTCAGGTCTGGCGGAACAAGATCATGGTCTGCAAGATCTTCTACGGCCACCTAAACGGCAATTGGCAGTATCACGTTGCCGCCGCCATCGAGGCCTACAACTACATCTTCGACTATCAGGATCGACACAACCAGGAATTCGCCTCCATCAACATGAGCTGGATAACAGGCACCTCGATCAATTCGACTCTGGAAACCCTGTTCATCGAGGCCAATCAGCGGGGGATTCTGCCTGTTGGCGGCGCCGGCAACAGCAACGCCGGATTTGTCTACTATCCCTGCAAGTCGGACTACGTCCTCTGCGCCGCTTGTCTCGATTCCACCGGCACGAAACTCTCCGGCACCAGCGGGTCGAACTATGGCTCGGAGGTCAATATCTGCGGCTTCGGCTCCAAGAACTGCGACGGCAATTGGTGCGCGCCGCGTCCGGGGAAAGCCTTCCAGCTACAGATTCTGAGCTATGAGACCAATGATCCTTACGGCTGGCGATTCTGCGGCAGCGAGGAGCCGCATATCATCGGCTTTACCTCCATGTTGACCTCCGGCGCGACCTCTCAGGGTAGCGGCATGGCCGGCATGGTCAAGAGCGTCTATCCCACGCTCAGCGGGCAGCAGGTTCAGGCCATGATCGAGCGCGGCGCGGTCAGTGTCGATGCTCTCAACCCCGGCCTCGAAGGGCTGCTGGGCGCGGGCTACATCGACGCCTACCGTACGCTCACCCTCTGGGGCACGATCGACAGCGACACGACCCTCGCGGGTGAGGTCTGGATCGGAGGCGATGTGGTCGTGGCCGACGGTGTGACCCTGACCATCGCCGCCGGCACCCTGATTCATGTGGCGGCCGACGATATCGAACCTGCCGACGGTTACGCCGGCCAGGATCCGGACCGCATCGAAATCTTCCTCGAAGGTGCGCTCGCGGTCAACGGCTCCGGCGGCAGCGAGGTCGTGATGGAGGGCTGGTCGGACGATCCCGAAGCGGGCGACTGGGTCGGTTTCATCATCGATGCTCAGACCGATGGCGTGACGGCATCCCACTTCGAAGTGCGTCATGCGGAAACCGCATTCGACATCTACCGTTGCGATGCGACACTGAGCGACTGCGTAATCGAGTACTGCGGAATGGGGATAGACGTCACCATTGCAGGCGGCAACTTCACCGACATCACGGTTGGTCACTGCAGCGGCACCGGCATCCGCGTGATCGGCGATACCCGAGTCGGCAGTGTCGGCGGCATCTCGGACGCCGATTTCGACGGCTGCCTTGTCTTCGACTGCAACCTCGGCTACCATTTTGGGGAGAAGGCCGACGATTGCGTTATCGACAACGGCAGTCAGGCCGTGAGCAACACCACGCACGGCATCCTCTGCGAGTGTCCGATGAGCATAGGGGGAGGGGTCCTGGTCGACGGCAACGGCGCCAATGGCATCCAGCTCGACGGGTCCGGTGATGCGACCATCACGGGCGTGACCGTGCAGAACCACTCCTCCGGTCGAGGCATCCACTGCATCAACGGCAGCAATCCCGTCGTCGGCAATTCGGAGATCACCGCCAATCAGGTTAACGTGAGTTGCTTGTCGAACTCGCGCCCCATCATCGGCGACGACAGAATGGGGATCGGCGGCAACAACATAATCACCAATGCCGGCCAGTATTACCTGATCAACGGCACCAAGATCTTCACCTTGAAGGCGGAGAACTGCTACTGGGGTTTTGGCGGGCAGATACCCATCAATTTCGCCAAGGGCCGGGTCGATATAGCCCCCATGCTCATGACCCCGCCGAGCATCGCGTTGATTCCGACGGATCCGGTTCAACCGCGAGAAAGCTGGGCCTCGGATCCATTCCCGAACCCATTCAATCCCGAAACCAGATTCCGGCTCTATGTTGAGGGGACGGGTAGACTCGTGACCATAGATGTCTTCGATGTCGCGGGTCGCCGTATCCGCACCCTTCAGAATGGGATAATGGCAAGTGGCCACCATAGCGTTATCTGGAATGGCCGAAACGATCAGGGTGAATCGGTCTCATCCGGCCTGTACTTCTCCAAAATCCGGATCGGAGCGGATTACGAGCGGAATGTGAAGCTCCTGCTTGTAAAATAGGGGCGTCATATAGATCGATAAGGACCCGCTCCTGATAAGGGGCGGGTCTTTTCATGGCCGACATCCAAGATTGGGGGTATCGCCTTGCGCATAGCCGCACGATCCGGTCCGCCGCTGCCGGGAGATCAGGATGTCGGCGGCTCGGCGGGATCATCGGCATTTTGACAATCGGGGGGGATCAAAGCCCGATCGCTGCGCCAGACCAGGTAGAGGATCACCACCGACAGCACTACGCGCGCCGTAATCTCCCGCCAACCGAGGTGTAGACCCGGGATCAGGGTCGAGAAGCAGTTCACGATCACCAGCGTCGCCAACCCGACCAGCGCCCGACTGAAGGCGCGATACCGGCGCATCAGCACCCTGATCGCTGTTGAGCCGATCAGGACGCCGGCGAGAATCATCGCCACGCCAACCCAGGTGGGCAGCCTGTGGACCTCGCGATAGTCCTGGAAGCCGATGATGAAGGTCATGAGCCCGTAAATGAGCAGAGTGGTAAAGGCCAGAGGTCTGGCAAAAGGCGCATCCGATTTGCGGCGGGGCGTATCCGTGGAGTGTTTAGTCATGGGCAGAGGATAACCCATCCCGGGCAACAGGGGAAGTCCCGCTTCACGGCACATAACGACTTGATGGAATGCGGCTAATGGATCGTAATCTCCTCGGCGTACACGACCTCGCAGGCGCCGTCTCCCGAATCGGAGCGGGTGAGGGAGCTGAGCCAGACACCGCCATCCTCACCGTTGACCATGACCAGATGGCCGCTGATGGTCACCACGTGCCCGCGCCTGATGGCGCGGAGTTTGGCCATCACCGCCGCATCGGCCGGAATGATGTGCATGTTCGACGCGTGGACAGTGATCTCATTGGCGGGAATCGGATACTGATCGACCGACCACATGAAGAAACGACCGGCCTGCCTGATCTCCATCTGGTCGAGAATCTCACTGTCGGACATGGGTCCCCAGCCCAGCGCCAGGTCATAAGGGGAGACTTTCGCACCCCTGTCCATGCGGTAACGCTTCTTGCTCAGCACGCGTGCGTTGACGGTGAAATCGGCGAGAAAGGTGATTTTGCTCCCCTTGATGAACACCTGATCCACCCCCTGCGCCGCCACCTGACTCGGCACCTTGGGTGCCAGGACTCCCGGTGGGTGGCTTATGGAGCGCTGGCTCCACCAGATGAGTCCCCAGACTGCAATGACTGCGATCAGCAATATCCGTTTCAGCATGATTGTTACCCGGATTGGGATTCAGTACGGACGGCCATTTGCCCTCTATGGGCAACCTTGCGGTAGCGTTTGCCCGTACAAGATGTCATTTGTATTGTTGATATTGCATTGATCATACCGTCGTCGGGGATTCCGAACCGTTGACCCGGCAATGGAAATATTCCATTGAACACCGAGACAATGTCGCGCAAGATCCAGGCAGGAGGTGGAGATGGAGTGCTACAAGGAGTTTCCGCGCGGAATCGGAATGCTGACCTGCCTGTCGGGTGTTGTCCACCTGATGGCCGGCCTTGTCCTGCTTATGGGGATCAACGCCTGGTTTGCCGGCGGCTACGCACTGCTCTATCTCGTCATCCACTTTTACTACTTCCCCCGACAGGTCTGCGCCAACTGCTACTACTTCAAACGGGATTGCATCTCCCTGAAGGGTAAACTCGCGGGCTATCTCCACCGCCGGGGGCGTGAAACACTCTTCTATGGCGGGATGAAGCGGGCCAACAGAAGCATCTACCTGCTCTGGGTATTCCCCTTTCTGGTCCTCATCGGAGCGCACCTGCGGGGACGGCCGATCCTGCTGGGCGACATTCTGCTGGCCTGCACTCTCATCATCCTGATGGTCATGCGACAACTGATGCGCCAGAGCCTCGGTTGCCGGGTCTGCATGATGCGCGAACAGTGCCCCAACGCCAAACCCGACACTCGACGCGGCGTGAAAATCATCGCCGACCTCCCCGCCGAACCCAGCAACTAGGGGAAAACCGGTGGCTGCCGTCCGAGGTTACATGTGGAGATGATATCGATCTCATCGGCAATCATGAGACACTACAGGCAACCTTGGGATCGAACCGCAAGTGAGCGGGTTGACGTGCCGACCGACAGTAGGCTAGAATTGACAATCATGAAAAATCTTACACTTTTATTGATTTTGCTCCTCGTCCCGACCATTGTGTTCGCATCACTTGGCGACAGCACCGTCGAGATGGAGTATCCCACCTCTTCACAGGTGCTTGTCTCGCCTGAAGTTCAGGTAATCGAGTTTCGATTCAAGGTGACCAACAGGTCCCATGACGGCAACTGGATCTCCAATCTGCACTTCACCTTCCCCGAGCGGTGCTGGATCACCTCAATGTCCTGGGATGACTCCGCCTCTTCGGAAGACTGGAATTTCAACACCGACGGGATCAATACCCACTCGGCTCATTACTACCAATCCGATCTCGGTGTTTACGGTGAGATTCCCGGCTGGTTCGGGCCTGATACCGATGATTGCGAGTACGGCTGGTTCACCATAACCGTGTACATCTCACCGGGATTGGTCGCGCTGGGATCCATCACCTGGCTCCTTGAAGGGGACGACTATGGTTTGCCCCCGCACGACCTCAGTGGCTCCTTGCCGCTCAACTTCTATTCGACTCCAGCCGAGACCAACACATTCTCCCAGGTAAAATCACTCTACTGATTGGTGTTGGCGGCGATATACGACTCCTCCAGAATCACCGGATGCCGCTGGGCATCCGGTTTTTTTCTGCATCCTGCTCCGCCGAATCCTTCAATGGTTGTTTCCGGAAACCCGGTGATGAACTCATCCCAAATCGGGAAGGAAAGCGTTGCGGCTCCGTGGTGAGCATGGCATCCTGTCTCCCCAAGGAGGTCTTGATGCCCGCAACCGCAGTCAGCCGGATTCGTGTCCGCTATGCCGAGACCGATGCGATGAAGGTGGTTCACCATGCAGTCTGGCCCGTGTATTGGGAGATCGGACGAACCGATCTGCTCCGCGAACGGGTCAAGGCCTATTCCGAACTGGAACGCGAAGGGATCAGGTTTCCCGTTATCGATTTCGGAGTGAAGCTGTTGACCCCGGCGCACTATGACGACAGCCTGGAGATCATCACCCGTGTAGCCGAAATCGGCCGTGTGCGCTTGCGCTTCGAGTACGAGGGGTGGCGGGGCGATGAGATACTGGCTCGCGGATTCAGCAGCCACGGAGTTGTCGATCGGAGTTGGAACGTTATCCGGATCCCGACCCAGATCGCCGTCAAACTTGGCGAAGACTGAGAGAAAGCAGGAACACATGTCCGAAGATCAATTTGAATGCGAACTTCCCCGTCACAACAGCACAAGCGACGAGATCCGGGCGATTCTGGACAACACCAGGATCGTGGCCATTATCGGACTCTCGACCTACAAGGATAAACCAAGTTATCGCGTCGCCTCCTACCTCCAGTCCGTTGGCTACAGGATCTTGCCGATCCATCCAAAGGCCGATGAGATCCTTGGGGAGAAGGTTTACCGTAACCTTGAGGAGATTCCGGCCAATTTGACGGTAGATATTGTGGACATCTTTCGTCGACCGGATGCAGTTTTTCCCCATGTCCAGGAAGCAATTGCAGTCGGTGCCAAGGTTGTCTGGCTTCAGGAGGGGATTGTGAACAATGCCGCAGCGGATCTGGCGATCGAATCCGGGCTATCAGTGGTGCAGAACCTCTGCATCCTGAAAGAGCATAAATCACTTTAAATACAGTAAATACAAGCCTTTACGACAGCATTGCAGCCTAAGTCACATTTTCGCCATACTGCAGAAGTAATAGTTACCTTACGTTGCTGGGCTTGGTATTGAGGTTGCGGAACCTCTGTTCGGCAATCCAGTCCCATAAGCAGGGAAATGCCGCCGGTTTATTTTTTCTGGACCACCGACTCCATATCCAAGGGGGATATAATGTTCGTGAGAATTACAAGAGCACTCATTGTATCATCGTTGCTGATGCTGTTTGCCTGCATGGCCCTGGCGACAGATCCTGCCGCTACAGCTGCGGAATCCGAAGCGTACTGCAAAACCACGGCGACGAAAGAGGCCACCAGCCCGAATGTGATCATCGCCAAGGTTGAAGCCGGATGCAAGCTGCTTGAGAAAGAGGGATTGGCTGCATTGCCCAAATTCTGCGGCAAGGACAGTGAGTTCATCTTCAACGGCACATATATCTGGATTCACACTCTGGCGGATGTGACCATGATTCAACACCCGATCAAGTACAAGATGAACGGCAACAAGTACCAGAACCTGCGCGACAAGAAGGGGAAGAAGTTCTTCCAGGTCATGAATGAAGTTGTCGTCGCCGAGGGGTCCGGCTGGGTCGACTACTACTGGCCCAAGCCCGGAACATCGGAAATCATACACAAGGTCTCCTACGTGCGGGGCTGCAAGCTTCCCGACGGCACCGAGATCGTTCTGGGCTGCGGTCTGTACAACGCCGACAAGAAGGCCATGGCAAGTATGACCATTCATTAGCAGTAAACTCTGGAAAAACCTCTCTCCAGACACTATCTTTGCCGGCAATCAAATTGTCGGCATTTTTCATTACCGGAGTGAGGTAACATCATGGACCCGAATTCGATTCCTGTAGCTCTCACTTTCGACGATGTCATTCTTCGCCCCCGCCGTAGTGCGCTTCACCCGCGCGACACCGACATCACCACCCGTTTCAGCCGCAATATCTCCTTGAACATCCCTATCGCCAGCGCCGCCATGGACACCGTAACCGAAGCCTCGATGGCCATCGCCATCGCTCGCGAGGGTGGCATAGGTGTGATCCACAAGAACATGCTGCCCGAATTGCAGGCCGTGCAGGTTGACCAGGTCAAGCGCTCCGAGAGCGGCATGATCTCCAACCCGATCACATTGCCGCCGGACGCGAAGATCTCCGAAGCGTACGAACTGATGAAGCGCTTCCGCATCTCCGGCGTGCCCATCACGCGCAAGGGGATCCTTGTCGGCATCCTCACCAACCGCGATCTCCGTTTCAACCTTACTCCCGACATGCTGGTCAGCGAACTGATGACCAGCCGCAACCTGATCACGGCACGCGAGAACATCTCCCTGTCCGAGGCGCGGGCCATACTTCATGAGCACAGAATCGAGAAGTTGCCGGTTGTCGATGACAAGATGACGCTCAAGGGGCTGATCACGGTGAAGGATATCCAGAAGAAGATCGACTACCCCCACACGTGCAGCGATGCGGATGGCCGCTTGCGGGTCGCCGCCGCAGTCGGAGTCGGCGCGGATCTCGATGAGCGGCTGGACAAACTGATCGGCGCCCATGTTGACGTCATCGTCGTCGATACCGCCCACGGACACAGCCAGAACGTCATCGACGCGGTCATGAAGATCAAGGACAAGTACCCGACCCAGGAGGTCATGGCGGGCAATATCGCCACGGCCGCTGCTGCGCGTGACCTGATCGAAGCCGGTGCCGATGCCCTCAAGGTTGGGATCGGGCCGGGATCCATCTGCACCACGCGGGTCGTTTCCGGGGTGGGTGTTCCCCAGATCACCGCGATCATGGAGGTGGCCGAGGTCACTAACGGGACAGGTGTCACGCTTATCGCCGATGGTGGCATCAAGTACAGCGGGGACATCACCAAGGCGCTGGCCGCCGGTGCCGACTGCATCATGGTCGGCGGGTTGCTCGCAGGCACCGAGGAGAGCCCTGGCGAACTGGTGCTCGCCGATGGACGGAGCTTCAAGGTCTACCGCGGCATGGGCAGCGTGGATGCGATGAAAGAGGGCTCCGCCGACCGCTACTTCCAGGACGGCGCCAAGGAGAGCAAGCTGGTTCCGGAGGGTATCGTTGGACGTGTCCCCTACAAGGGTCAGATGCGCAACTCGATTTTCCAGCTGTGTGGAGGCCTGCGCGCAGGCATGGGCTACCAGGGCGCTGCGAACCTTGCGGGGTTGAAAGAGGATGCCGAGTTCATGAGGGTCACAGGCGCCGGGTTGCAGGAGAATCACCCCCACGATGTGACGATCACCAAGGAAGCGCCCAACTACCAGAAGAGTTGATCCGACGGGGCTGCCGGAGGGTCAATCACCCGTTGCCGCCAACGCCGGCAACCCTTTCGCCATCAGTCGGGCAAGTTCCTCCTGCTCCACCAGGGTGAGGCTCCGCGTTTCGTACCGGATCGCGGTTTCGCCGCTGATGGTCAGGTAATTGCCTCTGAGCTTTTCCGAATTGTGGACGCTGCCCGTCTCCAGCGCCATATCGCCCTCTCGCAATGCAAAGCCGCTGAAATCGTCATTGTGCTCGACGATGAAACTCCCGCCAACCAGCGTCGCCCGCTCTCTCCCGGTCTCCAGAACCATAGCGTAACCCAAAGGCGAACCACCGGATGTTCCCAATACCCGCCCCTGCTCGACGATCAACGTGCGGCCTTTGCTGAACCAGCGGCCCGGTCCCGCCGGCAGGTAAACCCGGGCCGGACCGATTATACGCAGCCGCAATCGCCGCCCCAACTGCAGTTCGACCTCGGACCCGGCAATCACCTCTATTTCACCGGATGAGATCGAGAACCCCGGCGCAAGCTCGCTCCGTTCGCCGGTCGATCCGTCCACCTCGGCGATTACCCAAACCTCATCCGGCAGAGCGCCGTAAACGACTGCAATCAGCAGCAGGAAGATGCCGATGAACAGCCGGTGATCCATTCTGAAACGCCCCCTGGGTGCGGGGTTGGCCAGCGGATCGCTGTTGGGGCAGTTCTCCGGGGGTGTGAATTCGGCCCCGTTCGCCGCAGATCGAGATTCGTCGTCTTTCATCGCTCCATCCTTGACCAGCTTGATGCGGTAGACCCGTCAGGACCGGGATCGGCATTCGCCCCTCGATCAGTCCTGCTCCGCCACTTTGTCGCGTAGCTTGGAGATTTTTTTCTTCACATTAGGAATCGTCATGTGATCGGGATAGCGGGCCACGATCTCCTGGTAATAGGAGATGGCCAGCGCATAGTTGCGAGTCTTCGACTCATGGAGCCGCCCCGCCCTCATCAGAAGCTCAATCCCCTCCTCCGCAGTGGGATCCAGAGCGGCGATCCTGCCGCATTCCGCCGCGGCTTTATCGTAATCCTTCAGCTTCTTCTCGTAGATATCGGCAATCGACAGTCGGGCTTCGTACACACCCGGCGCGGTGGGCCAACCGTCTATCAGACGTCGCAGATCCTCAATCGCTGCATTGTAGTTCTTATCCCCCTTCAGACTGATCTCGGCCCGGAGCGCCATGGCCCTGGGCGCGTAGCTGCTGCTGGGATAATTGGCAATCACATTGTCGAGCAGGGGACGCGCGGCAGCGGCATCACCCAGTTCGCGATAGAGGATATCCGCACGTGAAAAGCGGCTGCAGGGCAACTGCAGACTTGTCGGGTAAACCGCCTCCAGCTTCTCCAGCGCCAAGACCGTCTCGCGATGCTTGTTCCTGTTGCTCCAGGAGAGCGCGGCCCAGAGATTCACGATATCCCCCCGGCGGTCGCCCGGGAAGCGGATCACGAACCGGGTGGATTCGCTCTGTGTGCGTGCGTGCAATTTGGTTGCATCCAGGTGCGAGAGGAATTCGAGATAACCGAAGAACCGGTCGGCGGGTTTGCCGGGTGCGGCCGTCTCCAGCATTGCCTCCAGTTCGGGCACACGCTCTTTGTAGGTTTTGATCCTGCTGGCCAGGCGCTTCACACCCTCCCGACAGTGGGACCGTTGCTCGCTGGCGGGGTGGAGAAATATGCCCCTGGCATACGTCGCCAGCGCCTGGTGACGGGCACCTCTGTCCTCATAGACCTTGGCCAGAATGAAATGGCCCCGAGGCGCATTATCGTTGTCGGGCCAGATGGCCAGCCAGTTCTCCAATTCGGCGATAAGATAGTCGCCCAGCTTTTTGTCGAAACGCTCGTAGACACCACTCAGGTACTCGAAGGCATCGTCACCGGTAGCGGCGGATGCCGGCATGAATCCGCCAAGCATAATGGCGGATACGCAAAGGATCAGGATGGTCGTTTTGAACATGATCTCCTCCAGCGATAATCGAAGCTATACCGACTGAACCGACAGGTTGTGAAGGCGGGAATCCCGCAAACCCGTCGTCCCGTGAGAGGTTCCCGCATCGCACATGCAGAGTGCTACAGCTGGCGTATCTTGCCAAGCGTGATTGTCAGCCGTCCGATCCCGGCAGCTGTTTTACATTATGAGATGGCATTGGCAGCGATCGGTAAGCGGACGGCTCCTCCGGCAACACAGCACGGCATCGCAAACCGCGATCCCGAATTCGTCGGGCGCAAACGTAACTCAGTCCTCGTCGCTGGTCCCACAAAGCCGGGCGTCGCGCGCGGCGCGGACAATGATCTCGGCCAGCGTGCTCAGATCGCGCAGGTTGTGCTCCCAGATGCCGGGCAGGTGACGCAACTCGCCGTAGTTGACGAAATCCTCCCAGACCCGAGGCACCTCGCTGCCGGGCAGATCGTCCAGACGCTTGCGGCCGAAAAGCCTACGCTCCAGGGTCTGCAGACGGAAGTTGGGCAGACGCCCTTTCCAGAGGCGACGGGCCAGGTGCAGCAGATCGACATGCGCAAAACGCAGCGGTTCGAACCAACCGTGGAAACGGAGACGGTTTTCGAAATAGGGCGCATCAAAACTGCGGCCGTTGAAGGTGACCAGCACGGGGTCGCCCCGCAGCACCTCCATGAACTCGCCGAGCATGTAGGCCTCCTCGCCGTAGTCGCGAGGAAAAAGCTGGGTGACGGTCAGGGGCCTGTCGCCCGGACCCATCGTCATGTATCCCAGCAGCACAATGATGCCGCGGTGCAGGCCCGTGGTCTCCAGATCGAGGAACACCAGATTCTCGGGACGCGCCTCGGCGAGCAGGTCGATATCCCGCACCATCCCCGTCAGCGCCGCCGTTTCGGGCATCGCCTCGGTAAGAGCGTGCGCCAGTCCACGCAGATGCGGCAGCCGCGTCTCCACCTCGATGTCACGCCGCAGGTACTCGCCCCGCTTGCCGTGAGCGTTCACCCCGAAAACCGCCTCGGCGCCAACCAGCCCCGCCAGGTCAGGCTCACCCCCCGCCTCGGCCAGCCAGGGAGCGTCATCCGTTGCTCCCGTACCCGTCAGCGGAGTGTCCCACGGCAGCGGTTGCTTCGTCGACGGCTCCGGGTTCGTGTTCACCCCGAGGGAGCTCCAGCCCGCCAGAGAATCGCGGCCGGCTTCAGGTTCGCCGACAGTGGGCGCCGAACGGGCATCCACCGAGTAAAAGGGGTGTGATCGCGTGTGGGGATGGGGCGAATCCGACGCGACGGGTTGTCCGGTTGCGTCACCCGCGACTTCGTAGAGCCCCGGTCCGGATGCCGCCGACAAACGCTCCTGCTCGGCCGTACGCTGCTCCGCCAGCAGCGCCTCTTTCCGGCGCACACACTGACGGTCGTGACTGAGCCGCAGGCGGGTCAGGGCCTCCAGAACCTCACGCAGGTTTTCATCTTTGCGGCGTTGTCTCATGCTGCTTCCCGTTCCAAAGCCGCCGGGGGGAGACGCACTTTGCCGTGGCAAGCTACTATACTAACGCATAGTAGTCAAGCAATCCAGTCATGATCACGATGTACGGGATTTCCGGCCGTATTCGGCATATACGGAGGTCGAACTGTTCGACAGTCTCCTCCCCAATACCTTTTTGCCGACCTTCTGTATCTTGCTGCCGGGCCCTGCCCCAAAACCGGACAGCCATCTCGCTCACGGATCCATGATCCGGGCGAAACGGCTGTCGCTGATGCGTAGTGACGGCAAGGCTTCAGATGGACTGCACCAACCTGGCCTCCTTCAGCCACATGTTCATATTCCTGTCATGGAATCTATCGTCCGAGGAGAAGTAGTGCTCCCATTCGTCGATACCCGACTCTCCGGCAATTCGCTCGAACTGCCGCTTGAGCAGACCATTATCCACGAGAACGGCGGAGCGCACCATACCGGCTTCTCTATAAAGCATTTGGCCCTGGCGCATGATCTCCTGGGAGTGATCGGGAAGGGGCAGGAGCTCTCTCATATCCACCTTGACTCCGAATTCCTCCGATCGACGATCCAATATCAGCGCTGAATCATCGAACCAGCGCATCATCTCCTCAACCCTTATGAAACCCGAGAAGGTGATCTGATAAATCGGCATTCCGTCCAATTCACTCTTCCGAATACTGTACATGGTATTCCTCTTTCCCTAATCCGCACAGCCCCATCCACCTACCTTCCTTTATAAGTCGCGCGGAATAATTCAGGAAGCATTACAATATCAATTCTATGTCATCCCAGATAATCCTGAGCTGCAATCACCCATATACCTGCCAACATCGTGCCGAACCCGCGCAATACCATCAAATATTTACTAATTAAGGGATAAACATCCCCATCACATCAAGGTCAAACACCCGATGCGTCCACATTGCCCAGTAATAGCAGCAGCAACATACGGGCAGCCCCCTTCCCCGGTATGGCGAAGTCCGGACTGAGGTCAGGATCCTCGTTCCCTCCGGGGGCCGTGGTAGGCAATCCCACACACGCAGGGCAACCTCCGTCGCAGGGGCAGCCGTCGAGGATGTCGAGGCACGCCGACAGCAATCGCTCCAGTTCATCGAAACCCACGCGGCTGTAACCCAGCCCGCCATTGAATCGATCGTAGATGAACAACGCCGGCTGACCCAGATTGCTCGCATCCACCACCCCCCCAAGGTCGGCGCGGTCACACATGGCGAAGAAGGGGAGCGCGGCCAGGATCAGACTGCGCAGACCGGCCATCGCCTCCGGCAAGGTTTGCCCCTGCCCGATCAGGCCGGCTACGGTCTCGGCCGTGGGTGCGATCCAGAGTGCGCGAGTCTCAAGATGGTGCCAGGGCAGATCGAGTGCGCCCCAGCCGATCGAATCCATACTGCCGAACTTGACCTTCTTGAACGCGAAGGTGGTCTTGCTCACCGTCACGTCACCGAAGCCCAGCACTGTGGTTTCACCCTTCGCCCCTTCCGGTTTGACGGCCACACTCTCCAGCCCTTTATCCAGCATCACTTTCTGCTCGGTGATGGGCTGCGTGTAGTAGTCCACGGCGCGTCGCTCGACGAACGCCACCTTCTGATCAAGATCCAGCTCCCGCACGAAGTAGGTTTCGCCATCATGCAGGTAGATCGCCTCGGGATATACCAGTTGGCAAGCCCCCAGCAGGTCGACATTGCCGATCACGAACTCCCCCGGCGTCTCGACAATGCTCACCGTATCGAGCACGCTCTGACGGAGGTTCACCTCGCTGGCCGGATAGCTGGTGCCCGCGTGAAACACCTGATCCCCCGAGCGGCGCAACTCCCCACGCTGCTCGAGGATATCCACCACGCCATCCGTTAGCGGTCCGAACAGCTCTCTGTCGTTGTCTCCAAGGGGCAGCTCGTAGGCCGCACAGCGGAGATGGGGCAGCAGGATGAACGGATTTCCGTGATCGGCGACCGCCTGTTCCGGGTTCTGCTTGAAAAAGAACTCCGGCTTGCGCATGAGGTACTGATCGATGGGATCGTTGTAGGCCACCAACACCGCACAGCTCTCGGCTGTGCCCCGACCGGCACGACCGGCCTGCTGCCACGCGCTGGCGACGGTCGGCGGCAAACCCACCATTATCGCCGCGTCAAGGCTACCGATATCGATACCCAGTTCGAGGGCATTGGTCGAGGAGACGGCCATGAGCTCCCCCGAAAAGAGTTGCCGCTCAATCTCACGGCGCTCCTCGGGGAGATAACCACCCCGATAAGCGCGGATTCGGCCGGCCAGATGCGGCGCCTCGCGCAGCAGGGTGTCGCGGCTGTAGCGGTAGATCAACTCGCTGGACACCCGTGTGCGGCTGAAGCAGATCACCTGTCGCCCCCCCTTGACCAGACGCACCAGGATATCACGCGCCTCGCCGTTGGCTCCACGTCGTTCGCCGCCACGCTCCTCCAGACTCGGCGGATTCCAGAACACGAAGAGCTTGGGGCCGCGAGGGCTGCCGTCATCGTCCACCAGTGTGACGGTCTTCCCTTGCGATTCCGAGCCGAACACCTCCCCCGCCAGTTCGCGGGGATTGCCGATCGTCGCGCTCGAGGCGATGAACACCGGGTCGCTGCCGTAGTGGCGGCAGACCCGGCGCAGACGGCGCATCACGGCAGCCACATTGCTGCCGAAAATACCGCGATAGCTGTGAATCTCATCGAGGACCACGTAGCGCAGGTTCATGAAGAAACGCGCCCAGCGGGTATGCCCCGGCAGTATCCCCGCATGGAACATATCGGGATTCGACAGGATGAGCCGCCCCTCGCCCCGCAGCTTCTTCCGCGTGTGGGTGCTGGTATCGCCATCATAGGTGCCCAGCCGAAACCGCTTGCCGAGTTCGGGCAGACTGTCGGCCAGGCGGCGCGCGGTCTTCAGCTGATCCTGCGCCAGCGCCTTGGTGGGGAACAGACAGAGGGCGGTGGCCTCCGGGTCCCCCAGAAAGGTTTCGAAGATCGGCAGGTTGTAGCACAGCGTCTTGCCGCTTGCGGTGCCGGTGACCACCACAGTGTCCTCCCCCCGACGCACGGCATCGAGAGCCAGCGCCTGGTGACGCCAGAGACGGTCGATACCATCCGCCGCCAGCGACGCCCGCAGGCTTTCGGGCAAAGGTTGCTCCGGGTCGGCGAAACACGCATCCCGCTCGGGCAACCGCTCAATGTGCGCCAGGCTCTTCTCGTAACCGGGCTCCCTGGCCATGGCCCGGAAGAGATCCTCTATGGGCGCGCCGGGCGTCATGCGCTGCTCCGGCGCGGGCCAGATCGGACGCTCAGAACTCTGCATGAGCGGCAACGCAGTCTCCCCGACGCCCGAGGGCTCCGGGAATGCTCCCGGACGATTAGAGACCCCCGCCCGCTGCAGGGTGCGACTGCTCGCAGCCTGCGCCTCCGGACAGGGGGCATGCGGCCCCTGGGCGGGACCGCGCGCATCCTCGCCGGCCCGGGCATGCCGCAGATGACGGGCATCGCTGAGGGCATGCCCGCAAGTGGGACAGTTCTCCTCACCCTTGGTGTGGCTCCGGAGAGTGGGACGTCTGTCGGTATCCTCCCGGGAGGGTGGCGCTGCCGGCCCCGGCAAAGGTAGTGCGCGCCTTTGCGCGACGGGACACGCAGATTCTGCAGCGGGCATTCTGAAACCGATGGGTCTGCTCGTGCGACGACTGGTCATGGGAGGACCTCCTGGCATGCGCGGCGCTCCGGTCGGCAACGACCGAACTGCGCCCGCCTATTGCTGGCAAGACAAATGGATTTCACCGCGCCCGGGGAGGGGTGGGCGCTCTGCTTTGGCCGGGAGGAGCCTCGAACACATTACTATACTGATGTATAGGGGTCAAGTCGGAGATTGCCGATCGCAACCGACTGAATATTCACCGGACGGAATCCGTCTGCGGGGTTAACCATCTCTCCAATGTGTCACCCAGGTCCTCATAGCTGATGGGTTTGGGGAGGAAGTCATTCATACCCACACTGAAGCAGCGATTCCGATCCTCTTGCGAGATATAGGCCGTCATGGCGATGATCGGCACATTCCGATTGAGAATATCCACAGTGCCGCTCCGAATCTTCTCCGTCGCATCATAGCCGTTCAGAACGGGCATCTGGCAATCCATCAGCACCAGGTCGAACAGCTTGCGGCCCAGCATGGTAATCGCTTCCTGACCGTTGGAGACGGTCTCGACGTTCCTGAAACCGAACTTCTCCAGCATCTTCTGGACAACTTTCTGATTAATGAAGTTGTCCTCGACAACCAGAAGACGCAACCGGTGAAGCATGTCGTCGGTCAGGCCGGCATCATTGGGCCCTCTCTCCCTGATTACGGGGACAATACTGGCGCCCAGTACAACGGACAGGCTCTCATGCAACTGAGACAGCTTGATCGGTTTGGCCAGGTATGAGTCGAAGAGTGTGTCTTGCGCCTGCATTTCCGGCCTGTCGCTGAAGAGAACGAGGGCAATCAATTTGAACTCCATGCCATTCCGACGCAGACTGGCCAACTGTTCGGTATCGAGGTTCGGCAATGAGTGATCCAACAGAATGACATCGATCGGCTTACCGCTCTGCTGGGCAATATCCACCTTATTGTGCATCTCTTCGATCGACCCGACTTCAGTTGTGGTCGCACCCCACGCGTTGAGGAGAACACCGATCTGCCGTCGCGTTCCTCCACTGCTGTCGGCAATCAGCACACTCAAACCACGTACCCGCTCCAAAGCCGGCAGCGTTTCATGACCATCGCCCGACTGCAGGGCAAACCGACCTGTCACCGTGAAAGTGGAACCCTCACCTTCGATACTCTGAACGAATACTTCACCGGATATCAGCGTCACCATCTGCTTGGTGATACTCAACCCCAGGCCTGTGCCCTCATATTGGTTGGTCATGTCGGAGCCAGAATGTGAAAAGGAGTCGAACAGAGTCAGAAGATTTTCGGAAGGGATCCCGATGCCGGTATCACTGACGCTTAACTTGAGGACAACCGAATCAGACTCCAGCTGCTCCAAGCCGACATGGATTGAAACCTCTCCGTGATTCGTGAACTTGATCGCGTTATCGGTGAGATTAACCACGATCTGCCGCAGATGATCGTGATCCCCCACAAGCATGATCGGGACATCGGGCTCTATTAAAGTGGAAAAACCAACCCCTTTCCCATGCGCCCGATACGCCAGAACGTCACAAGCATCCTCCAGCAGACGACGCAGATTGAAGGGTCTGGTCTCCAGCTCCAGCCTCCCGGCCTCAATCTGGGAGAAGTCGAGGATATCGTTGATGATCGACAGAAGGGAATATGCACTGTTGGCAACCGAATCGACATACCCACGCTGCTCACCAGTCAATTCCGTATCGGAGAGAAAAGTGGTCATACCCACTACACCGTTTATGGGTGTGCGGATCTTGTGGCTCATGTTCGCCAGAAATCTGCTCTTCGCCTTGTTCGCCTCCTCGGCCTCCTCGGCCAGCAATTCCGCCCTGTGGTAAGCGGCCTCCAGACGATGATTACCGAGTCTCACAGCCTCCACGGCCGTCTTCATCATCTCACGCTGCTGCTCCAGGTTGGCCTGGATCCTGTTGCGGATGGCCTCAAAAAAACTGCCGGAAATGACTATGATCGAAAATGCTCCCACAAAACGACCGATCGCCACACCTGCCACCGGTCCATCGGTTCGCAAGTGAAACACATCGGCCAGCAACAGAACTGCCGTGACGAGAAAAACCCCATTCATCAGCAGCCCCTCTTTGGTGCCGAGGGCGAAAAAAGGGACCAGGGGAACCACGAACAACCAGAAGACCAAACCCTGGTCTATATCGCCGGTTTGGGGGAGGTAGAGAAAGAAGGCACCAAGAACAATCACATTGAATCTGATGAGCATCTTCATCGACCCCGGCCGTTGCAGCAACATCAGGGTCATCAGCGACCAGGCGATCACGCCGAAATCAAGAGCTGTTTTCAGGTGATTATCCATTTGCGAATCGCGAATTACGAAAGGGGTCATGACGATACAGGCTGTCGTCATGAGCGCGGCCAGGAGCTGGCGTCTCATCGCATCCTTGATCGGCAGATCCGGCCAAGTGTAGAAGGCCTTCAGTCTGTCGAGTATTCTCTTGTATTCTTGTTCACCAAAAGGCGCCATGTACTTCGTACTCCACAAAGCGATTCATCGTCGCAGCAATACTCTGAAGTGGGCGAGTGACTGCTCTCGCTATTGCAATCATCGGAAGTCGAGATGGATATCTTGAGGATTGAGGTACTGGGTCCATGTAAATCGACGAACATCCAAAATGTAAGGGAATAATAACCGGGAATATTCAGATCAACCGATATTCATGCGTCTCCACGAATCATGCAGACGATCCTTGTGACGGCCACGCACAAGCACCAGGTGATTTCCGAGCGGAGAGTTCAGCAGATCCGTCACCGCGCCATCAACGAGTTGGATCTCCACCTGAGTTCGACATAAATTCACCTCATTGCCGGCACGCAGAATCTGCCCCTCGGCCAACCACAATCGCTCCAGCGCGGAGCCGCCAATCCGAAGCAGGGTAACGGGTCCCGACGGCAACTCCCCCTGCAAACCGAGACCGAGACCGGACTCGAAGTGGGAGCGGAGGCTGTATCCCTCAACCAGACCCAACGGGACGGTGCAGTGAGCCAGCCAGAGTGAATTACGCCTCTCGTCAATTCGGGCGGGATTGGCCATCCAGGGAGTCTCGCCCAGCAGCCTGTGGGCCCAGAGCAGCCCCAACGCGCTGACGAGGTCCCCCTCACAACCCGCAATCACACCGGCGTCGCACAGGGCGGCCAAAGCCAGGCAGCCGGTGGTCTGCAGGTCCGTCACCAGATCGAAACAGCGGATGGTGAAGGCATCAAGATGATATTGCTCGACCAGCCGCTGCAACGCGATGCGCACCCGTACGGCGTCCTCGATGTCGGCCCGACCGGGCTCGATGATCGAGATGGCGTTTGCCGCCAAAGCAGCCGCCTCACCTGCAGCCTCGGCAATATCGACCTCCGCAATCGCCCGTTTCACCTCGGACATCGCCAGCGGCACAACCTCCGGACCCCAGACCCGCCGTATCATGGCTTGATCTGATACGCCGGCAACCAGCCAGCTCGACGGTTCGCCCAACAATCCAAGCCGCAATCCCCGCAACGGGGAGCCGGTCTTCAGATCGGCCAGAGCCGCTTCGATCTGCACACCAACCGGTTCGGCATCCGCCTCAGCCAGATAGATCACACGACCGCGGCGACCCTCCCTCCGCAGGCGGGCCAGCACCTCCAGTGCGGCGGGCAAGGAATTGTGCGCGGGATGCGCCAGAAGGAGAACGGGTTCAGCGGGCGCGGTTTGCGCACGCTCCTCCACCAGCTTCAGGATCGTCCGTTCGGCGCCGCCGGTGACCACGAGCCAGAATAGAGGTAGCGGGTCGGTCAGTTGCCCCTCCAACCGCTGCTCGCCGCCGCAGGCCCTGAGAGCAGATCCGTAATGGCCGAGGATCTCCTCCAACGCCTCGACACTGGGTAGCGCCTCAGATGATACGGGGATGAAACCGAAGCGGGTCGTCATCTACTCACCGGCCTGTGGTTCGGCAAGCGCCAGGACATGGCCGTCCGGGTCAAGGCTGTAGGCGACATTGTCACCCCAGGGCATGGCTTGCGGCGGTTTGATCTCCTTGCCTCCATGCGCAAGAGCGCGCGTATGGGCAGCGGCGATATCGGAGATTCTCAGGTAGAGCTCCACACGCGGCACCCCTTGCGCCTGGGCCGGATCGGGCAGAGCATCGCCAAGCAGTCGCTTGATCCCGGTCTCGGTCATCAACCCCAGAGAACCGTGTTCGAACAGAGAGAACTCGGTCATCCCTGGCACATCCAGAACCGGTTTCATTCTGAGTACGGCCGAATAGAAATCCCGGCTCCGGTTCTGATCCTCGACATATAAAATGAACATCGCCTCCGTCATTGCCGCTCCTTCAGTACTGCCGCTCTTCGTCCGGCACATCCTCGAGCCACTGCTCGACCTTGAACTGATCGGGCCTGACCCCGAGCACTGTGCGCAGCCACCCTTCCGGATAGCCCTTCGCCTCGGGTTGATCCTCCCCGTTCTTCACGTAACCATCGTTATACTTGCAGATCAGGTGCTCCCCCAACTCCCGCCAGCGAGCCACCACCTCCTCCGCCGAGTTGACGCAGTAATCGGTCAGGAAAACGGAAGCCTGGTCGGGATCCAGTTCGTGCATCGCCAGGGCGACGTTGTCGACAAACTCCTGCGCCCCGAGCAGCGAATCCTCCAACTCCGTCTGCACGGCCTGGATGTCCTCGATCATGTAGCTGTACTTCAGGTTGCTGTAGTTCGAGACGAAGTTGAACACCCACCAGGCGGAATCCCAGGAGAATTTCCTCAGCTCGCCCACGGTGTGGCACTCCGGCAGTTCGGTGATGCTGCAGTAGAATGGCGTGTAGCATGTGTACCAGGTATCGTCGAGACCATACCAGAGCACGCCGCCCACGGCGTCGGGCATTCTCTTGCGCGATTGCGAGACAATCGAAAAACCGGTCTGCTGAGTCGAGATGGGACGCTCCCAGGTGTACGCCTGTTCGGCGATGGTCCAGTCCAGCGGCCGCCAGCGATAGGGTGTCCCGAAAGGACCGGCATCCACACCCCTGGTCATGTCGTAATCGGTATCCTCGTAGTGATCGCGCATCAGGGCGAAGATATCCGCGAGGTTGAGTTTGCTGTCGGGTTTGATCCAGAGCGGATAGGGCTCGGCGCCGGCAACACCACGATGGAAATCCACGGGCCAATCGCGTGAAGGAGCCGCACGTCGAAACAGGCTCCAGACGCGGGTGGCGCAGTAGCGCAGCATCAGGGGGGTAACCGGACAGTAGGCGGCATTGAAACGGAAGGGTTCGCCCGAGGCGGGATCGTAGTACCCTTTTTCGATGGCGAAATCGATCACATTGCGCGAGTAGAGGCAATTGTCCCTGTCGCGCAAGGGGAATTCCGCAATGCGAGCCGTGTTGGCGTGGGCGCTGATGTAACCATCGGGGATGCGCCGCGCCACCCAATTGGCCCCTTGCCCCCCAGGACCGGATCCGATCATCTCCAGGTACCAAACCTCATCTGGATCGGCGATGGAGAACGATTCGCCGGGGCCGGAGTAGCCGTAGTCGGCCACCAGTTCGCCCATTACCCGCACGGCCTCTTTCGCCGTCTTCGCGCGCTGAAGCGTCAGCCTCATCAGGGTCCAGTAACCGAGCATGCCGTCGGGGTTCTCCAGCTCCTCGCGCCCAGTGAAGGTGCTCTCCCCGATCGCGACCTGATGTTCGTTCATCAGTTGCACAACCGACCACGTGCGCCGAGGTTGGGCCACCTTGCCGAGTACCTTGCCCGACCAGTCAGTGATCTCCAGCGAATCGCCAGGCGCATGATCCGCGGCGGGGAGAATCCTCATTTGGGGATGAAATTCCCCGTCACACGTGTAGGTGATCGAGGTGAAGCCATCTGCGGTCGCGCCCCGCGTCACCAACAGGTCGGTGCAGGCGTGCGCCTGAACGGCCCACAGAAGCAGAAATGCAATCAGACTTCGCTTGCCCATGGTTGCCCCCTTGATTGCGGCGCTGCCCGCAGAATTTCTAGTGCAGATCCGGGATGCTCTCCTCGATCAGGTACTGCCTGATCATCATCTCCCAATTCTCGCCCAGATCCTCATGCAGGTATTCGTACATGCGCCACTCGGCCGCCTGTTGACCGGCGTAAGCCAAATCCCCTGCCAGCAATGAACTGATGAAGTCCATGCTCTCGGGATAGTGAAGCTGCTGAACATATTCGTCGGCGGGAATCGCCGCAAGTTCCTTGGCAATCTCGACAGCGCGAGCGTAGCCGCCGATTTCGTCGATCAAACCATTGGCCAGACATTGACGACCGGTGAAGACCCTGCCGTGGGCCAGCTTCTCGGCCTCCGCGAAAGTCATCCCGCGATGCTCCGCAACGTCGGCCAGCCACTCGTTGAAGCCATTCCAGTGGTCGGTCTTGAAGCGCTCCCACTGCGCTTCGGTGAAGTCGCGATCCGAGGACCACATCAGGGCATTGGGGCCGCGCGTCTCGTGATCGAAGTTGATTCCGATCTTGTTCATCAGCTCCTTGTTGTTGAACTTGCCGCTGATCGAACCGATCGAACCCACGATCGAACCGCCATCGGCAATTATCTTCGTGGCGCGGTAGGAGATGTGATAGCCCCCGGAGGCGGCGACATCCACCATGGAGACAATCGTGGGTTTGACCGCCGCGCAATTTGCGATCTCGTGCCCGATCAGATCGCTGATCAGGGCATCTCCGCCGCCGCTGTCGACGCGGAAGATGATGGCGAGAATGTCGTCATCCTCGCGTGCGGCGCGCAGATCGCGCACAACGGTATTGCTCCCCATGGTCACACCGAGCAGCGGGTTGACGCCGCTTTCGCGGCCGCCGATCATCCCCTGCGCGTGAATCACCGCGATTTTCCTCTTCCCTTTGAGCCCGACCTTCTTCGGTTCGACATCGGCGTAACGTCCCATGGAGACGATGGGCAACTCCTCGTCCTCATCAAGACGAAGCTGCTTCTCGAGCTCATCCCAGTAGAGTATCTCGTCGACGAGTCCGCCCTCCTGCGCCTCCAGCGTCGAGAAGTTGGCCAGCTCCATCAGCGCCAGCACCTGCTCCTCGCTCAGTTCACGGTCCTCGCGCATGATCGCCATGGCAATGTCCCAGTATTCGTCGATCAGCCACTTGTCGTTCTCGCGGGCGGCGTCGGACATGTCGGTACGCATCAACAGTTCGGCGGCTGCCTTGTATTCCTTGATCTTATGGAGGTTGGGCTTGATGCCGAGCTTGTCGAGCAGGCCGCGGGCATGCATTGAGGTCGATGACAGACCAGTCATCTGCAGGTAGGCCGATGGCGGCATGACTATGCGGTCACATGCCGCAAGCAGCAGGTAGCCTTTGCGCCCCACGGCATCGCCGTAGCCGACCACCTCGCGGCCTGTGGCCTGCACTTTCTTGATCGCGGCCCGAATCTCCTCGATGGAGGCCAGACCGATGGCGGGACCGCCGACCTTCACCAGCACACCCTCTATCCGCTCATCATGTCTCGCCTTCTCGAGGTTGCCGAGGATACGCGTCAGAGTCACCGGACTGCTGTCGCCGAGTAGCGAACTCATCGGGTCGGACGGCGGGTCGTACTCAAGCACCTGGCCGGAAATATCGACCAGCAACCAGGAGTTGTCCTCGATCTTGTCCTCCTGTCCGGTCATGACGAGAACCACCCCCACAACCAGCAACAGGAATACTGTTACGGCGAGGAATGAGGCGAGGAAGTGGGAGAGGAACGACTTCATGAATAGACCTCCAGGGCAGAACCGGGCGATTCGAAACGGAAGAGCTTGGGGAGATTCACAGCTTAGCGATCCTGCGGAGGGGCGTCAATGCCTCGACAAGAGACGAACGGAATCAGAGCGGAGATCCGGAACAGCTCAGGCCGGGGACACTGTCCATGTCGACACCCAGGCACATCGAAAAAGAGCGACCGTCTTCGGCGGTCGCTCCCTACATTGTCAAACTGGTTGCCGGTCGTGCGTTAGTAGCGACCGCCACCGGATGCGCCACGCGGTTCGCGGGGACGCGCTTCATTCACACGCAGGTTGCGACCACCCATATCTGAACCGTCAAGCGACTTGATCGCCTCATCGCCCTCGGCGTCATCCATCTCGATAAAGCCGAAACCGCGAGGTCGGCCGGTATCGCGATCGGAGATCATCTTGACGGAGTGAACTGTACCAAAGGGAGCGAACAGCTCCTTAATTTCATCTTCCGATACCGTAAAGGGCAGATTGCCCACATAGAGAGTTTTCAAAATTCCTCCGCATTCCCGAACAGGGCTCATCTAAAAACAAGAAGGCTCCCTGAACACTGAACGCGAGCGGGAAATCCTCCAAAGAACCCTATAATTCTCTATTATGTTAAGAACCCGTGTCAAGATGACTTGAATGATATTTACGATATTTCTGTGAGATATCGCTATTTCTATCGAAAACATGGCTTTGCATCAACGACAGGGCGGGGGCAAGGGGAGGTCTCACCAGTTTCGGAGTTATGCCTCCTACCCTTATTACTGTTTTGCAACAAAAGACGGCCATATCAATTCGATACGACCGCCCGTTCATCTCTGCTTATGTATCCGTCAGCACCCTTCATGCCCCATTATGGCCATTAAGGATTAAGACTCGCCCCCTGCACCGTAATCGGGTCCATGACCAGGACCGGTTTGCCGGGATTGAGCAGCATCTGCTCGATGTAGATACGCTCGTTGTCATCGAGACTGTCCCACAGCCCGCCAGACAGCAGGTTCTCCGGCTCCTCCACCTGATCGACGCCAAAGAGGCGGGACAAACTCAACCCGGGCAGATCGGGCAGAAAATCGGGAGTCGGGAACAAGCCGATACCCGGTCCCTGCACCAGTTCAACCCGCTCATCCGGTCCGATACCGGCCAACTCACACGCTTTGTGTATGCTGTCCCAGAGACCGCCGATCTCATCGACCAGGCCGTTCTCCAGGCCCTGATTGCCGGTCCAGACCCGTCCCTGAGCAACCTCGGCCACCTCCTCCACGGACATGCCGCGGCCCTCGGCCACGCTGGCGATGAACTTGTCGTAGAGATCCATCATGGACACCTTGGCGCGCTCGATCTCAGCGTCATTCGCAGGCCGATGGGGCAAACCGATCCCGATAAACGGTATCGAAGCCCCTCTATACAGATCGGAATGCTCTCCGAATTTCAGACCCTGGTAGTTCATACCCACCTTATCGCTCAATCCGTTGTCGTAGAAATGGCCGCCGATGACGCCAATCGAACCGGTAATGGTCACCGGGCTCGCCAGTATCTTGTCGCTGTGCATTGAGATCCAATAGCCGCCGGAGGCCGCAACCATCCCCTGCGAAATCACTACCGGCTTGACCTCCCGGGTCAACTTGAGCTCGCGGGACACCAGATCGCTGGGCAGCGGATCGCCGCCGGGCGAATCGGAGCGCAAGACTATCGCCTTCACGGCTGGATTTTCACGCAGAGCGCGGATCACACGGGAGAGTTGCCGCCCCCTGATGCCGTCGTCCATGGCGCAGGGGCCGATGGCGTACAGCACGGCGATACGCTGCGGCTCGCCCCACTCATCGCCGCTCCACAGCGGATCGCCCCCGAAATTCGCGATGTTAGCCACCGCCCTGTCCGGCGTGGTACGACGCTCGGCATCCTGAACGGCCGCTCGGGCATCATGAAAATCGCCGATCTTGTCGACCAGACCCGCCGCCAGAGCCTCCTCCGGAATGAGATACTGCTTCTCGTTCATCAGCTCATCCCATTGGGCGCGGGTGAGTCCGCGTGTTTCACAGGTGATCTTGACCAACTCCTCGAACCAGTCGCCGAAGAGCACCTCGAGCTGTTCCCGCTGACCGTCGGACATCTCCATACGGGAGAAGGATTCCATCGCCGACTTGTAGCGGAAGTGGCGGAACTCCTGGAAACCGACACCCATTTTATCCAGCAGATCGCTGAAGTAGGTCATGCCGAAAGCGAGACCGCTGACATCCAGATCGCCCCAGGGGTCCATCCAGATCTCATCGGCGATACTGGTGAGCATGTAGTCGAACATGCCGACGCGGTCGAAGTAGATTATCACCTTCTTGCCCGCGGCGCGAAAACCGGCAAGCTGCGCGCGCAGCTCCCAGTACTTCGCCGGGGACATGCTCGCGCCCGACATGTTGATCAGCACGCCGCCGACACCGGCGTCACTCGCCATGGCGCTCAACATCTCCATGGTGGAGAGGAACGTGGTGCGATCGTCAAAGAATCGGAAAGTGCGGTAGGGCCGATCGCCCGCGAGCGTGATCTCCGGATAGGCATTCGGCCGGGCCAGGAAGCGGAAGACGCTGTTGTCCGTGGTCGCCTCGTAGGATACGGTGGAGCCGGAGTGCATCTGCTCATCATCCGCATGGTAGCGAGCTCCAATCTTCATGACGGGCACTCGCCCGTCGTTCCCCCCACCAAAGGAGACATTCAGGGCCAGGCTGAGCTCCCCGGTATCCCGCATGCCGGCAGCCACCGACAGACCGGGCAGCAGCTTGGCATCGATGCCGAAATTGCCGGCGTACTTGTCGTATTCATCATCAGTGCCGGGAATGCCGTAATCGCCGGCGCCGATGTAGCTGGCGCCGCCAAACAGGGTCAGGCGGGGACCGAAAGGCCGGAACCCCAGATCCATCTGCCAGATCGTATTTTCGGATTCGAAGTCGTAGCTCATCGAAGAGCCAAAGGAGCAGAAACTCCGCCGCACTATCATACCCAGGTTAATTAGCTCCCGGGGCTCAAACAGGTTGTGCCCACCCTTGGACCAGGAATATGACAAACCCAATCCGCCGGAGCGATTGCCGAATCCCAGGCCCAGAGTATAGAGGTAGTTGGTATGACCGGGGCCGTTCACGAAGTCATAATCGCGGTAGTTCACGCCGAAACCAAGGGGGCCCAGCTTGGAAACACCCAGCAGGTCCGTGGTTTCACCGGCGCCGGCAGCATCCGCAACCGGGTTGTAGAAATCCATGTAGCTGCCGTTGCCGGAACTCGTGCCCCAGACTGCAGGGTTGATCAAACCGGCAGCGACGCTGCCGGAGGATCCCGGTGTGACCGTGAGGCGGTCGAGCATCTGCAGGTGGCTGCTCAAGGCGGGATGATCGATATCTTCAGCGAGAGTCGAAGAGAGGGAGATCATCACCAACATTATCGGCAAAGCTATTCTTGTCCAGGCAGGTCTGACTCTCTGCATCCTGGTCCTCCTGTATTCATTTGGGAAGTCATCGGAGAAGAGGGATCGGTAAACGGGTCGCTAATTTTTACCGTGAATCGCCATACGAATCAAGCATGAGGTTGTTGCGATCCCGAAACGGAATTTGCGTCAGCCATCCCGACCACCACTCAAATCAGAAAACTCTGGCTTTACCGCTGCGTAATCCTTAACATATCAATCAACCCCACCCGCCAATGATCCGGTCCTGACCCAGGACCTTCCATTCCTCAACCCGGGTATTGACGCTCGGGTGTCCGTCCCGATGGGAGCATCGATGAAACTGCGATTCACCACCGGCCTTGTGCTGATGGTCCTTATGCTGTCCTCAACGACCGTCCTGGCCGACGCCGACCCATTCGTTCCGACTTTCCTCCCCGAACTGAATATTCGGCCCTGCGCCGGCAAGATCCGGATCGACGGTCAACTGGACGACCCCGGCTGGCGGGGCGCGGAGCGCGCGACGAACTTCACCGAAACCACGCCCGGAGACTGCGTCGAACCCCCGCACCAGACCGAAGTGTTGATCACCTACGACGATGATTACCTGTACCTGGCGTTTATCGCGGCGGACGATCCGAACACCATCCGCGCCGGGCTGCGCGATCGGGACGAGATCTGGCGCGATGATTACCTGGGCATCATTCTGGACACCTACAACGATCAGTCCTGGAGCTATGAGCTGTTCGCCAACCCCCTCGGCATTCAGGGCGACCTGCGGCTCATGGACGGCGGCGATGAGGATATGGGATTCAACCTGATCTGGAGATCCGAGGGGATGATCACCGAGGAGGGCTACCAGGTCGAGTTCGCCATTCCGTTCAGCAGCCTCCGTTTCCCGGCAACGGACGAGCAGATCTGGCGCGCCACATTCTGGCGCAATCGCCCCCGCACCTTCCGCGAAAAATCAAGCTGGGCCGCCCAGAGGAGCGACGACCCCTGTTTCCTCTGCCAGTTCGGTACACTCCGGGGTATCCGTGGCGTCCAATCCGGCAATCAACTCGAAATCCTCCCCGCCGTCATCGGCTTCCAGAGCAGCAGCCTGGCTGACAGTTACGATCCCGATTCCGATTTCAAAACGGAGAACCCCGAGGCTGAGTTCGGGTTCGGTCTGAAATACTCGCTGGGTCCCAACCTGAGTCTTGAGGCCACCTATAATCCCGATTTCAGTCAGATCGAATCGGATGCGGCGCAGGTCAGCGTCAACAACCCCTACGCGCTGTATCAACCAGAGCGACGACCCTTCTTCCAGCGCGGCAGCAACCTGTTCAATACCTGGATCAACGCCGTTCATACCCGTTCCATCATGGATCCCCTCATCGCCGCCAAGATGGCCGCACGCCACGGCAACACCAGCCTTCTCTACCTGGCGGCCCTTGACGATCTGTCGCTGTTCATCGTCCCCCTCAAGGAGTCGTCCGCGCAGATCATCGGCGACAGGAGCTACTCCAACATCTTCCGCGCCCGGCACACCATGGGCAACGGCACTTTCATCGGTGGACTGCTCACCGACCGTCGCCTTGAAGATGGCGGTTCGAACACCGTGGGCGGCCTGGATTTCGCCAGACGCTTCAATAACAGCTACCGTTTCGAACTACAGTCTCTGGCCAGCCACACCGAGGAGCCGGACGACCCCGGGCTGCTGACGGTAACCGATCCGGAAAAGATGATCCTGGGCAACAGCGACTACACCGCCACCTTCGACGGCGAGAAGTTCTGGGGTCACGCGATCTACGCCAGCCTGGAGCGCGACGGTCGACACTGGAGTTTCGACATCGACTACAACGAGTCCACAGCCACCTTCCGCGCCGACAACGGTTTCCTCAACACCAACAACCGGCGCAGCGTCAACTGCTGGACGAACTATGTCTTCCGTCGCAACGGCACCATCCTGAACAGGATCTCCCCTCGCGCCGTGATCGGACGTATTTGGGATCTGGATGGTAATCGTATGGATGAATGGCTGCGCGCCATGGTCGTCTTCGATCTCGCACGACAGACACGGGTGGAATTGCACCGCATGTGGAGCAGCGAGGTCTTCGACAAGAAGCTCTTCAACGGCATTCAGCGCACCTTCATCAACGCCAACACCGTGCTCAACAACCGCCTCTCCTGCGGTACCTACCTCTCTTATGCGCGGATGATCTATCGCAGCGATGATCCCTTCCTCGGCAAACAGGTGGATGTCGACGCCTGGGCGCAAATCCGTCTGGGTCAGCGTCTCAGGATCGATCCGAGCCTGACCTGGGTCAGGATGGATCACCCCGACGACGACTCTCTGGTTTTCGACACGCAGATCATCCGCACACGGCTGAAGTATCAGTTCTCCCGCCGCCTCTTCCTCCGTCTGGTGCTGGAATATCAGCGTTATAAAGAGGATGACTTCAACTCGAGCACATTCAATCTGGAGCCGCTGCTCAGCTACAAGGTGAACCCCTTCACCGTGTTCTATCTGGGCAGCACCCACAGCAATTTCAAAACGGACTACTTTGATGGCGATCTGGACAAGACGATTGACATTGACTGGCGCGAGCGGGACCGCCAGTATTTCATCAAGTTCCAGTATCTGTTCCAGACCTGAACCTGTTTGGTATATGTAATGGAATCGGGGTCGCCGTCAGGCGACCCCTTTTTTTGTCGTGGGTGGGTAGAAGAGGCGGGCGGCAGGCGGGCTGTCAGTCGTTCACGACTTCGGGTCCGGCTGCCGGATCCAGCGACTCGACGACCCGCTTGAGATCCTTGGTCAGGTGGATTTCATCCATAATGGGAATGCCGCCGAATCCGACCATACCGCTGTCGCCATGCTCTATCAGGGCTTCGGCCGCCACATCGGGCGAGATCTTCATCAGGCGATAACCGCATCTCTGGTAAAAATACAGGCCGGGGATATTGTCGTTGGTGGTGCAGATGTGAAGCCGCGTGATCTCCAGGGGACGACATACCGCCTCGAACGCGCCCTGCAGCGCTCGCCCGACACCGCGTCCCTGAAACTCGGGACGCACGGCCATGAGCACGACGGAGGCATCCTCCTGTCTGGGGAAATGGAGGGCGTAGGCCAGGTAGCCGGCACGTTCGTCAGCGAACTCGACGACGAGGAAGGGGGTTTTGGCCAACGGGAAGACCTCGCCGAAGGCGTGGAGATGGGAGCTGCCGAAGAAGCGGCGACTCTGATCAAGCAGGGCGATGCGATCATGCTCGTCACCCTCGCGCACCTGGATCGGTGCAGGGCGAGGGCGGTCGCCATGACACTCCGGATCCTTGCAGACCAGACGCAGGCGACCGTCATCCCAGGTCAGGGGGCGGTTGCATAGCGAGCAGTGGTAGACGGGGCGTGCGATTCTGCTTGATTCATCTGCCATGGTCACATCCCGGTGTTACTGGTTATGCCTGGTGGCGATGATGATGGAGATATTGTCCGGACCGCCTTCGGCCAGAGCTTCCGCCACCAGAGCATCGACGGCTTCCTGATCATCCTGCACCTGCAGGATCGAAGCGATCACATCGTTGCGGACGACACTGTGCAGCCCATCACTGCTGATCAATATCCTGTCACCCTCCAAAAATGGAAAGGGGTGGTCGTTGAAATCCAGCTCAAACTTCTCCTCCTTGCCCATGGCATAGGTGAGGATGTGTTTACATTGAAGTTTGGCCGCCTCCTGCTTATTGATCTCCCCACTTTCCAACATGATATTCACGAGCGTGTGATCGCGAGTCAACCGGGACAGCTGCCCGCCGCGATAGCGGTAGATCCGACTGTCGCCGACGTGGCAGTACCAGAACTGGTCGCCGCGGATCACGACACCGCTACACGTGGTGCCCATACCGAAGTGGTGGATATTCTTGCTCGCATCGTGAACGATACTGTCGCTGGCGAAGCGGAACGCCCGCCGCAGGTTCATCCCCGGATCCTCGTTGGGGTTCAGATCGGACTTGTAATAGTAGTCGCGCGTGTACTTGATGGCCAGGTTGCTGGCTATATCACCGGCGGCGTGTCCCCCTATGCCATCCGCCACGAGCAACAGCTGCCCGTGCGACTCCTCGCGGCCGGCCGGTGTGGGTTCGACTGTCAGGGCATCCTCATTCTTCGAACGCAAGTTTCCAATATGAGACGATGCATGAATACTAATCATTGTTACACCCTGAGAAGACCGAACATCCGCCAGATATTCCAGATAAGTTAAAAGTGCTGCTCTTGTAGCCCGGAGATTGATCAATCTAGCACTTCATTTGACCATCCGGTAGGTTCTTTTTCGTCCCTTTCCTTCAATTTCGTAAGACTTCCCACAGTGGTTCACAACACCCCCTAGGCAACAAGCTACTAGTATACCGTTGACTATTGAGCGGTTAATTACTACCATTATCCCATTACGATCACCCGCTCCGGCGGAATGTTCAATCCGATCGAGATCCGGCAATCCTGATCCGGATTTCCGACTCGGCCCACCAGCGGAGGGATTACGTGTCCAAAGTAGATCTGGTCATACTGGGACTGCTCATCGAGAAGGACCGTCACGGCTATGATATCCGACAGGAGATCAACAAGCGCAATTTCGCCGACTGGGCCAACGTGTCCTCTCCCGGCATCTACAAGGGCTTGACCAGACTTGAGGCCAAGCAGATGGTTCAGGCCCGTCTGGAATCCGGCACCTCCCATCCGGATCGGACGGTCTACAGCGTCACTCCCAAAGGGAGGGATCTCTTTCAGAGCCTGATGCGGGAGGCTATCACCCACCCCTCCAGGCAGGTGTTCGACCTGCTGATCGGCATAGGATTCTGCTATCTGCTCGATAAGGACAGTCTTCTCGCCTATCTCCGCGAGCGGCGCAAGATCCTGCTCTCACTGGATATCGACATGGCCAGCCAACGCGAAGAGACCATGGTAAGCGACTATATCCCGGAGAACATCGACTTCATCTTCGACTACTACCTCAGCCTGATTGAGATGGAACTGGCCTGGCTGGATCGCCTCGAGGCCAGAATAACGGCAGTGGCAACCTGGCCGGAAGGAGTACTCAGAAAATGTTTGGAGAAAAAATGAGAGCCACCCTGCTTACATTGCTGATCACATTGAGTCTGATCGGTACGGCACTGGCTGACGGCCCCGAACCGATTCGTCTGGATCTGGATGAGCTGGTGACCATGGGCCTTAAGCGGAATCTCGATCTCAGAGCCGCACGCGCCGATCTGGCCGCCAGCACCTGGGCGAAGCGCGGCAGTTACATCGCATTCCTCCCCCAGGGCGCCATCAGCAGCTCGGTGACCCGCGTCGACGACAAGACTCTTGAGCAGAGCAATCAGGCCATGACCGGCATGGCCCGTCTGTTCGAGAACATGGGCATCTCCGGCATCGAGATGGATCCATTCCTCTATAGGGACACCTACCGCACGAGTCTGACGGTGGATCAGGAGTTCCCGCTCAATCTCCACCTGCTCGGCGGAAGGAGGATGGCCGTGGCCGCCGAGGAGGCCAGTCGCCAGGGTCTGGCGGTTGATCGCGATCAACTGATACTCAATCTGCGCAGCGCCGCCTTCCGGCTTCTCGCCGCGCGCGAGCTGGTGCAGGTCGCCGAGGAGGGTGCGATATCGGCCGAGAATCGTCTTCTGCTTGCCCGCGACAGGACCGAACTGGGTCAGATCAACCGCGCCGAAAGCCTGCAATGGGATGTCGCCCTCGCCGATGCCCGCAGCCGGCTCATCGCCGCCCGCAACGGCGCCCTCCTGGCCGAGATGGCGCTGAACCGTCTGCTGGGACAGGATCTGCGCACACCGCTCGAGATCGTGGTCGGGGATGATCACACCGGGCGGGGCCGGGTACTCTACGAACTCGGCGCCGAGGCCCTCGCGGCAAGGGTGATCGGCAACAGCCCCGGCGCCCGCGCTCTGCGCGCCGGCAAAGAGATCAGCGCCGCCGGCAAGTCGATGGCGTTTTCCGGTCTCATCCCCTCGCTCCATTTCCAGTTCAAGTATGGTTGGCGCGAGAACGACACCCTGGCTCTGGACGACTATGAATCCTGGAGTGCGACCGCCCTGGTGCGGATTCCGCTCTTCGATCTCGGGTCCGGGTTGGCTAAATACAGGCAACGCGCGGCCGAAAAGCGCCGGAGCGACCTCACCACCGACAGCGCGCTGGAGGATCTCCGCCTCGGCGTGTTCTCCGCCTGGCATGAGGTACAGCTGTGTGAAGAGAGCCTGCGGCACCACCAATACGCCGAAGAGCAGGCCCAGGAGAGCTTCGACCTGATGAGTGATCGCCGCGAGTTGGGCCACATCACCGAGTTTGATCTGGTGGATGTGCAGACGGCGCTGACCGCCGCACGCGCCCGGACCGTGAGCTCCAGGTATAACTACTACATCGCCCTGGCCTCGCTGGAGTGCCTGCTGGGTGATGACAAACCCAATCTCGATCGCAGGGGAGTGGAGAGATGAACCGGATACATCAACACAGAACCGGAGTCCGTCTAGGCTTCGTCATCCTGACCATGCTTGCTCTGCTCGTGGCGGCCGGCTGCGGTCGACGCAAGGTTCCCGAGGCCGTCGAGGCCGAGAGCAACATCGTCACACCCGTTGTCACGCATATCGTCGCGCCCGTTACGTTCGATCTCAAAGTGGATCTCACCGGCAGCACCGAGGCGGCGCGCGAGGTGGATATCAGCGCCAAGGTCGGCGGCACCGTGGATCACTTCCCGCAACTGGTCGGCGATGTGGTGGCGGCAGGTGACCTGATCCTCCGGATCGACCCGCGCCTCCACCAGGCCGGGGCGGACCGGGCCCGCGCCGGTGTGCTCGCGGCCGAAGCCGTTCATGAGCATGCGGGCCGGGAACTGGAGCGGGGTCGTCAGCTGAAAGCGCGTGAACGGATCAGCGATGCGGAGTTCGAGGGGATCGAACTGGCGTCCAAACAGGCGGCAAGCGGGTTGCTCTCCGCCCGGGCAGCTCTGGCCATGGCCGAACTTCAGCTGGAGGATTGCGAAATCCGGGCGCCTTTCGCAGGTCGGATCACCTCGCGTGAAGTTGAGGTCGGCGAGCAGGTGGGACCGGGGCAGCCTCTGACCGGCGTGATCGACCTGGGTTCGATCATAATCCGCAGCAGTTTGTCGGAGCGCGACGCCGTGCAGGTGCGTGAGGGGATGGAGGTCAACGTCAACATACCGGCTCTTCAGGAGGAGACCTTCCGGGGCCGTGTTCGCTCCGTCGGTGTGCGCAGCGATGCCGCCACCCGCAGCTACTCGATCGAGGTGGAGGTGGTCAATCCCGGCGGACGGATCCTTTCGGGCATGGCCGCCCGGGGCGAGATACGGCTCTCCAGCCAGGCGGGGGTGATCACCACACCCGTCGCAGCCATCGTCGATCAATACGGGCAGGCGTTCGTCTACGTCGTCAAAGAGAATATGGCTTTGCGGCGCAAGGTGAAACTCGGCCCCCGCTCCGGCGACGACTACATCGTGGAGAGCGGACTGGAGGCGGGCGACAACCTGATAGTCAAAGGGCAGTTCAGCGTGCGCGACAGCATGCAGGTCGATATCAAGAACCCGAGCGATCTCGATTAACGAGAGAACGGAGTTAGCATGGATATCCCGACTTTCTCGGTGAACCGGAAGATCCTGATCAATATGATTTTCATCATTCTGGTCATCCTCGGGCTCAATTTCTATTCCAACATGCCCCGGGAGTTCTTCCCCAACGCACACCTGAACCAGGCCTACGTGATCGTCCCCTACCCCGGCGCGTCATCGCTGGAGGTGGAGCAGCAGGTGGTCAACAAGATCGAGGAGGCGATCGAGGAGCTGGACGGACTCGACGAGATGGAGAGCCGCGCCCAGGAATCGTCGGGTGTGGTGACGCTCTATATCGAGGACGGCACCGACATCGACAAGTTCATCCTCGACCTGCAGTCCTCGGTGAACAACATCAACGATTTCCCGGAGGGGGCCGAGGATCCGATCTTCCTCGAACTCGATGCATCCCTGGCCTCACCGATCTGCTTCGTGGCGCTTGGCGGCGACATGGAGGAGGGGATGATTCTCAAGGTGGCGGAGGACATCAAGAAGGAGTTCCTCCTCATCGAGGGTGTGAAGAAGGTGGAGATAGACGGGTTGGCCGAAACCGAGGTGCACATCGATGTGGATCCCGCACTGCTCAACCACCACCGCATCTCTCTGGGCGAGATCATCGGCGCGCTGGGCAACCGCAATGTGGATCTGCCAGGCGGGAAAGCCGAGTTGGGCCCGAGTGAATACTCGCTGCGCGTGCTGGGCAAGTACCGGGATCTGGAGGGGATCCGCAACACCGTGATCCGCACGGGCCGCAACAACAGCGAACTGCGGCTCGGTCAGGTGGCCGGGATCAGCTTCCAGTCCGCGGAGGCCAGTTCGGTCAACAGGCTCAACGGTGAGCGCGCCGGCAACATGATCATCTACAAGAACGCGCGGGGCAACGCGATCACGATCATGCAGGAGGTGCGGCAAATCCTGGCCCGCTACAACGAAACCCTGCCGATTCCGGTGAACCTGGAGATCCGTCTGGACACATCCGAGCTGATCGAAGAGCGGCTCGGGATCATGACCAACAACGCCTGGGTCACGGCCATCCTCGTCGGGCTGGTGCTGTTCTTCTTCCTCGGCTGGACCAACTCGCTGCTGGTTCTCATCGGTATCCCGTTCACATTTCTCACGGGGTTTCTGTTCATGAGCATGGCGGGGATGAGCATCAACATGCTCACCCTCTTCGCCCTGATCATGGCGCTGGGGATGGTGGTCGATGATGCCATTGTCGTGGTGGACAATATCCAGCGTTACATCGAACTGGGCGTACCGCCCCGCGAGGCGGCCATCCGCGGCTCGCGCGAGGTCATCGGTCCGGTAACCTCCGCCGTGCTCACCACGGTGGCGGGTTTCCTGCCGCTGTTGTTCATGACGGGCATGGTCGGCAAGTTCATCAGCGCCATCCCCAAGACCGTGGCCTTCGCGCTGCTGGCGAGTCTGGTCGAGGCTATCTTCATCCTTCCCAGTCACTCATACGAATTGAACGAATTCAGCGCGGCAATCCGCCGACGCTTCGGCCGGTCGAAGAGTAGTACTCCCGAAGCATTGCCCGTTGCGGCAAAGCATCCCGTCACCCGCACCGGAGGCAACGGAGGCATCGCCGGCGTCAAAGGCGGCTTCCGCGCCAAACGCAATCCGGTGATGGCCCGCATGCAGGGGTTCTACCGCAAGAACCTGCTCTTCGTGCTCCGCTACCGCTACCTCGCTCTCCTGCTCGTACTCATCATGGCGGCATTCAGCGTCAGACTGGTGGGCATGCTGCCCAAGAAGATGTTTCCCGACGAGGATTTCGATCAGATCGTCCTGCAGTATGAATTGCCGCCGGGGACGCCGCTTGAGGAGACCAGCGCCTCCGTGCTCGAGATGGAGCGGCTGGTGAAGAATCAGGTGAGCGACGTCGAACTAAAGGGGATCGTCTCCTACGCCGGTTACCAGATCCGCAACTACGAGTACATCCGAGGATCGCATCTGGCCGAGCTCAATCTCGACCTGGTTTCGGCCGCCGATCGCGAACGCTCCGACCTCGACATCATGACGATCCTGCGGCCTCTCATTGCCGGTGTGCCGGGCGTCATCGATTTCCAGATGAAGCGGCCCGACAACGGGCCGCCGACCGGCACACCCGTGGAGATACTGATTTTAGGTCCCCGCTTCGAGGTGCTGGAGGGGTTGGGGGAGCTGGTGAAGGCCGAACTGGGGACGATTCCCGGAGTGGTGGATATCCGTGACGACTTCGATCGCTCAATCAAGGAGTTCCGGATCGAGGTCGACGAATCGCGCGCACGGACCCTGGGGCTCAGCAACTTCGATGTGGCCACGACCATCAACTCGGCCTTCCAGGGTTTCGAGGCCACCCAGTACACCAACGATGCCGGCGAGGACTTGCCGGTGATAGTCCAGCTTGCCAGGCCGTATCGCGACGACCTCGAAACTCTCAATCTGCTCAAGGTGCAGAATCGCCAGGGCGACCTGATCCCCCTCGCCGGTCTCGCCGGGTTCGAGGAGGGACTCAACTTCTCGGCGATTCGCCACTACGAGAAGGAGCGCTCCTATAAGGTCCTGGCCGAGCTGGCAGATGGCCAGACCAGCACTGCGGTGAACACCATCATGCAGGAGAAGCTGGCCACATTCGCCTCCGATCACCCCGGCTATCACCTCCACTTCGGCGGCGAATTCGAGCGCACGGCGGAGACGTTCACATCGCTCTTCCTGCTGTTGCCGATCGCGTTCCTGGCGATATTCATGATCCTGGCGACGCAGTTCAATTCGATCATCCAGCCGCTGATCGTAATCTTCACTGTGCCGTTGAGCTTCATAGGCGTCACCATCGGTCTTCTGGTCATGGGCTACGATTTCTCCATACCGTCGATGGTCGGAATCATCTCGCTGATGGGGCTGGTGGTGAACAATTCGCTGGTGATGGTCGACTTCATCAACAAGTCGCGGGAGCGCGGAGTGGGACGCTGGTTCTCCATAGTCCGCTCGGGTGTGATCAGGATGCGACCCATCCTGCTCACCGCCGTCACGACGATCGTCGGCCTCTCCTCGCTCACCTTCGCCACCACCGGCGCCAGCAGGATCATGGTGCCGATGGCCGTGAGCATGATCTGGGGTCTGGCTTTCGCCACGATACTGACGCTGTTCCTGATCCCGGCGCTGGTGGGCATCGTCGATGACATCGGCATGCGGATCCGGATCGGGAAGACCTGGCAGCAGTACGGCGGCAAGTAGACGTTTCCTGCCGGATCGGATCGTTTGTGGAGCGGTCAGGTCCGGCTTTTCCATACCTTCGGGTGTGGTTAAAAAGGGTTGCCAAACCGCAAATCTGAATAGATTATCCGACAGCAAGTAGATCGCCTCAATTATGCGACTACAACCCGACAGGAGTATGCATGAAAAAGGGAATTATCGCGTTGGTATTGATCGTAGGGCTGATCGCCGTTTTCGCCCTGATGTTCGGCGGCACCTACAACGGATTCGTCACTCGGCAGGAGGCCGTCGAGGGGCAATGGGGCAACGTCGAAAACGTCTATCAGCGACGGGCCGACCTGATCCCCAATCTGGTCGCGACGGTCAAGGGCTATGCGGCCCACGAGAAAGAGACTCTGGACGCCGTGATCAGCGCACGCGCGCGCGCCACCCAGGTGCAGGCCCAGATCAGTCCGGAAACCCTCAACAACCCCGAGCTCATGCAGCAATTTCAGGCCGCGCAGGGCTCCCTGGGCGCCTCGCTCGGTCGTCTGATGGTGGTCATGGAGCGCTATCCGGATCTCAAGGCCAACCAGAATTTCCTGGACCTGCAGGCGCAACTCGAGGGCACGGAGAACAGGATCGCCGTTGAGCGGCGTCGGTTCAACGACATGGCGCGGGACTACAATACGGCTATCCGCCGCTTCCCGGGCAACCTGCTGGCGGGGATGCTCGGCTTTGAGAAGACAGGATACTTCGAGGCCGAAGAGGGGTCCGAGAAGGCGCCCCAGGTGGAGTTTTAAATGCGAACATTAATCCGCTCAATCACGCTTTTACTGCTTCTGGCCGGCTTTGCCCCCGCAGTACAGGCCAAAATGCCGGCTGCGCCGGCGCGCCATTTCCATGACGGTGTCGGCCTGGTCAACCGCTCCGAGGCCCGGACGCTGGCCGACGAGTTATACGATTTCGAACAACGGACCGGCATCCAGTTTGTCGTGGCCATTCTCCCCGAACTGGACGGTGATCTGTCCGACTACGTCAATCGGCTTTATGAGGCCTGGGGGCTCGGCAATACGGATACGGCCAAAGGTGTGCTTTTTGCCGTTTTCCCGAGTGAGGGCAAGTCACGGCTGGAGGTGGGTTACGGTCTCGAAGGGGATCTGCCGGACATCATCTGTTCCCGCATTATCCGCGAGATGCAGCAACTGCCGCGCGATCCGGCCAGTGCGCGCTTCCGCTATGTGATGGGGCGCGTCGCGCAATCAGTGGCGCCTAATGATCCCCTGGCCAAGGGGGTCAGGGCGGTATCCGTACCGCGCTTCAGCAAGAAGCAGAAGGGTGCGGGCGGTTCCATTGTCCCCTTCATCATCCTGTTCTTCATTCTGGGCGGCAGGCGACGCGGCATGCTCCCCTTGCTGTTGATGGCCGGCATGAGCAGTCGTGGACGCGGCGGCTTCGGCGGCGGTGGCGGCTTTGGTGGCGGCGGTGGCGGTTTCTCGGGCGGCGGCGGATTTTCCGGCGGCGGCGGCGCAAGCGGAGGTTGGTAGTCATGGCAAACGACAAGCGGAGCAACAAGCCGCGCAAGTTCTTCACGACGGATGAGCAGCAGGCAATCGTTGAGGCGATCAAGAAAGCCGAACTGCGGACCAGCGGTGAGATCCGCTGTCACATCGAACGGGATGTGCCGAAGAAGAAGCCGGCCGCTGGCGACCCCTACCTGCGCGCGCGCCAGGTTTTCGAAAAGCTGGGCATGCACGCCACCGATCTGCGCAACGGCGTGCTGGTCTATCTGGCGGTGCGCAGTCGCCAGTTCGCCATCGTCGGCGACGAGGAGCTGCACAAAAAGGTAGGCGATACATTCTGGCGGGGGATCGCCGGTGAGATGACCGATCGCTTCAAGCGGGATGACTTCGCCGGGGGCATGTCCGGAGGAATCCTGAGTATCGGGGAGAGTCTCAGTGAGCACTTCCCCTATCAAAGCGATGACGTCAACGAACTGCCCGACGATATCTCCTTTGAGAACTGATTCCACTCCGGCCGGAATCGCTTGCCCTCGGGGCGGATGCTCCGATTGAACGGTCGCCGTTGACGGCACAGCTCTCAGGAAACGACAGGGAATCAAGGTAGAGAGCATCCCCGGATACAATCAAGAAGGCCGGAGAGTAAATCTCTCCGGCCTTTCTGATTGTGATTTTCGGACCCGGTCGCGACCCTACGGCTGCAGCCTAGGGCATGAACTCATCGAGGAAGTCCTCCATGCTGGGCGACGTGTTGTTCCTTGTGTCCAGGGACCGCGCTGAGATCTCGTCCAACTCAACATCATATGTCGGTCGAGGATGACAATAGAGGATTCCCAGGTTGATCCCATCGCTGTGCTCCTCCCTAGCGAACGCCACCGTCCGATGGAGAAGATCGGTTCTGCTCGGAAACACCTTCTCGACCAGTTCCCGCACACGTTTGAACTCCCCCATCCCCCGATAGGTAACGCAGGGGCTGATGACATGCACGAAAGAGAATCCCTCGTGCCTCACGGCCGCCTCGATGATCTCCGCGAGATGCTTCAGGTCGCCGGCAAAGGCCCTGGCGATGAAGGAGACGTTGAAGGACAAAGCCAATTGCACCGGATCGAGCGTGGTGTCCACCGAACCGTAGGGGGTGCTGACCGTGACATCGCCGAGGGGCGTGGTCGGAGAGGTCTGCCCCTTGGTCAATCCGTAGATGCAGTTATCCATCATGATGTAGGTCATGTTGATGTTCCGCCGCGCAGCGTGGGGAAAGTGCCCCATGCCTATGGAGACGCCGTCACCGTCGCCGCCAACCGCGAGTACGGTGATGTCCGGGCGCGCGAGGCGAAGACCCTGCGCCAACGGCAAGGCGCGACCATGCACCGAATTGAACCCGTAGGTATTCACATAACCGGGCAGGCGTGACGAGCAGCCGATCCCGGAGACGATGCCGACATTCTCAGGCTCGAGATCCATGGCGTTCAGAGAGCGGTAGATCGACTGCAGCACGCCGTAGTCGCCGCAACCTGTACACCAGACCGGCTTGAGATCGCGTTTGTAATCCCCGACTGTATGATTCTTCTCGGTTGCATCACTCATTACAGCACCTCCAGGAGGGTGTCCTTGACCTCGCGAACCGTGAAGGGTTTGCCGCCGGGTCGGGAGTAGTGCACGATCTTCGCCGGGATGTCACAGCGGGCCTTTACGAACTGCAGGAACTGACCGCGCGCACTCAATTCGATTACGACCAGCGTCTTCTTGCCCGACAGAAACTTGTTGAAGGCCTCCTGCGGGAAGGGGTGCAGCAGTTGGGGGATCATTGCCGCGACCTTGTGCCCCTGCTCACGCAGACGCATCACGGTCTCCTTGATGACCCCCTTGCTCGAACCCCAACCGAGAATGCCCACCTCGGCGTCCTTATCGCCGTACTCACGCACGAAACTGTATTTCTCGACGATATGCTCGTATTTGCTGTAGCGCCGCTCGGTTTGCTTCAGATGATCATCGACCCTGCTCGAGGGATCGCCATACTCGTTATGTTCGATGCCGCCGGCGGGATACTGCCCACCCTTCATCCCCGGAACAGCCATGGGCGCCACGCCCCTGGGCGCATCGAGGCGGAATCGCTTGTAATCCTTCAACTCCTCCTCGGTGGGCTTGATCCGCTCGTAGACTTCGCGTCGACCGAGATCGAACCGGCGTACGGTCTCCTTGCGCTGGCCGATGAACTGATCCGTGAGCAGCACCACCGGCACCTGGAACTCCTCGGCGATGTCGAATGCGTACACGGCGGTATCGAAACAGTCCTCAACATCGGTTGGTGCGATCACAACACGGGGACTGTCGCCATGGCTGCCGTAGACGGCCATCATCAGATCGCTTTGCTCGGATTTGGTCGGCACACCCGTACTCGGTCCGCCGCGCTGCACGTTGACGACGACCATCGGAATCTCCGCCATGCCGGATAGACCCACCATCTCGCTCTTCAGCGAGAATCCGGGGCCGCTGGTTGCCGTCATCGCCTTGGCTCCGCCGAAAGAGGCGCCGACAACCATACCCGCCGCCGAGATCTCATCCTCGGCCTGCACACAGCGGCCGCCAACCTGAGGCAGATGCTTCGCCATCCAATGCATGATTTCGCTGGCTGGCGTTATGGGATACCCCGCGAAGAAACTGCAGCCGGCCACGATGGATCCCAAAGCGGTGGCGGCGTTTCCCTCCATCACCAACCGGGGTTCACTCTGAGTGTACTCGAGGAGGTAATCATCCCTCTTGTCGACATTGTCGGCGACCCACTTCATGCCCAGATCTAAAGCCTCGTTGTTCTTGACCACAACACCCGGCTTTTTGCTGAACTTCTTCTCCAGCGCATGACGAACCCCCTGCTCCGGCAGACCGAACAGCTGAATCATCGCCCCCAGCATGATGATGTTCTTGGTCAGAATAGTCTTCATCTGCTCCTTCGCCAAACGGGTGAAGGGGACGGCGTAGACAACGGCATTGAGCGCCCTGAACTCCTCCTGGATACTGTCCGGCAGGGGGTCGTCCAGATCGTGGACGATCACAGTGCCCTCATGCAGATCGATCTCGTGACGGAACTTGGCGAAATCCCGCCAATGCAACACCACCATCACATCGATCTCATCTCCCTGGGACTGCACAGGATTTTCGGAGATGCGAACGCGGCACGAGGTCTCACCTCCCCGAATCTGGGCGCCATAGCTTTTCAGGAGAAAGGAGAAGAGACCCTCGCTGGAGATCGCCGAGACTATGAACTCGCCGGCAGTGATAACACCATCACCACCACTACCGATGATACCGAGTACCAGTTCTGAGGAAGCCATATCCTGATGTGCTTGCCTTTCGGCCGGAAGCGCTCCAGCCTGTTAACGTGCAACCGTGTCCGGTAATTCTCCAGGGGCCTCCCGGAATTCCAGAACAGCCATTTCGAACGTGCTAAATTTATACCTAGAATCCGGAAGACTCCAAGAAAGTTCTTAAGGGTTGACCAGAATTTCCCTCATCGCTGCCGTCGAAACACCTCTTCCACGAGAGATGGAGGACCATTCTTACATTCATCCCCTTCAGGACCATCAAATCGTCATCCAAACCTCTTGCAGGCACCCCGTCTCACTATCAGGATCGGGATATGCCCTTGATCAACATGAGAAACTCCTCACGTGTCTTCGCCTGCTTCCGGAAGCAGCCGCGCATGGCGCTGGTCGTCATCCAGGCATTCTGTTTCTGAACTCCCCGCATGGCCATGCAGGTATGGAATCCCTCAAGAACCACGGCAACTCCCATAGGCTTGAGTTGATCGACCAGGATCTGCGCTATCTGTTGCGTCAGACGCTCCTGAATCTGCAGACGTCTGGCAAAAATATCCACCATGCGGGGGATCTTGGAGAGCCCTACGATTGTGCCGTCAGGTATATAGGCCACATGGGCCTTGCCGTAGAAGGGGAGCATATGATGCTCGCACAGGCTGTAGAAATCGATATCCCGCACCACGACCATCTCGTCGTACTGCTCGTGGAAGACCGCCCGCCCGATCACCTCGGCAGGGTTCTGCTCATAACCGCTGGTCAGGAAAGTGAGCGACTTCTCGACCCGCTCCGGAGTATCGACAAGTCCCTCCCGATCAGGATCTTCGCCCATCTTCCGGATGAGTTCTCTGATGTTCCTCTTCATGGCTACCCCTTCTCGCAAGGTCGTCAATCCTGGCGGCCATCCCTCACGACGGCTACAGGTTCAGGGCGATACAAGATCAACAAGCCCTGTCAATGCTCGAGCGGTGCGCGTGCCGTACCAGCAGAGCGCCTCGCCGGGGACAAGAAGGATGCTGGAGGTCTCTTGCGCAATACCGGCACCGTAAAGTTCCCGGACATCTTCGTCGCCGAACGGCTGCGGCTCGTCGGGCAACAGCACGAGATCAGGCGCAAGACGGACCAATTCCGGGAGTGTCGTGTGGGGATACCCGGCTCTGTCGGCGAACAGATTCACCAACCCGAGCTCTCTCATAACGGCTTCAATGTATGTGTCGCCACCGGCTGCAATCCAGGGATCGCGCCAGACCAATGTCGTCGCCCGGAGTTCAATTGCCCCCGGACGACCGTTACGTTTGTCACGAAGAGCGGCCGTCGCAACCAGCGCCTGTTTGAGTGCAACGCCTGCATCCGCTGCCGCGGCCTCCGCTCCCAGCAACAGACCGAAATCCCTCAGCAGAATCATCACATCATCAATGGAATGGGGATCGACGGCGAAAACAGCTACTCCTGCATTTTCGAGCGCATCCAGATCGGTGGCCCGGTTCTCCTCGACGCTGGCCAGAATGAGATCGGGAGATGCCGCCAGTATGTTTTCCAGGTGAGGATCCTGAGGCCCGCCGAATTCCGGTACGGACCGGATGAGGGAGCGAGGGTGGATACAGTATGGAGTTCGACCGATCAGGTTCCGTCCCAACTCAAGAACCGTCTCGCTGAGACTGGGCACCAGCGATACGACCCGCAAATAGTCCTGCAAGGGGATTGAGCGTCCCCTCGCATCGATCAACTCATGCGACATAACGTACCACCCCGCCGGATCGCCTGTCCGTAGTCATGGGATCAATCGGTGATATTCAACAGTTCGATCTCATACATCAGCCAGGCATTGCCGGGGATACCGGAGCGGCCGGCTTCCCCGTAGGCTATCTCCGGAGGTAGAGCCATGCGTCGCAGGCCGCCCCTCTTCATGGTGGAGATACCCTCGGTCCAGCCGCTGATCAGTCCACCCTGACCCATGTTGAAAGTATAGGTATGGACATGACCGTCAGAGCCCGGCTTGCGGGAATCCCAGACCTCGGTGCCGTCCAGCAACCAAAGAAGCGCGTGGACTTCACATTTCTGCCCGGTATTCGGGATCTCCCCGCTGCCGGTCTTGAGTTCGACGTACTGCAGGCCGGTAGCGGTCGTGGTGACCTGTTTGCCGGCGCCATCACCCTTGAGCAATTCCACGATAGCCCGGGAGGCGTCGTTGACTTCGCCTGTTGCTTCGCCCATGTCACCCTCGGTGTCATTATCACCGCTACAACCGCAAACCAGGAATACCGGCATGATGAGCAACATCCAAAGTGAAATTCGCATAACTTCTCCACCCTCCGCATATGTTTGGGAATGCAGGCAGCATAGCGTAAAATCTTGCGGCAGTCATCGGGAAATAAACTGAGGGGATGCTACAGATACTCAGCCGGAGAGCTTGTTTCTCAATACGGCTACTCTGGTGCCGAGGACAGTCTCCACGCTGGTTTCGGAAATCCTGCCCATGTATCTGCATGCATCATCCAACTGGTTCTGCTCGCAATAGATCTGGGCCAGATTGAAGAGCACGGTATTGTCGTTGGGCCTCTTGGCCAATACTTCCAACAGAAGGGCCTTGGCTTGAGCAAGATCACTGTTGCGATAGGCAATTATGGCGGACAATTCCTTCAGACGAAGGCTGTCGGGATACCTGCGCAAACCAGCCTCGGTATATAGCCTTGCATTGTCGAACTGGCCGGAAGCCAGCCAACCGGCGGCAAGCCAGTAGGTTTCATGGATACCGCCGCCATCATCGTCAGCGGAGTACGTCGCAGCAATACATTTGAGAACAGCTTCAAGGTCGCCGGCGACACCGGAGCCTCCGTTGCGATAGAGCGGCTGAATCGACACGACACCCGCGCCGGCCTGAGGAAAAATGAGTCCGGAGGTCGAGCTGTTGACGAGCGCTGTCATGATCACCTGCTGATCCAGTTTGTCGATACAGGGATTCAGCAAATTGACCATATTGAAAAGAAGGAGGAGCAGGAGAAGAGCTGCGACGAGGAAGGATCCTCGCAGAACCTTCCGGGAGGTGAACAGACGCCGAGACGGGGCGATGCTGCTTTCGGAATCCTCCTGAACATGCGACTTGCCCGCAATAGCCTTACCCATATCGAGCAGATAGTCCGGAGCACTCATTTGACTCGGATCGGTTCTGTGCACGTATTGAGTTCTCAGAATATCTGCGAATATGGCGAAACAGGTGGGGCAATTAGCCAGATGGGTCCAGGCCGTATCCGGTGCCCCCCCGTGGTCGTTCTCAATCAGTTGAGCAATCTGTGCTTGATCCAAATGCACCTGGCTATGTCCCATCATCGTCTCTGTTTTCGTTGACAAACTGTCTTTGTGTTTTCATGTGCCCCACACTTCCCGACATCATGAATGTAGACGGATCAATGCAGAATATTCCAAGGCGGAACCGGATCATGAAGCTGCATTGTCCATTGATGAGCGGACCCGCTTCAACACCCTGTCGATAATACTGAAGGCTTCCCTTGTATTTTTCAACCCTACAGATTGGGCGATCTCCCTGGCTGTTACTCCATCCTTGAAGCGCATTACCAGAACTTGCCGCTCCATTTCGGGGAAACGGTCAATCGCCTGCCATATGCGCTCAAGATTCCTGGCAGTCTCTTTTGCCTGTAACTGACGATCAGGCCTCATATTACGGACTCGCCGCTCACTTTCTCGGCGCGATTGCTCGATGAACTCAAGCAGTCGCCCGGAGGCCAATCCGACAGAACCCGCATGCAGGTCGAAAATAATCCGCCTCATTACGCGATTACTGATTTTCTCCTCTATACGACATAATGTTTCGGCAAGGAATTCATTCTCACTGTACATCCCTTTAGCCCTCAAGTGATGCCTGATCGAATCGTATGACTTGCCCTCGATATGGAACAGCTTGAAGACCTCCTGCTCATAACCTGACATCTCTTTGATCTCCGGAGGTTCAACACGTCTGCCGTGTCGACTCCTCAGAAAATCCATTACAGAATTCCGCGTAATGCAAACCAACCATGTGGCAAGAGACGAACGGCCCTCATACATGCCCAGATGTCCCTTATACAACCGTTCGAGCAGGTCGATATAGATGTCTCTAACATCTTCAGAATCAGACAGATAAGACTGAATGACATATAATATCCGGCCGGAATACTCATCGATGAACCGATGCCAGTCCTCGACGGAACCGGATACTATTCTCCGAGCCAAAATCAGATCTTTTTGATACTTCTTATCGATAGGGTGCGACATAGATTCCCTTGATCCGGTGTGTCTTCAATATTCCAGATTAATACGAGGAATACAAGCCGGAGATGTCCCTCTTTTTGCCACTGGTCCCCCCATTGCTTGCGCGACAACGGGATAATTAACTACAATGCCACGCCTGCAGGGGTCGTTAACTATCTGTACAGGCATCCGGCATAAAACGGCATTCAAGGTTAAGGGGTAGATGCAGTGTTGATCGTCATTGTAGGCGGAGGAACTGTCGGAACAGAACTCGCCGCACATCTCATGAACAGTGGTTATGATGTCTCGCTGATCGAGAAGGATCATGATCGCTGCCTGGAGTTGAGTGACAAGATGGACTGCCTGATCGTCGAGGGGGCGGGCACCAGCCCCCGGGCACTAGTGCAGGCGGGCATAGCCGATGCGACCATGGTTCTTGCCGTGACCTCAATGGATGAGGTCAACATCATGGTTTGCGGCATCGCGGCCCAGTTCGGTGTGGAGACTCGAATCGCACGCATCCGCAGCAGCGAATTCACAAGCAATAACGCACCGATCAGTCTTGAGAAGCTCGGTGTGACCAAGGTGATCGATCCCGAGCACATCATGGTGCGCGTCATCAATCAGATTGCCCGTATTCCGAAGGCGATGGAGGTCTTCAGTTATCACGGCGGCAAGATCCTGATCGCCCGACACATCATGACCGAGGGGATGCCCCTTCTCGGCAAGAGCCTGAACGATATCCTCCAGATGGCCGGCAATGATCAGTTCCTGGCTGTCGCGCTCAAGCATGTCGATGGCCCGGTGCGGATTCCCATCGGGCGGGACATACTGGAGGTCGGCGATGACGTCACGACCCTGTTCCCAAGCAACTACCTGCACCAGTATCTCGAGCTGCTGGGCCTGGACAACCAGCGGATCAGCAAGGCCATCGTGGCCGGTAACGGTCTGACGGCCATTCAACTCTGTGAGGAGATGGCCACCTGGATCGAGAGCGTCACCCTGATCGACTGGGACGACAAGCACGCCCAGCAGGCTGCGGAACGCTTGAACAATGTCGAAGTGATTCTGGGCGATCCGACCGAGCGCGACATCCTGAACGAGGTCAACGCATCGGCAGCAGACCTGTTCGTCGGCGCAGGTCGGGACACCTCCCACAACATCATGAGCACTCTGCTGGCCAAGTCCGAAGGCACTGAACGCACGATTGCTATCTCCTACGAACCGAAGAGCAACAACCTCTTCCGGAAGATCGGCGTGGATCACGTATTGAGTCCCAGACGGGCGCTTGCGCAGGAGATTCTCGACATAATCCACCGCGGGCGCAGTTCGGTCGAGCTCCAGTTGCGCGACCTGGATCTGGAGTCGGTGGAGCTCATGGCCCAGGCCGGTTCGAAGATCACGAAGGCCCCTCTGGCCAAGGCCTGGACGCAATTCAAGGGCAGGGCGATTGTGGGTGCCGTCATTCGGGATGGGAAGGCGTTCATCCCTCGCGGCGATACACAGATCCAGGCGGCCGACGAATTGGTGGTCATCATCAAGCCCAAACACATCAACAAGATTCAGAGCCTTTTTAAATAGCGCTCCAGCACGAGGACAAACGCAGTGCACTTCAAGGCCGTTTTTTATTCCATCGGGCGCCTGCTTCAGCTGTTGAGCATGATCCTGCTCATCCCGATGGGAATCTCGGTCTACGACGCCATCATGCTGCACAGCGCCAGACCATTCCAGACCTCCGAATCGCTCGCCTTCCTGGTCGCGCTTCTGATTTCGGCGCTGCTGGGCACACTGATCAGCATTCTCTTTCGCGAGGCCCGCAATCAGCAGGGGGTGAAAGAGGGATTCGCAATCGTTACCCTGGGCTGGATCACGATGACGCTGATCGGCGCCATCCCCTTCATGGTCTGGTTCATCGAGCAGCGTTCGGCATTGGCTATCGGCGATATCCTTGTGGCCTTCACGGACGCCTTCTTCGAAATAATGAGCGGCTTCACCACCACGGGCTCGACAATCCTCACCGACATCGAGGTCGTCCCCCGCGGCCTGCTCTTCTGGCGCAGCCTCACCCACTGGCTTGGCGGGATGGGGATCATCACACTGGCCCTGGCCATCTTCCCGGCCATGGGCGTCGGCGGTTATCAGATGTTCCGCGGCGAGGTGCCCGGCCCGAGCGCCGACCGCCTCAGTCCCCGACTGCGGCAGACCTCGATCATCCTCTGGGGCGTCTATCTCATGATGTCCATCGCCGAAACGATCCTCCTGCGCCTGGGCGGGATGAGCCTCTTTGACTCCATCTGCCACACTTTCGGCACGATGGCCACCGGCGGGTTCTCGACCCGCAACGCGTCTGTGGGCGCTTACAACAGCGCCTATATCGACTGGGTCATCATCGTCTTCATGTTCCTGGCCGGCACCAATTTCCTCATCCACTATCGGGTTCTGTTCAAACGTGACTGGTTCGCGATCAAGGAGAATCGGGAGTTCCACTTCTATTCCGCCACGATCGTCATCGCGACAATCGTGATCGCCCTTCTGCTGTTCGCCGGCGGCCTTCCCGACGCAGCCGAATCGGCTGCACACTTCACGGCAATACCGGCGGAGACGGGTGTCTTCGCGGAGCATGTCGCCGCTGAGGGCGCGAAGGTATCCACCTTTAATGGGGCACTTCGCTATTCCGCATTTCAGGTCGTGGCGATCGTCACCACCACCGGCTTCGGCACCGCCGATTTCGATATCTGGCCGCGCGCGATCGGTCTGATTCTCGTCATCCTGATGTTCTGGGGCGGTTGCGCCGGATCAACCGGCGGCGGCATGAAGATGATCCGCGTGATGGTCACCATGAAAGCCGGTTGGCGCGAGTTGAAGAAGATCACCCGACCGCGACTTGTCGCGCCGTTGAAGATCCATTGCTCGCCCCTGCCCGAGCATATGGTGTCGAACATCATCGGCTTCTCCATCCTCTTCATCGGGTTGTTCGTGATCTGCTCGATCATCATGTCCCTTTTCGTTCCGGATCTGACGTCGGCCGTGACCAGCGTCGCAGCTACCATCGGCAACATCGGTCCCGGGTTGTCCGGCATCGGCTCCACCCAGAACTTCGCCTGGATCCCCACACCCGGGAAGTGGGTTCTGATCCTTTGCATGCTGCTGGGCCGTCTGGAGATCTTCACCGTACTGGTGCTGCTCCGCCCATCCTTCTGGAAAAAATAGACGCTGCTATCGTAAAACAGAAGGCCCCCGCCGGTTGATTCCGACGGGGGCCGTTTGCCGATATTCAGTATGTCCTAACTGTCCGCAGTCATCTTACCCGGCACGAACTGGCCGATCCCCGGCTTGCCGTAAAGCTGGCCATTCTCGATGATCCGCTGTCCGCGCAGATAAACCGTCCGCAACTCTCCCCGCACCTCGCTGCCGGCGTAAGGATTCCAGTCGGCATTGCCGTGAAGATCCATCGCATTTACGTGGCGGATAGGGTTTGGGTCGAAAACGATAAAGTCGGCGTCCGCACCCTCGCGCAGCGCGCCCTTGGCCGGAGCCAGGCCGAAGAGCTTGGCCGGGTTTTCAGCCAATACCCGGGCCAGCAGAATCAGCGAAGCGTTGCTGCGCGGCGTCAATCCGCCATCGGCCAGGGCCACCAGGTGGCTGAACATCAGGGGGAAAAGCGTCTCCACGCCAGGCAGTCCGTTGAGCGCCTTATTGAATTTGCCGCCCACCTCGTCCATCTGCTTTCTGGTGAATGGGCAGTGATCGGTCGCCACCACCTGTATCTCGCCTTCGGCCACCGCCGCGGTCAACCGGGTGCAATCCTCCCGCGTACGCAGGGGTGGAGTCGTGATGAAGTAGGTTCCCTCCTCCCCTTCATAACTGCTCTCGTCGAGCAGCAGATAGTGGGGACAGGTCTCGGCATGAATCGTCCACCCCTCGTTACGGAAGTTGCGGATCACCTGCATGCCGCGATCGGAACTGACGTGAACCACGTACAGGGGGCAGTCGGCGATGTTGGCCAATGTGGCGATGCGGTAGATCGCTTCGGCCTCCAACAGATCCGGTCGACTGACACCATGCTGCGTCGGTTTGGTTTGACCTGCCCTGTCGCATCTCTCGGTGATGAAATCGGCGGCATCGCCGTTTTCGGCATGTACCATCAAGAGGCCGTTCGCCCTGCCCACCGCATCGGCCACTCTGAGGAGTTCGGGATCATTGAGATGCATCCCGGCGTCACGGTAAGCGGTGAAGACCTTGAAACTCGGCGTGCCCAGTTTCACCAGTTCGGGAATCTCGGCGATGATCGCGTCGGATATCGAGGTGATATTGCTGTGCAGGGCAACATCGACATAGGATTTCGAATCTATCGTCTTCACCCGCCGCTCGAATGCGGTTTTCAGGCTTTCGCCCCGGTTTTGCTGGGTGAAATCGATAACGGTGGTCACGCCGCCAAAGGCTGCACTCCGGGTGCCGCTCTCCACGTCATCGGCGGACATGATGTTCTTGACCGGCAGATTGAAGTGAACATGGGCATCAATGATCCCCGGAAAGACGATCCTGCCGGTGGCATCCACCTCATGCTCACCCGGTCCCAACCCCTGCCCGATGGCCGCGATCTTTTCCTTGTTCACGGCGAGATCACCCATGACCACGCCGTCAGGCGTCACGATCCGGGCGGAACGAATAACGAGATCGTACATTCAATGCTCCTTCAATCCAACGGCATTGCCGCCGTTGCTCCTGGTTAATCCTGTCGATCAAATTCGAGAACGCCGCGTCGGAATGCAATCAGCTCCACCGCCGCCGCCAATCCGATCTCCTCAGGTGTCTCGGCGGCAACCTCCACACCGACCGGACTGCGGAAACGACCCTCCAGACCGGCTACCGGTCTACCGCGCTCCGCCAACATCTCCAGAATCCTTGCCCGCTTGCGACGGCTGCCCAGCAGACCGATATACCCGGCAGCGCATCCGCAGACCCAATCCATCGCCTCAAGATCATGATCATGACTGCGAGTCATGATGAATACAGCATCTCGTGCAGAAAGGGGAGGCAAATTCGAAGCCGATTCCACGGATCCGGCAAGACAGCTCTCGGCAAAGGGAAAACGCTGCCTGGAGGCAAAATCCTCCCGGTCGTCAATCACCGAAACACCAAAGCCGATCGCATGTGCCGCAACGGCTGCGGACAGGGCAACATTACCTCCACCGAACAGCAGAAGGCGAGGTGGTGTCAGATCGGGATCGGCAAGAAGTTCTCTGATGACAGCCATATCTTCTGCTACCGGGGTAAAACAACGACCTGCTATCTCCACCTTGCCGCCGCAATACAGACCGGCATCCTGTCCCGTTTCGACATCCAGAACCAGTTCATCGGCCAGTTCGCCGCCCCTGTCCTGCAACCTGGCCGCCATCTCCAGACCAAGTCCATCGAGACGTCCACCACCAATCGTACCGATCTGCCGTCCGTCGGCCAGAACGGCCAGGCGGGGAAAATCCTTACGCGGCACGGATCCCCGAAATCCAGTCACGGAGATCAGGACGGCTGAGCGCCCCTCCTCCAACTCCCTCAACAGGGTTTGCAGGACAATCAGCGACATTGAATTCCCCCTCTACTCATGAACTCAAGCAGGGCCGTAAGAGCACCCGCCGCGATAGTTCTCCCCTTGTCCGATATGGTCGCAGGATCAACAGCCGCCCCGCGCGGATCAATATCGGCAAGTTTCATCTTATTGCGAACCGTGAATCCATCGGAGAGCAACCCGCGCACGCGACCCGCGATTCGGGCCCTCACCTCCAGCGCCGGACCGTCGGAGGGCCTGACCTGACCAAGAAGATCACCCGCCTCAACCAGTTCACCAATCGTCAGATTGGCGGTAAAGATACCATCCCCCGGCGCGCGATGCACCCTCTCCACCGACCGGCCGGCGACATTTCCGGGGATGCCCGTATCGGTTGCGGCCTCACCACTCCTGATGATCCGCCCGAGCTCGTGACCACGCTGAGTCTCTATCACCACATCCACCTGCTCACCCGCCCGGATACCCGGACCAATTGCCAGAGTGAAGGGCGCCTGCCCCACGAGAATTCCGGTCGAACGCTTCAACATGCGGGCATCAATAATCACAGTGGGCGGCATTGACGTGAGGTTGAGGGGCAACACCGGATCCTCCGAGACAATCACAGCAATCTCACCGGCGCGCCAGAGCTCCTCAATCCGATTGGGGACATCCGCTGCGGAAGCATCAACCAGGCGGGCGGTAACCCCCTCCACCGTCATGGCGCCGGTATTCACGGCTTCGGAAAAGGCGACCAGCCGCCTTACCGCCTCGGGTGACGGCAGTTCGGTCATGAGCAGAGGGAAGCCCGCCCTGTTCAGGTGCCAGGCAATGGCGCTGGCCTGCTCGCCTGCGCCGCGAATCAGAATGGGGGTATCAGAAAACATCCAGATCAAACCCTCTCTCCAGACAGGCTTCGGCCGGTCCGACCTGATCCGGATGATCCACATCGATCACGATCCCCGGATCATTGAACTCCATGTTGAGCGGATCCAGAGATGCGAGCACATCTCGTCCGCCTGTATCACCCTTGATTTGAGCCAATGCGCCAAAGGCGGAGCGAGGCAGGAAGACCGGATGACCCGGCTGGTCATTGTAGACCGGTCGCAGCACCCGACCGGGATAACACTGGGTGTCGCACAGAATCTGCGCCACCGTCTCCTGTCTCAAAGCGGGTTTGTCGCCCAGACCGATCAGGAGACTGTCGGCGCTGGCATTGATCGCACTCAGAGCCGCAACGAGCGATTCACCCATCCCCTGCGCCGCTGTCATGCAGATCACAGGGCGGAAACCGAATTGCAGGGCCGTCTCGAAATAGCGTTGATCGCCGGGGCCGAGCACCAGCAAGCGTTCGAAAACCCTGGCCTTCGCGTAGGCGCGCATGCTCCAGGTCAACATGGGATAGCCATGCAGCAAGGTGCTCCGCTTGTCAAGATTGCCGAAGCGCTGTGACGAACCCGCCGCCAGCAGAACCAGCGACGGACACGTGTCCTGCCTGTCCATCTGCCTGAACCGACCGCTAAAAGCCGCCCCGGTGAACACTGTCCCCGGCCAGCGAGCCACGAGCGCAGCGGCAATATCGTTTGCGGCGGCGGGATGCTCGTCGGCCTGATTCACGAGCACCCGCAGGGGTGCGCGGCCGGCCTTGCCCAGATAGCCGTCGGGGGCGGTGAGTATCCTGGCGATCAGTTCGGCCGTAATCTCCTCGCCCATTTTCAACCCCCAGTGCGGGGGGATCCACTGGGCGCGGTGGAGCGTCTCGCTATCGAGCGGCCTGCCCAGAGCCGAAGCTCCCACAACCATGAACGCCAGATCCACGCCGTCGGGTACAACGGGATCGTGGGGCAGGTGAACCTTGAGGGGATGACGACGCGCGCCGTCGGTCTCCAGCAGAATCACGTCGGCGTGCGGACGCAGCTCATCAAGCCTGAGAGTCGGCGGTCCGCCGAGTTTGCCCGATTCGGCAATCTTCCGGCCGATGAACACTATCCGGTTTTTGGCGAAATGATCCGGCAACGCTGCGAGAGAATCGGCAAAAGGTACGCCGGGAAACGGGTATACCTTGGTGCTCGTGCTGATGAGCACTCGGGGAAATACAGCAGCAAACTCCTCCGCCAGACAGGACAGCAGGGAGGTTTTCCCCCCGCTCCCCATGACGGCGATAACCTTCCCCCGGAACTCGTCCGGCTTGCATCCCAGTAAAGTGGTTATGGAGGACATCTAGAAGAGAATCCTGATCAGATGGATGACGACGAAGATGGGCCACAGCATCACGATCAGCGGGAAAACCGTCCCAGCACCGGAAGCGGCCTGCTGGCCTGCTTCCGTTTGAACCGGATCGGAAGTGTGGTTGTTCAACACGAACAATGCAACAACCACACCCACGATCATATATGAGGAGAGGAGAATCCAGATAGTTCTGGTCTTGAGTTTACGTCTCTTTTTTTTCTTGCCCATTTCACCCCTATCCGGGCGGCGAGTTGGGCACGAATCAATCGTCGGACACCCTGCCGAACCCGGAACTTATGTCAGATTCACGATAATGCGTCCGCCTGAACTTCACACTACCCATACCGGTACCGCCGGAGACGTAGTCGAAATCACAATCCAGAAAACGGATGCTGCCCATACCGGTGGATGCGGAGATCTCCTCCACCTTGGCCTCTTTCACCTTGATGGCCCCCATCCCCGTATCGAGATCGACGATCTCCAGATCCTCAACCGGTCCCAGGTAGATGTCACCCTTACCGGTATCGATGTCGAGACGACGATAATTGGTGATATCCTTCAATATCACTGCCCCAAGGCCGGTGTCGACATCGATCGACCCGTCACCGATGAAATCGGAAATGCTGACATCGCCCAGACCGGTCTCGATCTCCAGATCGAGCCTATTGGGTACCTCGGCGTAAACATTGCCGATCGCTCCGGGATGACGCCCTTCACTCTCCAGGATAATAGAGCCGTCTTGAGTTAATTCTACCTCAATATCACCAGGTTTGTACTCATAGATTTCAATTCGGAGCCGCGCCCTGCTGCCGGGAATGCCGTGAATCTCGATATCGCCCAGTGCGCTCTCGATCTCCAGGAAATCATCCAACTTCCCCTTGAGCTCGATCTCCCGTTTGTGTTTGAGCTTCACACCGTCCACGGTAAGATGGTCGCGTCCTAGGGATTTCAGAGCTTTCGAACCGGCTGTGCCGCCCAAAATCAGTAGAATGAGCAGGGGAAGCAACAATAGTCTTTTCATCTCGGGTCTCCTTGTTATGCAGGTATCGAAGGAGCTTACGTCATGACGGTCACATTGTTACTCCGGTCGAACATTGTCCACAGAAATCACAGTCAGGCCGATTCAAGGTGGGACTCGGATGGTGAATCCGAGGACAAAACAGTCGGATCGGCACCAATATCATCAAGGAAATTGGACATATCCGTCCAGTCTGTGTAGAGTCTGGTGCAGGCTGCTGAATGATACCGTTCGGCAGCTTGCTTGTCGAATAGCCCACCGGGGGAGACGTATCGCAATGATGGGTAAGGATGTGCTGGTCGGTAACCGCCTCGAGCGGGTGGATGCGGATACCAAGTTGACGGGACGCTGCCGTTTCCTGGCCGACCTCCGATTCGACGGTCTTTTGCACGCGCGGCAAGCTCGCAGCACCCAGATACACGCCCGGCTGGTCGCCCTTGATTGCGAGCGGGCCCGCCATCTCCCCGGCATCCGGGCCGTCGTCTCGGCCGTCGATGTCCCGGGCGAGAACCGGATCGGCGTCATAATCGACGATCAGCCCCTCTTCGCCGCCGACAGAGTGCGCTACCTCGGCGAGCCTCTGGCCATAGTCGCTGCCGACACAGAGGCCGCCGCGACCGCCGCTGTGGCCGTGATTGAGGAAAGTGCCCGCTTCGAACCCCTGCCGGCGCTCCTCTCCATCGAGGACAGCCGCAACGCCGCACCCGACGCCATCCACGCCTCCGGACCTGTCGCCTCCAGTCACATCGCCGTTCGCGGCGACATCGAACAGGGTTTCGCCGAGGCGGATATCGTTGTTGAGGCCGAATTCGGAACGGGTGCCCAGGAGCACTATTACCTCGAGCCCCAGGGCTGTGTGGTAGTCCCCGAAGGGGACGGCGGCGTTACGGTCTATGGCTCCATGCAATGCCCCTTCTACGTTCAGAAAGCGGTGGCTCGGGTGATCGGCACGACCTACGGCAAGGTGCGTGTAATACAGACCCCCACCGGCGGCGCCTTCGGCGGCAAGGAGGATATCCCCAATGAGCTCTGCGCCCGCACCGCGTTGCTGGCTCTGGCCACCGACCGTCCGGTGCGTCTACTGCTTGAGCGGCGCGAGGATATCACCTCCACGAGCAAGCGGCACCCCTTCCGCACCGGAGGGCGGCTTGGAGCAACCGGCGACGGTCGCCTGACGGCGATGGCGATAACGCACGACGCCGATTCCGGCGCCTATGCCACACTCTCGCCACCTGTGATTTTCAGGGCGGCCATCCAGGGTGTCGGCCCCTACGACATCCCCACCTCCCGCGTCGAGGCGCGCGGCTGGTATACCAACAACGTGCCCAGCGGCGCCTTCCGTGGCTTCGGCAGCCCCCAGGCGACATTCGTCCATGAGCGACTGATCGATCTGATGGCGTCGAAACTGAAAATGGACCCGGTCGAACTCAGGCGGATCAACATGGTCAGAGAGGGCGGCCGCATCGCCACGGGGCAGGTACTGACCGAAAGCGTCGGGGCACTCGAAACCCTGGAGCGCTGCGCCGCTGCAGCCGAATCCACAACCGATGATCGCCGGCCCACACCGGCCGATATCGCCCTCAAACCCGAACTCGGCGATGATCCCGCGCGCTGGATGGTCGCCACAGGTTTCTCCTCGATGATCTACGGCAACTGTCTGGGCCAGGCCGGCTGGCACATGGACGGTGCCGGCGCCAGTCTGCAGATACATGCCGATGGCTCGGTCACCTGTTCGACCGGACTCACCGAGATGGGTCAGGGCTCCCAGACGGTGATCACCCAGATGGTGGCGGAGGCGCTCGGAGTCGATCCCGCCACCGTCAAACTGCCCCCTATCGACACGGCCCTGGTCCCCGACAGTGGACCCACCGTGGCCAGCCGCAACGTAGTGATGAGCGGCAAGGCCATCTTGAACGGGGCGAAGCAGCTGCTCGACCGTTTACGCCCCCTGGCGGCCGAGATGATGGCTGCGCCGGAGGATGTCCTCATATTCAGTGGAGGTGAAGTCCGTCGCCCGGACAGGGACGGATCCGCGCTCCCCTTTGCCGAACTGGCCGAGATGGCCTGGCGGCGCAACATCAACCTGGCGGCCGAGGGTTGGTGGCATGTACCCGAGCTGAACTTCGATCCGCAAACCGGAGTCGGCGATGCCTACTTCGCCTACTCCTTTGCGACCCAGGCGGCGCGTGTGGCCGTGGACGGGCTCACCGGGCAATCCCACGTACTCAAGGTCTGGGCCGCTCACGATGTGGGACGGGCAGTGAACCCGGCCGGGGTCGAGGGGCAGGTCGAGGGGGGCGTCGTACAGGGTGCCGGTTGGGCGCTCGGTGAGCGTCTGGTCCGGAGCGGGGGCAGGGTCCTCAGCGACAATCTATCCACCTACGAGTTGCCACGGAGTATTGACGCACCGGAGATCGAGACGATTATTGTGGAGTCGCCCCATTCCCTGGGACCGTATGGGGCAAAAAGTCTCGGTGAACCTGTGATTATCCCCATTGCGGCAGCAATCGCCAACGGCGTGAGTCTGGCCATCGCTGACGCAGTCAACGGGATTCCGATCAACAGCGAACACACACTTCTGCATCTGGAGAGATGAGCATGGTCAGGACGCTATACCACAACTGCAACCTTTTCCGTCCGGCCACGGGATCTGCGGAGGCCAACTCCTGGATACTGGTCGAGGGGCGTAAGTTCAGTAAGCTGGGCAACGGCGCATTGCCCAAGGCGGACAAGTCGATTGATCTGGGTGGGCGGATGGTGGTCCCCGGTCTGATCAATGCCCACACCCATCTGTACAGTGCATTGGCGCCTCGCATGCCGTGGCCTGAAAAGCGGCCGGCCGATTTTCAGGAGATACTGAGGAAAGTATGGTGGCGACTCGATCGGGCGCTTGATGAACGCTCTCTGCGCGCGTGCGTCAGGCTGGGTCTTTTCGAGGCGATCCGCACCGGCTGCACGACGGTCATCGATCATCACTCCAGCCCGGGGATCCAGGAGGGAGCTCTGGCGATCATCGCCGAGGAGGCGGAACACGCAGGGATCAAGACGGCTCTCTCCTGCGAAGTCAGCGATCGCAACGGTGAGGATGCCCTCGAGGATGCCATGGATGAGAATCTCCGCTCCATGAGGAACTATGAGAACCATGACAACCTGCGCGCGATCTACGGCCTGCACGCCTCCTTTACCCTGTCGGAGGAGACCATCGACCAGGTCCTGGAGATTCTACCCTTCGAAACGCCGTTTCATCTGCATTGCGCCGAGGCCGAGATTGACAATCGCGACGCCCGGGAGTCCGGTTTCGACAGTGTCGTGGAGCGCCTGATGTCATTGGGGCTCCTGCGGCCCGGCACCATACTCGCCCATGGGGTTCACCTCCAGGCCATGGATGTCGAATTGATTCGCGACCTGGGCGCCTATGTCGTCCACTGTCCGCAGTCCAATCTGCACAACGGTGTCGGTTCGGCCAATGTCGGCGCGATGCTGGCTGCGGGTGTGAAGGTTGGTCTGGGTACGGATGGCTTCATGAGCAGCCTGTTCGCCGAGGCGGGATTCGCGCGTAAAACCGGCATAGCCAAAGGCACCCTCACGCCGCGGATGGTTGGCGAGCTTCTCTACAACGGCAACGCCGCGATAGCCAGCTCCATCTTCAAAAGACCGATCGGCTGGCTGGAGGAGGGGGAGGATGCCGATTTCGTCGTTCTCGACGGCACGGATCCCGTATTCCCCACCGGCGAGATCGACCAGGTGATCAGCATGGGTAAGGTCGTCTGTAAAAAGGGTGTGGTGTGCGGTATGGACAGTGAAGCCCTGATGACGGAGGCCGACCTCGAAGCGGCGCGGATTTGGGACAGGATCTACGAGCTGTAACGCCGATCTGTCGAATTCTTAAGCGGTGTGACCGATTAATCGATCATGACCGGAGTCGGATCGATCGGCGGCAGAGGATGATCCCGTTGCGCCGAGTTTTGTGTTTCAGCATACCTGAAACCGGTGATCAGCAGCAGTAGAGAGTTATAGAACCGTTACCGCTTTATTATCCTGACGCAACATCATGCAGCCCGCCCCCACCTTAATTGTCGGGCGCCTAAAGAATGACTCAATCTCCACGCTGAATGTCCCGAAATACCTTACAGCTGAATAATTGGTAATCACTTGCCCCGGAAGGCAGCCACCGAATCGATTAGTACTCGAATCGGATCTCATGGAAAGTATGGTAGGTTTATGTCGTTACTCGCGTCCATTCGCAACAAGGTCCTGTTCCTCAGCATCTCCGCAGTGACCATTACGGCGGTGCTTCTGACCGGTTTACTCGTCTATCAGCGTGGCGCTATCGAGCGCGATGTCACGGAGGAGTTGGACAAGCTCGCTCTCAGCGAGGTTTCCAAGATCGCCAAAGACGTATACCTCATGTGCGAGGCGCAGCAGGAGGCCGTGGATCAGAAAGTCACCTACGACCTGAATGTGGCGCGCAAGGTGGTCCAGGATACCGGTGGCGTATCCCTCTCCGATGAGTCGGTTTCGTGGAATGTCGTCAATCAGTACACGAAGCAACCAAGCTCAATCACACTGCCCAAGATGATGGTCGGTGAGACCTGGCTTGGGCAGAACAGCAACGCAGGTCTCGAGTCATTCATAGTGGATGAAGTGCAAGACCTGGTCGGTGGAACCTGTACGATCTTCCAGAGGATGAACGAAGCCGGCGACATGCTGCGAGTCAGCACCAATGTCAAGAAACTCGACAACACGCGAGCTATCGGCACCTACATTCCCGCGATGAATCCGGATGGGAACAGCAATCCTGTTCTGGCCGATGTTTTGCGCGGACAGACTTACAATGGTCGGGCCTACGTCGTCAACGCCTGGTACCAAGCGGCATACGAGCCCATTCGCGACGCCAGCGGTCGCGTGACCGGCATGCTCTACGTGGGTGTCAATCAGGAGAACATCTCAAGTCTCCGTAAAGGGATCATGGAGATCGTTGTCGGGAATACAGGGTATGTTTATGTCCTCGTCGGTTCGGGTGACCGGAGGGGTGATTACGTAATCTCCAGGGGCGGAACACGGGACGGGGAGAACATCTGGGGAGCTACGGATGCTGACGGCAAGTACCTTGTCCAGTCCTCGGTAAACAAGGCCGTTCAACTCCAACGCGGCGAAGTTGATTACGATCATTACGCATGGCAGAATGAGGGTGAAGACCAACCCAGGCAAAAAGTCGTAGGCCTTACCTACTTCGAGCCCTGGGACTGGGTCATCGGAGCCGGTGCCTATGAGAGCGACTTCCAGGCCGCACACGCACAGGTGGCCGGCGCGCTTGGCCGTCTGATCTTCATCTTCCTGGGCGGCGCGATTATCCTCGTATGCGCACTTGGAGCATTCGCGTTTTTCATTGCTTCAAAGATCTCCAGGCCTATCGCCAATACCGCAGACATGTTGCAGGACATAGCCGAGGGGGATGGCGACCTGACTCAACGGCTCCAGATCACCAGTAATGACGAGGTGGGGCATCTGGCCCGATATTTCAACAACTTCATCGATAAGCTGCACAGCTTGATCGATAATGTCGCCACAGACACCGGCACCCTGGCCAGCTCCTCCGAAGCGCTCAACTCGACCTCAACCGAGCTGGCCGAGAACGCGGAGAGCATGAGTGAACAGGTGGCCACGCTCGCATCCGGAAGTGAGATGATGGCCACCAGCATGCAGGGCATGGCCGTCTCCTCCGAATCGATGTCCTCATCGGTCAGCACGGTTGCGGCCGCCATGGAGGAGATGAGCGCCTCTATCTCCGAGGTATCCAAGAGCACCACCCAGGCATCATCCATCGCCAGTTCGGCCAGCAAACAGGCGACGGTAAGCAGTGAGGCGATGCGACATCTGAATGACTCGGCTCAGAAGATCGGACAGGTTCTGGACACTATCAACGATATTGCCGACCAGACCAATCTCCTCGCACTCAACGCTACAATCGAAGCCGCCAGCGCCGGTGAGGCCGGCAAGGGATTTGCCGTGGTTGCGAACGAGGTGAAGGAGCTGGCCCGTCAAACCAGCAGCGCGACGGAGGAGATCTCACGCCAGATCACCGACATGCAAAACAGTACAACCAACTCGGTGACGGCGATTGATCACATCGTCACCACGATCGGCGAGTTGGATACGATCTCGCAGACCATCGCCAGCGCCGTCGAGGAGCAATCGGCAACTTCAACCGAGATCGCCCGAACCGTGCAGGGTGTCTCCTCCAACGCCGCCGAGATTGCCGATGGTGTCCAGCAGATCTCCGTAGGAAGTACCGAAGTCTCCAAAAGCATTCAGAACATCAACAATGTGACGGCCAACAATCAGGAGAATGCCTGCAGCACGAGCGAGAGCGCAGACAATCTGCTGAAGACCGCGGATTCCCTCAGCCGAGTGGTGTCCCAGTTCAAGCTGTAATCGACGACTTGAAGCAACGCGCACGACATGACGGACGATCCGGTTGGATCGTCCGTTTTCTCCTTGCACCAGACTGGCGTCGCCACTCTTTGAATATTGTCGTGTGTCGAGACTACACAATGAAACGCAACCTGATTATAGCCGGATGGCACCAGCTCCAACCAAACATGAGCAATAGCCGAAGGAGGCCGCTTTGCGTACAACGCGAATGATACTCATATCCGGTATACTGTTTTTGCTGCTGGGCGGAGGACCGGCCTGCGCGGATTCATGGCTGACCGACCTCTTCGACATCAGTGAAAAGATTCACGGCTCCGGTGATATCGTCAGCGAGGACCGGCAGGTGCGCGACTTCACCTGGATCGAGGTGAACGATGATATCAACCTCTATGTGCGGGTCGGTGACGAGCGCTCGATCAAGGTGGTTGCGGATGACAACCTCATGTCCCGTCTGAGAACACGCGTCAAACATCATACGCTGAAGGTTGGATTCAAGGGGCGTTGCGTCCCAACCCACGCCACCAGGGTTGTGGTCACGATTCCGGAACTGGAAAGAATCGAGTTGAACGGTTCCGGGGACTGTGAGATCGAAAAGTTGGGCGGGCGCCGCTTCAAGATAACGGTCAAGGGCTCGAGCGATGTTCTCCTCTCCGGTGGAATTGAGGACTTGATCGTCAGAATTCTCGGCAGCGGGAACATCAACGCCCACAAACTCCTCACAGAACACAGCCAGATCACGATCATGGGATCCGGCGATATCGACGTCAACGCGTCTGCTACGCTGGATATCACCATTCTGGGCAGCGGCGACATCGACGTTTACGGCAACCCGGAAATCGTGGACAAGTGCATCCTCGGCAGTGGAGAGGTCAGAATCCACCGCTGACACGTACGGCAAAACTTCAGTCCCGGAACAAGAACTACACGGCTCTTCGCTTTTCTTGATACCCGAATGCTGCTATAGGTGAGGGTGACGTCCTCGTCCCGGAAACACGGTAGTCAAGAAAGGTGCGTATTAATGCTGTTCTCACGTCGCCGTCTCATCTGGTGGCTTCTGTGCCTCGTCCTGCCGCTGCAGGTTCTTGCCGTTGAAACCCCCACCCCTCTGCTCCGATTGCTGACCGAGGATCTCGCACTGCCACGCTATCATGAGGCCTATTACCACCCCTTGGGGCGCAACCCCGTTCTCGATGCCGTTCTTGGCGACCCTCTATATCTGCCCACCTATGGACGCTCCGTCTCCCAGGCTCTGCGCAATGCCGCCGAGCGTATCAGCGTCGAGCGGGTTCTCACCGCCGCCCTGCATGGGGGAGCCGTTCCAGTGGACCCCGCCGATTTCAGGGGGTGGCTCCGCGACGCCGGAGTGGACAGCGTCGTGATCCCCGGTCTGGATGAAGCGCTGGGAGCTCTGGATGCCCGTAGCGTCACCCGGGCCTGGCAGCTCTTCCTGCTGGCCCGTTCGATTGCCGAAACGGAGTTGGACAAACTCGGTGCCGAGGAGCGCGCGCGGCTGCTTGTCGATCCCGAAGCTTACCTCTTCGGCGAGGAACCGACAGGCGAGTATCAGTATTTTACCCACGACACGACCCTGCATACTCAGATCTTCACCCTTGCCGCCAGATTGGATCTGGCCGAGCTTGCACGCGCTCAACGTTGCCTGGGCTTCGCGGTCGACCTGCTGCAGTCCAGAGCCCTGGGCCTCGACAATTTCAAGGGCAACTTCGAGTGGACCGCACCAGGCGGCACCCCCGGCGAGGGAGCCCGCCTCCTGATCTCCGGCGCGGCAGATGACCTGCACGACACCGATGCCGATTTTCTGATCGATGTCGGCGGGGATGATATCTACCGCAATAACGCCGGCGGCACGCGGGGCGTCCTCCCCGCCGCCCTTCTGCTGGACATGGCCGGACACGATCGCTACGAGGGTGACTTCGCGGTCCAGGGCGGCGGTTTTCTCGGCGTCGCCGCTCTTGTCGATTTCGCCGGCGACGACACCTACCAGGCGGTCACTTTCTCACAAGGCGCAGCCTGGTTCGGCAGCGGCATGCTGATCGATCTCAAGGGGCGAGACGAGTATCGGGCCGACCTCTTCGTGCAGTCCGCCGCCGCCTACGGCAACGCACTGTTGTGGGACGCCGACGGTGACGACACCTACGAAGCCGCCGGCTTCGCCCAGGCCGCATCGACCACCCTCGGCACGGCTTTTCTGGTCGAATCCAGTGGCGATGACCGCTATCGCTGCGGTCGATACGAGACGGAGTTCTGGACCCGCCAGATGGGTATAGGTCAGGGCGGGGCCGTTGGACTGCGCGACTATCCCTGGAAAACCAAACCCGCTTTCTACGGCGGCGTGGCCTTTCTCGATGACGCCGCCGGTGATGACGATCTCTACTGCCCCGCCTTCTGCCAGGGTGGCGGCTACGTCTTCGGCGTCGGCATTCTGGTCAACAGCGGCGGCAACGACCACTACGCCAACCGCAGCGAAGGGTTGGGAGCGGTGGTCCACCTCGCAGCCGGATTGATGCTCAAAGAGGGGGGCAACGACACCTACGACGGCATCTGGGGCAGCACCGGTGTGGGCGGCGACCGGGGTGTCGGCATCTTCATCGATACCGGCGGCGACGACCGTCACCTCGGCGGTCGACATAACATCGGCACCGCGCGCAAGCCGAAAGCCGTAGGGCTCTTCTGCGATCTTGCGGGCAACGACACCTATCGCTTCGAGGGGGAGAGCGGGGGACGTGTTCAGCGCCCCCGGGATCCGGAGCAATGGCCCCGGGCTCTGTTCCTCGATCTCGGCGGGCGGGATATTTATCCTGACGATGACCTGCTTGCTCGCGGCGATAATCTCAGCTGGGATTTCGCCGGGTTCGGTGCCGGGCTCGACACCACGCTGGCTCTTCAGAATCCCACGGCGACCCTTTTCGAATGGCTGCCCGAAAAACCGCGGATCGATTTCCCCTTCGATCCCCTGCTCGGCTGGTCGGAGAATATCGCCCACCGCCCCTTGTTGACGGCTCCCCGGGACAGTCTGGCGCGACAGGATTCCACCTCTACCATGTCGATCTCCGCACGAACCGGAATCCGGCTGGACGCATTGAGCGGGCCGGTGCTGCCCGGCTACGATGCCCGTCGCCGTCTTTACGAGCAGATCGATCTCGCCCGATTCGAGTCGGGTGGCGATGGACTCCTGCCCGACGCCCTGATGTCCAATCTGGCGCTGGCGCCTGTCGACCTAATCGCCTGGGCTGCGCTCTGGGCCGAACTGGACAGCCTGCCGAACCTGTCCCGCATCGTCGGCCAGGATCTGCTGGATGACAGGATAATCTCCCCCTATGCCCGTCGCCTGTTGATACGGGCGGTCGGCGTCGCTCCGCCCGGTGAGATCGCAGCCGATTCCCTGGCGATCTACGACTTCTCCTATGAGGCGATGGCCCCAAGCGGCGAGGAGATTCTCCGCAACCGGTTGCTCTATGATCCCGACTCTCTTTGTCGTCGCGAAGCGGCGCTCGCTCTCGGGCGACAGGGTGGCGAGGAGAACCTGGCCGCTCTCTCCCGCGCACGTGCGGACTCAGCTGCAGTTGTGCGCTACTCGATCTGTCGCGGTCTGCGCGATTCAGCCGGTGATGGCGTGCTCGCTCTTGTTGAACCGTATTTCGATGATGGAGATCTCTCCGTAAGGCGGCAGGCTTTTGTCACGGCCATATCGGTTGGCCACAAAGAGGCGATTGACAAACTCCTGAAAAGCCTGGAGATTACCTCCCTGGACACGGGGGAAAATTACGGTCACAATCTGTACGCCACACTCGCGCAATACGTCGGGCGTCAGATCTATGAAGACAATGGTGTCGAACTTTCACAATGGAGGTCCTGGTGGCGAAGGGTGAAGAGATCCTTCGACCTGCCCGCTGCAATCAAGGCGGAAAACACCAGGCGCCAAACAGAGGAATCCGATTATGAAGACAACTAAAAGCCTTTTACTGTTGCTGGTGTTGCTGACAACCCTGACAGTAGTTGTCGGCGCCGATGAAGCCGCGGAAAAAGAGATTGGGCGATGGTACCCGTCGCTGACTGCGGGACTCAATCTCACCCAGAGCGCCTACAGCGATAACTGGGCCGGCGGCGACAAGGGGTCCATCGTCTGGACTGCGCTGATCGACGCCACTCTGGAGCGTCAACTCAACGGGAAAGTCAACTGGAGCAACGCGCTCAAGCTCTCCTTCGGCCAGACCCACAATCAGAGATCGGTCGCCGGGGAGAGAAACTGGGACGCCCCGGAGAAGTCCACGGACCTGATCGACCTGACCAGTCTCTGCCGTTTCACTCTGGGCTACGCGGTTGATCCCTACATCTCGGCCCGCCTGGAGAGCCAGTTCCTGGACGCCAACGACCCGGCCGGACGCACGATCAACCTGAATCCGCTGCAACTCAGCGAGGCGATCGGTATCGCACGCAAGTTCATCGCCGAGGAGAATCGCGAGTTGCTGGGACGTTGCGGTGCCAGTATCCGGCAGAACAGACGCACCTTCTTCACTGAAGCCGATCCTTCGTCGGCCACCGACAGCGAAACATCCATGGACGGTGGTCTCGAGTGCGTTATCGATTTCAAGGATCTGATCCTGGGTGAAAAAGTGATCTGGACATCCGGCTTGCGGATCTTTCAACCGCTCTTCTTTTCGGGCAAAGAGGATCTCGAAGATCTGAAGGCGGCGGACCTGGCGGCAGCGGGCATCGACCCGGAGGTTGCCGATTACAGCATGATGATCGATGTTGCTTTCGAGAACATGTTCACGACCAACGTCACCGAGTACCTGACGGTAAACCTGTTCGTTCAATGGAAGTATGACAAGTTCGACAACTCGGTCGTACCCGTCTATTCGGCCGACGAGACCCTGACCAACGGCGCGTTGCTTGCCGGTGCGGTACGCAAGGCGGGACAGTTCAAGCAGACCCTGGCGCTGGGTCTGGTCTACAGCTTCTTCTAGATATATAGGGGACACGATGCGGAGGCATCGTGTCCCCATCTCTATCCGCTGATCAGTACCTGTCGGCCCCGGACAGACAGGGCGCGCAATCGGGGAACAGCACTGGCAGAAGCCTGCGGGCATCACCCGACAGCCGCATCCGGTCATGAGCGACTATCTCCAGAGGATCATCACTACCCAAAAGCAGCTGCGCAACACGATCACCGCCCCGGATTGCATTGGGCGCGGTGCCCCCCGCCAGTACAGTGACACCGCTTTTTTTGATCACCAGACGCGCCTTTTCGCGACCGTCGGCGATAAGCAGCTCGCCACGCCAGGAGGCCAGCTCGGAGGCCTGGAGACGGGCCGTGAACTCGGAACACAGGCTGGTCAGGCAGCGCGTCAGATCGATAATCCGGATCATCGCTTCGGCCCGGCGATAGTAATCCGTCTCCCCTCGGCAATTGCCCCGACGCAACTCCACGAGCAGGGGATGCCTCTCCGGGAAGGTTTTGAAGAGGATCCTGGTGCAGAGATACTTGCGCGCCATCTTCGCCAGAACACCCAGGGCGCTTGCATTGGGACCGACCGCCTCAAGACAGACAAGCGCATTCTTCTTCTTGTTGTGCGAAAAGCGAACATAGCCCAGCAACTTACCTGCGTCGTCCCGCCAACCGAAGGCCCGTATCGGGCTTTTCTTCCAGGAGGTGCGATAGGTGGGGCGCACTGCCGTCCCAACCAGAGCGGCATGGGTGCGGTTGTAGAGCCTCGCCGCCTCCATATCGCCTGCTACCTGGAACCTGCGCAGGTTAGGCGGCGCCTTTTGACGGTCTATCTCATCAAGGTCAACCTTGAGGGTGGTTTCGGACCAGGCGCGCACATAACCGAAGCGATGGTAGAAGTCGGGAATCCCGAACAGGATGCTGATGTCGTAGCCGTCGCCTCGCATCGCCTCCAGAGAAGATTCGACCACACGCGAGATGATCCCCTGCTTGCGATAGCGACCATGCGCCGCGACACAACCAATCCCCCCCGTGCGGAGACGCGCCCTCCCCACGCGGGTCCGATAATCCCAGACCGCGAAATTGCCCACCACCATATCGCCGTTCAGGGCGATACGCGAGGTGTGCCAATCCAGGTGGTTCACGGGGTCGGCAAGAGTGTTTTCGCACCAGTCGAGCGCCCCGTAGAACTCATCCTCGCCGGAGAAGGTTTTACAGAGCAGATCATAGATTCCGGCTCCGTGAGTCCGTTGATCCGGCTCGCATACTTGCAGATTCTTCAGTTTTTTCACGAGATCTCCCTATATGGAAAAACGTCCGTCCTACAAACATAAGACGAACGTTCAATTCCTTGAAGAGATATCTGAATGGCCGGGTCAATCTATTCGTCCATGCTCTCCACAGGGACGGGCAGCAACTCCTCCCGATCCAGGAAAACCTGATCGGGCAGATTCTCCTGCGCCAGATAGATGCTGCCGTCACCCATGATCCGCAACGCGACACCTCGCTCCGGCCCTTCGATCAACCTGCCGAATTCGACAACGCTGCGATCTCCGCCTGCCATCCGCAAGACGGCGCGCATATCGGAGCTGTTGAAGTCGTAGGACGCCAGGGGATCGATGACATCGCGCGCCCAGATCGAAGTCAGCGCCCCGGCGATGCCGTCGACTTTGGCTCTGTCCAGTCTGGTGTCGCCCAGATACCATTCGTACTGCATCCTGTCGACCGGGATGGTATCCGCCGGTGCCGGCGCAAAGACCTTGGTCAACTCCAGCGTAGCCCCCTCATGCTCTAGAGTGATGGCATCGACCTCGTTGCGATCGAGCGTCAGCGCCTGCAAATCCAGGAAGAAAGTGATCTTGGGCAGACGATCATCGCCCCAGACACCCAGATTACCGAGGATGTTGTCGGGAACGGAGTAGACCTTGTCCTCGCCGGGCTTGCGGACGAAAAGGCCGCTGCCGTTCGCCAGCGCCTTGCCGAGCAGGAGCTCGCCCAGGGACTCATCGGTCAGGCCCTGCACGCGCAGGGTGATGGCCGACGACTCATCCAGGTTATAGTCGGCGAGAACGGCGGGATCGTCGGAGCGGAACTCGCCATTCAATCCGGAAAGGCTGGTCACCAGTCTGTCCAGGTTGTCCGCCTTGGCCTTGTGCGCAAACCGGTTGACCACGATCCAGCCGACGCCCTCCCGGGCTATGGTGATATCCTCACTGCCGGGAGCGACGATGATGAAACTCCCCACCTGGTCCAGACTGAACTCGGGGGCCATCTGCTTGAGCACCGGCTCCCGAAAACGGTCGTTCTTCTGACTGGTCTGGATCATCTTCACACCAAACAGCACCAGCAACATGGCGGCCATAATAATCAGCGGTTTTGTCTTCATGACTGCCTCCTAGCGATTGGTTCCGGTGCCGATGGATTCCTGATAACGACCCGCCTCTTTGCGACGGGCCACCATGCGAATCACACCGAAGAGTGTCAACAGTACGGGGAACAGCAACAGGACGAACAGCCGGAAAAGCACTTTCTGAGCGCTCTCGATCGGTTTGATGCTGCGCTGGGTGATCAGTTTGGAGCGGATTCCGATCAAGTCGCCGCCCAGGGCCAGAGCATCCACCGCGTTGAGCAGCAGGACAGGATTCTGACCCGCCTTGACAAACGGCTCCTCGAAGATCTTGCCGCAACCGATCAGTATCAACTGACCCGGCGCGGGCGGACCCGCAAATGAGGGCTCGGCATTGGGATCGCCATAACTCTGCTCGCCACCCGGCGCCGCGGGCCAGGCGGGCGAGGGACCCGTTGGCTCGGGGAACTGACCGTCGAGAATCACACCAAGCGGCAGGCGACCGACGATGGCGTCGCGGGTCGGGTTGATGTCCGCCGAGGTCAGAGGTTCGGTGCTGAACGGTTTGGTCCAGGTGCGATCGCTCGAAGTGAAGAGCATCCGTGAACCGAGGTTCAGGCCCACCTGCGTCTGCGGATTCTGCTTGATGTCCGTACCCCAGAGATAGAACAGCTGTTCGATCCGGTTCATGATCGGAATCTCCCGATTCATCTGATCGCCGGTCACGAGAATCTGCATCGGCGCCCTGACGGGCTCACTGGTCTGGAAGCGCATCCCCCCCACATTCTGCGTGCGGGGGATCGAGATGACCTGATTCGACTGATCAAACAGCTGCTCAGCACTGACATAGCAACCGTAACTCGCCAGCATCATCTCCAGGCCGGTGGGTTGCTGATTCGCCGTAATCCGGAAACCGCCCTGCGGCGAGAAGCTGTAGTTGTAGACCTGGTTTTGCACCGTGATCATGGTGTTCACGCCACGAGAGATCGCCCGTTGAATTTCCCAGGCCTGACGCTCGTTCAACATCGTCGGTCCCAGAACCAGCAACGCATCGGCGTCCTCGGGGATCGGCGACTCCTCGGTCAATTCGATCCGTCGCACATCGTAGTGCTCCTGACCCAGGATCTCGATGGTGATGGCGTAGGTGTCCGGCATTTCGGGAGGTTGTTGCCCCATCTGCATGTACATCTGCGCCATCTGAGGATCCATGAGCGGCTTCGGGGCATACAGCGCGATCACCGGTTCCCTATCCTGAATCATACGGTAGACGACGCTCACCAGCTCATATTCGAAAGTGAGCAGGCTTTGAGGCACTACCTGGGGGAGGATCTCCTCCGGCTTGTCCTTGTAGTTGATCGTTATCGCCGACCAGATCAGCTTCAGAGCCATCTCATCGCGTTCGACGGACTGCACCTGGAAGGGTTGCAGACCTTTCTGCTGCAGACTCTTCTGCAACTCCTCATCGTCCGAGGGGTCGTGAACGCTGAACTGCAGCATCCCGCCCGATGCGGCGGAGAAGTCGTTCAGCTTGTCGGTGACATCCCGACTCAGCGTCTTGAGCTGGGTCGGCATTTTATCCTCGCGCGTGACATAGTACTTCACCTGCACGGGCACCTGGAGCCGGGAGAGGATGTTCTGGGCCGAGGGGGAGAGCGTGAAGAGCTTGTCCTCGGTCAGGTCCAGACGCATGCTGCGCATGTCATTCAGGATGCTGGAGAAAAGCGTGAAGGCCGCCAACAGCAGTACCGTCAAAAGGGTGGCTGCCAGTTTGAAATTCAGTTTCTTCATCCCTGCTTCCTCCCTTCCAGCCAATAGGCGTTGAGAATCAGGAAAACTGTCGTGAGGCCGACGAACCAGCCGATATCGCCGAGAAGCAGTACGCCGCGCTGCATCGATTGATAGTGTGGAATCAGGCCGAAGGCGCTCTGGAGGAATGATCCCAGCCCCACGATCCAGCCATCGACGGTCATCGAGATGAAGTCCTGTCCGGCGAAGAAGAAGAAGGAGCAGCAGATCACGCCGAGGATGAACGCCGTGATCTGATCACGCACCATACCCGAGACCCAGATCCCGACCGACAGGAACAGAGCGCCGAGCAACAGCGCCGCAATATAGCCGCTGAAGATTGCGCCGAGGTCCGGATTGCCCAGGATGTTGAGCATGATCGGTATCGGCAAGGTCCCGGCGAGAGCGACAATGTAGAACACGAGCGCCGCCAGATACTTGCCCATCATGACATCCGCCGACCTTATCGGAAGCGTCATCAGAAGTTCGAAAGTGCCGGATCTCTTGTCCTCCGCCCAGAGCCTCATACTGATGGCCGGGATGAAGAAGATCATGAAGAGCGGCAGGTTCGTGAAGAAGGAGCGCATGTCGGCCTGGCCCTGCAGAAAGAAGGGCGTCATATACAGACCGGCATTGAGCACCAGGAAAACGATAATGAAGATGTAGGCGATCGGGCTGTTGAAATATGCGGCCAGCTCTCGCCGGAATATCACGAGTGTGCTTCTCATGCCTGCACCTCCGTTCCGGATTCGGCCACGGAGTTGGCGGCCTGTTTGGTCAAGGCGATGAATGTATCCTCCAGGCTGTAGTGACTCTCCTGCAGTTCCCGGAGAGACCAGTCCCGCGATCGCGCCAGGCTGGATACCGAACCCACAAGATCCTTGCCGAATGCCCCGCGCAATTCGAAGCGTTCGGGAGCCGCTGCGGCGTCACAGGCGATGAGCGCCTCGAAACCGGATATCTGCCCCAGTTCGCCGGCCAGATTGTCCGGCGTTTGATCGAAGCTGATGAAGACACGGTTGTTGACCATGGCCTTTTTCTTCAGATCGGGGATCCTGCCGTCGGCGATGATCCGACCCTCATTGATAATGGCCACTCGATCGGTGATCGGTTGCACCTCTTGCAGAATGTGCGTACTGAAGATGATGGTCTTGCTTCGACCCAGATCGAGAATCAGCTCGCGAATGCCGATGATCTGCAACGGATCGAGACCCGATGTGGGTTCATCGAGAATCAGGATTTCCGGATCATGAATCAACGCCTGGGCCAAACCGGTACGCTGTTTGTACCCCTTGGACAGCTCGCGGATGGTCTTCTTGTAGACACCGGCGATGCCGCAGGACTCCACCACCCAATCCAGCCTTTGCCGCAAACCCTGTCCGCGCAACCCCCTGGATTCCCCGACAAACGACAGGTACTCATGCACCCGCATGTCGTGGTACAGGGGGAGATTTTCAGGCAGGTAGCCGATCTTCTTCCGCACGGCGAGCGGCTTGTCGGCTACGTTGAGCCCATCGACAAGCACCTCGCCGCTATCGGCCGCCAGGAAAGTGGTAATGATTTTCATCGCCGTGCTCTTGCCGGCGCCGTTTGGTCCCAGGAAACCGAGGATTGAGCCGCGCTCGATACTCATGGACACCCCGTCCAGGGCGACAGTCGTACCAAAACGTTTCGATACTCCACGCACTTCGATCATGATGAATTTCACCTCATCAAGTAGCTGTTTACGTAATGTGAACTTGGCCGGAGACTGCCGACCTCAGTATCAATCGGGCATAATACCTAAAGAGAGTGGGTAAGTTCCAGTGGGAAATTACACCTGGCTCAAGGCTTGTCCGGTATGCAGATGCCCTGTAGCCGCTCAACCGGTCATTTGGAATCGTCCGATTGAACCTTCTCGTTTTCTGCTGCGCGCATTCGTCGATATATGGTCGCACGGCCTATCCGGAGCATCTCGGCTGTGCGTGTCACATTCCCGCCCGCTATCGCGCGCGCCTTGGTGAAAACCTCCATCTCCAGCTGATCAAAGGTTTTGACATTGCCGGAGAGGGGATCGATAAGGTGAAGAACGTCATCACTCTCCCCTAAGGATTCCAGCCGCCCATGCCGGGAGATGGCTTTGGGCAGATGCTTGACCTCGATCCGACCAGTCTTGCAGGCCAACAGCGTGAACTGGATGGAATTCTGCAGCTCCCGCACATTGCCGACCCATTTGTGGGCAATCAGGCAGTTCAGCGCCGAATCGCTGATCTCGGGGACGGATCTGCCCAGGTCCTCACAATACTGATTGAGGAAATACCCGACCAGAAGCGGGATATCTATCTGCCGCTCACGCAGAGGGGGGATCTCAATCGGGAAGACGACGATTGCATAATAGAGATCCTCCCGGAAACGTCCTCGGGCGATCATGTCCTTGAGATTGCGGTTGGTGGCGGCAATGATACGCACATTCACCGCAGTATTGAAGCTATCGCCAACACGGCGAATCACCTTATCCTGGAGAGTTCGCAGAAGCATCGCCTGAACGTCCAGCGTCAGGTCACCGACCTCATCCAGGAAAAGAACGCCGTCATTCGCCTCCTCGAAGAATCCGGGCTTCTCGCTACCGCCCCCCTTGCCGAAGATGTGGCTCACCTGAAATTCCCGTGCGATCGCTCCGCAGTTCACGCCGACAAACGGTCCGGACGCTCGAGGACTGTTCTTGTGGATCAAGCGAGCGACCAACTCCTTGCCGTTGCCGGTCTCCCCCTGAACGAATACGGGAAGATCGTTCTTCAGCAGGGCACCTATCTGGGACGAGATACGGTTGGTCGAATCCGATTGTCCAACAAAACCCTGCACCTGTCTCTTGTCGGCCACCTCGGCCTGCAGAGTGCGAACCTCCATCACCAACTCATGGCGTTGGATTGCGGCTTTGAGGCTGCTCTTGAACTCCTCCGGGGCAACGGGCTTGACCAGGAAGGACAAGGCGCCGGCATTGACGGCGCGCGGACCCAGATGTGAATTCTTCTCGCTGACAATGGCGACAATAGAGATTTGCGGTTTGATTCGCAGGGTGACTTCAAGGGGTTCCAGATCAGCGGCAGGATCCTCTCCCAGGTCCAGGAAGAGAACAGATGGTTCGAAATCCTCAAGAATGGAGAAGCAGGCCTCGGCAACCGAAAAGGCCTTGCCGGCGTAGCCGACCTGACCGATCCACTGCATGTACAGGTCGCGAGATCTTTGATCGTTCTCAACCACAAAAACTGTGTGGTCCATTGAATCCCCATTTCGATGGCACCCGTGTAGTTGCGCTAAGATGATATTTAAGTATTCGACACAAGCCCATCCGCACTAGACTAAATTCTCACCAGACAACCAGTAAGATAACTTGAACATCACCTAGCTACAATAGCATAGTGTCGCGAAAAAGCTCCAGTTACAAGTATGAAAGAATAGCGCAATTATTGCATTTTTGAAACCCCTAAATGCACCTCCATACCTTGAAGACAATCACCGAGCTTCATATCGTGTAGGGATACATGACTGTCTCTGTGTCGAGTATAACCCCGGATCAGGCGATACAACACAGTATTGGAAGAACCCCATACATCCGTGATCGAAAAGGCGGCCGAGAAATGGAAACCAAAGCCAGGAATATCCTCCCCGATGCCATCAATTTCCTCAGGACCATCATCCTGACCCCCTCCCTGAGTGGCGAGGAGGAGGAGGTCGCTCGCAAGATAGCCCGCCAGATGGTGTCGCTGGACTATGACGAAGTGAGTATCGACTCCTTCGGTTCGGTAATCGGCAGGATCGGTAACGGTCCACGTAAAATCATGTACGATGCCCACATAGACACTGTCGGCATTGGCGACCCTGAGGCCTGGGCGCATGATCCCTACTGCGGCAAACAGGAGGATGGTTGGGTCTGGGGCCGTGGAGCGAGCGACAACAAGGGCGGCCTGGTCTCCATCCTCTATGGTGCGTCCCTGGCGAAGAGGAACCTGCCGGAGGACGTAACGCTTTATGTCGTGGGCAGCGCCATGGAGGAGGATTGCGACGGCATCGCCTTCAAAACCATCATCGGTGAAAACAATATCCGCCCCGACGTCGTTCTGCTCTCCGAGTGCACCGATCTTGATGTCTACCGCGGCCATCGCGGCCGCATGGAGATCAAGGTCATCACCCGCGGCGAGAGTTGCCACGCCAGCGCCCCGGAGCGCGGCTGCAACGCCATCTACAAGATGACCCGCATCATCGAGGGGATCGAGGCGCTGAACGACAAACTCAAGGACGACCCCTTCCTCGGTAAGGGCACCGTCGCCGTGACAAAGGTGACCGGCTCCGGTCCCAGCCTCAATGCAGTCCCCGATCTGTGTGAGATATTCATGGATCGCCGATTGACCGCCGGGGAGACCCGCGAGAGTGCGTTGCAGGAGATTCGCGATATAGTCGAAGCAACGGGGATCGAGGCCGATGTCGAGGTTCTTGTGCATGAGGCCAAGGGCTGGACGGGCAAGGAGGTCAAGATGGAGAAGTATTATCCCACCTGGACGCTGCCCGAAGATCACGCTTCGGTTCAAGCGGGGGTCGCCGCCGCCGAGGAGGCGCTGGGGCATCGTCCGGCGGTAAGTCGCTGGACCTTCTCGACCAACGGCGTCTACACCGCCGGTCTCGAGGGTATCCCATCGCTGGGTTTCGGTCCCGCACTTGAGGCGTACACACACTCCGTCGACGACAGGGTCAGTGAGGAGGACATGCTGCGGGCAATCATGTTCTACGCCCTGTACCCGAAACACTATAGCCGGGGTTGATCACCATCGACAACTCAGACCAAAGCCGCTGAAATATATTTGGCGATCTGCGCGGCGAGTTCGGCTATCCTGTACGGCTTCTGCAGGAAGTCAAGTGCGCCATCTTCAATGAGTTGCGCCGCCGTTTCACCTCCGGTGAATCCCGATGAAAGCAGTACCCGCACATTCGGGTCGATCGCTTTCAGCAGGCGGTAGGTATCCTCACCACTCATGCTCGGCATGATCATGTCGAGCACGACGATATCAATCCGGCAATCACTGTTGCGATAGATATCAACAGCTTCGTTGCCGTCGACACAGGTCAGCACCTTGTAGCCGAGATTGCGTAACGCGGTCGCCGAGAAATTACGGACAAGCTCCTCATCATCCACAATCATCACCACGCCCTCGCCCTGATTGAGGTTCACATCCTCCAGAACCTTCGGTTCGTCAACCGTTGATATCGGCAGCAAAATCTTGAAGACACTGCCCTCGCCGATGCGGCTGTAGACCTGGATCAATCCATTGTGAGCCAGGACACACCCGTGGACGGCGGCCAGGCCCAGGCCGGTCCCCTCCCCGGGTTTCTTGGTCGAGAAGAACGGCTCGAAGATATGCTTGATGATCTCCGTGCTCATCCCCTGACCCGAGTCGGACACCGCCATCTCAAGGAAGGGGCCCGGTTCGATCGGATCGGATTGCGCCTTACAGAAATCGGCATCCAGCGACAGATTGCGGGTGGTGAAAATGATATCGCCACCATTCTTCATTGCATCCCTCGCATTGAGTCCAAGATTGAGGATGGCGTTCTGAAGTTGAGTGGAATCCCCCTCGATGTGGCAGGACTCGGCTTGCAGGTTCGTCGTAAGCGTGATCCTGCGATCGACCGCATGATTGAGAAGATTGACGACCTCTTTGGTCATGGTATGAATATTGATGCTCGCACTCTTCAGTGGTCCCTTGCGTGAGAAGACCAGCAGTTGCTGCGTCAACTCCTCTGCACGACATGACGCCTGGAAGATCTGGCGGGCGAAGCCGAGAAGCTCCGAATCCTCGTCCAGCTTCATGCAGAGAAGCTCGGCGTTGCCCATGATTGCAGAGAGCAGATTATTGAAATCATGCGCCACGCCGCCGGCCAGTTGCCCGATCGCCTGCATTTTCTGTGATTGTCTCATCTCCTCCGCCGCCGACATCTCTTTGGTCACATCCCTGAAAACGAGAATCACACCCTCGATAGTGCCGGCGACGCTCCTGATCGGCGCTCCACTGTCGGCGATTTGCCACTCGGTTCCATCGCGAGAGATCAGGATGGTGTGATTGGCCATCCCCACGACCTGCCCCAAACGGAGCACTTTCTCAACCGGATTCTCCACAATCTTCCGAGTTCGTGAATTGACGATTCGGAATACCTCAGGCAGCAGCTTCCCCTGCGCCTCCTCAAGCTGCCAACCGACCAGATCCTCGGCAACGGGATTCATCTTGGTGATCCGTCCCGCACTGTCGGTGGCGATGACGGCATCACCTATCGAGTTGAGGGTAATGCGGAGGTTCTCCTCCCCCGCGCGCAACTCCTCAACTTGACGCCGAATGGCATCGGTCATCACATTGAAACTGGTCGCAAGAGTGGCGATCTCCGCCATGCCGACATCCTCCACTTTTGCGGTGAAATCGCCCTTGGCAATCCGCTCCGCCTCTGCGGTGATGTCCGAAATCGGTTTCGTGAGAGAGCGTGCAAGGAACAGGCTCAACAGAACGGCCACACTGCCGATGGCCAGGCTGAGCAGGATCGCATTGAGCACATTGCTCCGCTGGAGGGCAGCCAGATCACCCAGCTGTACGCTTGCCGCAAACAGGTAGGGACGTCCGTGCTTATCGCGATAGGGGATTAACGCCATCCGCCCCTTGCCCCACTTGTCATCGAAAGTACTGAATTCACTCACCTGCGTATCGAGCGCCTGCACGTAGATCTCGGGATTGCTGTGTATCTCCAGGAATGTGGCGCATTCCGATTGATGATCCTGCTTGTCGCTATGGGTTGCGGTCGTGAACACGATCTCACCCTTATGTCGCATCACGCTCCAGATGTAACTCAGATCAAGATCCTGACAGAAGGTGTCAAACTGGTTCACCAACAGATTGAAGCGATCGACAGCCTCTCTGTTCATGCCGGTTATCTCATCGTGATAGCCCTCCCCGGCAACCTTCTCAGCGCTCCGTGCAGCCATTTCGAGAGTCGCATCAACCCTGGCCAGCAACGAGTTTTTCTGAGAATGGATAGAGATGATGGAGTAGAGCAGACAGATTGAGGTCGTCATGGCAATAAAGAGCAGGATTATTCTGGTTCGGATTCTCATTTGTGAGAACACGATACACCGCCTCTCAAGCTGGCCGACAAACTCGGATGACATTTATGACACATTTGTAGCACAAATATAGAAATATGAAAAGAATTTCGTTAGCTACAGAGGGACTGTTTCCGAATTACTTCACCGACGAGCAGAGTCTGTATGCCCATGTTTGAGAATACTCAGAGATCGCTGACCCGTTTAGCCGCCTCGGCAACAACACAGGGTTGCTCGGCCGTATAGCAGAAACGGACCCAGCCATCATAGGCCGCCCCAAAATACTCTCCCGGACTGACAGTGACGCCGGCCATGATCATCCGCTCCACTTTTTCAGTTTCCGAAAGGCCCGCCCAACGCTCACGCAGATCGATAAACACATAATAAGCACCCTCGGGAGCCAGATGAGGTTCACGCAGGTGATCAAGTGTCGCGGCCAGCCCCGCCCGATAGGAATCGCGCAATCGGGTTCGGATTGCCGCCGCCCGCTCCACTCCGCGGATCGCCGCCACCTGAGCGGGACGGTTGGGCTCATAGCATACCCCGACCTGTCCGGGGTTCAGGGTTGCGATTACCCCAAGAGGTGCGGCGACATACCCCAGACGCAGCCCCGCCGCCGCGCAACTTTTCGAGAAGCTGAAAACGCTGACTGTGCGCTCGAACATCCCCGGCAGTGAACCGATGCTGACGTATTCGACATCGGCCCAGACGAAATCCTCGTAGGCTTCATCCGAGATCACCCAGAGATCACGGGCGTGGGCGAAGTCCGCAATTGCCTGTATTTGCAGGGGACGCAGCATCGTGCCGGTGGGATTATTGGGATTATTGAAGTAGATCGCTCGGGTACGCTCGGTGCAAAACGGCTCAATGAGCGCGATAATCTCATCCCCGGTCAAGCCCTGCACACGATCAAAGAAGGGTGCCTCCACCAACTCCACGCGTGCAGTCTGTGCAACGACCTTCAGGTAGGTCCACTCCGGCGACAATACCAGGATCTCATCCCCCGTCTCCAGCAATTGCTGCATGATCAGAAACAGTCCGCCTATCGCCCCGTGAGTCAGTTGAATCTGCCCAGGATCCGTGACGGGCAGCCGATTCCGGGTTTGCAGCTTGGCGATCAGGCGTTCGCGCAGCACCGGTTCACCGAGGGTATCGCCATAGCGCGAATAACGGGCATCCCAGGGCTCATGCTCAAGTGGTTGATTTAATTCCGGCGGCAAATCATGCCAGGTGTCGCCCTGATGAAGAGTTATAAGTTCACGTCCGCCATCTGAACCGGCGGCTGCGATCTCGCTGATCCTGTTGAAGATTGTTGGTTTGAATACCCTGTCCCTGAAATCCGCCGGCTTCGGCATTGCACTCCTTTATGCCGATCTTCGCCATCTCGCTTCATGCGATTGGATGGCGCGACCAACTCGATTCTGGCGATCACCGGTCAGTAAATCCGACCCATGGCGGGTTACAGTATCGTAACTTCGTAACCTTCAGAGCCGGCGTACACAGCTCCAACATCAATCCCGGAAGCGGAATCGAACCTCTCGTCATTCGCGAGGAGAGGTATCCCCGGCTTCGACATCCCCAAGATCGAACCCGCAGGCGCGCAATTTGGACAACATAGACGCCTGATCCGGCTCCCACTGCATCTTCCGTGAGATATGCTCCGTCCAGGAATACTCCCCGTCGGGCACGGTATCCTCACCCTCCTCCAGTCTGATCCTGTTGTTGTTCCCCCTGTAGTAGTCCTGGGCCAGGTAACCCTCATCCATCCGCTGCATTGCCTCGTCGATATCGGCATCACTCAGTTCGGGATAGACATCCTCGAACAGCGAGAACCGCAGGGGATAGCGTGGCCGCGGCGGTTTCTCCTCCGCCGGATATCCCATCACGAGCATCACGAGCGGAAATACACCTTTGGGAAGTTGACATGACTCAATCAGCTTTCTGGCCTGGAACGGGGCGGACCCGATGTAACAGCTGCCCATGCCCAGCGATTCGGCGGCAATCACCATGTTCTGCGCCATATATGCGGCATCCTGCATGGCGAAAAGCAGAAGCGTGAGATCGTTCATCCGGATCTCCTTACCGCGCTTCTCCGCAATGAGACGCATGCGATGGGTGTCGGCGCAGATGATGAAATTGATCGGCGCACCCCAGGGATGCTTCCCGCTCCGTTTCAGGATCATGCTGCAGCACTGGAAGGCGAAAGGCGCCTGCTGCCCCGCCCTGGCTACGGTTTCGATCACCTCATCCGATGGCATCTCGTCACGATAGGCGCGCAACGAGGCTCTTTTCATCATGGCATCAATCACGGGATTGGAAATCATCGCCCCTCCTCATTCGGGTTTGGGGATGAACATACCATCTTCCCCTTGATTGCAGGTGATGAATGTACTTAATAGGTATTATGATCTCACGATTCGTAATACTGGGACTGATATTCATCGTCAATACCCCCCTCCCCGTTGCGGCGCATGACCTGCGGCTAGAGAGCGTGGAGGGTGGACACCTTCTGTGCTATGGGCACCCCGACGGTCATGATCACCACCAAGCGACCGACGGATATGCGCCGGACACGGTTCTGAAGATCCTGGCATTTGACGCCTTGGCGTGCTCTGTGGCTATAGAATCGAGCGATTCGTCACCCATCGAGATCAGGGGGGATGCCGCCGCTCTCTGCATCCTCACCTCGACAGGCGCCTGGTGCAAGACCCCGTTCGGAACCCGCAACCTGCCGGCCGACGAGATCGCGGACGAACTCTCCAGCTGGCTATCGATCGAGAGCGTCAAACGGCTGAACATCTGGACTGAACCTCTGGCCTCCCCCCTGACCCAATGGCTGGAACTAACCCCTTTGAATGATCCCTTCGTCTGTCGGCCCGGCGACAAGCTGCGTCTGCTGGTCACCTACCTGGGACAGCCGGTAGAGGGGGCAACCGTATCCTGCGACGGTCGACCACGCGGTTTAAGCGACGGCAACGGCCGCATCAACATCAGGCTGCGTCATACCGGTCCGCAGATCATCCAGGCCGGACTGACCCTGCCGCTCGACTCGCCCCGCGCCGACGAAACCAGGCACACCGCCAACCTCAACCTGGAACTGGAGGAACGATGACCCGTCTCCTGCCTTTAGCTCTCCTGCTGCTCCTGACCTCGGCAGGCCACGCCCACGAACTCCATCATGAGATCTCCAGCCCTGGCGCGGATGAGACCGTGGTGATCATCTCGCTGTTCCACGGCGACGGTTCGCCGTTCGACTACGAGAGCTACAGCCTGCTTCCGCCGGGAGAGGAGATCCCCTTCCAGAGCGGATACACCGACGCCCACGGCCGGGTGATCATCCTGCCCGACCGCGACGGCGACTGGCGCTTCCGAGCCTCCTCGGAGGATGGCCACGGCGTCAATCTCACCATTCCGGTGCAGCTGACGACCGACGTCGCGCCAATTGGCCGTCCCCTTTTCGAGAGGTTCGCCAAACCGATCACCAGCCTGGCCCTCCTCTTCGGTATCTTCGGCATCCTTGCACTGACATTAAGGAGAAGACAATGAAACAGATCCGCACAATCCCGATCCTGATCCTCATCATTCTCGCTGCGCCCCTGACGTCAATGGCTCATCACGGCGTCGCCTCATTGGGTGTAGCCGGTCTCGAGGGTCCTGGGGCGCCCATCGAAACCTCCTCCTCGGCCACGCTGCCGACGGGGGGCGTCCTCGCCCTCCTCAAACTCGATCAGGCCCGGTTCGACAAGTTCACCCCTGCAACGGACGACGAGGGGGACACGAACGCCTTCTGGATGTACGGTCTCGGCTACGGATTCAGGCCCTGGCTCTCGGCGTACGTCATACTGCCGTTCAACGCCAAGCGGGTGGAGGACAACTCATACAACACCGCCGGCTTCGCCGACATGAGCCTGCTGGCGGTGTTCGGCTTCAAGTATGATCAGGGTCTGCGTCCGGTCCCCGCAGTCGAGAGCATGGATGACCTGGAGGACTGGCACTTCACGGTGTACGGCGGCTGCACTCTCCCCACCGGCGAGGCGAACGTCGGGAACAGCGACGGCGAGATCGACCCCGGCATGTCCCTCGGCTTCGGCAAGCCGTCCTGGTCGCTGGGTCTGACCACGACCAAGCAGTTCGGCGGTCGCCTGACCGGCGTCCTCGATGCCTCCTGGATCACCTTCCGCGAATACGTATATGCCGACGGCGCCAAGGTTCGTTTCGGGGATGAGCTGCGGGGTAATGCGGCGGCGACCTGGCGGCTGGCCGCCTCAAGCGAGCACAAGTTCCGTCTCGACGCCAATTTCGAACTCAACTACCTCAAGCTGGGTCGGGACGAAAGCGACGGCGAGGGCGATGAGGCCACCGGCGGCGCCATGCTCTACGCACTGCCCGGCTTCCGCGTCTTCTACGGATCGACCAGTCTCGCTCTGGGCATCAAACGGCCCATCTGGACCGACCTCAACGAGGATGCCCTCCAGCAGGGCGCCGAGGGCAAGGAGCGCTACCGTCTGGTGCTCGGTTTTTCGGTCATCATGTAGGTGAGCGATGCACATCCCCGATGGTTTCCTCAGCCCCAAAACCTATCTGCCCGCTTATGGCGCGGCGGCTCTCCTCTGGACCCTGGCCCTGCGCCGGGTCGGGCGCAGCTTCGACGAGGAGACGCTGCCCCGTCTCGCGGTACTCACGGCGCTGGCCTTTGCGCTGATGCTGATCATGCTGCCGCTGCCCGGGGGGACTTCGGTTCACGCTTCGGGGGTGGCGATTCTTGCGGTCACCTTTGGGCCGCTCACCTGCTATCTCGCCATCTCGCTGGTGCTGCTGATCCAGGCTCTCTTCTTTGGCGACGGAGGCGTAACCACGCTCCCCATCGGGGCGCTGGCGCTGGGTTTCGCGGGCGGGAGCGTCGCCTGGATCGTCTGGCGCCTGCTGCGCGGAGTACATGAGAAAACGGCGCTCTTCGCAGCCGGCTGGTTCGGTACGGTCACCGCCGCGCTGCTGATCGCCCTGACGCTCGGCGCTCAGCCCGGATTGGGTCACACCGCCGACGGCACGCCGCTTTTCTTCCCCTTTGGCCTCGATGTCACCCTGCCGGCGATCGTGCTGCCCCACATGTTGCTGGGGATCGCCGAGGGCTTGCTGACGGTGCTGGTCTGCACCCTCTTCGGCAAGCTGATCAAGGAGAGGTGATGAGACACCGCCTGTTGTTGCTGCTCTATCTGGCCGCGGTGCTGACGATCACCTCGCTGCACGATCCGGTCCTGCTGGCGGCGCTGTTGCCCGTCGCCTTTCTCCTCGCTGGGCGGGATCTCATCGACCTGGCCTGGAGGGCGCTCGCCGCCATGTTGATCTTCAACTCGGTGATCAGCATCTCCTACGCCGTCATCGCCGGGCTGAGGGGGGAGTTCGCGGGCGGTTATCTGATCCTGATCAATCTGCGGGTTTATCTGCTGACCTTCCTCACGTTCCTGCTGGCGCGCAAGGTCAATCTGTTCAGCGCCCTCTCCTTCTCCCGCACACTCTCCACCCTGCTCTCTCTGGCGAGCAGCCAGATCCAGGCGTTTCGTCGCCTGTTCGGCGAGTTCAACCAGGCGCTGATCAGCCGCAGTCCCGTTCGTCCCGGGCCCCGCGACCTCTATCGGCACGCGGCCGTCACCGGCAGCCTCTTTCTGCGACGGGCACTCAATGACATGACCGACATCTCCCAGGCCATGCGCTCGCGCGGGTTCTTCATCAATTCGGATTGAGATCCGGGTTACTTGCTCCCCATGGTCATGACCTTGTCGGCCAGGGCCCGCATGCCCGCCGAGGGGAGCAGGTCGAGCTCGCTCATCATCATCTCCTCATAGCGATGGAAATCGGCCAGGGCTTCACGGCGATTGCCCAGGCGATACTGGGCGTGAACGAGATGTCGATGGAGTTTCTCGTTGTAGATATCGAGCGCCAGGCCGCGACGACAGAGGGGAACCAACACCTCCCACCGGTCGGCCTGCGCATGCAGATCGATAAGACGCAGCACGCCGCGCAGCAGCTCATGGCGCAGTTGCTCGCGCTCAAAGACGGCCACCTCCTCATAGGGACTTTCGGCCAGGAAGTCGCCACGATAGAGATCCACGGCAACCTGAAGTCGCTCCCCGGCCTCCTGGTGACGTCCCGCGTTCAGGTGCTTGTCCGCCTCGGCCAGAGCCTCCTCGAACTGGAGAACATCGTAGGTGAACCCGGCTCCGGCCTCCAGGCGATATGCCTCGTTGCGCTGCTGGACATAGCGGGAGATGCGGACCTCGCTCTTTTCGGGCTCCAACACCTTGCGGAGCAGGAAGACGCTCTGACGCAGGTTGTTCCTCGCTTTGCTCGGATCGCTCCCGGGCCAGAGCGCCTCAAGCACCATATCCTGCGGCACCCACTTGAAGCGATGGACCAGCAGCAACTGGAACAGTCGCAATGCGCGCTTCGATCTCCACGCATTGAAGTCCAGGACCCGCTCACCCACCTGCACCACCAGCGGACCCAGAGCCGTGATATGCAGCGGCACGCTCGGCACCTGGTTGAGCTCCTCGGCCGCCCTCTCCGCCGAGTCTCCGGCTGCGGCCGGATCGGACGCCAGTTCGGCCAGGGCGCGACGGGCGGTCTCGCCGCCGATACGCGCCAGAATATCGATAACCCGCAGCCGCAATCCGGACGCACTTTCGCTATCCGCAGCGATCCTGACCACTGCCGCCAGTTCGGGGACGACCCCCTCGCCCAGCCGGACCAGCAGATCGGTCACGTAGTCGATCTCGATCCCCAGGCGCAACGCCTCGGCAAGCGTCCGCGCCGCGGCGGCGGGCTCGAACACCATGAAGAGCTGTTCATGATTGTTCTCGGCGATGCCGACCAGAAGCTCGGTCAGCATCTCGCGCCGGCCGGCATCGTCGGAACGCCCCCTGTCAAGTCGGATCAACCGCAGACGGTTCAGATCAAAGACCCCACCGAAACGGGTGAATAGAGATTCCGCTCTGTCCCAGTATTCATTGGCCCGCTTGCGGCTGGTCTGAACGGCGGCCTGCCCCAACAGCACATTGCACTGCGCCTCGGTTTTGACGTCCTGCGTTTCCTGTACGATAGCCAGCGCGCGCTTCGCATACTTGCGTCCGGCGTGCCGATTGCCGCCGGCCAGGGCCACCGCCGCCAGTCCGATATAGGGTATCGACTGCAGCTCCGCCTCCCCGAGTTGCTCCCCCAGTTCACGGATGCTCTCGAAGTACTCCTCGGCGGTGGTCAGATCGCCCGTATACAGACTGAAGAGCCCCAGCGTGTAGCGGCAGACCCCCAGCATCGTGTGATAATCCAACCCCTCCGCCAGACGGAGAGCCTCCTCGGTGATGTCGCGCCCCTCGCGGAGATCGCCCCCGGCGACCATCACCCAGCCCAGCACACCCAGACTGTGGCAGATCCTCCGGGAATCCTTGAGCTTCCGATAGATGACGACCGAGCGCCGGGCGGTGCTTTTCGCCTGCCGGAAATCTCCGCGCGGGAAGTAGACGTTGGCTGCGAGCAGGTAGAGAGTGCGCGCCTCGTCCGGTGAATCCTGTTTGCGATGGAAGATCGCCGCCGCCTGCTTGAAACAGGTTTCGCTCTCATCAATCCGACCGAGATCGGCAGACGCAATCCCCTGCAGGCCGAGAATATGGGCGCGGGCACTGCTGCTCAGACGGCCCGGCTCCGCAAGAGCTTGATTACACAGCTTCAACCCGGGACGATAGTGACCCTGACGAATCTTGTTCTGGGCCAGCAGGGTGAGCAGTTCGATTCGGCGCGAACCCTTTTTGCAGATGCGGAGCGCCTTGCGATAGCTCCTCTCCGCCACGGCCCAACGACCCTGGATGTCGTGAATCTGCCCCAGTACATGCAGGGCCGGCACGCTGCCGTTGATGACGGCGGCGGGCAGGCTGTTCAACGCGCTGTTGAGTATCGTGTACTGCCCGGTGAGCAGGAGATCATCGCCCAGTTTCTCCAGCAAGCGCAGTATGGCCGCCGAATCTCCCGCAGCGGCGTAGGCCGTGATCGCCTCGACCCAGCTGCTCTTGCCGGCGAGGGCCTTGGCCGCGCTGCGCCGCAGTTTCGTCAACCGGGTTGCGCTGCAGGTGCGCTCCAGTTGCTCGCGGAGGAAATCGCGGAACAGGTGGTGATAGCGGTAGCCGCCATCGGCGGCGATGAAGGTGAAGAGGTTGCGGCGGAGCAGACCCTTCAAAATCCGTGCGCTGCCGGTGATGCCGAGCACATTGTCGCAGAGGTCGGCATCGAGACGGGGCAGGACGGATGAGCGGAGCAGGAAGTCGCGGGTGGTTTCATCCAGGCTCTCCAGCACCTCTTCGGCGAAGTAGAGGAACCAGCCCGTGCCCCCCGACTGGATTTCGGCCAGCGCCTCATCGATCCGCGAAACCGAAGTGTCGCCCAGAACCTGGCAGAAGATCTCGAGACCGGCGGCCCAACCCTCCGTGAGCGAGGCGATGCGGCGCAGGTGACTCGGACTGAAGTCGACGGTGGGGAACCGGTGGGCGATAAACTCCGCCAGCTCATCATGGTCGAAGGCCAACTCCTTCGCCTCCAGCGTCGCCACGGCCCCCTGGGTGCGCAGACGCATGGTGGCGATGTCCAGGTGCTCCCTGGAGGAGAGCACCAGCGTAACCTGCTCGGGGAGGAATCGGATCAGCCGCTCGATGAAACCGAGCACGGCGGTCGAGGCGGCGACGAGGTGGACATCATCGAGAACAAGCAGACAACCGGACTCCAGGGAGCGCAACCTGCGCACCACCTCCGCCAGCACCTGCTCTGGCGGGAGGGGGGTATCCGGGAGCGCCGCAGTCTCCGAATCGGTGATCAGGATCACCGTCCGGAGCAGATGGGCAGTAAAACCGCTCAACTCGGCATCGAGTTCGTCGAGGGCATACCAGGCGCAGGGGCGCGGCAAGGCGTGTGCGTGACCAACGATAAGAGAGGTCTTGCCGAAACCGGCCCCGGCCGTGATCAGAACCAGACGTTTGCCGCTCCAGGTCTGCCACAGGGTATCCAGACGGGGGCGCGGCAGGTAATTCACCGGCGGTTGCGGGAGGGCGAATTTGGTCTGGATGATCAGGTTGTCCATTTCACCTAGTCACTGTCGGGTGTGGTGGCGGAGTTGCGGTTACCGAGCCCAGACGGCCGTATGGTAAATTTTCCACTTTTTGGGCGGCAATGTAAAGATGGATGCGTCACCAAATGAAATCGGCTATCTTGAAACCACTGCCGCCATCAACCGCAACATCCCTGGAGACCGACTTGATCGAACTGACGGGCATCAATCACAGCTATCGGAAGAACCGGAGCGGGCTCCGGGATATCAACCTCACGATAGAGGCGGGCGAGAGCGTGGTGCTGCTGGGCGCCAACGGCACGGGGAAGTCGTCGCTGCTCAAGATCATCAACGGCCTGATCTTTCCCGCGAGCGGGAGGTATCTGTTCGAGGGGGAGCCTGTGACGAAGAGGAGCTGTCGCCGCGCCGACTTCGTGCGGGAGTTCCGGCAGTCCGTGGTGCTCCTTTTTCAGAACCCGGACGCGATGATCTTCAACCCCACCGTGTTCGATGAGATCGCCTTCGGCCCGCGGCAGCTCGGCCTGCAGGATGTCGACGACAAGGTGCGGCATTGGGCGCATCTGCTGGATCTAGAACACTATCTCGACCGTCCCCCGTTTCAGCTCAGTTCGGGGGAGAAGCAGCGGCTCTGCCTGGCGGCGCTGCTGATACTCGATCCCCGGGTTCTGCTGCTGGACGAACCCACCTCCTACCTCGATCCCGGCACCACCGGCTGGTTGGTGGATTTTCTCCGCGGACTCGAATTGACTACAATCAGCAGCACCCACAACCTCAGCCTCGCGCCCGAACTGGGGAGGCGGACTGTACTGCTGTCGCGCGATCGCAGCGTAGCCTACGACGGTCCCACCGACGAGTTGCTCGCCGACAGGGAGCTGCTGAAAACGGCGGGGCTGACGCACATCCACGGACATGAGCACGATGGTGTCGAGCACCGTCACTACCACACACATGATTGGGATTGATATGCCCGCCAAGGATGAACTCGAACGGATCAGCATCTCGCTCCCCGGCACCCTGCTCCAGGAGATGGACAAGCGGGTCGTGCGTCAGGGCTATTCGTCGCGGTCGGAACTGATCCGGGATCTGATCCGCGAGCGGCTCGTGGAGGAGAAGTGGGAGGGGGACGTCGAACAGGTGGTGGGCGTGCTGACGATCTGCTTCGATCATCACCAGCGCGGGCTCTCGGATAAGCTCGCCGACCTGCAGCACAACAAATACGTGAACGTTTTCTGCAGCACCCATATTCACATGGATCACCACAATTGCCTGGAGACGATCATCCTCAAGGGCCGCCCCAACGAGATCGAGAAGCTGAGCATAACCCTCGGCGGCCTGAAGGGTGTGAAGTTCGCCCGCCTCACCCGCGCTTCGATCATCGAGGATTGACGCAAAGCCGCACCCGATACAAATCGTTATTCAGCTCGACGGCGATTTCGTCGACATGGACGGTTTGTTGCCCGATCGCGGTCAGTAGAGAGCTTCAAGTGTGCTGAAGGTCGCCGGCTCCACAGCCACCACCGAGCATCCGACCGGCAGCGCCCCGAAACCGTCAACCGGATTCGGGGCGAACGTGTTGCCTGGCGATCAGGCTATGCCGGTGCGCCGAAGGTCTCCTTGATGGTCCGCGCCGATGTCCAGCGCAGCAGGTTGAGATGGCTCCCCGCCTTGTCGTTGGTGCCGCTGCAGCGGGCGCCGCCGAACGGTTGCAGGCCGACCACCGCCCCGCTGGGTTTGTCGTTGATGTAGAAGTTGCCTGCCGTATGGGTCAGACGTTCGGTCAGCATCCTTATGATATGCCGGTCCCGGGCGAAGATCGCCCCGGTGAGGGCATAGGTCGAGGTACCGTCGATCAGATCGAGCATCTCCTCCAGATTGTCGTCCGCATAGACATGGATCGTCAGCACGGGCGCGAAGATCTCCTCCTCCATCGTCACGAACCGGGGATCGGACGCCACGATTATCGTCGGCTCGACGAAGTAGCCGCGACTCTTGTCCCCGCCGCCGCCGACGATGATCTCCGCCTCCGGCGCCGCGTGAGCCCGCTCGATATAGGACATCGCGTTATCGAAGGAGCGCTCATCGATCACGGCGTTGAAGTTGCCGTCAAGGTTCCGGACATCGCCGATCCTGAGCTGCGCAACCTCCTCCAGCAGCAGCGGCTTGAGCTCATCCCAGCGTGACGACGGCACGTACATGCGGGAGGCGGCGCTGCACTTCTGACCCTGGTACTGAAAGGCGCCCTGCACGGCGGCGACGGCCACATCCTCGACATTCGCCGACTCGTGCATGAAGATGTAATCCTTGCCGCCCGTCTCACCCACCATGCGGGGGTAGGAGCGATACCGCGTGAGATTGTCGCTGACCTTCCGCCACATGCGGGTGAAGACACCGGTCGAGCCGGTAAAATGGATGCCGGCCAGGTTCTCACTCTCCAGGAGGGGATCCCCCACAATCGAACTGTGGCCGGGGATGAAGTTGATCACGCCGTCGGGCAGACCGGCCCGCCTGTACAACTCCATCAGCCGGTAACTTGAGAGGATCGCCGTCGACGACGGCTTCCACACCACCGTGTTGCCCATCATGGCCGGAGCGGTGGCCAGGTTGCCGCCGATGGCCGTGAAGTTGAAGGGGGACACCGCGAGGATGAACCCCTCCAGCGGTCGGTACTCCACGCGGTTCCACATGCCGGGAGCGGAGCGCGGTTGTCCGGAATAGATCTCCTCCATGAACCGCACGTTGAAGCGGAGAAAGTCGGCCAGTTCGCAGGTGGCGTCGATCTCGGCCTGAAACAGGTTCTTGGACTGGTTCAGCATCGTGGCGGCATTCAGGATCGGACCGAACCTTTCGCTGATCAGATCGGCCATCTTCAGAAAGACCGCCGCGCGATCGGTCCAGGGCAGCCGTTGCCACTCCACCTTGGCGGCCATGGCGGCGGCAATCGCCTGCCCTACCTCCTCCGCACCGGCCAGATGGTACTCGGCCAGTACATGGCCGTGCTCATGAGGACACACGACCTGCGCCGTATTGCCCGTTCGGATCTCACGGCCGCCTATGATCAGGGGGATATCGATCGGGGTTTCATACTGGCGGTTCAGCTCCCTCTCCAGAGCCAGCCGCTCCTCGGATCCCGCCATATAACCCTTGATCGGCTCGTTGTACGGCTCCGGCGTCTGCATGATAGCGTTCATAGTTTGCACCTCCAGCTGCGACTGATTCGGTTCATCTTCTCAATTCACTTGCAGTAAAGGCGTGATAGAGGTAAAAGTAAAACTCATATATATCATATAAGTCATGACTGTTATTCATGGGCGGTAAAGCATGGATCTGTATCAGCTCAAGGCCTTCCACACTCTGGTCAGGGAGGGGAGCTTCACCCGCGCCGCGGCCGCGCTGCACATCACGCAATCGGCCGTCAGTCACGCCATCAAGAGGTTGGAGAGCTCCGCGGGAACTCAACTGGTCCGTCGGGGGGGAAAACCGTTTCGGCTGACCGAGGCGGGGGAGGCCCTTCGCCGATCCTGCGAGTTGATCTTTCACGAGATCGACCTGGCTGACGAGGAGCTGGAATTTCACAGGACGAGGGTCGCGCAGACGGTGAAAATCGGAGCACCGGTCGAGTTCGGAACCACGATCCTGATTACCCACATCCGCGACTTCCTGGAGATCAACCCGAACATCCATCTCGACTTTCAGCTCTCCTCGCAACTGGAGGAACCGCTGCTCGGGGACGATCTCGACTTCATCATCGATTGTCAGCCGCATAACCTGCCCGACATCACCCGCATTCACCTTTTCAAGGAGCGGTACAGCTGCATCGCCTCGCCCGAGTTCGTCGAGAAATACGATCTCCGCAACCTTGAGGATCTGAGCGAGGTAAGCCTGCTCTCCTGCGACAAACGACTGACCTGGTGGCGAAACTTCTTCGACGCCATCCCCGAAGCCACCCGCCCCGGCTTCAGACATGTCATCCAGATCAACCATATCCGCGGACTGATCAATGGGGCCATCTGCGGTCTAGGGGTCGGTTTCGTCCCGCTCTATACGGTGTTCGGTGAATTGGCGGACGGGATATTGGTGGATCCGTTCCCGCAGATAAAACCCGAAACGGACCGTTTCGATATTTTCATCAAGACCAGGAAACTTGAGCTAAGGAAAAACCAGCTTGTGATCGATTACCTGAGAGGTCTCAACCCCTCCGAATTGAGCGGCTGAGGTCGATTTCTCAACTCACAATCGGGGAAATACTGTGCATTACTTGCTCAAAATCGCCCAATACCCAAAATGGAGTTGCACAAATAGAGTAGAAGTAGAAACTTACGGGCATCATCCCGTATCAGAAGCCTGCACTGATTGAATGACCCGATAAACACTGATCGAATTGCTTGCAATAGTTGAAGCAGTTTGTACTTTTTTGCAGCTTTGAAACTGGTAAGCGATCAGACCCGTCCAGTCTGAATGGCCCTCCGTAGTAAGGACGACATAATGTCAATACGCTTTAATCCTATCTCTCCATCATGGAGGGACGAGGGGTCGCGGCGTGCCCGGTGGTTACCCACCGAGGCGCTGTTCGCGATCCTCATTACCCTGACGATCACATTTGCGATCACAACCCCGATCTTCGCCGACGCCGTCGAGGAGAACTGCATCAACGCCCTGCCCGGCGCCGACGCACCGCTGCTCCTTGATGACGCTCTGCAGGAGGCGCTGGCCGCCAACGCCGGGCTGCAGGCCCAGCGGATGCGGATCGACGAACTGCGCGGTCAGATGGTGCAGGCGCGGGCCATCGGCCTGCCGAGCATCGACGTCTCCGGCACCTGGATGAAGAGCCGGGATCCCAGCTTCGCGCTGAACGACATGTTCTCCGGTGGAGATGCCGGCGGCGCGGGCGGTCCCCTCTTCGAGACGCCGCCCGGGGCCGACCCGTGGGGCGAGGTGCTCGTGGGTGACTTGAACAATGTTCTCGGCGCCCTGACCTCGGGCTTCAGTTTCTCCCCCGGCGATATCGAGGCGCAGTCGTTCTGGCGCGCTGCCGTCAGTACCCACTGGGATTTCCGCCCGACGCTGGTCTACAACGCCGTCGGCGCGGCGGGTCTGGGACTGAATCATCAGGAGTCCGTTGTCCTGGACGCGGAGCGGCAACTCGGCGTTGGCCTGATGACCGCCTACTATGGAGTGATCCGTACCGGGGAGACTCTGGCCGCACTCGATGCCGACCTCGCCGCCAAGGATGAGTTCCTCAACATCGTGCGCCATCGCTTCGAACTGGGTATGGCCACCGAGTTGGATACCCTGCGCGCCGCTGTCGACAGGGCCAACCTCCTGCCGACCCGCCGCTCGGCGGCTCAGGCTCTGCGCGATACGGCCTCTCAGCTCAACATTCTCATGGGGCGCCCGGCGCTCAATCCCCTCAGCGTGGTCCGCAACACGATCGTCGAGACCGATGTCATCGATCCCGATCTGGCAGTGACCCGTCTGGGGAAGCGACCCGATATTCGGCAGATGACGCTGCTCGAGGAGATCCTCCGCAAAAACAGGGGGGCGCAGAGGTCCGACATGCGTCCCTACCTGTCGGTCGACGCCTCCTACGGCTACGTGGGCACCGAAGCGGGCAACCTGATGGATGATGGTCACGATACCTGGAGCACCAGCGTGACGGTCAACGTGCCGATCTTCGACGGTCTGCTGACCCGCGGCAAGGTGAAGGAGACCGAAGCCTCCATCCGCCGCACCCATTACCAGCGCGAGGATGCGTTGCGCAACGCCCATCTCGAACTGCACAAGGTGCTGGGCGACCTGACCGCCGCGCACGAGAGCATGGCCGCCGCCGAGCTGAATCTGCTGGCCGCCGACAACGCTCTCGAGCAGACGACCCAACGCTATCAGAGCGGCAAGGCGGACTATCTCAATGTGCTCAATGCACAGTCCGCTCGCCTGATGGCCAACAGCAACCTCATTAATACCCGCTTTGACGTGCTGACCCTGACCGCGTCGCTCAAGAGGCTGCTGGGCTTCGATCCCGGCTCCCCCCTCTCGGAAATCGCAGCGACACTGCACGCCACAAATCAGAATCGGTAAGCCGAACGAAAGAAGGAAGAGAGATGCATATCATGGGACTGTCAACCACCAGGAAGAGCAGCGGAGCGCTACTCCCGCTCATCGGCCTACTTCTGATTCTTTGTGTCGCCGGGTGCAATGAGCCCAATACCGATACGGAGATTGGCATGGCCGAGGTGCCCCGCAATGTGCGGGTGCTGACCCTGGCTGAGGGTGATCTCAGCGAATACCTGACCATCTACGGACCGGCCTCCGCGCTCAGGGGCACAGTTCTCAGCGCCGAGGAATCGGGGCAGGTCAAGGAGATCCCCCGCGACAAGGGGCAGCGGATCGGCGAGGGCGATGCCATCGTTGTCCTGGACCGCGCGCTGCTCGCCACCGAACTGCAGGCTGCGGAGGCGCAGGCGGAATTGGCGAGTTTCAACGCCCGAAAGACACGCAAGCTGTTCGATGCGAATTCGGTCAGCGAAATCGAGTGGCTGGACGCCAAGACCTCCAACCTGCAGGCCAAAGCCTCGGTCAAGGCGATCAAGCTGCGCTACGACCGCGCCGCCACTACCGCCCCTTTCGCCGGTATCGTCACCGATCGCTATGTCGAACTGGGTCAGATGGTCGCCCCCGGACAGCCGGTGGCGCGGATCGTCGATCCCTATACGCTCAAGCTGGAGAGTTCGGTGACAGAGCGTGAAGTAACGCAGGTCAAGAGGGGCGCGAAAGCGATCGTCGAGTTTGAGAATCAAACCCACCCCGTGGAGGGTGTGGTGCACTGGGTTGGATTCGAAGCGGATCCAGCTTCGGGCAAATTCCCGGTGGAGATCAGGATCAACAACTCAGATCTGATCCTCCACCCCGGCATCATCGCCCACGCCCGTATTCTCAAGCAGCAGCACCTGAACGTAATCCGCATTCCGCGGGATGCGGTGGTCCAGCAGACCACCGGCCCGGTGGCGTTTGTGGAGGAGAACGGCGTCGCCCGGAAACGGATCCTGGAACTGGGGATCGATCAGGGCCTGATGGTTATCGTCGAGAGCGGTCTGCGCGCCGGTGATCGGCTGCTGGTCCGTGGCCAACGCGACGTCCGCGAAGGGGTGGCGGTCGCCGTTCAGGAGGAGACTCTGGCCGCCGATGGTTCGCTCGCGGTTGATCCCGCGACCGTGCTCACCCGCGGCACCAAGGATGGTCAGGCGGAGGGGGCGATTAGATGAAGATCACCAACATCGCCGTAAATCGCTCCATGACGATGTTCGCCCTGATGGTCCTCGTGATCTTCCTGGGTGCGACCTCGTACAGCATCCTGCCGCGCGAATCCTCGCCGGACGTGAAGATTCCGTACGTTATCGTGGCGGCGCCCTATTTCGGCACGAGCCCCTCCGATATGGAGAACCTCGTCACCCGGAAACTCGAGCAGCAACTCAAGGGTGTGGCCGATCTGAAGGAGATGATCAGCACGTCGGCCGAGGGGATGACCCAGATCTCTCTGGAGTTCGACTCCGATGTCGAGATGAGCGACGCGCTCCAGAAGGTGCGCGATGCGGTGGAGATGGCCAAGCCGGAGCTGCCCCAGGATGTGAAGGACGACCTGGTTATCCAGGAGCTCAGCTCCACCGACTGGCCGATCATGCAGATCGTGCTCTCCGCCGACTACGATCCGATTCAGCTCAAGAATGTCGCCGAGAATCTCCAGGAGGAGATCGAGCGGGTCGAGGGGGTGCTGGCCGCCAACATGAACGGTCACGTCGAGCGTGAAGTGCAGCTGGATATCGACCCCCGCAAGCTGCACTATTACGGCATGGCCCTGGTCGACGTCATGGACGCGGTGGCGCTGGAGAACATCACCTTCCCCGGCGGCAATCTGGCCATGGGCACCTACGACTACCAGGTGCGGGTGCCGGGCGAGTTCGAGACGATTGAGGAGATCGCCAACCTGCTGCTCAATCCGGGCGCTCCGGATCCCATCTACATGAGGGATGTGGCGAGCATCACGCTGGGGATCAAGGATCGCGAGACGATCTCCCGGCTCAACAGCATCGATGCGGTGACGCTCTCGATCACCAAACGGAGCGGCGAGAACATCATCCGGATCGCAGACGAGATCAAGATGATCGTGGCCGAATTCGAGGGGGCGGTACCCGCCGGCACTTCGATTACGGTGACGGGCGATCAATCGATATCGATCGAGGACGTTGTGCGGGAGTTGGAGAACAACATCCTCAGCGGACTGATCCTGGTTGTCGCCGTCCTGTTCATGTTCCTCGGCGTCACCAACTCGTTCTTCATCGCCTCGGCGATTCCGTTCTCGATGCTGATGTCCTTCATCGTTCTCCGCTTCATGGGCTACACGCTCAACATGGTGGTGCTGTTCTCGCTGATTCTGGCGCTGGGCATGCTCGTGGACAATGCGATCGTGGTGGTCGAGAACATCTTCCGCCACCGCGCCCAGGGGATGAGCAAGATCGAGGCGGCCAAAAAAGCCACCCATCAGGTATCCGCACCGATCATCGCCTCCACCATGACCACGCTCTGCGTCTTCGGCCCCCTCGTCTTCTGGCCCGGCATCATGGGCGAGTTCATGAAGTACCTGCCCGTGACGGTGATGATCACACTGGTCTCTTCTCTGGTCGTGGCCATGATCTTCAATCCGGTCCTCTGCTCCAACTTCATGAAGGTGCCCGACACCAAGAAGATGAAGCGCCGTCTGGGCAATACGCTGCTTCAGAAAGGGCTCAATATCTACGAACCCATTCTCCGCTGGTCGCTGAGACATCGTCTCCTGACCATGGGGGGGATGTTCCTGCTGCTGTTCGTTATGATCGCCCTGTTCGGCAGGTTCAATGCGGGAGTGGAGCTGTTCCCGGATGTCGAACCGACCTACGCCTACGTGAACGTCAACGGACCGAGCGGGATGCGGATCGAGATGACCGACTCCTACGCCGAGACGATCGAGCGGGAGGTCGCCCAGCTCCCCGAGCTCAAGAGTTATGTCGCCGATGTCGGTCGCCCGACGGGCGGCGGGCTCTTCGGAGGCGGCGGCGGCACACCCTCCCATCAGGGTGTGATCAGCATGGAGTTCGTCAAGAGCGAGGATCGCAAACTCTCATCGTTCGATGCGCTTACCAGTCTGCGTGAAAGCCTGAGCGCCTTCACCGGAGCCCGCCTGACCATCGACAAGCAGGATGAGGGCCCGCCGACGGGTCCCCCCGTCTCCATCGAGATCTCGGGCGACGACTTCCTCACCCTGGGTGAACTCGCCGCGCGGATCAAGGAGATCATCCGCGATATTCCGGGTCTGGTTGATCTGGAAGACGACTACGACACCGGACGCCCGGAGATCCGGGTCAAGCCCAACCTCGAAAAGGCCGCTCGCCTCGGGCTGCGCACCATGGATCTCGCCAGCAACATCCGGACGGCGGTCCACGGCAGCGACGTGTCCAAGTTTCGCCAGGGCGAGGATGAGTTCGATATCGTCGTACGCTTGAAGGGGGATTCGCGAGAGAGTGTCGAGGACCTGGAGGAGCTCTCGATCTTCCATGAGGGGACCTATGTCCCACTGACCGCTTTCGCCGATGTCACCTACAGCTCGAGCCTGGCGACCATCACCCGCAAGGATTCCCGGCGCGTCGTCACCGTGTCCGCCGAAGCGGCCGCCGGCGTCAACAGCAACGCCGTGCTCATGCAGGTGCAGGAGCGCCTTGCCGATTTTGATCTGCCGGTTGGGTACCACCTGTCCTTCGCCGGCGAGAACCAGGATCAGGAGGAGGCCAGCGCCTTCCTGTCCGAGGCGTTCCGCATCGGATTGATGTTGATCCTGATTGTGCTGATCACCCAGTTCACCTCGCTGACGACACCCCTGGTGATCATGTTCAGCGTGGTTCTGTCGCTGATCGGCGTATTCATGGGGCTGCTGATCACCCGTACGCCGTTCGGCATCATCATGACCGGCGTCGGTGTGATCTCGCTGGCGGGCGTGGTCGTGAACAACGCGATCGTGCTGCTCGATTACATCATCCAGCTGCAGGCGCGCGGCATGTCCAAGATGGATGCAATCGTGAAGGCCGGTCGCACCCGTTTCCGCCCCGTCATTCTGACGGCGATCACCACGATCCTGGGACTCATCCCATTGACCACCGGCTTCTCGGTCGACTTCCGCAGGATGTTCACCGGCGACTTCAGCCGCCCGTTCACCATCGGCGGCGAGTCGAGTCAGTGGTGGGGTCCGATGGGCACCGCCGTCATCTGGGGACTGGCGGTCGCCACCTTCCTCACGCTGGTTGTCGTGCCGGTGATGTACTCAAGCATCGATCCGACCAAGCGGTTCTTCAAGCGCGTGCTTTGGGAGCTGCCCACCAAACCATTCCGTCGAGGAGCAAGTTCGGAATAGACGAGGTGAATATCACCCATGAAAAAGGCCCCGGGAGATCCCGGGGCCTTTCCTGCTTTGGGCAAACGATCTGGTGATTGCGCTACTTGGTCAGAACGACTCTCGTGCTCTGGACCGAGTTGTTAGCCATCATCCGGACGAAGTACACACCGGAGGCCACATCGGTGGCGTTCCAGGTGATTTCGTGGTTGCCAGCGGACATCTGATCGGAGACCAGAACATCGACCAGGCGACCGTTGAGATCGTAAACGCTCATGTTGACCATGCCCGCCTCGCTCAGCGAGAAGGAGATGTTGGTCTTCGGGTTGAACGGGTTCGGGAAAGCGCCCTTGATCGCGGTCATGGCGGGAGCCGCCTCGACATCGATCACGCGGGAGCTCAGGATCATACCCTCGCCGAAGAGCCTGTACTCGAAGGTGCCGCCATTGGCCAGCACGGCGCCGGTATCGACGGCGCGATAGGCATTGACGCCGTCGCGGGAGAAGCTCAGCTCGGTTTCGACGTTGTTGTGAACGCGAATCAGACTGAAATCTTCGGTCGAAGCGTCATAGGCTTCCCAGTTCAGATTGACACTGGAACCGACCTGCCGGACATCGAAGAAGCTCAATGCGACAGGTGTCGTGTCATCGATCTGAGTCAGGAAATTCGTGCAGCCCTGAGCGATTTTGCGCGTGTTTCTGTTCTGGATATACGCCGTGGCGCGCAGGTTGTCATAGATCCAACCGTTGTCCAGAGTCATATCAACAACAGCGCTGTAGGATCCCAGAGTGGTGCTGACGGGGACCCCGGCGGCGGTGCCGGGATACAGCACGCGGAAAGCCTGGTTGTGAATCGGTTCGCCGTTACCGCCGTTGTGCACGATGCCGTCTTCAGTGATACCGACGAACAACTGGTAGTCACCCTGAGGATCGAGTTTTTCGGTGATCTCATAGCTGATGGTCAGCTGCTGAGTGGCGATCTGATAGGTCATGCTCATCAGCGCGGGGCTCTTCCGGGTCTGGGACGCATTGAGCCACGCCGTGTTGGTTGCGGAACCGTTGTAGATGCCGTCAATCCAGAAGTCGGGAACGCCGGAGGTTCCGTATTCCGCGATCAGAGCACGACACTGGGCTTCCGCCGCCAGGAACATGATGTCGTTGCCGTTGGGCCACCAGGCGTGGATCCGCATCAGAGCGAGAGCATTGCCGACGGTGGGCATGTAGTTGTCGAGATTCTGGTTCGATGAGACACAGGGTCCACAACCGGAGTTGGTGAACAGGAAGCATGTCGGAACACGAACCTCGGTGTAGGTGTCACAGACACCCGCACCCGTATCATCGGCGGTATACATGTCGGTTCCCAGCAGGGTCGTCGCCGTCATGCGATAGAACTCGCCGCTGTTGAGCGTGCTGCTCGAGAAGGTGAGGGTGATGTCGTCCCAGGGTGCCAGATCGGTTACCGTCACGACCTCCGAGAAGAAGAGGACGCCGGATTCGTGGATCTCCATGCGAACATCAAACGACTCGGTGGTGAGGCCGACATTGGCGACAACGGCCTGAGGCGTCACGGAGTCGCCGGCTTCGTACTGTTCATCATCCGGAGTAACGGTGACGACGGCTACATCATGTTCGAAGGGTTCGAAGACACGAACATCATCAATCCACCAGTTGTCCGCGTAATCGCCAGTATATTGGAATGCAATATAGACGACCGGCTCACCGGCATAAGCGCTGAGATCGACAAGAGCCGGCGCACCATCCATACCGTTGACGGTATGGTTGGCGGGGGTCATGTCGCTGACTACCGTGAAATTGGCCGGAGATGACGCGTCGGTGGTGGAGACGAGAATACGGTGATGATCCCCATCAGCCGACCAGTAAGCCTCGTCTTCATACCACTCGATCAAGGGCATGGTCAGGGTGGAGAAGTCGATGGCGGGAGTAATCAGCCATTCGTCAAGTTCAACACCTGTCGGGCTGTATTTGACGACGGCGCTATAATCACCTGTGTGAACTCTGCCGCTATCCCGAGCCCAGTCATATTGAGGGTTGGGGGTAACGACAGTCCAGCCTGCCGGAGGGAAGGAGCCTTCAAAGCCCTCGGTGAGCATGTCTGTGCGATCGAACGAAGGGGCCGGAGCATCGGCCTTGATGTTGTCATTCATGACAACATTATCGTGCGCCATAACAGACATTGAACAAACCAGGAGCATCAGGACAAGAGATAATCCCACAAGTTTCTTATAAACAGGGGACATAGAGAGACCTCCATGATAGTTTATGATAGATGCTAGTCAAAGGTATCGACCTGCAGGTGACTATATCACCATATGACTAATGAGTACAAGCGATACCCCGCCAGCGCCGCAGTTTAAGGTTTCCGAAACCGTAAACAATTAAGATATTATTTCATCCAACAACTCATCCATACTCCACACTCCGCACTCACTTATTACCTGTTCTGATATCCAGTACCGGCACCCGAGAGGGACTGCATTTCAATTCAGAATCCGTACAGAATCCATCAGGATTCGGGTATCAACTCTTTCAGGTTTTTGAGAAAATGATCGGGGATTATGTCATTTTTGCTGTACAACTAATGTAGATAGTCTATAATGGCACATGTCTGGATAACTTCCCAACAACTCTGGCATAACAGGAGAAGCTGCTTGCCAAAATTCGGAAGTTTCTAAACCCCACATTTGGAAACATCCAAATTGGCTGGCGGTTTAAGTATTCTGACGCTGTAGAATGTTGAAGATACGATAGTTAGTTACTGATGGCATCTGGGGGGAATGCTATGAGTGGATATTTTGGCTGTATCAATTTACCGCCGTTATCACATCATACAATCAACCCGCATAACATTCAGTATCCCGTTCGGATGACCGGGGATCTCATCGTTGTCACCTTCACAACCCAATACTATTGCATTGAAAGACAGAAGCGATCTCGTGTGCAGAGCGCTGAAACCGGCGTTTTTTGCCGCGAGTGAGTCTAGAAACTAGCTAGTTCAAAATAACCTTGGGGGGAAATAATGAACAGCAACTCTCGAGTATTCCTCTGTCTGACGCTAATCCTGGTAGCCATGCTATCGGTGACAGCGCCAGTGAGCGCCCGTTCCACGAACGAGCTTTCTCAGATGGAATTCAAAGCCTTTGATCCCGCGCCGATTAACGCAAATACGTCGGTGCGCGCCGATACTGTATTCCTGTTCGCGTCAAGTGGACCCGGCTCCTTCGGATCAGCCGGTACCAGCGATCGTGGATTCAATTTCGACGATGGTATGGGTGGCCCGGCTACAGCCGGTTGGAACACCCTTGATGTAACGGCTCAGGATGGTCTT